>NZ_KZ983998.1:0-40874 GCF_003569785.1 Leucobacter sp. wl10 | reverse complement strand
GCGCCGAAGCTCCCGGGTCTGGCGAAGAGCCTCGGGCAGTCGATGCGCATCCTCAAGAAGGAGGTGCGCAACGACGGCGAGGCGGGTACCGCGCAGAGCGACGCCGCGGAGTCGGCTCCGCCCGCTCCGCCCGCGGCTCCTCCGGCTCCGAAGCCGCAGGCGAGCTCCCCGGATCTGCCCGCCGTGCCCCCGGCTCCGTCGGCTCCCTCCGCCTCACCCGACCTGCCCGCCGTGCCGCCCGCGCCTCAGAGCGGGCCGTCGAACTCCCCGGACCTGCCCGCCGTGCCGCCCAGCTCCGACGATGACGGGTCGAGCGGCGACGACGAGGGCCGCACCGACAAGCCCCGGGCGTAGGCCCGCGGGCACCGCATCGGGCACGCGTGAATCCGCCCGGGTGCTCACGACTCAACGATCCGAGTCGCGAGCACCCGGGCGGATCTCTGTGCGAGGCCGGGATCCTCAGCTCTCCTGGGTGGCCTCCACCCAGCTGAGGTACTCCTCGCTCACGTTCCCCGCGATGTACTCGCCGGTGAAGCAGCTCTGCTCGAGCTCGGTGACGCGGTCCTGTCCCGCCAGGATCGCGCGGTTCATGCCCTCGACGCTCATGTAGATGAGGTGGTCGGCGCCCATCTCGGCGGCGATCTCGTCGGTGGTGCGCCCGTGCGCGATGAGCTCCTTGCGCGAGGGCATGTTGATGCCGTACACGTGCGGGTACACGACGGGCGGGGCGGCCGAGGCGAAGGTGACGGACTTGGCCCCCGCGGCACGGGCCATCTCCACGATCTCGCGCGAGGTCGTGCCGCGCACGATCGAGTCGTCGACGATGAGCACGTTCTTGCCCTTGAACTCCACGCTCATCGCGTTGAGCTTCTGGCGCACGCTCTTCTTGCGCACGGCCTGCCCCGGCATGATGAAGGTGCGGCCGACGTAGCGGTTCTTGAAGAAGCCCTCGCGGTACTCGATGCCGAGTTTCTGCGCGACCTGCATGGCGCTGGGGCGGGCCGAGTCCGGGATCGGCATGACCACGTCGATGTCGACGCCCTGCAGTCGTTCCGCGATCTCCTCGGCGAGCACGTCGCCGAGCCGCAGCCGCGCGTCGTACACCGAGATGCCGTCGAGCACCGAGTCGGGGCGGGCCAGGTAGACGTACTCGAAGGCGCACGGCACCAGACGCGGATCCGTCGCGCACTGCTGCGAGTACATCCAGCCGTCGGGCGAGATGAGGATAGCCTCGCCCGGCTCCACGTCGCGCACGACCTCGTAACCGCCCGACTCGAGCACCAGGGACTCTGAGGCCACGACCCACTCGTCCTGCCCGTTCCCGCCGGTGCGCCGGCCGAGCACCAGGGGGCGGATGCCGTACGGATCCCGGAACGCGAGCAGCCCGTAGCCCGCGATGAGCGCGATCGCGGCGTAGGATCCCTCGACCCGCTCGTGCACGCGCGCGACCGCGTCGAACACCTGCCTCTTGTCGAGCGAGAGGCCCGTGATGCCGGCCTGCAGCTCGTTGGCGAGCACGTTGAGCAGCAGCTCCGTGTCCGAGTGGGTGTTGAGGTGGCGGCGGTCGACGTTGTAGAGGTCGGCGGTGAGCTCGCGCGTGTTCGTCAGGTTGCCGTTGTGCACCAGGATGATCCCGTAGGGGGCGCCCACGTAGAAGGGCTGCGCCTCCTGCTCGGCCGCCGCGGACCCCTTGGTGGCGTAGCGCACGTGCCCGAGGCCGACGTTGCCGAGCAGGCTGCGCATGTCGCGGGTGCGATAGGCCTCGCGCACCTGGCCCCTCGCCTTCACCATGTGGAAGAAGTCGCCGTCGAGCGTGGCGATGCCCGTCGAGTCCTGACCGCGGTGCTGCAGCAGGAGCAGGCTGTCGTAGATCTGCTGGTTGACCGGCTCGGACGAGACGATACCGACGATGCCGCACATAACTGTTGTGTTCGCTCCCTGCAGGATGGGGTGAGACGTCGAACAGACGCGACCTCTAGTGTCCCACACGCCGCTGTCCGTCGGCTTGCTCTCCGCCCGCCCGCTCTGCGCTCCCCGGGGGCCGGGCCGGGAGCGGGGTGGGTAGACTGACCGGGTGAGCGAAAACCCCTCGAACAGCGCCCTCTCAGCCTACGTCCGGTCCGGGGTGGACACGGCCGCCGGCGACCTCGCCGTCGAGCTGATGAAGTCGGCCGTCGCCCGCACCCACGGGCCCGAGGTGCTCGGCGGCGTCGGCGGCTTCGCGGGCCTGTTCGACGCGTCGGCGCTGCTCGGCTACCGGCGTCCGCTGCTCGCCTCGTCGACCGACGGCGTGGGCACCAAGGTGGCGATCGCGCAGGCCGTCGACAAGCACGAAACGATCGGTCAGGACCTCGTGGCGATGGTCGTCGACGACATCGTGGTGGTGGGCGCCAGGCCGCTCTTCATGACCGACTACATCGCCTGCGGCAGGGTGGTGCCCGAGCGCATCGCCGACATCGTGCGCGGCATCGCCGAGGCCTGCGAGGCCACCGGCACCGCGCTGGTCGGCGGCGAGACCGCGGAGCATCCGGGCCTGCTGGGCGTCGACGAGTACGACGTGGCGGGCGCCGCGACGGGCGTGGTCGAGGCCGACCGGATGCTGCGGCCCGCCCGCGTCGCCGACGGCGACGTCGTGCTCGCGATGGGCGCCTCGGGCCTGCACTCCAATGGATTCTCCCTGGTGCGCCGCATCCTCGCAGACCGCGGCGTCGGGTACGGCGACCGCAGCGAGGAGCTCGGTGCGAGCTACGGCGAGGCGCTGCTGACGCCCACCGCGCTGTACACGGCGCCGCTGCTGCGGGTGCTCGAGGACCCCGCGCTCGACGGCGCGATCCACGTGCTCAGCCATGTCACGGGGGGCGGGATCGCGGCCAACCTCGCCCGGGTACTGCCCCGAGGGGCGTGGGTCGAGCTGGATCGCGGCACCTGGTCGCCGCTTCCGGTGTTCCGGCACCTCGCCGAGATGGGCGGCCACGCACTCGAGTCGCTCGAGGGCGCGTGGAACCTGGGCATCGGCATGCTCGCGGTGGTCGATCCGGATCGGGCGCCGCGGGTCGCCGCAGCGCTCACCGCCGAGGGGCTCGAGACCTGGGTGGCCGGCGTCGTCTCCACCGCGGCGCGCGACCTCGAGGGCTTCGAGCAGGGCGCGAAGGGCGTCGACGGCGGCGCGGTGCGCCTGGTCGGTGCGTATCGCTGATCCACCGGTTCCCGACGCGCACCGGTTGGACGGGCGATCGACGCCCAGGAGGACGATTTGCCGATCTTCGTCCTCCTGGGCGTCGATCGTCTACTCGGTCGGTGCGCGCTCGATCAGGGCCGTCGCGATCGCGGCCAGGCCCTCGCCGCGGCCCGTGAAGCCGAGGCGATCGGTGGTCGTGGCCCCGATGCTCACGGGAGCCCCGACGAGCCCGGACATGGCGCGCTGAGCCTCCTCGCGCCGGGGCGCGAAGCGCGGGCGCTCGCCCACGATCTGCACCGAGACATTGACGGGGCGCCAGCCGTGCTCGGCGAGCCTCGCGATCGCGACTCGCACGAAACCCGCGCTCGCCGCGCCCGCGGTGTCCGGCTCGTCCACGCCGATGAGCCCGCCGATGTCGCCGAGCCCCGCGGCCGAGAGCAGCGCGTCGACCACCGCGTGGCAGACGGCGTCGCCGTCGCTGTGCCCCGAGAGCCCCGGCTCGCCCGGCCAGTCGAGGCCGGCGAGGCGCAGCGGTGACCCGGCGTCGTAGGCGTGCACGTCGAAGCCGGTGCCGATTCGGATCACGCGTCGTCCTCCAGGCCCAGCACGTTCGCGGCGAGGAAGTACTCGAGGATCGCCAGGTCGGCGGGCGTGGTGAGCTTGTGCGCTCGGAGCTCGCCGGCGACCGTGCGCACCCGGCCGCCGGCCCGCTGCACCACCTCGGCGTCGTCGGTCGGCGGGCGGGCCGACGGGTCTGCGCCAGACTGCAGCTCGTCGGTGACGTGCGCGGCGGCGAGCGTTTCGCGGAGAAAGCCCTGCGGGGTCTGCACCGCGACGAGCGGGGCCCGATCCACCGTCTCGTGCACGACCCCCTCGTCGTCGACCCGCTTCAGGGTGTCCGCGACGGGCAGGGCGGGCACCACGGAGCCGCCGGTGCGGCGCACCTCGGCGATGACGCGCTCGAAGAGCGCCGCGCTCGCGAAGGGACGCGCGGCGTCGTGCACGAGCACGGTGTCGACCGTATCCGGTAGCGCGTCGAGGCCGAATCGCACCGACTCGTGGCGCTCGCGTCCGCCCGGAACCACGGAGACCTCCCACGGGGATCCCGGCGGCAGTACGAGCTCCACGAGTTCGAGGGCGCGCGCCGCGTGCGACTCCGGCACGACGACCACCAGGTGCCCGGCGTGCGGCAGAGAGGTGACGACGCCGATCCCGAACTCCACGAGGGTGCGGCCGTGCAGTTCGACGAAGGCCTTGGGCTGATCGGCCCCCAGCCGTTCGCCTCTCCCCGCCCCGACCAGCACCACCCCCAGCGCGGCGAGCTGATGCGGTGTTGTCCCGGCCGATTCGTTCGCGAGTGCTGACGAGCTCATGGGCCCAGCGTACCCGCGGGCCGGGCGCCGATGCAGAACGGCCGCGTGCATCGGCTGCCCGGGGATCCGAGCCGCGTCGTCGCGGGCCCCCGCGAGGCGCCCTTTCGCGTGGTCGTTCCGAGGCGAGGCGCCGGGTTCAGAGACCCTGTTCGCTCAACCAGTCGTCGGCGATCGTCCCGATATCGTCACCGGCGGCCACTCGTCCGTTCATCCGCATCAGCTGCTCGGTGGTCAGCGTTGCCGAGATACGGTTGAGCACCGTCCTCACCTTCTCGGTGGCTGCTTCTTCGCGGATCACGGGCAGGATGTTGGCCGGCGGGAACAGCCCCTTGTCGTCGACGAGCGCCACAAGACCGTTCTCCGCGATCGCGGGATCGGAGCTGAACATGTCGCCGACCTGGGCTTGGCCGTTCTGCAGCGCGGCGAGAGTCAGCGGGCCGCCCGCATCGAGCACTTTGAACTCCTCGAACTCGAGGCCGTACACCTCCTGCAGGCCGGGCACGCCCTCGAAGCGCGACTTCCATTCCGCGGGGCCGGCGAGCGTGAGCTTCTGCGCGATCGGTGCCAGGTCGGAGATGCTGACGAGGCCGTACTGGGCGGCGACATCGGAAACGGCCACGAGCGTATCGGCGTTCTCGGCCTCCGCCTCGTCGAGCACGATGATGCCCTCGGGCGCGAGCAATGTGTCGAGCTGGGCGCGGATGCCGGTGCGATCGCTCGAGTCGGCATCGTTGTCGAGCTGCTTCAGCAGCGAGCCGTTGTATTCGGGCAGCAGGTTGATCGAACCGTCGCGCAGCGCCTGGAGGTACACCTCGCGGCTGCCGATGTTGAGCTTCTCCTCGACCTCGACGCCGGCGTTCTGCAGCGCCCGTGAATAGATCGTGGCCAGCAGTTGGCTTTCGGCGAAGTCGGCCGAACCGACGATGATCTTGCCGGGGTCTCCGCCGGCGCCGCCCGTGTCGGAGCTCATCGGGTCGTTGCCGGAGCAGGCGGTGAGGACGATCGCGGCCGCGGCCGCGATCCCGGCGAGCAGGAGCTTCTTGCGCATGGGGGTCCTTTCGAGTGGTGGTTCTGTCGGAGGGCTTAGGAACGGGTCAGGCTGAGCACCGCGGTCTCGGTGTCGAGGGGCGTCGGAGCCTGCGCTCTGGCGCGGCGGGTGAGACCGGGCGAGACGAGCACGCGACCCAGAGCCGCGAAGCCCAGCTCGAGCAGGATCGCGAGCACCGCGAGCGCGATCGCGCCGCCGGCCATCTCGGCGTAGTCGTTGCCGGCCCGGCCGTCGATGATGAACCGTCCGAGGCCGTCGAGCGAGACGTAGGCGGCGACCGTCGCGGTCGAGACGATCTGCAGGGTGGCGCCGCGGATCCCGGAGAGGGCGAGCGGGAGCGCGCAGGGGATCTCGACCTTCCAGATGATCCGCGCCGTCGAGAAGCCCATGCCTCGCGCCGCGTCGATGACCGAGCGGTCGATGGCCCGGATGCCGCTGGCCACTCCGCTGAGGATCGGCGGAACGGCGAGCAGGACGAGCACGATGAGCGAGGGGACCACGAAAGCCAGGTTGCTGCTGAACACCGGTGAGATCACGAGCACCAGCAGGATCAGGAGACCGAGTGTTGGCAGGGCTCGCATCGCGTTGACCGATCCCATGATCAGGCTCTCGCCTCTGCCGGTGTGTCCCACGAAGATGCCGAGTGGCGTCGCGATCAGTACGGCCACGATGAGGGCGATCAGCGAGTAGAACAGGTGCATGAGCGCCTGGTAGGGGATCGATCCGGCGCCGCTCCAGTTGGCGGGATCGGTGAGCCATCCAAGAACATCCATTACAGGGCTCCCTTCTGGCTCCACGGCGTGACGACCTTGCCGAGCAGCACGAGCAGCCGGTCGAGTACCAGTGCGAGCAGCAGGCACACCACGAGACCGACGATGATCGGAACGAACAGGCGCCTCGTGAATCCCATGGTGAAGAGCGAACCGAGCTGCGCGATGCCGATCACGGCGGCCATGGTGACGATCGAGATGTTCGAGACCACCACCACCCGAAGACCGGAGAGGATGGCGGGCACCGCGATGGGCAGCTGAATCCTGAAGAAGGTCTGGGCGCGGGTGAAGCCGACGCCCTGCGCGGCCTTGACTACGTCGGGCGAGACCGAGCCGAGTCCGTCGGCGACCACGCGCACGAGGAGGGCGACGGTGTAGATGATGAGCGCGACGACGACGTTCATCGGATCGAGGATCTTGGTGCCCAGCGCCTTCGGCAGCAGGATGAAGAGCGCGAGCGAGGGGATCGTGTAGAAGAGGCTCGTGCCGCCGACGATGAGGGGGTAGAGCCGGCGGTGCGTGAAGGCGAGGTAGCCGAGCGGGATCGAGAGGAGCAACCCGATCAGCGTCGGCAGCAGCGTCAGCCAGAGGTGCGCGACGGTGAGCTGGAGGATCTGATCCGCGTTGCCGATGATCCAGTCGAGCCTCATGCGCGCCGCTCCTCCGCGAGGGCGTCGACCGCACTGCGGATGACCGCGTCGGAACCGAGCGTGCCGATGTACCGCCCGCCGCCGTCGACCACCACGGCGCGCCCGGCGGGGCTCGAGAGCGCGGCGTCGAGCAGCTCGCGGTAGCTGCCGTGATCGTGGGAGACCGGGGTGGTGGGGCTCAACCGGTCGGTCGCTACGATTCCGCCCTCGGCGCGGGCCCAAGCGACCGGCTTCTCGAGGGCGTCGCAGACCACCACCCAGGCGTCGTCGCGCACAGCGACCGGCGCTTCGAGCTGAACGGACGGCGTGCGCTCGGGATCGAGGCTCGAGATGCGCTCGAAGTTCAGCGCGTGGTAGCCGCGCGACTCGCCGAGGAAGTCGGCGACGAACTGATCCGCGGGGTTCGCGAGGATCTCGGCGGGCGAGCCGATCTGGGCGAGGACTCCGCCCTCCTTGAGCACGATGATCCGGTCGCCGAGCTTCAGCGCCTCGTCGATGTCGTGGGTGACCATGACGATGGTCTTGGCCAGGTCGCCCTGGATGCGCAGGAACTCGGCCTGCAGCTGCTTGCGCACGATGGGATCGACCGCGCTGAACGGCTCGTCCATGAGCATGTAGGGAGGGTCGGCCGCGAGGGCGCGGGCGACGCCCACGCGCTGCTGCTGCCCGCCCGACAGCTGCCATGGGTAGCGCGAGCCGTAGCTGCGGTCCAGGCCCACCAGCTCGAGGAGATCGAGTGCCCGGGCCTGGGCGCTGCGTTTGTCGCTCTTGTTCAGATAGGGAACCGCGCAGACGTTGTCGATCACCGTCTGGTGCGGGAAGAGGCCTGCGTTCTGGATAACGTAGCCGATCTTGCGCCGCATGCGGATGGTGTCGGTCTTCGCGTTGTCCTCGCCGCCCAGCAGGATCGACCCGGAGGTCTGCTCGATCAGGCGGTTCACCATGCGCAGAGTCGTGGTCTTGCCGCACCCCGAGGGGCCGACGAGCACGGTGATCTTGCCCGTCGGGGCGACGAACGAGAGGTCGGCGACGGACGTGGTGCCGTTGTCGTAGGTCTTGACGACGTCGATGAACTCGATCATGCGCGTTCTGTCTCCTCGATTCGGTGCGCGCACGATCCGTGCCGCGCTGCGGTCGCGTCTGAATGCGCGGTGTTGTTGCTCGTGGTGTGGGGTGACAACTTCGTCTCCGTAATCTCTGCGTCGGCGCATCGAGGTGTACGAGGGGGCTCCGAGGCCGCAATACTCAACTATTTTCAACTAGTGGAATTTATGTTTTTTATAGAGTAATAAAGTAGGGAGAAAGTTGCAATACTCCCGAACACGACGGCAGGGGCAGATGACGTACACACTCCCGAGCAGACTTACCGTTCACGATGTCGCGGCTATCGCGCGCGGTGCTGCAGTGCGGGTCTCGGGCCCGGCGCGCGCCGAGATCGAGAACTACTATCACCAGGCGAACAGGATCGCGGAGGAGCAGCCGGTCTACGGGCGCTCGACGGGGGTCGGAGCGAATCGGTCGTCCGCCGCTTCGAGCGACCCCGTGGCGCACGGGATGAACCTCCTGCGGAGTCACGCCGTGGACGCCGGACCCCCGTTCGACTCCGAGACCACTCGTGCGATGCTGGTGGTGCGCCTCAATCAGCTCCTGCACCCCGGTTCGGGGATCGACCCCGTGCTGATCGACGGGCTCGAGCGCATGCTCGTGAGCGGGAGCCTGCCCGAGGTGCGCCGATACGGCGGGATCGGTACGGCCGATCTGTCGGCGCTGGCCGGCACGGCGCTCGCCCTGGTCGGAGAGCGCCCCACGAGCGGCGAGGGCTTCGAGCCGATCGGGCCGATTCGGGCCGATAGCGCGCTCCCCTTCATGAGCTCGAGCGCGTTGACGCTCGGCGGAGCCGCGCTCGCCTGCGCTCGCCTCGCCGCACTCGCGGACGCGGGAATCGCGGCTTTCGCGTTCTCCGCCGCCGCAGCTCGTGCCAACGCCTCGGCGTTCTCCGCCGAGGCGGCTCTGGCGGTCGGGAGTCCGACGGCGGCCCGGACGGCCTCCCGGCTCGCGGGTGTCCTCGGAGAGCAGGCGTGGGACGCCGTCCGCATCCAGGACCCGTTCGCCTACCGGGGCTTCCTACCGGCGATGAGCGTGCTCACGAGCGCGACGCAACGCCTCGGCGAGTCGATCGAGACGCTGGTCAGCAGTTCGCAGGAGAACCCGCGGTTCTTCGCCGAGCAGGGGATCGCGGTGCATCACGGCGCCTTCCTCGAGAACTGGCTGGCGCACGAGCTCGATGCCACGGCGATCGCGCTCGCGCAGACGGCTTCGCTCGTGCTCGGGAGGCTGCGCTTCATCAACGACGATGCCTTCTCCGGACTCCCGCGCTTTCTCGCGCCCGAACCGGGAGCGAGCTCGGGCACGATGATCGTCGAGTACGTCTCGGCCAGCGCGATGGGGGAGGTGCTCGCCGCCGCCGCGCCGGTGTCGACGCACAGCGCGGTGCTCTCGTGCGGCATCGAGGATGACGCGACGTTCGCCCCGACCGCGCTGAGCAAACTGCAACGCGCACTCGACGGATACGAGATCATGGTCGCTTGCGAGATCGTGGTCGCCGTGCGCGCCCTGCGGTTGCAGGGAGCTGCGACGACGGGAGTCTCCGCCGCACTCGTTCGGCTGCTCGAGATCGCAGACGAGTTGCCGGACGATCTCGGCGATCGTGATCTGCGCGAGGACCTGGAGATCGCGGCTCGTCTGATCGGCCGGATCGCCGACGCGGTCGACGCCTCGGAGGCGCCCGCACCCGGCGCGCACTGAGCGAAGCGTCGGACGGTTAGACTGCGATATGACCGAACGCAGGCGATCGACACGGAGAACGAAGATGGCCGATAAGGCGACGGCTGGTCAGGGGCAGGAGGTCGACGCGTCGCTCGGCCCCCAGGCGGTGCATCGGGCGCTCGAGGTGCTCACCCTGGTCGTGGATCAGGGCCCGCTGCCGCTGAGCGACCTCGCCCGGGCCAGCAGACTGCCCACCAGCACGACGCTGCGCATGCTGCGCGCTCTCGAGAGCTGGGGATACGTCTCCCGGGCTTCGGATGGGCGGTACTCGCTCGGTCGGCGCTTCATCCAGTCGCGCGTTTCCGCCGAGACGGCAAGACCCGAAGATCTGATCGACCTTTCCGCGCCGGTGATGCGGCGATTGACCGAGACCACCTCGGAGTCGAGCTATCTGGCCGTACCGGGACCCGCCAACACCTGCACCTTTCTGCGAGAAGTGCAGAGTCCGCTGCCGATCCGCCATGTCGGCTTCGACGGCTGGGAGGGACGCACGGTGTCCGCGGCAGGCTCGGCCGCGGGTGAGGTGCTCGACGGCCGGGTGCCGGAGTGCGGCTACGTGGTGATGGCCGCGGTCGACGACGCCGACTCCACGGTGATCGCCGCGCCCGTGCTCGCCGAAGACGGGAGACGCGTGGCGGCGCTCAGTATCGCCGGCCCGAGTTTCCGCCTCTCCCCGGCAATGGTGCAGGAGATGGGTGAGGCGGTGAAAGCCGCCGCGTCGGAACTCACCGTGTCGCTGGGGTCCGTGAGGTAGCAGCCGACGGTCGCGGAGACTCGCGTGCACCCCGGAGGCGCGAACCGCCCCGCTCGGCGCAGAGCTGCTACGAGGCGAGCACCTGGTCGAGCACCTCGGAGGCCTGATCCTCGTCGGTCTTCTCGGCGAGCGCCAGCTCGGAGACGAGGATCTGGCGCGCCTTCGCGAGCATGCGCTTCTCTCCGGCCGAGAGCGAGCGCACCTCCTGGTCGCGGCGCCACAGATCGCGCACGACCTCGGAGACCTTGATCACGTCGCCGGAGGCGAGCTTCTCGAGGTTCGCCTTGTAGCGCCGGGACCAGTTGGTTGGTTCCTCCGTGAACGGTGCGCGCAGCACCTCGAACACGCGCTCGAGCCCCTCCTGATCGATGACATCGCGCACGCCGACGAGATCGCAGTTCTCCGCGGGTACCTCGATGGTGAGATCGCCCTGGTTGACCTGCAGCTTCAGGAAGAGCTTCTCCTCTCCGCCGAGCTTGCGCTTCCTCACCTCGATGATCTTGGCTGCGCCGTGGTGGGGGTAGACGACGGTCTCTCCGACCTCAAATTGCATCGAGTGGCTCCTTTACAGTCCAACCACTAGAATACCACACCTCCCTTTTGCGGAGTTAGGGTTGCCTAAGCTGCATCGCGTGTGGCAGGCCCGTTATGATGATCCCGAACCGTGCTCGTTTGAGGGCGGCGTAGCTCAGCGGATCGAAACACGGCTCGGAGGACCTCTTGAAGATTCGGATTGCTTCGTCAGTCGCGCTCGCGGCGGCTCTGGCGCTCGGCGCGACCGGATGCAGCCTGATCGCACCGCAGGGCACGCTCGAGCCGTACGCGCCGAGCGACGGCATCAACGTCGACGTCAAGAACGTCGAGGTGCGCAACATCATGCTCATCGCAGACGAGAGCGGTGAGAACTTCAACGTCGTGTTCGGCGCCGTCAACCGCACGGGCGACGCGCAGGACATGGCGGTCAGTTTCGTCGGCGAGGGATCGCAGCAGGCACGCGCCGAGTTCACGGTGCCCGTCGGCAACACCAGCTTCGGCGACCCCGGGGGCGACGAGAAGCCCGTGCTGGTTTCGCTCCCCGGCCTCGAGCCCGGCGCAACCGTGAGGGCCTATTTCCAGGCGCCCGGGGCGCCCGAGGTGGAGCGCGAGGTGCCCGTGCTCGACGGCACTCTCCCGGAGTACCGCGACTATGTCCTGCCCGCCGGCTCCGGCGGGCAGGACGGGTCGGCCGCGGGGACGCCGGCCGGCGAGGGCCAGGAAGCAGCCCAGTCGACGGCCGGCGACGGAGCCGCGGCGGAGTAGCCCTCGGCGAAGCGCCCCCGCGGTTCCCTCTCGGGCCGCGGGGGCGCTTCCCATGCGCCTACCCGAAGCGGTACCCGACGCCCCGCACGGTCGAGATGAGCTTCGGCTTCGAGGGCTGCTCCTCGATGCGCGCGCGGATGCGCTTGATGTGCACGTCGAGCGTCTTCGTGTCGCCGTAGTAGTTGCTGCCCCACACGCGGTCGATCAGCTGTCCGCGCGTGAGCACGCGGCCGGAGTGCCGCATGAGCATCTCCAGCAGCTCGAATTCGCGCAGCGGCATGGCGATCTCCTCGCCGCGCACGGTGACGGAGTGGCGCTCGGAGTCGAGGCGGATCCCGAGCTCGTCGAGCACCTGCCCGTCGAGATCGTCGCCCCGATCGTCCTCGCCGGCTCCCGACCGGCGCAGCGCGGCCCGCACGCGTGCCAGCAGCTCCCGGGTGGAGTAGGGCTTCGTGATGTAGTCGTCGGCGCCGAGCTCGAGTCCGACAACGATGTCGATCTCGCTGTCCTTCGCGGTGAGCATGATGATGGGCACCTGCGAGGTCTGGCGGATCGTGCGGCACACCTCGGTGCCGGGCAGGCTCGGCAGCATGAGGTCGAGCAGCATGAGATCGGGTTGGTCGGAGGCGAACGCCCGCACCGCCTCGGCGCCGTCGTCGACCACGGTGACCCGGTAGCCCTCGCGCTCGAGCAGGAAGGAGAGGGGACGGGAGATCGACTCCTCGTCCTCGACGAGCATGATGTGCTGTGCCACTACTGGGCTCCCTTCTGGGGTTCCGGCGCCTGCCGTTCCGGCGTCTGTCGGGCCTGCGCCGAGGTGTCGCCGCTCACCCGCGCGGTCCGGCGCGCCTTCTTGGCTCGTTTCGCGCTCTTGGACGGTCCCGGGGTCTCGGAGAGCGGGAAGGTGAGCGTGAAGCTGGAGCCGATGCCCGGTTGCGACCAGACATCGACGTCGCCGCCGTGGGCGCGCATGGTGTGGCGGGCGATGCTGAGGCCGAGGCCCGTGCCGCCCTCGCCGCGAGTGCGCGCGCCGTCGACGCGGTAGAAGCGCTCGAAGACGCGCGCCAGGTGCTCGGGGGCGATGCCCTCGCCCTGGTCGGTGACGGTCACCACGAAGCTCTTGCGCTCGAACGACATGCCCACGCCCACGCGCCCGCCCTCGGGGGAGTGCCGGATCGCGTTGCTGAGCAGGTTCGCGATCGCCGAGCCGAGCGAGGTGGGGCGGCCGAGGATCATCGCCTCCCGGCCCAGCTCGGAGGCGTCCGTGACCACGAGCTCGACGCCGTGCTGGGTGGCGAAGGAGCGGTGCGACTCCACCTCGCCGCGCACCAGGTCCCGCAGCGAGACCGCCTCGCGATCCTCGGGCCGCAGCGCGGACTGCGCCTCCGAGAGCTGGATGATGTCCCGCGACAGCTCGCCGAGTCGCCGCGACTCCTTGACCAAGCTCTTCGAGAAGTCGCGCACGAGGCCCGGGTCGTCGGCCGCCTGCTGCACGGCCTCGGCGAGGAGGCCGATGGCGGCGATCGGCGTCTTCAGCTCGTGGCTGACGTTCGCGATGAAGTCGCGACGCATCGTGTTCACCCGCTGTTCCTCGCCCAGATCCTCGGCGAGGATCACGACGAAGCGCCGCTGCAGGCGCACGATATGGATCTTGACCGTGTCGGAGGGGTCGCCCGGGTCCGGTTCGTGCGTGTCGGGCACGCCGGTGGACATCACCCGGCGCGCGCGGCTGAGGAACGCCGCGTCATGGATCTCGTCGTCGCTGATGTGGCGCTCCTGGCGCGCGGTCGGATTCGCATACACGGGGGCGAGCGAGGAATCGAGGATCACCGCGAAGATGTCGATCTCGTCGAGGATCGCCGTGGCCACCTCGGGCAGCTCGGGGCGCATCTCCGCCGCTCGGCGCACGCCCGCTCGGCGCGCGCCCTGAATCGCGAGCGCGGTGCCCGCTCCGACCAGTACGCCGAGCCCCGCCGAAGCGAGAACGAGCAGAGTCGGATCCATGCCTCTCATCGTAGAGGGGCGGGTCTCGCGCGAAGAGTAGAGTTCAACTGTTGTTCACCTGTCGGTGCTGCCCGGTTCACCGAGGCCGCACAGACTGATTGAGGTGCGTGTCGGCACCCGTGCCGGTGCGTCGACACACCAGAACCAGAGAGGAAAGCGCATGCGTGAGGTCTTTCAGCAGTCGCTGCACGAGGTGCAGGAGCGCCTGGTGAAGATTGCCGAACTCGTCGAGGAGGCCATCGAGAACGCGACGACGGCCTTCGGCAACTCGGACGTCTCCGTCGCGGAGCGCGTGTTCGACGGGTCGGATGAGATCGAGGAGCAGACGGCCGAGCTCGACCAGCTCACCATCGACATCCTCGCGCGCCAGCAGCCCGTCGCCTCCGATCTCCGCCTGATGGTGGGTGCGCTGCGCATGAGCGCCTCGCTCGAGCGCATGGGCGATCTCGCGCAGCACATCGCTCAGCTGGCCCGCTACCGCTACCCGGAGAGCGCGATCCCGAAGGGGCTCAAGAAGATCTTCGTGCGCATGGGCGCTCTCGACGTCGAGATGGCGAGCAAGATCGTCGAACTGCTGCGCACCCAGGACGCGGCGCTGATCGACGAGGTGCGCGACCTCGACGACGACCTCGACGAGCTGCACGCCAAGGTGTTCGAGAAGGTGCTGAGCGACAAGCTCGCCGACAACCCCATGGGAGCCGTCGACGCGACGCTCGCCAGCCGCTACCACGAGCGCTTCGGCGATCACGCGGTGAGCATCGCTAAGCACGTGCAGTTCTTCCTCAGCGGGTCGACCGACTGAGCCGAACGACTCCTTCGACCGCTCGTCGGCGCGACGCCAACGGCTCGGCGTCCGACCTCCGGCGGGTAGGCTTGTAGGGTGAAGCAACGCATCTACGATTCGCGCGCGCAGGAAGTCGTCGACTTCGAGCCGCGCGAGCCCGGCCGGGTCGGCATGTACGTGTGCGGCCCGACCGTGCAGTCGGCCCCGCACATCGGGCACCTGCGCAGCGCGCTCGTGTACGACCAGATGCGCCGCTGGTTCGAGGCGACCGGCCACGAGGTGACCCTCATCCGCAACGTCACCGACATCGACGACAAGATCCTCGACCACTCCCGTGCGGCGCAGCGGGACTCGGGATCGACGGAGCAGTGGTGGGCGCTCGCCTATCGGGTCGAGCGCGAGTTCACCGCCGCATACGACGCGCTGGGCGTGCTGCCGCCCACGTACGAGCCGCGCGCCACGGCGAACATCGCCGAGATGGTGGCGCTCATCGAGCGCCTCCTCGAGCGGGACCACGCCTACCCGGCGGACGACGGCTCGGCGAGCGTCTACTTCGACACGGGCAGCTGGCCCGCGTACGGGGAGCTGACCCGCCAGCGACGCGACCAGATGGAGGACGCGGCCGACTCGGAGCCCGTGGGCAAGCGGGATCCGCGCGACTTCGCGCTGTGGAAGGCGCACCGCGACCACGAGCCGGCCTCGGCGTCGTGGCCGTCGCCGTGGGGCCGGGGCCGTCCCGGCTGGCACGTCGAGTGCTCGGCCATGGCCACCCGCTATCTGGGCGAGGAGTTCGACATCCACGGCGGCGGGCTCGACCTGCGCTTCCCGCATCACGAGAACGAGCTCGCGCAGTCGAGCGCGGCCGGTCTCGGCTTCGCGAGGCACTGGATCCACAACGGTCTCGTCAACACCGGCGGGCAGAAGATGTCGAAGTCGCTCGGCAACTCGCTGTTCGCCTCGGAGCTGCTGGGGACTGCGAGGCCGATCGTGCTGCGCTACTTCCTCGGGTCGGCGCACTACCGCTCGGTGCTCGAGTACTCGGAGACCTCGCTCTCCGAGGCCGAGGCCGCGTTCGGCAGGATCGAGGGTTTCCTGGGGAGAGCTGGAGAACGGGCTCTGCCGGTGGTGATCTCGTACGACTGGCGCGAACGACTCGAGCGACTCCCCGAGGCGTTCGTCGAGGCGATGAACGACGATTTCGGGATTCCGCAGGCGCTCGCGGTGCTGCACGGCAAGGTGCGCGAGGGCAATGCGCTGCTCGACGCCGACGGTGACGAGTTCGCCGCCGCCGAGATCGTGGCGCAGGTGAGCATCATGCTCGACGTGCTCGGACTGAACCCGAGTGATCCCGGGTGGGTCGCGGGATCCGGAACCGCCGACGATGCCGCCCGCAGTGCCCTCGACGCGCTCGTCGACGCGCTCCTCGAGCAGCGCCGCGACGCTCGCGCGAACAGGGACTTCGCCACGAGCGATGCGATCCGCGACCGGCTGCAGGCCGCGGGAATCGCCCTGGAAGACACCCCGAACGGAACCCGCTGGAGTCTGTCATGAGTACCAAGAAGAGCCGCGCCGGCGCGGTCCGGAAGAGGGGCCTCGGCCGGGCCGTCGGATCGGGCGGCCAGGGGCGCCAGGCGCTCGAGGGCCGCGGCCCCACGCCCAAGGCCGAGGATCGCGAGTACCACCCCGCGCACAAGGCGAAGAAGGCGCGCGAGCGCTACGAGGCCGCCAAGCAGCGCCACGCGGCGAGCTCCGGTCGCACCCCCGAGCGCGGCGGGCGCGGCGGCGCGAAGAAGGACGAGGGCGAGCTCGTCACCGGGCGCAACGCCGTGCTCGAGGCGCTGCGCACGCGCATTCCCGCGACCGCGCTCTACATCGCCGCTCGGATCGAGATGGACGACCGCGTGCGCGAGATCCTGCGCCTCGCGACCAATCGCGGCGTGCCGGTGCTCGAGGTCATGCGGCCCGAGATGGATCGCATGACCGACCGGGACACCGTGCACCAGGGCGTCGTGCTCAAGGTGCCGCCCATCGAGTACGCGCATCCGCTCGACATGGTCGACGAGATCATCGATCGGGATCAGCTGCCGCTGGTCGTCGCGCTCGACGGCGTCACCGATCCGCGCAATCTCGGCGCGATCATCCGCTCGGTCGCGGCGTTCGGCGGTCAGGGCGTGATCATTCCGCAGCGCCGCTCGGCGGGGCTCAACTCCGCCGCGTGGAAGACGTCGGCGGGAGCCGCGGCGCGGATCCCCGTCGCGATGGCCTCGAACCTCACCCAGACGCTCAAAGAGCTCAAGAAGCAGGGGATGTTCGTGGTGGGGCTGGACGGCGACGGAGACGTGGCGCTGCCGGGCCTCGAACTGGCCGACCGGCCGCTCGTGCTCGTGGTCGGCAGTGAGGGCAAGGGGCTCTCCCGGCTCGTCACGGAGCACTGCGATGCGGTGGTCTCGATCCCGATCTCGTCGGCGACCGAGTCGCTGAACGCGGGCATCGCCGCGAGCGTGGCGCTCTACGAGGTGTCGAGGATCCGCGCGGCTACAGAACGGTGAGGTCGGTCGCCCGCCAGCGATCGCCGCTGTGCTCGAACCGCAGCGCCACCGACCGCGAGCGGGGCTCCGCGTAGAGCACGACCGTGGCCTCGAGAATGTGGGGCAGCGGCCGGTCGATGTGCGCCGGGCCCGGGCAGGCGACCACCCGCCGCGCGTCCCGGTACAGGGTGCGCCGCTCGGTGCGGACCGCGCGCCTCTCGAGGAGCGCGCTCGCCACTTCGCGCGTGATCCAGCCGCCGAGCTGAGCGATCGAGCGCGAACCCTCGAGCACCTCGAACGCGTAGAGCGCGAGCTTCTGAATGGTCGCCGTCGACGGCCCGGGGATGTCGGTCCCCGTCCCGGTGTCGAAGGCCGCCAGATCGAGGTAGCGGTCGGGGTGCGGAACAACTCGCAGGTGGGGGAGGCCCGTCGACGAGGGCTCGGGGGCCGACCGGTCGGCACAGCCGGCGGCGGGGGCGTTGCCGGGCGCGATCGGGGCGCGGCTCACTGCGGCGGAGGGCATGGCGGTTCCTTCCGGGGATGAAGCGGCGTCGCACGTCGTCTTGCGTTGCAGCTTGGCGGGACATGTGCGATAACCATAAGAAACTATTCTTGTTTAGCGTCAAGGGACGATTATGATCTGGTCTATTTTGGTGCGTCCCCCCGAAGCGGCGCGAGGCGGCCGCGCGGGGCGGATCATCTAGGCTTGAACGATGGCGACTCTGCGTAATCTGGCGACGAAGTACTCGACTCTGGACGAGGAGGAGATCGAGTGGCTGGAGTTGCTCGCGCTCGACTGGCAGCTGATGGCCGATCTGGCGCTCAGCGATGTCGTACTGTGGGTGCCGGCCGGCGACGGCGGCTACCTGGCCGTCGCTCATAGCCGCCCCGCGGGATCGGTGACGCTCTTCTACCGCGATGTGATCGGCGACTTCCTGCGCGAGGACTGGCGCGAACTGGTCGACGAGGCCATGGAGACCGGCCGGCCGGTCGTCTCGACCTCGCCCGCGTGGTACGAGGAGAATCCCATGCGTCTCGCGGCATATTCCGTGAGCCGCATGGACGGCGATGGCGCGGCGCACGGCCCCTTCGCCGTGGTCACCGTGCACACGAGCGTGGCCGATACGCAGAAGGCGTCCCGCATCGGCGCCGCCTTCCGCGAAGTCTCCGAAGACCTCTTCGCCATGGTCCAGGAGGGCCTCTTCCCCTCGGCCGGGAGCTCCCGCGGCGGCGAGCAGGGAGCACCCCGTGCCTCGGACGGGCTCGTGCGTCTGAACCCCGAGGGCATCGCGACCTTCGCGAGCCCCAACACGCAGACCACCTTCACCACGCTGGGGTACCGCGACGAGATCGAGGGCGAGAACTTCTCCGAGGTCATCGCCGAGCTGATGAAGGGCCACTTCGACACCAACGAGTCGCTGCCCCTCATCGCTCAGGGCAAGGTCGCGAAGCGGGTCGAGATCACCGTGCGCGGGCGCACGGTGACGCTGCGCTCGATCCCGGTCATCCGCGACGGCGCGAGGGTCGGGGGAGTGGTGCTCACGCGCGACGTCACCGAGCTGCGCCAGCAGGCGCAGGAGCTCATCACCAAGGACGCGACGATCCGGGAGATCCACCACCGCGTCAAGAACAACCTGCAGACCGTGGCCTCGCTGCTGCGCGTGCAGGCGCGCCGCGCCCGCAGCGAGGAGGCGAAGCAGGTGCTCGGCCAGGCCATGCGCCGCGTCGCGGCCATCGCCGTCGTGCACGACACGCTCTCGACCGGCCTCTCGCAGATCGTCGACTTCGACGTGGTCTTCGATCGTGTGCTGGGGCTCGCGGCTGAGGTCGCGAGCCTGCACGGCACCACGGTGCACCCGCACAAGGAGGGCGTCTTCGGCGAGCTCCCCTCCGAGTACGCCACGCCGCTCGCGCTCGCGCTCACCGAGATCGTCACGAACGCGGTCGAGCACGGCCTCGCGGGGCGGGAGGGAGACGTGTTCATCCGGGCCGACCGCACCGATGAGCGGCTGGCGGTCGAGGTCATCGACACCGGAACGGGGCTGCCCGGCGGCACGGTGGGGGACGGGCTCGGAACCCAGATCGTGCGCACGCTGGTCGAGGGAGAGCTGGGCGGAAGCATTACGTGGGGGCCCGATGAGCGGGGCGGCACCCGGGTCGCCATTCAGGTGCCGCTGCACTGGATCGCCGTGCAGACGCGCGAGATCCCGCGCGTTCAAGGGTAGGGCGCGCGGGGTCCGGGTCGCGAGCCGATGCGGGCTCAGCGGCGGTTGCGGATCACCACGGCGATGCCGACCCCGAGCAGCAGGAGGCCCAGCCCGATCACCGTCGCGGCGATCCACCACGACGTGTCGAGTCCGTCGCCCCCGAAAGCGCGTTGCACGGTGTAGCCGCAGAAGGCGAGGATCAGCGCGCCCCACACGATCGGCCCCGTCCGCGGTCCGGTGCGCCTCGCCGCCGACCCCGCCGTCCCGGGCCGCCGTGCGGGGGCGGCGGGCGGCCCGGGTGCCGGCGCCTCGGGTGCGGGCGGCACCGGGGCGGGCGGCTCCGGGGCGGGCGCTCCCGATGCGGACGATGCGGACGGCGCGGGTGTCGCCGGTGCGCCGAGGATCGGCGCGGTCGGATCGTGTGGGAGGTGCTCGCGGGGGATCGGGCCGGTCGTCCGGTCGGAGGTCTGCGGCCGCTGCGGGTCCGGGGTCTCGGGATTCGTGCTCATCGTGCCATCTCCTGTTCGAGCTTCCGCCGCTGCTTCTCGGCGAGCGATTCGTCCGGCCCGTTCGACCGGGCCCCTTCGACCCGGACGTTGCCCGCCAGCAGGTACACCGTGACGTGCACCACGGAGTCGTCTGCGAAGGCGTCGTCGACGCGATCCAGCCCCACTCCCGTGTCGTTGCGCAGGAAGGGACCGGAGAGCCGCACGCCGTCGCGCTCGGTGCCCCGCTCGCTGATGTTGCCCGCGAGCACCCGTGCCCGCACCGCGGTGGGCCGCGATTCGGGCAGCGTCACCGTCGTGTTGCCGGCGAGCTGCCAGACCACGAGGTCGCCCCGCTCGCCCGGGTTGGCGTCGAGCGAGCGCAGGTCGACGTCGGCGTTGCCGCCGATGATGACCGCGCCGGGGCTGCTCAGCCCGTCGACGCGCATGTTGCCGAACGGCTGGAATCGAGTGCCCCAGGGGAGCACGACCGCGATGAGCAGCGCGAAGACGCCGCACGCCGCGAGGAAGCCCACCCAGCCCGTGTGCCGTCCGCGCACCCCCGCGACGATCAGCGAGAGCGCGAGCACGGCGAGGGCGGCGACGAGGCCGGCGACGAGGGGGGCGGATGCGACGCTCGCGATGGCGGGCTCCGCCTCGAAACCGAGCACCCAGAAGCCGGTGAGGCCGCCCGCGAGCAGCGCGAGCGCGAGGGTGAGGATCGTCTGGGCGGCGCCGAGCCTGTGGGCCTCGTGGTGCTCGGCGTAGCGCACGCTCCACTCGTCCGCCTGACGGCCGACCTCCTCTCCCCACCGGTTCGCACGCTCGCCGACGCGCTGACCCCAGTCGTTCGCCCGCTGGGAGAAGCGCTGCGCGGAGTCGTCGTCCGTCGCGGAGGGCCCGGGTCCGTCCGCGGCGGGCGACCCCGCTGCTCCTGAGGAGGGTCCGCCGACGGTCGGTTCGTCCGCTCCGCCGGACGGCGCCTCGCCCGCACGCCCGCTCTTCTCGCGGCCCCGGTCCAGGATCACGCGGCGCAGCCAGATGCCGGCGACGGCGATGATCGCGATCCAGAACAGCCACGCGATCGTGGCGGTCACCCAGCCGGGAACTCCGATGGCGCCCCAGACATCCCAGCTCCACACGCTGAACACGGGGAACCCCGTGGCGGCGGGGATCAGGATCCCGAGGACGGCGGGAAGCAGCACGGCGGCGGCGATCACGATCGCGGTGATGAGCACCCAGGTCTCCGCCCGGCCGCGAAAGACGTCCTCCACGTGGATGCGGCCCCGCGAGTCCGGCAGCAGCAGCCAGCCGGTCAGGTAGATCAGCAGCCCCGGCCCGCCGAGCAAGGCCAGCACCACGAAGACGCCGCGCACGATGAGCGGGTCGATGCCGGCCTTCGCCGCGATGCCGCCCGCCACGCCGCCGAACCAGCGATCCGAGCCGCGCACGATGCCGAGGTCGCGCAGCCAGGCGAAGAAGGCGCTGCCGGGCGGCGGTCCGCCGGGGCGGGCGCCGGGGCGTTCTGAGTCCGGTGACGTGTCCATGCCTCGAGTCTGCCGCCCGCCACCGGCACCGCGCCATCGGGGTTCACCCTGATCCGTCCCTGAACCGTCGCCCCGGGGTCCCCGAACGTCGGAGGCAGCTGCTTGGATGGGAGCATGGACCGGATCCCGCTCACCCGACCGCGCGACGATCGCGTGATCGCGGGGGTGTGCGGCGGGCTCGCGGCGCACCTGGGGGTGCCGGTCGGCCCGGTGCGCGTCGGCATGCTCGTGATGACCCTCCTCGGGGGCTTCGGCGGCCTGCTCTACCTCTGGCTGTGGGGCACCGTGCCGGGAGCGGGAGACGTCGAGGGGATCGTGCCGCTGCGACGCGCCCTGACCCGCCCGGCGGAGCGGCCGTCTCCCGCGGGTGCCGCCGCTCCGCCGGTCCCGGCCGCCGCGATCTCGCCGCGGGCGCCGGTCTCGAGCGAGCCGACTGCGGCGGCGCCGGATCCCCGACCGGCCGGTGCCGGTCCGCGCGAGCCGGGCCTGCCCGAGAGCGCCCCTCCCGCTCGGGGGCCGGCGGTGCCGCGGCGGCGCTGGCCCGTCGCCGAGCTGCTGCTCGGCGCCTGCCTGCTCGTCACGGGCGCGGGACTGGTGCTCGAGCGCCTCGGCGTGCAGCTCGAACTCGAACTGCTGCTGCCCGCGCTCGCGGTGCTGGCGGGCGTGGGACTCGCCTGGTGGCAGATCGCGGATCGCGACCGCCCCGACCGTCATCAGCTGCCCCGCGTGCTCGCGGCGCTCGCGCTCGTGGCCGTGGGCGTGCTCATGTTCTTCGTGACCGCGCGCGAGCCGAGCGCCTGGACCGTCATAGCCGCGGCCGTCTCGGTGCTGGCCGGGGTCGCGCTCGCCGTCGCGCCGTGGCTGCTGCGCGTCAACCGTGAGCTCATGGCCGAGCGCGCCGCACGTGCTCGCGAGGCCGAGCGCTCGGACATCGCCGCCCACCTGCACGACTCGGTGCTGCAGACGCTCGCGCTCATCCAGCAGCGCTCCGAACCCGGCAGCGACATCGCCCGGCTCGCCCGCGGGCAGGAGCGGGAGCTCCGGGAGTGGCTCTTCCGCGGGGCCGACGGGGGCGCCGCTCCCGCGCGCGCGGCCGTCGACGCCGAGCTGCGCGCGCACGCTCAGACGCTCGAGGCCCACCACCCGGTGCGCTTCGAGATCGTCGCCGTGGGAGTCGGCGCGGGGCTGCTCGCGCCCGACGCTCTCGTCGCCGCCGCGCGCGAGGCCATGCTCAACGCGGCCCGGCACGCGGGCGGAGAGGTGACCGTCTATCTCGAGGCGACGCGGGATCGGATCGCCGTCGACGTGACGGATCGCGGGCTCGGGCTAGACCTCGATGACCTGCCCGAGGGACGCATGGGCGTGCGGGAATCGATTCTCGGGCGCATGGAGCGGGCCGGGGGCACGGCGAGGATCGTGCGGGGACCGGGCGGATCGGGCACCTCGGTGCGCCTGTCGATTCCGCGCGAGAACGTCGACGGGGTTGAGGAGGAGGAGGAGCGATGAGCGAGCGGGTCGACGAGACGGGACGCGATCCGATCAGGGTGGTGATCGTCGACGATCACCAGATATTCCGCACGGGCCTGCGCGCGGAGCTCGGGGAGCAGCTCGAGGTGGTGGGCGAAGCGGCGGACGTCGACGAGGCGGTCGCGCGCATCTCGGCCTCGGCCCCCGACGTGGTGCTGCTCGACGTGCACCTGCCCGGCGGCTCGGGCGGCGGCGGGGCCGAGGTGCTGCAGCGGCTGTCGCGGGCGCCCGCGGCGCGCGGCGCGCGGTTTCTGGCGCTCAGCGTCTCCGATGCCGCCGACGACGTGGTGAGCGTGATCCGCGCCGGGGCGAGAGGCTACCTCACGAAGACGGCCTCCGGCGCCGAGGTCACGGCGGCGGTCGTGCGAGTGCACAGCGGCGATGCGGTGTTCTCGCCGCGTCTGGCGGGGTTCGTGCTCGACGCCTTCGGCGCCGGGCTGGGGGAGACCGCGGCGCGCGACGACGAGCTCGACCGGCTCTCGGCGCGCGAGCAGGAGGTGATGCGCATGATCGCCCGGGGCTACGCCTACAAGGAGGTCGCGGCCGAGCTGTTCCTCTCCGTCAAGACGGTCGAGACCCACGTGTCGAACGTGCTGCGCAAGCTGCAGCTCTCCAACCGCCACGAGCTCACCGCCTGGGCGCTGCAGCGGCGCCTGCTCTGAGTCGCTAGCCCCACCCGGGCAGCCACAGGTGCCACTTCCAGAACCACTCCGCCACGGGCATGCCCGACCAAACCGGGAAGAACAGCACCGCGAGCGCCATCGCGGCCGTGATGAACAGCGCGACGGCGATCCGGCGGCCGCGCAGCGCCTCCGGCGACGAGTCGAGGCGCAGACCGGCAGCGGCGCCCGCGCCGGAACGCAGCGGGATCCCGGTCAGCAAGCCGAGCAGCAGTGCGAGCGCGAGCGCCGAGAACGGCGTGAGCACGACGGCGTAGAACTGGAACACGGCCGAGCGCGAGAACGTGAACACCCAGGGCAGCCACCCCGAGAGGTACCCCGTCAGCACGAAGGCCCCCGCCGCGACGAGCGGATCGGGGGCCGCCGATCCTCGTCCGCGCGTCGAGCGCCGCACGATCAGGTACGCGATCACCAGCAGCGCCGCCACCCCTCCCCAGGTCACCAGCGGGTTCGGCAGCGGAGAGATCGCCGCGACGCACGCGCCCTGCGGGCACCCGTCGGTCCAGCGGGCCTTGTACATGGCGGTGGGGATCAGCGCCAGCGGCCAGGTGAGCGGGGGCGACTGGTAGGGGTGGGGGGCGCTCAGCGTGCTGTGCCAGCCGAGCATCTCGGCGTGATACCGGGCGAGGGAGACCGGCCAGGGCGTGCCGGGGGTGCGCCCCCAGCCGCCGGGGTTCAGGATCCAGCCGGCCCAGCTCGAGATGTAGACGACCGCGGCTGCGGGCAGCGCGATCGCGGCGGAGACCAGCGCTTGCAGCGCGGATCCGGCAACCGCCGACCGCCGCTCCCCGCCGGCGCGCAGGCGGGCCAGCAGGTCCCGCACCGTCACGTACACGAGAAAGAACGCGAGCGCGTACAGCCCCGACCACTTGACCGCGGCCGCCGCCCCGAAGGTGAGCCCGGCCGCCAGCAGCCACGGTCTGCGCCAGACGACGTCGGGTGCGATCGCCCTCCGGCCCGTGGCAGATCCGGCTCCGGCCGGAGGCGTTCGGCCGGAGACCTCCGAACGGACGAGGGCGTCCGACCGGAGCGACACGGCCTCCTGATCTCGCCACACGAACAGCGCGCCCAGCGCCACGAACAGGGTCAGGATCCCATCGAGCAGCCCCACACGGCTCAGCACCACGTGCACCCCGTCGATCGCCAGCAGCAGGCCCGCCGTGCAGGCGACGAGCAGGCTGCGAGAGATCCGCCACCCGAGGCGCATCACCACGGCGACCGTCGCCACGCCGGCGACGGCGACGGCACTGCGCCATCCCCACCCGCTTCCCGGCCCGAAGACGAGGATCCCGAGGCCGATCAACCACTTGCCGAGCGGCGGATGCACGGCGTTCGACGGGGCGTCCGTGAACCCCGTCGCCCTCGCCCCGCTCATGTCGGGGTCGTCATCGGGCCAGACCGTCGGAAAGCCGCGCGCGAGCTGGCTGATGGCGTCGCGCACGTAGTAGAGCTCGTCGAACACCAGGGAATCGGGGCGGGAGAGCGCCCAGAAGCGCAGCGCCGCCGCGATCCCGAGCACCGCTGCCGGCCCCAGCCATCGCCACCACCGCATTCCGCTCACGCCCCCAGCCTAGGGCGGCGGCGGGCTACGATGGTGGGGTGATGACACGGCTCAGCAACTACTTCCTGAAGACCCTGCGCGAGGATCCCGCCGACGCCGAGGTGGCCAGCCACAAGCTGCTCGTGCGGGCGGGATACATCCGCCGCCAGGCCCCGGGGGTGTTCGGGTGGATGCCGCTGGGCCTGCGCGTCAAGGAGAAGATCGAGCGCATCGTCCGCGAGGAGATGGCCGCGGCCGGTGCGTACGAGGTGCACTTCCCCGCGCTGCTGCCGCGCGAGCCGTACGAGGCGACCGGGCGCTGGGAGGAGTACGGCGACGCGCTCTTCCGCCTGCGGGATCGCCACGGAGCCGACTACCTGCTCGCGCCCACGCACGAGGAGGTGTTCACGCTCATGGTGAAGGACATCGTCTCCTCGTACAAGGATCTGCCGCTCGCGCTCTACCAGATCCAGGACAAGTACCGCGACGAGGCGCGCCCCCGGGCCGGTCTGCTGCGCGGCCGCGAGTTCACCATGAAGGACGCCTACTCGTTCGATGTCAGCGACGAGGGGCTCGAGGCGTCCTACCAGCGGCAGCGCGACGCGTACGAGCGCATCTTCACGCGGCTCGGCATCGAGTACGTGATCGTGTCGGCCGATGCGGGGGCCATGGGCGGCTCGCGCAGCGAGGAGTTCCTGCTGCCCATCGAGATCGGCGAGGACACCTTCGTGCGCTCGGAGGGCGGTTACGCCGCGAACGTCGAGGCGTATCGCACGCCGGTTCCGGATCCCCTGCCGGTCGAGGGCCGGCCCTCGGCCGTGGTCTTCGACTCGCCGAACACCCCCACCATCGAGACGCTCGTGTCGCACGCCAACGCGGTGCTGCCCCGTGCCGATGGGCGGGAGTGGACGGCCGCCGACACGCTCAAGAACGTGGTGCTGGCGGTGACCTCGCCGGAGGGCGAGCGCGAGGTCGTGGTCATCGGCATCCCCGGGGATCGCGACGCCGAGATGAAGCGCATCGAGGTGGCGTTCCCGAACTGCGAGGTGGAGCCCGCGTCCGATGAGGACTTCGCGCGGCATCCGGGCCTGGTCAAGGGCTATATCGGCCCGGTGCTGAACGGCTCCGCGGTTCTGGGCATCGAGGGGACGACGGGGATCCGCTATCTGCTCGATCCGCGCGTGGTCGACGGCACGTCTTGGGTGACCGGCGCGAACGAGCACGAGAAGCACGTCGCCTACCTGGTCGCGGGGCGGGACTTCACCGCCGACGGCGTGGTGGATGCGGCGACCGTGCGGGACGGCGATCCAGCTCCGGACGGCTCGGGGCCCGTCTCGCTCGCCCGCGGCATGGAGCTCGGGCACGTGTTCCAGCTCGGCCGCAAGTACGCCGAGGCGCTGGGTCTGCAGGTGCTCGATGAGAACGGCAAGCTCGTCACCGTGACGATGGGTTCGTACGGCATCGGCGTGACCCGCATCATGGCGGCGCTCGCCGACCTCAACCACGACGATCGGGGGCTCGTCTGGCCGCGCGCGATCGCGCCGTTCGACGTGCACCTGGTCGCGACCGGCAAGGACCAGGCGGTGTACGAGCTCGCCTCCGAGCTCGCCGCCTCGCTCGACGCGGCGGGGGTCGAGGTGCTCTACGACGACCGCCCCAAGGCGTCGCCGGGCGTGAAGTTCGGCGACGCAGAGCTGCTGGGGGTGCCGCGCGTGGTCGTCGTCGGCCGCGACGCCGCCGAGGGGTTCGCCGAGGTGTGGGACCGGGCGGCGGGCACGAAGGAGAAGGTGGCTCTGGCGGAGGTGCCGGCGCTGTTCGTCGCGTAGCCCCTCGTCTGCGAGGCCGGGCCGGGACTCCCGCCCGGCCTTTCGCGTGCGTGCGGGGAGGATCTCCTGCTTCGCTCACAACCTCCTCAACGAGGCGATGCGAGCGACTTATGCACAGATTGCTCGATCTCGTCTTCACGCCTCGTCCCGCGTGAATACAGTGAGGATCGTCTCCGAAAAACGGCCGGAGACGACCCCGACCGCGGGCGAACCGGGCTTCGCGCGCCTCACGAACAGGAGCATCCCATGGCCAACATCAACGTCTCGTACTCGGAGATGGAGCAGGCCGCGGCCCAGTTGGGGCTCGGCCGCGACGAGATCACGCAGAAGCTGCAGTCCATGCAGACGCAGATCGCCAACCTGGTGGCGTCGGGGTTCGTAACCGACCAGGCCTCCGGCAGATTCAACGCGGCGTACACCGAGTACACGAGCAGTGCGCACGCGGTGGTGGGCCGGCTCGGCGAGATCCAGAACTTCCTCACGCAGACCGCCAATGCGATGCGCGAGATGGACGCGCAGATCGCCTCGAGGATCGGTTAGAGCCTCCGCGCCGGTACGGACTGTCCACGCGCGTGCGGGAGAGGAGGAGACCTCGTGGCGGAACGGCTCTCTATTCGGGACGATGCCCTCGCGGCCGCCGGTGCGTTCCTCGTCACCGCGGCCGGCGACCTGGCGGCGGGCCGGTCGGCTCCGCCGGCGGCGCCGGCGAGCCTGACGGGGATCGGCGGAGAGGTGCGCGGTTTTCTCGGGGGTCTGCAGACCGGGCGGCTGGCGCTGGCCGACGCGGCGAAGACGGCGAGCGAGCAGATCGCCGGGGTGATGCAGGACAGCTCCGATCTCGACGCGCGCGTGGCCCGGACGCTCGACGCCGGTTTCGCGGTGACGGGGAGCGGGCGATGACCATCTACGTTCCCGGCGACGCCAACGCCCTGCTCGAGGGGACGCCCGTCTTCGGATCCGTCGCCGAGGTCGGTGCGGCGGCGGGATTCGCGAGCGAGGTCGCCGCCGACGCGACCTGGTACGCCCTATCCGCGCAACAGGCCAGGCTCTCCCTGGACGGAGTCGCGAGCGACGGGGTCGACGGGGTGCGCGAGAAGGTCGGCGACCGCCTGATCCCCGGGGCGAACACGCTCCACCGCAGTGCGACGGAGGCGAAGAAAGCGTTCGACGCGTACGCCGCGGAGGTGGATCGGATCCACTCGGAGGCGAGCAGCGTCGTGCGGGAGGTGGGCGACCAGCTGGCGACGATCCGCTCGCAGGCCGCCGCCATCGAGGACATCGCCTCGCTGATCAGGGTGCCCGCGCCCTACTCCTGGAACGCGGGGGCGCCGGGTGCGATGCCGGATCCGCAGCTCGGCTTCGGCAGCGAGGAGTTGGAGGCCGGCGAGCGCAGGATCGCGGTTCAGCAGTTGCGGGCGATGCACGAGCAGGGATGGCTGGCCGCCGCTTCACGGTGGCGGGCGGCGATCGAGGCCGTCGACTCCGCAACCGGGCGGTGGTCCGCGCTCATCGAGGATCGCGGGCGCGCCGAGGCGCGCCTCGTGGGAGCCCTGGACGCGACCACGATCGGTCGGCTGCTCAGCGTGAGCGAGAACGACCGGGCATCGCGCAGGTTCACCGTGGCCACGGCCATCTCGGGAGAGCTGTGGGGGACGAGCGGGGGCGCCCCCGCACTCGTGAAGGAGCACCCCTTGCTGACGGGACCGCTGGGGAGCGCGTCGGGCGAGGGCGTCGGGGAGGCGCCGACCGATCCCGAAGCGGTGGCGGCCGCGTGGGCGGGGCTGAACGATGATGAGCGCCGACGGCTCATCGACGAGGCGCCGTGGGTGATCGGCAATCTGCCCGGCCTGCCGTTCGCAGTGCGTGACGAGGCGAATCGGAGGCTGGTGGAGTACTACCGGTCGTACCCGCAGGAGCTCACTCCGGATCAGCTCGAGCTGCTGGCCGCCGTCTGCGAGATTCTCAAACGGGAGGAGTCCGACCTCGTGCGGTACGGGAGCGCCCGCCCGCCGGTGCAGCTCGTCGCCCTCGACATGACGGGCGAGGCGCCGACCATCGCGGTCTCCTACGGAGACCTCGACGTGGCGCGCTACACGACGTGGGAGGTTCCCGGCATGAGCAGCGATGCGCGGCGAGCGCTCGCGAGCTGGGACGAGGCGAGCCGGAACCTGTACGAAGCCCAGCAGAGCAAGCTGAGCCTCACCGACCCGACAGCCAACGCGGTGGTGGCGTGGCTCGGCTACGACACCCCCGACCTGCCGTACGAGGGGGATTTCGGGGTGCTGGGTTCGGCGTCGGCCGCCACGGGCGCCGCGCGCTTCGCGGCCGAGCTCGACGGGGCGCGCGCCGCCCGCGAGAGCGGGAAGCGCGGTGCGCCGGCGACGGGCGTGCTCGCCCACTCCTACGGCACTACGCTCGCGGCGATCGCGCTCACGCGGGTGCGGCATCCCGTGGACACCCTGACGATGCTCGGCTCCGCGGGGCTGGACACGCGGCTCGTCGGAGGTCTCGACGAACTGCGCGTCGCGGAGGCGGCTCCCGGCCAGAAGGCGATCTACACCACGCACGCGTCGGGGGATCGGATCGCGCCGTTCGGAGCGGGGATATCCGGGAGGGGCCAGCCGAACCCCTCCGCGCGCGCCCCGTTCGGGGCGCAGCTGAACAGCCCCGTCTACGAGGGCGCCTTCGTCTTCTCCTCGGAGGGCGACCCGCTGAGCGGGTTGAAGCCGACCGACGGGCACTCCACGATCGGGGAGGGAGAACGGCGCGGCCTGATCGGCGTGTCGGCGTCGACGGGGCACGGGTATCTCGATCGGAGAACGCAGTCACTGGACAGCGTCGCCCAGATCACGACCGGCCGGATCGGCGCGGAACTCGGCGCGTCCCTGCGAAGAGCGGGCGACAGCCACTTCGGCCTCACGCCGGCGCTGCCGAATCCGCTGGGGCCGCTTCCGCTGATCCCGCCGCTCCCGATGCTGCGGGAGACGCTGAGCTATGGGGGTGCACCGTGAGACGAGGACGCGGGAGGATCGGCGCCGCGGCACTGATTGTCGTCGTGGGCGCGGCCGGGCTGATCGGCTGCGCGCGCGAGGCGCCGATCGTGTCGCGGGGGAGCCGGACGACCGTCATGACGCTGGACGAGCAGCGGTCCTGGGTGGCGGGGCAGCTCGACCTCGCAGTGCGCGCGAGCGGGGTGTCCGACGGCTGGTACGACAGCTTCGATGAGGCCCTCCTCTGGAGCGCGGGGAGCACCGCCGACCGCGAGAGACTGCTGAACTCGCTGCTGCCCCGCGGGTGCGACGGGTTCGCCGGTCGACTCAGCGTGACGTTGATCAACAACGACGCGCCCGACCCGTTCGCCGCGGCCGGGCGCGTGCGCGCCTTCTGGGAGTCCGAGGGGTGGAAGGTGACCGATATTCGAAGCTATAGCGCTGGCAAGGAACCATATTTCCGGGCTGACAGGGAAGGCGGTGCGGAACTCGCGCTCGAGGCCGCCGAGGGAGGCATCGCACTCGAGGTCGCAAGCGCCTGCTCCGCGCACAACACGGTCACGAGCTGGGAGCGCTATCTCGACGAATCGAGCGAGCCGTGAAGATCCCCGTCACGCTGGTCGCATCGCAGGGCATGGTCCGCGACGTGACGCTCTCGTGCGACGCCACAGCCACGGTCGCCGACGTCGCGCGATCGCTCATCCGCGCGGACGCGGGAGGGGATCCTCGGCTCATCGCGCTCGCCGCGACCCGGGTCGCACCGGTCACGCTCCTCGGCTGGCAGCACGGATCGGACGCGCCCGTCCTGCTCGATCCGTGCACTCCAGCCGCGGTCTCCGGTCTGCAGTCGGGGTGGGTCATCGAGCCGGTTGCGGAGTTCTCGCCCGCGAGGCCGGCTCTCCGGCTCATCGAGGCGGCGGGCTATGCGGAGGTGCGCTCCGGACGGCACGCCGGCGTGGTCTACAGCCTGCTGGCGGGTGCGAACGTCATCGGGCGCGACCCGTCGTGTCGGGTGCATCTCGGCGACGCCAGCGTCTCGCGACGCCACGCGGTCCTCGAGATCGGCGCTCAGCACGTGCTGCGAGACCTCGGCTCGGCCAACGGTCTCCTCGTCGACGGCGAGGCGGCGAGTGAGCGCCGCGTCGAAGGGCCGTGCACGCTGACGCTCGGTGAGGTGGAGCTGCGGGTGGTCCTCGGTCCGCCTCCGGTCATTCAGCGCGAGCGGTCGCATCGCACCCTGCACACGCGACCCCCGCGGGTGACCCCGCGCTTCCCGAGCTCGGAGCACGAGCTGCCCGCGCCGCCGGAACCGCCGAGCACCGGCGGCATCCCGATACTGGCCGTGCTCGCTCCGATGCTGATGGGAGGAGCGGTGTACGCGGCGACCCGGTCGCCGATGAGCCTGCTGATGGTGGCGTTCTCGCCGGTGATGATGATCGGGTCCTGGCTCGACGGGCGCCTCGGCGGTGCCCGCCGGCACGGACGCGAACTCGCGCGGTTCGAGGAGGCGCTCCGGGTCGAGCGCGATGAACTGCGGGAGCTTCGGGACCGCGAGATCCGAGTGCGGGCGGCCGAGGCGCCGGGGCTCGCCGATGTCATCGCCGCGATCGGCGAGCGCAACGGGCTTCTGTGGACGCGCCGTCCCGAGCATCGCCGGTTCCTCGAAGTGAAGCTCGGCGAGGGAAGCCTCCCGAGCCGCACGGCGGTCGTGCTCCCGCCGCGGGGCGGGGCGGCGGGAGCGTCGTGGAGAGCGCTGCGCGACGTCGAAGCGGAGTTCCGGGAGGTCGGGCCCGTCCCGGTGCTCGAGCGGCTCGACCGCTGCGGTGCGCTCGGCGTCGCGGGAGAGCCGCGGTGGGCGGACGGGATGGCGCGCTCCCTCGTGATGCAGCTCGTGGGGCTCCACTCGCCCGCGGAGCTCGTCGTCGCCTGCTTCGCCCGTCCCGGTCAAGCGGAAGCTTGGGGCTGGCTGAAGTGGCTGCCCCACGTGGATCCGACGACGAGCCCGATCGGCGTCTGGCAGCTCGCCGACGACATCGCCGACGCGGCGCGCCTGCTCACCTCGCTCGAGGAGCTGCTCGCGGCCAGACTGGCGAGAGCGGGATCGAGCAGGACCGTGCGATCCCGCGCCGAGGAGGAGGACCGCGCCGACGACGCGGGAGGGGCGGGTCCCGACGCGCTGCCGGTGACGCCCTGCGTGCTCGTTCTGGTGCTCGACGACGGCTGCACCGACCGCTCCCGGCTCATCTCGCTCGCCGAGACCGGACCCGATGCCGGGATCCACGTCATCTGGATCGGCGAGACGCTCGACGAGATCCCCGCGGCCTGCCGAACGTACGTCGAGTTCCGGGCGGGGGAAGGCCGGGTCGGATTCGTGCGCTCGGGAAAGACGGTTCTGTTGCAGCGGCTGGAGCTTCTGGATGCGACCGTCGCGCTCGCCGCAGCCCGCCGCCTCTCACCCGTGGAGGATGCGGGAGCGCGGGTGCTCGACGAGAGCGACCTGCCGAGAACCGTGGATCTGCGCGAACTGCACTCCGCCGACCTCATCGGGGGCGCCCCGCCGATCCTGCGGGCGTGGGCGGCCTCCGGCAGCCTGACCGCGCGATGGCGCGAGGGCGAGGAACGGGCCCCGATAGCACTCGCAGCGGTGGTCGGGCAGGGCGCGGAGGGCCCCGCGGCGCTCGACCTCAGGGCGCAGGGGCCGCACGCCCTCGTCGGCGGGACGACCGGTGCGGGCAAATCGGAGTTCCTGCAGACCTGGCTCATGAGCATGGCGGCGAACGTGAGCCCGGATCGGCTGACCTTCCTACTGGTCGACTACAAAGGAGGCGCCGCATTCGCGGAGTGCGTCGATCTTCCGCACACCGTCGGCCTCGTGACGGATCTGAACCCTCGTCTGGTGCGTCGTGCGCTCACCTCTCTGCGTGCGGAGCTGCGCCACCGCGAGGAGTTGCTCGTCCGGCACGGAGCCAAGGACCTCATCGCCATGGAGCGCCGTTCCGATCCCGCCGCTCCTCCGATGCTCGTCATCGCGATCGACGAGTTCGCCGCACTCGCCGCCGACGTTCCCGAGTTCGTTGACGGGGTGATCGACATCGCGCAGCGCGGCCGCTCGCTCGGTCTGCACCTCATCATGGCGACGCAGCGCCCCGCCGGGGTCATCAAGGACGGTCTCCGGGCCAACACCAATCTGCGGGTGGCGCTGCGCATGGCGGACGAGGCCGACAGCATCGACGTGATCGGTGTGAGGGACGCGGCCCTCTTCGACGCGGCGGTTCCGGGCCGGGGCGCGATCAAGGTCGGCGCGGAGCGCATCGGCCACTTCCAGACCGGCTATCTCGGCGGACGCGCCTCGACGACCGGCCCCGCGCCGCACATCGGGATCCGGTCATTGCGCTTCGCCGAGGGCGCAGAGTGGGAGGTGCCGCCCGACCCAGGTCGGGGTCGCCGCAGCCGGGCGGATCAGCCGCGCGACATCGAGCGGCTGCGAGACGGCATCGTCGACGCCGCCCGGCTCGCCGGGCTCGTCGTTCCGCGACGGCCCTGGCTCGATGCGCTACCGTCGATCCTCGACCTCGCCCGGCTGCGGGAAGCGGCGAACGTCGATGAGGGGACCGGCGAGAGAGCGGGGGCGGGTGACGCGGCCCTGATCGCGCTCCGCGACGAACCCGCGGCGCAGGCGCAACGACCGTGCTTCGTCGACCTGGAGCAGTGCGGCAACGTCGCGTTCGTCGGCGCGAGTGGAACCGGCAAGACGAGCGCCCTGCTCACGCTCGCCGCCGCCCTGAGTATCGACGCAGACCGATCTCCCGTGCACCTCTACGCCATCGATGCCGCTGGAGGGGCGCTCGGGGCGCTCGCCGCACTCCCCACGGCGGGTGCGGTCGCCCCGCTCTCCGACATGGAACTGGTGGGCCGGGTGCTGCAGCACATCCTGGACGCGATCGCCGAGCGCGGGCCCCGTTACGCCGCCTCCCGCGCGGCGGGTCTGTCCGCCTACCGCGGCGCTCCCGGCGGCGAGCGCGAGCCGCGCCTCGTGCTCATGCTCGACGGGCTCGGGCCGTTCCGGCAGGCGACTGAGACCCTCGGCGCCCCAAACTCGCCCTTCCAGAAGCTGGTCGAGATCATGACGACGGGGCGTTCCGTGGGCGTGCACGTCGCTCTGACGGCCGACCGCCCCTCCGGCATTCCGGCGTCGCTGGCATCGGCCCTGCAGCAGCAGTGGGTGCTGCGATTGGCGAGCCCGCACGAGTACGGTCACGCGGGCGTCAGGAGCGACGCCCTCGAGAACGCTCCGCCCGGCCGGGCCGTGATCGTCGGGGCGGAGGAGGAGCTCCAGATCGCCCTGTACGGTGCCCGGCCCGAGCTCGACGAGCAGGCGCGCTCGCTCGAGCGGCTGGCTTCCGCGCTGCAGCGGCGCGGAACGCTCCCGGCGCCGCTCGTGCGCAATGCTCCTCGAACGCTTCCGCTCCGAAACCTCCCGACTGAAACGGAGGGGAGGCCGGTCTACGGCATCGACACGAGAAGCTTCGCCCCCGTCGGCCTGCCGGCGCGCGGCCTCGGCGTCGTCGCCGGCCCGAGCGGGTCGGGGCTCTCCACCGCAGCGCTCGCCTGCGTCGAAGCGATGGTGCGGCGGGCCGCAGCACGCGGCGGGTCGTGCGAGACCACGCTGCTGACCTTCACTCTCGACGGCCTGCGCGGGTCGCGGGACTGGGGGCGCGTGGCGTGCGGCGAGGAGGAGGTGCGGGACCTCGCCCGCGGCCTCGTTCTCGCGCTCGGGGGAAGGCCCGCGGCACTCGCGCGCGGTGCACCGGGCGGGGTCATCGGAGCGAGGCGGGGGCGACCCGATGTGACGCCTCCCTCGGCGGATGAGCCCCGTGTCGAGACCGGGAGACCGGCGCTCCTGAGCGCCGGCGCCCGCAGCGTGATCGTCATCGAGCGCCCCGCCGACGCCGAGGGGACCGAGGCGCTCGGGGAACTGGTCGCGCTCGCGAGGGCCGCGCGACGGGCGGAGGCGCTGGTGCTCTTCGAGTTCGAACAGGGCACGGGCGGTCCCGTCTGGGAGCTCCTCTCTGCGCTCAGGCAGCCGAACTGGGGCCTTGCGCTGCAACCGGACGAGGGTGAGAGCCAGTCGCCGTTCCGAGAGTCGTTCGGGCGGACCGGGCGGGCCGATTTCCCTCCCGGTCGCGGCTTCGCGGTCGAAAGCGGTCGAGTGACGCCGGTGCAGGTCGCGCTCCCGGCGCCGTTGTAGCCGAGTGCGGTATTCTGATGGATCCGCCCCGCCCGGGAACCTCCGGAACGGCACAGTTGAATAGACATCTCAATACCCAGGGAGGCCACCGTGAAGATCGAACTCATCACGCTGCGACAGATCGAGCGCGAGAAGGAGATCCCCTTCGATGAGCTCGTGGAGATCATCGAGCAGGCGATCCACTCGGCCTATCTGCGCCACGCCGAGAACCAGAACATCCCGGTGCCCCGGGAGGACGAGGTGCGGGTCACGCTCGATCGCAAGACCGGCGATATCTCGGTGCTCGTGCCCGAGGTCGATGACGAGGGCCGGGTCATCGGAGAGGCCTACGTGACCGCGGACGAGTTCGGCCGGGTCGCGTCGAGCGCGGCGAAGCAGGTCATCAACCAGCGGCTGCGCGATCTCACCGACGATGCGGTGCTCGGCGCCTTCAAGGACAAGGAGGGGCAGGTCGTCTCCGGCGTCGTGCAGCAGGGCCCCAACCCGCGCATGGTGCACATCGACCTGGGGGAGCTCGAGGCGATCCTGCCGCCCGAGGAGCAGGTGCCGGGGGAGCGGTATCCGCACGGCACGCGGATGCGCGTGTATGTGACCAGTGTCTCGAAGGGCACCAAGGGGCCCCAGGTGATCGTCTCGCGCACGCACCCCGGCCTGGTGCGCAAACTGTTCGAGCGGGAGGTGCCCGAGCTCGCGCAGGGACTCGTGGAGATCGTCTCCCTCGCCCGAGAGGCGGGGCACCGTACCAAGGTGGCGGTGCGCGCGAAGCAGGCCGGTATCAACGCGAAGGGCACCTGCATCGGCGAGATGGGCAGCCGCGTGCGCGCCGTGATGAGCGAGCTCGGCGAGGAGAAGATCGACATCGTCGACTACTCGCCCGAGCTGCCGAGCTTCGTGGCCAATGCGCTGTCGCCGGCCAAGGTCACCGACGTGTTCATGATCAACGAGTCGCTCAAGCAGGTGCGCGCGCTGGTTCCCGACTTCCAGCTCTCGCTCGCGATCGGCAAGGAGGGGCAGAACGCCCGGCTCGCCGCCAAGCTGACGGGCGCGAAGATCGATATCCAACCGGACTCGATCATGAATGATTGAATCCGCGGGTGCGCCGCGGCTCAGGGATGAGATCGCCGTCCACCCGGAGCTTTTCCGGGGATCCGCCCGGATGAACCGCGCCGCGCTGCGCGAGCTGTGCGACCTTCGCCCGAGGAGCGGGCGAGAGCGGGAAGTGGGAAGCTGGTAGGATGAATTCGGTTCGGACCTGTGTCGCGTGTCGCAAGCGCGCTCCGCGCACAGAACTGCTGCGGGTGGTACTGCACGATGGACGGCTGATTGCCGATGATCGGGCTGTGCTTCCGGGGCGGGGAGCCTGGGTGCATCCCACGGCTCGCTGTCTGGACCGAGCAGTGTCGCGCGGATCCTTTTCGCGCGCACTGAGGGTATCGGGGAAGCCCGATGCCGGCCCCTTAGAGAACAGGCTGAAAACACTCATGGACAACTAATGAGCGGCTCACGATGAAGCCCGTCCGATAATCAATGGTTCTCGCCTGTCTGGCGTGGACCCAGACAGGAGAAAAGTGGCAAACCCACGCGTACACGAGATCGCTGCGGAGATCGGTGTCGATAGCAAGGTCGTTCTGGCCAAGCTGAAGGAGATGGGCGAGTTCGTCAAGGCGTCCTCGTCGAGCGTCGCGCCCCCCGTGGCGCGCAAGGTCAAGGCCGCCCTCGAGGCGGAAGGCGTCGCGAAGCCCAAGGAGGATGAGACCGCCGCGAACCCGGCGGCCAAGAATCCCGCCGGCCCGAAGCCCGGCCCCAAGCCACCCGCTCCCCGGGCGGAGGAGCCCGCTCCCGAGCCCGAGAAGAAGCCGGCGGCCCCGAAGGCGAGCGCTGAGGCCCCGACGCCCGATGCGGCCAAGTCCGGTTCGAAGCCCGGCCCCAAGCCGGGTGGCCCCAAGCCCGCCGGCCCGCGTCCGGGGAACAACCCGTTCGCGTCGAGCCAGGGCATGGGGATCCCGCGTCCCCCGCGTCCGGGGAACAACCCGTTCGCTCCCAGCCAGGGCATGGGGCGCGGCGGCAATCGCCCCAATCCGGGCAACATTCCGCGGCCCGCTCCGCGCCCCCAGGGCGCAGGCGCCGGTGGCGGTCGTTCCGGCGGTCCGGGCCGTCCGGGCGCCGGCCGGCCCGCTGGCGGCGGCGGTTTCAGCCGCCCCGGCGGCGGGAGCGGTGCTCCCGGTGGCGGCGGTGCGGGCTTCGGCGGCCCCCGTCCCGGCGGCGGATTCGCGGGTCGCGGCCGAGGCGGGCGCGGCGCGGGCACTGCCGGCGCCTTCGGTCGCGGCGGCTCCAAGAGCAAGGCGCGCAAGTCGAAGCGGGCGAAGCGGCAGGAGTTCGAGATGCGGCAGGCGCCGTCGATCGGCGGCGTGCAGGTACCCCGCGGCGACGGCTCCACCCCGATCCGTCTGCGGCGCGGCGCGTCGCTCTCCGACTTCGCCGACAAGATCGATACGAGCGCATCGAACCTCGTGACGATCCTCTTCCACCTGGGCGAGATGGCGACCGCCACGGAGTCGCTCGACGAGGCGACCTTCGAGATCCTCGGCGATGAGCTGGGCTACAAGATCCAGATCGTCTCGCCGGAGGACGAGGACCGCGAGCTGCTCGAGGGCTTCGACATCGACATCGAGGGAGAACTCGAGGGCGAGGGCGACGAGGTGCTGCAGCCGCGGCCGCCGGTGGTCACGGTCATGGGCCACGTCGACCACGGCAAGACCCGCCTGCTCGACGCGATCCGCAAGGCGGACGTGGGCGGCGGCGAGGCCGGCGGCATCACCCAGCACATCGGCGCCTACCAGGTGCACACCGAGCACGACGGCGTCGAGCGCGCGCTCACCTTCATCGACACCCCGGGCCACGAGGCGTTCACCGCCATGCGCGCCCGAGGCGCGCAGGTGACCGACATCGCGATCCTCGTGGTCGCGGCCGACGACGGCATCATGCCCCAGACGATCGAGGCGCTGAACCACGCGCAGTCGGCGAACGTGCCGATCGTGGTCGCGGTCAACAAGATCGACAAGGAGGGTGCGAACCCGGAGAAGGTGCGCCAGCAGCTCACCGAGTTCGGTCTCGTGGCCGAGGAGTGGGGCGGCGACGTGATGTTCGTCGACGTCTCGGCGAAGAACGACATCGGCATCACCGAGCTGCTCGACGCCGTACTGCTGACGGCCGACGCGGGTCTCGACCTGCGCGCGAACCCGGACAAGGACGCGCGCGGCGTGGCGATCGAGGCCAAGCTCGACAGAGGCCGCGGCTCGGTCGCGACCGTGCTCATCCAGTCGGGTACGCTGCGCGTCGGCGACGCGATCGTGGCGGGCACCGCCTACGGCCGCGTGCGCGCCATGAGCGACGAGAACGGCGAGTCCGTGACCGAGGCGCTGCCCTCGCGTCCGGTGCAGGTACAGGGCCTCTCGAGCGTGCCGCGGGCCGGTGACAACTTCATCGTCACCTCCGAGGACCGCACCGCCCGTCAGATCGCCGAGAAGCGCGAGGCCGCCGAGCGCAACGCGCAACTGGCCAAGGCACGCAAGCGCATCAGCCTCGAGGACTTCACGAAGGCTCTCGAGGACGGCAAGGTCGAGTCGCTCAACCTCATCATCAAGGGCGACGTGTCGGGTGCCGTCGAGGCGCTCGAGGAATCGCTGATGAAGATCGAGGTCGACGAGTCGGTGCAGCTGCGCATCCTGCACCGCGGCGTCGGCGCGATCACGGAGTCGGATGTGGATCTCGCCACGATCGACAACGCGATCGTCATCGGCTTCAACGTGCGCCCCGACGTCAAGGCCCGGGAGCGCGCCGCGCGCGAGGGCATCGACATCCGGTTCTACAACGTCATCTACAACGCGCTCGACGACATCGAGGGCTCGCTCAAGGGCTTGCTCAAGCCCGAGTACGAGGAGGTCCAGTCGGGCGTGGCGGAGATCCGCGAGGTGTTCCGCTCGTCGAAGTTCGGCAACATCGCGGGCGTCATCGTGCGCAGCGGCACCATCACGCGCAACGCCAAGGCGCGCGTGATCCGCGAGGGCGTCGTGATCGTCGACGGCCTGGCCATCGAGTCGCTGCGTCGCTTCAAGGACGACGTGACCGAGGTCAAGACCGACTTCGAGGCCGGCATCGGGCTGGGCAGGTACAACGACATCCAGGTGGGCGACGAGATCGAGACCACCGAGATGGTGGAGAAGCCCCGGGCGTGACCTCGGAGCGACCGTCAAGGGGCGGGGCGGATCGGTGCGCAGCCGATCCGCCCCGCCCCTCTTCACCCCGCAGCAGTAAACCGCGCGAGCGGTGCGCTCAGCCCAGCTCCTGCACGCGCACCGTGTTGCCGGCCGGGTCGCGGAACGCGAAGTCGCGCGTTCCCCAGTCCTGGTCCATGGGCTCCTGCAGCACGTCGACACCGGACGCCTCGACGTTCTCGAACAGCTGCTGCAGCTCGTCGGTGGCGAACACGATCGAGGCGTAGGCGCCCTTCGCGACGAGTTCGAGCACGACGCGGCGCTCCTCGTCGGTGAGGCCGGGATCCACGGCGGGAGGGGTGAGAACGATCGAGGTGTCCGGCTGGCCCGCGGGTCCGACAGTGATCCACCGCATATCCTCGTAGCCGACGTCGCCCCGCACTTCGAAGCCGAGCACGTCGCGGTAGAACGCGAGCGAGGCCTCCGGATCGGTGTGGGGCAGGAACGTGACGTGAATGTTGATCTTCATGGCACTCACGCTACCGCGCGGGATCGGTCGGAACTTCTCGATCCCTGATCGGTTTCGTCGCGCGCATGGTGACGATCCCGGGCAGCCCGGTGAGCGGGGGCGGGCCCTCGCGCCGGTACCGGCCGGGCGAGGTGCCCACGAGTTCCGTGAAGCGCGTGGTGAACGTGCCGAGCGAGCCGTAGCCCACGGCATAGCACACCTCGGTCACGCTGAGGTCTCCGCGGCGGAGCAGGGTCATTGCGCGCTCGATGCGCCGCGTCATGAGGTACCTGTAGGGCGATTCGCCGTAGGCCGCCCGGAATTCCCGGCTGAGGTGCCCCGCCGACATCCCGACCCCTCGCGCGAGCGATTCGACGTCGAGCGGGCTCGCGTACTCCCGGTCGATGCGATCGCGCACCCGACGCAGCAGGCTGAGGTCGTGCAGACGCTGCGTGAAGCGTGCGTCTGCGGTCACGAGCGTCGTCCCCCTACCCCGGGAGCCGACTCAAGAGACGTCGAAGCGACGCCCCTCGGGGTTCGACGACAGCACCATGAAGATGAGCACGATCAAGCTGCCCACGGACGGGATGAGCGACAGGCACCAGAAGGCGCCGGAGAAATTGGCGTCGTGAAGGCGGCGCCAGGAGATCGCCAGGCCGGGCACGAGCAGCGCGAGTCCGATGAGGATGATCAGGCCGAGGCCGATGATCAGCAGCGCGACCCCGCCTCCGATGCCGGGGGCCGCCCCCGGAGAGGTCATGGTGTCGCCGTACTCGTCGATGTAGGTGGAGCTCGCGGCGGACGTCGCCAGCATGACGACTCCCACGATGTAGAGCACGAGCGGGATCAGCTGGACGAGGAAGATGAAGAGCGCGGTCCACCAGTATT
>NZ_KZ983997.1 GCF_003569785.1 Leucobacter sp. wl10 | reverse complement strand
CTTACGAGGTCTTCGCTCTATCCGGGCGTACTCACCGCCCGCCCTACACCCTCGATTCCGATGAGCCAGTTTACCGGGTACCGGTAGCCCACGATCGCTGAGGAGCCTTCGTGGCGGCGGATCAGCCCGCGATGTCGCCCTCCGATCTGCCGGTCGAGGATGTGCTCGATCGCAGCACGGGACCTCGCTCCCCTGCTCGCATTCGCCGCGGCTCCCGGGTCGGGCGCGGGATCGCGACGCGGAGCCGAGCTCCGCCGCGATCCCGGGCGGTGCCCGTCGGATCAGCGGAGAACCTTCGAGAGGCGTTCCGCGATGCCCTTCGCTGCGACGGGGATGGACAGGGGGCTCGCCGCGCTGAACGCCTGGGTCAGGTCGTCGCCGGCCTCGAGCCACACCACACGATTCCGCTTCACGACATCGAGCGAGGAGAGCAGCGGGTCCTGCTCCATCTCCTTCAGCGTGTAGCCGATCGGGAAGAACACCGCGGCCTCCGCGTCGAGCGCCGGGATCTGCTCGGCCGAGAGGGCGGCGTAGAAGCCGGTCGGCGTGATGTCGAGCACCGGGGGGTTCTGCTTGAAGCCGAGCGACTCGAGCAGGTCCCAGCGGAAGTCGCCTGAGACGTAGGCGCCGTACTGGTCGCCGAACTTGGTGCCCGTCACCGCGGTGACGCCCTTGAACTCGGGGTAGGCGTTCGCCTGCTCCTCGATCACTGACGACACCGAGTCGACGAGCTGCTGGCCCTCCTTCTCCTGACCGAGCGCCTGCGCCACCTGGCTCACCTGCGCATCCCAGGCGGTGCCGTAGTCGGGGGTCCCCGCGGGCGCGTACACGGTCGGCGCGATCTCGCTCAACCGCTTGTAGACGTCCTCGTCGGCCGCCGAGCGGGTGTTGAGGATGAGGTCGGGCTCGAGCGCGGCGATGGCCTCGTAGTCGTAGCCGTTGCCCGGTTGCTCGAAGACGGCCGGGCTGGTGTCGCCGAACTTGTCGACCGCCCAGGGGCCGACGCCCTTGCTGTCGGCGCCGAAGCCGAGCCAGTCGGCGGTGCCGACGGGCTGCACGCCGAGCGCAAGCGCGACCTCGGCGTCCGACCACCCCAGCGCGACGACCGTGAGCTCGCCGTCCGCCGGTTTCGGGACCTCGACCGGGCCGTAGAGCGTGTCATCGACCGTGGCGAGAGCTCCGGAGTCGCCGCTCGAGGCCGTGTCCGCCCCGTTGCCGCCCGAGCAGCCGGTCAGGGCGAGGGCCGCGACGACGAGTCCGGCGACCGCGATGCGAGAGTGACGCATGTGTTTCTCCTTCTGATTGCTGTTTGCTGGTTACTGCGGGAGCGCCGTGGGCCGCGGTGTTACGCGAGCGCCGGTGCCGCCGGCACGATGAGCGGAGTTCCGGTCTCCGGGTCGGGGATGATGCGCGCCCGCACACCGAACACCTCTTCGACGAGCGTCTCGGTGACGACCGCCCGCGGTTCGCCCTGGGCGACGATGCGCCCCTCCTTCATCGCGACGAGGTGGGTCGCGTAGCGGGCGGCCTGGTTGAGGTCGTGCAGCACGGCGACGAGGGTGCGCCCCTCCCGCTGCAGCGCGCTGCACAGGTCGAGCACGTCGATCTGATGCGAGATGTCGAGGTAGGTGGTGGGCTCGTCGAGGAGCAGCAACGGCGTGTCCTGCGCGAGCGCCATCGCGATCCACACGCGCTGGCGCTGCCCGCCCGACAGCTCGTCCACCACGCGCGTGCTCAGCTCGGTGAGCCGGGTGCGCTCGAGCGCGGCGCGCACCGCCTCCTCGTCCTGTCTGCTCCATCGTCTCAGCACGCCCTGGTGCGGGTGACGGCCTCGCGTGACGAGGTCGATCACCGTGATGCCCTCGGGAGCGATCGACGACTGCGGCAGCAGGCCGATCTGCGTGGCGAGCTCGCGGCTCCTCACCGAGGCGACGTCGACGCCGTCGAGCAGCACCGCGCCCTCGAACGGCTTGATGAGGCGGGCGAGCGAGCGCAGCAGCGTCGACTTGCCGCAGCCGTTCGGGCCGATGATGACGGTGAACGAGCCCGTGGGCACGTCGATGTCGAGGTCGCGCACCACGGCGCGATCGTCGTAGCCGGTGGTGAGGCTGCGCGCCCGTAGCCGGGAAGCGGTCTGAGCCGGTCGGGTCATCGATTCTTCCTTCCCTGCGAGGCGAGCAGCCACACGAGATACGCTCCGCCGACGCACAGCGTCACGACGCCGACGGGGAGCTGAGTCGGCGCGAGGATCGTGCGCGCCACCATGTCGCTGGCGAGCAGCAGCAGACCGCCGAGCACGGCCGACGGGATGATGCGCACGCCGGGGGTGCCGCACATCCGCATGGCGAGCTGGGGGGCCGCGAGCGCCACGAACGCGATGGGTCCCGCCGACGCGGTCACCACCGCGACGAGCGCCACCGCGATGAGCAGCATGCGCAGACGCGCCGCTTCGGCGCTCACGCCGAGGCCGCGTCCGATGTCGTCGCCCATCTCCATCATCCGCATGTCGGTCTCGCCCATCACCAGGATCGGCACCGCGACGAGTACGGCGACGATCACCGGCACCGTGTGGCTCCAGGCGATGTCGAGGAGGGACCCCGAGCCCCAGCTCGCCGCCGAGATCGCGTTCTCGACCCGCATGGTCGTCAGCAGCCAGGTGTTGAAGGCGCCGAGGAACAGGCTCGCCCCGATGCCGACGACGATGATGCGCATGCCCGTCACGCCCCGTCGGTAGGCGAAGAGGTAGACGACGGCGCCGGTGAGCACGCCACCGGCGAGTGCGCCGAGCGAGGTCGCGAGGGATCCGTTGCCTCCGAACACCATCACGAGCAGTGCGCCGGTGTAGGCGCCCGTTGAGAAACCGATGATGTCGGGGCTGCCGAGCGGGTTGCGCGTGATCGACTGGAACACCGCTCCCCCGACCGCGAGGGCGGCTCCCCCGAGCAGGGCGAACACCGTGCGCGGCATGCGCCACTCGAGCAGTGCGCGCGCAGCGCCGGCGTCGGCCTCCCCCCGCAGCGCGGCGAGGAGGTCGTCGAGGCCGAGCCCCGCGCTGCCGATGGTGAGCGACCAGGCCGCGCACGCGAGCGCCGCGACGAGCACCAGTCCGGTCACCACGGCCGAGCGCAGCTCGATGCGCGCGCTGAACCGGCCGCGCCGCACGGGCAGGATCGCGCCGGGCCACTCGAGGCCCGGCCGCTCGCCGCTTCGCGTCCTCACAGGCCCCTCGCCCCCTTCCGGCGGGTCAGGGCGATGAGCACGGGCGCGCCGATGAAGGCCGTCACGACCCCGGCGGGCAGCTCATTCGACACGACGACGCGACCCGCCATGTCGGCGGTGAGCAGCAGGATCGGGGCTGCGAGCAGGCTGAGCGGCAGGATCCAGCGCTGGTCCGGGCCCACGATCGAGCGCAGCGCGTGGGGCACCATGAGCCCGACGAAGGCGATGGGCCCGGCGGCGGCCGTCGCCGCACCGCAGAGGAGCGTGACCGAGACGATGCCCGCGAACTTCGTGATCCCGGGTCGAGCGCCGAGCGCCACCGCGGCGTCGTCGCCGAGCGCGAGGGCGTTGAGCGCGCGCGGCAGCGCGAGCGCGATGAGCACGCCGACCGCGATGAAGGGCAGCGTGACCCAGAGCGTGTCGAACTGCCGGTTCTGCAGCGAGCCCGCGCTCCAGAACCTGATCTTGTCGAAGACCTCGGGCATGGTGAGGGTCACGGCGTAGCTGACCCCGGAGAGCACCGCGCCGAGTGCGGTGCCCGTGAGCACGAGCTTCGTGGGCGTGCCGCCGGCCGACCCGGTGGTCCCGATGCCGTACACGATGAGCGAGGCGAGCAGCGCTCCGGCGAGCGCGAGCAGCACGTGACCGGCCGACAGCGAGGAGCCGAATAGCGCGGCCGCGACGACGACCGCGGCGTAGGCGCCGGCGTTCACCCCGAGGATTCCGGGGTCCGCGAGCGGGTTGCGCGTGATCGCCTGGATGATCGCGCCCGCGAGACCGAGCGCGACGCCCACGACGATCGCGATGAGGGTGCGGGGCACCCGGAAGTCGCGCACGAGCAGAGCCGTGGTCGACCCGTCGTCCCGCTGCAGCGCCCGCCACACGTCCGGGGGCGCGAGCCCGCCCGAACCGACGAAGAGGCTCGCGAGCCCGAGCAGCGCCAGCAGCGCGACCCCGACGGCCGCGACCGCGATCCTGCGCCGCAGCATCGTCGTCACGGGACGGGCGGCCGTGGCGGACGGCGGGGCGATGGTCATGTGACTCCGAATCGGCGCGAGAGCGGGCACGGTCTTCTTCAGACTTTGGTAAGCTTAGCCTAAGCCCCAGGGGCTTCCCTGCGCTTTCTCCGGCTTGCACCCGCGCGCCACGACGCCCGCGCTAGGCTGACTCGCATGCCGACACCGGTCGTGGCCCACCGCACCCGCCCCCTCATCGGATGGGTCCGAGTCGTGGTGGGCGCGGCGGTCATCCTCGTGGTCCTCTACGCCTATGTCGAGGGCGCGGGGCACGGCCGCGTCAACCCCTTCGACTACTTCGGCTACTTCACGAATCTCACGAGCCTGCTCACGAGCGGGGTGCTGATCCTCACCGGCGTCCGCGCGCTGCACGGCCTCGACGCCCCGACCCGGCTCGTCGAGGCTCGGGCCGTCGGCACCGCGTGCGTGCTGGTCGTGGCGGCCATCTACAACGGTCTCGTCCCCGGGACCGCCTCCGCTCCGCCGTGGGTGAGTGCGGTGCTCCACGCGGTGTTCCCCTGCTACGCGGCCCTCGACTGGCTCCTGGCGCGAGACCGGCAGGCGCTCCCGTGGCGCAGGCTCTGGATCGTGCTGCCCTACCCGCTGCTGTGGCTGACCGTCGTCCTCGTGCGGGGCGCGACCGACGGGTGGGTGCCCTACGGCTTCCTGCTCCCCGAGCGCGGATCGCCGTCGCTCCTGCTCCACGTCGCCGGGCTGCTGATCGTGCTGCTCGTCGCCGGCGCCGCCGTGTGGGGGGCCGGCAGGCTCCCCGGCCCGCGGGCGATCGCGCGGCGGATCAGGCAGAGCACCGCATCGCAATGACCGATCCCCGTGGCTCCCGACGGGGAGCCACGGGGATCGGTGGCTGCTGCTGCCTCTACTTGTCGAACACGTTCTTCGCGGCGTCCTTCGCCTTTTCGGCGGCACTCTTGAGATCGCCCTTGGCCTGATCGGCCTTGCCCTCGGCGACCTTCTCGTCATCGTCGGTCGCGCGGCCCACGGCTTCCTTCGCCTTGCCCTTCAGCTTGTCCATACCGGCCGACAGCTTGTCCGATGCACTCATTGGGACCTCCTTCGTCGTGTCGACCACCACTCTCCCAACATCGGAGAGCGGTCTCCAGGGGGTTGCCCGCAGCGCGCATCTGTGCCAGGGTGCGCGGGCGACCCCTACTCGTTGCCGATCTTGCCGTCGAGGTTGTCCCTGGCCTCCGAGATCCTGTCGGCGTGCTTGCCGCCGGTCACCTTGTTGGCGAGGCCCGCGGCGCCGTCGAGGATCTTATCGCTGATCCCCTCCGCCTTCTCGCTCTTCAGCGCCTCCTCGATCTTGTCGGCGTTCTGCTTCGCGAATCCGCCCGCCTTACCGGCGAGGTCGGAGGCCTTCTTGCTCAGATCCTCGATAGCCATGCGCATCCCTTCCGTATCGCGGCCGAGCGGTTCGGCGCGCTGCGGCCATTATCCCGCCTCGGGCGGCTCCCCGGAAGGGGCGGGGCGACTCACTGCGGGATCTCGCTCGCCGTCAGAGCCCCCAGGCGCGAGATGCAGCGGAGGTACTTCTTACGGTACCCGCCGTCGAGCATGCCCCCGCCGAAGATGGACGTGAGCGGGAGGCCGGTGGCGCGGATCGGGATCTGCGCGTCGTAGACGCGGTCGATGAACGCGACGAAGCGCAGCGCCGCAGACTGATCCGTGAGCTCGTGCACGCCGCGCAGTCCGATGCACTGCACGCCCTCGAGCAGGCCGATGTAGCTCGAAGGGTGCACGGTGGCGAGGTGGGCGATCAGCTCCGAGAAGTCGTCGTCGGTCATGCGCTCGCCCGACGCGGCCACGTCGGCGATGGCGAAGCGGTAGGCCTCGTCGCTCAGCACGACCGCATCGCCCTTGATGTCGCGCTGCCGGTAGTCGACGCCGTCGATGCGCACCGCCGCGAAGCGGTCGGACATGGCCTGGATCTCGCGCATGAAGTCGGCCGCGGCGAAGCGCCCCTCGCCGAGGGCGTTCGGCGGCGTGTTGGAGGTGGCGACGATGCGGGATCCGGTGCTCGTCAGGTCGCCGATGAGGCGCGTCATGAGCATCGTGTCGCCGGGATCGTCGAGCTCGAACTCATCGATGCAGATGAGCCGCGCGCCCTGCAGCACGCCGACCGCCCCGTTGTAGCCGAGCGCCCCCACGAGCGCCGTGTACTGGATGAACGTGCCGAAGTAGCGGCGCCCGCGGGTCGCGTGCCAGGTCGCCGCGAGGAGGTGGGTCTTGCCGACGCCGAAGCCGCCGTCGAGGTAGACCCCGGGCTTCGCTGGGGCGTTCGGCCGCGACTCCGCCTGCTTCTTGCGCCCGAAGCCGAAGAGGCCGCGCGCGACCGGGGCCTCCGGCTCGGCGAACGCGCGCAGCAGCTCGCGGGCCTCCTCCTGCGAGGCGTACTCGGGATCCGGCCGGTACGAGTCGAACGAGGCGTGGTCGAACTGCGGCGGCGGTACGAGGGTGGCGACGAGTTCGGTGCCGGAGATGCTGGGGCGCCGGTCGACGAGTCGCGCGGAGCTGTGGTGCTTGTCAGAGGACATCGGAGCTAGTGTATCGCTGCCGGGCGAGGCCCGGGCCCGCCTCCGCCGCGGGCGCGGGCGGGCCCGGTGCGGGCGGGGCGGTGTCTCAGCCGCGCCACGCCGGGCGCGGCAGGGCGCGCGCGAACCGCTCCGTGACGCGTTCCCACGCCTCGGGTTGCGCGTTCCACAGCTTGACGTGCTCGCCGCGATGCTGCAGCCGCAGCTGGACCAGGTCGGGCCGGGCGGCGGCGAGCTGCCGCGAGCCCTCGCAGGGAACGAACGTGTCCTGCTCGCTCGCGTGGATGAGCACGGGAACGCGCAGCTCGCGCCCGAACTCGGCCGCGCTGAGGCCGCCGATGGCGAGGCCGCCCGGCTCCCCCGCGCGCACGATACCCCGAGTCAGCATGCCGATGCCGATGTCCGCGACGAAACGGGGCGCCGACCGGCCGGCAGCATGGTAGCGCAGCAGCGAGGCCCAGTCCACCGCGGGCGAGTCGAGGATCAGCCCGTCGATGACGTCGCGGTGCGTCCCGCGGTTCTCGGCGACGAGGCAGGCGGTCCCGCCCATCGACCAGCCGAAGAGCGTCACCCGCTCGGCTCCGCGTCGCACGGCCTCGGCGACCGCGGCGTCGACGTCGCGGCTCTCCGCGATGCCGACGCCGTAGCGCCCGTGGGATCCGCGCGGCGCCCCGGGGTCATTGCGGTAGCTGATGACGAGGCTCGTGATGCCGGCCCGCGCGAGCGGAGCGACCCCGCGGATGGCCTCTTCGGGCAGTGCCCCGCGGCCGTGCACGTGGATCGCCCAGCGCTTCTTGCGCGTCCGCCTGGGGCGCACGAGCCAGGCCTCCGCCTCGCCCAGATCCGTGGGGTACAGGATGCGCTCCGTGCGATATCCGAGTTCGGCCGCATCGGTGTACCACCAGCCGGCGATGCGCCCGAGAGTCCCCTCCCGCAGTTCGCCCCGGTCGGTACGGATCACCTCGCGCGCAACGCCGTCGCTCCCCCTCGCGAGTACCGGGCCCAGGCGCGCGTGCCCGGCCCCGCGGTCGAAGAGCAGCGAGTACCGTCCGGGCAGGTCGGCGTCGATCCCGCGCAGCCAGACGATGAGGCCGCCGGGCTCCCGCCGCAGCCGGGTGATGCGCACCGGCGTCATCGGCTCCTCCGGCATGACGGCCGTTCGGGCGAGCAGCGCCCCGGCCGCCACCGCGCCCGCCGCGCCGACCACGGCCGCGCCGGCGCCGATCCCGAGCGCCCGCCCCATCCCCCGCTCCCACTGCCCCATGGCTTCGACTCTACCGCTGGCCTCGCTTCGGCCGATCCGCGGGTCACCGGCGTGGCATCCCCGCAAGATTCACAGCAAACCCTAGTGTTCCCTGTGTGATGGCAAGGATCGAGCTGCAGCCCGTTGAGTTCGAGGCGGCCGCCGCGCAGATCCGCGGGGCTCGCCTGCGCGACGAGCTCGTCGTGCAGGAGATCGCAGCCCCCGAGCGCATCGCCCCCCGGTCGATCGCCCTGGCGGCGGGCGTGGCGCGCGGCCCTCGCCGCGGCCTCACCCCAGAGGGCTCGATCGACTCCCATCACGGCGCGGGGCGGCTCGTGCTCATGCACGATCCCGGTTCCGCCGACCAGTGGGGATCGCCGTACCGCATCGTCTGCTTCGCTCAGGCGCCCCTGGAGGTCGAGATCGGCGTCGATCCCTTCATCTCCGACGTGGCCTGGTCGTGGCTCGTCGATGCGCTCGACGCGCGCGGGGCGGAGTACACGTATCTCTCGGGCACGGCGACGAAGACCCTGTCCAGCGGCTTCGGCACGCTCGAGGCGCAGGGCGACGCTGCTCAGATCGAGCTGCGCGCCTCCTGGACCCCGCGCGGCGCGAACTTCGCCGTCCACGCCGAGGCGTGGTCCGAGCTGCTGTGCCTGCTGGCCGGCCTGCCGCACGGCGAGGGAGCGTAGCGCGTGGTCGAGCAGTCCGAACTCGAAGCCGATTGGTCGCTCGTCACCGACGACGACGCGCTCGAGCGCGCGGCGGAGGCCGTTGCAGCGGGATCGGGGCCTATCGGGGTCGATGCCGAACGCGCCTCCGGCTTCCGGTACGGCTCCGAGGCCTACCTGGTGCAGGTCTTCCGGCGCGGGGCCCGCCCCTTCCTCTTCGATCCGACTCGGCTCAGCACCTTCGCCCCGCTCGCCGAGGCCATCGACGGCGAGGAGTGGATCCTCCACGCGGCGAGCCAGGACCTTCCGTGCCTGGATGCGCTCGACCTCCACCCGCCGGCGCTCTTCGACACCGAGCTCGCCGCGCGATTGCTCGGATACGAGCGGGTCGGCCTGGGCGCGCTCGTCGAGGCCAGGCTCGGCATCAAGCTAGAGAAGGCCCACTCGGCCGCCGACTGGTCGCAGCGGCCGCTGCCGGAATCGTGGCTCGAATACGCGGCGCTCGATGTCGCGCTGCTGCCGGACCTGCGCGACTCCGTGATGCGGGATCTCGAGGCCCAGGGCAAGACCGAGTTCGCGCTGCAGGAGTTCGAGGCGGTGCGCACGCGCCCGGAGAAGACGCGCAGCGCGGAGCCGTGGCGCAAGCTCTCCGGCGGCCACGCGCTGCGCAGTCCCCGCGCACTCGCGATCGCCCGGGAGCTGTGGTTCGCGCGCGACGGGCTGGCGCGCGAGCGCGATGTCGCTCCGGGCCGCCTGATCCCCGATTCGTCGATCGTGGCAGCGGCTGGGGCGAGCCCTCGCTCCAAGGGCGATCTGGCGCGGCTGCAGACCTTCAAGGGCCGCGCCAGCCGAAGCGAGCTCGACCTCTGGTGGCGGGCGGTGCTCACCGGGAAGACCACCGAGGACCTGCCCGGCCCCAGACCGCGCGACCCGGGCGCGATCCCGCACCATCGGGGCTGGCCTCAGCGTCACCCGGAGGCCGCCGCACGCCTCGCGGCGGCGCGCGAGGCGATCAGGGCCGAGGCCGAGCGCCAGCGCATTCCCGCGGAGAATCTGCTCACGCCCGATCATCTGCGCGCCGTGGCCTGGCGGCCTCCCGAGCCGCGCAGCGCCGAGCAGATTGCACTCCGTCTCAAAGAGCTCGGAGCACGGGAGTGGCAGATTGGAATAACCGCACCAATCATCACCGCTGCTTTTGTCGAACTTGCATAATGCCCTCTCGTGAGTTGTGCCGATTTACGGCAGATTCGCACGGCCCCTCCCCAAAATGAGACTGCGTCTCTAGGATGGGTGATGATGCAGTACACATACCTGATGGAGGCGAAGTGGCCGCAATGAGAGAGGTCGTGTTCGTGGACGGGGTGCGCACCCCCTTCGGACGCGCTGGAGAAAAGGGCATGTACGCGGAGACGCGCGCGGATGATCTGGCGGTCAAGGCGCTGCAGGGATTGCTCGAGCGCAACCCCGATCTCCCGCTCGACCGCATCGACGACGTGGGCATCGCCGCGACGACCCAGCAGGGCGACCAGGGACTCACGCTCGGGCGCACCGTCTCGATCCTGGCCGGGCTCCCGGTGACGGTCCCGGGCTTCGCCCTCGACCGCATGTGCGCCGGCGCGCTCACGGTCGCGTCGTTCATGGGCGCCGCGATCGGATCGGGTCAGTACGACCTCGCGGTGGCGGGCGGCGTCGAGCACATGGGGCGGCATCCGATCGGCCTCGACGCCGATCCCAATCCGCGCTTCGTCGCCGAGAAGCTCGTAAGCGCCGACGCGCTCAACATGGGCATCACCGCCGAGCGCCTGCACGACCGCTTCCCCGAGCTCACCAAGGAGCGCGCGGATCGATTCGGCATGCTCAGCCAGCACAAGGTGCAGGCCGCCTACGACCGCGGCGACATTCAGGCGGATCTCGTGCCGGTCGCCACGCGCTCGGCCGCCGGATGGGGACTCGCGACCGAGGACGAGGGGCGCCGCCCCGAGACGACGATGGAGGGGCTCTCGGGGCTCAAAACGCCCTTCCGCCCGCACGGCCGCGTGACGGCGGGCAACGCCTCGCCGCTCACCGACGGCGCGACCGTCTCGCTGCTCGCAGGCGCCGACACCGCGCGCGAGCTCGGCCTGCCGGCCAGGATGCGCCTCGTCGGCTTCGCTTTCGCGGGGGTGCAGCCGGAGGTCATGGGCCTCGGCCCGGTGCCCTCCACGGAGAAGGCGCTGAAGCGGGCGGGCCTCACGGTCGACGACATCGGCCTCTTCGAGCTCAACGAGGCCTTCGCGGTGCAGGTGCTCTCCTTCACCGATCACTTCGGGATCGCCGACGACGATCCGCGCGTCAACCCCTGGGGCGGCGCCATCGCGTTCGGCCACCCGCTCGCCGCCTCCGGCGTACGGCTCATGATCCAGCTCGCGCGCCAGTTCGAGCAGCGCCCCGACGTGCGCTACGGCGTGACCGCCATGTGCGTCGGCCTGGGACAGGGCGGAACCGCGATCTGGGAGAACCCTCACTTCAACGGCAAGAAGGGCAAGAAGTAACCGTCATGACCGATTACCGCAGGATCGATTTCTCACCCATCATCGAGGCATCCGCCGATGAGGTGGTCACCGAGTCGTACGTGCGCGATGTCGCGCTGCCGTCGGGCGGCACTCTCGCGCTGATCACCCTCGACAACGGACGCGACCACACCCGCCCGAACACCCTGGGGCCGCGCACGCTGCAGGGCCTCGCCCGCTCGCTCGACGAGTTGCGCGACCGCGCCGCCTCGGGCGAGATCTCGGCCGTCGCCGTCACGGGCAAGCCGTTCATCTTCGCGGCCGGCGCCGACCTCTCGAAGGTGTCGACGCTCGCCACGGAGCCGAACGCGCGCCTCATGGCGCAGTACGGCCACTTCGTGCTCGGCAAGCTCGGCGGGCTGGGCGTGCCCTCCTTCGCCTTCGTCAACGGGCTCGCGCTCGGCGGCGCCATGGAGATCGCGCTGCACTGCGACTACCGCACGCTCGACTCCTCGGCCGCGGCCCTCGCCTTCCCCGAGGTGTTCCTCGGCATCATCCCCGGCTGGGGCGGAGCCACGATCGTGCCCAACCTCATCGGCATCGAGAAGGCGCTCGACGTCATCGTCTCGAACCCGCTCAAGAACAACCGCATGCTGAAGCCGCAGCAGGCATACGAGCTCGGGCTCTTCGACGCGATGTTCGGCTCGGCCAGCTTCCTGGAGCGCTCGGTGGCCTGGGCCGACGGCGTGCTCACCGGGGCGGTGAAGGTCGAGCGACCGCACGTGCCCGGCAAGCTCGAGCGGCTCACGAAGTGGCCCGCGGCGATCAAGATCGCCCGCGACACCCTCAGGACGCGCATCGGCACCGCCGCGAGGGCGCCTTACGTCGCGCTGGACCTCCTGAGCGCCGCGAAGGACGGGGACCTCGAGCGCGGCTTCGAGCGCGAGGACGAGGCGCTGGCGGAGCTGATCTCCGGCGACCAGTTCGCCGCCTCCATCTACGCCTTCGACCTGGTGCAGAAGCGCGCGAAGCGCCCGGCCGGCGCACCCGACAGGGAGCTCGCGAAGCCCGTCAAGAAGGTCGGCGTGATCGGGGCGGGTCTGATGGCCAGCCAGTTCGCGCTGCTCTTCGCCCGCAAGCTGCGGGTGCCCGTGCTCATCACCGACCTGGATCAGGCGCGCGTCGACAAGGGCCTCGAGTACATCCGCGGCGAGATCGACAAGATGCAGGAGAAGGGCCGGCTCAGCGCGGACAACGCGAATCAGACCAAGGCGCTCGTGAGCGGCACCACGGACAAGACGCTCTACGCCGACTGCGACTGGGTGATCGAGGCGGTCTTCGAAGAACTCGGCGTGAAGCAGCAGGTCTTCTCCGAGATCGAGCCGATCATCTCCCCCGACGCGGTGATCGCGACCAACACCTCCTCCCTGTCGGTCGAGGAGATCGGCGCGAAGCTGACGCACCCCGAGCGCCTCGTGGGCTTCCACTTCTTCAACCCGGTCGCGGTGATGCCGCTCATCGAGGTCGTCCGGGCGCCGGGCACCGACGACGCCACCCTCGCGACCGCGATGGCCGTCGCCAAGAAGCTCGGCAAGAGCGCCGTCATCACGGCGGACCGCCCCGGTTTCGTGGTCAACCGCCTGCTGGCGAAGGTGATGGGCGAGGCGGCCCGAGCGCTCGACGAGGGCACCCCGCTGCCCGTCGTGGAGCGGGCGCTCGCGCCGATCGGCCTGCCGATGGGGCCGTTCGAGCTTATCGATCTCGTCGGTTGGAAGGTCGCGGCGCACGTGCAGGACACGATGGTCGACGCGTTCCCCGAGCGCTTCTACGCCTCGGAGAACCTGCACAGGCTCGCCAAGGTCGACGCGCCGCTGTCGAAGACGAAGCACGGCAAGGTCGAGGACCTCTCGAGGGCCGGCAGGAAGGCGATCAGCGTCGGCGCGACCGCCGTGGGCGAGGACGAGATCCTGCGCCGCGTCGAGGACGAGCTCGCCCGCGAGATCCGGATCATGCTCGACGAGGGCGTGGTCGCGGCTGCGGAGGACATCGACCTCTGCTTGATCCTGGGCGCCGGCTGGCCCTTCCAGGCCGGCGGCGCGACCCCGTACCTCGACCGCGTGGGGGCGAGCGAGCGTGTCTTCGGGAGCGCGTTCCACGAGCCCCGCATCGCAGGCGCGAAATAGGCGCCCCGATCCCGGTCGCCCCGTCACTCCGGGCGGGCGACCGGGATCCGCACGCCCCGGACCTGCTCCGCGACGTCGGCCGCGATCCGCTCGGCGGTGAGTCCGGCCTGCTCGAGCAGTTCGCCCCGGGAGGCGTGTGCGGGAAACTCGTCCGGCACGCCGAGCTCGCTCACCGCCGTGTCGACGCCCGCGTCGCGCAGCGCCTGGCGGATCCGGGTACCGACTCCCCCCACGCGGATGCCGTCCTCGACGCTGATGAGCAGGCGGTGCCTCCGGGCGAGCTCGACCACCGAGTGCGCCACCGGCACGACCCAGCGCGGATCGACGACGGTGCTCGAGATGCCCCGCTCGCCGAGCATCCCGGCGGCGTCGAGGGCGACGTGCGCCATGGGTCCTGCCGCGACGAAGAGCACGTCCCCCTGCCCGCTCGAAGAATCCTCTCGGAGCACGTCGACCCCGTCGTCGGTGCGGCGCACGGCGGCGACCGTCGGCGCCACGGCGCCCTTGGGGTAGCGGAGCACGGTCGGGCCGTCGCCGATGGCCACCGCCTCCCCCAGCAGCTCCCGGAGGGTCTCCTCGTCCCGCGGCGCCGCGATCCTGATCCCCGGCACGATCTGGAGGGTGGCGAGGTCCCAGACGCCGTTGTGGCTCGCGCCGTCCGGGCCCGTCACGCCGGCCCGATCCAGCACCAGGGTGACGCCCGCTCGGTGCAGCGCGACGTCCATGAGCAACTGGTCGAAGGCGCGGTTCATGAACGTCGCATACACTGCGACCACCGGGTGCAGGCCGCCGTAGGCGAGCCCGGCGGCGCTCGTCACGGCGTGCTGCTCGGCGATGCCGACGTCGAACACGCGCCCCGGGTGGCGCTCCGCGAGCAGGTCGAGGCCGGTCGGAGCCAGCATCGCCGCGGTGATGCCCACGACGCGCTCGTCGGCCTCGGCGAGCTCCACGATCCGCTCCCGGAACACGGAGGTCCAGCTGCGTCCCTCCGAGGCCCCCATCGGCTCTCCGCTGCCCGGATCGATCTGCCCGACCGAGTGGAACTGATCGGCGATGTCGTTCTCCGCCGGCGCGTAGCCCCGCCCCTTCTCGGTGATCACGTGCACGAGCACCGGGCGGCCGTAGCCCTTCGCCTGCCGCAGCGCCTTCTCCACGGCCTCGAGGTCGTGACCGTCGATCGGGCCGACGTACTTGATGTCGAGGTTGGAGTACAGATCCTGGTTGCCCGAGGCCCGGCTCGCGATGCCGCGCATCGCCCCGCGGGCCGCTCGATACACCGTGCGCCCCGGCGACCCGAACGCCGAGAACAGCCTCTCGCTCCCCTCCTGCAGGTCCCGGTAGCTCGAGGTCGTGCGCACCGAGTTGAGGAAGCGCGCCATCCCGCCGATCGTGGGGGCGTAGGAGCGGCCGTTGTCGTTGACGACGATCACCAGGTTGCGGTCGTTGTCGTCCGTGATGTTGTTGAGCGCCTCCCAGGTCATCCCCCCGGTGAGGGCGCCGTCGCCCACCACGGCGACCACGTGCCGGTCCCCCTGCGCCGGGTCGGCCTGCGCCCGGCGCGAGAACGCGCGCGAGATGCCGTCGGCCCAGCTCAGCGAGCTCGAGGCGTGCGAACTCTCGACGACGTCGTGCGGCGACTCCGCGCGCTGCGGGTAGCCGGCGAGGCCGCCCCGCTGCCGCAGCCGGGAGAAGTCCTTGCGCCCCGTCAGCAGCTTGTGCACGTAGCTCTGGTGGCCGGTGTCGAAGACGATCGGGTCCCGCGGCGACTCGAAGACGCGGTGGAGCGCGATGGTCAGCTCGACGACGCCGAGGTTCGGCCCCAGGTGGCCACCGGTCTTGGAGACCTCCGAGATCAGGAACTCGCGGATCTCGGCGGCGAGCACGCGGCACTCCTCAATGCTGAGCGCATCGAGGTCGCGCGGACCCTCGATGTGCTCAAGCATCTTCTCAGTGTAGCCCCACCGGGCCGCTACACCAGGGAGCACCGGCCAGCCGGTCAACCGGACGTAATGGAGCCCTGCGGGAACAGGCGACCACGGATCGAGAGACTTGTTTCCGCGTGGATTCAAAGGCTTCGCGCGGGTGCCGAGTCCGAGGGCGAGGAAGCAGACATCATCTATTAAGACGTTGGGTGAGTGGGGAGTCGGACCTGCCGCCGAATATCGAGGTGCCAGGCCGCTCCTTGCCCGCGTCCTTGCTCGCCGATTTTGCAGAAAGCAGGATCGGCAGAGCCCTCCCGTCCCCGGGATGATTCAGGCTTCTTCTTCCTGTCGGGAATCCTAGAGGCGTGCTACTGACTGTCCGATTGGGCGGGTTTGGATGTGGCAGACGGTTGATCCCATGCGAGTTCGGCACGCGCCACCACGGGATTAATACACTTTGTCGTCACGGGATCCTCGTCCCACCCGAAAAATCCCAAAGAGGGCGCCCGATACCCCGTCTCCAGGTCCAGGTAGAGCACGACTTCGTATAAAAGGTAGCCTTTGTACTCGGGGTCGATTTGCTTGAGATCGGAGTTATTGTCTCCGGTGAGGTCCAGCGGCGTTTCGCTCGTGCGAATACCGATATCGAAGCAGGGGTCATCGGGGGCTCTGGGTTCGAGCGAACCACCGACCCGGGTTCCGTCGTATGCCGGGTCGATATCGGTGAACTCGAGGTCGGCAGACGAGATGGAGTCATCTTCGTTGCCCCAGAACACCGCGCGCACCGCCCCAATAGAAGATCCGTCCAGTGCCAGCAGTTCACCCGAAGCGGCCTCGCCGTTCCTGGGGAGACGCGGGTCCTCCTGAATGGTGACCGGGTCAGGAACATTGTCAGCCTGAGTATTGTCGGGCGTCGCGGCGCAGGAAGACAGCAATGCGGTTGAAACCACCGAAACGATCAGCATCGAGAGTTTCTTCACTGGTGTCTCCTCGCTATCGCGTGTACGGCGACGTCACCTCGGAAGCCTATCAAAAGGCGCCAGCAGCCGGAGCCCTATTCGGCGGGCGCCTTCCGGCTCAAGGTCCATTCCAGTGCAACTCCCCATAGAAGGTGCGCTGGGCAGGATTCCCGCCACCCGCTTTGTCCCACCGCGTGTTGAGATAGAAAGGCTTGGAACCTGTGATTCCGGCTCCTGTCGTGAGAGTGCAGTTCGTTCCGTAGAAGGAAGTTGGATATGTGATGACCGCGCCTGCGAACTGGTTGCCGGACGTATCCCGTAACCCCATTCTGAAGGTATAGATACCGGTCGCGACATTCCATCCATTGTGAATGTATGACGCGGATGGCGTACTCGACCCCAGGGTCCGCTTGTAGCCCCACTGATACACATCGTATCTTCCGGACGTCACTGCGAGTTGATCGATGTAGAACACCGCTTCCGAGGACGTAGCCGTGCTGGGTGCAGCGTTGACGGTTCCGCCTGCGACCAGCGCTGCGGCAATGGAGTAGAGGATCGCCGCTTTCCGCATTCCACGTTTCACGGGGCGCCTCCGTTCAGGCCGAACACCCCGCAGGTCTCTTTAGCTTCGAATACAACAGGGTCCTCGCCGGCTGCACGTGCTGATGTGAGTGTTCCTGACATTTCCTCGTTCGCGTTGCTCAACTCTGCCACCGCTGGAACGCTCGCGTACTCCTGGAATTGCTGATCAGAAAGCTTCCGCACCTCATCGGAGGAGATCGCGGGGTCGGAGATCCAGGCCGAGATTTGAATACACCTCGACGCGGTTGCGGCAACTGATTCGATATAGCCGGATTCGTACTTAATCGGGTAGCCGTCCTTGTCGGCGTTCGGGAACATAGCTGGTGCGCCGTCCATGGCGATACTGATGTCGAGCCCCTGAAGTGCCGAGTCAGCGTTCACGATCCTCGCAAACTTCTCAATGCCCTCTTGAGGGGTATAGAACACCGGTTCGTCGCCGATGAAGAGTGAAGCTTCCCGGCTCTGCCGCTCCCCCGCCAATCCTTGTGGCTGGTCTTCGGCGACGGCCGCCGAAACCGCACTGAACGCAAAAAATCCACCGGCAATCACCACAGCTGCCACAGGCGCGTACCTACTAATTTCTATAACTATCCACCCTTCAGAACAATACGGGTACATTTCTAACCATAGCCTTCTTGTGTCGTTCTGCAGGTAAACGATGGACGACGAAGTTGATGTCACGTTTCGCGAGGAAAGTGACAGGTACTGTTGCAAACGCCGCTAGGAGGTAGGCATGGACCCGTCCCGTTTTGACTCCGAGCTCGACCGGCGGCTGGCCTCCCAAGCCCGGCCGACGCCGATGATCGATGAGAGCACCAGCGCACTGCTGGTGAACCTGGCGGAAGTCGCAGCGCGCGGGCAGCGCAGGCGGCTGCGGTACCTCTCGGTGGCTTCGCTTCTGGTCTGCGGAGTTCTCGCGGTGCCCACCGCCGCCATTGCGAGTAGCGTCTTCGGGGCGCAGACGGGCACGTTCAATGCGGAGGAAGACGGTTCTGCGCCCGATGAGGCGCAGGACCTGCTCACTCCGGGACCGGAAGGCGCTCCAGGTGCTGAGTGGATCGACATGGGGTCGTCCGATCTCAACGGCTATATCGCGTCGGTCGCGCCCCGAGACTTGCCGCTGCCCGACGGCGTCACCTGGGATGACGTGCTCGATGGCTTCTTCAGCCGGTTCTCCCAGAGCGAGTATCTCGCGTCGAACAGCCCTGGCGGAGAAGGCGTGAAAGCAGAAAGCGTGGTGATCGACACCATGCTCGAAAATGAAGCGCGCAGAGCCTGGCTTCGGGCCTGGTTCGCCGCCTACGACACAGGCGACGACGGTCGCATGAAGGCCATAGGAGCCGTATTGGAGAGATCAGTGGATTGGCCGGCGGAACAGGCCACATCCCGCGGCGCCTATGCTGAGCAGACTCGCGAGTGGATGCGCATGATCGGCGGCGGAGACTATGCCGCCGCCCAGGCATACGCACAGTTCTACGACTGGACCGAACTGTGGGATGGAAACGACAGAGGCGAACTCAGCGGGGGGATCCTGGCCGGCTCCCTCACCGCGCAATCCCCGGACGAGACCCCGTGAGAGAGCCGGAGCAGAGCGAGACTGCTCGCGTGCACAACGCAAAGAAGATGCTCGGCAACATGCTTCCGGAACTCGTCGGGTATTTCTCACGTCGCCTCGGGAACTATGACGACGCCGCCGACGCCGCCAGCGACACCATCGTGGAACTCCTCAAGCGACCCAACCGTCTCCCGGACGATCTCACCCGATTCCGCCAGTACGTATACGGCACCGCCCGGAACGTGCTCTCCACATGCCGGAAAGGACGACTGCAGCGCCTCACGCTCACCGAGCACCTCAAACAAGAACTGCGGGCCCAAGAAGCCGAGATCCACATTCATGAAGACAAAAGCCTCGCAGAAGCCATCGCGAAGCTCCGGGCCCAAGACCAGGAACTGCTGCTACTTGTCGCCTGGGAAGGGTTCGGCATCGCTGAAGCCGGAGCCGTTCTCGGGCTCAAACCCGATACCTCCCGCAAACGATACTCGAGGATCCGCCAAAAACTGCAGACTCAACTCACCCCCGCCGCGCAGCACTCCGCACACTGAAGCCCCTCTATCCAGAACCGTGAGAGCTATGCATGGGGTATATTGCCCTGGCGTGTTGATCACCTCGCAGAAGAACGGGATGAGCGCCCAATCGTTGCAACGCGTCCTCGGGTTCCGGTCGTATGAGACGGCGTGGGCGTGGCTGCACAAGTTCCGCCGTGTGATGGTGCGCGACGGCCGGGAGAAACTCCACGGGCTCGTGGAAGTCGATGAGACCTTCGTGGGCGGCATGAGTACCGGGTTGAGTGGCGCGTCCACAGGGAAAGCGTGTGTGATGGTCGCGGTTGAGAAACCCGGTCCATTCTGCAATGACAGCGGGGGCATCTAAGCTGTCATCACGCGGGGTTCAGTGATCAAATCCACGGAGAAGCTGCGCGAATACGCCCACGTTGGGGAATATACACGGGTCTCAACTACCGACAAGTTCGCGAAGCACGTACTGCAGGATGCCGCCGTTGCGGTAGTAGTCCGCCTCGCCCGGGGTGTCGATGCGCACGACCGCGTCGAAGGCGGTCTGCGAGCCGTCCTCCCTCGTGGCCACCACGGCGACCGTCTTCGGGGTGGCCCCCTCGTTGAGCCGCTCGACGCCGGTGATGTCGAAGGTCTCGGTGCCGTCGAGGCCGAGGTCGTCGGCGCCCTGCCCGTCGGGGAACTGCAGCGGCAGCACGCCCATGCCGATGAGGTTGGAGCGGTGGATGCGCTCGAAGCTCTCGGCGATGACCGCCTTCACGCCCAGCAGCCGGGTGCCCTTCGCCGCCCAGTCGCGCGAGGATCCCGAACCGTACTCCTTGCCGCCGAGCACCACGAGCGGGACGCCGGCAGCCTGATAGTTCTGCGACGCGTCGTAGATGTACGACTGCGGACCGCCCGGCCGGGTGAAGTCGCGGGTGAAGCCGCCCTCCACGCCCTTGCCGCCGTTCTCGGAGGCGAGCAGCTGGTTGCGCAGGCGGATGTTGGCGAAGGTGCCCCGGATCATGACCTCGTGGTTGCCGCGGCGCGAGCCGTAGGTGTTGAAGTCCTTCGGCGCGATGCCGTTGGCGACGAGGTACTGGCCGGCCGGCGTCTCGGCCTTGAAGCTGCCCGCGGGGCTGATGTGGTCGGTCGTGACCGAATCGCCGAGCTTCGCGAGCACGCGGGCGCCGTGCACGTCGGAGACGGGCTCGGGCTGCAGCGGCATGCCGTCGAAGTAGGGCGCCTTGCGCACGTAGGTCGACTTCTCGTCCCACTCGAAGGTGTTGCCCGTCGGCGTCGGCAGCGAGGTCCAGTGCTGGTCGCCGTCGAACACGGTGGCGTACTTCGCGTTGAACATGGCGGAGTCGATCGACGCGTCGGCGATCTTCTGCACCTCGACCGGGTCGGGCCAGATGTCGCGCAGGAAGATGTCGTTGCCGTCTCCGTCCTGCCCGAGCGGCTCGGCGTCGAAGTCGAAGTCCATCGTGCCCGCGAGCGAGTAGGCGACGACGAGCGGCGGGCTCGCGAGGTAGTTCATCTTGATGTCGGGGTTGATGCGGCCCTCGAAGTTGCGGTTGCCCGAGAGCACCGCGGTGACCGCGAGGTCGTTGTCGTTGACCGCGTCGGAGATCTCCTCGTTGAGCGGCCCCGAGTTGCCGATGCAGGTCATGCAGCCGTAGCCGACCAGGTAGAAGCCGAGCGCCTCCAGGTCGTCGCGCAGCCCCGACTTCTCGTAGTAGTCGGTGACCACCTTCGAGCCGGGTGCGAGCGTGGTCTTGACCCACGGCTTGGCCCTGAGGCCCTTGGCGACGGCGTTGCGGGCGAGCACGCCCGCGGCGAGCATCACCGAGGGGTTCGAGGTGTTCGTGCACGAGGTGATCGAGGCGAGCGTGACCGCGCCGTGGTCGATCTCGAACTCGCGGCCCTGCTGGTCCTTGACCTTCGCCGGGTTCGCCGCCTGGGCGTAGTTCTTGAGGTCGGTCTCGAACTGCTCCTTCGAGCGCGAGAGCTCGATGCGGTCCTGCGGCCGCTTCGGGCCGGCGATGGAGGAGACGACGGTGCCGAGATCCAGCTCGAGGTACTCGCTGAACTCGGGCTCGCGCGAGGGGTCGTGCCACATGCCCTGCGCCTGCGTGTAGGCCTTGACCAGCTCGATCTGCTCGGCGGGGCGGCCCGTGAGGCGCAGGTAGTCGAGGGTGACGTCGTCGACGGGGAACATGGCGGCGGTCGAGCCGAACTCGGGGCTCATGTTGCCGATCGTGGCGCGGTTCGCGAGCGGCACCGAGCCGACGCCCTCGCCGTAGAACTCGACGAACTTGCCCACCACGCCGTGCCTGCGCAGCATCTGGGTGATGGTGAGCACGACGTCGGTGGCGGTCACGCCCGCCGGGATCTGGCCCGAGAGCTTGAAACCGACCACGCGCGGGATGAGCATCGAGATGGGCTGCCCCAGCATCGCGGCCTCGGCCTCGATGCCGCCGACGCCCCAGCCGAGCACGCCGAGGCCGTTCTCCATGGTGGTGTGCGAGTCGGTGCCGACGCAGGTGTCGGGGTAGGCCTGCACCCGGCCCCCGACCTCGCGGGTGAAGGTGACGCGCGCCAGGTACTCGATGTTGACCTGGTGCACGATGCCGGTCCCGGGCGGCACGACCTTGAAGTCGTTGAAGGCGCCCTGGCCCCAGCGGAGGAACTGGTACCGCTCGCCGTTGCGCTGGTACTCGATCTCCACGTTCCTCGCGAAGGCGTCTTCCCGGCCGTAGACGTCGGAGATGACCGAGTGGTCGATGACGAGCTCGGCCGGAGCCAGCGGGTTGATCCTGTCGGGGTCGCCGCCGAGATCGGTGACCGCCTCGCGCATGGTGGCGAGGTCGACCACGCAGGGCACGCCCGTGAAGTCCTGCATGATCACGCGCGCGGGGGTGAACTGGATCTCGGTGTCGGGCTCGGCCGCGGGGTCCCACCCGCCGAGCGCCTCGATGTGCGCCCGCGTCACGTTGGCGCCGTCCTCGGTGCGGAGCAGGTTCTCCAGCAGCACCTTCAGGCTGTACGGCAGACGCTCGTGGCCGGCGACCCGATCGATCCGGTAGATCTCGTATTCCTTCTCGCCGACGGCGAGGGTGCTCTTCGCGTCGAAGCTGTTGACGGCTCCCATGAGGCTCCTCCGTATAGTCTGCCGCCCGGAAGGCCGGGCGGCGGTTGTTTCGCCGGCCGAACGGTCCCGGCCGAGCTAAAGTCTCTCGATGTCGAGATAATTCTACACCGAATCCGCCGTCTTCGCCGTCACGCGGAAGAGCCGTTTCGCCCAGTGTTTTCAACGGATCCGTGATTCGAATCATCTGATGAAGCGTCCGCCTCAACGGGACGGTCGAGGGCCGCCGACACCCGGCTCAGCACGAGCCAGGTCAGGATCGCCGCGAGCGCGAACAGCGGAACCCCCATCAGCAGGCGCGCGAGTCCCAGCGCATCCGTGGCGGCGGTGTCGCCGTTCTGCGCCGCGAAGTACAGGGGCAGCTGCACGAGCAGCCGCGCGGCGAAGGCCGCGATCCAGAACAGCGTGCACACCGTCGCCGCCCTGCGCAGCACCGGCACCCTCCGCCACTCGGTCAGGGAGCCCCGCAGGAACCCGAGCAGCAGGCCGATCAGCGGCCATCCGACCAGCAGGGAGACCGTGTGGGCCACGATCCACGCGGCGTTGATCCAGAATCCCGGCAGATAGTAGTCCTCGCCCCGGCCCGTGAACAGCGTCACCCCGACGCAGACGACCACGCCGAGCAGCCCCGCGAGCGCCGCCTGCACCGGCTCGCGGCGGATCAAGCGCCAGGCGAAGGACAGGCCTGCCAGCGCGAGCGGCGCGATGGCCGATATCCGGGCGTCGCGGGTGAACACGAATACCGCGAGATAGACGGTCGCCGGCAACAGGGTCTCGGCGATGCCTCGCCAGCCGCCGATCGCCTGCAGCAGGCCTCGTGCCGAGACCGACTCGCCGTGGAGCCCGGCCTCGACGACGCGCCCGAGACCCGCGCGGCGGCGCTCGCCGCTCACGCCTGCTGGGCCCCGTCCTGCGGCGCCTGGCGCTGCGCCTGCACGCCCGCGGGCACCTTGAGCGGCAGCAGCTCGCTCGGCGGCATCGGCTGCTCGCCTCGCACCACCACGAGCTCCCGGAAGAGGTCCACAACCTGCTCGCGCGCCTCGGCGTCGACCGCGGCCTTGCCCATGATGACACCCCGCAGCATCCAGCGGGGTCCGTCCACGGCGACGAAGCGGGCCACCCTCGTGCCGCCGCCCTGCTCGGCCGGGGCCTGGCTCCGCACCAGCAGCTCGGGGCCCAGCGGGCCCGACTCCTCTGCGGTCGAGGCTCCCTGCGCGCCCATCTGCTGGATCAGCTCGGCGCGCACCCCGTTCCAGAGCCCGGTGGTCTTCGGAGCGGCGAAGGCCTGCACCTGCAGCAGCGACTCGGCGTACTCGAGCGAGACGGCCACCACGCGGTTCGCGCGCTCGTCCACCTCCAGCCGCAACTGCAGTCCCTCGCGGGGCGCGACCTTGATGCCGCCCAGATCGACATACGGGCGCATCGCCGGAACCTCGCTCGCGTCGAAGGGGCCCGCCTCCGCGCGATCGTCGGGCGCCGACTTCGAATCGTCGAGCTCGGGCGCCGACTCCTCGCGCAGTTCGACCTCGTCGGCTCCGCGCTGCTCTGCTTCGCTCATCTTCCACAAACTCCTTGTTCACGCCTCGTCTTCGGAGGCCCTGTACGACCGCGCATGCGCGCGGCTGCGAATCGTCCGACGACGGGTCACCCCCGCACGCCCGTCGAGCCGAAGCCCCCCGCCCCCCGCACGCTCGCCGGGAGCTCCTCCACCGGGACGAAGACCGCCCGGGACACCGGCGTGAAGATCACCTGCGCGATGCGGTCGCCCGGCTCCACGCGGAAGGGGCGCTCGCGATCCGTGTTCAGCAGGGTGACCTTGATCTCGCCGCGGTAACCGGCATCGACCGTGCCCGGCGAGTTCAGCACCGTGATGCCGTGCTTCGCGGCGAGGCCGCTCCGCGGCACCACGAAGGCGGCATACCCCTCGGGCAGGGCGATCGACACGCCCGTGCCGATCAGCGCCCGCTCACCCGGGGCGATCTCGGCGGCCTCGGCCGCGCGCAGATCGGCGCCCGCGTCGTCGGCGTGCGCGTAGCTCGGCGGCTGCTCGGCACGAATGGGGATCTCTACGACATCGGTCACCCGGACAGGCTATCGGATCGATCCCCGAACGGGCTGCGGGCCGGGCGGCCTCTCGGCGAACGCGAGGCCGCGAGAGGGATAATGGAGCACATGACCGGAGCACCCTCCCCCGACGTATCCACTCGCACCTATCGCGAACGACTCATCCCGGGAATCGGGCTCTTCATAGCGCTGCTGCTCCTCATTCCAGCGGTGGCGCTCGTGCTGACGCCCCTGAACGCGACGATCGCCCTCCCCACGGGCATCATCGTCTACCTCATCGCCGCTGTGACGCTGCTGCTGCTCAGCCCCACCGTCATGGTCGTCGGCGGGCGCCTCATCGCCGACCGCGCCACCATCCCGGCCGACCAGCTCGGCGAGATCGAGCTCCTCGGCGCGGAGGGGCTGCGCGCGGCGATCGGCCCCGGCATCGACGCGCGCAGCTATCTGCTCGTGCGGGGCTGGATTCACAGCGCCCTGCGCATCGAGAACATCGATCCCGCCGATCCGGCGCCCGTCTGGATCATCACCACGCGGCACCCGCAGCGCCTCGCCGAGGCCATCGAGGCTGCCCGGGGGGCGTGAGGCCCGCCTCTCAGGCCGAGCACTCCCTGCAGATCGGACCGAGATCGGTCTCGTGATCGATCTGCGAGCGGTGCCGCACGAGGAAGCAGCTGACGCACGTGAACTCGTCGTCCTGCTGCGGCAGCACGACGACGTCGAGCTCCACGTCGGAGAGGTCCGAGCCGCCGATGAACATGCTCGGGTTGTCGGCGTCCTCCGAGTCGATTCCCGAAACGCCCTTCGCGGGTCCGCGTTCCTTCAGCGCCTCGATCGACTCGGCGTCTTCCTCGGACTTGCGCGGGGCATCGTAATCGGTGGCCATTCTCTCCTGCATTCCCGTGCCGTGTGACGGCACCTCCAACCTGCGAGCGGCCATAGTCTGCCTTACGATGCGCGTCGGATGCAAACTCGGCGACTGCGAGTTCTCTGAGCGCGAAGTCCGCCGCGCCCGAACTTTCTCACGCGCCGAGTCAATACCACGGGATCGGCCTCCACTGTGGCAGCCTGGATCGCGAATCACGAAAGGGATGCGCCGATGGACGAACTGCGCTTTGTGCGACGCGACGACCGGTCGCTGATTGTGGCCAACGACGCCGGCGGGGAGTTCCGCATGGTGGTCGACGACGCCGTGCTGAGCGAGCTGCGGCACCTGAGTCGGCGAGAACGCGACACCTCCAGGGTGCGCCCGCGCGAGATCCAGGCGCTCATCCGGGCGGGCAGATCCCGGGCGCAGGTCGCGGAGGAGACCGGGGTCGACGAGAACGATATCGAGCGCTATGCGGAGCCGGTCCTGGCGGAGCGCCGGTACATTCTGGAGCGGGCCCACGCCGTGCCGGTGCGCACCGACGCGAACGACGACGACGATCAGCGCTTCGGCACCGTGATCGCGGAGCGCCTCATCGCGCTCGGCGCCGACGCGAGCGCGTGGGAGTCGTGGCGCGACGAGGAGACGGGCTGGATGATCAGCCTCGAGTTCGCCTCGCACGACATCGCTCACCGGGCGGTGTGGTCGTTCGAGCATCGCAAGGGCACGCTCTCCCCCATCAATCCGGACGCCGTCACCCTCTCCAAGCAGGGTGAGGTCGGGGATCGGCTGATCCCGAAGCTGCGGGCGGTCGACAACGCGGAGCAGCCCGCCCGATTCGACTCCGACGCGTTCGACACCTCCCAGCTTCCCATCGAGATCGAGACCGACGCTCCCCAGGACGAACCGGCCGAAGCCTCCCCCGCGCTCTCCGACACGAACGCGGAGTACGAGCGCCGCCGCGAGATCGACCAGCGCGCCATCAAGACGGGCGAGCAGCAGCCGGTCGACCTGAGCCAGACCGCGGATCTGCTCGACGCGCTGCGGAGGCGGAGGGGCGAGCGGGATCGGGGCCGAGGCTCCTCCGGAGCGCACCCCGCTCGGGGCGCGGCCGAAGCCCCGGCTGCGCCGGCGAACGACGACGAGGACGCTCCCTCGCGCAGCATCTGGCAGGCCTCGGGCGTCACCGGCGACGACGCGGGGACGCCGGCGAAGCCCACTCCCGTTCCCGACCTCGCGAGCGAGCCTCGGCCGGCCGAATCCCGCGAGGACCCCGCCGATGGCGCGAGTCGAGAGCCCCAGGAGCGCACGGGTCGCCGGGGCCGTGCGTCGATCCCCAGCTGGGACGACATCCTCTTCGGAACCCGCAGCGACGAGGATCCCGCCTAGCTCCTGAGCGCTGCGGCCTCCGCCACGGCGGCGGCGAAGCCCGTTCCCTCGAGCGCGCCCCCGAGCGCCAGGGGCACTCCCCGCTCGTCCTCGCTGAACGAGCCGTGCTGCCCGACCATGGCGAGCGAGCGCGGATCGTCGGTGCTGCGGTAGTAGGCCACCTGTCGGCGCGCCGCGATGAGCACGTCGCCGAGGCGGGGCGCCACCTCGGGCGCCACCGGCCCGAAGCAGCCCGAGGTCACGGCCGCGTCGCGCGTCGCCACCCAGGCCCGCGGCCCCTCGGCTGCGGCCCAGCGCGCGGCGACGGTCGCGGCGTCGGCCCCGTCCTCGAGGTACAGCGAGCGGAAGCGGGGCTCGCCCCCGATATCCGCGACCCCCTCCAGGAGTCCGGGATCGGCGTCGAGCATCACCTGCTGGTGGCGCTCGACGTCCACGATGCCGTGGTCGGCCGTCACCGCGACTCCCACGTCTCCGGGGAGCGTGCGCAAGAACCCCTCGAGAGCCCCGTCGAGCTGTTCGAGGCGCTGCAGCCAGCCTCCGCTCCGCCACCCCCGGTCGTGGGCCGCCTTGTCGAGCTCGTCCACGTAGAGATAGGCGACGACCGGGTCTCCCGCGCGCAGCAGCCGCGAGGCGACCGCGAAGCGATCCTCGATGCGCTGGCCCGGGTGGTACTCGGCGCCGCCGAGGATCGCCTCCGTCAGGCCGCCCGCGGCGTGCGCCGGCCGGCCGATCGCGACGGGTCGCGCCCCGATCCGCCCGGCGATCTCGAACAGCGGCTTCGCTCGCTGCCAGGCGGCCCGGTCGTCGATGCCGCCCCAGTCCTTGAGCGTCGTCACGAGCCCCAGTCGCGGGTGCCGGATGCGGTACCCGATGAGCCCGTGCCGCCCGGGCAGCTCACCGGTCGTGAGCGTGGTGAGGGCGGCGCCCGTCGTCGAGGGCGCGACGGTCTCGATGCGGCGGCGCTGCAGTCCGGCGAGCGTCGGCGCGCGCCCCTTCGCCGCGACGAGGTTGGCGTGGCCGAGGCCGTCGACCACGACCATCACGAACGATCGGGCCGCGGGCAGCCGCTCGGCCACCGCGTTCGCGCGCGCGAAGGCCAGCTCCTCGGGCAGCTCGGAGCCGAGACCCCGGGCGACGGTCGCGAGCCCGCTCGGCAGAATCGCGGCAAGCCTCGCGCCGTTGTCGGCGGTCGTCGGTAGCATGAACTCCATTATGACCGAAGCCCGAAGTGATGCCCCCCACGATACCGCAGGCGAGCGCATCGAAGACATCGACATCTCGCAGGAGATGGAGGGATCGTTCCTCGAGTACGCCTACTCGGTGATCTACTCGCGCGCACTGCCCGACGCGCGCGACGGGCTGAAGCCGGTGCAGCGCCGCATCCTCTTCATGATGCAGGACATGGGGCTGCGGCCCGAGAAGGGGCACGTGAAGTCGGCCCGGGTCGTCGGCGAGGTGATGGGCAAGCTGCACCCGCACGGCGACGCCTCGATCTACGACGCGCTCGTGCGCATGGCGCAGGGCTTCGCCATGCGCCTGCCGCTGGTCGACGGCCACGGCAACTTCGGCTCGCTCGACGACGGCCCGGCTGCCTCCCGGTACACGGAGGCGCGTCTCGCGGGCGCCGCGCTCGCCATGACCGAGTCGCTCGACGAGGACGTGGTCGACTTCGTGCCCAACTACGACAACCAGATCATGCAGCCCGACGTGCTGCCCTCGGCAGTGCCCAATCTGCTCGTCAACGGCGCCTCCGGCATCGCCGTGGGCATGGCGACGAACCTGGCCCCGCACAACCTCGTCGAGGCGGTCGACGGCGCCAAGCACCTGCTGCACCACCCCGAGGCCACCGTCGACGACCTCATGGAGTTCATCCCGGGGCCGGACCTGCCGGGCGGCGGCACCATCGTGGGGCTCGACGGCGTGAAGGACGCGTACCGCACCGGTCGCGGGGCCTTCCGCACGAGGGCGAGGGTGTCCGTCGAGCAGCTGGGCCCGCGCCGCACCGGGCTCGTGGTCACCGAGCTGCCGTACCTCGTCGGGCCGGAGCGAGTGATCGACAAGATCAAGCAGGGCGTCGAGGCGAAGAAGCTCTCGGGCATCTCGGACGTGGCCGACCTCACCGACCGCAAGAACGGCCTGCGCCTCGTCGTCTCCCTCAAGACCGGTTTCTCCCCCGATGCGGTGCTCGAGCAGCTCTACCGCTACACCCCGCTCGAGGACTCCTTCAGCATCAACTCCGTCGCCCTCGTGAACGGGCAGCCGCAGACCCTCGGTCTGCGCGAGATGCTGCGGGTGTTCCTCGATCACCGCATCGCGGTCGTCACGCGCCGATCGGAGTTCCGGCTGAGCAAGCGGCGGGAGCGCCTGCACCTGGTCGACGGCCTGCTCATCGCGATCCTCGACATCGACGAGGTCATCCAGCTCATCCGCACGAGCGATGACGCCGAGACCGCGCGCACCCGGCTCATGCAGGTGTTCGACCTCTCCGAGGCGCAGGCCGAGTACATCCTCGAGCTGCGGCTGCGCCGCCTCACCAAGTTCTCCCGCGTCGAGCTCGAGGCCGAGCGCGATCAGCTCCGCATCGAGATCGAGGCGCTGCTCGAGATCCTCGGCAGCCCCGAGAGGCTGCGCGAGGTCGTCGCGGCAGAGCTCGACCAGGCCGCCGAGGCCTTCGGCACTCCGAGACGAACGGTGCTCACGGGCGCCGTGGCCAAGCCGTCGCGGACGACGTCGTCCGACGCCCTGCAGGTGGCCGACACGCCCTGCACGGTGCTGCTCTCGGCGACCGGACGCGCGCTGCGCGTCGACCGGGACCCCGAGGCCGCCGAGTCTCCCCGCTCAGCCTCCCGGGCGACCAAGCACGGGGCGGTGATCTCGAGGGCCGACGGAACGGTGCGCGGCGAGCTCGGTGCGATCCTCACCGACGGCACGCTGCACCGCTTCACGCCGGTCGATCTGCCGCTCGTACCGGCGGCGTCGATCGCATTCTCCGCGGGGGTCAGACTCACCGATTACCTCGGCATCGCCGACAAGAGATTGCACGTCGTCGGACTCGTGCCGCTCGACACCGACACGCCGATCGGTCTCTTCACCGCTCAGGGCATCGTGAAGCGCGTGGTGCTCACCGACCCGCCGGCGAAGCCCCTGTTCGAGGTGATCGGGCTGAAGGCCGACGATCGGCTGGTCGGCGCCTTCCCCGCCCCGGACGATACGGAGTTCGCGGCGGTCACGAACGACGCGCAACTGCTGCGCTTCTCCGCCGCGTCGGTGCGCCCCCAGGGCCGTCCGGCTGGCGGCATGGCGGGGATCAGGCTCGGCGCCGACGCGCGCGTCGTGTTCGCGGGCGCCGTGCCCGAGGGCGCCGAGGCCCGAGTGGTGACCGTCGCCGACAGCTCGATCACGCTGCCGGGCACCGACGTCGCCACGGCGAAGATCTCGGACTGGGCGGAGTTCCCGGCGAAGGGCCGCGGCACCGGTGGGGTGCGGGCTCAGCGCTTCCTCAAGTGGGAGGACCAGATCGCGTGCGCCTGGGTCGGCACGGGCGAGCCGCGCGCCCTCGCGGCCGACGGCGCCGCGCGCAAGCTGCCGACGGAGCTCGGTAGGCGCGACGGATCGGGCCAGCCCATCGACGGTGCCGCGGCGCACGTCGGCGCGGCACCGTAGGCCCCCGATTCGCGGAGGAGGCGGTTCCCATGGAGCGCCTCCCGAGTTAGAGTGAACATGTTCAGCGAACATATTCGCTTCGCAGTCGAGGAGCTGCCATGGCCACCAGGACGGAAGCGCGCGAACGCGCGTGGGAGCGGGTGATCGAGAGCGCCGAGCGGTGCTTCAGGGCCGGGGACTCGAGATGACGACGAGGGCGGCACGGGGGTGAGACCGTGATTCTGCTCCCCGATCCCTGGTGGCCGCAGGCCCTGCTCGCGGCGGTGCTGCTCGCGGACGCGCTGCTCTCCCTCCGGCCGCCCCGCTTCATCCGCGACTGCCTCGACGGCGTGCGCTTCCCCCGCGACTGGTGGTGGACGCTCATCGTGATCAAGCTCCTCGCCGTCGCCGGCCTCTTCGCGGGCGTCTGGATCCCCGGGCTCGGCCTCGCGGCGAACGTCGGCGTTGTGGCCTACTTCCTCTGCGCCGTCGCAGCCCATCTGCGGGCACGCTTTCTCGGTTCGGCGTTCTGGATCAACTGCCTCGGCATGCTCTTTCTGTCAGTCGGGGCCCTGCTGCTCTCCTACCTCTCGTCCCTGTGAGGGTCGCGGCGGTCGGCGCGAACGGTGCCGTTACGCGTCGATGCGCTCACGATCCAGGTCGTCGGCGTTCTCGATGATGAACTCCTTGCGGGGGGCGACCTCGTTGCCCATGAGCAGCTCGAACACCTGCGAGGCCGCGTGGGCGTCTTCGACCCGCACCCGCCGCAGCGCGCGGTGCTCGCGATCCATCGTGGTCTCGGCGAGCTGATCGGCGTCCATCTCGCCGAGACCCTTGTAGCGCTGGATCGGCTCCTGGTACTTCTTGCCGCGACGGCGGAGATCGGCGAGCAGCCCCTGCAGCTCCTTCTCGCTGTAGGTGTAGATGACATCGTTCGGCTTGCGGCCGGCGTTCTGCACGATCACGCGGTGCAGCGGAGGCACGGCCGCGTACACGCGCCCGGCCTCGAGCATGGGGCGCATGTACCTGAAGAACAGCGTGAGGAGCAGCGTGCGGATGTGCGCGCCGTCGACGTCGGCGTCGCTCATCAGGATCACCTTGCCGTAGCGCGCGGACTCGAGGTCGAAGTCGCGGCCCGATCCCGCCCCGATCACCTTGATGATCGCGCCGCACTCGGCGTTGCCGAGCATCTCGGCGACGGACGCCTTCTGCACGTTCAGGATCTTGCCGCGGATCGGCAGCAGCGCCTGGAACTCGCTGTCGCGCGCCGGCCGGGCGGTGCCGAGCGCGCTGTCGCCCTCGACGATGAAGAGCTCGGTCTCGGCGACCTCCTTCGAGCGGCAGTCGATGAGCTTCGCCGGGAGGGAGGAGCTCTCGAGCGAGTTCTTGCGGCGCGCGGTGTCGCGCTGGGCGCGCAGGGCGATCCTCGCCTTCATCTCCGAGACCATCTTCTCGAGCAGCGAGCCGGCTTGCGCGCGGTCGTGCTTCTTCGAGGACTCGTAGCGCTCGGTCAGGCCCTCGACGATGGCGCGCGAGACGATCGACCGAACGGCGGCGGTGCCGAGCACCTCCTTGGTCTGCCCCTCGAACTGCGGCTCGGGCACCCGCACGGTGACGACGGCGGTGAGGCCCGTGAGGATGTCGTCCTTCTCGGGCCTATCGCTGCCGGCCTTCAGCTTGCGCGCGTTCTGCTCGATCTGCTTGCGGAAGAACCTGGTGAGTCCCTGCTCGAAGCCGCTGAGGTGCGTACCGCCCTTGGGTGTCGCGATGATGTTGACGAAGCTCTGCACCTCGGTGTCGTACCCGGTGCCCCAGCGCAGCGCGATGTCCACCTCGCAGCGGCGCTCGACCTCGCGCGACACCAGGTGCCCGGTCTGCTCGTCCATCACCGGCACGGTCTCGGTGAAGGTGCCGGCATCGGTGATCCGCCAGGTGTCGGTGAGGGGCGCATCGATCGCCAGGAAGTCGACGAACTCGGAGATGCCGCCCTCGTAGGCGAAGCGATGCACGGGCGGCTCGCCGGAGTCGCCGAGCGACTCGGGCCGACGATCGGTGATCTCGATCGCGAGGCCGGGCACGAGGAAGGCGGTCTGCCTGGCGCGGGCGACGAGGGAGTCCGGCTCGAATCGCGCCGACGCGAGGAAGATCTGCGGATCGGCCCAGTAGCGCACCCGCGTGCCGGTGACGCCCTTCCTCACCTTGCCGACCACGCGCAGCTCCGACGACTCCTCGAACGGGGCGAAGGGACTGTCGGGCCCGTCCCCCGAGAAGACGCCCGGCTCGCCGTGGCGGAACGACATGGCCCAGGTCTTGCCCTCGCGGTCCACCTCGACGTCGAGACGGGACGACAGGGCGTTCACCACCGAGGCGCCGACGCCGTGCAGCCCGCCGGAGGACGCGTATCCGCCGCCGCCGAACTTGCCGCCCGCGTGCAGCTTGGTGAAGACCAGCTCCACCCCGGAGAGGCCGCTCTTCGGCTCGACATCGACCGGGATGCCGCGGCCGTTGTCGGACACGGTCACGCTGCCGTCCTCGTGGAGGGTGATCCCGATCCCGTCGCCGTAGCCGGCGAGCGCCTCGTCGACCGAGTTGTCGATGATCTCCCAGAGGCAGTGCATGAGGCCGCGCGAGTCGGTCGTGCCGATGTACATCCCGGGTCGCTTTCGCACCGCCTCGAGCCCCTCGAGAACGGTGAGATGTCGCGCGGAGTAGCTCGAATCTGGCACTGCGGGGATCTCCTCTGTTCGATGACGCATCTACCCTAGGGCAGACCTCCGACATCGGGCGGCCACGGCCCCGGCGAGTGCCGAACAGACCCCCGCAGGATACGCGTTCAGCGAACCGGCGACGCCTCCGCGGGGAAAACCCGCTCCGGCATGCTTGGATAGAGGTGCACCGATTGGGAACCTAAGGAACGGGAGGACGCCATGACGACGCTCGAGCAGGATCGCGCCGAAGAAGTCGAAGCCGCGGATCGCCCGCTCACGGCGCTGGACCGCTGCGACAGCTGCGGCGCACAGGCCTACGTGCGCGTCGTGCTGAGCGGCAGCGAGCTGCTGTTCTGCGCGCACCACGCGAACAAGCACGAACCGAAGCTCCGTCCGATGGCGGAGACGTGGCACGACGAGAGCCACCGGCTGAACGCGTAGCTTCGGCCACATGGAAATGCCCCGGCCGAGGCCGGGGCATTTCCATGGATCCTGCCGATCACTCGAGGTAGTCGCGCAGCTGCTGCGACCGCGAGGGGTGACGCAGCTTGGCCATGGTCTTCGACTCGATCTGGCGGATGCGCTCGCGCGTGACGCCGAAGGTGTCGCCGATCTGATCGAGGGTCTTCGGCATGCCGTCGCCGAGGCCGAAGCGCATCCGAATCACGCCGGCCTCGCGCTCCGAGAGCGAGTCGAGCAGCTGCTCGAGCTGCTGCTGCAGCATCGTGAATCCCACCGCGTCGGCCGGGACCACCGCCTCGGTGTCCTCGATGAGGTCGCCGAACTCGCTGTCGCCGTCCTCGCCGAGCGGTGTGTGCAGAGAGATCGGCTCGCGACCGTACTTCTGCACCTCGATGACCTTCTCGGGGGTCATGTCGAGCTCGCGGCTCAACTCCTCCGGGGTGGGCTCCCGGCCCAGATCCTGCAGCATCTGCCGCTGCACGCGGGCGAGCTTGTTGATGACCTCGACCATGTGCACCGGGATGCGGATCGTGCGCGCCTGATCGGCCATCGCGCGGGTGATCGCCTGGCGGATCCACCAGGTCGCGTACGTCGAGAACTTGAACCCCTTGGTGTAGTCGAACTTCTCGACCGCGCGGATGAGCCCCAGGTTGCCCTCCTGGATGAGATCCAGGAACTGCATGCCGCGGCCCGTGTAGCGCTTGGCGAGCGACACCACGAGGCGCAGGTTCGCGCCGAGCAGGTGGCTCTTCGCGCGCTGCCCGTCGCGGGCCACCCACTTGAGCTCGCGCTCGAGCTTCTTCGGCAGCCCCTTCTCGGTCGCGAGCTTCTCCTCGGCGAACAGACCCGCCTCGATGCGCATCGCCAGCTCGACCTCTTCGGCCGCGTTGAGCAGCGCGACCTTGCCGATCTGCTTCAGGTAGTCCTTCACCGGGTCGGCGGTCGCGCCGGGGATCGCGGTCGTGACGGTCGGCACGTCCTCCTCGTCGGAGGCCTTGAGCACGATCGCACCCGTGGGCAACGGCTCGTTCGCAGCCGAGGAGGTAGTGGTCTTGTCGTCCTCGTGGGCTTCGGCGCCCTCGTCGGTCTCCGAGCCCGAGTTCACGATCTCGTCGACGATGTCCTTCTTCGCAGCGCGTCGCGTCGCCGGCTTCTTCGCCGACGTCTTCTTCGCAGCAGCCTTCTTCGGAGCCGCTGCGGCCTCCTCCGTCGTCTGTGCCGCGGTGGCTTCGTCAGCCTTCTTCGCCTTCGGGGAAGTGGCACGAGCCTTGGTCGTGGATGCAGTTGCCACGCAGCCGCCTCTCTGTCTCGAATCCCTGCTGCAACCGCAGCCGGTCCGGCGACGGGTGCTCACAGCATGAAAACCCATGTCAAGTCCGAATTATTCCCGCGGAGCGGTTGACCACTCGGATTGAATGGGCTAGAGCATCAATTATTGCACGGCGCGAGCCGGTTTCCTGACAGCCCGTCCCGATGCGCGATCAGGATCCGGGGCTTCCGGCTTCCTCGTCGCCCGAGCCGCTCTGGCGCTCGGCGAGGAAGCGCTCCAGCTCGCTCGCGAGCTGGTCGGCGGTGGGAATCGCACCGTCCTCGCCGATCAGCGGCGACCGGACGCTCTGATCCTCCATGTACGCGTCGTACCTGCGCTCGAGCGTCTGCACCATCTCGAGCGACTCCTGATTATCGGCGATCTGCGTGTCGACCTGCGCGTGGAACTGGCGCGACTGCTCGCGCACGTCGTCGGTGGGCAGGATGAGACCGGTCGCGGCCATGATGCCGTCGAGAGAGGTGTAGAGCGCCTCGGGGTACTCGGTGTTCGCGAGGTAGTGGGGCACGAGCAGGGCCAGTCCGACGACCTCCTCCCCCAGGCTGTGCAGGCGGTACTCGAGCACGTGCCCGGCCGAGGCGGAGAGCTTGGTCGTGGGCCGCCACACCGAACGCGCCTCGATGAGGTCGTCCCGGGATCCGCTCACCGTCATCGAGATCGGCCTGGTGTGCGGCACGGGCATCGGGATCGCGTGCGTCCACACCGTGACCGAAACCTCGAACTCGTGCACCAGCAGCAGCACGGTGTCGATGAACTGATCCCAGCGGAAGTCCGGCTCGTAGCCGCTGAGCAGCAGGAACGGGGTGCCGAGCTCGTCACGCGCGACGCAGAGCGTCAGCTCCTCGGGCGAGTAGTCGACGAGGTGATCCTCGTCGAAGGTGATCACGGGCCGCCGAGCGCGGTAGTCGAGCAGCAGGTCGGCGTTGAAACGCAGCACCTCCTCGGGTCGACACCGCTCCCACAGGTACTCCTCGAGCTGGCTCACAGCGCCACCCGCGTCGCTGAGGCCCTGCATCGCGACGACGAGCGGAACCCCGCGAGGCACCCCCGCCCGCCGCTCCGCGTACTCCGCCGAGAAGATCGAATCCGTCACGGTTCTATCCTATGAACTCCGGGCCGGTTCGAACGCGATCCCGGTCACGCCCTCAGCGAACCCGGGCGGGCGCCGGGCCCGGATTCCCCGCTCCCCTACGGGTGTAGGCTGGACGCAGTGCGTCCGGCGACCAGCATACGGACGCCGACACCATTGCGAATACACCGAGGGAGATCCCACTTGGCCGATCAGCAGTTTGACATCGTCGTCCTGGGCGGAGGGAGCGCGGGCTACGCCGCGGCGATCCGCGCAACGCAGCTGGGATTCAGCGCAGCCGTCGTCGAGAAGGACAAGCTCGGCGGCACGTGCCTGCACCGCGGCTGCGTGCCGACCAAGGCGCTGCTGCACGCGGCCGAGATCGCCGACGTCGCCCGCGAGGGCGAGACGTACGGCATTCTCTCCAGCGTCGCCGGCGTCGACGCGGCCAGGGTCAACGCCTATCGCGAGAACCTCGTCGCCGGGAAGTACAAGGGCCTGCAGGGCCTGCTCAAGGCCAACGGCGTCGCGGTGATCGCGGGCGAGGGCAAGCTCGTCTCCCCCACGACCGTGCAGGTCGGCGAGGACCGTCTGATCGGCAAGCACGTGGTGCTCGCCACCGGCTCCTACTCCCGCTCGCTTCCCGGCCTGGAGCTCGGCGGACGCGTGATCACGAGCGAGCAGGCGCTCGAGTTGGACGAGGTGCCCGGCCGCGTCGCGGTCCTGGGCGGCGGCGTGATCGGCGTGGAGTTCGCGAGCGTGTGGCGCTCGTTCGGCGCCGAGGTGACCATCGTCGAGGCTCTGCCCCACCTCGTTCCCAACGAGGAGGAGTCTGTCTCGAAGCAGCTGGAGCGGGCGTTCAAGAAGCGCGGCATCGGCTTCAAGCTCGGCGTTCGCTTCCAGTCGGTGTCGCAGGACGCGAACGGGGTGGTCGTGACCCTCGAGGACGGCACGAGCGTCGAGGCCGACTACCTGCTGGTCGCGGTCGGCCGCGGGCCCGCGACGCAGGGTCTCGGCTTCGAGGAGGCCGGGATCGAGATGGACCGCGGCTTCGTGCTCGCGAACGAACGGCTCGCCACCAACGTGCCCGGCGTCTACGCCGTCGGAGACATCGTGCCCGGTCTGCAGCTCGCCCATCGCGGCTACCAGCAGGGCATCTTCGTCGCCGAGGAGATCGCCGGCCTGAAGCCGGTCGTGGTGCAGGACGTCAACATCCCCAAGATCACCTACTGCGATCCCGAGATCGCCTCCGTCGGCCTCACGGAAGCCAAGGCCAAGGAGCAGTACGGCGCTGAGAACGTCAGCAGCTACGAGTACAACCTGGCGGGCAACGCCAAGAGCTCGATCCTCGGCACCTCCGGCACCGTGAAGGCCGTGCGCGTGAACGACGGGCCCGTCGTGGGCGTGCACATGATCGGGGCGCGAGTCGGCGAGCTCGTCGGCGAAGCGCAGCTCATCGTGAACTGGGAGGCCTACCCGGAGGACGTCGCGCCCTTCGTCCACGCTCACCCCACCCAGAACGAGACCATCGGCGAGACCATGCTGAAGCTCGCAGGCAAGCCGCTGCACGCGATCTGACAGCGGCCAACACGACGTAAGCAACGAACGGAGAATGCACGATGAGTGAATCGGTGGTCCTCCCCGCACTGGGTGAGAGCGTGACCGAGGGGACGGTGACCCGCTGGTTGAAGAACGTGGGCGACACCGTCGAGGTGGACGAGCCGCTGCTCGAGGTCTCGACCGACAAGGTCGACACCGAGATTCCCTCGCCGGTGGCCGGGGTGCTCGAGGAGATTCTGGTCCAGGAGGACGAGACCGCCGAGGTCGGCGCGGTGCTGGCGCGCGTGGGCGACGGCAGCGGCAGCGGCTCGGAGCCCGCAGAGCCCGCCGAGACCGAGGATGAGCCCGAGGCTGAACCGTCCGCCTCCTCCGAGGGGCCCGCGGAACCGGCGCCCGCCGAGCCGGCTCCGGCCGCCCCCGCTCCGGCCGAGACTTCCGCCCCGCAGGCCTCCACGCCCGCCTCGGGTGGCGACAGCCAGGACGTCGTGCTCCCCTCCCTCGGGGAGAGCATCACCGAGGGCACCGTGACGCGCTGGCTGAAGAACGTGGGCGACACCGTCGAGGTGGATGAGCCGCTGCTCGAGATCTCGACCGACAAGGTCGACACCGAGGTGCCCTCCCCCGTCGCGGGTGTACTGCAGGAGATCCTGGTCCAGGAGGACGACACCGTCGAGGTCGGGGGCGCGCTCGCGCGCATCGGCAGCGGCGCCGCTCCGGCCGAGCCGGAGGCTGCCGAGGCTCCCGTCGAGCAGGCCGCCCCCGCTGCATCGGCAGAAGAAGCGCCCCCTGCCTCTGCGGAGCCGACGACTCCGGCTGAGGCGCCCGCGGAACCGGAGCCGGAGCCGGAGCCCGCGCCCGCCAAGCCGGCGGCGCCGGCGCACGCCGAGCCTGCTCCGGCCGACGCCGCGGGTTACATCACCCCCATCGTGCGCAAGCTCGCCAACGATTCCGGCGTGGACCTCAGCACCGTCACCGGCACGGGCGTGGGCGGCCGCATCCGCAAGGAGGACGTGCTGGCGGCGGCCGAGAAGGCGGCGGCACCCGCCCCCGCCGCCGCGCCCGCCCCGGCTGCGCCGGCAGAGGCCGAGGTCTCGCCTCTGCGCGGGACGACCCAGAAGATGACCCGCCTGCGCAAGGTGATCGCGGAGCGCGCCGTGGCGTCGCTGCAGGGCACCGCCCAGCTCACCACGGTCGTCGAGGTCGACGTGACCCGGATCGCCCAGCTGCGTCAGTCGAAGAAGGACGAGTTCCTCGCGAAGACCGGCTCGAAGCTCTCCTTCATGCCGTTCTTCGCGCTGGCCGCCGCCGAGGCGCTGCGCAGTTTCCCCATCGTCAACGCGACGGTGGACGGCGATTCGATCGTCTACCCGGCGACCGAGAACATCAGCATCGCGGTCGACACCGAGAAGGGGCTGCTCACACCGGTGCTCCGCGATGCGGGTGACAAGAACATCGCCCAGATCGCGGGCGAGATCGCCGACCTCGCCGCGCGCACGCGCGAGAACCAGCTCAAGCCGGACGAGTTGGCGGGAGGCACCTTCACGCTGACCAACACGGGGTCGCGCGGTGCGCTGTTCGACACGCCGCTCGTGTTCCTGCCGCAGAGCGCGATCCTGGGCACGGGTGCCGTCGTGAAAAAGCCCGCTGTGGTCTCAGGCCCCGAGGGCGACGCGATCGCCATTCGATCGACCGTGTACCTGGCGCTCTCGTACGATCACCGCATCATCGATGGCGCCGACGCAGCCCGCTTCCTGGGGCAGCTGCGCCAGCGCCTGGAGGCCGGCGACTTCGCCTCGGACCTCGGGATCTGATCCGGGATCCCACCGGCGGTTCGGGCCGCGACTCCTCCGGGGGTCGCGGCCCGAACCGTTTCTCCCGCTGGCGGGCGGCGGGCGCCCTCGGAGTGATGCGCTGCGCGATGCCGTAGCCGACGATCTCCCGCGCCTGTTCTCGTGACCACCGGTCGTCGCCGAGCCGCTCGAGCTCCGCGGCGGCCTCGGCCACGGCCTCGACGAGCAGCCCTGCCGCTCCCGTCGTGTCCCACCGTCCGAGCGCGCGGCGAAGGCCGTGCAGCGGGAGACCGATGGTGCGGCACCCCGCATCGTGCCCCCGCCACACGTGCGCGCTCTCGCGGCCGTCGGGCGCAGCGCAGCGTCCCCTCGCCCGCAGCTCGATGCCCGCCGCGCAGATCCGCTCGAGCCGAAGCGCGAGGTTCGCGGCAGCGCCCCGCCTCGGCGCCACCGCGCGCGCTTGAAGGTCCCGAATCATCCCTCTCCCCTCTCTCCGTTCCTCGTCGCCCATTCTGCGCCTCCGTTCGGGCGGCAGCCGCGGATTCTCGATGTCCATGAACAAGTCGGTCCCTTTCGCAGTCGGTCCAGCCGCTGTGAGCGAACACAGGCCGGGAGGTGCCTCCGTGCGCCGCCTCTCGACGCCAGGAGGCGATATCCTTGGTGTCATGGCAGAAGAGAAGGCGAAGCGGACCGGCCGTATACGGCAGATGGTCGAGATCTATCGGACCACGAAGGTCCACGATCGCAACCTGCCGTGGGCCCTCCTGCTCTGCTTCGTCGCCCCCGTCGCGGTTTCGGTGGTGCTCGCCCTGCTGCTGAGCGACAACTGGTTCGGATGGGTGCTGTGGCCCGTCACCGGTCTCCTCGTGGGCATTCTGCTGGTGATGATCGTGCTGGGTCGCCGGGCGGAGAAGGTCGCCTATCAGCAGATCGAGGGCCGCCCCGGCGCCGTCGGCGCCGTCGTGCAGAGCGCGCTGCGCCGCTCCTGGCGCGGTTCGGAGGTGCCCGTCGCGATCAACCGCAATCAGGACGCCGTGTACCGCGTGGTCGGTCGCGGCGGCATCGTGCTGATCTCCGAGGGCTCTCGCCAGCGAACGCAGCGCATGGCCGCCGACGAGGAGCGCAAGATCAAGCGCGCGATGCGCAACGTCGAGATCGTGCACCTGTACGTCGGACCCGACGGCGAGGGCATCCCGCTGGCCCGGCTCTCCAAGACGCTGGTCAAACTGAAGCCGAAGCTCAACCGCAACGAGGTCGCAGCGGTCTACAACCGGCTGTCCTCGCTGCAGGCCGCTCCGGTCGGCATTCCCAAGGGGATGGACCCGAACCGGATTCGAGCCCAGCGCCCCCGCTGATCCGATGACGAATCCCGCTCCGCAGCGCTTCGGCGATCTCGAACCCAGCGAGTGGCCCGGCGAGCGCCTCGGCCTCCCCGACACCGGTCCGCGCTCGGTCGCGCGCCTCGGTCGGAGGGTGCTCGCGATCCTCATCGACTGGGGCCTCGCCGCGCTCCCGGCCTACCTGCTGATCGGCGGCGCGTCTCCCGAGTGGTGGAACTACCTGATCTTCGCCGCGATGCAGATCCTCTTCATTCCGACGATCGGAGGATCCATCGGGCACCGGATTACGGGCCTGCGCGTGGTCCCCATCGCGGGCGGATGGGTCGGCCTCTGGCGGCCCGTCGCACGGACCGCGCTGCTGTGCCTCGTGATCCCCGTGCTCGTCTGGGACTCGGACCAGCGCGGTTTCCACGACAAGATCGCCGGCACCGTTCTCGTCAGAGCCTAGCTCCGTGTCGCTCCGGTTTCGGCGCACGGTCCCCCTCGCCGGCGTAACACGCGCGAAACACACGAATTACGGTCCTGAAATCCCGGTCGCGTAGGGTTGAACGCAACCGTTCGAGTTCGGGCGCCGATCTCGGGTGGAACTGCGCACAGGCGAATAAGGAGCAGCATGTTCAACACCCCGCAGGAAGTCATCGACTTCATCAAGGAGACGGACGTCAAGTTCGTCGACATCCGTTTCACCGACCTGCCGGGGGTGCAGCAGCACTTCAACATCCCCGCAGCAACGGTGGATCTCGACTTCTTCGAGGTCGGCCAGATGTTCGACGGGTCGTCGATCCGCGGCTTCGCGGGCATCGCCGAGTCGGACATGCAGCTGATCCCCGACGTCTCGACCGCCTACGTCGATCAGTTCCGCGCCGAGCGCACGATCATCCTCGTGTGCGACATCTTCAACCCGCGCACGGGCGAGATCTACGCGAAGGATCCCCGCCAGGTCGCCAAGAAGGCCGAGCAGTACCTCGTCTCCACCGGCGTCGCCGACACCGCGTTCTTCGCCCCCGAGGCGGAGTTCTACATTCTCGACTCGGTGCGCTTCGAGACCACTCCGCAGCGCACGATGTACGCCATCGACGCGGAAGAGGCCATGTGGAACTCCGCTCGCGAGGACGAGGGCGGCAACCTCTCACACAAGACGCCGCTGAAGGGCGGCTACTTCCCCGTCTCCCCCGTCGATAAGCAGGCGGATCTCCGCGACGACATCTCGCTGCGCCTCATCGAGGCAGGCCTGCACCTGGAGCGCTCGCACCACGAGGTGGGGGCGCCCGGCCAAGCCGAGATCAACTACCGCTTCAACACCCTCGTGCAAGCGGCGGACGACGTGCTCAAGTTCAAGTACGTCGTGAAGAACACCGCCGAACTCTGGGGCAAGACCGCCACCTTCATGCCCAAGCCGATCTTCGGCGACAACGGCTCGGGCATGCACACCCACATGTCGCTGTGGAAGAACGGGGAGCCGCTGTTCTACGACGAGAACGGCTACGCCGGGCTCTCCGATATCGCCCGCTGGTACATCGGCGGCATCCTGCATCACGCTCCCGCGCTGCTCGCCTTCACGAACCCCACGATCAACAGCTACCGCCGCCTGGTCAAGGGCTACGAGGCTCCGGTCAACCTCGCCTACTCGGCCGGCAACCGCTCGGCGGCCGTGCGCATCCCGCTCACCGGTTCGAACCCGAAGGCCAAGCGCATCGAGTTTCGCGCACCGGACGCGTCGGGCAACCCGTACCTCGCGTTCGCGGCCCAGATGATGGCGGGCCTCGACGGTATTCGCAACCGCATCGAGCCGATGGAGCCGATCGACAAGGACCTCTACGAGCTGCCCCCGGAGGAGGCCAAGAACATCCCGCAGGTGCCGGCCTCGCTCGAGGAGGCGCTCGACGCGCTCGAGGCAGGCCACCAGTTCCTCCTCGAGGGCGGCGTGTTCACGGAGGAACTCGTGCAGACCTGGATCGAGTACAAGCGCGAGAACGAGATCGCTCCGATGGCGCTGCGCCCGCACCCCTTCGAGTTCGAGCTCTACTACGGGGTGTAAGAACTGGGGTTGCGTCCAGTTGTCCAAGAAGCGCCTCCCGGATCGCAAGTACGGGAGGCGCTTCTTGTGGCCAGGGGACGACCATTCATGGCCTGAAGCGGCAATTGACGACGGCGATGAGCGTGCTGCGGAAAGATCCGGTCACTGCGAGATCCGCTCGATGCGCGCTGAGTGCATCTCAGCAGCGGCAAGCACTCCACCGTTACAGGATTGCCGTCGCATTCGCGGGCGATCCCGTGCCTCCTATGAGGTTCAGGGGTTTGACGGTGACGAAGCAGCAGTGCCGATCGCGCGCTGCGAGCGCATCGGCAAGTGGGCCCAGGCGCCACAGCTCGCCGAGCGGGATGCCGAGCTTCGCGAGGAACTCCTGGTGCATCATGCCCTCGTCATCGGGCGCCGTCTCCAGGTATGGCGAGGCCGGGACGACCGGCAGGCGCTCCACGGCGAAGGTGTCTGAGGCGAGCAGGCTCAACCTGGAGTTCCACGCCCACTGCGGGAACTCGATCTGCTGACCGATCCCCGTGGCGCGTCGCGTCCGAGCATGGGCACGCCGCTCCTCCTCCGACAGAGCGAGGAACCACTCGGCCCACCCCGTACGCAGCATGACGATGTCTCCCGGGCGCAGCACGATTCCCTGAGCGCCCATCGCCTCCTGAACGAAGTCGAACGAGAGCGCCTCACCCTCCACATGATCGATCGGTGCTCCGACCACCGCTGCGTGCCGTGCCAGGTCCACCAGCACTCCTCGACCGACTATGGGGCGTTCGGCCCACTCCTGCACTCCGAGCGCAGGGCTACCGGCAACGATCCCCTCGTCATCGACGCCCTCGTAGAACCCGACCTCGTCGGAACGACGATGGCGAAGAGCATCGACCTGGGTGGAGCCTTGCAGATAGAAGCCGTCGAGATAGTCGTCCCGGTGGCATGGATGTCCGGAGTAGACGACGTGACGCGGCTTCTCCCGCTTGACCGACATGCCGGGATCGAACGCGTCGAGCGCGTAGTCGAGTCCGAAGGACTCGCCTTCGACTATGAGGCTCGCCGCAGACACTGCTGCTGAAGGGGTGGCGAACGAGGCAGAACCGCGACCAGGCGTGGAGAAGACTCCCCAGGACGTGCCAGCTGGTCGCGACGGCCCCGCGGTCTGGAGCTCGGCGAACGTCGGGTACTCGATCATCAGGCGTTCTTCTTTCCATCGCCTCGCAGATACATGAGCACGAACGAGAACATGGCGCACGCCGCCGAGGTTCCGACGATCCACGGCTTCACGTCGACATTGATCATCTCGGTGAAGTAGGAGGCTCCGAAGAGGAGCCCCATGATCTGCGCTGCGACGAGCAGCAGACCGCCGCCCACGCTGACGGCCAGGGTGAGAACGAACATCGCTGTCGTGAACTTTGTCATGATTGCTCCTAGACCGGCAGAACGCCGAGGATGATGAGGACCCCAATGAAGAGGGTCGGGAACGCGTAGTACACGGCCATCTTGCCGAATGTCTTGATGGGGTTCACGTTCGCGATACCTGCTGCCACGTACAACGGCGCTCCGCCCGGCGGCACCGCCGCCTCGCAGGACGAGAAGACGAGCACCGCAACCGCGGCTGTCGTCGCGGGAACCCCCGCGGAGACCAAGGCGAGCACGCTCACAGCGCCCACGGCCGCCATCGTCGCCGACGCCGAGAGCGGCGCCGCGACGAGGATGACGATGACGCCGATCGCGATCGCGAGCACCCACAGCGGTATGTTCAGCCCGCCGAGCAGACCCGTCATCTGGTCCGCCATGCCTGTCGCCGCCACGGCATTCGCTCCCGCGAACGCGAAGAGCACGGTGACGCCGACCGTGGGGAACCGAGGCGCCGAATCTGCGAGAAGCCGCTTCCAGTCGTGCCACGACTTCGGGAGCTCACGCCAGCCGATGAGCATGCCGGCGGCGATGAGGAACATCGGGATCCAGAAGATGATGCTCACCGAGTCGCCCACGGGTGCACCGAGGTACGCGGATATCCACCCGGCAAGGGGTTCCGTGGTCATCAAGAGCGGTACGGCGACCGCGAAGAACAGCAGGAGCGTCGGCCAACCGGACCGGAACGCCGCGCGGAAGGGCAGACGGTCCTCCTTCGCCATGGCCCGCATCGGCGAGCGCCGCACGATGATCCAGGTCACGATCAAGCGGTAGAGGAAGCACCACAATCCGCCGATGAGCAGCGGGATCACCAGCTGTTCCGCGGTGAGCACACCCGCCATCGATGCCGATCCGACGAGAACGAACATCGACGCACTGAACGGGAAGGTGATGCCCATTCCCGCGTTCCCCGCGACGACCACCGTCGCATCGCGCGCGGGGAGCTGCGCTCGGCGCATCCAGGGGATGGTGACGGAGCCGACCGTAGCGGCGATCGCAGCCTGGTTGTGGACCACGCTGCCGAGCGCGGCTGCGCCGACCGTCGAGACGTACGCCGGCCCGCCCTTGACTCCTCCGAGAATAGAGTTCAGCAGGTCGATCATGCGGGTCATCACACCGTTGCGCTCAAGCACGTAGCCCATGAACACGAACATCACGGTGGCATAGGCGATCTCATCGGTGATCGCCGTGAAGAGCGCCTCCCATCCGAGTGACAGCCAGTCACCGCCGAGGAAGGGGAGCGTGGAGATGAATCCGACGATCATCGCCTCGGCGACATTGCGCTTCAGCAGCATCACCCACACCGCGATGACTGCGATGTAGGCGACCAGTGCCCAGACGCCGATCATGATGCGGCCCCCTTCTCAGCGAATCGATCGTGAACTCGGGCAGCAGCTGCCGACATGTCGGCGTGGACGCCGAGTCGCGTGAGGAAGTCGGTGGTCGCGTGCATCTCCTGCCCACGACGCCCGGCGTGCTTACGTGTGCCGCTCTCGTATCGGTCGATGACGGCGAACCCCTCGCCGGGCAGGAGCTCCGCGAGTTGCTCACGCATCCAATCCTCGATCCCCGCGGCGCGCGCGGCTTCCATCGCCTCGCACACCACGGCGGCGATCCCCTTCCCCGCAACGCTGCGCACGAGCTTGCGGGCGGTCGCGTCCCCGGGCTGTCCGGCCGCATCGGCAACGGACGCCCCGAGCGAAACGAACAGTTCAGCGGCTCGGGCGCTGCGAGCTCCGCTGACGATGAGCGGCGTCTTCTCACCCATGGCGATCACCGGGCCGAGGATCGCCGCATCGACGAAGATCGGCGCCTCGCGCAAGGCCGCGGCCTCGCGCATCGCCTCAGGGGCGGATGAGGTCATGTCCACATAGATCGCGGTCTCGTCGAGCACAGGCAGGCACTCGGCGGCGATCCCCGGGGCGAAACGCGCCCCGGTGAGCGTGAAGACGGCGTCCGCGCTCTGACAGGCCTCTGCGGCGGAGGAGGCGAATCGGATCCCCTCGATCCCCTCTGAGACCGCGGGATCGAATCCGACCACGGCATGGCCGGCTCTGACCCAGGCGGTCGCGTAGACTGATCCGGCTTCACCGAGGCCGATGACCGCGATGCGGGTCATGAGGCACTCCAGATCTTCTCGCGTCTCTGGTTCTCGTCCTCCCGCACGGCACGTGCCGCCGCAGCGACCCGCCCGAGATCGGATGCGGGAACGACGGCAACACCGTCGTCATCACCCGCGATGATGTCTCCTGGCGAGACCGACACCCCGCCGAGCGCGACGGGTACCTGGTTGCGGAACGGGCCGTTCTTGTAAGGGCCGGCCGGTGATATCCCGCGGGCGAAGACCGGGATCCGCAGACGCCCGAGCTCGCCCGCGTCGCGCACGGCGCCGTCGACGACGAAGCCCGCGATGCCCCGCTGGTGCGCCCGGCCGGCCATCAGCTCGCCGAGCAGTGCGCGCGAGGTGAAACCCGCCGCGTTCACCACGATGACGGAGCCTGCCGGGGCTGCGGCGATGGCCTCGTGGATGCCCAGGTTGTCCCCCTCGCGCGTCCATACGGTGAAGGCGGGACCGACCAGCGTGGCTCCGCGCCAGACCGGGGCGATGCCGCTGTCCGCAAGCCCGAGACGGTCGACGGCGTCCCCGATGTTCGCGACGGGGATGCCGCGCAGGGCCTCCCATGGGGCGGGTGAGTCCTGATGTAAATTCATGCGTCCCTTTCGACGACGTTGGCGTTCGTGAAGAATCACACTGAGACTAGAAGTGTCATTAGATGAAAGCATTGATCACTGTACAGTCATTTTTGCCGTTGGGCAATCTCGGCTGCGGGAGTGGGCCTGATCCCATCGTTCGTACACGCGTCGTCACGCGCACGCCTCTTCGGGATGGAGGTCGGGCAGTCCGACGGCAGAAGCACCGCAGTTCCGGGTCACCGGAGGAGCTCAGAATCGCGTCAGGCGCCCCAGCCTCGATGCGGCCTCGTGCACGGCTCTCGCGACCGGCAGTATCCGCTCCGACAGGAACACGTCCGACGAGCCTACAACCTGGATCGCCCCGTGGACGGTCCCGCTCTCGCCTCTCACAGCGCTCGCCACTGACCGCGCGCCCAAGACGCGCTCGTTCTCCGAGACCGAGTAGCCGGAGCGCCGCACCTCTTCGAGGCTCTCGAGGAAGTCCTCTGGGGAGACGATATCGCCGCCCGCGGTCTCGAACGGCGCGATATCCTTCGCCAGCTCGCGGAGTTCCTCGTCGGGCGCGTGCGCGAGCAGAGCCTTACCCGCGCCGAGGTGAAGCGGGAGGCGCTCACCTACAGGAAGCTCGTATTTCAGCGGGTTGTCGCCCTCAACGCGCGCCACGACGATGCGCGCGCGCTGCGAGCGGACGAACAGGGAGGCCGTAAGCCCGGTACCTGCGGCGAGGTCCTGTAGAAACGGGCGCGCGCCACGGATCAACTCGCTACCGGTGAGGAACGCATGGGCTCCGAAGAGCAGGTTGATGCCTGCGCGGTACACAGAACCGTATCGCTCGACCCGCCCTCGACCCTCGAGTGTGCGGAGGATGCGTTTGACGGTCGGCACCGGCAGGTTCACACGCTGAGCGATCTCTGTGAGGCGAAGGCCGTACGGCTCGTCATCGAGCACTTCGAGGACGTCGATGGCGCGGCTCAACGACCGCATGTTTCCGGTCTCGGATTCGGCTGGCATCGGACTCCTGCGCTTGGCGTGGACTCAAAGCATTATTCCACGATCCGGCCACGGCCCGTCTTGATGACGGCGCAGCACCTGACCGTGGCAAGGTACAGTCCGTCTTCGCACTGAGTCTGCGGCTGGTGCCCCTCGTTGCTCAACAAGATCGGGCCGCTCCCGGCCCGCCCCTCTCCCGGGAGCGGCTACCTCTGATCGTCGCCCGTCCCCTGAGCCGTGCGCCGGCGAAGCCGCCGGATCAGCGATAGGACCCCGCCCGCGCTGAAGAAGACCGTCCCGACGGCTCCAACGACGAGCACGAGTTCCCGCGCGTAGCGCCTCCGGGTGCCCGGCGGCAGGATGTCCCAGGCCGTCCACGCGACGAAGAACACCCCGAGGCTGGCGACGGCCATGAGTATGGCCGCAACGGCGATCCATACCGAGGATCCGTCCGTCCGCGGGAGCGGCCGGCCGTGACGCACCGCCCGCCAGCGGAGGATCCCGACGATCAGGGAGCTGGAGAAGAGCAGCGTCACCACCGATCCGAGCAGCAGCTCCCCGGAGGCGGTCATGGCGACGCCGAGGGTGACGAACACCATCGACAGCGCCGTCAGCCTGACCGCCTGCCGCAGGCCCTCACGCTGTGCCCCGGATGGCGTGTGCCGAACCATTTCCTCTCCCTGCCCCGAGACGGGGTCGTGGTGCTTCCGGTGAGCGGCGGGGCGCCGGCGTCGATCCGGCCCGACCGAGAGCCGGTGGGGCGTGCTCCCCTACCGTCAGGAATGCGTCCGGCGACGGCTCGATGGGAAGGCGCTCCCGCTCAAAACTACCATCGCGCACCGCCCGGCATGCAGCGATTCTCCCGCCTCGCAGTGCTGAGGGCAATCAGCGTTCGTTCGGGTTCCTGTACAATCTGCGCTGCACGGCACGCATCGGATCCGGAAGCCGGCGCCAGCGCAGGCCGTCTCGGATGAAGCCCGCAGAAGGTCAGGATTCGAACTCGTCCTCGAACTCGGCCCCGTCTTCGGCGAGCAGGGCCTCGAGAAATGACTGTAAGTACTGCATAACAATCAGATTACGCTTCGATAACGGTTTTATCCAGCCCTCCCCGTAAACGGATCGCGCATGTTGCATGGCGTGACGGTGAACGCTCTGGCGGTGCCCGGGATCAGTACAGCTGATACCGGCGATCGTCGGTGTACCCGAAGAACTCCCGCTCGAACACGCCGCGTGCGCGTCGGGAGACGGCGAACCAGCGCTCCTCCAGCTCGGAGGTGCGCCCGCTCGGCAGACCGAGCACGCCGGCGATTCCCTCGAGATCGGTCCAGTCGGCGGGCAGGGTGTCGGATCGGCGGCCGGTCCACAGCTTCAACGCGGAGCGCACCCGGCTGGCGAAGCACCAGGAGTCGGCGAGGTGCGCCGCATCCTGAGGGGTGAGCATTTCGAGCTCCGCGGCCGCGTCGAGCGCGCGCAGAGTGGATACCGTGCGCAGCTCGGGGCGCCGAGCCCCCTCGCGCAGCTGCAGCAGCTGCACGAGCCACTCGACGTCGCTGATGCCGCCCGGACCCAGCTTCAGATGCCGCTTCGGATCAGCGCCCTGCGGCAGGCGTTCGGCTTCAACGCGAGCTTTGACGCGGCGCACCTCGCGCGCCTCGTTCTCCCCGAAGGCCGCGGGATACCGGATCTCATCGGCCATCGCGATGAAGTCGGCCCCGAGCGCCCGCCCTCCCGCCACGGGCCGCGCCCGCAGCAGGGCCTGCGCCTCCCACGTCACCGACCAGCGCCCGTAATAGCTCCGATACGCGTCGAGGCTGCGCACGATCGGACCGTTCTTGCCCTCGGGGCGCAGATCGAAATCGAGGTCGACCGGGAAGCGCGGATCCGACACCAGCCTCCGCAGCTCGGAGACGATGCGTCCCGCCGCCCGCGAGGCGCGATCCTGCGGCACCTCGGGCGGAGCTCTGAACACGGCGACGAGATCGATATCAGAGGCGAAGCCCAGCTCGCGCCCGCCGTAGCGCCCCAGGCCGATGAGGGCCAGCTCGAGGCCCGGCGGCGAGCCCCGCCCGGCGATGCTCGACTGGGTCGTGCGATCGTCGTGGAACAGAGCGATCAGCAGGCCGTCGAGCAGGGCCGTGTGAGCGGCGTCGAGGCCGATCGCCACCTCCTCGTCGTCGAGCGCGCCGACGACGCGCCCCATCGCGAGCCTCAGCACCTCCCTCCGATGCACCGCGCGCAGCGCGGCCGCCACCGCCTCGATGCTCTCCCTGCGCGACCCCAGCGACCGCATCTCCTCGAGCAGCGCGTCCAGCGCGACCGGCCGCAGCGACTCGTTCCGCTCGAGCCAGGCCACAGCGTCCGGAATGGATTCGAGCAGCTCCGCCGCGAAACGGGAGCACGACAGCACGCGCATGAGACGCTCCGCGGCATCGGTGCCGTCGCGCAGCAGCCGGAGGTACCACGGAGCCTCGCTGTTCGCCTCGCTCACCCGCCGGAAGGCGAGCAGTCCGTAATCGGGGTCGGTGCCCTCGGCCAGCCACTGCAGCAGAACCGGCATGAGGTTGCGCTGGATCCTCGCCCGCCTCGTGGTGCCGCGCGTGAGCGCCGCGAGATGGCGCATCGCCCCGTCCGGGTCCCGGAAGCCGATGCTGGTGAGCCGGGCGCGCGCCTCGTCGCTCCCGAGGACCAGCTCCTCCTCCGGCAACGCCGCCACCGCGCTCAGCAGCGGCGCGTAGAAGATCTTCAGATGGAGCTCCCGAACCTCCCGCTTCGTGCGCTCCCAGAGCGCGAGCAGGTCACCACCCGTGCCCGCGAGCCCGCTGGCTCTCGCGAGCACCCTGAGCCCCTCGTCGTCGAGCGGCATGATCGCCGTGCGGCGCAGTTCGCGCAGCTGGAGCCGGTGCTCGAGCACTCTGAGCGATCGGTAGTCGTCGGAGAGCCGTTCGCCGTCGCTGCGGGCAACGTACCCGCCCTCGACGAGCGCGCGCAGGGCGGGAAGCGTGCCGCGCAAGTGCAGCCGCTCGTCGTACTGACCGTGCACCAGCTGCAGCAGCTGCACGCTGAACTCGATGTCGCGCAGACCTCCGGGACCGAGCTTCAGCTGCACGTCGAGCTCGTCGTCGGCGATGTGCTCGGTGACCCGCTGACGCATGCGCTGCACCGAGCCCACGAAGTCCTCGCGCGACGACGACGCCCAGACGAGGTGCCGGGTGCGCCGCACGAACTCCCCGCCCAGCTCGAGATCACCGGCGAGCGGGCGCGCCTTGAGCAGCGCTTGGAACTCCCAGGCCTTCGCCCAGCGGTCGTAGTAGCTCAGCATCGAACCGAGGGTGCGCACGAGCGGCCCGTGCCGACCCTCGGGGCGCAGGTTCGCGTCGACCTGCCACAGCGGCGGCTCGAGCGCCGGGTCGTGGATCCCGCGCATGGTCTCGCTCGCCAGACGAGTGCCTGCGCGGATCAGCGCGTCGCCGCACAGCGCTTCCTCGTCGGCGCTCTCCACAACGAACATCACGTCGACGTCCGAGACGACGTTGAGCTCCTCGGCGCCGCACTTGCCCATGGCGACGACGGCCAGGCGAAGGGCGGCGAGGCGCTCCGGCGGCAGCGGGGGCCCCGAGATCCCCGCCGCGATCGTGGCCCGCCCCACGACGAGCGACGCCTCGATCGCCGCACCCGCGAGCGCCGAGAGCGACGCGGCGACCCCCTCGAACGCCTCGAGAGAGCGACCCTTGCGCGCGCACCGCAGGTCGTGCAGCATCACCGAGGCCAGCAGCTCGCGGTAACGCACTCGCAGCGCGTTCCACCCGATCTCGCCCGCGAACGCCGTGCCCGTCTCCGGGGCGGTCACGGCCGACAGGAGCTCGCCCCGGGCCGTCTCGAGGTCGATCGGCCCTCCTCCGCCCGCGAGGATCTCTCCGAGTCGCTCCGGGCGGCGCGTGAAGAAGTCCCCGAGCGCCGGCGAAGCCCCCACGAGCTGGCCCAGACGGCGCAGCGAACGCGCATCGAACTCCCCCAGCGCCCCCGGGTGCCGCTCCGCCAGGTGCCGCACCCGCACCAGCGCGGCGTCCGAGTCGGCGGCCCGCGAGAAGGCCTCGAGCAGGTCTCCGACCGGGGCGCCGATCAGACGGGCGAGCGCGTGCAGCTCGTCTCTCGCGGCGGAGAGATCCTGGAAGCCGGCGCGCGCGACATCGGCGAGCTTCAACGTCGTCTGCGCGCCGCCCGCATCCGCGTCGCGCACGGGCTACACCGTGTCGAGCATCGAGGAGAGCTCGTAGGGCGTCACCTGGCTCCGGTACTCGGCGACCTCGCGGCGCTTGTCGCGGATGAAGAAGGCGAACACCTGCTCGCCGAGCGTCTCGGCCACCAGCTCGGATCGCTCCATGACCGCGAGGGCGTGGTCGAGGCTCGTGGGCAGCGGATCGAAGCCCATGGCGCGCCGCTCGCCGTCGCTCAGCGCCCACACGTTGTTCTCGGCTTCGGGCGGCAGGTCGTATTCGTCGCGGATGCCCTTCAGGCCCGCCGCGAGCAGCACGGAGAGCCCGAGGTAGGGGTTGACCGCGCTGTCCAGTCCGCGGTACTCGACGCGCGCCGCGCCGCCTTTCCCGGGCTTGTACATCGGCACCCGCACGAGCGCCGAGCGGTTGTTGTGGCCCCAGCTCACGAAGGAGGGCGCCTCGTCGCCCCCCCACAAGCGCTTGTAGGAGTTGATGTACTGGTTGGTGATCGCCGTGATCTCGGGCGCGTGCCGCAGCAGACCGGCGACGAAGCGGCGACCGGTCTGCGAGAGCTGGTAGCGGGCGCCCGGGTCGTAGAAGGCGTTGCTGTCGCCCTCGAAGAGGGACAGGTGCGTGTGCATGCCCGATCCGGGCTGTCCCGGGATCGGCTTCGGCATGAACGTCGCGTGCACGCCCTGCGAGATGGCGACCTCCTTCACCACCGTTCGGAACGTCATCAGATTGTCGGCGGTGGTCAGCGCGTCGGCGTACCGGAGGTCGATCTCGTTCTGCCCCGGCCCCGCCTCGTGATGGCTGAACTCCACGGAGATGCCCAGATCCTCCAGCATGGCTACGCTCTCGCGGCGGAAGTCGTGCGCGGTCCCCCCCGGCACGTTGTCGAAGTAGCCGGCTCGGTCGACCGGAACGGGCCCGTCCGCGCCGAAATCCTTCGACTTGAGCAGATAGAACTCGATCTCCGGGTGGGTGTAGAAGGTGAACCCCTGCTCGGCCGCCTGCGCGAGGGCGCGCTTCAGCACGTTGCGCGGATCGGCAACGGCCGGCTCGCCGTTGGGCGTGCGGATGTCGCAGAACATGCGGGCAGTGGGAGCGGTCTGGCTGCGCCAGGGCAGCAGCTGAAAGGTCGACGGATCCGGCACCGCGAGCAGATCGGACTCGTAGGCGCGCGTGAGGCCCTCGATGGCGGAACCGTCGAAGCCGATCCCCTCGCCGAACGCGCCCTCCACCTCGGCCGGGGCGAGTGCGACCGACTTCAGCGTGCCCGAGACATCGCTGAACCAGAGACGCACGAATCTCACACCGCGCTCCTCGATCGTGCGGAGAACAAAATCGCGCTGCTTGCTCACACCGGCTCCGTTCGCTCGTGCGGGTCCCGGCCGGTATGGGCCGGAACGGGCAGCGCCGTCGCACCGCCAGCATCAGACTATCGCGGCCCCGTGACATTCGTGTTACGGGGCCGCGATAGAACTCCTCAGTCCTCGGCGGCCTCCTCCTCGGCCCACTTCCTGGCCCGCTCGGCGACGATCTCGTTGGCGCGGGCGGCCTCCTCGCGCGTCGCAAAGGGCCCGATGCGGTCGACCGACAGCGACTGCGGCCCCTCCTCCACCTCACCGGTCCGGGTGTTGAACCAGTACGTCTCCTGCGGGTCGTCGATGCCCCACTCCCTCTTGCTCATGCTGCCGTCTCCGATCGTTCTCCGCCTCGGCGATCTGCCGGGTGCACTTCATAGACTAGGAGGCATGCCATTCGACGCACACGGCCATCTCGTCCCGGGAGCGCTGCCCCCCGCCCGCGCGGTGCCCGCCCACATCGCGCGCCCTCCGTATGTCGGGCTCGCCGCGCCGCCGGGCTACGCGGGCGACAACACCTACACCGAGGTCGAGGTCGAGCGCATCCGCACCGCCGGCCGCATCGCCGCGCGCGCGCTCGACGCCGTCGGCGCGGCGGTGCGGCCGGGCGTCACGACAGCCGAGCTCGACCGCATCGCGCACCAGTGCGTCGTGTCGCAGGGAGCCTACCCGTCGACGCTGGGATACCGGGGCTACCGCGCCTCGTCGTGCACCTCGGTCAACGAGGTGATCTGCCACGGCGTGCCCGACGACACCGAGCTGCGCGAGGGCGACCTGGTCAACGTCGACGTGACGGCGTATCTCGACGGCTTCCACGGCGACACCAACCGCACCTTCCGCGTGGGCGAGGTCGCCGAGGAGGTCGACCTGCTGATCGAGCGGACCCACGAGGCGATGATGCGCGGCATCAGGGCCGCGAAACCGGGGCGCCAGGTGAACGTGATCGGCCGCGTGATCGAAACCTACGCGAAGCGCTTCGGCTACGGCGTGGTGCGCGACTTCACGGGGCACGGCGTCGGCGCGGCGTTCCACACCGGACTCATCATCCCCCACTACGACTCGGCGCCCGCCTACAGCGACGTGATCGTGCCCGGCATGGTCTTCACGGTCGAGCCGATGCTCACGCTCGGCGTGCACGAGTGGGACCAGTGGGAGGACGGGTGGACCATCACCACGCGCGACAAGAGCCTCACCGCGCAGTTCGAGCACACCGTCGTGGTGCGCGAGAACGGTTTCGAGCTGCTCACCCTCTCGGAGTAGGGGGCGGGAGCGGAATGGGCCGGCTGTACGCCGGGTTCTGTCCCGCCGATCCGGAGATCGGCGGTGACGGTCATCTCTCTCGGAGTGCCGTTGCCGACACCCTCTAGCGGCCCACCCGCAGGCTCGGCGAGGAGCGTCAACGCCTGCTGTCCGGCCTTGCTGCGAACGAGGTTTGCCTGGCCGCCCGTGTCACCACGAACGCCGGTGGTCTCTTACACCACCCTTTCACCCGGACCTCCCGGCTGCGCCGGAAGGCTGGTCTACTCTCTGTTGCACTTGCTCGCGGGTTGCCCCGGGTGGGTGTTACCCACCGTTCTCCTCTGTGCAGCCCGGACGTTCCTCGGCGCGTGCACCGAAGTGCCGCGACGCGACCGTCCGCCGGCCCATTCCGGGATCCAGTCTACTCGCTCTCGCCGCGCACCAGGATCGCCCCGGTTCCCGGGCAGAACACGAGCTCGTCCGGCGCCGCCGCCCTGATATCGCTGAGCTCCGCCGGGGCGAGCGCCATATTGCTCGCCTCGGAGACATTGCCGCGCAGGCGCGCCGCGCCGATGCCGATGCGCCCCCGCAGCTCCTCGTAGAGCTCGAGCAGGTCGCGCTGGATCTCCGCGGCGAGCCCCGCGCGCTCCACCGTCTGAGAAGCGATCTCGCGGTCGAGCCTCTGCTCGGACGCTTCGAGGCTCGTCTCGAGTGCGGCGCGTCGCTCGTCGACACCCGCGAGCAGCCGCTCGGCCTCGGAGAAGTCGGCCTGCGCCCGCTCCTGCACCTCCATCAGCTCGAGCTCGCGATCCTCGAGCTCGCCCTTCCGCCGCGCGAGCGTGTCGAGCTCTCCCTGCAGCGCCTGCGCCTCCTTGCTGGAGGTGCTCGCCGAGAGCAGCTGCTCATCGCGCTCGCGCCGCTGGCGCACCATCGTGATATCGGCCTCGACGCGCGCGATCTCGGCGTTCTGAGCGTCGAGATCGCGCTGAGCCGCCATGAAGCGACCGCGCGCCTCCGCGATCTCGCCCGCGAGGCCCTCGAGCTCGGCTCGCTCGGGCAGCGAGACCCGCTTGCGTCGCAGCTGGGCGATCGTGTGGTCGAGCTGCTGGAGGTCGAGCAGCAGTCGCTGCTGGCGAGGGCTGGCCTTCATGGGGTCAAGCCTACTGCTCCGCGCCGACGGCGAACGTCCACGGATCGGTCCGCAGCGGGCTCACGCGAAACTCGACGCCGGGGATGCGCTCCGCGAGCCGCGCGGCCGCGCCCTCGAGCCAGAGCGACTCGCTCGCCCAGTGCGCCACGTCCACGAGCGCGGGCCCGCCCGCGGCGGCCGAACGCTCGAGCGACTCCTGCGCCGGGTGGTGCCGCAGGTCGGAGGTGAGGTAGACGTCCGCGGCGCGCACGGCTGGGTGGTCGAGCAGGCCGTCGCCCGCGCCGCCGAGCAGCGCGACCCTGGAGACGATCCGATCGGGATCTCCGGCGACGCGCACCCCGCTCACGGTGGCGGGCAGGATCGAGGCCGCGCACTCGGCGAAGGCCCGCAGGGAGAGCGGTTCCACGAGGACGCCGACGCGGCCGATCCCGAACACCTCGTCCGAGCGCGGACCCGGGGCGGGCACGATCGCCGCCGCGTCGGCGAGCCCGAGCCGCTCGGCGATCGCCGCCGAGACGCCGCCCTCAGGCTGGTCCGCGTTGGTGTGCGCCGCGTAGAGCGCGCAGCCGCCGCGGATGAGCCGGGCGAGCAGCGCGCCCTTCGAGGTGTCCTCGGCGACGGTGTGGACGCCCCGCAGCAGCAGCGGATGGTGGGTGACGAGCGCATCCGCGCGCCACTCGAGCGCTTCGTCCACGGTCGAGGCGACGGCGTCCACCGCCAGCAGCACGCGGCGCAGGGGCGCGTCGTCGGCACCCGACACGAGACCGACGCGATCCCACTCCTCCGCGGTCTCGACGGGCCAGAGCTCCTCGGCGGTCTCGCGCAGCTCGCGCAGGGTGTGCGTCGTCATGCCGCCTATCTTCTCAGAAGTCTCCGCGCGAACACGTTGCCGAACAGCTGCACCAGCTGCACGATCAGGATGATGATCAGCACCGCCGACCAGGTGATCCACGGGTTGAACTGGCGATAGCCGTACTGCAGCGCGAGGTTTCCGAGCCCGCCGCCGCCGATGACGCCGGCCATCGCCGTCATGTCGACCACCGCGATGAACGCGAAGGTGTAGCCGAGCACCACGGGCCCGAGCCCCTCCGGGATGAGCACCGTCAAGATGGTCCGCGTCGGGCCGGCGCCCATCGCGCGCGACGCCTCGATCACGCCGGGCGGCACGGTGAGCAGGTTCTGCTCCACCAGGCGGGCGATGCCGAAGGTCGCGGCGAAGGTGAGCACGAAGATGAGGGCGCGGTCGCCGATGCCGGTGCCGACGACGACCCTCGCGAGCGGCTGGATCGCGGCGATGAGGATGACGAACGGGATCGGTCGGAAGAAGTTGACGAGGAAGTTGAGGATCCAGTAGAGGGCCCGGTTCTGCAGGATCCCGCCCTGCCGGGAGACGGTGAGGAGGACGCCGACCAGGAGGCCCAGGACGCCGCCGAGCCCCATCGCGATCACGACGTAGACGAGGGTCTCGACGGTGGCCTCGAGGAACTTCCCGTTCGAGAGCAGTTCGATGAGCTTGTCCATCAGGCCAGCACCTCCAGGTCGGTCTCCTGCGCGAGCGCGGCGATGGCGTGCTCCACCCTCAGGTCGTCGCCGATGAGCTCGAGCGTGAGCCTGCCGAAGCTCCGCCCGCCGACGTCGGTGATGCCGCCGTGCACGATGCTCACGCCCACGCCGCGCTCGGCGAGGATGCGGAACACGACGGGCTGATCGACGTCGCCGTCGCGGAGCGTCAGCGAGACGAGCCGCCCACGGTGCCGCTTGCGCAGCTCCTCGAGCTGCTCCGCCTCGGGCTCCGTCGGCAGCGCCGTCGCGACGAAGCGGCGGGTGGTGGCCGTCCGCGGATCCGAGAACACCTCGAACACTTCGCCCTGCTCGACGGCCCGCCCGCCGTCCATGACGGTGACGCGATGCGCGATCTCGCGCACGACCTCCATCTCGTGGGTGATGAGGATGATCGTGATGCCGAACTCCTCGTTGACGCGCTTCAGCAGCGCCAGCACCTCCCGCGAGGTCTGCGGGTCGAGGGCGCTCGTCGCCTCGTCCGCGAGGAGCACGCCGGGGTTGGTCGCGAGCGCACGGGCAATGCCCACGCGCTGCTTCTGACCGCCCGAGAGCTGATCGGTGTAGGCCTCCGCCTTGTCGGCGAGCCCGACGAAGTCGAGCAGCTCGGAGACACGGCGCCCGCGTTCGGCGGGCGCGACGCCGGCGACGACGAGCGGGTACTCGACGTTCTTCGCGACCCGCTTCGAGTGGAACAGGTTGAACTGCTGGAAGATCATGCCGATGCGTCCGCGCACGGCGCGGAGTCTCGACTCGGGGAGGCTCGTGATCTCGTCGTCGCCGACGACGATGCGCCCCGACGTCGCCTGCTCGAGCCCGTTGACGAGCCGCAGCAGCGTGCTCTTCCCGGCCCCCGAGTAGCCGATGATCGCATGGATCTCGCCGGAGGCGACATCGATCGACACGTCGTCGACCGCGACCACGGGCGCGGCGCCCTTGCCGCGCCCCGGGTAGCGCTTCGACACGCCGGTCATCTGGACGCGCGTCATGGATTCACCCCTTCACCGTCGATGCGGGACCGCCTCGGATCACGAGGCCGCCGCGCGGATCTCCTTCTCGGCGTCGGCCTGGACCTGCTCCAGCTCGGCGACCGGCGTGTCGAGCAGGATCGCGCTGCCGCCCGAGTTCTCGAGCACGCCCTGCTGCACCTCGTCGTTGGTCTGGTAGATCTCGACGAGCTTCCGGTACGTCTCGTTGTCCTTGTCCTCGGCGCGAACCGCGAAGATGTTGATGAACGGCTTCGCCCCCTCGTCGCTGGGATCGTCCTGGTACAGCGCGTCGGAGAACTCCAGGCCGGCATCGGTGACGAAGTCGTTGTTCACGACGGCCGCGTCGACGTCGGCGAGGGAGGTCGCGGTGAACGACGCGTCCATCTCGGTCACCTGCACCCTCGATGCCTTGGGATCGACATCGTCTGGGGTGGAGAACAGCGTGCCCCCGTCCCTGAGCTTCACGAGGCCGGCGGCCTGCAGCACGTTCAGGGCGCGGGCGCGGTTCGAGGGATCGGAGGGCACCGCGACGGTTCCGCCCTCGGGGATGTCCTCGAGCTTCCGATGCTTCGTGGAGAACACGGCGAGCGGATAGATCGCCGTCGCGCCGATCGGCACCAGATCATCGTCGTTGGCGACGTTGTAGTCGGCGAGGTACTGGATGTGCTGGAACTGGTTGAGATCGAGTTCGCCCTCGCTGAGCGCGGGGTTGGGCTGGTTGTAGTCGGTGAAGTCGACGAGCTCGACCTGGATGCCCTCCTCGGCGGCTGCCGCCGTGAAGGTCTCCCAGTACGGATCGCTCGCGCCGACGACGCCGATCCTGACCGTCTCGCCCGCGGTGCCGCCCGAGCCGCTTGCCGAGCAGCCCGCGAGCGCAGTCGTCGCGGCGAGCGCGAGCGCGATGAGCGGAGCGGCGAGAGCGCCGCGCTTCTTGAGAGCCATGTTGTTCCTCGAAAACTCGCTGGGGAATGATGGAGGCGCGGTGCGACCGCGCCGATCCCCCAGCCTGATGGAACCGGCGCCGCCGAGAGAAATCGCGGTGTCACGCGGCGTCATCCGCATGGGATACTGGGAGGAGACGTCGAAACGTCGCCGGCGGGCAGGCCGATCCCTCTTCGAAGCATTGAAAGGAACCCTCCGTTCACATGATTCAGCGCGCTGATGCTCACCTTGAGACGTGGAAGGCGAAGCAGGAACTCGCGGAGCGGATGATTCCGCTGATCGGTCAGCTCTACCGCGACCACGACGTGGTCATGTCCGTGCACGGCCGGAGCCTGGTGGGGCGCTCCCCCATCGACATCATCCGGGCCCACAGCTTCGCCCGCAAGATCGACGACGTCGAATTGCCGCTCACGGAGACCTCGGCCGTGGTCGAGGCGCTCGCGCGCATCCAGCCCGGCCCGGTCTCCGTGGATCTTGCGCTCCTCGCCAACGGCTTCCGCGCCACGGGCGGCGCAGACCTCGACGCCTACCTGCGCGAGCAGCTCGCTCCGGCGCTCGAGGCGCAGCCCGGCCGGGGCACCGACGTCGTGCTCTACGGATTCGGCCGCATCGGCCGCCTGCTCGCCCGCATCATCATCGACCACTCGGGCAGCGGCCGCGGCCTCAACCTGCGCGCCATCGTGGTGCGCAGAGGGTCGGAGAACGACCTCGCGAAGCGGGCCAATCTGCTGCGCCGCGACTCCGTGCACGGGCCGTTCAACGGCACCATCAAGGTGCTCGAGGACGAGAACGCGATCCTCGCCAACGGCGTTCGCATCCAGGTCATCTACTCGGACGATCCGGCGAGCGTCGACTACGCGCGGTACGGCATTCAGGACGCCATCCTCGTCGACAACACGGGCAGGTGGCGCGACGCCGACGGGCTCTCGCAGCACCTGCGGAACCCGGGCATCGCACGTGTGCTGCTCACCGCCCCGGGCAAGGGCGACATGCTCAACGTGGTCTTCGGCGTCAACAACGACCGGATCACCGCCGAGCACACGATCCTCAGCGCCGCCTCCTGCACCACCAACGCGATCACGCCGGTGCTCAAGGTGATCAACGACCGATTCGGGGTCAAGCGCGGTCACGTCGAGACGGTGCACTCGTACACCAACGACCAGAACCTCATCGACAACTTCCACAGGGGCGACCGCCGCGGTCGTTCGGCGGCGCTCAACATGGTGCTCACCGAGACCGGCGCCGCGAAGGCGGTCTCGAAGGCGCTTCCCGAGTTCGAGGGCAAGCTCACGGGCAACGCGATCCGCGTTCCCACCCCCGACGTCTCGATGGCGGTGCTCAATCTGCAGCTCGAGAACGAGACGACGCGCGACGAGCTCAACCGCTTCCTCGAGCAGGTCTCGCTGACCGGTGGGCTGCGCACCCAGATCGACTACGTCGAATCGGCGGAGATCGTCTCGACCGACTTCGTGGGATCCAATCGCGCCGGCATCGTGGACGGACTGGCCACGATCGCCACCGGCGACAGCGCCGTGCTGTACGTCTGGTACGACAACGAGTACGGCTACAGCTGCCAGGTGGTGCGCGTCATCGAGCAGCTGGCCGGAAACCACCCCGCGCACCTCCCGGCGCGCGAGGCCTGATCGTTTCGCCGACCCCACACACCCTCGAGAAAGGACCGGAAGATGTCGGAGAAGTACCTCATCGGAGTAGACGGATCTGAGCAGAGCCGGGTGGCGCTGGCATGGGGGCTCTCGCGCGCAACCGCGCGCGGCGCCTCGGTGGAGCTGCTGCACGTGGCCGACGACTCGTTCCTCTCGGAGAGCGTCGCGTTCCTCTCCGAGGCCCAGGAGGCCTCGGAGCAGATGCTGCAGGCCGAGACGGAATACGCCCGAAGCCTCGGCTTCGCGGGGAAGATCTCGGGCACCGCCGTGGTCGGGCACCCCATCGCCGAGATCGAGGAGGCCTCCAAGCGGGCCGACCTGCTGATCCTCGGCGCACACGGCGGAAGCCGATTCGCGGGATCGTTCTTCGGCACCCGCGCCGTCAAGGCGGCCGCCACGGCGCACTGCCCGGTCGCGGTGATCCCCAAGCATGAGGCGCAGCCGGGGGGCGGCGTGGTGGTCGGCGTCGACGGTTCGGAGGCCTCCAAGAAGGCGATCTCGTTCGCGGCCGAGGAGGCCTCCCGGGGCGGCGTGCCGCTCATCGCCGTGTACGCGTGGATGCCGCCGCTCACCCCCGGCCTCGAGTACCTGTGGAGCGAGGAGCTCGTCGAGTCGCAGCGCTCGGCGGCCGAGGAGGCGATCGCCATCGGCGTCGCGGGCCTCGCCGAACGGTACCCCGATCTGGAGATTCGTCGTGAGATCGTTCAGTCGCCGCCGGTGTCGGCGCTCGTGCAGACCGCCGGGCACGCCGAGCTGCTCGTCGTGGGCAGCCGCGGCCGCGGCGGCATCTCGAGGCTGCTGCTGGGCTCGGTGAGCCACGGCGTGCTGCAGGCCCTGCCGTGCCCGGTCATCGTGACGCGGGCGTGAACCGGCGCATCCGACCGAGGAGAGGATGAGCGACATGTCTGAGGTGCGGATCGATCGTGTGGTGACGAGCGGGCTCGTCGGGATCGGCCGGGACGGGTATCCGACCGGAGGCGTCGAACTCGAGAACAACGTGTGGGTCGTGGGCGACGACGCCGAGGCGATCGTGATCGACGCTTCGCACGACGCCGAAGCGATCGCGCGGGCGGTGGGCGACCGGGAAGCGCTCGGGATCCTGCTCACCCACGGCCACGAGGACCACGTGAATGCGGCGCTCGAGGTCGCGGAGCAGCTCGACGCCCACGTCTATCTGCACCCGGCCGACCTGTTCCTGTGGGAGCAGACCTACGGCACCGGGACGCCCGACTTCGAGCTCGCCGACGGAGCGGGCTTCTCGATCGCGGGCGCAGAGATCGTGGCGCTGCACACCCCCGGGCACACCCCCGGGTCGGTCTGCTTCGCGGCGCCGACGCTCGGGACCGTGTTCTCGGGCGACACGCTCTTCCGAGGCGGGCCGGGCGCGACGCGCTGGGACTACTCCAGCTTCGATCAGATCATCGCCTCCATCCGTTCCCGCCTGTTCACCCTGCCCATCGAGACGAGCGCGCGGCCGGGACACGGGGAGAGTACGACGATCGCCCACGAGCAGCCCGATCTCGAGGCCTGGATCGCGCGAGGCTGGTGAGCGCCTTCGGCGGCTGACGGGGCGCCGGGGTCACCCGTCGGCGGGGTAGAGCGGGTTGTGACCGGGCGCCACGCGCTCCGGCTCGGGGACCGGCCCCGGAGCGGATCCGTCGCCGAAGGGGGAACCCCCGAGACGCTCGCGGCCGTGCGGTTCGAGCCAGTTCGAGAGGTCGGGGCCGTCGGGCACGATCCGGGTCGGATTGATGTCGGTGTGCGTCGCGTAGTAGTGCCGCTTGATCTGCACGAAGTCGACGGTGTCGCCGAACCCGGGGGTCTGGAACAGGTCGCGCGCGTACGCCCAGAGCCGGTCCATCTCGGCCAGCTTGTTGCGGTTCGTCTTGAAATGCCCGTGGTACACCGCGTCGAAGCGCACGAGCGTCGTGAAGAGGCGCACGTCGGCCTCGGTGATCGTGTCGCCGACGAGGTAGCGGCTGCCGGCCAAACGCTCCTCCAGCCAGTCCATCGCCTCCCAGAGCCGCGCGTACGCCGCGTCGTAGGCCTCCTGGCTGCCTGCGAAGCCGCAGCGGTACACCCCGTTGTTGACCTCGGTGAACACGCGCTCGATCACGGGCCACATCTCCTCGAGCCGCTCGCCCGGCAGCAGGTCGGGGGCGCCCTCGCGGTGGAACTCCCGCCACTGGGTCGAGAAGTCGATCGTGATCTGGGGGTAGTCGTTCGTGACGACCCCTCCGCTCGGCACATCGACGAGGGCGGGCACCGTGATGCCGCGCGGATAGCCCGGGAACCGCGCGAAGTAGTTCTGCTGCAGGCGCTCGGTGCCGAGCACGGGATCCACCCCTCCCGCGTTGTCCGGGGAGCCCTCGAGGTCGAAGGTCCAGGATCGCGCGTCGTGCACGGGGCCCGGGCGCCCGAGCGAGATCACGTGCTCGAGTCCGAGCAGCCGCCGCACGATGAGGGTGCGGCCTGCCCATGGGCAAGCCGCCGCCGCGACGAGCCGGTACCTCCCCGGCTCGACCGGCCACGCCTCCGCTCCCGGGGCGAGCCCGTAGCCGAGGGAGCCGACCTTCGAGGGCGGTGGCGGCTGCAGCTCGCGGATCGTCGCCGGGTCGGCCACGATGCGATCCTCGATGTAGTTGGTGTCGCGCTCGAACGGCGCGCCGCCGGTCACGTATCCGCCCATGTCGTGCCCATCCGCCCTCTCCGCTGTCATGAGCCCGAGCCTACCGGGAGCGCGCGGAACTCGCGATCGTGGTACACCATCGGCTCGTGAGCCTCGCCGAAGCGCGCGTCGAGCACCTCGGCGATCACGACCACCGACGAGCCGACGCCCAGGGAGTGCAGGGTGCGGCAGCGCAGCGCGACGCGGGACGCGGGCAGATACGGTTCGCCGGTGGGCAGGATCTCCCATCCCTGATCCGGGGTGAAGCGCTCGGCACCGGAGACGGCGAACGAGCGCGCGATGTCCGGGTGGCGCGCGTCGAGCAGGTGCACCAGGTAGGTGTCGGCCCCCACTATGCCGCCGGCGCTTCCGGTCGCGCGGGTCACCGAGAAGGAGAGCGCCGGGGGGTCGACTCCGACCGAGGCGACACTCGAGGCGGTGAGGCCGACGGGACCAGCCGCGGTCTGCGCGGTGATGAGTGCGACACCCGTGGGATGCTCGCGGAACGCTCGCTTGAGCGCCTCACCACCGGTCTCCACATCGATCCGCCGAGTCGCGCCGCTCACGTCCGGGCCCATTCCTCAATCTCCCTTCGCGCCGCGATCCCTCGCGGCCCACTGAGTCCTCCAACACCGCCGCTTCCCAGAACATTCCGGGCGATCCTGCTCTCGCGACACGCGTAGGCTGGTGGCATGAAGCTTCGCGAGATCCCGCTGACCACCATCGATGGAGAAGACACCACGCTCGCCGCCTACGCCGATCAGGCCGTGCTCATCGTCAACGTCGCATCGCGCTGCGGGTTGACCCCGCAGTACGAGAAGCTCGAGGATCTGCAGCGCCGCTACGGCGACCGCGGCCTCACGGTGCTCGGCTTCCCGTGCAATCAGTTTCTCAATCAGGAGCCCGGAGACGCCGAGGAGATCAAGACCTTCTGCTCGACGAGCTACGGCGTCACCTTCCCGCTCATGGAGAAGGTGCGCGTGAACGGTCGCCGTAAGCACCCGCTCTACGCCCTGCTGCACGAGGTGCCGGACGCCGACGGCAAGACCGGGCGCGTCAAGTGGAACTTCGAGAAATTCGTGGTCGCCCCCGATGATTCGGTCGCGCGTTTCCGACCGCAGGTCGAACCCGACGACCCCGAGGTGATCGCCGCGATCGAGGCCGCCCTGCCCGCCTGATCGACCCTCCCCGGTAGTCTGAACAGCAACCCGTCGTCACAGGGGCGCGTCGCGCCGGAAAGGGGGCACCGTGGTGCTCGAGGTCGGCGCGCAGGCGCCGGATTTCACGCTGTCGGATCAGCGCGGCGAGGAGCTCACGCTGTCCGAGATCGTCGCGGAGGGACCTGTCGCGCTGGTCTTCTTCCCGTTCGCGTTCTCGGGCATCTGCACCGGTGAGCTGTGCGAGCTGCGCGACAACCTGTCGGTGTTCTCCGACAGCAATGTGCGGCTGGTGGGCGTCTCGGCCGACTCCGTCCATACGCTGAGGGCGTGGGCCGAGCAGGAGGGCTACCAGTTCTCGATCCTCTCCGATTTCTGGCCCCACGGCGCCGTCGCGAAGCAGTGCGGGGTGTTCGTGGAAGAGGCCGGCATCGCCACCCGCGCCACGCTGGTGGTCGGCGAGGATCGCCGCGTGCTCGCGTCGTTCGAGACCGCGCCGGGTCAGCCCCGCGACTTCTCGGCGTACCGGGACGCGCTCGCCGCCATCGGCTGATCGCGCTGATTCGCGACCGCCCGGAGAGTTGACATACACTTGGCAGGTCCGCCTCGCGGTCACGGGCCTTTAGCTCAGCTGGTAGAGCGCCACGTTTACACCGTGGATGTCGTCGGTTCGATCCCGGCAGGGCCCACCCGCTCCCAAACTCCCTTTGTTTGGGCAAAATACCTGATCAAAAGGATTTTGGCGTTGGTGCGCTGTGATGGTTTCCGGCTCTGCCCTCGCAGATCGTCGATGCTCAAAGCGCATGTGCTGGTACGTCATGGTGGCTTTGGCTGTTCACAAGCTGTCAGAGAAGGCGGCCACTCGGGCGCCATGAGCCGCGTCTTTTCGGGTTTCTCGACAGGGTGATGCGCGAGACGCCGAGCCGCTGGGCTCAGACTCGTCAGATCCATCCCGAGCATTGCCCGTGAGGGATCGTTCCCTGTCTCGTAAACGATTGAGCCACCCGATAACCCGTTGAGAACGACTCCGGCCCGATACCCTTCTCTTCAGCGGGTTCGGCAACCGGCCCGGCGGGCCGACGGATCATGGTGACGGCACGAAGCCGGTCAGAGGCCGAATCAGACCCGGGAAACGCTCCTACCGGCGTCAACGTCAGACGTTGATGCTCGCTCACTTTCCTCAGCCGATGGCTTCCCACCGCAACCCTTGAAGCGACGGCGCCTCTATGTCGATATTCTAGTACTAGGATAAGAACATGGCGTTGACTCCGGCAGAGCTCACAATCCTCGGCCTCATCATCGAGCGACCGGCCCACGGCTACGACCTCGAACAGGTGATCGAGCAACGAGGTATCCGCCAGTGGACGGAAGTTGGGTTCTCCTCGATCTACTACCTACTCGCCAAACTGGAGAAGCGCGGACTCGTCCAGGGCGCGCAACCCACGCCAGGGATGAAGCCACGTCGCGTCTTCCACGCCACGGACGAGGGTAGGCACGTCGCCCGGCGAGACGTGATCGCCCAGCTCATCGAGGCCCACCCGGTTCCGCATCCGTTCCTTGTGGGCGTTTCCAACCTGCCGCTTCTTACCGAGCGCGAATACACCGATGCAGTGCGCGCCCGACTCCCGCAGATCGAAGCCCGCATCACCGCGGTCGAAGAAGCCGAACGATCCCAGGCCCCGCTCCCGCTTGCTGCGCGAGAGGTGTTCTCCTACGCACTGAGCCTCTTGGAGGCGGAAAGGTCGTGGCTCGCGTCCCGAGTCCAGGCATCCCATGACTGACAAGATCGACTTCAAGAAGTCTCTCGATAGCTATCAAGCCCCGCGCGGACAGTTTCGCATCGTGGATGTTCCCGACATGCAATACCTCATGATCGACGGGCACGGCGACCCCAACACCGCTCCGGCCTACACGGAGGCTCTTTCGGCGCTGTATCCGGTCGCCTACAAGCTCAAGTTCATCAGCAAGCGAGAACTTGAACGCGACTACGTCGTTCCACCGCTGGAGGGTCTGTGGTGGGCGGAGGACATGGACGCGTTCACCGCCGCACGCGACAAGTCTCGATGGGACTGGACGATGATGCTCATGGTTCCCGACTGGCTCGACCGGGATTCGTTCCAGAGCGCGGTCGAGCAGGCCGGGGCCAAGAACAAGCCCGCTCGCCTGGACGGGGTTCGCCTCGAAACGCTCTCGGAGGGGCGCTGTGTCCAAACGCTCCACTACGGCTCCTTCGATGATGAAGGCCCCGTGCTGAAACGCATGCACGACGAGTTCATCCCCGAGAACGGCCTGCGCGTAGACGGCAAGCACCACGAGGTCTACTTCAGCGACTTCCGCAAAGTCACCCCCGACAAGCTACGCACGATACTCCGCCAGCCCGTCAGCTTCACAGCAACGACCTAAACACTGCGGGCGTAACTGCGATGCTGAGAAATCGTGCAGTAATCGCCGCACGAACCTTCGTGGTCGCTGCGATCGGAATTGCTCTCCTTGTGTCCTGTGCGAGCCCGCAGGCATCGAAGGGCGATGATTCAGCAACTCCTCCAATGGGTCCAATAGATGGGCTCAAGAACGCTGAAGCGTTCGGAGACCTGGGAGAGCCGACGTGTTCACCGCCCTCGCCCATAGAGTGGCCCGAGGTGATGGGCACCGCGGTCCTACGGGGAGATTCGGCATTCGGTTACTTCCAGATTCCTTCTTCTGCAGAGCTTGTCGCGAGCGAAGAGGTCAAGAAGTTCGTCATCCGCCTCACCGGTGAAGGCGATCTTGCAGTGCAGATTACCGATCCTTCTGAACTCGAACGAGACCTGGTGTGGGGGCCAGAGCCTCATACCGCCAGTAGCTACGGACGACCCGGTGACGAGTGGGGAATGGGTCTATTGCTGGACACGGCTGGATGCTGGAGTATCAAGACGTTCCGTGACGCAAAACCTTTCGCTGACTTCTGGCTGCAGGTGGCAGATCCTCCTCGCAGCCTTCTCGGTGCTCGCTGATGGTCGCAACGCCTCCGCGACGTCACCGATCTGTTCGCGAGCTACGTCGACGCCGGGGAACGCGTCCTCCAGGAGCGCGGGCGTCCGTGACCGGCCGCGCTGCCCCGCAACCGGCCCACCAGCGGGCCCTGCCCCGGATACGCCCCGCCTCCACGCGAGAACAGGCTTCCCTGCTCGCGTTAGAATGGATCGCGGGAAGATTATTCTATGGAATCTATAAGAGCGTGGAAACATGCGAGTACGAGGAGCGTGCGATGCCTGATCTGAAGGGCCTGTATCACGAACTGGTGCGGTTCGAAACCGAGCTGTGGTCCGCGGCGGATACGCGGCTGCGGCGGGAGTGCGATCTGCAGCTCACCTGGTTCGAGGTCCTGCAGTCCCTGGGGCGACGGCCCCGGCAGCGGGTGCAGGATCTCGCGACCGAGTTCGTGATCACGGTCGGCGGGACCAGCAAGGTCGTCGACCGGATCGAGCAGGCAGGGCTGCTGCGGCGAGTGGCGAATCCGGACGACCGCCGCTCCTCCCTGCTCGAACTGACACGGCACGGCAAGCAGAAGCTCGCCGATGCGACGCCGGTGTTCGAGGACGAGCTCGCGCTCCGGTTCGGCGCCCTCGCCGGGGGCACGGAACTGGATCGGCTGGCGGCGAGCCTGCGGCTGCTGCGGACCACGGCGTTCGCCCCGTCGGATCGACTGACCGCGTGACCCGGCACGCGTGCCGCCGGAGCCGGTCTGCGAGCGAGGTCTCGCCCCGCTCGCAGACCGGAGGCTCAGGCCTCCGGAGTGGAGAACACCCCGAAGTGGTGGCCGGTGTTGTCGGCCAGGCGCGCGAAGGTGAAGCCGGAGGCATCGGTGACCGGCTCCATCAGCACCTCGGCGCCGAGCGCCGTGGCCTGCTCGATCGTCGCGGCGACATCGGCGACCAGCACGTAGAAGATGGCGTAGTCGGCGAACTTCCCCGCATGGTCGAAGATGCCGCCGACCGGGCCGGGGGCGCCCGGGGTGATGGTGGCGTGGTAATCGACGCCGGGCAGGTCGGTGTTGAGCTTGTACTGCCAGCCGAACAGCTCGCCGTAGAATTCCTTGACCTCCTCGGCCCTGTCCGTGCCGATCTCGAACCAGGCCACCGAGTTGAGTGCCGGAGCGTTCATGATTTCCCTCTTTCCTCTCGAGTCGCGCACCCCCGACAGCCTCCTCGGACACCTCGCGCGGGGGTGCGATCCGCACAGTCGCGGCGATCCGATCCTACGATACATTTATCTTCCATGGAATCAATATTTGCGACCACGAGGAGGTTCGCGTGAGCGATGCCGAGCCCGCCCGCCCGCAGGCCCCCGCGACGATCGAGGTGCGCGGCGCGAGAGTCCACAACCTCAGGGGCATCGACGTCGACGTGCCCCTGGAGGGGCTCGTCGCGGTCGCCGGGGTCTCGGGGTCCGGGAAGTCCTCGCTGGCGATGGGCGTGCTCTACGCGGAGGGCTCCCGCCGCTATATCGAGGCGCTGTCGACCTACACCCGTCGACGCATGTCGCACGCGGCTCGTGCGCAGGTGGACAGCGTGCGTCACGTCCCCGCCGCGCTCGCGCTGCGGCAGCGGCCGGGAGTGCCCGGGGTACGGTCGACGTTCGGCACCTCGACGGAGCTGCTGAACGTGCTGCGGGTGATGTTCTCCCGACTCGGCTCGCATCTGTGCCCGAACGGGCACCGGCTGGCGCCGACGATCGATGTCGCGGCGAACAAGAACCTGATCTGCGCCGAGTGCGGAGCGGAGTTCTACCCGCCCGGTGCGGAGGTGCTCGCCTTCAACTCGGAGGGGGCGTGCCCGATCTGCCAGGGCACCGGCAAGGTGCGCGACATCGACGACGACGCCCTCGTCCCCGATCCGTCGAAGACGATCGAAGAGGGCGCGGTTGCGCCGTGGGGGATGTTCGGGCTGACCGTGATGCCGCAGGTGGCCGCCGCGTTCGGGGTGCGCACCGACGTGCCCTACGCCGAGCTGACCGACGCCGAGCGGGAGATCGTGCTGGACGGCCCCGAGGAGAAGCGGCACATCAGCGTGCCCTCGAAGAACGGGAAGCTCTTCGAGCTGAACTTCACCTACCGCAACGCCCGCCGCGCCGTGCGCGAGGCCATGAACAACGCCACCAGCGAGAAGGGCCTCGCCCGCGTGGCCAGGTTCGTCACCGCGCGCACGTGCCCCGACTGTCACGGCACCCGGCTCTCCGAAGCCGCACGCGGCACCAGGGTCGCAGGCATCGGCCTCGCCGACGCCACCGCGAAGACCCTCGACGAGGCCGTCGCCTGGGCGCCGACCGTGATCGACGCCCTGCCCGCAGACATGCGCCCGATGGCACGCATGATCGTGGAGCAGTTCGAGGAGATGGCCCGCCGGCTCCTCCAGCTCGGCCTCGGCTATCTCTCCCTCGATCGCGCCAGTTCTTCGCTGTCCACCGGCGAGCGGCAGCGGGTGCAGCTCGCCCGCGCGGTGCGCAACCAGACCACCGGCGTGCTCTACGTGCTCGACGAGCCCTCCATCGGACTCCACCCCGCGAACGTCGACGGGCTCATCGGCGTCATGCGCGACCTCCTCGTCGACGGGAACAGCGTGGTCCTCGTCGACCACGACCCGCAGGTGCTGCGCGAGGCCGACTGGATGATCGAGATCGGGCCCGGCTCCGGCGCCGACGGCGGTACGATCGTCGCGCAGGGGCCGATCGATCAGGTCGCCGCCGACCCGGCCTCCCTCATCGGGCCGTTCCTGAGCGGCGCTGAGAGCCCGATCGTGCGCGACCGCTCCGACGAATCCGCGATGCTCGCCCACGGCGCCATCCGGATCGCTACCGCTCCGCTTCACACCGTGCACGCCCTCGACGTGACGATCCCGAAGGGCCGCTTCACCGCGGTCACCGGCATGTCCGGATCGGGCAAGACCACACTCGTCCTCGAGAGCCTCGTACCGGCGCTCGCGGCCGCCCGCGACGGACGCGCCGCGCCCGCGCACGTCGTCTCCCTCGACCCCGCGGGCATCACCCGAGTCAACGTCGTCGATGCGACCCCGATCGGAGTGAACGTCCGCTCCACCATCGCGACCTACTCCGGGGTCCTCGACGAGCTGCGCCGCGCCTACGCCGCCACCGAGGCCGCCGCGCACCGCGAACTGCGGGCCGCCGACTTCTCGTACAACACCGGCTCCCTCAAGTGCCCCCGCTGCGAAGGCACCGGGCAGGTCGTGCTCGACGTGCAGTTCCTGCCCGACGTCGACATCCCGTGTCCGGACTGCGAGGGCAGCCGTTACGCGCCCGGCGCCGGGGAGATCCTGCTCGACACCGCCGACGGGCCGCTGTCCCTCCCCGCGCTCCTCGGTCTCACCGTCCGCCAGGCGCACGCGGCGCTGGACCGGCTGCCCAGGGCGCGGCGCAGGCTGCAGACCCTCATCGACCTCGGCCTGGGCTATCTCACGCTCGGAGAGGACACCCCGGCGCTCTCCGGCGGCGAGGCGCAACGGCTCAAGCTCGCCGCCGAACTCGGGCGCGACCAGTCCGGCGCCCTGTTCGTGTTCGACGAGCCCTCCGTCGGCCTGCACCCCCTCGACGTCCGCGTGCTGATGGGCGTGCTCGACCGGCTGCTCGCGACGGGCGCGACCGTCGTGGTGATCGAGCACGACCTCGATCTCATCGCCAACGCCGACCACCTCATCGACATGGGCCCCGGGGGCGGCTCGGCCGGCGGCCGCATCGTCGCCACCGGCACCCCGGCCCAGGTGGCGGCGACCGGGAGCAGCCGCACCGGCCGGTACCTCAGGGCCCACGCGCCGGCGGGGAGGGATTCTGCGCGCTCGCCGTCTTGAGGCGCATCGCGGTCAGCCGGACTTGTGCGAGTATCACACGTCCCACAAGAAATACGCGAGTTTCATGGTGGGGATTCGCTAGTCTGGAGTCTACGCCCGCGAATCGTCGCGGGATCTTTTCGTGCTGCGCTCGGACGCACCAACCCGCACCGCGCCGGCACACCTCGTGGTGAATGGAGCACATCTTGGCCGTGAACACACAGGATCCGTACGCACCGGACAGCGACGACATGGATCCGCAGGAGACCTCGGAGTGGCGCGAGTCGCTCGACGCGGTCGTCGAGACGCGCGGGGCCGGCCGCGGGCGCGAGATCATGACGAGTCTGCTGGATCGATCCCGACAGCTCCACCTCAACGTGCCGCAGGTGCCGACCACCGACTACGTCAACACGATCGCCTCGGATGATGAGCCGGACTTCCCCGGCGACCACGACGTCGAGCGCCAGTACCGCTCCTGGATCCGCTGGAACGCGGCCATGACCGTGCACCGTGCGCAGCGCCCCGGCATCGGTGTGGGCGGCCACATCTCCACGTACGGCTCCGCGGCCTCGCTGTACGAGGTCGGCTTCAACCACTTCTTCCGCGGCCAGGACCATCCGGGCGGCGGCGACCAGATCTTCGTGCAGGGCCACGCCTCCCCCGGCGTCTACGCGCGCGCCTTCCTCGAGGGGCGACTCACGGAGGACCAGCTCGACGGCTTCCGCCAGGAGAAGTCGCACGCCCCGAACGGCCTGCCGAGCTACCCCCACCCGCGCCTGCTGCCCGACTTCTGGCAATTCCCCACCGTGTCGATGGGGATCGGTCCCATCAACGCCATCTACCAGGCGCAGTTCAACAAGTACCTCACCAACCGGGGCATCAGGGACGCCTCGGATCAGCACGTCTGGGCGTTCCTCGGCGACGGCGAGATGGACGAGGTCGAGAGCCGCGGCCAGCTGCAGGTCGCGGCGAACGAGGGCCTCGACAACCTCACCTTCGTGGTCAACTGCAACCTGCAGCGACTCGACGGGCCGGTGCGCGGCAACGGCAAGATCATCCAGGAGCTCGAGAGCTTCTTCCGCGGCGCGGGCTGGAACGTGATCAAGGTCATCTGGGGCCGGGAGTGGGATCAACTGCTCGCCCGCGACACCGAGGGTGCGCTGCTGGGCGTCATGAACACCACGCCCGACGGCGACTACCAGACCTACAAGGCCGAGAGCGGCGCGTACATCCGCGATCACTTCTTCGGCAAGGACGAGCGGGCGCTGCGCCTGGTGGACGACTACACCGACGATCAGATCTGGCAGCTGCGCCGCGGCGGCCACGACTACCGCAAGGTGTACGCCGCCTACGCGGCCGCGCTGGCGCACAAGGGCCGCCCCACCGTGATCCTCGCGAAGACCGTCAAGGGCTACGGCCTCGGCCCGCACTTCGAGGGCCGCAACGCCACCCACCAGATGAAGAAGATGACGCTGGAGGACCTGAAGCTCTTCCGCGACACCATGCACATCCCCGTCTCGGACGCGCAGCTCGAGGCCGATCCGTACCGCCCGCCCTACTACCACCCGGGCGAGAACGACGCGACCATCCGGTACATGCACGAGCGCCGCCGCGCGCTCGGGGGCTATCTGCCCGAGCGCCGTGCCGAGCACACGGCGGTGGCCCTGCCCGAGGCCAAGAGCTACGCGATCGCTTCGAAGGGCAGCGGCGCGCAAGAGGCGGCAACCACGATGGTGTTCGTGCGGATGCTCAAGGACCTCATGCGGGACAAGGGCTTCGGTCCCCGCTTCGTGCCGATCATCCCCGACGAGGCGCGCACGTTCGGCATGGACTCCTACTTCCCCACGTCGAAGATCTACAACCCGCACGGGCAGAATTACGTCTCGGTCGACAGGGAGCTGCTGCTCGCCTACAAGGAGAGCCCGCAGGGCGTGCTCCTCCACGTCGGCATCAACGAGGCGGGCGCCGCCGCCGCGTTCACGGCGGTGGGCACCTCCTACTCGACGCAGGGCGAGCCGCTGATCCCCGTCTACATCTTCTACTCGATGTTCGGCTTCCAGCGCACGGGCGACGCCCTGTGGGCGGCGGGCGACCAGATGGCCAGGGGCTTCGTCATCGGGGCCACCGCCGGGCGCACGACGCTCACCGGCGAGGGCCTGCAGCACGCGGACGGCCACTCGCTCGCGCTCGCCTCGACCAATCCCGCGGTGGTCTCCTACGACCCCGCCTACGGCTACGAGATCGGCCACATCGTGCGCTCCGGCATCGAGCGCATGTACGGCGGCGAGCACCCCGATCCGAACGTCATGTACTACCTCACCGTGTACAACGAGCCGATCGTGCACCCCGCCGAGCCCGAGAACGCGGACGTCGAGGGCATCGTCCGCGGCATCCACCGGGTGAGCGAGGCCGGGGACGGCGAGCATCGCGCCCAGATCCTCGCCTCCGGCGTGGCTGTTCCTTGGGCGATCGAGGCGCAGCAGCTGCTCGCGCGCGACTGGAACGTCGCCGCCGACGTCTGGAGCGTCACGAGCTGGAACGAGCTGGCGCGCGACGGCGTCGCCGCGGATCGCCACAACTTCCAGCACCTGGACGAGGAGGCCCGCGTGCCGTACCTCACCCGGAAGCTGCGGGACGCCGAGGGCCCGTTCGTCGCGGTGAGCGACTGGGCCACGATGGTTCCGGATCAGATCCGCGCCTACGTGCCGGGCGACTACTCCGTGCTCGGCGCCGACGGCTTCGGGTTCTCCGACACGCGCGCCGCGGCTCGCCGCTACTTCGGCATCGATCGGGAGTCGGTGGTCGTGAAGGTGCTGCAGCGACTCGCCGCGCAGGGCCGCATCGACGCCTCCGTCCCCGCCGAGGCGGCCGCCAGGTACCGGCTGGACGACGTGAACGCCGGCACGACCGGCGGCACGGGAGGCGAGGCATGATGGCGGAGGGGACGGCGTAGCGGATAGATTCCCATGGACCGCACGAAAGAGCAGGAGCTCGCCTGGTTGCGAACGATCACCGGTGAGCTCTCCACCCGCACGATCACGCGGCTCGACGATACGCTCCCCTGGTACGGCAACATGCCGCCCAGCCGCCGCTCCGCGGTGGGCCTCGTCGCGCAGACCGGCATCGCGTCGTTCATCCAGTGGTACGAGGATCCCTCGTCGACGCCCTGGATCGCCTCCGACGTGTTCAGCGCCGCGCCCCGCGAGCTGCTGCGCTCGATCAGCCTGCAGGAGACCCTGCAGCTGATCCGCGTAGTCGTCTCCGTGGTGGAGGAGCGCGTCGCACCGCGCAGCGAGGCGCTGCGCGAGGCCGTGCTGCACTACTCGCGCGACGTCGCCTTCGCGGCGGCCGACGTCTACGCCCGGGCCGCCGAGGCGCGAGGACTCTGGGATGCGCGGCTCGAGGCGCTCGTGGTCGACTCGATCCTCACCGGCGAGAGCGACGACGAGCTCCCCAGCCGCATCGCGGCCCTCGGCTGGCACGGCGAGGGCGAGGCCGCGGTGCTCGTGGGCACGGCGGAGCGATTCGTCGACGTGGATCAGCTGCGCCGCACCGCGCGCCACGCGGGGGCCGACGTGCTGATCGGCCTGCAGGGCACGCGCCTCGTGCTGGTGCTCGGGCGGGTCGAGGCGCAGCCGAAGGATCCCTCCGCGCCCATCGAGCCCCCGCTCAGCTTTCTCGAGATCGCGCAGCGCCTCGCCGACGGCTTCTCGGGCGGCCCGCTCGTGCTCGGGCCGGCCGTGGAGAATCTCGTCGCCGCGTCGCGCAGCGCGCGGGCCGCGCTCGCCGGCGTGGCGGTCGCGCGCTCCTGGCGCAACGCCCCCCGACCGGTGGCCGCCGACGACCTGCTGCCGGAGCGGGCGCTCGCCGGGGACGGGCTCGCCCGGCGCACGCTCATCGAGCGGATCTACGAGCCCCTCGCCGCGCACTCGGGCGAACTGCTCGAGACGCTGTGGTGCTACCTCGACAACGGCAGGTCGCTCGAAGCGACCGCCCGCGAGCTGTTCGTGCACCCCAACACGGTGCGCTACCGGCTGAAGAAGGTCTCGGAGGTGATCGGCTGGAACGCGACCGGCGCGCGGGAGGCCCTGATCCTGCAGTCCGCTCTCATCGCGGGCTCGATCGCCCAGAATCAGGGACGCAGAGGCAAGCAACGCTGAAGCACCGCCATCCCGGCGTGAGGATCCCGACAACATTTTCCGCAGAACATGATGGAGAATATGCAGGATGCTCCGCCCCGATCTGAGAAACTTGAACACGTGATTGTCATCGCCTGCCCTGGACAGGGCTCCCAGTCCCCCGGATTCCTGAACGAGTGGCTCGAACTCCCGGGCGCGCGGGAGTTCCTCGGAGAAGCCTCCGAGCGCTCCGGCGTCGACCTGATCCAGCACGGCACGGTGAGCGATGCCGACACGATCCGCGACACGGCCGTGGCGCAGCCCCTCATCGTCGCCGCGAGCCTGCTCGCGTGGCGCGAGCTCTCCGCGCGCGCGGTGCTCGCCGAGGCCGGCGTCGCGGGGCACTCGGTCGGCGAGTTCGCCGCCGCCGCCGCCGCGGGCGTCCTCTCCGAGGGCGACGCGCTGCACCTGGTGGGCGTGCGCGGCCGCGCCATGGCCGCCGCCGCGGCGCAGGCGCGAACCGGCATGTCCGCGGTGGTCGGCGGCGTCGAGGCGGACGTGCTCGCGAAGATCGCGGAGCACCGGCTCACCCCGGCCAACCGCAACGGCGGCGGTCAGATCGTCGCCGCCGGCGCGCTCGACGCGCTGGCCGCGCTGGCGGAGGACGCGCCCCGCGGGGCCCGGGTGATCCCGCTGCAGGTCGCGGGCGCCTTCCACACCGAGTACATGTCCTCCGCGATCCCCGTGCTGCGCGAGGCGGCGGGGACGGTCGCCGTCTCCGCGCCGAAGCGCGCGCTCTGGACCAACGCCGACGGGTCCCGCATCTCCGACGGCGGGCGCCTCGTCGAACTGCTCGTCTCCCAGATCGCGAGCCCGGTGCGCTGGGACGCCTGCATGGAGGGCTTCCAGCAGGCCGGGATCGCGGGCCTCATCGAGCTCGCCCCGGCCGGCGCGCTCACCGGTATCGCGAAGCGCGCGCTCAAGGGCGTCCCGAGCGTCGCGATCAAGTCGCCCTCCGACCTCGAAGCCGCAGCGGCGCTCGTCGCCGAAGCCGCGTAGGGCCGACTCCTCAGCCTGACGAAAGGACCGACGCACATGGCATCACTCGTGCAGCCCACGGGACCCGCGCACACGCGGATCCTGGCCCTCGGGGCGTCCCGAGGGGACCTCGACGTTCCCAACGACGACCTGGTCGGGCCGATCGACTCGTCCGACGAGTGGATCCGCCAGCGCACCGGCATCGTGCAGCGCCGACGCGCGAGCCGAGAGGTCGGCGCCGTCGATCTCGCGGTCGCGGCGGGCGAGGAGGCCATCGCGAAGTCGGGCCTCGAGCGCTCAGAGATCGACGGCGTCATCATCGCGACCATCTCGAACGTCGCGATCACGCCCTCGATGGCCTCGCTGGCGGCGCATCGCCTCGGGCTGACTCCGGCCGCGGCCTTCGACATCTCCGCCGCCTGCGCCGGGTACGTCTACGGCGTCGCCCAGGGAGACGCGCTCGTGCGCGCCGGAGTGTGCAAGAACGTGCTCGTGATCGGCGCCGAGAAGCTCTCGGACGTCGTGGACCCGACCGACCGCAGCATCTCGTTCCTCCTCGCGGACGGGGCCGGCGCCGTGGTGATCGGCCCGAGCGATCACCCGGGCATCGGCCCGACCGTCTGGGGCTCCGACGGAGAGAAGTGGGACGTCATCCGCATGACGAGTTCATTCGAGGAGTACCGGGCGAACCCCCACGAGGTGCCCTGGCCCACGCTGCGCCAGGACGGCCCGTCGGTGTTCCGCTGGGCCGTCTGGGAGATGGCCAAGGTCGCACGCCGCACGCTCGAGGTGTCGGGCGTCGAGGCCGCCGACCTCGCCGCGTTCGTCCCGCACCAGGCGAACATGCGCATCATCGACGAGTTCGCCAAGCAGCTGAGGCTGCCCGACAGCGTCGCGGTCGCCAGGGACATCGAGATGCAGGGCAACACCTCGGCCGCGTCGGTGCCGCTGGCCATGCACCGGCTGCTCGAGGAGCAGCCTGAGCTCTCGGGCGGTCTCGCTCTGACGATCGGCTTCGGAGCGGGTCTCGTCTACGGCGCTCAGATCGTCGAGCTCCCCTAGCCGGCGCGCGTCGCATCCGACGGCCCCCCGCTCCGCACGTAGACTTCTACCACCAACACCCATATCAAGGAGAAACACACCATGGCATTCAGCAACGAAGAGGTCCTCGCCGGTCTGGCCGAGCTCATCAACGACGAAACCGGGATCGCGGCCGACGTCGTCGCCCTCGACAAGTCGTTCACCGACGACCTCGACATCGATTCGATCTCGATGATGACCATCGTCGTCAACGCCGAGGAGAAGTTCGACGTGAAGATCCCCGACGAAGAGGTCAAGAATCTCAAGACCGTCGGCGACGCCGTCGATTTCATCGTCAAGGCCCAGGCCTAGTTCCTCCCCCGCTGAACGGGCGGAGCACGGCTGGTCGAGGCTGCAACGACGCCTCCGGGCTGATCCCGACCCGCCGCGCTCCGCTCGAGCGCCACATCAACCCTCTCTTCACGCGGAGCCTGCAAACATGACCAAGAAGATCGTCGTCACCGGAATCGGCGCCTCGACCCCGATCGGCGGCACGGCCGTCGAAAGCTGGGAGGCCCTGCTCGCGGGCGAGTCGGGCATCCGCACGCTCGAGAACGACTGGGCCGAGCAGTACGGTCTCTCCGTGAATTTCGCCGGGACCGCGAAGGTCGATCCGGCCGAGGTGCTCGACCGTCCCGTGGCGAAGCGCCTCGACCCCTCGAGCCGCTTCGCACTCGTCGCCGCGCTCGAGGCATGGGCCGATGCCGGCGAGCCCGCGGTGCCGTCCGAGCGCCTCGGCGTCGACTGGGCGACCGGCATCGGCGGCCTGTGGACGCTGCTCGACGCCTGGGACACGCTGAAGGAGAAGGGACCGCGGCGGGTGATGCCGCTCACGGTGCCCATGCTCATGCCGAACGCGCCCGCGGCGGCCGTCTCGATGCACCTCGAGGCACGCGCCTTCGCGCGCACCGTCGCCTCCGCCTGCGCCTCGAGCACCGAGTCGCTCTCCAACGCCTACGAGCACCTGCAGCTCGGCCTCGCCGACGTGGTGATCGCGGGCGGCGCCGAGGCTGCGATCCACCCCATCACGCTCGCGGCGTTCAACTCCGCGCAGGCGCTCTCGAAGCGCAACGAGTCGCCCGCGACGGCCTCGCGGCCCTACAACGTCGACCGCGACGGCTTCGTGATGGGCGAGGGCGCCGCCGCGCTCGTCCTCGAGACCGCGGAGCACGCCGTCGCGCGAGGGGCCAAGATCTACGCCGAGGTGGCCGGCGGCGGCGTCACGGCCGACTCGTACCACATCACCGCCAACGATCCGGAGGGCAAGGGCGCCGCCAGGGCCGTCGAGCTGGCGCTCTCCCAGGCCGGCGCCTCGGCCGACGAGGTGACCCACATCAACGCCCACGCCACCTCGACCCCAGTCGGCGACATCGCCGAGTACACGGCCCTGCACAGCGTCTTCGGCGACCGCGTGCAGCAGATCCCGATCTCGGCGACGAAGGCCGCCACGGGTCACCTGCTCGGGGGCACCGGAGCGCTCGAGGCGCTCTTCACGGTGCTCGCGGTGCAGCACCGGATCGCTCCCCCGACGATCAACCTGGTCGACCAGGATCCCGAGATCCCGCTCTCCGTCTCATCCTCGGTGCAGCCCCTCGGCGACGGCCCGCAGCTGGCCATCTCCAACTCCTTCGGCTTCGGGGGCCACAACGCCGTGGTCGCGATCCGCTCCGTGTAACACTTCGATACCCGGGCACGGGAACGGCTTCGTGGCGGTACGGTGGATGCCATGAAGCCGTTCCTGCTCATCACGACTCGGCGAGAGGACGCCGAGGCCGCGGATGAGCACGCCGCCTACTGTCGCCTGACGGGGCTCCTGCCCGATGAGCTCGAGTGGCGCCGCATCGATCGCGGCTCGCTCGGCGCGGTCGATTTCGCACGCTACTCGGGCATCATCCTCGCGGGCAGCCCCTTCACCGTCAGCGAGCCCGCCGAGCGCAAATCGCCCACCGAGCTGCGCGTGGAGCGCGAGCTCGCGCATCTGCTCGATGAGGTCGTGCGCCGCGACTTCCCCTTCCTCGGGGTCTGCTACGGCATCGGCACGATCGGCGCGCACCAGGGCGCGCGCGTGGACCGCACCTACGGCGAGACGTCGCAGGCGGTGCGGATCAGTCTGACCCCGGCCGGGATCGAGGATCCGCTGCTGCACCAGCTGCCCGTCGACTTCGAGGCCTTCGTCGGCCACAAGGAGGCGATCACGGAGGCGCCCCCGAGCATCGTGGTGCTGGCGAGTTCGCCGAGCTGCCCCGTGCAGGCCTTCCGCGTGGGTCGCAACGTCTACGCCACGCAGTTCCACCCCGAGCTCGACACCGCCTCGTTCAGCTCCCGGGTGCGGGCCTACGCCGGTCACGGCTACTTCGACCCCGGGGAGGTCGAGGCGATCCTCGCTCGCGTCGAGCAGGCCGACGTGCGCGCCTCCCACATGGTGCTCGGCCGCTTCGTGGAGGAGTACCTCGACTCCCACCACGCTCCGCTCCCCCGCGACGCGGCCTCCGCCGCCTGACGCGGCCGCGCGCGGGGTCGCCCGGCGCTCCCGCCTACTCGGCGTAGTGGGAGAACAGGAACCAGCGATCCTTGTCGAGCTGCTGAGCGATCGAGATCACCAGGTCCTGGCTCACCAGATCGACGTCGTCGAGCCCCTTCACCGCCGCGTAGACGGTCTCCAGGGTGGCGTCGAGCTGGGCCACGACCTCGCGGACGGTCACGTCCGACTGCTGAAAGCCGTCGCTGAGCTCCGGCGTGGAGGTGCGGGCCGCGACCGTTCCGATGCGGGCGTCGACGGGCAGGCCGAGCGCCACGATCCGCTCGGCGACGGTGTCCGCCCCGTCCTGTGCGTGCGCGACGACCTCGTCGAGGAACTCGTGCACCCCCATGAAGTTCTCGCCGCGCACGTGCCAGTGCGCCTGCTTGCCGTTGACGGCGAGTGCGACGAGGTCGTGCACGACCGGGCTCAGATACTGGGCCACGCCCGTCGGACGGTGCAGGTCGCCCTGCGCTGCGGGAACGGTAATCTGCTTGGTAGCCATCGAGTGGATCCCTTTCGTCTCTGGTGAGCAGTTACGTACTACCGTACGCCGATTCCGGGCGACCGCAAGCAAGGCTAGCCTGCACTTACCGCGATAGAATTCCCCGATGGTGGGCTGAATTCGCCGCCCGTCAGTCCTCCGCCCCGGCGAGCACCGGAATCCCCGTCGCCTCGCCGTGCCGCATGCGGCAGCTCCCCGCGGGCGCCTCGTCCGGGAAGGCCTCGAACGCCCCGGCCACCCGCACCTGCGCGGCATGACCGCGCTCGCGCCGTGCGCGCTCCACGATCATGTCGACGAGCCCCGTCACGAAGGCGGGTCGCACGCCAACCGTGCCGGCGCGCACGGCCTGCACGCCGTGCGCCGCGGAGGTCTCCATCGCCTCGACGTCGAGGTCGAACGCGACCTCCATGTGGTCCGAGACGAATCCGATGGGGGCGATGACGATGCTCCGCACGCCCTGACCGGCGAGCTCCTCGATGTGATCATTGACGTCCGGCTCGAGCCACGGAACCCGCGGATCGCCCGACCGCGAGCAGTACGCCAGTGACGACCGCACCTGCACGCCCGCGCGCTCGGAGAGGGCGGCGTCGAGCGTTGCCCGCACGTCCTCGTGCTGCTCCCGGTATCCGGGCCCCGTCACCGCCGAGGCGTCCTGCATGGTGTCCGGGATCGAGTGCGTCACGTAGACGATGTGCGCGCCCGCGAGGCCGCCGTCCAGCCCGGCCGCGGCCTCCTCGATCGCCTCGAGGTTCGCGGTGATGAACCCCGGATCGTTGAAGAAGGGCCGCAGCACGTCGATGCGGGGGGCCCGGTCGCCCAGTTCGGCGACCGCGGCGGCCAGGTGCTCCCGGTACTGGCGGCTGCCGGAGTACGAGGCGTAGGCGCTCGTGACCACCGCGAGGATCCGCCGGGCCCCGAAGGCGGTCGCGTCGCGCAGCGTGTCCACCGTGTAGGGGTGCCAGTTGCGATTGCCCCAGATCACGGGCAGCTCGAAGCCGCGGACCGCGAGCTCGCGCTGCAGCGCGTCGACCAGCGCGATATTCTGCTCGTTGATGGGGCTGCGCCCGTCGAAGTGGTGGTAGTGCTCACCTACCTCCGCGAGCCGCTCCTCGGGGATGTTCTTGCCCCGGGTCACGTTGCGCAGGAACGGGATCACGTCGTCGGGCCCGTTCGGCCCCCCGAAGGAGCAGAGCAGCAGGGCGTCGTACGGTGCGGTTTCACTGTTGGGCGCTGTTTCGGTCATGAATTGCACCGTACCACCAGGCTCCCTGTAGATCTGATGTATAACATCTGCTCTGGCCGGCGCAGGCGGAACGGCCCGCGCCTCCCGCAGCCGGCGCTCGCTATAGTTGTTCCAGGTTTTCCCCACATCATTCAGAGGTCGCTCCATGACAGCTTCGACGCGCGGTTCCCAGAAGGCACGCGACACCCTCGATTTCCTGCGCGGCAAGATCACGAGCGGCGAGTGGGGCGTCGGCGAGCTGATCCCCAAGGAGCCCGAGCTGATGGAACTCATCGGCGTCGGCAAGTCGACCGTTCGGGAGGCGGTGCGGTCGCTCGCGGCGTTCGGCATGCTCGAGACGGTACCGGGCGTGGGTACCTTCGTGCGATCGCGCACGCCCGTGAGCACGATCCTCACCGAGTTCCTCGCCGATCACGACCTCGAGGAGGTGCTGGTCTACCGGCGCTCGCTCGAGATCGAGGCGGCCCAGCACGCGGCCGTCAATCGCAGCGAAGCCCGGCTCGCACAGCTCCGTCAGGCGCACCGCCGCGCACAGGCGGCCGCCTCCGAGCCCGTCGACACCTGCGACCACAGCACCATTCCTGGGTCGTTCCACCTGCTCGTCGTCGAGGCGAGCGGCAGCAAGCTGCTGCAGGATCTCTACCACGGCGTGATGACGGTGCTGCAGCGCGCGAGCTCCGAGGGCCGCGTGATCCTCGGCACCACGCTCGAGACGATGCACCGGGATCACGGGGCCGTGCTCGAGGCGATCGAGGCGCGCGACGTGCGCAACGCCGCGCACTCGATGGCGCTGCACGTCGACCGCGATCTCGGGCTGCGCACCGACATGCTCGATTTCAGCCCGCAGACCGAGCGCGCGACCTCGCTCATCGACGCGGGCTACGATCCGAACGCGGCGTGAGCGCGTTCCATCCCGCGGCGTGCACGCGGTTCGCATCCGGGACGCCGGCCCAGACCGGCCAGGCAGCGCCTCACGGGCCGGAGATGCGCGTCCACGCCGTGCTGCCCAGCGCATCTCGTGCTGCCGACCCGGCACCTCTCCGAGCAACGTTCACCAGCCGCTCACCAGGACCAGGATCATCGCCGGAGAAGCCGAGCACGCGGTCCCGGCATCGGTGGCTCTGCGGCACCCATCGACCGGGAGGAACACATTGCAGGACGCTGAGATGTTCAAGCTTCTCGTGGAAGCGGTTGAGGACTACTCGATCTTCTTGCTTTCTCCCGAGGGCGTGGTGAGCAGTTGGAATCGCGGCGCGGAACGCATCAAGGGGTATCGAGAGTCCGAGATCCTCGGGAAGTCTTTTTCGCTTTTCTTCACCGCAGACGATCGCGCCAACGGGGTCCCCGAGCTGATTCTCCAAGACGCGCGTCGGCATGGCCGATACGAAACCGAGGGGTGGCGCGTCAGAAAGGACGGGTCGCGTTTCTGGGCTCGAGCGACCCTCAACGCGGTGGCGGATGAGGAAGGAACGATCATCGGGTTCGCGAAGATCACTCGCGATGTCACAGCGGCGAGAGAGACGTCGCGGGCACTTCGAACCGCCGCGCTCACGGATCCCCTCACCGGCATGTGGAATCGGACGGCGTTTCTCGATGAACTCGATCAGTGGGTGGAGAACGACGAGACGTTCGCCGTCAGCATTATCGATCTGAACGGGTTCAAGCTGGTCAACGATTCTCTGGGGCATGCTGCCGGTGACGCTCTCTTGAAGTCGTTCGCGGAGCACCTGCATGACGCGGCCTCCGAGGGGATCATCGCGGCCAGGTTGGGCGGTGACGAGTTCGCGGCGGCGGCCCGGACACCGGAACCGCCCTCCTGCGACGAGTTCGTCGAGACGATCTCTGCGGCTCTGCGCAAGCCGGTCATGCTCGGCGAAAAGCAGTCGAATGTCTCCGCCAGCGTGGGAGTCGCCTGCTTCCCCTCAGATGCGACGAACGTCTCGGAACTGCTCGCCCGCGCCGACGCCGCGATGTACGAGGCGAAGGAAACGCAGTCCGAGACCCCTGTCACCTATCGAGAAGGACTTTTGAAACGTTCTGCTTCGCGAAGGTTCCTCGATAGGGAGATCGCCGGAGCCATCGGGCGTGGTGAGTTCGAACTGGAGTACCAGGCGCAGACCTCGTTGCGGGACGGGGCAGTCGTCGGGAGAGAAGCACTCGTCAGATGGAATCATCCGGTCCTCGGCCTGCTCTACCCGGGAGAGTTCATCTCGCTCGCTGAGGCAAACGGAACGATCGTGGAGCTCGGACGCTGGGTGCTGAATCAGGCCTGCTCGGATGCTGCAGCGTGGGCTGACCACGTCCGGACGGCGGTGAACGTGTCGGCGCTGCAGCTCGCAGACCGGGATTTCGCTCGTACTGTGGCAGAAGTGCTCGCCACCACCGGGCTGGATCCTCACCGGCTCGAACTCGAGATCACCGAAGCGACCCTCATTCGTCAGCGCAGCGAGGTCGTGGAGATCTTCGCGGACCTTCAGAGCCTGGGAGTGAAGATCGCCCTGGACGACTTCGGGACCGGGTTCTCCTCTCTCGACACCCTGCTGGCCTTTGCCTTCGATCGGATCAAGATCGATCGCTCGGTTCTGCACGCCAGTCTGCAGCCATCGCGGACACGAGGCGTCCTCCGCGCGATCCTGGCGCTGGGTCACGCGCTCACGACGACCGTGCTGGTCGAAGGAGTCGAGACTCAGAAACAGCTCGAGCTGCTGCGAGGCGAAGGATTCGATGAGGTCCAGGGCTTTCTCACCGGGCGGCCCTCGAGCTCCGATGAGCCGGTTCCGGAGGGGATTTCACGAATCGCCTCGCGGCGGGCACCGCGCGATCCCTTGCGCTGATTGGTAGGGCGTGCGGGACTTGAACCCGCGACCGACGGATTATGAGTCCGCTGCTCTAACCGACTGAGCTAACGCCCCCTGGGCGACCGTTCCAGCCTATCGCCTCGCGGGAGCTACGGCGGACGGCGGACCGGGCCCGGCCGGTCGTCACATCACGATCGTGGTGGAGGCCGCGTCCACGCGGCCGAGGCGCGACGCCGTCACCACGATCATGATCCCGATGAGGACCAGGCAGACGCCCCCGATCACGGCGATGACGGCGAGGGCGAGGCCCGGCAGCACGAGCGCGGTGACGCCGCCGAGCAGCATGAGCGCGCCGGGCAGGATCGCGAGCAGACGGCGACCGGGGAGCCGCGAGGCGACGACGACCCAGATCGCTCCGATCAGGATGAGGCCCGCGCCGACGAGGCTCACGATCGCCGCGCCGGTCGCCTGGGAGAACACGATCGCGAGCGCGCCCGCGACGAGCAGCACGAGGCCCCCGACGAGCGACGCCGATGTCCCGCGGGCGAGCAGCGCGAGGCCGTTCGCGATGAGCGCCGAGCCGAAGAGGATCGCGAGCGCCCAGCTGCCGGCGAAGAACGGCCAGATCAGGAAGCCGAGACCCACGAGCGCGATGAGCGCGCCCGCGACGGAGAGCGTCCGCCGGGGGGAGCGGCGCCTCGTCGAGACGGCGCCGGGAACGGGGTGCTGGCTCACGTGCGACCTCCTCCTGCCCCGCTCCGGGGTCTCGCATTCAGAGTACGGCACGCGGCCGGAAGCCGACACCGCTGATCGCCGACGGCGTAGCGCCGGACCGCGACGAGAGCCGCGCTCCTGGGAGAATGGGGGCGTGACCCGCGAGCTGTTCCTCTCCCCCGCCCTGGAGGTGGCCCCGGTGCTGCTCGGGGGCCGGCTCACGGTCTCGGCGCCCGAAGGCCAGGTGACGGTCCGCATCACCGAGGTCGAGGCCTACCACGGCCTCGGAACCGAGGGCCCCCACGACTCCGGCTCGCACTCGAGGAGCCGTCGCACGGAGCGCAACGCCTCGATGTTCGGCCCGCCCGGCCACGCCTACGTCTACTTCAGCTACGGCATGCACTTCGCCCTCAACCTGGTGTGCTCGCCGGAGGGCGCGGCTTCGGGGGTGCTGATCCGCGCCGGGGAGGTGCTCGAAGGCCTCGGGGTCGCGCGCGGCCGGCGATCGGCGAAGCGCGGCGGTGCGCCGCCGGCGCCGGCCATGCTGGCGCGCGGCCCGGGCAACCTGGCCGCGGCGCTCGGGATCCGCCGCGAGACGCACGACGGCCTCGATCTCTTCGCGGCACCCTTCGCCCTGAGCCTTCCCACCGCGTCCTCGGGGCCGGCGCCGCACGAGATCGCGAGCGGCCCGCGGGTGGGCGTGGCGGGAGAGGCCGGCGGCCCCGCCTTTCCGTGGCGGTTCTGGATCGTGGGCGATCCCACGGTCTCCGCGTTCAGGCCGGGACGCGGCGCGCCGCGCTAGCGCCCGGGATCGGGTTCGGGTTCGGAGACCTCGCATCCGTCGTCGGGGGCGAACGCCGACTGCCCGCTCTGCGGATGGAACCTCGCGAGCCCGAGCACGCCGACCACGGCGACCGCGCCCGAGATCGCGAACGCGAGGATCGCCCAGAGCGGCGCTCTCGCCGCCTCGTTCAGCACGACGATGCCGATGAGCACCGCGACGATGGGGTCGATCACCGTGAGCCCCGCCACCACCAGATCCGGCGGGCCCGAGGAGTAGGCGTTCTGCACGAACACCATGCCGAGCAGCCCGCCGACCACGAGCGCGGCCACGCACATCCACGTCAGCAGCTCGAACTCGCGCTGCTGCAGGCGGCCGATGACCACCTTGGCGAAGGTGGCGACGAAGCCGTACAGCACGCCGGCGCCGACGATGTAGAGGAGGGCCGCCCCGCGGTGGCGGAAGGCCAGGAAGAGCAGCAGCGCGCAGGCGAGCACCACCGCGAACGCGATGAGGATGGTGGTCAGCTTCGCCTCGGTGACGGGCCGGTCCGCCGCGGTGAAGGCCGCGATCGTGACGAAGACCACGATGCCCAGCACCGACAGCGCGATGGAGCTCTTCACGCGCTTGCCGAGCCTCACCCCGCTGACGCGCGAGTTGAGGATCGAGGTGATCACCAGGCCGACGACGCCGATGGGCTGCACGATGATGAGGGGCGACAGCGACAGCGATCCGATCTGGAAGATCACGGCGAGACCGAGCAGCACCGTTCCGCTGACCCACGACGGCCGTCGCAGCAGGCTGAGCACGTGCCGTACGGAGAGCCCCGATCCCGCGCTCTCACCCGTGATGCGCTCGACCTTGTTGAGCCCCCGCGACTGGTACTGCGCGCCGAAGGCGAGCAGCGCCGCCCCGACCAGCGCGAGCGGAATGCCGAACAGCTGCTTCGGATCCAGCCCGAGAACCTCGCCGATACCGGTCATCCGCCGGCGCCGCGCATCAGTTCCACGAGCCGCGCGGCGGCGCGGGGCACCTCGTCGTTGACGATGACCTCGTCGAACTCGTCGGCCGCCGCGAGCTCGACCTTCGCGGTCTCGAGCCGCCGGGCCCGCTCCTCGGCGTCCTCGGTGCCGCGTCCCACGAGCCGCTCCACCAGCTCGTCCCAGCTCGGGGGCGCGAGGAACACGAGCCGCGCTTCGGGCATGCTCGCGCGCACCTGGCGCGCACCCTGCAGGTCGATCTCGAGCAGAATCGGCTCCCCCCGCTCGGCGGCGGCGAGCACCGGCTCGCGGGGCGTGCCGTACCGGTGCCTGTTGTGCACCGTCGCCCACTCGAGCAGCTCTCCGCCCGCGAGCATGCGATCGAAATCCTCGTCGTCGACGAAGAAGTAGTGCTCGCCCTCCTCCTCGCCGGGCCGGGGCGCCCGGGTGGTCGCCGACACGGACAGGCCGACCTCGGGATAGTGCTCGCGGATGAACGCCGCCACGGTGCCCTTGCCGACCGCGGTCGGGCCGGCCAGCACCGTGAGCGGCGTACGACCGCCGCCCGGCGCGGTGCCCGTGCGGTCACGCACGAACGACTCCAGGCGATCCCGCTGCAGCTTGCCGAGCCCCCCGAGCCGCTTGCGGTCGGAGATGCCGAGCTGCTCGCGCACCCGCTCCGCCTTCACCACCCCGATGGCGGGGAAGGACAGCAGGTAGTCGGTGATGCGCAGCGTGGCCGCCGGGCTGCCCGGCACCCGGGACTGCTCGAGCACGCGGAAGGGAGAGACCTCGCCGCTGCGCAGTCGCCGCTTGAGCTCGGCGCGTGCCTGGCGCGCCGCGATGGCCGCCCGGTTGGCCGCCACGCGGTCGACCTCGGGCATGGCTGGGGTGGCGCTGTGGTTCGTCATGTCTACTCCATCGTGGCTGTCGGAGGGCTCCTCAAGTCTACGGACGAGTCGACGTGCCGTGCGCGAGCGCCTCGCCGATGGCCGCGGATCGAGCGCGCACGCGCTCCGCCAGACCGGAGGCGCCGCCCGAGAGGATGCTGCGCGACTCATTCGCGAGCAGAGCCCAGCCGAGGCCGCCGAAGATGCTCGCGGCGTCCTCGATCCGCGCGCCCTGGTGGCCGAACCCCGGAGCCAGGACGGGCAGCGCGGGCCTCGCCGACGGCAGCGCGACGTCGATGCCGAAGTCGGCGAGCGTGAGCGTCGCCCCCAGCACCACCCCGACGGAGCTGACGTGGGTGTCGGCCGGCGACTCGAACGCGAGCGCGTCGTCGACCATCGCCCGCGCCACGCTGCGGCCGTCGGCGCGGCGCGCCCGCTGCACCTCCCCCGCCTCCGGGTTCGAGGTGGCGGCGAGCACGAAGAGCCCCTTGCCGTGCGCCCGCACGAGGTCGAACGCCCCCCCGAGGCTGCCGAATCCCTGGTACGCCGTCACGGTCATCGCGTCGGCCTCCAGGGGCGAACCCGGCGCCAGCCAGGCCTCCGCGTACGCCGCGAAGCTCGAGCCGATGTCTCCGCGCTTCACATCGGCGATCACGAGCACCCCGGCCGCACGAGCGTCGGCGAGCACGCGCTCGAGCGCCGCGAACCCGGCCGAGCCGAAGCGCTCGAAGAAGGCGATCTGGGGCTTGACGCACGCCGCGACGCCGGCCGCGGCCGCGATCACCTCGCGGCCCATGCGCTCGGCGCCCGAGGCGTCGTTCGGCAGCCCCCAGTCGTCGAGCAGCGGCGCGTGCGGGTCGATGCCCACGCACAGGTGCCGCTTGGCCGCCAGGGCCGAGCCGAGCCGGTTCGAGAACGACTCGGCTCCCGCCGCGCTCCCGCCCATCGTCACACCCGCTCCCCGGTCGCCCGGCGATCCCGCTCGTACTCCTGCAGCGACTTCACGGCGAAGCCCTGCTGCTGCGCCGAGACCGCGCCCACGGCCGCCGAGAGCTCCGAGACCGTCGTGAAGATCGGCTTGCCGGCCGCGACCGCGGCGGCCCGGATCTCGTATCCGTCCGCGCGGGCGGAGCTCCCCGAGGGCGTGTTGATGATCATGTCGATCTCGCCGCGGTTGATGAGGTCGACGATCGTGTCGCCCTCGGCGTGCGCGCCTTCCGACCGCGCCGAGTGCTTGCGGGCGACCTCGGAGGAGATGCCGTTGCGCGCGAGCACCACCTGAGTGCCCTGGGTCGCGAGGATGCGGTAGCCGAGCTCCTGCAGGCGCAGGGCGGGCAGCACGATCGAGCGCTTGTCGCGGTCGGCCACCGACAGGAACACCGTTCCCGAGGTGGGCAGCTCGCTTCCCGCGGCCGACTGGCTCTTCGCGAACGCGGTCGGGAAGTCGCGATCCATGCCCATGACCTCGCCGGTCGAGCGCATCTCGGGACCGAGCAGCGAGTCGACGACGAGCCCCTCGTGGGTGCGGAAGCGCTTGAACGGCAGCACGGCCTCCTTGACCGCGATGGGCGCGTCGATGGGCGCGCGGGAGCCGTCGCGGGCGGGCAGGAAGCCGGTGTCGACCAGCTGCTGGATCGTCTCCCCCGCCATGATGCGCGAGGCCGCCTTGGCGAGCGGGATCCCGAGCGCCTTCGACACGAACGGCACCGTGCGCGAGGCGCGGGGGTTGGCCTCGAGCACGTAGAGCACGCCCTGGCCGATGGCGAACTGCACGTTGAGCAGGCCGCGCACGCCGAGACCCTCGGCTATGCCGAGCGTGGCCTCGCGCACCCGGGCGATCTGGTCGTGGCCGAGCGTCACGGGCGGCAGCGTGCAGCTCGAATCGCCCGAGTGCACGCCGGCCTCTTCGATGTGCTCCATGACGCCGCCCACGTACAGCTGCTCGCCGTCGTAGAGCGCGTCGACGTCGATCTCGATGGCGTCGTCGAGGAAGCGGTCGACGAGCAGCGGGTGCCCCGGGCCGACGAGGGCGTGCCCCTCGATGCGCTCGAAGTAGCCCCGCATCGACGCGGTGTCGTAGACGATCTCCATGCCGCGGCCGCCGAGCACGAACGAGGGGCGCACGAGCACCGGGTACCCGATCTCCTCGGCGACGCGGACCGCGCCCTCCTCGTCGATCGCGGTGCCGTTGCGGGGCGCGACGAGGCCGGCCTGCTCGAGGATGCCGGCGAAGGCGCCGCGCTCCTCCGCGAGGTCGATGGCCTCGGGCGTGGTGCCGAGGATCGGGATCCCCGCGTCCTTGAGCGGCTGGGCGAGGCCCAGCGCCGTCTGGCCGCCGAGCTGCACCACGACGCCCAGCACCTCGCCCGACGCCTGCTCCGCGTGGATGACCTCGAGCACGTCCTCGAGCGTGAGCGGCTCGAAGTAGAGGCGATCGCTCGTGTCGTAGTCGGTCGAGACCGTCTCGGGGTTGCAGTTGATCATGATGGTCTCGTAGCCGGCCTCGCTCAGCGCGAAGGAGGCGTGCACGCACGAGTAGTCGAACTCGACGCCCTGGCCGATGCGGTTGGGGCCCGATCCGAGGATCACGACCTTCTTGCGCTCCGACGGCGCGACCTCGGTCTCGAGGTCGTACGAGGAGTAGTGGTAGGGCGTGAGCGCCGGGAACTCCCCCGCGCAGGTGTCGACGGTCTTGAACACGGGGCGCAGGCCGAGCCCGTGGCGCAGGCCGCGGATCTCGCTCTCGCCGACCCCGCGGATGGCCGCGATCTGGGCATCCGAGAAGCCGTGGTCCTTCGCCTCGCGCAGCACCTCGCGGGTGAGCTGCGGGGCGGCCCCGACGGCCTCGGCGACCTCGTTGATGAGCTGGATCTGGTCGAGGAACCACGGATCGATCGCGGTCGAGGCGAAGACCTGCTCGACCGTCGCGCCGAGGCGCAGCGCCTGCTGCACGTCGACGATGCGGCCGTCGGTGGGGCGCTCGATCGTCTCGAGGAGCTCTTCGACGGAGCGGGTCTGCTCGCCCCAGTGGAACGAGGTGCCGCGCTTCTCGAGCGAGCGCAGCGACTTCTGCAGGGCCGTCGTGAAGTTGCGGCCGATCGCCATCGCCTCGCCGACCGACTTCATGGTGGTCGTGAGCGTGTCGTCGGCGGCCGGGAACTTCTCGAACGCGAAGCGGGGCGCCTTCACCACGACGTAGTCGATGGTCGGCTCGAAGCTGGCCGGCGTCTTCTGCGTGATGTCGTTCGGGATCTCGTCGAGCCGGTAGCCGATGGCGAGCTTCGCTGCGATCTTCGCGATCGGGAAGCCGGTCGCCTTCGACGCCAGCGCCGAGGACCGGGAGACGCGCGGGTTCATCTCGATGACGATGACGCGGCCCGTCTTCGGGTCGATGGCGTACTGGATGTTGCAGCCGCCGGTGTCGACGCCCACGCGGCGGATGATGTCGATGCCGATGTCGCGCAGCTTCTGGAACTCGCGGTCGGTGAGGGTGAGCGCGGGGGCGACCGTGATGGAGTCGCCCGTGTGCACGCCGACCGCGTCGATGTTCTCGATCGAGCACACCACGACCGTGTTGTCGGCCCGGTCGCGCATCAGCTCGAGCTCGTACTCCTTCCAGCCGAGGATCGACTCCTCGAGCAGCACCTCGCTGGTGGGGCTGTAGTGCAGGCCGTCGCCCGCGATGCGCACGAGGTCCTCCTCGGTGTACGCGAAGCCGGAGCCCAGGCCGCCCATGGTGAAGGAGGGGCGCACGACGAGCGGATAGCCGAGATCCTTCGCGAACTCCTTCGCCTCCTCGAGCGTGCGCGCGATGTGCGAGCGGGCCACATCGGCCCCCGACTCGATCACGAGGTCCTTGAAGACCTGACGATCCTCACCGCGGCGGATCGCGTCGACCTTCGCGCCGATGAGCTCGACGCCGTGCTTCTCGAGGATGCCCTGCTCGTGCAGCGCCATGGCGGCGTTGAGCGCCGTCTGGCCGCCGAGGGTGGGCAGGATCGCGTCCGGGCGCTCCTTGACGATGATCGACTCGATCACCTCGGGGGTGATGGGCTCGACGTAGGTCGCGTCTGCGAAGTCGGGGTCGGTCATGATGGTCGCCGGGTTCGAGTTGACGAGGATGACGCGCACGCCCTCCTCGCGCAGCACCCGGCAGGCCTGGGTGCCCGAGTAGTCGAACTCGCAGGCCTGCCCGATGACGATCGGGCCCGAGCCGATGACGAGGACCGAGTTGATGTCTGAACGCTTGGGCATGGCTTAGCTGGCTCCGTTCTGCGCGGCCCGGTCCCTGACCAGCGTGCGGAATCGATCGAAGAGGTAGAAGGCGTCGTGCGGGCCGGCGGCGGCCTCGGGGTGGTACTGCACGGAGAACGCGGGGATGTCGAGGCACTCGAGCCCCTCGACCACGCGATCGTTGAGGCTGTAGTGGCTCACCCGCACGCGCCCGAAGCCCTCGGGCGCGTCGAGCTCGCCGTCGATCGGGGCGTCGACCGCGAAACCGTGGTTCTGGGCGGTGATCTCCACGCGGCCGGTGCGCTTGTCGAGCACGGGCTGGTTGATGCCGCGGTGGCCGAACGGCAGCTTGTACGTGCCGAAGCCGAGCGCACGGCCGAGCAGCTGGTTGCCGAAGCAGATGCCGAAGTAGGGCAGCCCGTCGCGCAGCAGATCGCGGAGCAGCCCGACGGCCTCGTCGGAGGCCGCGGGATCGCCGGGGCCGTTCGAGTAGAAGAGCGCGTCGGGCGCGATGCCGCGCACCTCGTCGAGCGTGGTCGAGGCGGGCAGCACGATCACGTCGAAGCCGTGCTCCGACAGGTACTGCACCGTGGCCCGCTTGACGCCGAGGTCGAGCACGGCGATCGATCCGACGCGCTCAACCCCCGGGGCGGCCGGAACGTCGTAGCGCTCGGGCGTCGTGACCTCCCGGGAGAGGTTCCTTCCCGCCATGCCGGCCTGCTCGCGCACGAGCGCCAGCTGCTCCTCCTCGGAGAGGCCGAGGTCGCCCCCCGAGAAGATGCCGGCGCGCATCGCGCCCGCCGAGCGGATGTGGCGGGTGATCGCGCGGGTGTCCACGCCCGAGATGCCGACGACGCCGTCGCCGACCAGATCCTCGTCGAGCGAGCGCTCGGCGCGGAAGTTCGAGACGCGGCGCGCGGGATCCCGCACCACGAAGCCGGACACCCAGATCCTGCGCGACTCCATGTCGGTGTCGTTGACGCCGGTGTTGCCGATGTGCGGAGCCGTCATGAGCACGATCTGGCCCGCGTACGACGGATCGGTGAGGGTCTCCTGGTAGCCGGTCATGCCCGTCGAGAACACGACCTCGCCCAGCGTGCGACCGGTCGCGCCGTACGCGCGCCCCGAGTAGCGCCCGCCGTCCTCGAGGACCAGGACGGCGGCGCCCGCGGGCACGGCCGTCGCGGGTGGGACGGTGACTTCGGTTGCGTTGGTCATTTCGCGCCCTCCTGAGACGTCGAAGGTGTGGGTGATATCCGATCGATCGCCTCGGCGAAGGCCACCTGCTCGGCGGAGCTCGCGAAGCGGAAGCTCGATTCGACGACGCGGTCGCCCGTGCTCCACCGCAGCAGCGAGAGGCCGTCGGGCTCCACGGCCTTGCCGACCCGGCTGCTCGCGGTACCGCTGCCGCGCAGCCGCTCCGCGGTGATGCGCACGGGATCCTCTCCGGTCACCGCGATGACGACGCCGTCGCTCAGCACCGTCACCGCCGCGTACCCCTTGAATCGCAGCCCGGGAACGGACAGGCGGTCGAACGGCGCGCCCTCCGGCGTGGTCGAGACGTAGCTCGTGCGCGGGAAATGCGCGAGCCTCTCGCCCGCGAGCGCCGCGGCCGGAACCTCGATGCCGGTGTCGCGCCGCGCGCGCGCCCGCCAGGAGAGGCCCATCGCGATCAGCGCGATCGCGGCGATCACGGCCATGAGCGCCACGTACGTCGTCGTGCTCATCGCGCACCCTCCCGGGCGACGCGTGCGGCCTCGGCGACCGCCCCGGCGTCCACCAGTTCGCCGTCGTCGAGCGTGAGATAGCCGCTGCGCACGGTGCAGACGACGCGGCCGGGCAGCTCCATGCCCAGGTAGGGCGAGTTCGCGCTGAGCCCGCGCAGGCGCGCAGGCCCGAACTCGCTCCAGCCGCTCGGGTCGACGAGCGCGAGGTCGGCGGGCTCTCCGACCTCCAGCGCCTTCGGATGCCCCTCCAGACGGCCGATCTCAGCGGGCTTTTGCGAGAGCAGGGTCTCGAGCTCGGCCCAGCTGGCGTGCCCCTCGCGCACGAGCGTGAGCAGCGCGATCGGCAGAGCCGACTCGAGACCGACCATGCCGAAGGCCGCGACGTCCCACTCGCACTCCTTCGCCTCGATGGGGTGCGGGGCGTGATCGGTGGCGATGATGTCGATGACGCCCTCGGCCACGGCCCTGCGCAGCGCCCGCACGTCCTCCTCCCGGCGCAGCGGCGGGTTGACCTTGTAGCGGGCGTCGTAGCTGCGCACGAGCTCCTCGGTGAGGATCAGGTGGTGCGGCGTGACCTCGGCGGTCACCTGCACACCGCGCGCCTTGGCCCAGCGCACCACCTCCACCGAGCCGGCGGTAGAGAGGTGGCAGATGTGCAGGCGGGCGCCGATGTGCTCCGCGAGCAGCGCGTCGCGGGCGATGATCGACTCCTCGGCCACCGCCGGCCAGCCCTTGAGCCCGAGCTCGCTCGACAGCGCGCCCTCGTTCATCTGCGCGCCCTCGGTGAGGCGCGGATCCTGCGCGTGCTGCGCGATGACGCCGTCGAAGGTCTTCACGTACTCGAGCGCGCGGCGCATCAGCAGCGGATCGTGCACGCACCCGCCGTCGTCGGAGAAGACCCGCACCGCGGCGCGCGACTGCGCCATGGCGCCGATCTCGCTGAGCCGCTCTCCCCCGAGGTCCTCGGTGACGGCGCCGATGGGGCGCACGGTCGCGTAGCCCGCCGCGTCGCCGAGGCTCTGCACCTGCTCGACCACCCCCGCCGTGTCCTGCACGGGCATCGTGTTGGCCATGGCGAAGACGCTCGTGAAGCCCCCCGCCGCCGCCGCCCGGGTGCCGGTCAGCACCGTCTCGGACTGCTCGAAGCCGGGCTCGCGCAGGTGGGTGTGGAGGTCGACGAAGCCGGTCAGCGCGACGAGGCCCCCGGCCTCGACGACCCGCTCCCCGTCGCGGGCCCCGAGGCCGGATCCGCGCTCGACGATGCGCCCGTTCGAGATGCGCAGGTCGACCGCGGGCGCGCTCAGGTGATCCGCGCCGCGCTCCGCGAGGTCGGCCGCGAGGCGCGCCCCGCGGATCAGGATGTCGGGATTCGTCATGCGCTCTCTCCTCGCTCGCCGGACAGCAACAGGTACAGGGCCGCCATGCGCACCGACACGCCGTTCGCGACCTGCTCGAGCACGGTGGCGCGCTCGGAATCGGCGGCGCGCGACGAGATCTCGAGGCCGCGGTTCATGGGCCCCGGGTGCATCACGATCGCCCCGTCGGCCAGCCGGGCCAGCCGGGCGTCGTCGAGCCCCCAGTTGCGGGCGTACTCGCGCTCGTTCGGGAAGAATGCGGCGTGCATGCGCTCGCTCTGGATGCGCAGCATCATCACGACGTCGGGGCGCTCCTCGCGCAGCGCGTCGTCGAGCGAGTGGCGCACCGTCACCGGCCAGTCGCGCGCGCCGTACGGCAGCAGCGTCTCGGGGGCGACGAAGGTGACGTGCGCGCCGAGCGCGCCGAGCAGCCACAGGTTGGAACGGGCGACGCGCGAGTGCGCGATATCGCCCACGATCACGGCCGAGACCCCGTCGAGGTCGCGGCCCCGGCTCGCGTCGCCGAAGAGCCTGCGCCGCATCGTGAAGGCGTCGAGCAGAGCCTGCGTGGGGTGCTCGTGGGTGCCGTCGCCGGCGTTGAGCACGCCCGCGTCGATCCAGCCGCTGCGCGCCAGGCGATCCGGAGCCCCCGAGGCGGGATGGCGGATCACGACGCCGTCGGCTCCGATGGCCTGCAGCGTCTGCGCGGTGTCCTTGAGCGACTCGCCCTTCGACACCGACGACCCCTTGGCGCTGAAGTTGATCACGTCGGCCGAGAGGCGCTTCGCCGCCGCCTCGAAGGAGATGCGGGTGCGCGTGGAGTCCTCGTAGAAGAGGTTGACGACGGTCTTGCCGCGCAGCGCGGGCAGCTTCTTCACCTCGCGCTGCTGCGCGGCGGCCATGTCCTCGGCGGTGTCGAGGATCAGGATCGCGTCGTCCCGGCTCAGCGTGCGCGTGTCGAGCAGGTGCCTCATGAGATCGTCACCTCGTCGACGCCGTCGAGCTCCTCGAGCCGCACCGAGATGCGCTCGTGCTTGGCGCTCGGCAGGTTCTTGCCGATGAAGTCGGCGCGGATCGGCAGCTCTCGGTGCCCGCGGTCGATGAGCGCCGCGAGGCGCACCGCGCGGGGGCGGCCGTGGTCGTTCAGCGCGTCGAGTGCGGCGCGCACGGTGCGCCCGGAGTAGAGCACGTCGTCGACGAGCACGACCGTGGCGCCGTCGATGCCGGCCACCGGCATATCGGTCGGCTGGGGGGCGCGCGTGGGGTTCTTCGCGAGGTCGTCGCGGTACATCGTCACGTCGAGCCGGTAGGCCGGGATCTCGACCCCCTCGATCCGCGAGACGATGTCGGCGATGCGCCTCGCGAGCAGCGACCCCCTGGTGGGGATGCCCACGAGCACCAGCCCGGCGACGCCCTTGTTCGCCTCCATGATTTCGTGCGAGATTCGAGTCAGCGCCCGCGAGATCTCAGCGCTTTCCAGCACTGTTCGCGTACCCATTATTCGAGCCCCCCTTCTCCGCCTCACGGGACGGTCATTAAAGAAAAGCTGCAACCCGCACTAGCTTAGCGCATCGATCGGCCCCGTCCGGGCCGGAACCGCCGTCCTCACCCCCGGCCGCACCGCCGCCTTCACCGTCACGTCGAAGCGCTCCCGGTAGCTGCCGACGGCCAGCCGCCCCTGGGAGTGCAGCGCCGTGAACGAGTTGAAGACGATCACCGTGACCGGGAAGAGCACCCACTGCAGCACCATGCCGAGGTTGCGCACCGGCCCGTAGCGATCCGGGCGCGGCGGGAGCAGCCGCCACCCCAGCACGATCGAGAGGAGGAGGCCCAGCGTGGCGATCTGCTGCACCCCGCCGACGAGGATCGGGAGGCTCGAGACGAACTCCTCGCCCCGCACGAGCCTGCCCGCGAGCGCGATCGGGATCCAGCCGCCGATCGCGATGATGATCGGAACGCTCGCCAGCGTCACCTGGCTGTCCAGCAGCGTGAGCAGGCGCCACAGGCTCGGCCAGAACGGGGCGGGCCGGCGTCGGCCGAACACCCGCACGGCGACGTAGGGCACGTCGGACGCCCCGTACGACCAGCGGCTCAGCTGCCTGAACTGCGCCACCAGCGTCCGGGCGTAGGTGTCGGCCAGCACCGCGTCCTGATAGACCGGCAGAGGGATCGGATCGATGGCGTAGCGGCCGCGGAAGTGGAAGTAGCTGCGCCAGTACTGGTGCCCGTCCTCGACGATGGTGCGCGTGCTCCAGAAGCCCATCTCGATGAGCGCGTCGAGCGGCTGGGTGTGCGAGGCGAAGTTGCGCAGCGTGAGGGGTCGCACCGACGCGATGATGTTCCAGAAGGTGTTGCCCGAGGCGACCACCCGGGTCGGCGCCGGCGCGTCCCAGATGTTGCCGAGGAACAGCGACACGGGCTGGAACGCCGTGCGCTTCCGATCCCGATTCAGCACGTACCGATAGGTGGTGCACGCGAAGTAGTCGGGGTGCGGCCTGTTGTCGCAGTCGAGAGTGGTGACCAGCACGTCGGACGGGTCGATTCCCCGCTCGGCCGCCCAGCGCGCCAGAGCCCGGCCGGCGAAGGTGATGTTGGATCCCTTGCCCGCGATCTCGCCGGGCGCGTCGCTCGGGTGCTTCACCGGCACGAACGCCGCGAAGGCGTCGCCGAACTCGCGCTTCAGCCGCAGGGCCGTGCGCTCGATCTCGATCCCGCCGCGCTCCTCGTAGGCGAAGAACACCGCCATTCTCGATCGCTCGAAGCGCGAGGCGACGAGGGACCTCACCGTGGGTGCGATGACCTCGTACGGCTCGTTGTACGCGGCGATGATGACCGCGTTGCGGATGCCGCGCGGATCCGGGTAGGCCTCCGGATCCGCGGCGATGCGGCGCAGCGCCCTGAGATGCTCGTCGCAGTCGAAGAACCCGCTCGCCGTCACCTCGCCGCGCGCGAGCACGGCGCGCGGGTCGGCGAGCTCGGCGAGCCGCATGCTCCAGTCGACGGCCTCCGCGCTGCGCAGCCTGCGATAGCCCCGCGCGATGTCGACCGCGCTTCGCAGCGCCCTGAGGAACATCACGCCGACGACCGCGAGTACGTACCAGGCCGCGAGACCGGGCGAGATGAGCGGAAGGATCACGAGCAGGGCGAGCATCGCGAAGCTGATGAGGGCGGGGAACACCTCGAAAGCCCGGTAGAGGGTGCTGCGCCGCCCGAGCGGGATCTCGTTCTCCACGCTTGTAAGCTAGCGAGGCCCGGCCCCCGCTGCGCTGAGGATCGGGCCGTGTACACGGGCTCTTCATCAACCCCACACCGAGCCGTCACTTCACCGTCGCCCGGCCGTCATCGGCCCGGCTCGGGCGCGGGCCGTCCGAGCCGGGCGACCGGATCAGGCCCGGGCGTGATCCGCGATGCGGCCCAGCACGCCGTTGACGAAGCGGCTCGAGTCCTCGGTGGAGTACTCCTTCGCGAGCTCCACGGCCTCGTCGATGGCCACCGCGGCGGGCACCTCGTCGTTGAAGAGGATCTCCCAGGCGGCGAGGCGCAGCAGAGCCCGGTCGACGTTGGGCATGCGCTCGAGCGTCCATCCCTGCGCGTAGCTCATGATCAGCTCGTCTATCTCGTCGCGGTGGTCGGTCACCCCGTCGACGATCTCTCGCGCGTAGAGCCAGGAGGCCGCGCGGTCGGGCTCCCCCGCCGCGCGCTCGGCCTCGGCGCGCACGATGCCGAGGATCGGCTCCTCGCGCACGTCGGCCTGGAAGAGCATGTCGAGGGCGCGCTTGCGCGCCTTGGTACGGGCGGACAACGGGGTCAGTCGTTGACGCGGCCGAGGTAGTCGCCCGTGCGGGTGTCGACCTTGACCCTGGTGCCGGTCTCCAGGAACAGCGGCACCTGGATCTCGGCGCCGGTCTCGACGGTCGCGGGCTTGGTGCCGCCGGTGGAGCGGTCGCCCTGCAGGCCCGGCTCGGTGTAGGTGACCTCGAGCACGACCGAGGCGGGGAGCTCGAGGTAGAGGGGCTCCCCCTCGTGCAGCGCGATCTGCACCTGCTGGTTCTCGAGCATGAACCTGGCGGCGTCGCCGACGACGGTGCCCGAGACGGTCAGCTGATCGTAGTCGGAGGTGTCCATGAAGACGAAGTCGGCGCCGTCCTGGTACAGGTACTGATAGTCGCGCCGGTCGACGTTGGCGGTCTCGATCTTGGCGCCCGCGTTGTAGGTCTTGTCGATGATCTTGCCGGAGACGACGTTCTTCTGCTTGGTGCGCACGAAGGCGCCGCCCTTGCCCGGCTTGACGTGCTGGAACTCGACCACGCTCCAGAGCTGACCGTTCTCCTTGATGACGGTGCCGTTCTTGATGTCGTTCGAGGTTGCCATGTGCGTAAGCCTTCTCCGGTTCTGCGAGGTTCGAGCGCGAATCAGCGCCGGTCAATTCTACACCGCCCCTCGGTGCCCCCCTTGCAGGTCTCGCACAAACGACGTGCGCGCACCCGGCGGCGTCCCTATGCTCCCGCCCATGCACATGCTCTTCCGCACCCTCTGGCACCAGTGGTTCGTCGGCCGCCGCGGCCCCCGCATCGGCTTCGGCGACGTCTCCCGCTCCCGCTTCCGGGTCTGGCCCACCGACCTCGACATCCTGCGGCACATGAACAACGGCAAGTACCTCTCGATCATGGACGTCGCCCGCTTCGACCTGATCCGGCGCAACGGCAGCTGGGACGTCTTCGAGCGGGAGGGCTGGTACGCCGTGGTGGTGGGACAGACCATCTCGTACCGCAGATCGCTGAACCCGTGGGTGCGCTTCTGGGTCGAGTCGCGCATCCTCGGCTTCGACGAGCAGGCGGTCTACATCGAGCAGCGCTTCGTGCGGCCCGATGCCCGGCGCCGGTCGGAGGTGTACGCCCGCGCCGTCGTACGCGGCCGGATCCTGCGCCGCAGCGGCGGTACGGTGCCGGTTGCCGAGATCATCGAGAAGAGCGGGGCGGATCCCGATCGGCTTCGCGTCCCCGAGGAGATCCTGGAGTGGGGCCGCGCGACGCGGCTGCCCTCGACGCGCGACGACGCGACGAGCGTCTGGGGCTGACGGCTCGCACCACGGTCGGATCCTTGTAGGCTGCTCACCAAACCGTGGCGCGATTCTTTGGAGGCCCAGGGGGCCGGAACCCCGTGTCCGTGTCGGTGGTCGCTGATGTACTCGTGACATGTCCGCACCGCCCCCGCTCAGCATCCTCGACTCGCACGTCGTCGCGCTCGATACGGCCCTGACGAGGCTCGAGGAGGCCGAGCGGCGGCTCCGCACCGCCGAGGCCGCGAGGCTCGAGGCGCTCGCCGAGGTCTTCGACGTGGCGGCCGCCGCGAACGGGCCGGCGCACAGCAGCGTCCCCTCCGGCCGGAGCGGCGAGATCCTGTACCGCACGGTGCGGGCCGAGGCCGCGGCGGTGCTGCGCCAGAACGAGCAGACCATCGAGCGCCTCTTCAGCCAGGCCCACGCGCTCGCCTTCTCGTATCCGGGCGCCTTCGACGCCCTGCGCGCGGCCGCGATCTCGGAGAGGCACGCCGCCGTGATCGTCGACGCCGGCGCGGTGATCGGAAGCGCGGAGGATCCCGACGCGGTGCTCCGACGCGCCGCCTACGAGTCGGCGGTGCTCGAGCACGCTCTGCTCGAGACCCCGAGCCGGCTGCGGCCCATCGCCCGCCGCATCGCCGAACAGTACGCGCAGCAGCCGCTCGACGAGCGCCACCGCGAGGCGCGGAAGCGGCGACGGGTCTCCCTGCAGGACGGCGACGACGGCATGTCGGACCTGATCGCCCACCTGCCCGCCGTCGCGGCCCACGGCATCTATCGCATGCTCACCGACAGGAGCCGTGAGATCGAGCGGGCGGGCGAGGGCGCTTCGCGCACCCGGGACGAGATCCGAGCGGATCTTCTCGCCGGCGCCCTTCTCGACGACGCTCATTCCGACAGCGCAGCATCCGGCGCCTCTCGTCAGGCGGGGGCCCGCGGCGCCCGAGCTCAGGTGCAGATCGTCATCCCGGTGGAGCGCATAGCCCCGTCCGGTACCGGCGCTCCCGATCGCGCTCCCGCTCCCGCCGACGACGGCCTCGGGTGCCCCACCGCCGCGCCTTCCCCGGCGCTCACCGGATACGGACCGATCGACGGGGACACCGCTCGAGAGGTTGCCGCGCTCGCGGATTTCTGGGACCTGGTGCGCGTCGACTCCGGGACCGGAGCCGTCCGATCCGTGGACCGGTACCGGCCCAGCGGGCAGATGCGGCGCTATCTCGCGGCCCGGGATCAGCACTGCCGCTTTCCCGGCTGCCGGGCGCCCCTCGCGCGCTGCGACATCGACCACACCATCGATGCCGCACTCGGCGGCCCGACCGCGACCGACAATCTGGCCCACCTCTGCCGCGGCCACCACACGCTGAAGCACCACGGGGGCTGGCGCGTTCAGCAGGGTCGCGACGGGACGCTCGAGTGGAGGTCTCCGACCGGTCGCGGCTATCGGGAGCGGTCTCCCAGCCGTGTCGCCTTCGTTCGCGGCGGCGACCCCGCCGGTGCTCGCACCACCGGCAGTCGCGCGAGCCCCGGCGTCGGCGATCCTCGACGCTCCGGCAAGATATATGCGGATCGCATATAATTACCGTAGGCTCGTGCTGGTGACGGAGGCCGTGGACTCGCTCGCAGCCCGAGGCGAGTCCGCCACCGTGCACGCCGTCGCCCGCGAGCTGGGTATCGACCAGAGCGGGGCGTCGCGCATGATCAGGGGCGCGGTCGAAGCCGGCTGCCTCGCGATGGTGACGGGAACCTCCGACGCCCGCCGACGCGAGGCGTCGATCACCGCCGCCGGCGTCGTCGCGCTTGAGTGGGCTCACGCGTGGCAGGAAGAGGTCTTCGCCGAACTCACCGCGGGGTGGAGCGGCGCCCGGCGCGATGAGTTGCGGAGGGCGATGGCCGATCTCATCGAGCGCTCCCGCGCCATCGGCTCGCCGATGCCCGACGAGCGCTCCGGCTGACGCCTACGCGACGGGCGGCCTGGCGCCCAGGTGCGGGCCCTGATTGCCGACCTCGCGGCAGTTGATGCGCACGACGCGCTCGACCGAGTCGTAGACGTGACGCGCGGCGAGCCGCCCGTCGGCGAGCGTGCCTGCGAGCCAGGTGAAGCTGCGCGCATCGACCAGGGGCTCCCCCGCGACGACGCGCGCGAGCTGCAGCATGAGCATCTCGGGCAGCGAGACGTGGGGGCCGTGGTCGAAGCTCATGCCGAGCACCGCCGGGGCCAGCCCGGCCGGTACCAGGCGCAGGGTCCAGCGCACGGAGCGCCGGCCCGCATCGGCCTCCCCGGCAGGAGAGGCCGACAGCACCGGAACCGACGGGTCGGGCACTGCGTCGAGCCGGGCGAACTCCCGCTCGGCCTCGCTCGAGATCGCGAGCGGAGCGGCGCCGGAGTCGCCCGACGGGATCGCGAGCGGTCCGCCCTCCTCGCTCGCGGCGCGCGAGAACAGTCCGCGCCACCCGTCGGCGCCCAGCCCGTAGGGCGCCGCCACGGGGACGAGCGTGGGATCGGCGGCGAGGGCCGCCCCGAGACTCCCGAAGTCGGCGCCGCTCTCGGCGAAGGCCTCCGGCTCCGGCACGTGGAGCCCGATCCAGGACGCGACGGTGCGAGTCGCGGCGAAGGCGCGCTCGAGACGCTCGCGCGAGGGCGCGTCGGCGAGTTCGCCGAATGCGGCGGTGCGGAGCCCCGATCCCACCTCCTCCGCGCGCTCGTCGAGCCAGGCGTCGAAATCGCGCTCCGCCCCGCCGCCGTGCCGCGCGAACGCGGCGTCGACCGCGGCCGCGAGGTCAGGGAACAGCACGCGCGCGAGTCGCGCCCCCCGCTCATCGTCGATGTGCGCCATACGGCGTCTCCCCTCCTGGTGCCCGGCTTCTCACGGTAGCTCACTCTCGACGAGCCGCTGAATCGCCTCGGCGATGTCGCGCGGGTCGTCCACGCGCCGACTGCTCGGCGCGTATCGGCGCACGATCTCGTCGGACCCGATCCCGATTCCGTGCACCCCGACCCCCGCGGCGCGCAGTCTCCGGAGCTCGCGCGCCGCCGCGGCCTCGTCGTTCGAGCCGCCGTCGCTCACGAGGATCACGATGCGCCGCCGTTCCCGGCCATCGCCCGCCGCCTCGCCGAGCACGCCCAGCTGCTCGGCCGCCGCCCGGAGAGCGGCGCCGTCGTTGGTCGATCCCCGCGGGGATCGGATGCCCGCGACCATGCGCAGGCGCACGGCGTCGTCGAGCCCGCGCGAGAGCGGCTTCACGAGCTCGAGCTGCGCGTCGTAGAGCAGCAGGGCCGTGCGGATGTCGAGGTCGAGCTCGATGCCGTGACGCTCCTCGGCGTGAGCGATGTCGCGCTCCGCCCCCGCGAGCGCCTCCAGCATCACGAGCGCCGCGTCGGCCGCCGCCTCGGCGACGCGCCCCTGCATCGATGCCGAGCGGTCGACGAGCAGCGCGTAGTCGGTGCTGCCCGCGCGCCGGGTGCGCCTCGGACGGGTTCCGCGCCGCAGGAAGGCGGCGGGCCGCTGCACGCCGGCCCGCGCGTCGGCGACCGCGACCGCGAGGGCCTGCGGATCCAGCGCGTCGCCCTCCGGTGCCGCGCGCCGTCCCATCGTGCGCACCCGGGCCACACGCTCGGCGATCACGCTCGACCACACCTCGCGCATGCGCTCGATGGCCGGGGCGAGCTCGGCGGCCCGCATGCGGTAGTCGGAGACGGCCGTGTCGCCGCCGACTCCGGCCCCGCGACCGGTGTCGCGCGCGTCCTCGCGTCTCGGCCGCGAGGCCTCGCTCTCGGGATCGAGCCCCACGAGGGCCTCGACCAGCGCGCCGCCCGCGGGCAGCGGGGTCGCCAGGTAGGCGCTCACGAAGCCGGCCTGTTCCGCGGCGAAGAGGTCGCTCCCCTCGGGCGTCCGGCGCACCTCGCCGCTCCGCGCCCGGGCGTCGTCGGCGCCGGGCGGAGCGGCCTCACCGGCCTCGGCCCCGGGGTCCTCAGTCCCCGCCTCGGCGCCGGCGCCGGCGCCGGCGACCGCGAGGTCGTCGGTCGCGGCACCGCCCTCGTGCTCCTGGGCCGCGGCCCCGTCGGGCGCCTCGCCCAGCCCCCTCCCCTGCGCGTCGAGCGCGAGCAGCCGCTCGTACGGCGGCAGCAGCAGCGCGAGCGCCCGCTCGAATCGCTCGAGCGGGCGCCGCCCCGGATCCGGGGCGAGCACGCGCCGCAGCGGGTCCACGCGGCCCGCGCCGAGGGCCTGCACCGCGCGCCGCTCCTCCGCGACCGCCGGGTCGAGCTCCGCCGCTCCCGCCCCGCCCGCGCCGAGCCCCGAGCGCAGCAGCGCGGCGACCCACTGCAGGTGCCTCGGCTGCTCGACGACGGCGCCGGGAAGGCTCCGCTCCAGCGCGGCGACGAGTCGCGCGCGCAGCCCCGGCATCGCCGCGAGCACCTCGGCGGCGGCCTGCAGGCGCAACACCGCCGACACGAGGGGCTCGATCTCGGGCCGCGCCGCGACGACCGACCGGGCCCGACGGGCCCGATCCGGCGCCCTCCGCGCGCCGCGCACGCTCTCCCACAGCTGCAGCACCGCGAGCGCCACGGCCTCCTCGCGTCCGTGCCCGCGAGCGGTGTACCAGCCGAGACCGACGCGCAACTCCGGCCGCGCGTCGGCCCGCAGCGTCAGCTCCCACGACTCGTCGTCAGCGACCGTGACCCCGACCCCGAGCAGCGCCCCGACGGCCTGCAGACCCTCTCGCGCCTCCATGCCCTCACACTACCCGGCCGGAGCCCCCGGCCCGGGTGGTAGCGTGACTGGCATGCTGGCATTCGATGCGGATCCCGCGCTGCGCGAGGCCCGGGCCCTCGCCGACGAACGACTGCGCGTGCGCCGCGCGCTCGCCGCCGCGGCTCCGGAGAGCGCCGAGACGGCGGACCACCTCCGCGACCTCCGCGCGCTCGAGGATCGGCTCGATGCGGTGCTCGAGCACCCGGAGCACCGGGCCGCCGTGGAGCGCGCGCTGGCGGAGCGGGCGGGAGCCCTGCGGGTCGCGGTGGCGTTCAGGCGGGAGGCCGAGGGGCGAGCGCGGCTGCGCGCGGAGGCCGACGGCATCGTCTCCCGCGCGATCGCGAGCGGTCGCTCCCTCACGGCGTCGGAGCGCGCGAGGATCGCCGCACTGCGCGCGCCCGCGGTTGACGCGGATCCGGGTTGGCGCTCCGCCGTCACCGCCGCCGGGCAGCGCGACGCGCTGCTCGACGCGCTCGGCGCGCTGCGGCTGCGCGAGGCGCGACGCCAGCTGCGCGAGGGGTTGCTGCTCACGGACCAGATGCGCGGCATCATCGCCGAGGCGCTGCCCGCGATACTGCGCGGCGAGCCGGTGCTGCTCGTCGGCGAGACGGGCGGTGCGAAGACAGCGCTCGCCGAGCACCTGGCGCGAGCGGTCGCGGATCGGGATCCCGAGCTCGTCTCCGGCTACGGAGACATCACGAGCGCCCAGCTCATCGGCACGCACGAGCTGCGAGGCGAGGGGGGCGCCACCGTGAGCGCGTTCGTGCGCGGACCGCTGCTGCGCGCCATGGCCGAGGGGCGCCCGGTGATCCTCGACGAGGTCAACGCGATGCCCGCCGAGTTCCTGAAGCGGCTCAACCGGATCCTGCAGCTGCGCCCGGGCGACGCCCTCGGCGTGCAGGAGGACGCGGGTCGGGAGGTGGGGATCGCCCCGGGGTTCGCGATCCTCGCGACCGCCAACGAGCAGACGCCGCACCGGTATCGCGGCCTCGACCGGCTCAGCGCCGAGCTGGTCAACCGCTTCGGAGCGAACGCCTACCGCGTGCACTACCCGGACACGGGCCTGGGCTACGAGGACTTCCCCGGCGAGAACGCCCTGCTCGCCGCGGCCGCGGTGGTCGACCCGCACGGCAGACTGCCCGAAGAGGTCTCCGCCGACGACCTCTTCCGCGTGGCGCGCGCGGCGTTCATCAGCCAGCAGGTCTTCGCCGGAGAGCACGGCGAAGGCTTCGGGGAGTACGTGAGCACGGAGCGGGAGATCGACGGCCGGCCAGGCCTGGAGGAGGCCGTGCTCGCGCCGCGCACGCTCGTCGCCGTGCTGCAGAAGGTCGCGGGGAGCGCGGGATCCGTGACGCTCGACCGGGCCCTCACGCGCTTCGTGGAGGGCGTGATGCACCGGGAGGACCGGCGCGTGCTCGCGCTGATCCTGGAGGGGCAGGGCTTCCGGATCGGCTAGCCGCGGTCAGCCCGCGATCTCCTGGTACGCGAACTGCAGCATCGACTCGTCGACCCCCGCGAGCACCCGCGGCTTCGCGATGTCGTCGAGCACGATGAAGCGCAGCATGCCGGCGCGCGCCTTCTTGTCGCGCTGCATGGCGGCGAGCAGCCCCGCCCACCGGCCTCCGGGGTACGAGAGCGGCAGCGTCAGCGAGGAGAGCACGCGGCGGTGCCGCTCGACGGCCTCGTCGGAGAGCGAGCCGGCCATCCGCCCGAGCTCCGCCGCGTACATCATGCCGATCGAGATGGCCACGCCGTGCCGCCACTGGTACCGCTCGGCGTGCTCGATCGCGTGGCCCAGGGTGTGCCCGTAGTTGAGGATCTCGCGCAGCCCGCCCTCGCGGAAGTCCTCGGAGACGACGCGGGCCTTCACGCCGATCGAGAGCTCGACGAGCCGCTGGAACTCGGGGGTCGCGGGATCGGTGGCGCGGCCCGCATCGGCCTCGATGAGGTCGAGGATCTCGGGCTCGGCGATGAAGCCGCACTTCGCGACCTCGGCGAAGCCCGCGAGGATCTCGTTCTTGGGCAGTGTCGCCAGCAGGTCCAGGTCGCAGATCACCGCGGCGGGGGCGTAGAAGCAGCCGACGAGGTTCTTGCCCTCCGCCGTGTTGATGCCGGTCTTGCCGCCGACGGAGGCGTCGACCATCCCGAGCACCGTGGTGGGGACCTGCACGAGTCGGACCCCCCGCAGCCAGGTCGCCGCGACGAAGCCGGCGAGGTCGGTCACGGCTCCCCCGCCGAGCCCGATCACCGCGTCGGTGCGCGTGAAGTCGGCCTGGCCCATGATCTGCCAGCAGAACGCGGCCACCTCGACCCGCTTAGCCGCCTCGGCGTCCGGCACCTCGGCGAGCAGCACCTGCCCGTAGCGCTGCTGCAGCGCGGCGCGCAGATCGTCGGCGAGCTTGCCGACCGTGGCCGTGTGCACGATGAGCACCTTCGCCACCCGCTCGCCGAGCGCATCCGGCACCCGATCGAGCACCCCTCGGCCCACGGTCACGGCGTACTCGCTCTCTCCGGTCACCCGGATGACGGTCGCGTCGCTCATCTACTGCTCCCTCTCGTCGTACTTCTTCGCGCGCCCGCGCGCCCACTGGGCGATGCGCAGGGCGAGCTGCTCCTTCGTGGCGCGATCGGTTCGGTAGGTCACGTCGGCCACGGCCTCGTAGAACGGCCGGCGCTCCTCGAGGATGCGCCCCCAGGCCTCCGGATCGTCGCGCAGCAGCGGCCTGCGGGAGAGGTTCGCGGTCCGCAGCACGGCCTCCTGCGTGGTCATGAGCAGCACGACCGGGTGCTGTTCCAGCAGGCGGCGCGTGCTCTCCGCGATCACCGCGCCGCCGCCGAGCGCTACGATGCGGCTTCCCGGCGTCGCGAGCTCCTCCGCGATCAGCTCCGCCTCGAGCCTGCGGAACTCGGCCTCCCCGTGCCTCGCGAAGAAATCCGCGATCACCCCGTGCCGCCGCACGAACATCGCGTCGGTGTCGACGAACGGGATGCCGAGCTCGCGCGCCACGCGCTTGCCCAGGCTGGTCTTGCCCGCCGCCATGGGCCCGATGAAGACGATCGGGCGCTGCGGCAGGCGGGATCCGGGCCGCCTGCGGCGACGCCGGGCCCGTCCGCCGCCGCCGTACGGAGCGTGCGGCAGCAGCAGCGGCACCGTGGGCGGCCCCGGCTTGGGCCGTTGGGCGGGGGGCCCGGCGGCTCGCTGGGCCCGCCGGTGCGCGTTCACGATTCGACGACGGTCGCCAGCCGCTCGGGGATCGCCGCCAGATAGCTCACGAGGTTGCGCTTCGTCTCGCCCACGCTGTCGCCGCCGAACTTCTCGGCGACCGCGTCGGCGAGCACGAGCGCCACCATGGCCTCGGCCACGACTCCCGCGGCGGGCACCGCCGAGACGTCGCTGCGCTGATGATGCGCCCTGGCCTCCTCGCCGGCCACGACATCGACGGTGGGGAGCGCGCGCGGCACCGTGGCGATGGGCTTCATGCCGGCCCGTACGCGCAGCACCTGGCCGGTCGTCATGCCGCCCTCGATGCCGCCGGCCCGGCCGGTGCCGCGGGCGATGCGGCCGTCCTCGATGTGCAGCTCGTCGTGCGCGACCGAGCCTCGGCGGCGCGCGGTCTCGAAGCCGTCGCCCACCTCGACCGCCTTGATGGCCTGAATGCCCATGAGCGCGCCCGCGAGGCGCGAATCGAGTCGGCGGTCCCAGTGCACGTACGAGCCGAGCCCGGGCGGCAGGCCGTAGGCCAGCACCTCGACGACGCCGCCGACCGTGTCGCCCGACTTCTTCGTGTCGTCGACCTCCTCGACCATGCGCGCGCTCGTCGCGGCGTCGAAGCAGCGCAGCGGGTCGGCGTCGAGCGCGGCGACGTCCTCGGGGCGCGGGAGGGCGCCGTCGGGGGGCGCGGCGATCTCGCCGAGCGCGACGGTGTGGCTCACGAGCCGGATGCCCAGCTCGGCGAGGAAGGCGCGCGCGACGGCGCCGAGCGCGACCCGAGCGGCGGTCTCGCGGGCGCTGGCGCGCTCGAGCACGGGGCGCGCCTCGTCGAAGCCGTACTTCTGCATGCCGACGAGGTCGGCGTGCCCGGGGCGGGGGCGGGTGAGCGGGGCACCGCGGCCGCGGGACTTCTCCGAGAGCTCGCTCCGCTCCGCGCTCATCACCTCGGTCCACTTGGGCCACTCGGTGTTGCCGATGCGGATCGCGACGGGGCCGCCGATCGAGACCCCCTGCACGACGCCGCCCGACAGGTGGAGCTCGTCCTGCTCGAACTTCATGCGCGAGCCGCGACCGTACCCGAGCTTGCGCCGCGCGAGATCCTCGCGGATCCCGTCGAGCGAGACGGGGACGCCGGCGGGCAGCCCCTCCAGGACAGCGATCAGTTCGGGGCCGTGAGATTCTCCGGCGGTCAGCCAACGCAGCATACCCTCTATCCTCCCACATGCGCGGAGGGCCGGGCGATCGCACGCATCGACGGAACCGGGGGCGAAAGCCTCAGAGCGAGCGCGCCGCGGCGTGCTGCATGGCGTCGCGCACGCGATCCTCGTCGGCGAGCGGCGACCCCGGATCGCCGTTCGCGAAGACGCGGATCTGGATCACGGCCTGCTCCACGAGCATCGCGGTGCCGGGGTGGGCCTCGCCCCCCGCCGCCCGCCAGCGCTCGGCGAGCGGCGACGGCCAGGGGTCGTAGGCGACGTCGAAGAGCGGGATCGAGGTGATCCGCGCCGGCAGTTGGAGCGCGTCGCCCGCGGGGCCCGGGAGCGTCGAGATGACGAGCGTCGCCGGTGGCGCGGTCGACTCGAGTCCGCGCGCCTCGACCTCCAGCGCCGTCGCCGATCCCGGTTCACGCGTGCCGCGGAAGCGCTCGGCGAGGCCGCTCCCGGCTTCGAGGTTGCGGGCCAGCACGGTCACCAGCGCGGCCCCGAGCCGCCTGGCCGCGAGGATCGCCGAGACCGCGGTCGCTCCCGACCCGATCACGATCGTGCTCGTCGCGTCGAGTCCCGCGTCCCGGATCGCCGCCGCGAGCCCGGCGACGTCGGTGTTGAAGCCCGCCCACCGGGGAACGCCGTCGACGCCGCTCGCGATCCGCAGCAGCGTGTTGACGACGCCGCTCTCCTCGGCGACGGGATCCAGCACCGACGCGATCCGGTGCGCCTCCTCCTTGAGCGGCATCGTGAGCGAGAAGCCCCGCCACTCCGGCCCGCACGACCGCAGGAAGCCCCGGAGCCCGTCGGCCTCGAGCCGCCGGCTGCCGTAGTCCCAGTCGAGCCCGAGTACCTCGTAGGCGGCCGAGTGGATCGCGGGCGACCTCGAGTGGGCGATCGGAGATCCCAGCACGGCGAGCCGCTCCCGCAGCACGCCGTCACCGGGCTCCGCGCCGCTGCTCGCCACTAGCAGCCCTTGCCGGGATTCGCGGCGCACCACTGGTTCAGCCGCTCGACGGCGGCGTTGTGCTCCTCGACGGTCGTCGAGAACACCGACTCCCCCGTGTCGAGGTTCACCGCGACGAAGTACAGCCAGTCCCCCGCCTCCGGGCTGACCGCGGCGGCGATCGCGTCGCGACCGGGGTTGGCGATCGGCCCCTGGGGCAGGCCCTCGCGCACGTAGGTGTTCCACGGGTTGTCGTCGGCCAGCGCCTCATCGGTCGACCAGACGCTGCCGTCGTCCTGCTGCCCCATGCCGTACTGCGCCGTGGAGTCCATCTGCAGCTTCATGCCCTGGTCGAGGCGGTTCTGGATGACGCGCGACACCTTGCCGAAGTCCTCGACCCGACCGGCCTCCCGCTGCACCATGGCCGCGATCGTGAGCACCCGTTCGCGGTCCGAGACGGCGACGCCGAGCTCGTCGAGCACGGCCTTCTGCTCCTGCACGAGGCGCGAGATCGCCTGGGCACCGGTCGTGTTCTCCTCGAACTCATAGGTGGCGGGGAACAGCCAGCCCTCGAGGCTGGCGACCCCCTCCGGCAGCTCGTAGGCCGACGGATCCTGAGCCGCCGTCTGCAGCTCCTCGAGCGGAATGTCGGCGCCCGCCGAGATGATCTCGAGGGTCTGGTCGACGGTCTTGCCCTCGGGGATCATCGCGGTGAACGCCATGCGGTTCGCGGGATCCTGCAACGCGTCGAGCGCCGCCTGCGAGCTCATCTGCAGCTTCAGGCGGTACGAGCCGGGAAGGAACTGCACGTCGGGGTTCGCGAGCAGCAGCTCGGTGAAGGCCTCGGGAGTCTTCACGACGTCGGCCTCGGCCAGCGACGCGGCGATGTCCTCGCCGATCTCGCCCTTGGTGATCACGACGACGGTCTCGCCCTTCCCCCCGCCCTCGTAGTCGTTGCTCGTCCAGCCGAGCGCCTGCGAGATCTGCCCCCCGAACTGCGCCCAGAGGTAGCCGCCGGCCGCGGCGAGTCCGCCGAGCAGCACCACCGTCACGAGCAGCGATATGAGGACCCGCCTTCCGATGCTCCGGGATTCTCCTCGTGTGCGAGCGTTCATGTCTGGATTTCCTCCTCGGGCCGCTCCGCCTCGACCGCTCGGCCCGGTGCCTCGTCCCGCGAGCGCTCGATGTCGAGCGCGTGCTGCAGGATCACCACCGCGGCCGCCTGATCGATAACGGATCGGCTCTGCCTGGTCTTCTTGCCGGCCTGCCGCAGGTGCCCCTGCGCAGACACGGTCGATAGTCGCTCGTCGACGAGCCTCACCGCGATCCGCTGCGGCGCGAGGCGCTCCGCCAAGAGCCGCGCGAACCGCTCGGCGTCCTCGGTGGAGGGGGTGCGCTCCCCCCTGAGGTTCAGCGGCAGCCCCACCACGGCCTCGAGTACCTCGAGCTCCGCCGCGATCTCGGCGATGCGCGTCAGGTCGGCGTCGCCGCCGGGATCGCGCGGCACGGTCTCGACCGGGGTCGCGAGCATGCCGTGCGGGTCGCTTCGGGCCACGCCGATGCGGGCCCTGCCCACGTCGACTCCGAGCCGCACGCCGCTGCGCACTAGCCCGCCAGGCTCCGCCGGATCTCGGCCAGCGCGCCGTCGATCTTCGCGGGATCGGTGCCGCCGCCCTGCGCCAGGTCGGGCTTGCCGCCGCCGCCGCCGCCGAGCACCCGCGCCCCCAGCTTCGCGAGATCCCCCGCCCGGACGCCGCGATCGCGCGCCGCGGCGGTCGTCGCGGCGATCACGACGGGCTTGCCCTCGCCGTCGCCCGCGGGCACCTCGCCGGCGAGCACCACCGCGCCCGGCTCCGAGCCGAGACGGTCGCGCAGCTGCAGGGCGAGACCGCGCAGGTCGTCGGCCGAGCCGACGCGGCCCAGCGGGGCGAGCACCGCGCGCACGCCGCCGAGTTCCTCGGCCGCGGCCAGCAGCTCGGGCACCCGCTGCGTGAGCTTCTCGGCCTCGAGCGCCGCGATCCTCTTCTCCGCGGCGCGCAGCTGCGCGCCGAGATCCCGCACCTTCGTGACGAGCTCGGTGCGCGGCACCTTCAGCCCGCTCGTGAGCTGCTGCACGATCATGCGCTCCGCCGCGAAGTTGCGGAAGGCCTCCATGCCCACGAGCGACTCGATGCGGCGGTTCGTGGACCCCACCGAGCTCTCCGAGACGAGGCTGATCATGCCGATCTCCGACGAGCTCGCCACGTGGGTGCCCGCGCAGAGCTCGCGCGACCACGGGCCGCCGATGTCGACCACCCGCACCCGGTCGCCGTACTTCTCCCCGAAGAGCGCCATGGCGCCCAGCGCCTTCGCCTCGTCGAGCGGCATCTCGCGGGTGACGACCCGGTAGTCGGAGCGGATCGCGAGGTTCGAGACCTCCTCGATCTCGCTCCTGGTCTCGGCCGAGAGCGCGTCGCCGTGCGTGAAGTCGAGGCGCAGGTAGCCGGCCTTGTTGTACGAGCCCGCCTGGTGGGCGTTCGGGCCGAGCACCTCGCGCAGCGCCGCGTGCACCACGTGCGTGCCCGAGTGGGCCTGCGTCGCGCCGCGCCGGTAGTCGGCGTCGACGCGGGTCTCCGCGCGGGCGCCGACGCCCACCGTGCCGACCGTCACCCTCGCGGTGTGCACGATGAGGCCGGGCACCGGCTTCTGCACGTCGAGCACCTCGGCCTCGAAGCCGTCGCCCACGATCACGCCCTGATCGGAGTCCTGACCGCCCGACTCGGCCCACAGGCTCGTCTCGGCCAGCACGATCTCGGCGATCTCGCCCTCGCGGGCCTCGCTCGCCGGCGCGCCGCCGACCACGATGCCCAGCACCCGGCTCTCGTGGCTCAGCTCGTCGTAGCCGACGAAGAGCGTCTCCCCCATGCCCCGCAGCTCCCGGTACACCGAGAGGTCGGCGCGCTGCCCCTTCTTGGCCTTCGCATCGGCCTTGGCGCGCTCCCGCTGCTCCCGCATGAGCGACGCGAAGACGTCGCGATCCACCGCGACGCCCGCCTCCTCCGCGATCTCGAGCGTCAGCTCGATCGGGAAGCCGTGCGTGTCGTGCAGCAGGAAGGCGGTGTCGCCCGGCACGGCCGCGCCCCCGGCCTTCGCGCCGTCGACGGCGGCGGCGAGGATCTGGATGCCCGACGCGAGCGTGCGCAGGAAGGTCCGCTCCTCTGCGTACGCCGCGCGCGAGATGAAGTCGAAGTCGCGCGCCACCTCGGGGTAGGCCGCCCGCATCGCGTCGCGCGACACGGGGAAGAGCTCGGGAAAGGCGGGGCCGTCGACGCCCAGCAGGCGCATCGACAGGATCACGCGGCGCAGCAGGCGGCGCAGGATGTAACCGCGCCCCTCGTTCGACGGGGTGACGCCGTCGGCGATGAGCATGAGGCCGCTGCGCACGTGGTCGGCGATGACCCGCAGGCGCACGTCGTCGTCGTGATTCGCGCCGTACGCCTTGCCGGCCAGCTCGGCGGCGCGGTCGAGCACCGGCCGCACCTGGTCGATCTCGTACATGTTCTGCACGCCCTGCTTGATGAAGGCGACGCGCTCGAGCCCCAGGCCGGTGTCGATGTTCTTGTTCGGCAGCTCGCCGACGATCGCGAAGTCGGTCTTCGACTTGACGTCTGCGATCTCGTACTGCATGAACACCAGGTTCCAGATCTCCACGTAGCGGTCGTCGTCGGTGGCCGGGCCGCCGTCGACGCCGTACTCGGGACCCATGTCGAAGAAGATCTCGGAGCACGGGCCCGCGGGGCCGGGCTGGCCCGTCGACCAGTAGTTCGTATCCTTGCCCAGGCGCTGGATGCGCTCGTCGGGCAGCGCGGAGTGCCGCTTCCACAGCGCGAGGGCCTCGTCGTCGTCCTCGTAGACGGTGACCCAGAGGTCCTTCGGGTCGAAGCCGAGCCCGCCCTCCTCCTCGCTCGTGGTGAGCAGCTCCCACGCGAAGCGGATCGCCCCCTCCTTGAAGTAGTCGCCGAAGGAGAAGTTGCCGCACATCTGGAAGAAGGTGCCGTGACGCGGCGTCTTGCCGACCTCATCGATGTCGTTGGTGCGGATGCACTTCTGCACGCTCGTGGCGCGCGGATACGGCGCGGGGACGATGCCCGAGAGGTACGGCACGAAGGGCACCATCCCGGCGACCGTGAACATGAGGCTGGGATCGTCGCTCACGAGCGACGCCGAAGGCACGACGGTGTGTCCCCGTCTCTCGAAGAAGTCGAGCCAGCGGCGATGGATTTCAGCGGTCTGCATCCGTGGGGCGTCTTTCTGAGGTCGGTGTCGGGGCGGCGGGAGTGCGGGACGGGCGGGTCAGCTCGCGCCGTCCCTGTCGCGCAGCTTCTGCAACGCCTCCTCGACGTCGTCGACCAGATCCTCGGCGGCCTGCTCGACCTCGTGATAGCCCGTCGAGAAGGCGCGGTTGAACTCCGCGACGCCCCGGTTCACGCGGGCGAAGAAGCGACGCCCCTCAGGCGTCTGGTCCACGAAGTGGGCCGCGATGAAGCCCAGTACCGCACCGGCCAAGAGCCACAGCAGTCTACGCATGTCAGATTCCTCCACGTTCGTTCGGGCACGGCGGACGGGCCGCGCGGGAAGCCTCCCCCAAGCTTAGCGGTAGCCCCTGACCGGCTCTCAGGCGCTCCCCGAACGCAGAGGGGCGCCGCAACCCGATCGCGCGGATTGCGGCGCCCCTCTGCAGCGCTCGGGCGCTCAGCGGCCCGAGTAGTACTCGACCACGAGCTGCACCTCGCAGGTCACGGGGACCTCGGCGCGCTTCGGACGACGGACCAGGCGGGCCTGGAGCTTGTCGAGCTCGACCTCCAGGTAACCGGGAACGTTCGGCAGCACCTCGGCGTGACCGCCGGCAGCGGCGACCTGGAAGGGCTCGAGGCCCTCCGAGCGCTCCTTGACGTGGATGAGCTGGCCCGGCTTCACGCGGAATGAGGGGCGGTCGACGATCTTGCCGTCGACGAGGATGTGGCGGTGCACGACGAGCTGACGGGCCTGCGCGGTGGTGCGGGCGAAGCCGGCGCGCAGCACGAGCGCGTCGAGGCGCATCTCGAGCAGCTCGACCAGGTTCTCACCGGTCAGGCCGTCCTGGCGGCGCGCCTCGCTGAACGCGATCTGCAGCTGCTTCTCGCGGATGCCGTACTGCGCCCGCAGGCGCTGCTTCTCGCGCAGGCGCACCGCGTAGTCGCTGTCGCTCTTGCGCTTGGTGCGGCCGTGCTGGCCGGGGCCGTAGGGGCGCTTCTCGAGGTAGCGCGCGGCCTTCGGTGTGAGGGCGATCCCGAGCGAGCGGCTCAGGCGGGTCTTGGAGCGGGTACGCGACGTGGTCGACACGTGGGTCCTTTCGGGTTTCTGATTGCGGATCGGGATCGAGCCGCGTGTTCTCTCGGCCAGGCTGCGCCCGCATGAACGAGTCATGCACGCGACGCAGCGCACCGTTCTTCGGTGAGGGAACGACCACTGCAGAAACCCGGCTACAGGGCGCCTGCCATGCGCTTCCCGCCTGCAGCCTGCGGCAGGAGCGATGTTGGCCAGCGATTAGTTTATCACATCGATGCCTTCGGTCGACCTCGGGGAGACTCCCCCGGGTCCAGCGCGATAGCGAGGTGCTGGCCCGCACGCCGTGGATCGATCTGAGCCACCTGCATGGTGCAGCTGAAGCCGTCTGTGAGCACGAGAGCCGCGCTGTCGGCGGCCTCCAATGCGGGCACTATCGAATGCTCGGCGACCTTCATCGACATATCGAAATGCTCCGCCTCGAAACCGAAGTTTCCGGCCACGCCGCAGCAGGATGAGGACTCCACCACCTCCGACACCCCCCACGCCTGGAGCACCCGCTTCTGCGCGCCCGAGCCGAAGACGGCGTACTCGTGACAGTGCGTCTGCAGCACTGCAGCGGCAGGCGGGGCCGCCTTCGGGCGCCAGCCCCTCTCTATGGCCTCATCGACGACCACCGCAAACGATCTCACACGATCCGCCACCCGCTGTGAAGCACCTCCCCCGACGAGCTTCGGACCCTCATCGCGGATCGTTGCGGCACAGCTCGGCTCCAGAACCACGATGTCTCGGTCGGTCCCATCATCGAACCGCTGGATCAGCCGTTCCAAGCGGCGGCGAGCCCCGTCGCGCTGACCCGTTGAGATCCAGGTCAGCCCGCAACACGCATCGGGGGAGCACCCGACTGAGCGATCAGCGTCGCGCAGCATCCGGGCCGCGGCCGGAATCACCTCGGGTCTGAATGCCTTGGTGAAGCTGTCGGCGAAGAGCAGCACGTCGGCTCCCTCTACGAGTCCGGCCTCATCCATCCTCCTGCGAATCTCCCCGGCGCTCGCAAAGGCCGGGAGGCAGCGTCTGGCGCTGATGCCCAGCCACTCGCCAAGAGCCCGGGAGGCTCGAATGCGCGCACCGAAATTGGCGATCGCCGCGACCCTCGTGAGTATCGGAAGCCAACGAGGCAACCACCCGATCGAGTAGTGGGTGAAGGGACGGATCCGGCCCCGGTAGTGCTCGTCCACGAGTTGCGACTTGGCTTCGGCGATGTCCACACCCGTCGGGCAATCCGATGAACAGGCCTTGCAGGAGAGGCACAGGTCGAGCGCGTCTCGTATCTCTGGGCTCGCCCAGCCGCGCACGCTGTTGCCATTCGTGCGGACGAGTTCCTGCAGGACTCGAGCTCGGCCTCGCGTGGAGTCCTTCTCGTCTCTGGACGCGCGGTAGCTCGGACACATGAACCCGCCCGACGACGCTCGACACCTTCCCACGCCGATGCACGCGTGGGCGTTGCCGACGAACGGACTGGCCAGCGGAAGCGTGTAGCCAGAAGAGATCGAGAGCCCGAGCGTCACCGTCTCGACGATGTAGCTCTCCGTGCCGGGGGTCGGACCCGGCTTCGGCACACCGTCGAGGGCGAGCGCCTCGGATAACGGTTCCGGGTCGACGATGATTCCGGGGTTGAGCAGCCCCTCCGGATCCCACGCGTGTTTGTAGGCCCGGAAGAGCGCGATCATCTCGCTCGAGTACATCACGTCCAACAGCTCGCTTCGGGCCCTCCCATCACCGTGCTCGCCGGAGAGCGAGCCGCCGTGCGATACGACAAGCGCGGCTGCCTCCCGCGTGAAGTCCTCGAACGCCCGCTGTCCGGACGGGCTGCGCAGGTCGTAGTCCACTCGCATGTGGATGCAGCCAGCACCGAAGTGGCCGTACATGAATGCCGTGTACCCGTATGCGTCGATCAGCGACAGCAGTTCGGAGAGGTAATCAGCGAGCCGCTCAGGCGCCACCGCCGAATCCTCCCAACCGGGCCAAGTCTGCACGCCGTCAACCCGTCGGGAGGAGAGGCCGGCGCCATCCTCGCGCACGCGCCAGAGCTTCGCGCACTCCTGGGGGTCGGTGACGACGGAGTGGCCGACCACACGACCGGCCGTGCGCAACGTCTCGAGCAGACTCTCACAGTCCGCACCGGCCTGCTCGATGGTATCCCCCGAGAACTCCACCATCAGGAAGGCCGCACCCTGCGGGATGGAGTCCACAGTCGTCGCCCCTCTGCGATGGCGCATGATGTCGACTACGGAGAGGTCGATCCCCTCGATTGCGCTCGGCCTCCTCTCCAGAATGGCCGTCACATCACGCGCCGAGGCCACCGTGTCCCGGTACCCGAGGCAAAGGAGAGCGGTAGCAGTGGGCTTCGGCACCAGGCCCACCTTCGCCCTGACCACCAGCGCACAGGTCCCTTCGCTGCCCGCCAGCGCGCGTGCGACGTCGAAACCATGCTCGGGGAGCAGCCGGCCCAGATGGTAGCCGGAGACCTGGCGGGGAATCGTCTCCAGTTCGATCCGGATCGATGCGAGATTGCTCTGCACCAGCATCCGCAGTTCGGTGCTCAGCTGCTCAGCCCGCGAGACAGAGTAGTCGTCTTGATCATCGACGGCGCACACGCCCCCGCTCCCGGCGAGGAGATAGGCGCCGTCCGCCGTGACCAGTGCGATCTCCTGAAGATGATGCGTCATCCTCCCATACGCGACGGAATGGTTCCCGCAGGCGTCATTGCCGATGGACCCGCCGATCGTAGCGCGGGTCACGGAGGAGGGGTCAGGAGCGAAGGTCAGCTCTCCACCGGTGAGCTTCTCGACTCGAGCGCGGAGGTCGCCGAGTACGACACCGGCATCGACCCAGATCGTTCGAGAGGCGACGTCGAGCTCCCCGATCGAGTTCATGCTCCGCGACAGGTCCACGACGACGCCGTCTCCCACCGCGTTCCCCGCCATGGAGGTTCCGCCGCCGCGGGTCGTCACGGGAACACCGGACACGGTGCAGCCCCGCAGGATCTCTCGGACCTGCTCAACGCTCGATGGGAAGGCGACCGCCATAGGCCTGACGCGGTAGTTAGATGCGTCGTAGGAGTACTCGGACCGCCGTCGGGCTGAGTCGTCCACCTCGATGCCGCGCTCGCGGAGCCTGTCAAGCAGGTGAGCTGCGCCAGCGGATCCGTCCTCGATACTCGGCATGCCGCCGTTCTCCTGTCGTAATTTTAGACGCCTGCAGCCGCCTACTCCTCGAACTCGGCAGCGTTCTCTTCAGTGATAAGCGTGAATGGAAGGGTATAGCGGTCTTTAACCGACTCGCCCTGCAGGAAGGAACGCACGACCTTCACCGCTTCGACCCCCTGCCCGGCGGAGTCTTGACGAACGGTCGCAGTCATGTCGCCAGCCAAAATGGCCGCGACGGCCGGTGGTGTGCCGTCGACTCCAACAACCGCTTTGAACTCGTCCGTGCGTCCGGCATCCCTGATCGCTGATGCGGCACCGATGGCCATCTCGTCGTTGTTCGCGACCAAGGCCACGATCTCACCGGAGCCGAAGCGCTGGAGGGTGTCCTCCATGTTGCGCTTAGCCTCGTCACGGCTGCCCTTCGCCTGAAACTCAGCGACGATGTTGAAATTGTCGTTGAGCTTGCTGTTAAAGCCTGACAAACGGCGATCAGTCCATGAGGCGCCGTAGATACCGGCCGCGACGACGATGTCACCGCCTTCGGGGAGGATCTTGTTGAGGTATTCAGCCTGCATCTCACCCGCGAGAGTGTCGTCGACGCCGATGTAGCTTTCGTATCCCACGTCGGCGCCCTCTGCGAACTCAGTAGACAATATGAAGAGTGGAATGCCCGCGTCGATAACCCGATTGGCCGCGTTCTGGCTGGCTTCACCGTCGAGCGGCTGCAGGATCACGGCGTCGACCTGGCGGGTGATCAGGTCCTCGACCTGGTTGAGCTCCGACGCGACGTCCTTCTTGGAGTCGGTGACGCGAAGCGTGACTCCCTCTTCCCCGGCTGTTTTCTCCATGGCCTCGGTCATACGAGCGAGGTCGGGGTCCTGCAGGTCGAGCACCACGACGCCGATGTCGTAGGACTCCTCCGCGCCGGGGTCCTCTTGCCCGGAGCTGCCCCCGGCGCAAGCCGTGATGGTCAGTGTCCCTGCCGCTATCAGTGCGGCCGCGGCGGCAAAGCGTCGTCGCATTGTCATGATGGTTCCCTTCAGTGCATTCGTGTATTCAGTGTGTTTCGGTCATTCGGTCGCGGAGCCGCGGATCAGTCCGACTTCCAGCGGTTCAGCAGCACGGCGAGCGCCAGGATGAGGCCCTGCACTCCCTGCTGGTAGTAGGAGGAGACGCCGAGCAGGTTCATACCGTTCATCACGACGCCGAGCAGCAGCACTCCGATCACGGTGCCGCGGATCGTCCCGACGCCGCCGAAGAGGCTGGTACCGCCGATCACCACGGCCGCGATCACCTGCAGCTCGTAGGTGAGACCCGCCGTGGGCGCCGCACCGTTGAGGCGGGCGGTGAGCACGAGTCCGCCGAGCGCGGCGAGAGCTCCTCCGATGAGGTAGACAGTGAAGAGCACGCGACCCGCCGAAATGCCCACCTTCTTCGAGGACTCCTCATTGCCGCCGACCGCGTAGACGTGCGACCCGAACTTCGTCCGGCTCAGCACGAAGTCGCAGATCAGGGCCGCGACGACGAAGATGATCACCGGAACGGGGATCGGTCCGATGAAACCGGAACCGAGCCACTCGGCCGGCTCGCTGAGCCCGGAGACCACCTGGCCGTCGGTGATCACGAGGGCAGCAGTGCGGGCAATCGCCATCGTGGCAAGAGTCGCGAGGAACGGCAGGATCTTCCCCCACACCACGAGCGCGGCGCTCACGAAGCCGACGAGCAGGCCCACCCCGAGCCCCGCGACCAGCGGGACCCAGAGCGCGCCGCCGCTCGCGGGGGCCAGAATCGCGAACACCATACCCGCGAGGCCGACGACGGATCCCACCGACAGATCGATGCCTGCGGTGATCATGATGAACGTCATTCCGAGCGCGATGATTCCGATGATCGAGGACTGCCGCACGACATTGACGAGGTTGTCGACGGTCAGGAAGTTCGGTGCGGCGATCGAGAGGAATACGAGCACCAGCGCGAAGATCACCAGTATCCCGTAGTCGCCGATGAAGTGCTTGAATCTGGTGGATCGTGAGCCTTCGCCCGGGTTCGCCTTGCGCAGCATGACTGCGACGGTGTTCGTGCTCACGCCTCGCTCCTGTTCGTCGTCTGACCGATTGCCTCGGTCGCATTCGGGACGGCCTTCGGGGCCGTGGTGCTGCCGATCTTGCGTCGCTCGTCGGGGATCGCGGCGGCGGTCCCGGAGTAGCCCTCCAGGGTGCCCTGGGAGATCAGGTGCGCGATCTCGCTCTCCGTGATCTCGTCCATGCGGAAGCGACCCACCACCTCGCCCTGCCGCATCACCGCGCAGCGATCCGCGACGGCGAATGCCTCGTCGAGACGGTGCGTGATGATGATGACCGCGATTCCCAGATCCTTGAGCTTCTGGGTCACCTCGATCAGCTTGTCGACCTTCGCCACGGAGAGATTCGCCGTCGGCTCGTCCATGACGATGAGCCGCGCGTCGAAGGCGAGAGCCCGGCCGATCGCGACGGCCTGCCGCTGCCCGCCTGAGAGGCGCTTCACCTTGAGTCGTGGGTTGATCGGGATGTCGAGACGCTCGAGCACCTTGTTGGTCTCAGCCTCCATCCTCTTGCGGTCGATGATCCGCACGAACGGGCCGAGGATGTTCTTCTGCGGTTCCCGGCCGAGGAAGATGTTCGTCCGCACGTCGAGGTTGTCCGCCAGCGCGAAGTCCTGGTACACCATCTCGATGCCGGCTGAGCGGGATACCGCCGGCGTGGGGAATTCGACCGGCTTGCCGTCGAGCCGGATCGAACCGGAGTCCGGCTGGTACACGCCGGTGAGCACCTTCATCAGCGTCGACTTGCCCGCGGCGTTGTCTCCGAGCAGGGCGAAGGTCTCCCCCGGCTGAACGTCGATGCTGACGCCACGGAGAGCGGTGACCGCGCCGAACGTGATCTTGATGTTGTTGAGTTCGACCAGTGGTTCGGTCGAAGGTGGTGTTTCGGTCATCTCATCCTCGTCATTGATTGAGCTATGGCCATATGGAATGGGCGACGCGGCACGTTCCTCGCTAAGCCGAGCGAGCACCTCGTCGTGGCGAGTCGTGCATGGCTCCCGTATGCCGGGGCCGAGCGGTAAGCGGGAGCCGATGCTGCGGGTTCCACTTGAAACCACTCTGAATGACGGACACCCGGATCGGCTGTACCAGATTGGAACAGTTCGAGGTAACGGAGGGGTTACAGCGCTGAGAGCGCGGGGGCGATCGCCCCCGCGCTCTCAGCTCGATGCGCTCAGCCCTTCTGCCGGCCGAGCCTCGCGTAGATCTCGGGCCGCTTGGCGCGCAGTACGAGCGCGTAGACGGCGCCGCCCGCGAACAGCGCGAAGGTGAAGGTCATGAACACGACCGTGAGCACCGTCGAACCGTCGATCAGCGCGGAGTAGTTGGTGATCGCCAGGACGGTGATGATCCCGAGGAATACGGCGCTGACGAGCGGGGCGACGATGCTCTTCCAGACCGAGGCCGGTTCCGAACCTCGTCGCCGCAGGAAGAAGACGAGCACGGAGACGCTCGTGATGAACATCAGCAGCAGTATCGCGAAGCTCCCGCTGCCGCTGGCGATCGGGTAGAGACTGTCGGGTCCCACCCCGAGCACCGTGAAGATCACCGTGGCCGCACCCCAGATCAGGCCGATGCTGATCGCCGAGATGTGCGGTGATCCATGGCGGGAGTGCACGCGTCCGAGGAATGCCGGCAGCGCACGATCAGCAGCCAGCGAGAAGCTGTACCGCGCGGCGATGTTCTGGATCGAGAGCATCGAAGCCAGGATCGAGGTGATGAGGAGCACCACCGCGATATCGGCGAAGATCGTGCCGATCAACGAGGTGGCCGCGTCGTTGAACAGGTTGACCGTGTTCGCCTCGGCCGCGCCCTGCGCATCGTCCGCGCCGAGGAAGGCGATGTAGGCCCAGGCTGCGACGGCGTAGAAGACGCCGATCCCGATCACCGCGAGATAGGTGGCCCGCGGAATGGTGCGCTCCGGGTTCCTCACCTCATCGCGGTAGATGACCGTGGCCTCGAAGCCGAAGAAGTTGCCGACCGCGAACAGCAGCGCCAGGCCGAGGCCGGCGTCCGCGACCCAGGGCAGCGCGAAGCCGATGCTGCGTTCGGCCCCGCCGCCGCTGGAGGCGAAGGCGGCCAGGTCGAAGATCACGACCACGATCACCTCGAGGATCATGACCGTGGTCAGCACCTTCGCCGAGAGGTCGATGCGGTTGTAGGCCAGAGCCGTCGTCACGGTGATGATGCCGAGGGCGTACCAGTACCACGGGATGTCGGGCCCGTGCAGCGTGTTCACCACGAATCCCTGCAGCGTCACCGCGAACAGCGAGGGCGCGAAGAAGCCGATGAACAGGTAACCAAAGAGCGCCAGGAACGCCCCGCCGAGACCGGCCGGCCTGCCGAGGCCCGCCGTCACGAAGGAGTAGAACCCGCCGGGGTTCTCGACGCTGCGGCTCATCCGCACGAAGCCCACCGAGAAGATGAGGAGCATCAACGTGAGCAGGAGGTAGATGCCCGGCGCGGTGCGCCCGCTGAAGATCAGCAGCACCGGGATGAAGCCCGCCACCGTCGTCAGGGGCGAGGAGAACGCGAGCACGCTCATCACGAGCTCGCCCACTCCCATGTTGCCGCGGAGCCGCTGCTCCTCTGTCCTTGCCGCGCCATCACCGGGGCGGTTCGCCGTGCTCGTCATATCGTCCCCGTCGTCGAGTATCTGGTCAATGCTGAACCAAGATACTGAGCGTGCGTCGAGCACAGCTGTCCCAGCTTGAGTCATTCGGGTCGACGGATCGGCCCGAGCTCTGAAGGGCGCTCACGAGCGGTTCGCGGGAGCGGTCACACCGATCTGCCGGAGATCGACGACATCGTTCAGGGGCATCCCCGCCTTCCAACGCCGGAGGTTCTCCCCGAAACGCTCGACCACTCGGCCTCGCCAGCCGACCAGGTCGCCCGACGCGTGCGGAGAGACCAGGATGCTGCTCCGGCTCCAGAGCGGGCTGTCCGCCAGCAGCGGTTCCTGTTCGAAGACGTCGAGGGCCGCACCGGCGAGGTGACCGGAATCCACGGCATCGAGAAGATCCTGCTCGACGATCACCGCGCCGCGGCCGACGTTGACGAGCCGAGCCCCCGCTCGCATCCGCGCGATCCGTTTCGCATCGAACAGCCCGCGCGTGTCCTCGGTGAGCGGAAGTGTGAGCACCACGTCGTCCGCCTCCGTCAGCAGAGCGTCGAGGTCCGAGATCGCGGCGATCGGGCCCAGCCGGCGATCCTCCCGCGCAGTGCGGCCGACGACGGTGACCTCCATGCCCGCCGCCCGCAGCAGCAGCACCGTCTCCTGGCCCACCGGCCCCGGCCCCACGACCAGCACCCGGCGCCCGAGCACCGGCTCGGTCTCGCGGTGCAGCCATCGGCGCTCCTGCTGCAGCTCGATCGTGCGGCGCAGATCCTTCGCGAACATCACGATCACCCCCAGGATCCACTCGGCGATCGGCCGCTCGCAGACGCCGCGAGTGTTGCAGAGCACGATGTCGCTGTGCACGATCTCCGCGGTGAGAAACGGATCCACGCCGATACTGGAGGTCTGGATGAAGCGCAGGCCGCCCGGGCCCACCTCGCGCAGCAGGGTGGTCTTGAAATCGTTCGACAACAGGATCTCCGCGCCTTCCTGAGCCGCCCGGAACTCCTGGGCGGTGCGCACCACCACGAACTCCGCCTCGTCGGCCAGCCGCTCCACCGGCGGCACCGGGCGATCCGCCGGAACGATCACGATCACCTTGGGCTTCGACATGTCGGTCTCCTCGTCGGTCTTCTTCACGCTCACCACCCGCCCTGCCATCCGCTGATGAGGCCATAGGGCATGCGCTGGGGCTCCTCGTCGGGCAGCCCCTGCAGGAAGTCGAAGTCGCAGCCCTCGTCGGCCTGCAGCACATGGTCGATGAACAGTCGCCCGTACCCCCGCCGGTACCGCGGTTCGGGGAGCTGCACCTCGGCGAGGCGGCGCTCGATCTCCTCGGCAGGGATGTCGAGGTCCAGTCGCTGGTTCTTGACGTCGAGCACGATGGGGTCGCCATCCTGCACGATCGAGAGCGGGCCGCCCACGGCGGCCTCGGGCGCGACGTGCAGCACGGTGGTACCGAAGGCGGTGCCGCTCATCCGCGCGTCGGAGATGCGCACGACGTCCCTGATGCCGCGCCGCAGCAGCTTCTCCGGGATCGGTAGCATCCCCCACTCCGGCATGCCGGGCGCCCCGACCGGGCCGCAATTGCGCAGCACCAGCACCGAGTCCTCGGTCACGTCCAGATCGGGATCGTCGATGCGCCGGCCGAGGTCGAAGATACCGTCGAAGACGATCGCCCGGCCTCGATGCTGCAGGAGCTCCGACGAGGCGGCGCTGCGCTTGATCACCGCCCCGCGCGGCGCGAGTGTACCGCGCACCACCGCGATGCCACCCGCGGCGTCGAAGGGATCGTCGAGGCGGCTGACCACGACTCCATCGGGCGCCGGAGCCGACGCGTAGCCGTGCTGCAGCGGCTCGCCGCTGACCGTGATCGCGTCGGCATGCAGCAGCGGATCGAGTTCTTTGAGCACCGTCGGCACTCCGCCGGCGCGGAAGAGCTCCTGCACCAGGTACTCCCCCGAAGGTCGCACGTTCACGATGCGCGGCGTGCGCTCCGAGATCTCGTGGAAGCGGTCGAGCTGCAGATCGATGCCCACGCGCCGCGCGAGCGCCAGCAGATGCACCACGGCGTTCGTCGATCCGCCGGAGGCGACGAGCAGCGTGATCGCGTTGTCGAAGGCCTCCCGAGTGAGCACCTCGCTGGGCCTCGGCCCATCCGCGAGCGCCATCTCGACGGCGCGACGCCCCGTGGCCTCGGCGGCCGAGGCGCGGCGGGCGTGGACGGCGGGGATCGAGGCCGTGCCGGGCAGGCACATCCCCAGCGCCTCGACCAACGAGGTCATCGTCGAGGCGGTGCCCATCTCGCTGCAGTGCCCGGCGGTGGGCTTGGCGTTGGCCTCCAGCTCGTCGAAATCGGCCTGGGTCATCTTGCCGGCGCGCAGCTCGTCGGCATACTTCCAGGTGTCGGTGCCGACACCCAGCTGCTTGCCGCGGAAGTAGGCGGGCTCCTGCGGGCCGCCGGTCAGCATGATCGTGGGCACGTCGGCGCTCGCGGCTCCCATGAGCTGAGCGGGGACCGTCTTGTCGCAGCCGCCGAGGAGCACGATGGCGTCCAGCGGGTAGGCACGGATGGACTCCTCGACGTCCATCGCCATGAGGTTCCTGAACTGCATGGCCGAGGGCTTCATAAGGCTCTCGCCGAGCGAGATCGTGGGGAACTCGAGCGGCAGACCACCGGCCAGCAGCACGCCGCGCTTCACCGCATCGGCGAGCAGCTTGAAGTGGATGTTGCAGTTCACGAGCTCCGACCAGGAGTTCGCGATCCCGATCACGGGCCGGTCCTTGATCGCGAAGCCCGAGATGCCCTCGGCCTGGATCGCAGTGCGGTGCACGAACCCGGTCAGGTCGTTCGGACCGAACCACTGCGCGCTGCGGAGATGACTGGTATCCGGCTTCTGCATTGTCCTGGACACTCCTTAACTCACTTAGTCGATTGCTCTGGTGGAAGTTGGTGTGACGCGTACCTCCTCGGGGAGGGGCGTTCCGGCACGGCCGGCCGGATCACGCGGCCGAAGTCCCGCCGTCGAAGGCCATGCTGGTTCCGGTGGCGAAGGTGCCCTCCACCGCGAGGAACCGGATCGCACGGGCCACCTCGGCCGGGTGAGCGAGCCGTTGCAGCGGCACGGTGGCCTCCTTCTCGCGCAGCGCGGTCTCGGGGTCGGCCTCCTGCTCGAGCCCGACGCGCATCATGCGCGTGTCGATCGGTCCGGGGCAGACGGCATTGACCCTGACCCTGGGCGCGAGTTCCAATGCGAGCGCCCGAGTGAGTCCGAGCACTCCCGCCTTCGAAGCGCAGTAGTGCGCGAGACCGGCCACGCCCATGCCCGCAAGATCGGATGCAACGTTCACAATGGAGCCGCCACCCGCGGCTCGCATGTGGAGACCCGCCTCGCGCGACACAGTGAACGTGCCCGACAGGTTGGTGTCGATCACGCGGCGCCAGATATCGTCGTCCAGCTCCTCGAGCGCGGCGTAACCGGCGAGGCCCGCGGCGTTGACCGCGACGTCGAGGCCCCCGAGCGCATCGATGGCCTCGCGCACCGCCGACCTCACCGACGCCGGATCGGCGACATCGGCGACGAACACGTGCGAGGATCCGCCGAGCTCATCGGCAACGCGCCGCAACTCGTCTCCGCGTCTGGCGAGCAGAGCGACCTCGGCGATCTCATCCGCGAAGAGCCTTGCGGTGGCCTCCCCCACCCCGGAGGTCGCGCCCGTGATGAGCACCCGCCGTGGACCGTTGCGATCAATGCGTACGTTCATCGGTGCCAGGACTCCCTCGTGCTCAGCGATGCCGATTCCTGCGTTCCAGTAGAGCAGCGCAATCCACGCGCCGCATGTGCCGATGTGACACACCCGGCAGCGGGGCGGCACTGGTGCGCTGCCCCACTTCGGGACACCCGCCGGCGAGGCGCGCCTTGTACTCTCGACGGAACCGCATCGCTCGCGCGGCGAGCACCGTGGCGGACATCGCCGTTCATGACACGAAGGAGCCATCCTTGAACAGCCAGAACTCCCTGGGCGTCGGTCTGATCTCGGTCGGCTGGATGGGGCGCCTGCACTCGCGCGCGTACCTCGCCACCCGCCAGTTCTTCCCGGAGCTGCCGAAGCATCCCGAGCTCGTGATCGCCGCCGATCCCGACGAGGGCGGCCGCGACCACGCGAACCGGGCCCTGGGATATCGCGAGACCACCGCCGACTACCGCGAACTGCTCTCGCACCCCGATGTCGACGTGGTGTCGATCTGCGCCCCGAACTTCCTCCACCATCGGATCGCGCTCGACACCATCGCGGCCGGCAAGCACTTCTGGATCGAGAAGCCGATGGGTCGCAGCGCAGGCGAGTCGCGCGAGATCGCCGAGGGAGCGGCCAGCGCCGGACTCACCACCGGGGTCGGTTTCAACTACCGCCACGCGCCCGCCCTGGCCGAGGCCCGTCGCATCATCCGCTCCGGGCGGCTCGGCCGCATCACCAACGTGCAGATCCGCATGATGGCCGACTACGCCTCCGACCCGGGTGGCGTGTTCACGTGGCGCTACGAGCAGGCGAGGGCCGGTTCCGGCGTGCTCGGCGACGTGCTCTCGCACGGATTCGACCTCGCGCAGTTCCTCGTCGGCAGGATCGCATCGGTGAGCTCACTCACCGAGACGTTCATCCCGGAGCGCTCGCTCCCCGCCGGAAACTCGGCCAACAGCTTCGACAGGGGCGAGGCTTCGTCAACGCTCCAAGCCGTCGAGAACGAGGACTACACTGCGCTGCTCGCCCGCTTCGACAGCGGCGCCGTCGGCGTCTTCGAGTCGACCCGCGTCGCCATCGGACCGCACACCGAGTACACCGTCGAGGTGTACGGAACCGACGGCTCGCTGCGCTGGGACTTCGAGCACATGAACGAATTCCACCTTGCCGACGATCCGAGGGGCTACCGGCGCATCATGACCGACGCGTCCGCCGGCGAGTTCGGTCGATTTCAGCCCAACGCGGGAGCCGGCATCGGCTTCAACGACCTCAAGATCGTCGAGGCCGCGTTGTTCCTGCGCTCCGTGGCCGAGGGCCGGCAGCTCGCGCCCTCGGCGGCGGACGGCTGGGCCGCCTCCGAGGTGGTCGACGCCGCGCTGCGCAGCTCCGAGTCCGGCGCCTGGACCGACGTGCCCGAGGTGACGGGGATCACCACCTACGACGCGTAGTACGCAGGAGGACGAGTGAGGCCGGAGCCCGAGAGGATTCCGGCCTCACTCGTTCAGCGCGGAGAGCGCTACCGCAATCCCGTCCCTCCGCGCGGCAACTTCCGGGTCTGCTCGCGCACATGAACTGCAGGAGCGGGTGGCCCGGCTGGCGAGGGGTCTCGACGCCGACGGGCCCTCGTCGTGGGACGGACTCGCGGCCGCCGCGACGACCGACGCGTTGCACGAGGCGCTGCGCACCGGGAAAGCCGTAGCCGTGTCGCTGCCCGGCCGGCCGGGACTCTATCGCCGGTAACCGCGGTCGCGGCCCGTGCCCGCGCAGAGCTCACGGGCCGCGATGGCGTCACCGGCGACGGCCTCACAGTTTGACGACCACACCCGCCTCTGCAGAGCGCTGCGCCGCGTCGGCGATGAGCAGCGCCGCGCGCCCGTCCTCGAAACCCGGGCTCGCCGACGGTTCGCCGCGCACGAGCCGCAGGAACTCCGCGAGTTCCAGCGCGTAGGCCTGGGCGTATCGAGCGATGAACGGCACCAGATAGGGCGGCTTCGCCTCCACGGCCGAGGAGGAGAACGAGCTCACCAGGCTGGTGGGCGTGTTGCCCACCTGCAGCATCCCCTTCGCTCCGAACGCCTCGAGCCGCTGGTCGTAGCCGATGGCGCTGTGCCTCGAGTTCGTGATGGTGACGATCGCCCCGGCTGCAGATCGCAGGGTCGCCACGACCGTGTCGAAATCGCCGCGCTCCCGGGCCCCGGCATCGAAGAGCTGCGCTCCGATCGCGCTGACCTCGACGATGTCCCCCGCGAAGAAGCGTGCCATGTCGAAATCGTGGATCGTCATGTCGCGGAAGATGCCGCCCGAGACGCCGAGGTACTCCGCCGGCGGCGGGCCCGGGTCTCGACTGACGATCGCGAGCTGCTCCAGCTCTCCGATCTCGCCGGAGCGCATGCGGGAACGGGCCTCCGCGAACCCGGGGTCGAACCGCTGGTTGAATCCCAGCGCGACCGGCACGCCGCTCGCCTCGACCTTCGAGCGGAGTGCGTCAACGCGCGTGATGTCGAGGTCGATGGGCTTCTCGCAGAGCACGGGAAGTCCCGCATCCACGCAGGCCTCGGTGAGTTCGACGTGGGTGGGAGTCGGGGATGCCACGAGCACGGCATCGATCCTGCCGGCGGCAATCAGCTCCTCGGGCGAGTCCGTCGCGATCCCTCCGAATCGCTCCGCCAAGGCCTCGGCACCCGCTACGAAGGGGTCGGCCACCATCGTCAGCTCCGAATCAGGGTCGGCTGCGATGTTCGCGGCGTGCACCTGGCCGATGCGCCCTGTGCCGATGAGCCCGAATCGCACGTTCTGCTGAACCATCATTCATCCTCCTCGGTGAGCATCGTCCGCCAGGGAGCCGGAACCATGCGGCTGCGCGTCGTCGACTCGTACGGGAGCCCGGGCTCCCACCTGATGAGCTCGATGGTGAGGCCCCACGGCGTGAGGAAGTAGCACCACTCCGTCCCGTCGATCGGACCGCCCTCTTCGGTCTCGGTGGCGTTCATGAACCTCACGTCGTCGCGTGCGCGCAATCGCCGCTCGAAACCGTGGATGTCCTCGACGTAGAACGCCAGATGGTGTCCGCCGGGATCCGCGGGCCGCGGTGCGCGGTCGGGCTGCTCGCGCGTACGGTCGGTGTACTCCAGCAGCTCGATGTTGAGCGTGTCGCCCTGCCGCAGCACCGCAAGACGCAGAGTCAGCACCTCGGGCTCCGGCTCACCCGGCCACACCCAGCCGGAGTTCTCGTAGGGGCCGGCGGTGAAGACGTGCTCGCAGTCGAACACCTCGACGAAGAAGGCGACCGCCTCCTCGAGATCGGGCACCGAGAGCCCCACGTGGTCCAGGGCCAGGCGGCCGCGCTCCGCCGAACGGTCTACTCGAATCGGCATGTGATGGAACCCAGTTCGTGGTAG
>NZ_KZ983996.1 GCF_003569785.1 Leucobacter sp. wl10 | reverse complement strand
AGGCCGCACCTACACCCCCATTTACGATGAGCCACTTTTTCGCCTCTCGACCCGGCTCAGTCGACCCGGCTCAGTCGACCCGGCTCAGTCGACCCGGCTCAGTCGACCCGGCTCAGTCGACCCGGCTCGGTGGCGCCGGCGCGGCATGCGGGTGGGCGCCGGTGCGGCTACCCCTGGGCGTCCCCCACTCGGTCCAGCGCCCCGCGCAGGTCCCGGATCAGGTCGTCCGCCGACTCCAGGCCGACCGAGAGGCGCAGCAGACCCGGTGTGATCCCGAGCCGCTCGTTGACCTCGGGCGCGAAGGTGCCGTGCGTCGAGGTGAGCGGGTGGAGCACCATCGAGCGGGTGTCGCCGATGCCGGTCATGCGCGAGAACACGCGCAGCCCGTTGACGAAGGCGCGCGCCCCCTCGATGCCGCCGCGCACCGTCACGCCGAACACCGACCCGGTGCGGCCGATGCCGCCGCTCTCGCCGTAGTCGCGCACGGCGAGCCCGTGGAGCGGACTCGAGGGGAGCCCCGCGTAGTCGACCGACTCGACCTCGGGCTGCTGCTCGAGCCACGCCGCGATGCGCTGCGACGAGTCGACGTGGCGCTCCATGCGCAGCGACAACGTCTCCATGCCCTGGTGCAGCAGGAAGCCGTGCAGCGGAGACAGAGTCGGGCCGATGTCGTTGACCACGGACTCGCGCACGGCGCGCGCGTAGGCTCCGGTGCCGAAGCGCTCGAGCATCGACGGCACCCCGGGTCGCGAAGACTGCGTGATGAGCGGGTAGGATCGCCCGGCGCGCTCCGCCGCGTCCCAATCGAAGTTGCCGCCGTCGACGACCGCACCGCCCACGGCCGCCCCGTGTCCGGTGAGGAACTTGGTGGTCGAGTGCACCACGATGTTGGCGCCGTGTTCGAAGGGGCGGATCAGCGCGGGCGTGCCCACGGTGTTGTCGACCACGATGGGCAGCCGGTAGCGGGCGGCGACCTCGGCGATGCGCCGCAGGTCGGTGATGTCGTTGCAGGGGTTCGGCACCGTCTCGGTGTAGATCGCCTTCGTGCCGGGGCGGATCGCGCGTTCCCACTCGGCGTCGTCCTCGGCGTCCCACACATAGTCGAGCTCGATGCCGAAGCGCTTGAAGCTGCGGCCGAAGAGGATGCGCGTGCCGCCGTAGATCGAGGCCGTCGACACGATGTGGTCGCCCTGCTGGGCGAGTGCGAACAGCGCCGACGAGATGGCCGCCTGACCGCTCGACACCGCGACCGACACGACGCCGCCCTCGAGCGACGCGAGGCGCTCCTCGGCGACCCAGTTCGAGGGATTGCCCTGGCGGGAGTAGATGGGAGCGTGTTCGCTCGGGGACGAGGCGTAGCCTCGGTCGCGAACCGCTCCGTCGCCGCCGCGCCGATGCTCACTCTGCGACAGGGCGAAGCCGTCGGGGGCCTCGTGCCCCGGACGGTCCTCGGCTCGCCAGTGGATGCTGCCGTCGAAACGGCTCACCTGGTCGTCGAAGTCGTCGAAGAGGTAGCCCGCCGAGAGCGCGATCGGCGGCACCCGCAGCCCGTGATTCCGATCGGGGTACTCGCCCGCGTGCACCTGGCGCGTGTCGAAGCCGAAGCCGTCCCAGTCGTAGATCGGCTGTGCGGTGTCGGTCATGCTGGCTCCTTCGGGGGTAGGATGCGGGCGATGCGCTCGACGGCCTCGCGGATGGTGTCGGGGGCGCAGGCGAGGTTGAGACGGGCGTGGCCGGATCCGCCCTCGCCGAATGAGGCGCCGTCGTTCAGGGCGACGCGGGCGTCGCGCAGGATGCGCTCGTGCGGGTCGTCGCCGAGCCCGGCGTCGCGGAGGTCGAGCCAGACCAGGTAGCCGGCCCGCGGGGGCGTGCGGCGCACGCCGGGCAGGCGATCCCGCACCAGCTCGGCGAGCAGGCGGTCGTTGGCCTCGAACCGCGCGATGGCGCGATCGAGCCAGTCGCGGCCCCGCTCGAACGCGGCCACGCTCGCGTGCAGGCCGAGGATGCTCGCGCGGCAGGCGACCTCGGGCGGCAGGTTGCGCAGGGTTTCGTTCGCGCGTTCGTCGGCGGCGACGATCACCGAGCACTTGGTGCCGGCGAGGTTCCAGCCCTTGCTCGCGGAGGTCGTGGTCACCGACAGCGCTCCAGCCGCGGCCGCCAGGGGGGCGAACGGGGTGAAGGCCCGGCCGGCGTGCGCGAGCGGCGCGTGGATCTCGTCCGAGACGACGAACACGTCGTACCTCGCGGCGAGGCGCGCCAGCTCGGCGAGGTCGTCGGGCGAGTGGATGAGGCCGTGCGGGTTGTGCGGGCTGCAGAGCAGGAACGCGTCGACGCCGGGATCGCTCGCGAAGGCCCGCTCGATGGCGGCGAGGTCGAGGCGCGCCTCGGGCGCCCGGGAGGGGCGGGGGGCTCCGGATCCCGATACCTCGCCGCTCTCGACCGTGCGCAGCGGGATCTCGACGACCTCGAAGGGCACCTCGTCCAGCACCTCGAAGAAGCTCGGGTAGACGGGCGTGGGCAGCGCGATCCGGCCGCCCCCGGGCCTGAAGAGCCTCAGCGACTCGACGATGCCGGTGGCGACGTCGGTGGCGAGGTGCACGCGATCGTGCGGCACGTCCCAGCCCCAGCGATCCCGCGCGAAATCGGCGAAGGCGGGGGCGAGCGGCCCGGGGCCGTCGAGGTAGCCCGTATCGGAGGCGAGCACGCGGCCGATCAGCGCCTGCTGCACCACCGGCGCGACGGCGAAGTCCATCTCGGCGACGAAGAGCGGGAGCACGTCTTCGGGATAGCGCGTCCACTTGAGGCTCGTGCGCTGCGTGCGCAGCAGCGCGGGATCGAGCTCGGCGAAGGGCACACCGCCCGGGTCGGTACAGTCGTCGATCGCGGTCATGCCCCTATCGTCTCGCGCACCGCGGGTTCGGCGCGAGCCGATGGGTAAAGAGGCGTCACACTTCGCGCGCCGCGTCGGCGCCCCTCGCCGGGGCCGCGCACGCAGAGACCCCCCGAGCCGGAGGGCTCGGGGGGTCTCTGCTACCCGCTTGGCGGTCGGAGGATTACGCCTCGTCCGTCTTCAGGCGTCGCGCGGTCAGCGCGAGCGCGCCCACACCGAGGAGCAGAAGCGCACCAGCGGTGATGCCGAACGGCAGCATGTCCGCGCTACCGGTGAGGGGCAGCTCCCCGCCGGGGTTCTGGGGGTCGGTCGGCTGCGTGGGGTCGGTCGGGTTGACCGGATCGGTCGGCTGCGTGGGGTCGGTCGGATCCGTGGGATCGACCGGGTCGACCGGAGCGGCCTCGACGGTGAACACGAGGCTCGTCTCGGCCGACGAGGCTCCGTTCAGGCTCTGCACCGCGCTCACGGCGTAGGTGCCGGCCCCGAGCTGAGCGCCCAGGTCGACGCTCCAGGTGCCGTCCTCCTTCACGACATTCGGGTCGGCGGCGTCGGCGGTGGCCAGGTCGGCGCCCACCTCCTTGCCGTTCAGTGTCACCTTGATGTTGGCGCCCGCCAGACCGGTGCCCGCGATGGAGCTCGGCGCGTCAGCGGCCGCGAAGGTCTGGTTCGGGTCGACGGAGGTGATCTTCGCTGCGGCGGGCTTCACCGTGATGGTGCCGGTGGCCTCGTTCGAGGTCTCGCCCTCGAGGGTCTGGGTCGCCCTCAGGGTGTTCACGCCGATGCCGATGTTGACGTCGGGGTACTCCCACTTGCCGTCAGCGCCCACCGTCGCCTCCCAGATACCGTTCACGGTCACCGTGGCGCCGGGCTCGCCGGTGCCGGTGATGGTCGTCGATGCCGAGTCCGCGCCTTCAGCAGCGGTGAGCTCCTGATCGTTGATGACCGGACGGGGCAGGATGTCAGCCACCGTGATGGTGTGCTGGACCGTCTCCGAGGAGTTGAAGCCCTTCTTGGCGCTCAGGGAGTAGGTGTAGGTGCCCTCTTGCTCGGGTGCCTGCAGCGTGACCTTCCCGTTCTGGACCGGCACGACCTCACCGGCGCCCTCCTGGTAGCTCACGGCGAGCTCGTCGGCGGGGGCGGGAACCGACACGACGATGTCCGAGCCGGGCTCGACGGTCGCGTTGTTCGCGGGACTGTCGACGACGGGGGCATCGAGTGCGATCGCGACCTGGTAGCCGCCGGTCAGCTCGAGCGCGGGCTGGAGCAGCGTGTACCAGGCCCAGTCGTCGCCCCGCGCGGGCGGCTCTTCCGGGCCGCCGCTGACGACGCCGACGGCGTTCTCGCCCTGGAACACGGCGCCGCCCGAGTCGCCGCCCTCGGTGAGGGCGCCGCCGATGAAGCCGCGCACCCAGCGGCCGGAGATCTGCATGTATCCGTCGAGGATCTCGGTCGGGCGCACACTGCCGTCGGTGTAGGGGAGGTCGACCGTGGTGCTGCCGGTCGTGACGCCGGTCGTGCGGCCCGACTTGGAGACGGTGCCCGACTTCGGCAGCGCAACGCCCGTGATGTCGGTGGTGCTCGCGGCGAGGTCGTCCTGCGCGGCGGTGGTCCAGTCGGTGACCTCGGGGCGCAGCTTGAACTTGGGGTCCGTCACGTCGATCACGGCGATGTCGGTCGAGGTCGGATCGTTCTCGGCTCCGTCGGTGTTGCCGGGGCCGCCGAACTGCGCGAAGCCGAAGTCGCCGAGGATGCCGGTGCCGTTGGGCTTGAAGCCCTCTCCGCCCACGGCGGGCTCGGCGGAGGGCAGGGTCAGACCGGTGCGCACTCCGTTCATGCCGGGCTTGCTGCTCTGGCAGTGGCCGGCGGTGATGAGGGCGGGCTGGCCTGCTGGGGACCAGGCCGAGAACCCGAGCGAGCAGGCACCCAGGATCGTATCGGTGGCGTCGAGCGACACGTAGCCGGCGCCGCCCACGACGTCGGTGGCGGCATCGGTTGTGGCCGGGCTGATCAGCGCGACCTTGGCGCCGTTCTCAGCGGCGATCGCGTTGAGCTGGTCAGCGTCGCCCTTGAGCTCGTTGCTGACCAGAACGACGGGCTCGCCGTCGACGGTGTTCGCGCCGTAGCCGACGACGCTCTCCTCGCCCTTCTGCTCCTGAATGTCGGCGGCGGCCGCAGATGCGAGAGCCGTTGGGTCGGTTCCGGCTCCGGCGTCCTCTGCGAGCGCCGGGGAGGCGATGAAGAGGCTGCCGAGGCCGAGGGCTGCTGCCGCGCAGAGCGCAAGCGGGCGACGTTTCGTCACGTGTGGGTCCCCCAGGTGGTTTCGGTTGGTTGATGTACTCCCGCCTCGGCAGTGAGGATACGCGTGAGAACTGCCCTGAAACGCGCGCAGCATGTCCCCTGCGCGATATTCCGCGAATCCGACCACATGAGAGGCCTCAGCTAGGCTATGCGGGGATTCCCAGCTTCGCAACTGATGAACGTTGTCCAACCGTTATAAATCACAGCTAAATCCCTGTTGAGACGGTGAGTTCAGTTTTTTGCTGAAAGCACGTGCAGACGCGCTCGCTACGATGCCTGAAACCGACCTGAGAGGAGCTGATCCCATGAGTTTTCGACGCATCGGTCGAACGGCGGCACTGGGAGGGGTGACGGCACTCCTGGCGGTCGCGCTCACCGCCTGCGCGGGCGGCCCCCGAACCGGCGAGGGGCCCTCGAAGGGCTCCGGCGCAAGCCCGGGACAGGGTTCGCAGGGCGCCGTCTCGCAGAAGGACCTGGTCGGGGCGTGGTCGTCCGATGAAGCCGGAAACCCCCGCCTCCAGTTCGCCGAGGATGGCACGGTGGAGGGTACCGACGGCTGCAACGGCATCTCGTCGACCTACACGATCGAGGAGGGGCGCGTGCTGGTGGCGAAGCGCGCCTCGACACTCATGGCCTGCCCCGGCGTGGACGACTGGCTCCGCGCAGTGAGCGAGGTGAGTGTCAACGGCGACACCCTGGTGGTGAAGAACGGAGCGGGCGAGGAGATCGGCACGCTGCAGCGCGATCCCGCCTGACCCGCTCGCGTCACGCCCGCGCTCGCCGCACGTGCGAGCGGGCGTGCTGCAGCGCGGGATCCAGGTCGGCGAACAGATGGTTCGGGTGCCTGAGCGAGCCGACGACCCCGAGCTTCTCGAGCAGCGCCCGGTGCTCGGACCGGATCCCCTTGATCAGCACCGTCACGCCGCGGCGCTCGAGCGCGAGCACGAGTTCGGCGAGCGCGTTCGCGCCGGTCGCATCGACGAGTTGCAGCCCCGAGAGGCGCAGGATGACGACCTCGACGTCGGGGGCGCCTGAGATCTCCTCGATGAGGCGGTCCGCGGCGCCGAAGAAGAGGGACCCCTCGATGTGGAAGAGCGCGATGCGATCGTCGCCCGCCGCGGGCTGCCCGGGCAGCTGATCGCGGTGAGCCCCGCTCGCCCGGCTGAGCGCCCGCAGTGCGAAGAAGGCGGCCGCTGCGAGGCCGATCCCGACCGCCACGATAAGGTCGAACGCGACCGTCACCAATAGGGTGATGCCGAACACGGCCGCGCTGGAGCGTCCTGAGCGCAGCACGCGAGTCACCGTGGAGGGCGAGACCATGCGCGCGGCCGTCATCATGAGCACGCCGGAGAGAGCCGCGAGCGGGATCTCGGAGACGACGCCGGCCGCGACGAGCACCACGAGCAGCAGCACGATCGCGTGGACGGCGGCGGCGAAGCGCGTCTTCGCGCCGCTGCGCACGTTGACGGCCGTGCGGGCGATGGCTCCGGTCGCCGGCATGCCCCCGAAGAGGCCCGCGGCTATCGAGGCGAGGCCCTGGCCGAGGAGCTCCCTGTCCGCGTTCACGTGCCCGGTGTCGGCGAGCGTCGCCGCAACCCGCGCAGAGAGCAGCGACTCGATCGCGGCGAGTGCCGCGACCGCGAAGGCGGGCCCGATGAGTCCCGCGATGACGACGGGATCGAACGCGGGCAGCGCCGGTGCGGGCAGGGTGCGCGGCAGCTCGCCGATCGCGGGCAGCGGCAGCTCGCTGATCGCGGCGATCAGCGACACCGCGGCGATCGCGATGAAGGAGGCCGGCAGAGCGCGGGCGAAGCGGCCCAGCAGGAGCATGACGATCGCGACCGCGGCGACCGCCGCGAGCGGGACGAGCGCGCCCGGCCAGCTCGCCTCGGAGACGGCCTGCCACGCGGCCACGACGGCGTTCGATGAGTGCTCGCCCGCGACACCGAGTGCGGCGGGCACCTGCTGCATGAAGATGATCACGCCGATCCCGGCGGTGAAGCCCTCGATCACGGGCCAGGGGATGTAGCTGACCGCTCGGCCGAGCCGCAGCAGCCCGGCCGCGAGCACGATCCCCCCGGCCATGACGCTGATGAGCGCCACCGCGCCGACGCCCTGAGCTGCCACGATCGGGGCGAGCACCACCACCATCGCCCCGGTCGGCCCCGAGACCTGCACGTTCGAGCCGCCGAAGACCGCGGCGACGAGCCCCGCGACGATCGCGGTGACGAGCCCCGCCTCGGCGCCCGCGCCCGAGCTCACCCCGAAGGCCAGCGCGAGCGGCAGCGCGACGATGCCGACCGTGAGGCCGGCCAGAAGATCGGCGCGCCAGCTCGAGCGCAGTCCGCGGTAGTCCTCGCCCGACGGCAGCAGGGCGCGCAGCGCGGCGATCCTCACTCCTCGTGCTCCCCGCGAGGCGTCAGCGCGGGCAGGGCCGCGGCCGCTGCTCCGTGAGCCTGGTCGTCGGTGAGGATGCCGAGCAGGAGCCGCCGCGCGACCCGGAGCAGCTCGGCCACCTCGGGGAACGCGAGCCGGTAGTAGACGGCGCTGGCGCGGCGTTCGGACCGGACCAGGCGGTAGCGGCGCAGCACGGCGAGATGCTGGGAGAGGTGGGAGGCTTCGAGCCCCGTGTCCGAGAGCAGGTCGGCCACCGACGTCTCGCCGGCAGAACTCAGTATCTCGAGCACGCGGATGCGGTAGGGGTGGGCGAGTCCCTTGAAGAGGTTGGCCTTGGTCTCGTAGAGCGGGCGCTGCGCGTCTCCGAATGGCATCGGTGCTCCTTGGTGTTATGAAATGATGGATCCATCATATAAGAAACCTGATTATCCCGTGGTCCCTCCGCTCCCGCGGTCGGGCCCCGAGATCGGGCCCCGTCGATCGCCTCCCTGAGCGTGGGCGCGTCCGCACCAGAGCGCACCGGGGCGCCCCGCGGGCGCCCCGGTGCGCTACGCCTTTCCGCGGTTGCGGCGCCGGATCGCGCGCGGCGGTTTTCCGCCGAGGAACGACGCGGCGGAGTCGACGACGAAGCCCCGGCGCAGCGCCTCCCGTCCGATGAGCATGCGGAACACCATCTCCTCGCGGTCCGTCAGCGTCACCTCGGCCTCGATGGTGCGGCCGACGATCCCGACCTCCATGAGCACCACGGGGCGCTCCTGGGCGTGGCCCGAGGAGCTGCGCACGGTGCGGCGGTCGTGCACGGGCAGCTCGACCGTGACCGCGTCGTCGTCGGTGACCTGCCAGGGCTGCACCGTGAACCGCACCCACCCGGCGCCGCCGCGCGAGAACTCCGTGATGTCGGTCGCGTGCAGCGCCGAGGTCTGCGCCCCCGTGTCGATCTTCGCCTTGATCCACGGCACGTCGATGCCGTTCAGGCTCACCCATTCCCGCCAGCCCGTCGGGATGCTTGAATGGTGTAGTCCGCTCACGCATCTATCTTGGCAGGAACCCACGGTGAAACTCGCGATCCTCTCGCGCGCCCCGCACGCGTACTCGACGCAGAGGCTTCAGGCCGCCGCAGCCGACCGAGGGCACGGGGCGCGCGTGCTCAACACGCTGCGCTTCGCGATCGATCTCGCCTCGTCGGAGGATCCCGACCTGCTCTACCGGGGCAAGCAGCTGAGCGACTACGACGCGATCCTGCCCCGCATCGGCAGCTCGATCACCTACTTCGGCACCGCGGTGGTGCGTCAGTTCGAGCAGATGGACGTCTACACCCCCAACACCGCCAACGGCATCTCGAACGCCCGCGACAAGCTGCGCGCCATCCAGATCCTGTCTCGCCACAGCATCGACATGCCGGCGACGGCCTTCGTGCGCAACCGCGCCGACGTGCGCGCCGCGATCGAGAGCGTGGGCGGCGCACCGGTGGTCATCAAGCTGCTCGAGGGCACGCAGGGCATCGGCGTGATCCTCGCGCCGCAGGTGAAGGTGGCCGAGGCGATCATCGAGACGCTGCACTCGACCCGCCAGAACGTGCTGATCCAGCGCTTCGTCTCCGAGAGCCGCGGGCGCGACATCCGCGCGCTCGTCGTGGGTGATCGGGTGGTCGCGGCGATGCGGCGGATCGCGAGCGGCGACGAGTTCCGCTCCAACGTGCACCGAGGCGGCACGGTCGAGGCCGTGCAGCTCGAGCCCGCTTACGAGCAGGCGGCCGTGCGCTCCGCCCAGATCATGGGGCTGCGGGTGGCGGGCGTAGACATGCTCGAGGGCGACGAGGGGCCGCTCGTCATGGAGGTCAACTCCTCGCCAGGCCTGCAGGGCATCGAGACCGCCACCGGGCTCGACGTGGCCGGCGCCATCATCGACTACATCGCCAACCAGGTGAACTTCCCGGAGATCGACGTGCGGCAGCGCCTCAGCGTCTCGACGGGCTACGGCGTGGCCGAGCTCACGATGCACGCGGGATCGGATCACGTGGGCAAGGCGCTCGGCGATCTCGGGCTGTGGGATCGCGACATCACCGTGCTCACGCTGCACCGCGGCGTGCAGGTGATCCCGAATCCCCGTGCGCACGTGCTGCTGGAGCCCGAGGATCGCCTGCTGTGCTTCGGCAGGCTCGAGGAGATGCGGTCCATGATCCCGGAGCGTCGGCGTCGGCGTGCTCGAGTGCGCAAGCTGCCCCGGTCGGCGCAGGATCTCGCCGACGCCTGACCGGCGCTACTGCTTCGCGGCGGAGAGCTGGAACTCGACGAAGCCCGAATCCTCGACCGACACGAAGCCGAGGTTCGGCGCCTCCACGCCGAAATCGGCGAAGGTGATGGGGATCGAGCCGGCGATGTCGGCGGTCCGTCCGTCCGAGCGCACCTCGACCGAGGCCGTGACCGACTGCGTGACCCCCGCGATCGTGAGGTCTCCCACGGCCTCCGCCTGCACGACGGAGCCGGATCCCGGGGCGGCTTCGAGCGACACCGGATCGGTGAGCGCGAACGTCGCGGTGGGGTACTCCCCGCTGCGCAGCGCCTGGTCGCGGAAGTACGTGTCGCGCTGCGCGCTGTCGGTGGCGATCGAGGCGACGTCGACGGTGAGCTCGGCGGACTCGAGCGTGAGACCGTCCTTCCCGATGGTGAAGCCGCCGCTCACCTGATCGGTGCGGCCGGTCACGGTCACGTCGGTGCCGTTGAGCACCTCGTTGACGCGGTAGCCGGCCTCCGAACCGTCGGCCACGCTCCAGGCGCCGACGAGCGCTTGCGGATCGAGCGTCGCACCGGCCGAGTCGGATAGGGCGCCGTCACTCGCTCCCAAGGTCGGCGCGGAGGCGGCCGGCGGAGCGATGAAGTCGCGGTAGACGACGGGGCCGGCGAGCGCGGCCAGCGCGGCGAGCGCGAGCACGCCTGCACCGGCGCCGATGAGGACCTTCTGGGACTTCTGCACGGGGGCTCCTGACACTGCGCGTCGATTCGATCCGTTCCAGGATGCCAAGCGTAGCAATGAGCGGCCTCCGAACCGTGGGAGAGGAAGCTGACAGTGGCACGTTCAACCGGTGCCTTCTCAGCGGGCGGCGCCGGCGGAGGCCCGCGCCCGGCCTCGACCCGCCCCGTCGGGTCGAAGCGGCTACGCGCGCACCCGCAACGCGCCCGGCAGTATCCGCACCTCGAACGCCGCGACCTCGCCGACGTCGTCGCCGTCGATCTCGAAGGCGAGCGCTTCGGGCAGCTCGACGCGCACGCTCCGCGCGCGCAGGTGCGCGGTCGATCCGGAGCTCTCGGCCGTGCCGGCGCCCGAGATGAGCCGCTTGAGGCCGTTGTCCCAGACCATGTTCTTCATCGTGTCGAGCCACGCCCCCGCGTCGTCGGCGCGCAGCACCAGCAGGTCGAGCTCGCCGTCGTCGGGTACCGCGTCGGGCAGCAGCGTGATGCCGCCCTGGATGCTGCCGCAGTTCGCCACGAGCAGCGTGTGAGCGTTCTCCGCGCGCGGCTCGCCGTCGTCGACGCGCAGCGAGAACTCGATCACCTCGGTGCCCGAGGCGGCCCGCCCGAGCGACTCGACGTAGGCCAGCCACCCGGTCTTCGCCTTGAGCTCGTCGTCGGTCTCGGCGATCATCTGCGCGTCGATGCCGAAACCGACCATCACCACGAAGCCGTGGCGCTGCTCCACCGCCCCGTCGTCGCTCGCGGTCGATCGCAGCCGCACCTCGCCGAGGTCGAGCGGCGACGCCTCGCTCCTGAGCATCCGCTCGAGGGCGTCGCGCGGGGCGCCCAGCGGCAGGCCCAGGTTGCGGGCCAACAGGTTGCCGGTGCCGAGCGGCACGATGCCCAGCTCGGCCTCCGGCGATCCCGAACCGCCCAGCCGCTCGGCCACCGCGCGCACCGTGCCGTCGCCGCCAGCCGCGACGACCACGCCGCAGCCCTGATCGAGCGCTTCGCCCGCAGCGCCCTGCCCCGGATCGTCTTCGCTCGTCTCGAACCAGAGGCACTCGGGCCGTTCGGCGTCGGCGTCGAAGGCCCGCTCGAACGCCCGGTCGACGGCCGAGCGCAGATCCCGCTCCTCGACCTTCGACGGATTCCAGACGATGCCGATCTTGTCGCTCATGGCTCTCTCCTCTCCCGCTCCCAGCGTAACCACATCGGGTCGAAGACCGGAAGCGGGTCGTCTCGGCTCGCGCCGACTCGGCGCGAGCTTCACCCTGCGGCACAGTTTTGCCTTCGAGCACATCGCCGAGGCGGATTCGATGTGCTCGAAGGCAAAACTGTGCCGCACGGTGAACGGCGTGCGGCGTGGGGGACGCCGACCCCGACCCATCCCGGAGGTCCGAGTCCGCAAACACGAGTCACGAGGAGCGGCTTCGACCGCCACGCGGCGGCTGTTCGGAACTCGTCGTTGCCGGGCGGGGCACGGGCGATCGACTCGGGCTGGGACCACAGCCGGGCGAGCAGCGCCTTCCAACGTGCCCGCCCCTCGGGGCGCTCGCCGAGGCTCCGGCCCGCGCCAGGAGCGGCGCCCGGCCCCGGCGGGATGGTTGAATGGAACGCATGACCGCACAGCCGCCGCGGACGCGCGGGGAGCCCGCGCCCGCGAATGACGACCCGCGCGAGGCGCGCCGGTACGTGGAGCACGTCTCCTCGCAGCACCGGTCGGCGGCCGTCGACGACACCGAGGGCCGCGCACCGGGGGCGGCGGGAGAGCGCAGCCCGCAGGAGTATCGCATCGACCTCGAGCGCATCCGCTTCTCCCCGTACTTCGCGCGCCTCTCCGACGTGACCCAGGTGGTGCCGCAGTCGGGGGTCGGCCCGGTGATGCACAACCGTCTCACCCACTCGCTGAAGGTGAGCGCGGTGGCGCGGGTCATCGCCGCCCAGCTCGCCGGCCACGAGGCCCGGCACGCCGCGTTCGCGAGGGGCGAGCGCGTCGAGGACGATGAGACGGGAGCGATCGTGACCCGGCTCGGGGGCTGCGACACGATCGTCGCGCAGGCCGCGGCCCACGCGCACGACGTCGGTCACCCGCCGTTCGGGCATCTCGGCGAGCGGGTGCTGGATCGTGTGGCGCGCGAGCGCCTCGGCCTCGCGGAGGGCTTCGAAGGCAACGCCCAGAGCTTCCGCATCCTCACGCAGCTCGACACCCTCGGCCGCGACTTCCCGGGACTCAACCTCACCGCGGCCAGCCGCGCGGCCACGCTGAAGTACCCGTGGACGCGCGCGGAGTGGATCGGCGTCACGGTGCAGCAGACGCCGGTGCAGGATCGGCCCCGCGGGGTGGGGGGCGACCCCGTCGAGGGGGCGGAGAAGTTCTCGGCCTACGCCCTCGAGGCGACCGAGATGGAGCGCGCACTCGCGGCGTTCCCCCGCATCGGCGGCGGGTTGCAGACGGTGGAGTGCGCGGTGATGGATCTCGCCGATGACATCGCCTACGCCGTGCACGACCTCGACGACTTCGCCCGGGCCGGCGTGCTGCAGCAGGCGGCCGTGTCGGGCGAGCTGCGGGCCTGGCTGGCGCACGAGGCCGCGCTCGCCGCCGAGGAGTCGTCCGAGCTGCAGGCGGCGTGGCGGGCGCCGGGGCGATCGCTCGAGCTGCTGTGGCGGAGGGTGCGGGCCAAGGACGCCTGGATCGCGGACCGCGACGCTTTCACGGCGGCGGTGCGTCGCGTCAGCGACGAGGTGGCCGAGTCGCTGCTCGCCACGCCGTACGACGGCGGCATCGACAGCGAGCGGGCCGTGTCGAGTTTCACGCGGCGCTGGATCGAGCACCTCCGCACGTCGATCGTGGTCGATGAGCACCCGAACGTGCGCGGCGGGCACGTGCGCCTGGACCGCCAGGCGTGGCACGAGGTGGCGGTGCTGAAGTTCGTGCACGCCCACTTCGTGCTCGAGCGCCCCGAGCTCGGGCAGACGCAGCGCGGTCGGGCGCGGGTCGTGCAGGAGCTGGCGCTGGGCTTCGACGAGTGGCTGGGCGATCCCGCGGATTCCGGTCGGGCGCCGCGGCGGCTGCTGGAGTGGTCCGACGAGGCCACCGACGCGAGTTTCGCGCTGCGGCGGGATCGGCCCGAACTGCTGATCGGGGACACGAGCGATGCGGGCCTGCGGCAGCAGGGGCGCGCCCGCGCGATCCTCGACTACGTCGCCTCGCTGAGCGACCAGCAGGCCGTGTCCACGCACCGCGAGCTCACCGGCGCGGCCTGAGCCGTCCGGCTCGGCGCGCTCGCCCGGCGCGCGCATCCTCTCCCGGCGCGGTGGGGGCCGAGCAGGCGAAGGCGGCACGGGGGCGCGGCTCCGAGGGACGCGGTACCGTGGTGGGATGAGTGAGCAGCCGCGGGATCCGGAACGCCTCGTGCAGGAGCTGATCGAGGTGGGGCGCGACGCGGTGAGCCGCGGACTGGTGCTCGCGAGCGCGGGCAATCTCTCGGCCCGCCTCTCGGACGACGCCTTCGTGGTGACGGGCAGCGGAACCTGGCTCGACCGACTCACCCCCGACGACTTCGCCGTGCTCGGTCTCGCCGACGACGAGACGGGAGCTCCAGCGCCGGGAGGCGTCAAGCCGTCGAGCGAGTGGAAGCTGCACCACCGGGCCTACCGGGCCCGCCCCGACGCCAACTGCGTGCTGCACCTGCATCCGCGCACCGCCGTGGTGCTCGCGAGCCTCGGCCGGCCGATCCGCCTGCTCACCCTCGACCACGCCTACTACCTGGGATCCATCGGCGTCACGCCGTTCTACCACAACGGCACCGACGAGCTGGCCGACACCGCGGCCGAGCAGCTGCGCGAGCACGACTGCGTCGTCATGCGGCACCACGGCTGCTCCGTGGTCGCCGACTCCGTGGGCATGGCGTATCGACGCGCGCTGAATCTCGAGGACGCGGCGCAGGCGACGGCGCTCGCGCTGCAGCTCGGCGACGCCGAGACCGCCTTCCCTGCGGGCGACGCGCGCCACGCCTGATCCGTCGGGCGCCCGCCTCGGCGCCGCGGCCACCCGCGAGGGGTGGGCCGCGGAGCGGTCCCGGGTGGTCTTCACGACCCCAGGGGCCCTCCGGCGGCGATTCGGGCCCATACTGCCTAGCAACCCGCCGAGATTCGATCGCGCTCGCGCGTGAGGAGTTCGGTCGGGTTGCGATCCGGTTCGACGCCATCCCCCTTTCGAGCGTCCTGCCGGAGTGGTGGGCGAGGACGTTCCCCCTGAGTATTCGTCCTCGCCCACTCGGCCTCCTCCGTCTCGCGGCGCTCCGGCGCGGCTGGGCCTCGCCCCTATCCCCGCACCGGAAACTCCCGGGACGCGTCCCAGGGGCGGCTCCAGCCCAGTTCGTCGAACAGCGTGGCCAGCAGGATCCCCGTGAACCCCCACACCACGTGTCCGCCCAGGTGCGGCGCGAGTCTGAACGCCGGGCCGCGATACGCGGTGCCACCGCGGCGCAGGAGCGAGGTGCCGCGGGCTGTCGGATCCAGCAGCTCGGCGACCGGTACGCGGAACACCTCCACCGACTCGGTCCGATCCGCCGCCACCTCGCTCGGCAGCCGCCACCACCCCACCACCGGCGTCACCAGATTGTTGCTCAGCGGGATGTGCACCTCGGGCAGCGAGCCCAGCGCCTCGACCCCCGCCGGGTCGAGCCCGGTCTCCTCGGAGGCCTCGCGCAGCGCCGTCGTGGCGGCGTCGGAGTCGGCCGGTTCGGCGCCCCCGCCGGGAAAGGCGATCTGCCCGGCGTGGTGCCGCATGCGATCGGCGCGGCGCGTGAGCAGCACGTCGAGCTCGTGCGGCACCGCGGGGGCGGGCCCGTGGGCCGGGATGCGATCTAGCGCGCCGAAGAGGATCAGCACCGCGGAGCGCCGCGCCGGGAGGTCGGTGAGGTCCGCGAGTCCGCCCTGCGGGCGGAAGTCGAGCGCGATGCCGCGGCGCATCAGCTCCCGCAGCTCGCGTTCCGCGGCGGATCGTTCCATGCCCGCAAGCCTATCGAGCGGAGCGTCTCTCAACCCTCGGTGAACAGGTCCCTGATGCCCTCCGGCACCCGCTGGGAGCGAGCCCACGGCTCGCGATCCCGGCGCTCCACGCGCTTCGCCCGTCGCGTCTCCTCCGCTCGCGCCTGCGTCAGCACCGCGATCACCGCTGCGCGCTCCTCGTCGCAGAGCCGACGCGTGACGAAGGCGATGTCCTCGCCGCTGATCGCGTCGTCGTGCGCGCCGAGCACCCCCCGCTTGGCCGCGTCGCGCGCGGCGGCGTCGGGGGGAAGCCGCGCGTCGTCCTCGCTCATCGTGCTCCCGCTCACTCCGTCGCTCCGCCCGTCTCCTCGTTCGCCCGTCGGTCAGAGCGGGATGTTGCCGTGCTTCTTGGCGGGCAGCTCCTCGCGCTTGCCGCGCAGGCCGCGCAGCGCCTTGATCACCGCGAGGCGGGTGCCGGCGGGCTCGAGCACGTTGTCGAGCTCGCCGCGCTCGGCGGCGAGGAACGGACTCGACACGTCGGCCGTGTACTTCGCGGTCAGCTCGGCGCGCAGCGCCTCGACGTCCTCGCCGCGCTCGGCCGCGGTCGCCAGCTCCTTGCGGTAGAGGATGTTCACGGCGCCCGCGCCCCCCATCACCGCGATCTCGGCGGTCGGCCAGGCGATGTTGAAGTCGGCGCCCATCTCCTTCGAGCCCATGACGATGTACGCGCCGCCGTAGGCCTTGCGGGTGATGATCGTGACGAGCGGCACGGTCGCCTCGGCGTAGGCGTAGAGCAGCTTCGCGCCGCGGCGGATGACGCCCTGGAACTCCTGGTCGGTTCCGGGCAGGTAGCCGGGCACGTCGACGAGGGTGAGGATCGGGATCGAGAACGCGTCGCAGAACCGCACGAAGCGGGCCGCCTTCTCGCTCGCGTCGATGTTGAGCGTGCCCGCCATCTGCGCCGGCTGGTTGGCCACGATGCCGACCGTGCGTCCCTCGACGCGGCCGAAGCCGATGAGGATGTTGGGGGCGAACAGCGGCTGCACCTCGAGGAAGTCGGCTCCGTCGAGGATGGCCTCGATGATCCCCCTCATGTCGTAGGGCTGGTTCGGGCTGTCGGGGATGATGGTGTTGAGCCTGCGGTCGGCGTCGGTGATCTCGAGCGCGGTGTCGCTGTCGTAGACCGGGGCCTCGGCGAGGTTGTTGTCGGGCAGGTAGCTGATGAGCGCGCGCGCGTAGTCGAGCGCGTCGAGCTCGTCGCTCGCGAGGTAGTGGGAGACGCCGCTCGTCTTGTTGTGGGTGAGCGCGCCGCCGAGCTCTTCGAAGCCGACCTCCTCGCCGGTGACTGTCTTGATCACGTCGGGGCCGGTCACGAACATGTGGCTCGTCTTGTCGACCATGATCACGAAGTCGGTGAGTGCGGGGGAGTAGACCGCGCCGCCCGCGGAGGGGCCCATCACGATGGAGATCTGCGGGATCACCCCCGAGCAGGCCGTGTTGAGGCGGAAGATGTTGGCGTACTTGCTCAGCGCCACCACGCCCTCCTGGATTCGCGCGCCGCCCGAGTCGAGGATGCCGAGAATCGGGGCCCCCGTCTTGAGCGCGAACTCCATCGCCTTGACGATCTTCTCGCCCGCCACCTCGCCGAGCGAGCCGCCGAAGGTGGTGAAGTCCTGCGAGAAGACGACCACCTGGCGGCCGTGGATGGTGCCGGCGCCCGTCACCACCGAGTCGCCGAAGGGACGACTGCCCTCCATGCCGAAGGCGTGGGTGCGGTGCTTCACGTACTTGTCGAACTCGACGAACGATCCCGGATCGAGCAGCGCCGCGATGCGCTCGCGCGCGGTCATCTTGCCGCGCGGGTGCTGCTTGGCGGCGGCCGTGGCGTCGCGGTCGCCGACGGCCTCCTGGTACTTGCGGCGGTGGTCGGCGATGCGGCCCGCGGTCGTCGCGAGCTCCTCGGTCGCTGGCGCGGTGGCGTTCTCTGCAGTCACGCATGCCAGCCTAGCGCGGGGTCTCCGCGCCACGCTCCCGAACCTCTCCAACGGAATCGAAAAACCTTGGTGGAGTCCCTACATCGCGGCGGCCCAGCCCCGCGGCGATCACACCGTCCGTGCGCGGGGTTCCGGCATCGCGGAGGAGCCGCTGTCGCCGCCCGTGACCACGGCGATGAGGGGAGTCGCTCATGCGATCCGTCGTGGCCGCCGCCTCGATCGTCCGCCTGGACCGAACGCGGGCGGCTCAGTCGAAGATCTCGTCGAGCAGCCCGCCGAGGATCGCCCCGCCGATCACCGGCCCGAGAATGCTCGCGCCGCCCGAGCGCCGTCCGCGCCCGTTCCAGCCCCAATCGTCGTTGTCGGGGCGCGACGAGTCGATATCGCGCTGCGCGAGTTGCAGGGCCTCGTCGGCGAGCCCCGCCGAGCGGCGCGCCAGCTGCCGCGCCTCCTCGCGGGACTCTTCCCGCGTGGAGAGCGTCGAGATCTGCGAGCGGGCCCGCTGCGCCTCGACGAGTCGCGTACGCGCGTCGGCGCCGATCCAGCCGCGATGGCCGTCGATGATGTTGGTCGCGATGTCGATCGCGTGGTCGGCGGTCGAGATGTCGTGCTGCACCTGCTCCAGCGTTGGCACCGGTCTGGCGGCGCGCTCCCGCGCGGCATCGAGGGCGGTGTTGGCTGCCGAGACGATCGCGAGATCGGCGAAGGGATCGCGCTGCGGGCCGGTGCTCAGCCCGGCCAGGGCGGACTCGAGCCGGGAGGCCGCCTCCTCGACCGCCGGCGTGCGCCGCTCGGAGCGGACCGCGGCGAGGTCGCTGCGCGAGTCCTCGATCACCTCGGCGAGGGTGGTCTGGGCGCGCAGCGCCTGGATCTCGAAACCGTCGACTCCGTCGAGGATCGAGACGGCCCTGCGCACGGTCTCCGTCGCCGTCTCGAGCGCGAGGTTCGCCTCTTCCGGCTTGCCCGCTGCCCGACGCCGCTCGGAGAGATCCGCGGAGCGGAGCGCGAAGTCGAGCAGCTGCTCGGCGTCGTCGGCGGTCATCCGGACCCGCTGCAGCGCTTCGGCGCTGTAGCGATCGGCGAGTCGACGCAGGGTCGCCCGGGTCTCGGGAAGGCGCCCGCGCAGTTGCTCGGCGTCGTCGCGCACGCGCTGCAGCGTCTGGGGTGCGCTGCGCGCGAGCGCGACGCGCTCCTGGAGATCGGCGGTGCGCTCGTCGAGCACCTGTTCCGCCCACTCGCAGAGCTGCACGATGCGGGCGTTCCGTGTGCGAAGCTCCTCCGCGGTGTCGAGGGTGGCATCGTTGTTCAGCTGGTGCAGCTGGAAGGCTTCGGTCATGTGCTTGCGCACCGCTTCGAGCCCGATCCGCAGCTCGGCCGTCGCGGCGTCGCCCAGCTCTGCGGACGCGAAGGCGAGCTCGTCGTCGGTCGCCCGGATGCGCTCGTCCGCGGTCACGAGCGCGGTGCGGGCGCGATGCGCCAGCTCCGCGTCGCCCGTGTCCTGCCGCTCCTGCCGCTCCTGCGCCTCGCGGTCGCGGCGTCCCCAGAATCCCATTCGGCCAGCGACCCCCTACTGGCCGATCGCCTGCTGCCGTCCGCCGGCCTTCAGCGCGGCGAGGCGGGCCTCGACCTCTGTGACGGCCTCGATCTCGACGAGCTCGTTGAACTGCGAGTCGAGCGTCGAGGCCGCGATCTCCTGCTTGCCGAGGGCGAGCGCCTCCTGGCGGCGGATCTTCTCCTCGAAGCGGCCGAGGTCGCTCGTCGGGTCGAGCACGTCGATGGACTTCACCGCGTCGGCCACGCGATTCTGCGCCTCGGCGGTCTTCGCGCGGGCGACCAGCTCGGCGCGCTTCGACTGGAGCTGCTTCAGCTTCTCCTTCATGCCGCTCAGGCCGTCCTTGAGCTTCGCCGTGACCTCCTGCTGGGAGGCGATCGTCGGCTGGGCCGTCCGTGCCTCGCCCTCCGCCGCGATCTGCCGCTGCAGGGCGACCTTGGCGAGGTTGTCGAACTTGTCGGCGTCGACGGCGTCGCCCATCGCGCGCATCTCGTCGGCCTTGGCGCTCGCGGCGATGGCCTTGCGGCCCCACTCCTCGGCGGTGCGCACGTCTTCCTGGTAGTCCTGCTCGAGCAAGCGCAGGTTGCCGATCGTCTCGGCGATCGCGGCCTCCGCGTCGGCGATGTTGTTCGAGTAGTCGCGGATGAGCTGATCGATCATCTTCTGCGGATCCTCGGCGGAGTCGAGGATCGAGTTGACGTTCGCCCGGATGAGCGTGGTGATACGACCGAGAACGGACTGCTTGGTCATGCTGAGTTCCTTTCGGTGGAGCGGCTTGGGTCGAGTGTAGGGAACAGGGCTATGAGATTGCCGAGTCGGAAGCCGCCGCCGCCTCTGTCGCGCCTGGGACCGCCGCGGGATCCGCCGCTGCGGTCTCGCCGCCTCCCGTGCTCGTGCCTTCCACACTCGGATTGTATTCCGCCGCCCCTCGCAGGTCCATCGTCCGGCGTTTCGTCGCCCCGCCCGGCGCGCCCGCGGTGCTGCGGTAGCCTCGGGCCATGGAACTGAGCCGCACTCGCGAACTGCTGCCCACCGTGATCTGGCGCGAGAGCTCGCCCTCCACCAACGCCGAGCTGCGCGAGCTCGCAGCGGCAGGATCCCCGCTGCCGCACGGCGCCCTGCTGGCGACCGCGAACCAGACCGCCGGGCGGGGCCGCCTCGATCGCGGCTGGGTGACGCCGCCCGGCACCGCGATCGCGGCGTCGCTGCTGGTGCGGGGTTTCGGGCGGAGCGGCCTCGGGGCGAGCTGGCTGCCGCTGCTCGCGGGGTCCGCCGTCGTGGCCGCGCTGCAGCCGTTCTTCGCCGACGGACGGCGGGTCGGTGTGAAGTGGCCCAATGACGTGCACGTGCGCGACGAGGACGACGCGATCGCGGGCCGCCCGGGCCTGAAGCTGTGCGGGATCCTGTGCGAGATGATCGACGCCGACGCGGTGGTCGTGGGCACCGGCATCAACCTGCTCATCCCGGAGCGGGAGCTGCCGACCGACCGCGCCACGTCGCTGCTCGCCGCCGGGGCCGACCTGGGCGTCGGGGCGGGGGGCGAGCCGAGCCTCGCGGGCGAGGCGGGGAGGGGTCTGGCCGACCGGGTGCTCTCGGCCTACGCCGCCGAGCTGCTGAGCCTCGTCGAGCTGGCGGTGGCGCACCCCGACGCCGCACGCGGCAGGGCGGCGCGCCACTCGCTGACGCTCGGCACCGAGGTGCGAGTGCACCTGCCGGGCGGGGAGATCGTGCACGGTCGCGCCCGCGCCCTGGCCCACGATGGGGCGCTCGTCGTCGATCTGCCGACGGGCGGAAGCCTCGCCGTGTCGGCCGGCGACGTCGAGCACCTGCGCTGAGCCGGTCGCGCCGCCGTACACTCGGAGCCATGACCGAGCCCGCCCGCGACGACCCGGGCCCTGGGGCGTGGCGGCGCGAGCCGAGCACCGTGATGCGCCCGCCCCCGCCCGCACCCGCGGAACCGGCGGGGCCGTTCGTGATCCTGGCCGAGTCGGAGGTCGCCGGCACTCCGCTGGAGTGGGAGCCCCACGCGCACCCGATGCACGAGCTCGCGTGGGTGCGGGGCGGCACGATGACGGTGCGCATCGGCGCGCGCATCTTCACGGTGCCCGAGGGGCGCGGGCTCTGGCTGCCCGCCGGTGCGACGCACGCGGGGCGGTTGACGGCGCGGGCGGAGCTCTCCGATGCGTTCTTCGCTCCGGATCGCACCCCGGTGGCGTTCGAGGGGCCGACCACGATCGCGATGTCCCCGTTGCTGGAGTCGCTGCTGCTGCACCTCTCGCGCGGGGATCTCGATGCGGCGGCGCGCTCCCGGGCCGAGTCGGTCGTGTTCGACGTACTGGAACCCGCCGAGCAGCAGTTCGCCCTCCGCCTGCCGGGCGACGCCAGGGTCGATCCGATCGCCGAAGCGCTGCTCGACGATCCCGCCGATGGCCGGGGCCTGGACGAGTGGGCGAGTGCGCTGGGCATCAGCGAGCGCACGGTGACCCGCGCGTTCCGCCGTTCGACCGGGCTGTCGTTCGCGCAGTGGCGCAGGGTGCTGCGCGTGCACCTGGCGCTCAAGCTGCTCGCGGAGGGCGGCGACGTGGCGGCCGTGTCCGATCGGCTCGGCTACGCGCAGCCCAGCACCTTCATCGCGGCCTTCAGGCAGGTGATGGGGACGACCCCGGGAAGCTTCATGGGTCGCGCCTCGGCCCCGCACAATATGTCCGAAAATCCGTATCCGCTGTCCTGAAGTACGGATTGCAGACACCATGACGTCTCTATAGTCTGATCAAGACAAGGTCACCCTTACTTCTTGACTCGGATCCGGTGGCCGCGGGCCCGCGACCGCCGCGGCGCCGCGGCGCCTCCCTCCGCAGGCCCGGGGGAGCCGCTCCACCGTCCCTCCCGACCCCGGAACCCCATGACGCCCATCGCCTCCGCCCCGCACGCCGACGAGCCCGCAGATCCGAGGGTCGCCCCGCGGCAGCGGGCCTCAATGACCGCGGAGGGCCTGGTGCTGCGCTACGGCAGGGAGCCCGTGGTGCACGGGGTCTCGATCGTCCTGGAGCCCGGCCGGGTCACGGCCCTCGTCGGCCCCAACGGCAGCGGCAAGTCGACGCTGCTGCGGGCGCTCGCGCGACTGCACCGCATCGACGACGGACGCGTGACGGTGGGAGGGCACGACGGTGCGCCCGCCCGCGACGCCTCGCTGCTGAGCGCGCGGCGGTTCGCCCGGGAGGTCACGCTGTTCTCCCAGTCCCGGCCGGCGCCGCAGGGGCTCGCGGTGCGCGAGGTCGTGGCCTTCGGCCGGCACCCGTATCGGCGCGGTTTCGCGCGGCTGTCGGATGAGGACCGGCGAGCGATCGAGCACGCGATGGACGCGACGGGCACGCGCGACATGGCCGAGCGGGCGGTCGGCGAACTCTCCGGCGGCGAGATGCAGCGGGTGTGGCTCGCCGCGTGCCTCGCGCAGGACACCGGCGTGGTGCTGCTCGACGAGCCGACGAACCACCTCGACCTGCGCTACCAGGTCGAGACGCTGGAGCTGGTGCGCGACCTCGCAGACGAGCACGGGGTGGCGCTGGGGATCGTGCTGCACGATCTCGACCACGCCGCTCGGGTGGCCGACTCGCTGATCCTGCTCCGCGCGGGCCGAGTCCACGCTGCGGGCGATCCCGTCGAGGTGCTCACCGCCGAGAACATCGGCGAGGTGTACGAGATCCCCGTCGAGGTCAGTGCCGACCCGCGAACGGGGCTGCTCCGCATCGACCCGCTGCGTCGAGCGTCGCGGGTCGGCGGCGCGGCGGCCCGATCCGCCGCGGCCCGACCCGCGGCAGCCAGACCCACCACGGAAACCCCCACGAAAGAGGCACACCCATGACCCGTGTTCACCGACTCCCGGCGGCCGCCGGAGCCCTCGCCGCGCTCGCCGCCATCGCGCTGACCGTCACCGCCTGCGGAACGACCAGCGTCGACGCCGCGAGCGGCGCCGTACCCGAGGCGACGTCCCAGGCCTGCGTCGACGACACGACCAAGACCTCGACCGATCCCGTGTCGCTGACCGACGGCGTCGGACGCACGGTCGAGCTCGATCAGCCGGCCAAGCGCATCGCGGTGCTCGAGTGGCAGCAGACCGAGGACGCGCTGACGCTGTGCGTCGCGCCCGTGGCGGTCTCCGACGCCAAGGGCTACTCGACCTACGTGAGCGCGGAGAAGCTGCCCGAGGGCGTCGTCGACGTCGGCACCCGCGGCGAGCCCGACCTCGACGCCCTCTACGCCACCGACCCGGACCTCATCATCATCGAGGCCACGGGCGCCGACGACGACCTCATCGCCCAGCTCGAGAAGCGCGACGTGCCCGTGCTCGCGACGGTCGGCGCCGACGCCGCCGATCCGATCGGCAACATGAAGGACGTGTTCTCGATGATCGCGAAGGCCACCGGCCGCTCCGAGCGCGCGGAGCAGGTGATCGCGCAGTTCGACGACTACCTCGCCGGGGCGAAGCAGCAGGTCTCTAAGGTCGACCTGCCCACGAAGGACTTCCTGTTCTTCGACGGCTGGATGGAGGGCGGCAACGTGGTCGTGCGCCCCTACGGGGAGGGCGCCCTCTTCACCGAGCTCGGCAGGCAGCTCGGGTTGACGCCGGCCTGGACCGACAAGATCAACGAGGGGTACGGCAGCGGCGGGGTGGACCCGCGGTACGGGCTGGCCCAGACGGACATCGAGGGCCTCACCGCGGTCGGCGGCGCGAACCTGTTCTACTCCGACGACAAGACGCCGGGCAGCTACGTGGGCGAGCTCGAGAAGAGCAGCATCTGGACCTCTCTGCCCGCGGTGCGGGAGGGGCGCGCGAACGCGTTCCCCGCAGGCGTCTGGGGCGCGGGCGGACCGCTCTCCAACCAGCAGGCGATCGACGCGTACGTCGAGATCCTCACCGCGGAGTGAGCGGATCGCCGCGGCCCCTGCCGATGCCGACGACGGGCGCGGCCTCGAACGGTCTCGGCCTCCGAGCCGGCCTCGGCGGGGCCGTCGTGCTGGCGGGGCTGCTCGTGGCGGTCGCGCTGGTGGGCGCGTGGCACCTGACCCAGGGCACCTCCGGCGTCGGCGCCGGCGAGCTGCTGCGCGCGCTCGCGGGATCGCGGGAGAGTGTCGGCGGGGTGCCGGTGGCCGACGTGCTGGCGGGGTCGCGCGTGCCGCGCCTGCTCGCGGGCGTGGCCGTAGGCTTCGCGCTCGGCGCCGCCGGGGCCCTGCTGCAGTCGGTCACCCGCAACGCGCTCGCCGCGCCCGACACGCTCGCCGTGACAGCGGGCTCCTACTTCGCGCTCGCGTGCGTGGCCGCCTTCCGCATCGCCGTACCGCTGTGGGCGTCGAGCGCCGTCGCCTTCGCGGGCGGACTGCTCGCCGCCGCCCTGGTGCTCGGCCTCGCGGGGAGGTCGGCCGGCGGCGCGAGCACGCGGCTGATCCTCGCGGGATCCGCCACGGCCATGGCCCTCGACGCGGCCACCGCGATGCTGCTGATCCTGTTCAGCGAGAACACGACAGGCCTGTTCGCGTGGGGCAGCGGATCCCTCGCGCAGCTGAACGTCGACGCGTCGGTCCGCGCCGCGCCGCTCATCGTGGTCGTGCTGTGCGTCGCGCTGCTGCTCTCCCGCAGGCTCGACGTGCTCGGCCTGGGCGACGACACCGCGGCCTCCCTCGGGGTGCCGATCCGCTCCACCCGCGTCGCAGCCGTGCTGTGCGCGGTGCTGCTCAGCAGCACAGCCGTGACGCTCGCCGGCCCGATCGCGTTCGTCGGGCTCGGCGCGCCCGTGCTCGCGCGCCTGCTGGCCTCCCGGGTGCGCTCACTGCACCGCCACCTGCTGCTCGTGCCGGCCGCGGGCCTGCTGGGAGCGCTGCTCGTGCTGCTCGCCGACGCCGCGCTGCGCGCCGTGCTCGGCGCCGAGGCCGCCGCATCGGTGCCGACGGGCGTGCCGACGGCGGTGCTGGGGGGAGCGGTCATCGTGATCCTCGCGCTGCGGCTGCGCGACGCCGGTCCGGTCCGGCAGCCGCCGCAGGCCAGGGCCGGCGCGCGCTCCGGCCGGCGCTTCGCCGTCGCGGTGGTCGCGGCAGTCGCGCTGCTGGCCGCGGCGGCGCTGGTGGGGCTCCTCGCGGGCAGTCTGTGGCTGCGCACGGGAGACGTCTCGCTCTGGCTGCAGGGCACCGCCCCGGATCTCGTGGCCCGCGCCCTCGACGAACGGGCCCCCAGGGTGGCCGCCGCGGTCCTCGCCGGCGCTGCGCTCGCACTGGCGGGCTGCGTCGTGCAGAGCACCGTGCGCAACCCGCTCGCGGAGCCCGGTATCCTGGGCATCACCGCGGGCGCCGGGCTGGGGGCGGTCATCGTGGTGACCTCCGGTGTCGCGGGCGGCAGGCCGTTGCTCGTGCTCATGGCCGTCGTGATGGGGCTCGCCACTTTCGCGGCGATCGCGCTGCTGGCCTGGCGCGGCGGACTGCTGCCCGATCGCTTCGTGCTGATCGGCATCGGCTGCGGGTACGCGCTCAGTGCCGTCAGCACCTTCCTGCTGCTGCGCGCCGACCCCTGGGACACGCCGCGCATCTTCACCTGGCTCTCCGGCACCACCTACGGGCGCACGTTCCCCGATGCGGCGCCCGTGGCCGCGGCGCTGCTCGTCGCGGTACCGCTGCTGCTCGGCCTGCGCAGGCGGCTCGACCTCCTCGCGATCGACGACGACACCCCGCGCATCCTGGGGGTGCGCCTGGAGCGCTCCCGCCTCTCGCTGCTCGCGATCGCCGCGGTGCTCGCGGCCGTCAGCGTGGTCGCGGTGGGCGTCGTCGGATTCGTCGGGCTCATCGCGCCGCACCTCGCCCGCGCGGTGGTCGGCGCGAGGCACGGGCGCGTCATCCCGGTCGCGATGCTGCTCGGCGCGCTGCTCGTCTGCGTCGCCGACGTGCTCGGGCGCGTCCTGATCTTGCCCGCGCAGTTGCCGGCCGGCCTCATGATCGCGCTTGTCGGCGCGCCCTACTTCGTCTGGCTGCTGCGCCGCTCGCGCCTCTGAGCGGGCGGGCGCGGTGCCGCGCGATGAGCGCGATGAGTCCGCCGAGCCCGCCGCGGATCCGGGCTCAGACGCCCGCCAGGAAGTCGCGGATGACGCGGCTGATCAGCTCCGGCCGCTCGGCCACGAGTCCGTGCGTGGCGCCCGGCACGATGCACAGCTGCGCACCCGGGATCGAGGCCGCGATGAGCAGGCTGTGGTCGGGCCGGATCGTGTCGCGGTCGCCGGACATCACGAGCACGGGTGCGACGATGCCGCCGAGGCTCGCCGGTTCGATGCGGGGCTCCGAGGTCCAGAGGCGGAAGAGCTTGCCGAGCACGACGTCGGCGTGCTCGGGGCCGTCGGGGGAGAGCCGGTCGTAGTGGGCCCGCTCGGGGTCCGGCGGCTCGGCCCGCTCCGGGTCTCCCGGCTGCTCCGGATCCCGGACCGCGGCGGGCCGGTCGTCGAGCACCACGGCTCCCTCGGCCGCCGAGGAGTGCGCGAAGGCCGAGGGATCGAGGTTGGCGCTGATCGAGACGAGGGAGCGCACGCGCTCCGGGTGATCCCGCGCGAGCAGCAGGCCGATGATGGCGCCGTCGCTGTACCCGATCACGTGCGCGGACTCGAGCCCCTGCGCGTCGAGATACGCCGCCGCGTCGGCGACGCCCCGGCCGTAGTCGTACTCCCCCTCGACGTCGGCCGATCGCCCGTGCCCCGGCCGCTCGTACGCGTGGACGCGGTGGTCGGCGGCGAGGGCGTCGGACTGCGCCCGCAGCGACTCGAGCGAGCAGAACCCGCCGTGCAGCAGGAGCACGGGGTCCCCTGTTCCCGCGACCTCCGCGTACAGCTCGTTGCCGCCGATCCGCAGATGCGTCATGCGCCCCATCTTCTCAGCCCCGCGACTCGAAGAGTGCCGGGAAATCACCGCGATCCCGCAGCCACGCTGCCGCGCCGCCGCGCCGCCGCACCCCACGCTCGCGGGTCGCCTTCGCTGGGCTGGCTTAGTTCCGCCCGCCCTCCATCGGGTAGTCCTCGGCGAGCTGATCGATCTGCTCGGTCGTGGGATCCCCCTCCGAGAAGTCCATCTTCGGCACCGGGCGCTTGAAGCCGCCCGTGACGATCGCGATGATGACCACGCCGACGGCGAGCCAGATCGCTCCGACGATCCACGTAGCGGCCTCGAGCGACGTCCACAGCCAGATGGTGAGCGCGAAGCCGATGAGCGGGGCGACGAGGTGCGTGAGCACCTCGCGGGCCGTGAGCGACCGCTGGCGCCCGCCCTTCGGGAAGACGTACGTGCGGATCACCGACAGGTTGACCATCGCGAACGCCGCGAGGGCGCCGAAGCTGATCATGAAGGCCACGGTGTCGAGCGACAGGAAGAGGCTCGACAGCGCGAACACCGACACCGTGACCGCGGCCACGATGGGGGTGCCGAAGCGCCGGTGCAGGCGCGACAGCGGGCGCGGCAGCATGCCGTCGCGGCCCATGGCGTAGAGAATGCGCGACACCGAGACCTGGCCGGTCATGCCCGACCCGAAGGCTCCCACGACGTACACGGCCACGAAGAACGCGGTGAACGCCTCGCCGCCGATGTTGTTCATCACGGTCACACCGGCCGCGTCGACCTCCTCGGGGGTGAGCGACGACCATTCGGGCTGGTAGGCGAGCGCGCCGGCCCATGAGACGAGGATGAAGAAGAGCCCGCCGATGAGCGTCGCGAGCACGATCGCGCGCGGGATGTCCTTGCGGGGGCGCTTGGCCTCTTCGGAGAGGGTGGAGACCGCGTCGAAGCCGAGGAACGAGAGGGCCAGGATCGCGGCGCCCGAGGCGACCGCGCCGATGCCGCCCTCGCCGAAGGTGAACGGCTCGATGAGGCTCACCGTCGTGTCGCCGCCGAACGCGTCCTTGAAGGCGAGCACCATGAAGATCGCCACGAGCACCACCGAGAGCGCGATGATCACGAAGTTCGCCTTGTTCACGAGGGTGATGCCGAGGATGTTGAAGAGCAGCACGATGAGCAGGGCCGCGAGGGTGAACACCCACGCCGGGATCGCCGGGAACTGCGTGTTGAGGTAGATGCCGATGAGCATGAAGTTGATCATCGGGATGAACAGGTAGTCGAGCAGCATGACCCAGCCCGTCAGGAAGCCCGCGGCGCCGCCGAACGACTGCTGCGTGTACGTGTAGGCGGATCCCGCCACCGGATACTTGCGCACCATCGCACCGTAGCTCGCCGCGGTGAAGAGCATCGCGACGACGGCGATGACGTAGGCGGCCGGGAGGCGGCCCTCGGTGACCTGGTTGACGATGCCGTAGGTCGTGAAGACCGTGATCACCGTCATGTAGGTCACCCCGAAGAGGGTCAGGCCGGTGAGGCCCAGCGCTCGCTTGAGGTGCGGTTGGGTGGAATCGGTCACGATGTCTCCTTCGAATGGGGTGAGGCGGTTGAGGGGGTGGAGATCCGGGGCGCGGGCTGCGCCCGGAATGTCTCGATTCCCGCGAGCCAGGTGCCGAAGACCTCGATCTCGGCGATGGCGTCGGGAGCGGCGCCGAGCGGATCGGCCGACAGCCAGACGGCGTCGGCAGTGCGTCCGAGCTCGAGGGTGCCCCGGTCGGGCGCGAGCGCCTGCCGGGCGATGCCGCGGGTATACGCGGCGTACGCGGCGGCCGCGTCGATGCGCTCGTCGGGCAGCCACGCCTCGGCGCCGGGATCGGTGTGGCTGCGGCGGGCGATCGCGGTCGCGAGCGCGGGGCGCCAGTCGAGCGTGGTGACCGGCCAGTCGCTGCCGAAGGAGACAGTCGCGCCGGATCGGTGCACGGAGCCGATGAGGTACTGCCACTCGTCGCGCGGATGCCCGAGGTGCGGAATGGTGAGTTCGCGCATCACGGCGTCGCACTGCGCCCAGTAGGGTTCGAAATTGGCGATCACGCCGAGCTCGGCGAAGCGGGGCACGTCGGCCGGGTCGAGCAGGGCGACGTGCGCGATGACGTGGTGGCGCTCGCGGGGGCCGCCCGCGCGGATAGCGGCCTCGAGGGCGTCGAGCGCGAGGCGGTTGGCGCCGTCGCCGATGGCGTGCAGGTGCAGCTGGAAGCCCTCCGTCTCGTAGGTGACGGCGGCGGCGGCGAGCTCCTGCGGCGACCAGTTGGGCAGGCCGTGCTCGCCGGGCCGGTCGGCGTAGGGCGCGATGAGCGCGGCCGTGCGGCTCTCGATCACGCCGTCGACGAAGAACTTGACCGTGTTCGCGCTCAGCCGGTCGCGGCCGATCTTCCGCACCCGGCGTCGGGCCTCGGCGAACTCGGCGAGCTGCTCGCGCCAGCGAGCGGGATCCGCCCGGAGAGCGAGGTTGACGCGGGTGTGCAGGCGATCCTGCGCCGCGGCCGCGAGATAGACCTCGATATCGGCGGGCTCCACCCACGCGTCCTGCACCCAGGTGGTGCCCTGGGCGGCGTAGCTCCGTGTGGCGCGCTCGAGCGCCTCGATGCGCTGCTCGAGCGGGAACCGCGGCGCGATGTTCGCGAGGAAATCGTTGGCTGCCGCCTCCTGCAGCGTGCCGAGCGGCGACCCGTCGGGGCGGCGCACGATGCGCCCGAGGGGCGGATCCGGCGTCTCCGCGGTGATACCGGCGGCCGCGAGCGCCGCCGAGTTGACCCAGGCGGTGTGGTAGTCCCAGGCGCGCAGGATGGTCGGGGTGTCTCCCGTGACCTCGTCGAGCCAGCGCGCGTCGAAGAGCCCGCCCGCGGCGAACGTGGCGTCGTAGCTGCCGCCGACGATCCACGCGGCGTCGGGGTGAGCCGCCTTCCACGCGGCGACGGCGTCGAGGATGCCCTGCAGGTCGGAAGCCCCGCGGATGGCGGGACCGAGCGCCTCCTGGCCGCCGAGCAGCGGGTGCGCGTGGCCCTCGCCGGGGGCCGGGGCGAGCGTGCCGCCGCCGAGGTCGACGACCTCCGCATCGGGATCCTGCGCGGCGGAGCGCTCCGCATCGGCGCCGAGCGCCGCGACCCGGCCGTCGCGGAACGCGATCGCCGTGCTCGTGAGGGCCCCCCGCCCCGGTGCGGCATCGATCAGGACCGTGCCTCCGGTGAAGACGATGGTGCCCATGGACTGCATCCTTGCTGTTCTCGGTGCTGGACTTCGCGCGGCGGAGCCCGGTACGCTCACGATTAACGAACAGAGTTCGTTTGTGGTCGGCTTGAGAATAATACGAAAACCGGCCGAGCGCGAGCGGACATCCGCGGATCGTTATCGATGCGCGCGATCCGCGGGGAGGCGAAGTGCGGAAGAACGGGGAGAAGACGCAGGACGCGCGCGGCGCGCAGCGGCGAGGCGCCGGTCGTCCGCGCGGCCGGGTGCTCTCGCGCCAGCTGATCCTGGAGACGGGACTGCGCCTGATCGACGAGCGCGGCGAAGCGGGTGCCGGGATGCGCGCGATCGCGCAGGAGCTGGGCGTGCGCCCCTCTTCCCTGTACAACCACGTCTCCGGGCGCGACGAGCTCATCGCCGGCATCCGCGAACTCATCAGCGACCGCATCGACACCTCCGCCTTCGACGCCGAGCCCTGGCACCAGGCCTTGCACGACTGGGCGCACGCATACCGCGCCGCGTTCGCCGCGCACCCGCCCACCATCACCATGTTCGCGGTGGCCCCGCTGGAGCCCGGATCCCGAACCGCGCTCATGTACGACCGCGTCTGCGAGGCGCTGCACGGAGCGGGCTGGCCGCGGGAGCGGGTGCTCACGATCGTGGTGGCGCTGGAGTCGTTCATCCTCGGATCGGCGCTCGACAGCAGCGCGGCGGACGACATGCTCGATCCCGGATCGAGGATCGACACCCCGGCGTTCACCGCGGCCTACCACGAGCGCGCCCGCCTGCTCGCCGGAACGGGGGAGCGGCCCGCCGACGCCGCGTTCCAGGCCGGGCTCGCAGCCATGATCGCGGGGCTGCGCGCCGAGTTCGCCGCGCTGCCGAGGGGATAGGGCGCGGAGATTGCGGCGCGGGCGGGTTGGGCACGGCAAGCCCCGCGGCAACCCCCGCGAGAGGCGAAAAACTCCGCTGATTCCGCCGGATCCGGGTGCGTGTTTCGCCTCTCGCGCCGACCCGGGCTGCTCAGCGGAAGATGATGGTGCGGTCGCCGTCGGCGAGGATGCGGTTCTCGGCGAACCAGCCCACCGCGCGCCGCAGCACGCGCGCCTCCTCGTCCTGCCCCAGCTGTACGAGCTCCCGCGGCGAGTAGGAGTGGTCGACGCGCACCACGTCCTGCTCGATGATGGGCCCCTCGTCGAGGTCGGTGGTGACGAAGTGCGCCGTCGCGCCGATGAGCTTCACGCCGCGCCGATGCGCCTGCCTGTAGGGGTTGGCCCCCTTGAAGCCCGGCAGGAAGGAGTGGTGGATGTTGATGGCGCGACCCTCGAGCGCCTCGCACAGACCGGGCGACAGGATCTGCATGTAGCGGGCCAGCACCACGAGCTCGATGTCGAGCCGGTCGACGGCCTCGAGCACGCGGGCTTCGAACGCGGCCCTGTCGTCGGGGCCCCCGATCGCGCGGTGCTCGAAGGGCACGTCGTAGAACTCGGCGATGTCGCGCACCGTCTCGTGGTTCGAGAGGATGAGCGGCACCTCGATGGGCAACTGGCCGCCGCGGCGCCGATAGAGCAGATCGTTGACGCAGTGCGTGGCGGTGGAGGCGAGGATCAGCGTGCGCACGGGGCGGCCCACCGTGTCGAGGCGCCAGGTCATGCGGTACCGCTCGGTGACGGGGGCGAGGGCGCCGGTGAAGCGGTCCTCGAAGGTCTCGGGCTGGGCGATCGCCTCGACCTGGAGTCGCATGAAGAAGCGACCGGTGTCGGCGGACGCGAACTGCTGGCTCTCGGCGATATTGCCGCCGGCGGCGACGACCGCGCCGCTGATCGCGTGCACGATGCCGGGCCCGTCGACGCAGCTCAGGGTGAGCACCCACTGGGTGGCGGGCGTGTCGTTCGCGTTGGTGTTCACGGAGTACAAGGGTAGTGGATCCGGGTCGCCGTTCCGAGCAGTACCCGGCGCTTCTACGCTTGCGGTCCGCCCGCCGGGAGTGCCGACGCGGTCGCAGATCCAGCACCGTCGGTTCATCCGGTTCGGGGGAGCGGGGCCGGTTGAGCGCGGCGCAGAAATTTATCCCCATTTGTGCGGAGAGCGCGGCGGCGTCGGTGTGGTCAAGCAGCCCTTCTGGGCGGGTGCTCCCCGCTCGTGCGGGGAGCACCGTGTCGAGTCGACGAACTCGCACGCGAGCGACGGATCATCCCCGCTCGCGCGGGGAGCACAATGCGGCTGAGGTGAAGGCTTGGATCGAGTCGGGATCATCCCCGCAGTCGTCCTACGCCTACGCCAGCACGGGCATCTGGGGACTGGGCAGCGCCTGGTATCAGTTCCGCTGAGCGCAGCTTCACGGAGAGGCAGGTGTCGACACGATACCTGCCTCCTCTGCGTTTTCGAGCGCTTCCGAGCCCTCGGGGATGGTCACCGTGACAGTAAAGATGTCACCCTCTGTGTAGTCGATTCTTGCGTGACCGCCGTGCTGGATTGCGATTGCTTTGACGATGGCGAGTCCGAGGCCGGTCCCGGCCGACGGATCGCCCTCAGTTCTGGTGTAGGCACCACGGTGAAAGGGCTCGAATAGCTGCTTGGGGGGACTAGCAATCTCGCGTACCGGGCTGTTCGTCACAGTGAGAAAGGCGCTGGCGTCCCGGGTGTGGCTCTCGATGGTGATCTCCCCGCCCGGCAGGGTGTACTTGAGAGCGTTGTCGATGAGATTCGATGTGAGCTGAGTGAGGAGCACTTGGTCTCCTATCACGGTGGCAGGTGCGGCAGCTGCGTTGAGGGCAATGCCCGCTTCAGAGGCTCTTTGCTGGGCGTCGTGCTCGAGGGCTTCGACGATGTCGTCGAGACGGATCGGATGCCGTTGATGGTGAATCGGTGCTGTGGTGCGAGCGAGCTGCAGAAGCGACGTCACGAGTTGCTCGGCTCGGACGACCGCGTGCATGGTGCGTTCCACCGCAGGAGCGACATCCTCGCCGAATCGCCCTCGGATCAGTGAGGGCTCCAACGCGGCTCGGATTGCGGTCAGCGGAGTGCGAAGCTCATGCGACGCGGCCGAAATGAATCGTTCCTGCGCTTCGAACGCTACCTCTAATCGAGCCAACATGGTGTCCAGTGTGTCGGCAAGGGCCTTGATCTCATCATCCGGACCATTGAGCCTGATCCTGGACGACAGGTTGCGGGCTGACAGGTCTTCAGCGAGTGCAGTGACCTCGCCGACGCGCGCCAGCGATCGAGCAACTGTCCTCCAAGTGAGAGCCCCCGCAACGAGAGCAAGCAAGATCACGGCCCCGGCCGAGATGATCATAACGATCCCTTGGAGCTCCGTAGCGACCGATAGCACAGCGCTGACAGCGCGTTGATTCGCGGGAGATGCGGAAGAACCGCCTGACGAAGAGCCAATGGACTGTTCGATCACAGTCGTGAGCACAACATACTCGATTGCGAGTAGAACGACGCCGACGACGAGAAACCAAACCGTGGTCGTTGCGGCAAGCCGGAGCCGGAGGCTCATGATGGGCCTATGCAGAGGCATCTTCGGCAACTTCGAGTCGGTAGCCGAAGCCGCTACGGTAACTCAGAACGGGCGGCTCCCCGAGTTTTCGGCGGAGCGCGTGGATCGCCACCTTCAGGACTCCCGCTGAGAGTTGATCGGGGTCATCCCAGGCGAGATCCAGGAGATCCAAGCGGGAGACGTAGCCGCCGTTGGCGAGCATGAGCGCTTCGAGGAGGTCGAACTCTTTTGGAGACAGTGACAGCCGTTTCCCGTCGCGTTCCGCCAGCCTCCTCGCCGTGTCGACTCGCAGCCCTCCGGATTGCAGGATCGGTGGTGAACTTGCAATCCGTCTGCGGCGCAACGCCCGCATTCTGGCGAGCAATTCCATGTACGCGAACGGCTTTGCCAGGTAATCGTCGGCCCCCAAGTTCAGACCTTCTACTCGATCATGGAGCGTACCCGCCGCCGTGAGCATCAGGATGCTGGCCTCATGTCCGGACTCGCGCAGTTCCCGGCACACGCGGTCACCGCTGACTCTGGGGAGGTCGCGGTCGAGCAGGACGATGTCCACGTCCGAACCCCGGAGCAGTTCGAGGGCTTGCGCCCCATCGAACGCAACGGATGCAACCATTCCTTCACCGACGAGGCTCTCTTGCAGCGACGCCGCCAAGTTTCGATCGTCTTCCACAATCAGCACGCGCATCCTTCTCACCTCCTTCTTCGATGATGCCTCACTCCGGTTAGCGCGAGGTTAGCGTTCGGCTGACGCTCCGCTGACCGGCCCCTCCGTAGAACTGTGAGGAATGGATCACGACTTGAGGAGGCGTCATGCACACATCAAAAGTTGTCGCGGGGGTGGCGATCACGCTCCTGTCCACGGTGCTGCTGACCGGCTGCATCACGGAAAGCAGCAAAGCACCGGAGACGGCGAGCACTGGCGCGTCCGAAGTGCTCGCGGGGAGCCTGGTGGAACTGTTCGAGCAGGAGAAGGCGGACACCGACAACATGTTCGTCCTGGAGGTGCTCGATCGAGCGATCGCATCCGGAAGCATCGCCCAGCAGGACTACGACGAAGCGCATCGGCTCTATGTGGAGTGCATGAGCGATGCCGGGTACAAGGAGAAGTATCGGCAGGACACTAACGGAGTATGGAGGATCACTCCGCCATCGTTGAACGGCGACGAGGAGGTGGAACGCTACATGCAGATCGGGGCGGACTGCTCCGACGAACTCGCACCGATCGAAGCGCTGTTCACTGTCCAGCAGGGCAACCCGGACCTTCTGGCCGATCCTGCCGCAGGTGCGGTCGCTTGCCTGAAGCGGGCGAAGCTGGTCGGTGGAGACTACACCGTGGGAGATTTCACCGCAGAGTTTGAATCTGGTTTCAAGAATTCGCCATTTGACCCGAACTCGCCTGAGGCGCAGTCCTGCTTCAGCGGTAATGGGTACGCAGTCACCGTGGAGTGGTGATGAAACGCCCACTAGTCCTCCTCGCCACGCTGAGCACGACGGTCCTGGTCAGTGCTGCCGCTCTCTTGGGATGGTCTCTTCGCCCCATCGAACCACCTGAGAACCTCGGGGCGGGAAGCGAGCCGAAGACCGGCCCTGCCGTAGCCCAAGAGTTCGCTGACGAGCGATCCGTTCAGGTGCGCCTGCGCGTCGGTGATGCCATTGAACTCACGACAGCTGCCACTGGCATCCTCACAAGCCAGGAATGCGCTGCAGGTAAAGAAGTCACGTCTGGGAGCATCCTGGCAACCATCGACTACGCACCTGTCTTCGCCATCCACACGCAGTCGCCGCTATACCGCGATTTGGCACTCGGCGACCGCGGAAAGGATGTTGAGGTCCTACAAACCGAGCTGACCCGTATCGGTTTCGCCGTTGAAGCGACCGGCTATTTCGGATGGGATACCGCCAACGCACTACACGACATGAAGGTCGCAGCCGGTGGACCTAACGAGGACTCGTCCTACCGGCTCCGCATCTCTGAATATGTTTGGCTCAGGCAGCAGGCGGTCACAGCGAGCCGTTGCCCGGCCAAGCTGGGACAGCAGATCAGTCCGGGAACCCCTTTGGCCACTGGGCCTGGGTCAATCCAGAGCATTGCGATAGAGCCTCTCCCAACTGGGCTCGCTCAAGGCGATCGCACTCTCACCGTCCTGGGCGCGGAAGGAGTTGTGGGAGGCGACGGGGTCAGCACAGATCCGACCCTTCTCGCAGGCGTTCTGAATGCTCCCGAGGCGGCGTCCGTGATCTCGGATCCGGCTTCCAGTACCCTTCCAGGACGCATTCGACTAGTAACGCCCGTGCCTGCGGTCAAGGTCCCGCCGGCGGCGGTGTTCGGAGTATCCGGCGATCGAGGCTGTATTCGAGTCGGAGGCACCACACACCTCGTCACCGTCATCGGTTCTTCCCTAGGAAACACTCTCGTCGTCGTCGACGAGGACGTGAAGGTGGAGACCGTGGACCTGACCGGAACCAAGGATGCCTCTTGCCCCGCATCTGAAGAGGATGCGAAGAAATGAGTACATCGCAGCTCAGCGCTACTGATCTCGTTCACGCCTATCCGGGCGGACCGACTCTATTCGAACCCCTCAGCTTCAGCATCGAGCCCGGCGAGATCGTCGGCATCTGCGGACCTTCCGGCTCGGGAAAATCCACGCTGCTCTCGCTCATCGCTGGATGGGAAGTGCCCCAGGGCGGAACGATCAACCGCATAGCGATCGATTCGATCCGATGGGTCTTCCAGAACCCGCACGGTGTCCCACACCGTACCGCTCTCGATCACGTTGTGTTTCCGCTGCTGTGCCGTGGAACAAGCAGGGGCGCGGCGGAAGAGGAAGCTGCATCGATCCTCTCAACGTTCGCGCTCACCTCGGTCGCTGGAAGAGCGTTCCACATGCTCTCCGGCGGTGAAGCACAGCGACTTATGCTCGCCCGCGCAGTCGCCGCAGCTCCTGACCTCCTGCTGGTCGACGAACCCACCGCACAGTTGGATCAACGAACCGCAGCCAGCGTCAATGAGACCCTCGGGGGTATCGCCGAATCCGGAGCCATCGTGGTCATCGCGACGCATGATCCGGGCACACGCTCTGCGTGCTCGCGCGTCATCGAACTCGACCCCGCAACGGACACGCAATGAGACTACGCACCGTACTCAGCGAGGCCTGGCGCAACCTCGTCAGCGGCACGACCCGAGCAATCCTGTTCGCGATACTCCTGGGAGGCGTCACCGGAGGGCTCGCAACCGCCGATGCGCTCACCATCGTCGGAATCCAGAACGCCGCCGAACGCTATCTCGCGTCGGGAGCAGCCGTGCGGACGCTCACTACCGACAGCGAAGTCGACGGTGAGACATGTGAAAGGCTCGCCGAGCTGGGGGACATCTCGCGGACTGGCGCACTCAGAGAAGCGCCCCCAACAGAGCTGCCTGCGCTCCCGCGCAGCCCGCTCACCACCTACGAAGCATCGCCGACCTTCGCAGACCTTCTCGAAATCACACCTGAGACGACAGGGGTATGGCTGTCGCGCGCTCTTGCTACATCGCTTGGGGTCGATGTCGGAGACGAGATCGCGACAGTCTCCGGGACCGCTTCCGTGAGCGCGATCTACGAATATCCCGAAGACGGGAGAGACGCTCGCCTCAGCATCGCAATGATCATCCCGGTCGCGACGGAAGGGACTTTCGATGAATGCTGGGCACGCGTATGGCCAGAGAATCCGCAATACGACAACCTCCTACGCTCTGCCACCGTGCCCGGCGCCGGAGAATCCGAGCCGATCAACATCTCGCAGCTGAACAAGTCTGAAGGCTCCTCCTTCGATGGCCGCGAGATCTTCCTGAACCGGGTAACGCGATGGAGCTTCGCAGTCGCAATCGTGGGCGGTCTCTGCGTCGGCTGGATCGCTGTCGCTAGGCGACGGGTTGAGTACGCGTCATCACTTCATGCAGGCCAAGGACGAGGCGCATTCACCGCAACCGTGCTCGTCGAAACCGTTGCCTGGATCATGGTCGCAGCAATCCTTGGCGCTGAAATCACCGCACTCGCGCTGATCCTTGCAACCACCTCGATAGAGCGCGACCTGTACGTCGGGCTCCTCGGCATCGTCAATGCCGGGTCCGCAGCGGCACTGCTGGGAGCCGCTAGCGCAACACTATTCGTCCAAGCAAAGCACCTCTTCAAATTTTTCAAACAGCGCACTTGATGTCACCCCCAGGCCCTAGGAGAACGCCATGTCGACAATTGCCAGAAGCCCTGATGAGTCGGAGGCTGCACCCACATTTCTGGGAGCAGCGCAGTCCCTCGAAAGCATCCTCGGGGACGGAAGCCAACGATACCTTGCCTCCGGCTACCGCCGGGTTCATCGCTCCTTCGCAGGCACCTTTGAGCGAGCGAAGAACCGAGTGGACATCTCGTTCACAGGAACGGCGTCAGCACAGTATCCCAAGGATTGGTCAGTGAAAGGCAACGACCGCGCTCTCACCCCACATCTGAGTTCGATTGACGCAATCTTCATCCTTCAAGCGATTGCTCAAGCGGCGCTCCAACCTCCGGAATTCGTCGAAAGATCGCTCATCGTTAGGGAGCCGCACGGGCGTATCTCGCTTCGGTCGGGGCCCCACGCGGTGACTCACCTCAGAGAGGTTCCTGTAGCTGCGAACCTGTCGCACTCCCCGGAGCACGCCACGACAACCCTCTCGGCACAGATTGGAACGTTCGCCGTGACTGCGGAACTTCACTTCACCGAGGACCGAGAGGCCTTCCGCGTCCATCCCGAAATGCACCATGTGCGGCGGGACATCAGGCTCGGACCGGCCTCGCGCGGGGAGCACCGTGTGAGTTCTGGCCCGTTCACGACGTGGCAGGGGATCATCCCCGCTCGCGCGGGGAGCACCCCCCAGATAGCTCGCGCCGCCCGTTCGATCTGGGATCATCCCCGCTCGCGCGGGGAGCACTGTCTCGCGAGTGGCCCGGGGACGTGCTCTCCAGGATCATCCCCGCTCGCGCGGGGAGCACGAACGATTCGGCGCTCACCAGGCGCGCCCGGTGGGACCATCCCCGCTCGCGCGGGGAGCACCGCATCGAAGACGTGTTCGATAGGTGCAGTAGCGGATCATCCCCGCTCGTGCGGGGAGCACGGCCGTGATCGCGCGTGACAGGTCGGCGTGAGCGGATCATCCCCGCTCGCGCGGGGAGCACTGAGTTTGCGAGCGAACTTCTCTGCCGCTTCACGGATCATCCCCGCTCGCGCGGGGAGCACGGGAGGACCGCGCCGGCGTTCGTAATCCAGTAGGGATCATCCCCGCTCGCGCGGGGAGCACGCACGCCGCTGCTCGGGCGTGTGCATCAGCGGGGGATCATCCCCGCTTGCGCGGGGAGCACTTGCTCGCCGAGTTGCGCCTGATCGTCGACCACGGATCATCCCCGCTTGCGCGGGGAGCACACGGTCTCGGTGACGGTGGTGACGGTGGTGGTGGGATCATCCCCGCTCGCGCGGGGAGCACAGTAGGGTCGAAAGATACTTCGACTCCCACGGGGGATCATCCCCGCTCGCGCGGGGAGCACCGCCCCGGTCGGCCACCGGTCGAGGCCGCCGCCGGATCATCCCCGCTCGCGCGGGGAGCACTGCTCCCGAAGGACCGGCCTGTCGCGTATGCGTGGATCATCCCCGCTCGCGCGGGGAGCACCTCCGGAACATGCACTCCGCGCCGGCCACCCGGGGATCATCCCCGCTCGCGCGGGGAGCACTGGAACGTCGCCCGGAAGTATTACCGGCTCGTGGGATCATCCCCGCTCGCGCGGGGAGCACGCACTGCCGGGCATCATCACCCAGGTCGCCGCGGGATCATCCCCGCTCGCGCGGGGAGCACGTGAAGGTTCATTCGAGCGCGCGGCTGACCATGGGATCATCCCCGCTCGCGCGGGGAGCACACCGGGGGGCGGTGGGCGACTTGTGACCGGGCGGATCATCCCCGCTCGCGCGGGGAGCACGTGGAGATCCTCGCGTCTATCGGTTTCCCCGCAGGATCATCCCCGCTCGCGCGGGGAGCACCCGGACAGATCCGCGATTTCGGGTCGGCACAGTGGATCATCCCCGCTCGCGCGGGGAGCACGCTCCCCGAGGAGAGATCGAACTGCCGCGGCAAGGATCATCCCCGCTCGCGCGGGGAGCACAACGGGAGCCGCAGCCGAACGCTCGGGTAGTGCGGATCATCCCCGCTCGCGCGGGGAGCACGTACTCCAGACAATCCGAGCGTATCCGACCCATGGATCATCCCCGCTCGCGCGGGGAGCACACTTTCACATCCCCGACCTTCACGTCATCGGTCGGATCATCCCCGCTCGCGCGGGGAGCACACGGCGGAGATCGGGAAGATCCAGCGCGAACTGGGATCATCCCCGCTCGCGCGGGGAGCACGGCCCGATCGCGATCCATTCCGGACTCGCGAAGGGATCATCCCCGCTCGCGCGGGGAGCACCCGTTCGACCAGTAGCCCTGGTCGCGGCGCCGCGGATCATCCCCGCTCGCGCGGGGAGCACTGGGCGTATGCCTTCCCAGTATTGCCCCGCCTGGGATCATCCCCGCTCGCGCGGGGAGCACGACCGGCTACGATCTGCCGCCGCTGGATGTCGAGGATCATCCCCGCTCGCGCGGGGAGCACTGTGGCTGCCCGCGATGCAAGTCCGCGAGATCCGGATCATCCCCGCTCGCGCGGGGAGCACCACGGGGTGCGCCCTCCATTGATGGGCATTCAGGGATCATCCCCGCTCGCGCGGGGAGCACCCGAACCACGCGTTCGGGAAGGCCTGCACATCGGGATCATCCCCGCTCGCGCGGGGAGCACGGGAGGACCGCGCCGGCGTTCGTGATCCAGTAGGGATCATCCCCGCTCGCGCGGGGAGCACCCGAACCACGCGTTCGGGCAGGCCTGCACATCGGGATCATCCCCGCCCGCGCGGGGAGCACGGGAGGAGCGCGCCGGCGTTCGTGAGCCAGTAGGGATCATCCCCGCTCGCGCGGGGAGCACCACCTCCACTTCGAGGTCCTCGCCGACGGAGCAGGATCATCCCCGCTCGCGCGGGGAGCACCTTGATGGCGGGAATGTTTGTTCCAGTGATGACGGATCATCCCCGCTCGCGCGGGGAGCACAATGCTTGCTGTTCGTGTCGAGCTGCGCGTTTGGGATCATCCCCGCTTGCGCGGGGAGCACATCATGCGTCGCCACATCGGGTCGGACTCGTCGGGATCATCCCCGCTCGCGCGGGGAGCACGCTCGATCACGGAACGGGAAGATGGGATACCGCGGATCATCCCCGCTCGCGCGGGGAGCACGGGATCACTGTCGTAGCTATGCTCGTGGTCGCCGGATCATCCCCGCTCGCGCGGGGAGCACTGGGAGCAGTACCTCAAGCCCGCGTTCGACGCGGGATCATCCCCGCTCGCGCGGGGAGCACCCAAGCATCAGCATGAACCAGAACGTGCGCGCGGGATCATCCCCGCTCGCGCGGGGAGCACTTGACCATCGACCGCCACGCCTGCATATCGACCGGATCATCCCCGCTCGCGCGGGGAGCACGACCACGACGACCAATCGGACTGGCCCCCCGCAGGATCATCCCCGCTCGCGCGGGGAGCACGGGGTGAGGGGCTGAGTGCCCTTCACCCCCGTGTGGATCATCCCCGCTCGCGCGGGGAGCACTCGGACACAACGTCAGCAGAGATCGTCTTGCACGGATCATCCCCGCTCGCGCGGGGAGCACTGGGCGGGTGCCGCCGCTTACGCGGTGCACCGGGGATCATCCCCGCTCGCGCGGGGAGCACGCACGGGGCACAGCCGACGCCACCACGACGCCGGGATCATCCCCGCTCGCGCGGGGAGCACGATAGCCAAGGGAAGCACGAGCGGGTGCACCTTGGATCATCCCCGCTCGCGCGGGGAGCACGCGATCGACCGCACGTTGCACGGCACGGAGAACGGATCATCCCCGCTCGCGCGGGGAGCACTACTATCCCGCCGCATCCGGTGGAGGGGAATGGGGATCATCCCCGCTCGCGCGGGGAGCACGTCCGCCGTCGTTGGACACCTCTATCGTGATACGGATCATCCCCGCTCGCGCGGGGAGCACGAACCCATCGACACCGCCACCGCGTCCGGCCGCGGATCATCCCCGCTCGCGCGGGGAGCACCGTGCCCTGCACCGCGGAATCCGCGGGCGCGGAGGATCATCCCCGCTCGCGCGGGGAGCACTCACTCAAGACCATCCGCCGCGTACTCACCGAGGGATCATCCCCGCTCGCGCGGGGAGCACGCCCCGTTCGTGTTCAGGTCGACGATCGCCTGAGGATCATCCCCGCTCGCGCGGGGAGCACGAATGGTTCTCATCGCCGCGGGCGTAGGGGCCGGGATCATCCCCGCTCGCGCGGGGAGCACGATCCAGCCGCGCTCGCTTCGGCCGCCGATAACGGATCATCCCCGCTCGCGCGGGGAGCACCGGGTTGTCGATGGTCACCGAGCAGACACTGGAGGATCATCCCCGCTCGCGCGGGGAGCACCGGTGTCCCGAAGCAGTCCTCGCCGCACGGCTAGGATCATCCCCGCTCGCGCGGGGAGCACACTATCGCGCGGATCCTCGCGCAGATCGGAGCCGGATCATCCCCGCTCGCGCGGGGAGCACGTCGATATCCAGGAACGCGGCATCGGTTGCGAGGGATCATCCCCGCTCGCGCGGGGAGCACAGGGTGACTACGAGGTCGCGGACGCCGCGAAGAGGATCATCCCCGCTCGCGCGGGGAGCACCGTTTCGTGCGGATGCCGCGGGAGTTCAACCAGGGATCATCCCCGCTCGCGCGGGGAGCACCTTCACCTACCCGATCGGCGAGAAGGTCACGGAGGATCATCCCCGCTCGCGCGGGGAGCACCAGACCGTGTGGGAGACCGTGCTGCGGCCCGTGGGATCATCCCCGCTCGCGCGGGGAGCACGTGAAGAAGGACCGCAAGAAGAGCGGGGTCCGGGGATCATCCCCGCTCGCGCGGGGAGCACGCTTCTTGATCAGGTATTTACCCACCCGATAGGAAGAACTTCGTTTAGTTTACAACTGCGAGCAACGTTCATCGTCGCGAACCCCTTCGGAATCTGGAAGCGGAAGACCAGCCTTTGCGAAGAGCGGAGGTCCGGCGGCCTCCCGGCCGTGACATGAGGGTAACGCCCTCGATATCGCGCGGCTCCCAGTCGTGCCCGTGAACCCGAAAGCTGAACCCCTGCTCGGCATTCCGGTCTGGGTGTACCAGGAGCGCCTTTCCCTGTATCTCCTGAATCACCAGATCCCAAACGTGATCGCGGAGCTTCGGATTGAGTTTGCCGACGAAGACACCTGCGCTGACCTCGTAAAGCCATCTGGTGAGATGCCCGCGTAGGCCCTGCGGGCAGGCGGTGAGTACCAGCACGATCACGATCCGCTCGATTCTCCTGAGTAGTCGACACCGCCTGGCACGGTTCCGCGCCCGTCCCAGAGCTCGTTGCCGCCCATCTCTTCGTCGAGGAAGAGATCTGTCGAGTGCTCCGAACCATGACGGTCCGAGATAAAGCCGACGCCTTCAGCATGTTCGAGCAGCAGCGATTTCACGTCTGCCACGATTCGTTCGACGAGCTTCAATTCGACGAAGCGATCACGCATCTTCCGTCGGACCGCACCGGCAAGGTCTGATCCGGAGAGCGCACCCTCCTCGCCACCGGCATCACGCAGAAGGGCCACGGTTTCGAATGACACCGGGATCGAGGTCTCCGCCTTGTACAGGTCCGCGACGTCGTACACGAAGCTCCGATCATGCCCGGTGTGCACGATGCCGAGCCCGGCCGAGCATCCCAGCGCAACGGCGGCGGCATGCACAAGCCCGTACAGGCACGTGTTCGCTGCGGAGAGAGCCTGGTTGATGTCGTCGCTTCCCTCGAAGTCGTCGACGTCGTAGTCGCGACGATCCCATTTCACACCCGTTCGCTTCGACCAGTCGCGATACACCGACCGTACCCGTGCGCCTTCCCGGCCCCGCAACTGCTGCATCGCGAGTCCGGCGACGTCCTCATCCGGAAACCGCATCGCGTACATGCGACGGGCTACGCGCATCCGCTCGCGAGTGTTCGAGACGATGGCAGCCTGTCGCTCGAGCAGCCGTGTGGAGCGCGCGAGCGGTCGCCCGCCGGCGTAGTAGCGCACACCGTTCTCGCCGACCCATACGATCGCTGCGCCGCTATCGGAGAGCACCATCATGGCCTGGTGAGTGACGTTGGTCCCCGGGCCGAGCATCAGCACCAGGAGCCCCGCGCTGGGTATGTGGACGATTCCGTCTTCGCCGGTCGCGGTGAGCGCATTCGATTCTCGGGCGATCACCGCGTGCTCGAGATAGACGAAGGTGATCCGGTCCTCTACGCGAGCGAGTTCTGAAGGGCTCGAAGGCTCGGCGCCTGGAATGGAAGACATGCCGCCTCACGAAGCTTGGTGCGGAGGGGCGAGAGTCATCAGGCCGCACCCGTATGCCTTGGCCCGCCCGATCCCGCGGGTGAGAGCGTCGCGCAGACGATTCACATCGGTGACCTCGAGCAACCCGTCGAACCGCGCTCGTGCGAGTGTGACTCGCTGCTCGCCTCTTCTGAAGTGCAGGGTCTCCCTGCAACTCACCAGAATTGCAGCCGCGACCTCGGATGCGGCTTCTCCGCCGTGCGTGGCAGCTGCGGCGGAAGTCTGGTCGAGTGCGGGATCGCCGCTCCCCGGGAAGAGCTCGCCTTCAGTGAGGAAACGCACACCGAGGTCGTCGGCGCGCTCCGTCAACCAGCGCGTCTGGTGTTTGACGGAAACGTGGGCGAGCAGCTTCTTGCGGCCGCTGCTGTCGGTGACGGTGTGCACCGGATTCGCGGTCAGCCGGAATGCGTAGCGCTGGCCGCGCGCGAAGCGGGAGAGGAGCTGATCGTATGAGCGGGATTCCCAGGTCTGTTCGGCGCTCCATCCGGCTTGTTCCTGCAGGTGCTCAAGAGAGGGCGTACGAGAACTGAGGATCAACAGCTGCCGCTCATCGCCGTCGGCGTCGAGACGCCACAGAAGCCTGGATCCCGATCCGGGATCCAGCGGTACGGGAGGGAAGGCCGATTCGACCGCGGCGTGCAGTGCCTGTGGATCCCGCATGAATCGCACGGTCTGCCGTCGCCGAGGGTTGAGGTACATGCGGGTCAGCAGCATCAGGCCTCACCCCCGAGCAGAGCGAAGGCGTCGTGCGATGACGCACCACTGGCGCGCCCCAGCGGATTGTCGACGCGGGTCCAGCCGTGCACCACATCCCGCAGGCCGTAGTCGCGGTGCCTCGGATCGAAGCTGCGCGGCACGTCGCGCACCGTCTCATCATGCTGTTCGTCTGCGCGCGCGTCGCGTGACCAGAGCAGCGACACCTGATCGCTCTGCCGCTTGCGATACCACTCAGCCGCCCTCCACGGTTCCGCGGCCAAAGCTTCCTCCAGCTTCTGCTCTCGAAGACCGATGAGGATCCTGCCCGCCGGCGGGCAGGCCCGGCGCCCCAGGTAGAGGGGGAACGCGGGCGAGGCGATCGCTTCTGCGAGCCCCTCGAGCAGCGGCACAGGCGCTTCAAGCGCAACCAGATACTTCGCGTCGCCGACGTAGGATCGGTACGACAGTGGGAGCGACTTGCGGGTGCGCCAATCGATTGCGGTCTGGAAGTCGCGCACGAGCGCGCCCTGCTGCTCCTGCCGGACCCCGAAACGGATCGACACCAGATCCTCGACGGGATCGGCCCGACGGCGCCCGAGCGCAGCGGCCAGCATCCCGATGACACCGCTCTTCGTGGGGAGCATTCGCGTCTCCCGGTGAACGAAGCGGCTACCGCTGCCCCACGACTGCAGCGGGCCGGAGAGTTCGAGCAGAAGCAAGGGCATCAGGCCAGCTCCAGCCGCTCGCTGACTGTTGTGGCGAGCAGTGCCACGAGCTCATCGAGGGTGGTCCGCTCGGCGCGCGATAGGATCGGTGCCACGCTCTCCTCCGCCGCGGGATCAGCGACGAGGATCGCGCTGCGCACTGGCGAGGTGCCGAAGCTCTCGTCCTCGGCCAGGGCCTGCCCGACCAGCTTGCCGGCGGCGCGCGGCAGCATACCGCCGTCCGCGCGCACCGGATCCTCGAACGCTCCCGCGAGGTTCACGGGCTGGTCCTGTCGCACCTCGACGAGCACCACGCCGGGGCGGGTGCGGTTGGCAAAGGTGTTCTGCTTGCCGGTGGGCATGCTGAGTAGGAAGGATCGGGCGAACGCCTCGACCGCGCGTGCGGCGGCCTCTGATGAACCCAGATTCTCTTTCAACCGTACTGCGTCGACGGTGGCGTACCGGTAGAGCGTGGAGGAGACGAACTCGACCGTCCCGATCATGCCCGCGCCAACGTTATCCGTGGGAGCGTTGTCGTCGACCGCTGTGAAGTAGTCGAACTCGGCGGTCGCGGCGTGCACCGAGATCGCGTGGCCCACCTGGCAGGCGGCGTCGACGTTGAGATCGGGGGCATCCGCGATCATGCGCCCGAACAGAGCCACATCGATCGAGTTCTCATCGGCGAACGCCTGCTTGGCCGCCTTCTTGTCCATTTTCTCGCCGTTCAGATGGTCGATGCCGATACGAGCGAGCGCATCGATCTGGGCGCGGGAGAGGAAGACGAGGTAGCCGGTGCGGCGCTGCTCCGAGCCTTCGTCTTCGCTCTTCTTCTTCTCGATCTTCACTTTGACTCCTGCGGCTTCGAGCACCGCGGTCGCGGCCTCATCACGCCGCGGGTCCTCGAGCGACGGGTCGAGCTCGCGCATGCGCTCGGCGATGCGCTCGACCACGCGGAGCGTACGCTCGCCGATCTTGCCGATATCGAGACGATCGTTGAAGTCGGATCGGGCCGCCTTCTTCCAGGCCTGGCTAGAGACGCGATGGCGGCGCACACCGCCGTAGGTGGCGGTCTTCGGCGAGCCCGTGTCATCCCGGTTGATGCAGGAGGGCGGAACCGTCTGCAGCACGTGGATATCGATGAAGGTGCGCGGTGCGCTCATGGTCATGGTGTCTCCTCGGTGGTGGGTTCAGCTGCGGTGTCGATCAGGCGGCCGCTGATGGTTCGGGATCGTCGTTCTCGGTCTTGGGCTTTCGCATCAGATCGCGTGCCCAGGTCAGCCGCACTTGCGTGCGCGTGGCGGGACTGCCCAGGAAATAGATGTCGGAGGCCAGCGTCGCGTAGTCGAGCGGGATGCCGGCATCGCGCAGCTGCCTGATCAGCCCGCGGAGATGGTGCAGGATCTCCGCGGGCTCGGTCGCGGTGCTGAGCGCGTGGTACCGGCGCATGGTGGGGCGCTCCCGGCTATCCGGTTCACCCGGGTTCGCGAGCCGTCTGATCGCGGCTCCGAGGCCGGTGCCGGCAACGTGCATCGGATCCTGCTTCGATTGCTGATGCACCGCGTACAGGTGGAGAGCGGCCGCGAGGGCGTTCTCTGCTCGGGTCGGCGAATCTCCGTGGCCGATGAGCTCCTGCGGGGCCCCGCTGAAGACGGACTCCCACGCCTCGAGTACTCCCTCGGAAGTCGCGGGATCGCATCGACGCAACTGCGCCAGGGTGGCTTTCGCGGCGGGAACGCCATCTCGATACCGGTTCTGCAGTCCGCTGACTCGTGTCCCGGCGTAGCGCTCGAGTGTTTTCCATGGGGTTCGGTCGGTCTGGGGCGCCGTGGTCTCGTTCATCGAGGTCCCTCCGCTCCGGTTGCTCTCGTGTTCCGCCGATCACTCGTCATTCTGTGCTCCGTTCCGGCTTTCCGTCGTGCGTTTCAGCGGGGCTCCCAGGGTGCGGAACAGCGCTGCCTCGAAATACTGAATAGCATCGGCCACCGACACCGAACGGGAACCATCGCTCGATCGCCGTCCGATCCAGGCGGTATCGGGTGCGGTTTCCACCAGCCGGTGGGCCCGCTCTCGCACGAGGCCGCGTACATCCTCGGTCCATGCGGCAAGCAACGCGTTGCCATCGCGTTCAGGCGCCAGTTCGAGCAGCCATTCGCGGAAACGGCGGTCGAGCGTGGCGAAGGCGTCCGCCTCGGCATTGGCTCCAGGCCCGCTCTCACTGTCGCCGCCGTCACCTCCGGCAGCTCGATCCAGATCGATGGCCAGGCGGCCGAGGGCACGCACCGCCTGCTCGGCGCGCCCGACCGCGTCCTGCGCGAGTGCGAGCAGCGCGGCTCCGCCTGCGAGATCCGCGAGCGCCGCCTTGAAGGCGAGGCGATCCGATACGACCTCGGCGTAACTCGCGTTCTGCGTGCCGTAGTCCATGCTCACCGCGCTCACCTCGATCGCGCGATCCTGCGGGATCACCCGCTCCTGCACGAGCTTCTCCAGCCAGGTGATGATCGCGGCCGGTTCGGAGAGCGCGGGCACGTTCCATTTCTTCTTGACCTTCTGAGAGGCGGGAGTATCGCTGCCTCCGGAGGTGAGCAGCGTTCCCAGCCCCCGCCAGAGGGCGCGGCTCGAGTCGATCTTGCGGGGCATGTAGCGCGGTGCCTTCGCCTTGGCGCTCTGCGGTTCGCTGAAGCGCCAGCCCGTCATCAGCTCGGTGCCGAACAGCATCGTGTAGTCGAGCTCGTCGCCGTTGGTCACGAGCACCCCGGTTGCGCGGGTGCCTTCGACACGCAACCGGATGCGCCGCTGCGGCCAAGTCATGAGACCGATCGGACCGATGGTCCCGATCTCCTCCGGGTCACGGGGGCCGGGGCCGGGAGCCGGCCGCTCCCACATCGGTGCATCGTTCGGCCGCTTAGCCGAGCTCCCCGGAATCAGATTGAGCAAGATCGTCTCGCGGAGATCCCGGCCCGTGAGCGCGATGCCGCCGAACCAGCCGCAGGCGCCGAGCCCCATCGGGTAGGCCTTCCCGCCCTTGACGCGCTGGTCGCCCACCACCCCGGATTTGATGCCGGAGTAGTCGTATGCGTGCGCGTGCACGAGCCAGCGGGCTGCCTCCGCGAGCGGCAGCGATGCGAGCTCGCTGCGCATGGTGAAGAGCGCGCCATCGGGATCGGTGTCGGCCACGATCAGGGAGATCGGCTTCCACTCGTCGCCGGCGGTGTGCAGTCCTGGCGACTGCAGGAACGGCTGCTCCGCGTCGAGCAGGTCGAAACGATCGTGCCATTCCCCGAGGTATTGCTCGAGAGGTGCCTGAGGCAGTTCGGCGGTTTCCCACAGCTCTGCCCAGGCGTCGACGGGGTCGGCTCCCGGATCCCGATCCAGAGCCCGATAAACGATCGAGAGCAGAATGCGCAGGATCGCGAAGCGCATCGTGGGCAGCTCGCCGACGAGATCGCGGTATTCATGGGACTGCAGGATCGCCTCGCGTAGGGAGACCTCCCGCTCGGAACCCCTGCGGTCGAGAACCGGGATCCATGGGCTGTCGAGGAGATTGAAGCTCACTGCATCGATCGAAGTATCCACCGAGGGTTGCCTGGCTAGAGCCTGTGATGCCGTCATTCAGTAACCTCTCTGTCGATCAGGATTCCGATACGCTGCTCGTAGCGTATCCGATGTCCGCCCACTGTTGCGGTCAGCTCCTCATCGAGGATGAGAGGGAGCATCCCCCGCAGCCAGGGAGAGCTCTGCCACGCCTCGAACCCGCTCCGCTCGAGTTCGTCGAGCACTCGATCCAATGCCGCTCCGCGGGTCATCCACGAGGGCAGCGAGACCGTGCAGGTGGCGACGGCGCGGGCGAGTTCCGGTTCGATTCCGCTGATGAGGTCGATGCGTTCCCCGCCGTGGGGTGGGAGCAGCCAGGGCAGCGAGGTGAACCCGTCGGCCCGCTGCTGCACGAGCACCACCTCGAGCGAGAGCTCGGCATCCCGGACCTGGGCGGCGCCGAGGTGCTCCTCGCTCGCCTCGGAGTACGAGAGTCGGCTCCAGTCGGCGATGCCACCCGCACCTGGAGGTTGGATCGCGAAACGAGCCGACCGCTCCTGCTGATCCCGCAGTTTCTCCCGCTGCCGCTGCTCGGCCGTCGCCATCCGATCCTCCCACCCGGACGGTGACGCGAACTCGGCGCTGTACGTGCTTCTGATCAGCGATGGCACGTCGTCGGGGACCGTGATCGTTTCGCGCCCACTGGTCAGTCGATGCTCGCGCAGAGCGGCTGTGGTACGCAGCAGCGACGCATCCCCGTATACCGTCTCCACGCCCCTCTCGAACTCCGGCGGCTGATCCCCTGCGAGCAGGCCGATGCCGCCCGTGAGCAAGATCCGCGGCTCTCGCATCGAGACCGGTCGGTCTTCGGCGCGTCGCGCATGCCGGTGCACCCGCCCCATCCGCTGCAGCAGCAGATCCACCGGCGCGATGTCGGTGAACATCAGGTCGAAATCCACATCCAGGGACGACTCGACGACCTGGGTCGCCACGACGATCATCGATTTCGGGCGCTGAGGGGGGTTCCGACCCAGTCGCTCGATCAGATCCTGCTCGCTGCGGTTGCGGGACTCCACGGTGAAGCGCGAGTGGAAGAGCCGGATCTCGCCGGGGCAGTCGGTAACGAGATCCGCGTAGACCCGCTGGGCGCGATCCACCGTGTCAAGCACCACAGCGATGCAGCCGCCGTCCGCGGCCTCGGCGCGCGCCGCTGCAGCGATCGCTGAAGTGTCACGGGAGTCTCCAACGAGTTGCTCGACGCGGTAGGTCGTGCGGCGGCCGGACTGCTCGGGCGATACCTGCTGCCGATTGGTCGCTCCGATCGCCGTGATCAACGGGTAGCCCGTCGCCTCCGCGAGCGATGCGATCTCAGGATCAACGGGAGCGTCTTCGAAGACGGGCTGTTGGACCGCGGTCTGCCGGGCACCCGTACGGTACGCCTGCAGCAGTGCGGCCCGCAGCGCCGGGGGAAGCGTGGCCGAGAGCGCGATCACCGGGACCCCGTACGCACCGAGCCACTGCAGCGCCCGCAGTAGGTAGGTCTGCATGAACGCGTCGGCCGCGTGCACCTCGTCGATCACGACGACCTTGCCGCTGAATCCCAGATGGCGCAGCGTCAGGTGCCGTGCCTTCAGCGCCATGAACAGCAGTTGGTCGATGGTGCCGACGGTGAAGTCGGCGAGCACGCGTTGCTTGCGCCCGCGAAACCACAGATTGCCGGTGACGGCGTCCTCCGCTCCGAGGTTCTCGTTTTCGTCGTAGATGTTCTGTGCGCCGCCCCGATCATCATCGCCGCGGAAGAGCCGCTCGTAGCGCTCGTCGAACTCGGCTTTCGCGTGCGCCAGCGATACCGAGACCGTATGCCCGCGGCGTCCGCCGGAGCGGAGCCAATCGAGCACGCGCCCGAACATCGCATTGGTCGTCGCCCGCGTCGGCAGCGCGATGGCGGCACCGTGGGCTCCGAACTTCGCGGCCAGCGCCTCGGCGCACGCGAAGCCGATCTCGGTCTTGCCCTCGCCGGTCGGCGCCTCGATGAGCAGCAGCGAGGTCTCTTCGAGATTCGCAACCAGCTCGACGGCCGCCGATTGCACCGGGCGGGGCTGCGAGATCCCGAAGCGCTCCTCGAAATAAGAGCTCGGGTCGGGCACGGTCACGGGTGCCCAGTGGTCGCCGAAGTCGAGGGATCGCAGCGCGTGTGCGGCTCGCGCGCTGGCCGCCGAGGCGCGGTCGTAGGGGAAGAGCCACTGGTTGGAGGCGATCCAGTCGCAGACGATCAGGAACCCGTTGAGCAGCACCTGGGCGGTCTCGGGAATGCGCGAGCGCAGGATCCGTTGCCAGGTCCCGTCGCTCATCTCAGAGAGCTGATCGGCGCGCTGCAGCAGCGCCTCGCGGGCTCCCCGCCAGCAGGCGTGCTCGCCTTCCCCGAACAAGTATGGGATGCGCGGGTTCCCGGGGAACACCCCGTGGTGGCCGCCGACGATCTCGGCGATCGGTGCAACGCCCTTCGCGCGACCCTGCACCTTCGCGCGGAGATACGCGTCGACTGCGAGCTGCCCGGCGAGGCCGTGCGGGTACTGCTTCTGATCCTCGCGCGGCGGGTCGGTCGGCGGAAACTCGAAGCCGGCGTCTCGCATGCGGGTGACGCAGGGCTCGGCCTTGATGGCAAAAGCCACGGTCGTTTTCCCGATGTCATGAGAGGCGGCGAGCCACACCATCAGCTGCTTCGCCTCGTCGTCGGACCCGATGGTGTCGGCGAGCAGCTTCCGCTGCGCCCCCGAGAACCAGCGGTCGTATAGCTGGTCGGCAACGGCAGCCGTATCCTCGAGGTGCGCGAACAGGGGAAAGGAATCCCCGTTCGTGTGGTCGAACTTCGCCCAGATCGTGCGCAGTGCTGGATCGTCGGGAGGCGGAAGATCGATCATCGTGTGAACTCCTGTGCTCTATGTATCTATTTGGGGCGATGCGTAGAAGCTGATGCCACCAGGCTCCAGGAGGTGGAAACGACTGGGTTCAGATTCATGACCCCGAGCCCCGCTCGCGCGGGAAACACATCCGCAGGTCGACGAGCAGCCGCCCAGCGAGCGGCCGAGCCCCGCTCGCGCGGGGAACACATGAGATCCTGAGTTCCAAGTTCCAAGTAGGGACGGATCATTCCGCTGGAACCCGGTGACGCTCGTAATGCTATGCAAGTGGACTCGGTGCGTCAATCGTCGGAAGATTTTTCTCCAAGTAGGAAATTCCATGGTATTCGTCTTCGGGGTACCGTTGTCTGCAGATGGGAAGTCTGTGTTTAGTTCCACTGAGCTCCAGAGTTCCACCCCTTGAAAAACGAGCTTCTTCACGACGTAAACCTTCGGCTCGGGTAAGCGTCTCGGCCGCTTCTGAAACAGGTAGGCGCACAGCCCCTGCTTATACTTCTAACGTTGTAACTCTAGTGGTACTCTGATGGCTATGGAGCGAGAGATGGAGATTCAAGAACTGATCCAGTCGCTTCGCGAGCGCGGAGGCGACCGCACCGAGATCGAGGTTAAGCGCGCTCAGGGAGGAGCGCCTCGTCTGGGCGAGACGCTCAGCGCGTTCGGAAATCTTCCCGAGGGCGGCACGATCATCCTCGGCCTCGATGAGGGGCGAGGTTTTGCCGCAACGGGTGTCGAGAATCCGGCCGGAATCAGTGCGGGAGTCGCCTCTCAAGCCCGGAACGATATTCGGCCCCCGGTGCAGCTCACCTTCGAAGAGGTGCGATTTGAAGGGGCGACTCTCGTCGTCGTGACGGTGGCTCCGCTCCCGCTTCATCAACGTCCCGCCTACTACCGAGGGGTCGCCTACCTGCGGCAGGCGGATGGCGACTACCGGATGAGTGCGGAGGAGGAGCAGCAGGTATATGCCCTGAGGGACCGGCCGCGAAATGATGCGACTCCTGTGCCCGGAAGCGGGGTGCAAGATCTGGATCCGGGGTTGCTCAGTCGGTTCCTTGCGAGGGTTCGGGCGTCCTCTCGGAGGCTTTCAGATTTGGACGATGAGACCGTGATGCGGCGGAAAGGGGTCACCGCTGCAACCGGCGGAGAAATCACTGTGGCGGGGCTCTATGCGCTTGGCGCGTATCCGCAGCAGTACTTGCCCGGGCTGTCGATCACCGCGGCTGTGCAGCACCGGACGGGGCGTGAGCGGGGTCTCGGTGACCTCGTGCACCTGGACGGTCCGCTTCCTGACCTGCTGGAAGCGGCTCTGGAGTGGGTGCGGCGCAATACTCGCAATGACGTGTACTTCGAATCGAGTGGAGCGGCCTTCGATAGAACCGAGATTCCGATGATTGCGGTGCGCGAGCTGATCGCGAATGCTCTGGTGCACCGTGATCTCAGTACCCACGCGCAGAGCAAGCGAGTCGAGTTGCGCTTGAAGGATGACACGCTCGTCATCTCGAATCCGGGAGGGTTGTACGGGGTCAGTGCAGATCAACTCGGCCATCCCGAGGGCAAGTCCGCGGTCAATGAGTTCTTGTATGAGATATGCAAATCAGTGCAGACATCCGGTGGGGCGCGGGTGATCGAAGGCGAGGGCGGAGGTATTCAAGAAGTCCAGCGTGCGTTGCGCAGGGCGAACATGCGACCCCCGATATTCATCGATCGCGGGATAGGCTTCACGGTACTCGTGCCGCGACATGCGCTGATCGAACCGGGCGACCTCGCGTGGATTGCTGAGCAGGATCCCGACGGCGAGCTCACCGATGTGCAGCGCCAACTCCTTGCGACGATGAGGCACGGAAGCGTGTGGACGAATGCACTGGTGAGAAAGCGATTCGCACCTATCGATTCGCGTCAGGCCACTCGAGAGCTTCAGGAGCTCGTAGCGAAGAACCTGGCAACCACAAGGGGAGAGCGGGGGCAGACAGAATACGTGATTCAGCCCGCGCTGGCCGCCCCCAACGGATCGAAGCGCGGAGTGACATCGATCTCTGAGATGTCTTCGGACGTCGAACTCGTCGAGGACCGAACCGCTGTTGCCGGACGCAGGACGTCGACTCGGCCTCGCTCCGTTGGCCTCGTAGTTCGACCTGAAGACCCCGGAGCCTGGAACGAGCACGCAGTGCTGACGGCTCTGGCGGATGTCGTGGACGGGTTGAAGATGAAAGAGCTTGCCGAGAGTTGTGGACTGACGCTGAAGCAAGCCCGCTACGCGGTGGGGAAGCTGCTCGACTCCGGCCGAGTCGAGAGGCTCGGCGGTCAGGGAGATCGGCGCACCCGATACCGGTTGCGCGAATCGGGTGGAGAAGTCGAGTATTAACCTCCGCTTCTGCCGATGCGGTCTGGGTTGATAGAATCTCCTCGTCGTGACTGGCGTGCAGATGGGACACCATCGGGGAACGACACCGTATCTGAATTGGCCGCTCGCCTGGGTCGTATTTTTCTGGATTCCCGCGCCCCGGTGCGCGGGCGAAAGATCAAGAGGAGCACACGCATGTCCACCCAGTCCGCATTCTTCAACGAGCCGCTCGAGGTCGTCGATCCCGAGATCGCCGAGGCGCTGCAGAACGAGCTCGGCCGCCAGCGCAGCACCCTCGAGATGATCGCGAGCGAGAACTTCGTGCCGCGCGCGGTGCTCGAGGCGCAGGGCTCCGTGCTCACGAACAAGTACGCCGAGGGCTACCCCGGGCGCCGCTACTACGGCGGCTGCGAGTTCGTCGACGTGGCCGAGGATCTCGCGCGCGAGCGCGCGAAGAGCCTGTTCGGCGCGAAGTACGCGAACGTGCAGCCCCACTCTGGCGCGAGCGCCAACGCCGCCGTGCTCGGCGCCATCGCCGAGCCGGGCGACACGATCCTCGGCCTGGAGCTGGCCCACGGCGGCCACCTCACGCACGGCATGAGGCTCAACTTCTCGGGCAAGCTCTACTCGGTCGTCTCGTACGGCGTCGATCCCGAGACCTTCCTCATCGACATGGATGCCGTGCGCCAGCAGGCGCTCGAGCACAAGCCCAGGGTCATCATCGCGGGCTGGTCGGCGTACCCGCGCACGCTCGACTTCGCGAGGTTCCGCGAGATCGCCGACGAGGTGGGCGCGACGCTGTGGGTCGACATGGCGCACTTCGCCGGCCTCGTGGCCGCGGGCCTCTACCCCAACCCGGTGCCGCATGCCCACGTCGTCTCGTCGACCGTGCACAAGACCATCGGCGGGCCCCGCTCGGGCTTCATCCTCACGAACGAGCTCGAACTGTACAAGAAGCTCAACTCCAACGTGTTCCCGGGCCAGCAGGGCGGCCCGCTCATGCACGTGATCGCGGCGAAGGCGACCGCGTTCAAGCTCGCGGCCACCGACGAGTTCACGGACCGCCAGGTGCGCACGCTCTCGGGCGCCAAGCTCGTGGCCGAGGCGCTCACCGCCGAGGCCTCGAAGGCCGCCGGCGTCGACGTGCTCACGGGCGGCACCGATGTGCACCTGGTGCTCGCCGATCTGCGGAGCAGCGAGCTCGACGGGCAGCAGGCCGAGGACGCGCTGCACGCCGTCGGCATCACCGTCAACCGCAACGCGGTGCCCTTCGACCCGCGCCCGCCGATGGTCACCAGCGGCCTGCGCATCGGCACCCCGGCCCTCGCGACCCGCGGCTTCGGCGACGCCGAGTTCGCCGAGGTGGCCGACATCATCGCGCAGACGCTGCAGCAGGCCGGCGACGTCGAGGCGCTCAAGGCTCGCGCCACCGCCCTCGCCGAGGCGTTCCCGCTCTACCCGGGTCTGGAGGAGTGGTAAGCCGCATGGCGTCGCAGACCGCCCGGCTCCTCGACGGGAAGGCCGCCGCGGCGGCGATCAAGCGGGAACTGGCCGAGCGGGTCGCGGCGCTTGCGCGACGCGGCGTCGTTCCGGGCCTCGCCACCGTGCTGGTGGGCGAGGATCCCGGTTCGCAGTGGTACGTCGCGGGCAAGCACCGCGACTGCGCCGAGGTCGGGATCGCGTCGATCAGGCGCGAGCTGCCCGAGACGGTGGCGCAGGAGGAGCTCGAGGCGGTGCTCGACGAGCTCAACGCCGACCCGGCCTGCACAGGCTACATCGTGCAGCTGCCGCTGCCGAAGCACATCGACACCGATCGCATTCTCGAGCGCATCGATCCCGACAAGGACGCCGACGGCCTGCACCCCACCAACCTCGGCCGCCTCGTGCTCAACGCCAACTCGCCCATCGAGAGCCCGCTGCCGTGCACGCCGCGCGGGGTGATCGAGCTGGTGGAGCGCAACGGTCTCTCGTGGGCGGGCAAGCACGTGGTGGTCGTGGGCCGGGGCGTGACGGTGGGCCGGCCGATCGGCCCGCTGCTGACGCGCCGCGAGTACAACGCCACCGTCACGCTCACGCACACGGGAACGCGGGATCTCGGCGCCGAGCTGCGCCGGGCCGATGTCATCGTGGCCGCGGCCGGTGTCGAGGGCGTCGTGCGCGCGGAGGACGTGAAGCCGGGGGCGATCGTGCTCGACGTGGGCGTCTCGCGCAGGACGGACCCGGAAACCGGCAGGAGCCGGGTGGTCGGCGACGTCGATCCCGCCGTCGCCGAGGTGGCGGGATGGGTCTCGCCCAATCCGGGCGGTGTCGGGCCGATGACGCGCTCCCTGCTGCTCAAGAACGTCGTGGAGATGGCTGAGCGCGCATAGCCGGGGGCCCGTCGATGAGGCGCTGCATCGAGTCGACGAGGCGACGGAAGCTCTCCTCGCTGAGCTCGAGCTCAGTGCCGTTGTCGTCGCCCAGGAGGTACCAGGTGCGCGGGTCGCCGTCGCGCTGCCATCGCCCGAGCACCAGGTGGCCCTGGGCGACCTCTTCGACCAGCTCGGCGCCGACGAATCGACGTATCCTGAACGCGACGGGTACGGCTATGCCGTCGTCTCGGTGCGAGCGGTCGTCGGGGTGATCCTGCTCGGCGTGCTCGACCGTGCACCAGTCGGGGCAGGCGCCGCTCTGCCAGCTGGGGGTTCCGATATCGCCCACGAGTATCCCTTCATCGAGGATCGCTGCACGGCCCGATCAGCATAGGGGAGACCTCCGACAAAGCGCCGCTGGGCGTCGGCAGGGGCGGACGGCTGCATGCCGGGTGGCTCGGGTTCCGCCGGCCGCAACCGGGGCTGCCGGCGTCCGAGCGTCTCGCCCGCGGGAGCCTCAGCCCCCCAGATCGGGCCAGGGCTTCGGCAGCAGTTCGTCGAGGGTGACGTCGAGCTGCTGCGCGATCGCCATGATGTTGCGAAGGCTCGGGTTTGCCGGGCTGCCGGGGGACGATTCTCCGCGCTCCAGCTTCTGATAGGTGTAGCGCGTGATGCCCGCGGCGTAGGCGAGGTGCTCCTGGCTGAGCCCGCGTGCGATCCGCAACCGTTGCAGCTCGGTTCCGAGTTGACGCGCATACGGAATCCATTCCGGGCCGGGACTCTGCTTTGCCACGGGACAAGTATCCACGCGTTATCAATCTTATACGGCCTCTTATGTTTGTCATTTTGTGATTATCTCATGTAAAATAAATGTGGCACTCCGGCGGTTCTTTCGAGGACGGGGAAGTGCCGCCCGGCCATCCGGCCGGGTGCCGTCGTGAGCCTCGAGGATAGTTTCCCCTTATACCGTCTCTGAGGCGCAGGTCCCGAGCGCATCCCCCAACTGGTGCGACCGGGGCCGCATGGCGGTGTCGTTTCGCGATCGACACCCCGCGGGGTCCTCTTCCCCGGACCCCGCGGGTTCACGCGGCCGAGAGCAGCCCCATGCGGGTGGCCTGCAGGATCGCCTCTTCCCGGCCGCGCACCTGCAGCTTGCGGTAGACCGCATTGAGGTGCTTCTTCACCGTCGCCGAGGTGACGTACAGGGAGTCGGCGGTATCGCTGATGGAGCGGTGCACCGAGATCGCGGCGAGCGTACGCAACTCCATCTCCGTGAGCCGTTCGTAGCGGCGGCAGCGTGCGGGGGTCGGCACGGCATCGACCTCGGGCAGCGCGTCGGCGACGTCGGCGTCTCGAGCGGCCTCGGCGAGTTCGCGCAGCACATCGTGGGGCGCGCTCCAGAGCAGCGACGGCAGCCTGTGGCGGCGGACGATCTCGATCGCCGCCCGGAGAGCCTCGAACGCCTCCTGCCTGCGCCCGCACCCCCAGGCCGCGATCGCGGTGATGAGGGCGCGGTCGCCCTGTTGCCGCACGGTCGTGCAGGCGGCGCCGATCTGCTGCGCGAGCAGGAGTGCCTGCACGTCGTCGAGGGAGAAGAGGGCGAGGCGCGCGCGTTCGAGCTGCGTGCTCGGGGCCGCGGGGTCGAGCGCGCCGAGCAGCTCCGCCGTCCCGGCGAGGTCGCCCAGTACGGTGCTGAGCATGGCGCGATAGCAGGTGATGCTCTGGAACCACGTGCCGCCCCCGTAGCGCGCGGACGCCGTGCTGCGCTCGAGCTCGGTCATCAGCTGGCTCAGCGCCCAGTCGGCGCCGCGTCTCATCCGTACGGCCTCGGCCTCGCCGATCAGCATCAGGGGCCAGGCCTCGATCCGATCCCGCATCGGCGCGAGGCGGGCGAACGACTGCTGCAGCGCGGCCTCGTCGGCGCTTTCGTACGCGAGGTGCGAGCGCGCGATCTCCCCGACGACCCAGGCGGCTGCGGGCGGGCTGGAGCCGATCTCCTCGCTGTACCGGTCGTGCTCCTCGAGCAACTCGGCGCATCGCGTCATGCGACCGTCGATCATCTCGGTGAACGCCATGCCGTTCAGTGCCGCGAGGCGCCACCGGTGGTTCAGGCGGGGATCGGAGCGGGCGGAATCGCTCGACGACCCGAACGGGGAGACCGCGATGCGCGCCTCGGCGTGCGCGAGCATGCGGCCCCAGTTGCTCCGGGCGCGCTCGGTGTCGTTCAGCGCGAGCGCGGTCAGTGCGATCTCGCGGTAGTAGATCTCGAGCGGCCCGTTGACCGGCTCGGGCGGATTGGGGCCGAGCGGGCTGCTGGTGGTGTCCTCGAAGTCGAGCGGCTGCGTGGAGGTGATGCGGGTCTCGAGCTCGCGCGCGCTCGCGCGGGCCGTGTCGAGGTCTCCGAGCAGCCGGGAGACGACCATCTTCTGGGCGATGGTGGGCACCCGCAGCTCGTCGGGGACCTCCGGGGCGACTCCGTCGGCGGTGGAGGAGGGCGGGTCGGCGAGACGACGTCGCACCCCGGTGCGCAGCAGCTCCAGGATGTGCTCGAGGGTGCTCGTCGGCACGCTCGAGTCGCCGGTCTCGAGCAGCAGTCGCGCCGCGGTGAAGGCGGGGTGGTCCCCGAGGACGGGCTCGGGGGCGGCGCGCAGATAGGCGATCAGCTCGTCGAAGCGGTCGGTCATCGCGATGAAGTGGTGCGCGAGCACCAGCTCAGCGCGGTCGTGGTCGCCGACGCTGCTGTAGAGCTTGAAGGCCGTGAACGGGTCGGTGCGCTCGAGCTCGACGGCTCGACCGTGCAGCAGTCGGGCGCGCTGCTCGGCCGAGAGCGAGCGCTCGGAGCGCATCGCGAAGGCGGCGCGCACGGCCGGGTGGCAGCGGAACTCGGTGCCGGTGCCGTGGCTCACGGCGACGAGCACGCCGAGCTCGAGCAGCTGGTGCACGGTATCCCGCAGCTGCGGCACGGGAGCGCCGGTGAACTCCTCGAGCTGGTTGAACGAGACCGCGTCGAGCAGGGAGGCGGCGAACAGTGCGTGCCTGCCCGTCTCGCTGACGATCTCGAGGTGGTTCAGGGCGAAGCGGCTCAGCTCGGCCAGCGGATCGAGCGACTCGGCTCGTGGCGACGGCTCGCCGGGCTCGGGATCGAGCGCCGCCTCTCCGGCGGCGCTCACTGGTCCCAGCGCGGCGCGGACGGCCAGCGGCCAGCCGTCCGCCTCGTGCAGCGCGGCAGGCAGGCTCTCGTCGTCGACGCCGAGCAGCTCCGCGAGTTCGCGGGACTCGGCGGGGCGGAAGACGAGCTCGCGCGGGCCGAACACGCGAACCGGCGCGCGGCTGGTCACGAGCGGACCGTCGAGTACGCGCACGCGCCGGGCGACGACCACGAAGGTGAGCAGCGGGTTGCACTCCGCGAGCGCGGCGATCAGCTGGTCGTTCTCCGCGTCGGTGACGCGGTGGTAGTCGTCGAGCACCAGAATGAACGGCTGCTCGATGTCGTTGATCAGCTCGCGCACCGAGCCGAGCGGAAAGTCGGGGGTGGGCACCTCGGCACCGAGCGCCCGGGCGAGGCGCTGGGCGACGTACCGCCACAGCGTCTCGGCGCTCGCCGCCGAGCAGCCGATCCGGAGAGCCTGCTCGGGGCGCTGCTCGAGCCACTGGTCCACCGCGACGCTCTTGCCGTAGCCCGCCGGAGCGCGCAGCAGGATGACTCGAGAAGCCTCGAGGCTCCGCGTGAGCTGGGCGAGCAGTCGTTGGCGTTCCAGCACCGGCACGGCACGCATCCCTCACCCCTCCCTTCCGAGCGCGCGGCAGCGCTCGAGCAGCCGCAGACGCTGCGAGGAGGGGGAAAGGAGATTCATGGGCGTGAGGGGGTTCGAGCTCGGCGATCGGATAGCTTTCGGGGGCGACTCGGCACTCGGCGCCCTCGTCCCCCAGGCTTCTTCATCCTATGCCTCCAGGCTCCTCGGCGACCCTGGAATCCTGCGTCCCGCCCGTCTTCCCACCCGGCACCCTGCCCGCCCCCAGGGGGCGTCCAGTCCGGCCGAGTCCGGAACCCGGCGTCGCCGCGGGGCGCCCCCCCGCGATCTCGGGCACCGCGCGGCCCCCCCGGGGCCCGGTTGTGACGAAACTCACCGGTTCGGGGGCGGCGCGGCTGATACTCTGCTTCGGGTGGAGACAAGTTCCGGCGCAGAGTACGAGGGCCTCGTCGGCTGGATTCTCGGTCTCATGCAGTCGATCGGCGAGATCGGCGTCGGCATCGCGGTGTTCCTCGAGACGTTCATCCCGCCGATCCCCTCGGAGGCGCTGCTGCCCGGGGCGGGGTTCCTCGCGTACGACGGTCGCCTGAACTTCTGGCTCGCCTGGCTCATGGCGACGCTCGGCGCACTCGTCGGCGCCTGGATGTGGTACGGCATCGGCGCGGCGTTCGGGCGCGAGCGCACGCGCTGGGTGGTCGGCAAGATCCCGCTCATGGATCACGACGACTTCGACCGGGCCGAGGCCTTCTTCGCCCGCTGGGGCGGCACCGCCGTGCTCGTCGGGCGCTGCGTGCCGCTCGTGCGATCCTTCATCTCGATCCCGGCCGGTGTCGAGCGCATGTCGCTCGTCAAGTTCAGCCTCTACACCGGACTCGGCTCGGGGGCGTGGAACGCCATCTGGATCGGACTCGGCTTCGCGTTCGGGCCGGCCATCAAGCCGGTGCTCGGGCAGTGGAGCGGCCTCATCTCCGACTTCGTCGTGATCGTGATCCTGGCGCTCCTGCTGTGGTTCGTGGTCGCCAGGCTCGTGCGCAACGTACGCCGCAGGCGGACGGTGCAGGATCCCGATCAGGCCTCCGAATAACCCGCCGTCCACACCCGCCGCACCGCGAGCTCCCGGTCGAGCAGCACCGCGTCGGCGGCGTACCCGGCGCGCAGGCTGCCGAGATCCCCGGCCCGCCCGATCGCCGCGGCGGGCGTCTCCGTGAGAGCGCGCACCGCCTCCGTCAGTTCGACGCCGCACACCGAGACCGACCGCCGCAGGGCGGCGTCGAGCGTGAGCGTCGAGCCGGCGATCGCACCCCCGTCGCGCAGGCGCGCCACCCCGTCGCGCACCGTCACCGCGAGCGCGCCGAGGGCGTACTCGCCGTCGCGCGCGCAGGCCGCCGCCACGGCATCGGTGACGAGTGCCACGCGGCCGGGTGCTCGCGCGAACAGCGTCCCCGCGAGCACGGGGTGCACGTGCACGCCGTCGTTGATGAGCTCGAGCGTCACGTGAGGTGAGGCGAGCGCGGCGCCGACGGGGCCCGGGTCCCGGTGGTGCAGCGGCGGCATGGCGTTGAAGGCGTGCGTGAGGATGCTCGCGCCCGCATCGAACGCCGCGAGCGCGGTCTCGTAGCCGGCGCTCGTGTGGCCCACGGCCACGGCCGCCCCGGCCGCGATGAGGCGCGGGATCGCGGCGGTGCCGCCCGGCAGCTCGGGCGCGAGCGTCACCTGCCGCAGCGTGCCCCGCGCCGCGTCGATCAGGGCCTCGATCTCGTCCTCGGCGGGGAGGGTCAGCCTCTCGGGGTCGTGCGCGCCCCGGTACCGGTCGGAGAGGAAGGGCCCCTCGAGGTGGCTGCCGAGCACGGCCGTGTCGGTGCGGGCGAGTTCGGCGACCTCGGCGAGGCGGGGGCGCAGCGCCGTCGGCCGGTCGCTCACGAACGACAGCACCGCACGGGTGGTGCCGTGGGCGCGGTGCGCGTCGAGGGAGGCGCGGATCGCGGCGGCGCCGTCCTCGTTCGCGTGACCGCCGCCGCCGTGCACGTGCAGGTCGATGAAGCCGGGGGTCAGGATCATGCCGCGGCCGTCGACGACCTCGGCGAGGCGGGCGGGATCGGCCGCGCGGCGCCACCCGTCGCCCGTGCCGATCTCGTCGACGCTGCCGTTCGCGAACCGCACCCAGGAGCCGGGTGCGCGCGCGCCGTCGGTGATGAGATCGACCGAGTGGATGAGGGTGCCGTTCATCGTGGCCGACCTCCGTCCCGGTTCGACGCCGCCCGTTTCCCGCGCGTCTCGAGCGGTGCGGATCGCTGCGGCCAGATTATCGGATCCGGGTGGTGCTGCCGATCCTGTCCCGCCGTCCGCCCCGCCGCCACCCGCGTGTCCCAGCTGCGAGCCCGATGTCACCCTGCTGCCACGAAGTATGTCCCGCTGCCAGATCCCGTGTCGCCCGACACGCGACGCCGAAGGGGGTTGACGGGTGGTGCTCCGCAGGGTAACGTGAAACCAAATGGTTGCACAAAGACAGAGCCCGCCCGACTCCGAGGCCGCCGCTCGGGCACTCGATCTCCAGGAGCTCACCGACGAGCAGGTGAACCGCGTCTTCAGAGCCCTGGCCGATACGACGCGACGGGACATCGTGCGCCGCACGCTCACCGCGGAGGCCTCCATCTCCGAGCTCGCGGCCGACTACGACATGTCGTTCGCGGCCGTGCAGAAGCACGTCGCCGTGCTCGAGGCCGCCGACCTGGTCGCGCGGATCCCCCGCGGAAGGGAGCGCATCATTCGCGGCAATCCCGAACCCATCCGCCGGGCTCAGCGGTTGCTGGGCCACTTCGAACAGATCTGGCGCGGACGCATCGACCGGCTCGACGCGCTCCTCGCCGAAGGTCCGCAAGCACCCTGATCCCGCACAGCAAGGAGAAAGATCATGCCGGTCACTGACGTCACCACCGATCCCGAGGCCCTCACGCTGCGGGTCATCGCGGATTTCACCGTCCCCGTGCGCCGCCTCTGGGACGCCTACACCGACGCGCGCCAGATCGAGCGCTTCTGGGGGCCGCCGGAGTATCCCGCGGCATTCACCCGCCATGACGTCTACCCGGGCGGCGTCAGCAACTACTGCATGACCGGTCCCGAGGGCGACCGCAGCTGCGGGTACTGGAGGTGGGTGGCCGTCGACGAGGGCCGCAGCTTCGAGGTGCGCGACGGCTTCGCACTCGATGATGGCACTCCGAACACCGAGATGCCCGAGATGCTCATGATCTTCGAGTTCACCGAGACCGCGCTCGGCTCGCGCCTCACCACGACCACCCGCTTCAACAGCCTCGAGGAGCTCGAACAGCTGCGGGCGATGGGCATGATGGAGGGCATGAGCGCCGCCATGAGCCAGATCGACGCGGTGGTCGAGGATCTCGAATCGTTCGCCGCCGGGCGCGGCACCGAGCTGCAGCTCATCGGCGAGACGCAGGCCCGCGTTTCGCGAGTGATTCGCGGCACGGTGGATCAGGTGTGGCGCGCTCACACCGACCCCGAACTGCTGCGCCGCTGGCAGCTCGGCCCCGACGGCTGGAGCATGCCGGTGTGCGAGTTCGGCTCCGAACCGGGGCGGTCGCTGCGCACCGAATGGGAGAACGGCGAGAACGGTGAACGCTTCGGCTTCGTCGGCACGGTGGTCGGGTCCGCCCCGCCGCGCCGTCTCGTGACGACCGAGCGCATGGTCTCCCCGCAGGATCCCGACGGCGCCGAGAGCCCGGAGACGCTCAACGAGATGACGCTCACCCCCGTCGAGAGCGGCACACTGCTGGCCTACCTCATCACCTATCCCGACACCGACGCGCGCGCGGCCGTGCTCGAGACCGGAATGGTCGACGGCATGGAGGCCGGTTACGCGCGTCTCGAGGCGGAGGTACTCGCGGCGTAGCCTCGGGATCGCCGGCCCGGGGCCGATGCTCCGACCGGGTCCGCCCCGGTGCAGCAGAATGGGGGCATGACGACGAAGATGATCCTCGACTGCGACACCGGCATCGACGACGCGATGGCCATCATGTACGCCGCGCTGCACCCCGGGATCGAGCTGGTCGGCGTGGGCGCGGTGTGGGGCAACGTCGACGTACCGCGCGCCACCCGCAACTCGCTGCGCGTACTCGAGCTCGTGGGCCGCGACGACGTGCCGGTGGCGCAGGGGGCCGCGGGGCCGCTGCTCGGCGGGCACGTCGAGTACGCCTATCACGTGCACGGCGGCGACGGACAGGGCAACGCGGGCGACGACGCCCCGGTGCGCCCCGCCGCCCCCACCACCGCGGCGCAGCAGATCGTCGAACTCGTACGCGCCCATCCGGGCGAGGTGTGGCTAGTGCCGGTGGGCCCGCTCACCAACCTCGCCGCAGCCCTCGTGCTCGATCCTGAGCTGCCGAGTCTCGTCGCGGGCGTCTCGGTCATGGGCGGTGCGGCGCGCTGCCCTGGCAACGTCACGCCGGTGGCCGAGGCGAACATCTTCAAGGATCCCGAGGCCGCCGCCGCGGTGTTCCGCGCACCGTGGCCCATCGTCATGGCGGGACTCGACGTCACGATGGGCGTGGTGCTCACCGCGGAGCACCGCGATCGCCTCGCTCGGGGCGGCGAGGCCGGGCGCTACCTGGCGCGCATCATGCAGCACTACGGCGAGTTCTACCGCGACGAGGTGTTCGGCGAGTGGAGCTGCTGCATGCACGACACGCTCGCGGTCGCGGCTGCGGCCGGCGCGCTCGAGGTGCGCCTGGCCCCCGTGGTGAACGTGGAGGTCGACACGACCCGCGGCCCCGGCCGAGGTCAGACCGTGGCGGACCTGCGCGGTGCCTACCGCGGCTTCCCCGATCAGGGGGGCGCGCACTGCACCGTGCTGCTCGACGTCGACGCGCGCATCGCCGACGAGGCGGTCGAGCTCATCGCCGCGCATGGGGCGGCATCGTGAGCGGCGCGCGGTGTCGCGCCGCGGCGCGAGGGGAGGATCTGCGATGAGCCGCGACGTGGTGGTGGTCGGCAGCGCGAACGCCGACCTCGTGGTGGAGGTGCCCAGACGGCCCGCGGGCGGAGAGACCCTGCTGGGCGGCGACCTTCGGCTGCTGCCGGGAGGCAAGGGCGCGAATCAGGCCGCCGCGGCGGCGCGGTGCGGGGCGGATACGGCGATCCTCGCCTGCGTCGGGAGTGACGCCAACGGCTCATTCGTGCGCGAGCGCCTGACGTCGGCCGGGGTCGACGTCGTCGGCCTGATCGAAGTCGACCGCCCTACGGGCACCGCCGTCATCTTCCTCACCCCCGACGGCGAGAACTCGATCGTGGTCTCCCCCGGCGCCAACGGTGCCCTCGACATCGAGACCGCCGAGCGCTGCTCGGGTGTGTGGAGCGATGCGCGCGTGCTCGTGCTGAGCCTGGAGATTCCCGAGGAGACGGCGTTCCGCGTGGCGGTGCTCGCCGCCGGGGACGGGGCGCGGGTGCTGCTCAACGCCGCGCCGGCGACCCGGATCGCACCCGAGGTGCTGGCCATCTGCGACCCGCTCGTGGTCAACGAGCATGAGGCGCTCGCGGTGCTGGGTGCCGGCGGTGACGCGGCGCCGGGCGCCGATTCCGGCCCTCGGGCGGGCGATTACGAGGGAGTGGCGGTCCGGCTGCTCTCGGCCGGCGCTCGCTCGGTCGTGATCACCCTGGGAGCAGACGGGGCGATCGCGGCGGACGGCGGGTCGGCGGGCCCGACGCGTGTCCCGGCCCATCGCGTGCGCGCGATCGATACGACCGGGGCCGGCGACGCCTTCGTCGGGGCCGTCGCGTGCGAGCTGGCGCGGGGTGCGGAGCTGGTGGATGCGGTGCGCTTCGCGACCGGCGTCTCGGCGGTGTCGGTGCAGCGCATGGGCGCCCAGGCCTCGTACGCCGATCGCTCCGAGGTGGAGGCGTTCATCGCCGCGCACGCCGAGTAGACGCTCCGCGCCGTCAGCAAGCGATCGCTTCGCTCGGCGCCGGGAAGTCCCTTGGGGATCGATGCCTTCGCTGTCAGACTGGGGGCATGCGCATCAAAGCCCGGACCGCAGCGGCCGCCGCGCTCGTGACCGCGGTTGCCGCCGCGCTCGTGCTGTCGCTCGCGGGCTGCGGCGCGCGGTCGGACGATCGTGCGGATGGCTCGGGCGGGTCCGTCGGCAAGGACGTGATCGCTCCCGTGACGATGACCGTGAACGAGCTGCAGGGGAAGACGGTCGGACTGGTGGCGGGTCAGGTGCTCAACATCGACACCGGGGATCTCTCGGTCGACAGCTACGAGGGCGAGGTGTCGAAGCCCGATGTCGCCGAGTTCACCCCCGGTCGGCGTGAGAGCGCGGCACAGTTCAACCCGGGGGTCACGGCGCTCGCGCCGGGCAGCACCGAGGTCACGATGACGAACGAGCAGGGCGGCATCCAACCGCTCTCCTTCACGGTCGAGGTCTCCGCGCGCGAGTAGCTTCGAGCGCGCTGCACGGAACGAGCGTCTGCTACTGCAGCACCTCGATGATCTCGGCGGGCTCGATGAGTCGACCCGTGAAGAACGGCACCTCGAGACTCACGTGGCGGCGCGCGTCGACCGCGCGCAGATCCCGCATCATGTCGACCAGTTCGGTGAGCTCGTCGGCCTCCATGGGCAGCAGCCACTCGTAATCGCCGAGCGCGAAAGCTGCCACGGTGTTGGCGACCACGCCGGTGTGCGCTGCGCCGGCGCGGCCGTGCTCCGCGAGCATGCGGCCGCGCTCGGCCGGGTCGATGAGGTACCAGTCGGTGGAGCGCACGAAGGGGTAGACGGCGAGCCACTGCCTGGGGTGTTCGCCGCGCATGAAGCCGGGAACGTGGGAGCGGTTGAACTCCGCGTCGCGGTGCACGCCCACGGCGCCCCAGGTGCGGATCAGCGGCTTGAGCAGGCTGGATCGGCGCAGCTCGCGCAGCGCCCACTGCAGGTCTTCGGCTGCGGATCCGTGGAGCCAGACCATCAGGTCGGCGTCGGATCGCATGCCGCTCACGTCGTACCAGCCGCGCAGGGTGACGCCCTCGTTCTCGACGACCTCGACGACGTCTTCGAGTTCGCGCACGAAGCCCTCCACGTCGCGGCCGTCGATGACGACGGGGTGCGAGGAGCTGAGGCGGAACACCGCGAACAGCGTGAAGCCGTTCTCGGTGGCGGGACCGCCTTCGGCGTCGGCGTGGGCGGGAGAGACTGATTCGGTGTGCGTGAGATCGCTCATGCACTCATCGTCCCGCGCTTCTCCGGTCCAACGCAAGTGGAGCGTCGGCGCCCGCTCGTTCTCGAACGCAAGTCAGAGATCCTGGTGCGCCCGCTCGTCCGTCGAACAGCCTGATACGCTTGGAAAGTCGGTCTTCGTTACGATTTCTGCTGATCTTGCGGGTGGTGCCAGCAGAATCATTCACAGCAGGGTGGATCATTGAGCGGGACATCTTCCGAAACCTGGCAGCGGGAGGATTTCGTCTCCCTGAACGATGTGACGGCGGTGATCGACTCCCGCTTCGAGGCGGGCGATTACGCCGGGGTAGCCGAACTGCTCAGCGACCGCATGATGGAAGCGTGGTTCGGCGGTCGGCCGGAGCACCTGTTGAGCAGGCTGGGCGCGCTGGAGCGCGAGCTCGGGGAGCTGCCGCCGATGTTGCGTGCGATTCAGCTGATGGCCCGGCCCGTCGACAACTCGGCGATCGAGCTGAATGAACCCGTCGACCTCGACGCAGTGCTCTCCTCGGCAGAGGATCCTGCTTATCGCTCGCTCGCAACTGCTGCGGTGCTCTTCGGGTTGCGCATGCAGGGGCGACCGGTCGAGGCTTGGAGACTGGGCATTCAGCTCGCGGGGAAGCGCGATCCGCTGCAACCGCTGTTCGACCGCCATCGCGGGTGGGTGCTGTTCGGCCAAGTGCAGATGGGGCTGTCGACGATGCTGGCGGGGCGTTTCAACGAGGCGCTCGGTCTCTTCGCGGAGGCGCAGTTGCACGTCACCGTGCCGACCCTGCCCTTCTTGACCCGCGACGCCTATGTGAAGGCAGCGGTCATACAGTCGAGCTTCGGCGATACGGGGGTGGCCCGCTCCCTGTTGGAGATCGCCGACCGGATCCCGCGCACGGACTCGTGGGCCGAGGATGCCGTGGATGCGTCGGCGAGCATCGTGCGCGCACTGATCGCTGATGCGACCCCTCGCGAGACGCTCGCTGAACTGGATGCGATTCCTCTGCACCATGTCGGTGAGATGTGGCCGTTCTACGTGCACGCGATTCAACAGGCGTGCGAGCGTGCTGACGCCCGCCTCGAGGCACTCGAGCGGCTGAAGCGCTTCGAGGCGACCGCTCTTCCCCGTGTGGTCGGGCAGGGGTACTCGGGGAGCGTGATCCAGGGCTCGTTGGCGGCTAATTTCGTGATGCTGGGGAACACCGCGGCGGCGCGTGATGCGCTAGAGCTCGCCGATCCGGACCTGCCGACGACGCAGATCGTATGGGGGATGCTGTTCCTGACGACGGGACGCCCCGACCTGGCGGTGCAGCACGCCCGTCGTGCAGGCGCGGGTTCGAAGGGACTGCGCCAGCTGGAGCTGTGGCGGCTGTCCCTGCTGTCGAATGCCTTCTTGCAGATGAATGACGCCGATGGTTGCGTCGAGGCGGCGAGAAACGCTCTGGCGCTTCCCGGTGGACTGGACCCAGAGGATATGCCGCTCTTCGCGAGGGATGTGCGCCGGTTAGCGGCCGCCGAGCTTGAAGGCTGGCCCGATGAACCCGAAACCGAATCGCCGCACGTGGACGAGCTGCGGATCGCCGCAGGCGCGCTGTCTGCACGCGAGACCCAGGTGCTGAGACTTCTGGTGGCCGGTCGTTCGCGCGAGCAGATCGCCAAGGAGTTGTTCCTCTCCGAGAACACCGTGAAGACGCATCAGCGCTCGGTGTACCGCAAACTCGGGGTGTCGAGCAAGGGCGCCGCACTGGTCGAGGCTGAACGGCGCGGTCTGATCTGATGCGAACTGCCGGGTAGGGCGGAGCTTGATTCTCGATTCGCTCGCCTGGACAATGGATGCACGTGAGAGAACGGGGGCTCGATCATGTGGCTTCCGTGGCCCGGGAACGAGGACGCAGGCGACTGGACGGTTGCGGGACATCACGTCTACTCGGGAGAAGCGGGAGCGGCCGACCTCGCCCGCCTGCTCCAGGCCGGCGGATCCGGTTTCTCGGGATTTCGATTCGAGGTGGACGAGAGCCGTATCGGCGAATCAGTGGTGGCGGAGATCCGCACGGGACCGATGCGCTTCGAGCGGGCGCGGCTGCCCGGTAAGGCGGAGTACGTGCACTTCGTGGCGGCGAGGGAGGGCTCTGTGGAGTTCGAGGCTTCGCCGACCGCCCGAGTGCGGGTGATTCCCGATCGGTTCGGGGTGTTCGGGGGCGGTGCCCCGTATCACATCTCCTGTGGGGAGGGGGCGTCGCTACTGGCGGTCTCGGTGCCGGGCGCCCCGCTTGACGCGCGTCTCGCCGGTGAACCCGTCGAGGTCTTGCAGGGCGGGCGAGGCGCGCAGCTGCTCGCGCCGGCGCTCGACTTCTTCATCGAGTTGCGCGATCGTCGAGGGCAGTTGCCATCGCGGGGCGAAATGAAGGCGGCGGATGATCTGCTCTGCGGCATGGTCGCCGCGCTCGTGGCCGAGGCACGGGAAGGAACACGGACCTTGACGCCCGGCAGTGCAGGGCCGTTTCTCTGAGCGTCCGCTCTTCCCTCGAGCCTCGGCCGCTGACTCGCGATGGTCCGTGCGGGGGCCCTGTGGCGGGATGCGAGGGGGAGGCCGTGGAGCGGTGATTGCGACCGGCTCGTACCTGCGACGGAGAGATGTTCTTCGACGCCGTCATCGCCCGTGCGAGGCTGGAGCCGGTGCTGAACCCGACGAACCGGGCGATCTGATCGACACTCAGTGCGTCGTGCGCGGGGTCGGAAAGGAGCGTGACCGCCTGTTCGATGCGGGCGTCGCGGATCTCTCTGCCGATGGAGGTGCGGTGTCGCTGGAACACCCTCTCGAGTTGCCGAAGGGAGAGATTCACCTCTCGTGCCACATCTGCAGCGGTGAAGCGGGCATCGGAGCACTGCGCCGAGATCACAGATCGGGCGAGTGCGAAGGTCTCCGGAGGTCTGGGAACGGCGAGGGCCTGCCCGATGCTGACCAGAAGCCCCTGCAGCATCTCCTGGAGCAGCCGCTCGGCGTAGTAGGCGCTGATACCCGGTGCGGCGGCGCCCCGCCGCTCGGGAACGAGCCGAGTGGCGAATGCCGCCACCGGTCGGAGCAGCAGAGAGCTCGAGGGAACGGGGTACACCGAGGGGGCGTCGTCGCTGGAAGCGATCGTGCCGTGCGAGAGCTCCCTCGGAAAATCGATGCGCAGGTAGGCGGTGCCGGTGACCCCTGTCCGGAGACCGTAAGAGTTGGCCGCGACGAAAGCGGCTCCACCGCTGGTCAGCTCGGTGCGGCGGGCCAGATGCATGATCTCCATCGCCCCCTGGCGCACGATGTACAACTGAAGGGTGTCGGTCTTGGCATGTACCACGATCCGGCGGCCCGCCGGTATGCTTCGCAACTCGAGTTCGACCGAGCCGAACTCCGCATGTCTTCTCATTTCCGGGTTGACTCCCGCTCAGCCGACGAGCGGTACTCGCTCCGTTTCTGGCAGGGAGCGAGCGTTCGGCTCGTCCGGGCGATGTGAGTGCGAGGCGACGACAATGAAGCGGGCATGGTCAATGTCCAATGCATGGGGGATCGGTGGTGCAAGGGTCGGCCGGAGGTACGCGGCCGCTCCAGGGGGGTGAGCGTGCCTTCCCGCTCCCGAGGCGGCGCGAGACTACGGCTGAGTGGAAACTATCCAGTTCCTCAGATTAGGCCCGGTTTCGTCAGCAGTAGACGATAACGGAGGAAAATCACCCCGAGAATCACCCTTCTGCACGGAGGGCTCGATGCCGGACAGCTGGTCCGGCGCACCCGGGGACCGGGGGCTACTGCGGCACTTCCGACCCGGGAGGTCGTGCAGCGGCGTACTCGTTGATGGTTCCGGCCTGGAACGCCGCGCGCACCTCCTCGAGGGCGGCCTGGTCGGGAACCACGATCGACTGCCCGTCGGCCGAGGTGCCTGTGCCGAGGGTGGGGCTCGTGAAGAGGGTGATGTTCTCGCTGCGCAGGTTGCGCATGTCGAAGCCGAGACTCACCGCGGTGGGCAGGTCGAGCTTCTGATCGAGGATCAGGTAGGGCTTGAGCGCTTGGAAGGTGTCGGTGAGCCTGCCCACGTTGCCCAGCGTCTCCCGGCTGAGCACCTTCTGCATGAGCCCCTTGAGGTACGCCTGCTGGTTGCGCGCGCGCTGGTAGTCGCCGTCGGCGAAGGCATAGCGTTCGCGCACGAAGCCGAGTGCCTGCTCGCCGTTCAGCGTGATGTCGCCGGCCTCGAAGGACGAGCCGCCGCCGTTCTGATTGGTGAACGCGACCTCATTGCGCACGGTGACCCCGCCGACCGCGTCGGTGAGGCCCTTGAACGATTCGAAGTCGATGAGGGCAACGTGGTCGATGCGGGCGCCGATGAAGTTCTCGACGGTGTTCACGGCGAGCGGCAGACCGCCGTACGCCACCGCCGCGTTGATCTTGGCCTCGCCGACGCCCTGGATGCCCACCCAGTTGTCGCGCATGATCGACATGACCGTGAGGTTCTGGCGGTCCGGCGAGATCTGCGCGACCATGATGGTGTCGCTGCGGAACCCCTTGAGGTCTTCGGCCGTCGCCGTGGGGTCGGTCGTTTCTCGGGAGTCGGAGCCGAGCAGAAGGACGTTGATGGGGGCCTTCTTGCCGGGCTCGGGCGTCGTGACGGCGGGGCGTTCGAGCGAGGGATCCTGCTCGATGCTCACGCGCTCGATCTCGTTGTAGGAGTTCGCGATCATGGCGTAGACGATGCCGGCCCCGATGCCGAGCAGCGCGATGAGGGAGCCGAGCACGATGAGGGTGTTGCGCAGGCCCCTGCGTTTGCGCTTGGGCGCGGCCCGCTGCGCTTCGGCGTCGCGGTCGGCCTCGGCGAACAGTTGTTCGATGGGCGACGGGGATTGGGTCACTGCGGGGCTCCTCGGGGTGTCGTGCGGCGTCGGCGTATCCGCTGCGCCCGGCTGCGCGGTGACCGGGAACTCGATGGAACGAAGATCTCTCCCTCCCATGCTAGCCGCGATGCTTGAGGGTTCGCCTCAGAGGGGCGGGGGGCGCGGGATGGGGAGCGCGAACTCACTTCGCGATCGGCTGCGGCGGACCGCCGGGTTTCGGCACCGCAGCGATGAGCGGCAGGAGGATCCTCTCCCACAGGTCGAAGCGTTCTTCGAGCTTCGACACGGCGAGGTGCGTTTTGTGGAACCCCTCGGCCGTCGTGGCCTCGTGCTCACCGAGACGCGTCTCGAGAGCGTCGAGCCGGTGGTCCATCGACGCGAACCGGCGGTCCATCGCGTCGAACCGGCGATCCATCGACTCGAACCGGCGATCCACCTCCTCGAACCGGTGGTCGATCCCGTCGAACCTCGCGTCGACCGCGCTGAACCGGGCATCGACCGCCTCGAATCTGGCTTCGACCTTTGTGTCGAGCGCCTCGATCTTCGTGTCGAACTGCCGGGAGAGGCTCCGATGGCTTCCCAGCACGAACGCTCCGATGGTGGCGATGGCGGTCAACATCATCAGCACCGGGCCGAGGCTGTCGATGTCGATCATGATCACGTCCCCATCGTCGCACGAGTCGTTGTCGATTGCTATCGACAGTAGCCGCCTCGGGTCCGTGCAGAGGCCTCCCGCCGAAACTCGTGGAAAACTCGTCTTTCAGCGTGCGAGATCGCTTGTTGTGAGCGAAGTGTTGGCCGAGGGACGCCGAGGGAGGCGACGCGTCGCGAGGGAGGCGACGTCTCGCGGCGAAGGTCTCGCGGGCAAGGCGAGCCCTCTCACGACCGCCCGAGCCCGGCGGCGATCGCGTCGACGTAGCCGGCGACCTGGGAGGCGACCCGCGCGTGCACCTCGTCCGCGGCGTCGATGGGGTCGACCACGTCGTCGGCCTCGCCGAGTCTCACCTCGGAGCGCCGGCGCGAGGCCTCTTCGATGAGCGCGCGCGGATCCGCGGTGGCGGCCTGAGACTCATCCAGGTCGAGCAGCGCCGAGAACTCGGCCAGCGTGAAGACCCGTCGCACGGACCGCGGGAAGCGGCGCACCACCTCGTCGCGCTGCGAACGTGTCATGGTGAGGATCAGGTCGGCGGCGTCCGCGTGCCGCTCGCCGATCTGCTCTCCGATCAGGCCCGCGGGATCGCCGCCGAGCGCGACGAGCTGGCGTGCCGCCGCGGGGTCCATGGGTGCCCCCGCGACCGCCTCCAGCCCGGCGCTGCCGAACTCGAATCGCGGATCATCCGCGAAGCGCGATCGCAGCAGCTGCTCGGCGAGCGGCGAGCGGCAGATGTTGCCGGTGCACACCGTGAGCACGGCGACGGGCGCCTGCCTTCTCCGTGCGCGGCGACTCATGGCTGCGACTCACGACGCCCTCGGCGCGGACCGGGCTCCGTCGCGACATCGCCGGCTGCGCCGCCGCTCGCCGCGGAACCCTGGGTGAGCAGCTCGGCGAAGTCCTTGAACCCGTCGCCCTGGGGCTTCGGCTGCGGCTGCGGCTCCTGTTGCCGACCGTAGTAGGTGCGGTAGCGGTAGCCGTAGCCGTCTGCCTTCACGCCCTTGCGCGGCACGCCGTTGAGAATGACCCCGAGGGCGTGCCCCTTGATGCGCTGCAGGTTGTTGAGTGCGGCCTTGAGCGCCTCGTAGGTGGTCTTGTGGGCGCGGCTCACGACGAGCGCGCCGTCGGTGCGCGCGGTCAGGATCGCGGCGTCGGTCACGGGGAGCAGCGGGGGTGCATCGATGAGCACCATGGCGTGTCGCGCGAGCTCCTCGATCACGTCGTGCATGGCGTTCGAGCCGAGCAGCTCGCTCGGGTTGGGCGGGATCTTGCCGGCCCCGAGCACCCACAGTTTGCCGGTGGTGCCCCAGGGCTGCAGCACTTCGGCGAGCTGGGCGTTGCCGATCAGCACGTCTGTGAGCCCGACCCCGGGCAGCAGCCCGAAGGTCTTGGCGACCATCGGGCGCCGCAGATCGCCGTCGATGACCACGACGTTGCGGCCCGAGGCTGCGATCGTGTTCGCGAGGTTGGCGGTGATGGTCGACTTGCCCTCGCCGGGCAGCGCGCTCGTGATCACGATGGAGCGGGGCGGGTTATCGATGTTCATGAACTGCAGGTTGGTGCGCAGCTCGCGCATCGCCTCGGCGACGGCGTACTCCTCGTGGCTCCGTTTATCGCGGTCGTTGCCGCCGGTGCTCGTGATCATGCGGTTCTCGGCGTCGAAGCCGCTGTGCACAGGGATGGTGCCGACCACCGCCAGCTCGGTCTCGCGCTCGACCTCGGCGATGGAGTGGATGCGGCGGTCGAAGATGTTGCGCAGCAGCGCGTAGCCCAGCGCGAGGGCGAGGCCGGCGAGCGCGCCGATGGCGATCGCGAGCCTGGTGTTCGGTGACGAGGGGGCGTCCGGGAGCTGGGCGGCATCCATCGACTGGAAGGTGACGATCGACTGCGGCAGGCTGCCGTCGACTGCGGGGGCCGCATTGGCGTTCTCGAGCTCCGTCACCTTCTCGCCGACCGCCGTGACCCAGGCCTCGGCGAGTGCCCGGGCCGCTTCGGGGTTGCCCGCGCTTGCGGAGACCTTGAGCGTGGCCGTGTCGAGGGGGTTGGTCACCTCGATCTGCGAGATGAGCGCATCGGGATCGGCGTCGATGCCGAGCGACTTGATCGCCGCCTCGGAGACCGACCGCGACTTCGCGAGGTCGAGATACGATTTCACGCGCGACTTCGCGTAGTTCTCGCCGGCCATCGCGGTGCCCAGGTCGCTGCTGACCCCGGCCGACACGATGCCGCTCGCGTTAGCGGTGTAGACCTTGGGCTGGAGCAGTGCCCAGCCCAAGCCGAGGAGAGCACCCACCAGGGTGATCGAGATGATCCCGAGCCAGTGCGCTCGCAGGATCTTCCAGTAATCGGTCAGCTCCACGCTGCTGATCTCCTCTATCATCGGCCGGAATAGCAGTACCATACGATGCTACCCGCGTTCGGTCGATATAGCAGACCCGGGCCGACAATGAGCAGGCTCATCATCGGCTAGTCTGTGGCTCAGGGGAAACGCATTGTCGTTCGCGAACGTGAGAACAGGCAGTGGACGTTGGGGCGTCAGGAGCAGGGATCCGTCGATACGGAACCGCTGACTTCCATGCGAGCGGGGCCCGGGGTGTCGACGGAGCGCTCAGGGTGTTCGCTCTTGAACGCGTGTGCGGAGGAGTGACCCTCCTCAGGATGCGCGGAGATGCGGCCGAGCTCGCCGCGGAGACGGGGGCCGACGGTGCGACGGTGGATTTCGTGTTCGTCGAGGAGGGGAGCTTCGCCTACCTCGATGGCGCCGACTGGGTGCACCTCGAGGCTCAGTTCCTCGTCATCCCCGATGGGGTGAAGCGGCGCACGCGGCTCATCAGCCGCTGGCAGGCCGCGCTCGTGCGCCTGCCGCGCTCGGCGATGGAGGCCTTCGTGCCCGAGCTTCCCGTGGGGGTGGTGCACGTGCGCGAGCGGTCGCTTCTCGACCTGTCGATGCAGGCGTTCGCGGTGGCGCTTCTTCAGCACGACAAGACCGCGACAGCGATTGAGAACTACGCGATCGAGCAGTTGCTGCTCGAGATGGGAGGGGCGGTGCTGCTCGACCTGCTGGGTCAGGGGCGCGGCCAGGGCAGCCCCCGGGCGGTGCTGCGAGACCGTGCGATGACCGTTATTGCCCAGCAGTGCGCCGATGTCGAGCTCAACCCCGCGCGGGTGGCCCGCGAGGTGCAGGTGTCTCTGCGGCAGCTGCAGACGGTGTTCGCCGACATCGGAATGACCGTGGCGGGCGAGATCCGGCGGCGAAGGACTCGCCTCGCGCACGCTCTTCTGACCGACAGCAGGTACGACGTGCTGACGGTCGACCAGATCGCCGAACGCTCGGGGTTCGGCACCACGATGAGTATGAGACGCGCGCTGCACGAGGCCTACGGCTCGGGTCCGCGCGAGCTGCGTTCGCGCCGTGGCGAACTGACCCCTCACAGCTCCTGAGTCGAGCGGTGTTTGAGCGGTGCTCGCACGGATGAGGGTGAGATTCGCGCAGAGTTCTCCGAACAATTCGCGCAAGCTTCTCCCAGGAAACGATAAGTTTCACCACTGCTGATCTTTCCGCACCGCTGTCTTCCTAAGTTGGACCTGGGTCGGGTGGGGAGGCAGTTGGGTGCTACTCCCCTGAGACCCGACGTGCGCTCAGAGGCCCACGTCTGGGCTCGAGTCTCTCGACATTTGCAAAGGGGAAATGAATGACTGACGAACTCAAGAAGAAGGATCTCTCGCGGCGCACGATGGTGAAGGGCGCCGCCTGGTCGGTGCCGGTGCTCGCCACCGCCGTCGCGGTGCCCGCTGTCTCGGCGAGCGTGAACAACTCGTCGCTGAGCTGGACCAGCAGCATCACGGGTCTGCTCACGCTGACTCTTCTCGACGGCGGCGGAACGCTCAGCGCTCAGGCGCTGACCACCACCCCGACCGAGTTCACTCTGACCAATGGGACCGGCCCGATCGACGAGACCGCCACCGTGACGATCGCAGTGGGGCGCCCGTCGGGCCTCAACATTCCCGTGGGCCAGGCTCGCGGTTTCGGCGTGGCGTCGTACGACGGTGTCGACTCCACCCCCGCTGAGCGCACCGCGAGCTACCAGAGCGCTCCGATTGTCGGCCAGTTCGGGTTCCCGGCCACCACCTTCACCCGCGCGAACGTGCCGGTGAACGTGGCTTCGAACGGGTCGCTCGCGGTGCCGGTGGTGTTCGGCCTCGCCGGGGTGTCCACCGGAGTGGCGATCTCCGCGCTCGCGTCGTTCCCGGTGACGGTGACGCTCGCGTTCAGCAGCGGTCCGACGCTGAGCGCCGGCTCGTCGATCAGCGTTCCCGTCGGCGCCGGGCTGCTGTAGTACCGCCGCTTCACTTCACGCGGTTCGAGGCTCCGGAGGTCGTGCCGGGGCCTCGAACCGCGTTCGTCGAACGATGATGCGCTGAACTCGTCAGCGATGACAGCGGGTGCCGCCCCGACACGACGCCGACCACGCGCTCGATCGGACCGGGGCCCAGCCAGCGCCACCACGCCGCGGCGAAGAGCCAGCAGAACACGACGAGTCCGATCTGGATCGCGGCGCCTCTGGGCCACGAGAACCAGGTCACCGCTCCGGAACTCGCCGAGGCGTTGCGCGCAGCCCAGATCCCCATCAGCACCAGAACGTGCAGGGCGTAGATGCTCAGCCCCAGCCGGCCCTGCACGGAGAGCGGCTCGAACACGCGCCGCGCGCCGGTCACGAGCCGGTCGGGGCCGAGGTCGGTCAGCAGGGCGATGAGCGCGAACGCCCCGAGCGCCAGGGGCAGCTCCCTGAGCACCTCGACATACCCGCCTCGAATGCCGGTGCCGGGCAGGTCGAGGATGCGCCACAGCTCGATCGGAATGAACGCGACCACCGATGCGTGGAAGAGGACGAACATGGCCGCGCGGTTTCGCAGGATGGTGCGCCCGAGCACGAGGCCGATGAGCAGGATGGGGAGGAACGCGAGCGCCTGATAGCCGTGCCCCAGAGCGATCCAGTCGAGCGCGATCGTCACGGGGGTCGTCGGGTACACCAGCTCCGGTACCGTCACCGCCAGACCCCTCAGCCAGGTGACGAGGCCGGGTCCGATCGCGATCAGGGCCGCGGCCCAGATGAGCAGCGTGCGGGTGCGCGCGAAGAGGAACGGCAGCGCCAGCAGCATCGCCACTCCGATGTAGTCGAGCACGATGTTGACGCCCGAGGGGGCGAACTCGAGCAGGAAGCCGAGCGCGATCAGGATCACGGCCCTGACGGCCGTCTGCAGGCGGTAGCGGCGCCGGTCTCCGGCGTCCGCGCCGATCGGCGGCCCCGCGATCGTGGCGGTGACGCCGATGCTCAGCATGAACAGCGGGGCCGCGACGTCGTTGAGGATCGATTCGGGGTAGGCGATTATCATGGGGGCGGGTTTGAGGAACGGGCCCGTGTGCGCGATCACCATGGCGAACAGCGCGAATCCGCGCGCGGCGTCCAGCGAGTAGTACCGCGCGGTGGTCGATATCGTGCTCATGAGAGTCCTCCCCATCGATTCAGCGGCCAGACGACCGCGAAGACCTCTCCGAGCACGTCGTCGGTGCGCGCCCAGCGAACGCAGCTCTCCGATGAGGGTCCGTCGCGGCTGCGGCAGCGCGTGATCCCGTCGTTGCTCGCGCTGCGATGGTCTCCGAGCGCGAGTAGCCGCCGCTCGGGCACCGTCACCGGTGCGAAGCAGCGCGCGGAGCGCGGCGTAGTCGCGCAGTCGAGGGTGCCGGCCTCGAAGGGGAGGTCCTCGAAGAGGTACGGCTCCTCTATGGGTTCGCCGTCGACGAGCAGCTGACCCGACGTGCTGCAGCACTCCACGGTCTGGCCGGGAGTGCCGATGACGCGCTTGACGAGCAGGCGGTCCGTGGTCGGCCCGATGCCGATGAGGTCGCCGAAGAACCACTTCGCGCCGTACTTCACCCAGCTGAGCGGCGAATCGGGTGCGGCGTCGTTCCCGTCGGGCCAGAGCTGCTCCTGCGTGGAGAAGACGACGAGGTCGCCGGGCTCGGGCACGCCGTCGCTTCCGGGCAGCGAGTAGGCGAGCCGGTTCACCAGCAGGCGGTCGCCGATCTCGAGCGTGTTCTCCATCGATCCCGACGGCACCATGAACAGTTTCACGACGAATGCCTGCGTCAACCCGAGGATCAGGAGCGCGGCGAACAGGTGCGTGAGCGGGTGCCCGAGTATCCGGCGTGGGCGGGAGCGTTGCTCGGACATGTGCTCCAGTTTCTCACGGCAATGCGCATTCGGCCGGATCGAGTCGCCTGGATCCGCGTCGAGCCGCTGCTGACGAGTGCGAGCGAGCCGGAGCCTCGCTACCGAGGGGTGGTATTCGGGGTGGAGGTGGGGTGGGGAATGCGCGAATCGTCCTGGGCGATCGAGCTCGTCGCTTACCTTGAATCAGCTTCGGGGAGGTGATGTCGTGAGTGTGAGAAGTTCGGGAGCGGAGTTCGGTTCGATCTGCATTCGCACTCAACTGTTCTCAGCCGGTGCCTCGCTGAGCTGGGGCGATGTCGGCGAGTTGCACCTCATCGCGGTGCGGCAGGGAGGCCTGAGCCTGGTTTCGCCGATCGGCGGACGCGCTCTCCGGGCGGGGGAGGCCGTGCTGTCGCTCGCGGAGGTCTTCTGCGAGGCCGATGCCCGGACGGGCGCGGAGGTCGTCACGATCAGCGGTCCCGGCGAACTCGCTCGGGACGTGAGGTCGACGCTCTCCGCCTGCGCCCCGCAGGCCTTGTCCGCCGGGTCGGCGCTGCTGGCGCCCAGCCTCGCGTTCGCGCTGCGCGCGGCGCAGACGCCGGAAGCGACCCGGTCGAGGCTCGGCGACTACTACGTCGAGCGCCTGCTGCAGGAGATGCTGCAGGGGCTGCTCGCGGATACGTCCCGTGTGGAGCGCACCCCCAGGCCGCTGAAGGATCCGTTTCGCCAGGCCGTGTCGGTGCTGGCGGCGCAGTTCACCGACCCCGACCTGGCCTCGGCCGGCGTCGCGGAGGCTGTGAACCTCTCGCGGAGGCAGCTCGAGCGCGAGTTCAGCAGGCGCGGCACCACGATCCGCAGGGAGCTGCGCCGGATCCGCGTCGAGCGCGCGGTGAAGATGCTCCGGGATCCCGACTATGCGCTGCTGACCGTCGGTCAGGTGGCTCGCCACGTCGGCTTCAGCGGCGCCTCCAGCCTCGCCCGGGCCATGGCGCAGGAAGGATACGACTCTCCCTCGAAGCTGCGCGGATCCGGACCGACGCCGCGCGGCGCCGAAGGCGTCGCCATACCGAATGCGCCGTGACCGATACCGGATGCGACGGAACCGGCGTCCGAGCTTCAGAATACCGTCCGGAAAAGCTGGGATGAAGAAAGGGCGTTGAACTCGCCCACAAGTCTGCAAACAAAATGGAAAGGATGGTGCTCGGGTGACTGAGAACATCAATGAAGAAGGCGGCATGAAGCGCCGCTCCGTTGTCAAGGCCGCGGCGTGGGCCGCCCCCGTGGTCGCGGTCGCGGTCTCGGCTCCGATGGCGAGCGCCTCGGTCGAGCCGCCTGAAGAGGCGACGACCATCGGTGCCACCACAACGAGCCCGTTCGTCGGCAACGTCGGCATCATCCGTCCGTTCGGTCTGGCTCCCAACGGGGAGGACGGCTTCTTCCCGAACGGCCAGACGTTCACACTGACCTCCGATCTCGATTTCAACTCGATCGTCACCTCCATCTCGGGTGGAACGATCACCCAGGTCAGTCCCGGTGTCTGGCTGGTCACGCCCGACCCGGGGTCGACCGCCGTCGACATCCGCTTCAACAGCCCGAGCGCCGGCACCTACACCCTCACGAGCGACGGCCCCGCCGACGCGGGCCGGTCATGGGGCGGCACCGTGTCCGCTCCGGCGTAGGGCGCGGCCCCGTTCGGGCCCTCATCTGCCGCGTGGGGCGGGATCACCTGTGATCCCGCCCCTTTCGCGTTCCTCGTCCACCGGCCCCGCGCGCTCGCGCATGGCAGGATGGACAGTGCTGACAGGACCGCCCTGAAGGAGTGCCGTGGAGTCGACCGAGATCGCAGAGCAACGGACGCTGCTCGAAGCTCAAGTCGAGGCGTTCGGCACCGGTGTGATCGTGCGCACCCCCGATGCGCCGAACGCTCGCGAGCTGTTCGACGAATTGCTGCTCGCGTGGCGAGATTCGACGGTGTTGCGAGCGGGCGGCCCGATCAAGGACGATCGAGAGCGGCCTGCCGTAACGGTTCCTGCCCTCGACAGGCAGGGGTTCGAGAGCCAGGCCTACCGCCTGACCGTGCAGGTCACCACGGCGGCACTGGAGTTTCACCGAGGTCGGCATCTCATGCTCCACGCGGGCGGTATCGCGAGAGACGACGGCGCCGTGGCGGCGATCGTGGGCCCATCGGGGCGTGGAAAGACCACGACCATACGCAATCTTGCGCGCGACTACGGCTATCTGAGCGATGAGACGATCGCGATCACGGCTCAGAACCTGGTCTTGCCCTACCGTAAACCGCTGTCGGTGATCGTGGACGGACGCCGTGACAAACTGCAGATCGCGCCATCCGAGCTGGGGCTCCGGCCGCTGCCCGATGCCGAACTGCACATCGCCGGGCTCGTTCTGCTCGAGCGGCACGGGGAAGAGGAGTCGACGGTGCAGTCCGTTCCTCTGGCAGCGGCCATGCTCGATCTCGTGCAGCAGACGAGCTATCTGGTGGAGTTGCCGCATCCTCTGCGGCGCATCGCCGAGATCGCCGAGGCGACGGGCGGCGTGCGCAGCCTCCGCGCGGGCGTTCCCGAGAGGATCGCCGATGTCGCGGAGCATCTTTTCGCGCCGGGTGAGTGCGAGCCGTGGGCTCAGATCATCCCGACGGACCGGCCCCGGATCCCCTACAGAGCCGTTGATGTGGTCGACGCGATCGAGTGCGCCGATGGAACCGTCGTGCTGACGGGGGATCGTCAGCTGCGTCTGCTGACGGGGGTGGCTCCGGTCGTCTGGCGGGGGCTGTGCGAGGGGGATTCCTGGGCCGAGCTCGAGGAGCGCGTTCGGCGCACCGTCGGCGCGCCGCCGGAGGGGTCGGTGCGGGAGGCGCTCGAGGCGGTGTGCGGGGAGATGGCCGACGTCGGGGTTCTCGATCGCCGCTGAGGGTCAGGCGCGAGCGGGATTCGACCGCTGCGAGCCGAGGCCTCTCCGCCGTTCAGCGGAGTGCGGTTTCGAACACGGCTTTGATGAAGGCCACGTGCTCATACGCGAGATGGTACAGCCACCCGCGCACGCCGAGTTCGGTCTCGGCGTGGACCACCTGCACCTCGACATCCTGCGGCATGACGCGGGCGAAGATGAACTCGGCGCGGAACGCGTGGTATCGGCTCGTGACGACGGTGATCGACTTCCATCCCTCTTCGACCGCGAGCTGCCTCACGCGAGTCGCCTCGCCGAGCGTGTCGCTGGGACTGGGCACGAAGCAGTAGATCCGCGGGTCTCCGCTCGAGCAGAGTCGCTGGTCGAGCGGCTCATCGGGTGCGTTCTCTTCTGCATCGCGGGGCATCGGGCCGGCCCACGAGATGACCAGTGAGTCAGCCCGGCCGCTCTCGAACAGCTGCTGGGCCAGGGGGAGCCGGTCGGATGCCGGCCCGAGGGAGACGACGGCGTCCGAGCTACGGACGGCGCTCTGCCTGGGAAAGGCGATGAGCACGGAGACGATGACGGCGTAGGCGAGGAGCATGGCGGGGAGCAGTATGAGCGCTGCGCGCGCGTACCTGATACCGACTCTGCGCACGTGTGTTCTCCTCCAGGGTCTGCGAGCTTCAATTCTCGCAGTTCGTGATTCCCCGGCCGCTGTGAACGGTTGTCGGCTGGGGTCGCAGAGAGTTGTCGAGGTCTGCCATCGGCGTGATCACCCGCGCCGGACAGTCCCGTTCAGGGGTTACGTCGCGATTCGGCAAACCCTCGTCGCCAACGCTGTATCAGAGTCTCACGTCCTCCCTCCGCGAGCGATCTGCGATGGCTTATGACCTTCCAGAAGAGAAGCGGCTTGTCTCGAAGAGGCACCGTTTGGAGCATTCGCAAGTAAAGCAAGGCGTGGTTCGCCTGAGATAGCCACACGAATTCGGCCGGTATCTTCTTCTTGGGGATGCCGGTTCCGGGGAATGCCACCTTTAGTTCATCGGCAAGGGCGCCGTGGGATCCGAGTTCGATCGCGAGTGAGAGTGTCTGCTCCCCTCCTGCGCGCAGCACTTCGACTGCGTTTGGGTTGGCGCCGGTCCGGGGACGGCCTCTGCCGGGTACGGGACGCACGATGGTCAGCCCTTGAATGAGAGCGTGAGCGGCTTTCGTCGGAGTGCGGCCTCCTACGCCCGCAAAAAACCGCTCTTCGGAGTGCTGCCACAACAGATCGAAAGCGGTCGAGGAGGGGATGGTGATCCCTGGATAGCGCACATGCACATCGATTTCGCACCCCCAACCGATCGGCAGCAGCGTGTGTGAATGCGGGGCCGGAGTCCCGTCAAGGGGGTGTGGTCTCTTATCCCATCCCCACTCATTCATGGCGCTAACGAACTCGACGATCCTCCGGGGGTCGACGAGTAGGTCGACATCTCCGGAATGAACACGACGGCGGAGTCCTTGCGCATGGAGGGTCGGACCTTTGATGATCAAGCATCGAATTCCTAGACCGCGCGCAATGGAAGTCACGAGAGAGCACACGAGCTCATGCTGGAAGGACTCGAACCAAGAGTGTTCGACACGGTTCACGCGCTGGAGGTGATCGAGATCGGGAGAAGCGATCCCGGCCGCAGCGAACTCGCGGATCAAGGATCGTTCTTCAGGGGAGAGTCGACTGTCGTCTACCGGGGTATGTGTGAGGGAGAGCCAGAGTTCCGAGACGGAGTCCGCTATGGCGATCGGCTCGCTGTGCGAGATCGGGAGTAGGGCGAGGCTGACAGGTCGATCGCCGACCTGGGAAGCATGTTCGAGCAGCAAGGCGCCGTTGCTGACCGCAATCCACTCAGTCACGAGTTCCAGAGTAGTTCATAGCGTGGACCGTGAGGAAAAGAGCTCATCCGGTTACGGTTCGACCGGAGCAAAGGCGACGGTCTTCTCCAGGTTTTCGAGGGAAACTCGCGGCCGCTCAGGGGCGCCCGAGCCCACGATAGGTCCACCCCGACTCTCGCCATCGTGAAGGATCGAGAGCGTTTCGCCCGTCGATGATGATTCGGCCGGCAACAATCGAACCGATGGATACCGGGTCGATCTCTCGATATTCTTGCCACTCGGTGACGAGGATCACCAGTTCCGCGCCGTCGAGAGCGCTTTCGACGGACGGCTCGTAAGACAACTGTGGATGTTGCCGCCGTGCGTTATCGATCCCTTCTGGATCGGTCGCGACAACGTCAGCGCCGAGCCCTTTGAGTTGCACTGCGACAGCTAACGCCGGGGAATCCCGCACGTCGTCGGAGTTTGGTTTGAATGCGACACCGAGGATCGCAACACGCCGCTGATTGACGGATCCTCCGAGCAGTTCGACCGCGAGATCAACGACGCGCTGACGCTGTCTCAGGTTGATCGCGTCGACTTCATTGAGAAAGGCGAGAGAACTGGCACGCCCGAGTTCCTCGGCCCTCGCAGCGAACGCACGGATGTCTTTCGGGAGGCAGCCGCCACCGAATCCGACGCCAGCGTTGAGGAATCTTCTGCCAATCCGGACATCATGACCGATCGCATCCGCAAGCTCGGTGATATCCGCGCCGGTGATGTCCGCGATCTCGCCGATGGCATTGATGAAGCTGATCTTCGTCGCGAGAAAGGCATTAGCCGAGACCTTGACGAGTTCCGACGTGGCGAAATTTGTGATCAATCGAGGCGTTCCAGCCTTGATTGCCTCGTGATAAACCGCATCGAGTTTCGCAACATCCTTCTCACCCTGCGCGCTTGTCTCCACACCGTAGACGATCCGATCAGGTTCCAGCGTGTCTCTAACCGCAAAGCCTTCCCGTAAGAACTCCGGATTCCACGCGAGAGACACTTCGCTCGTCAGTGTCGCCAAGTCCTTAGCGAGGCGTTCTGCGGTGCCGACGGGCACCGTGCTCTTCCCTGCGATCAGAGAGCCCGGCTTTGCCACTGCCGCAACCGCCGCAAACGCAGCGTCGACGAAGGTCAAATCGGCCGAGTGTGAATCAGGCTTCTGCGGGGTGCCGACCGCCAAAAAATGCACATCCGCATCTGAGGCAGCGGCGGCGACGGTGCTGAAGCGTAGGCGTCCGCTCTGCAGCGCACTCTTCAGGAGAGGATCGAGTTCTGGCTCGAAGAATGGCGCAGTGCCTTCAGAGAGGGATGCGATTCGCGTCGCGTCGACATCGATGCCAACTACATCATGACCGAGTTCAGTCATGGCTACAGCATGCACTGCCCCAAGATAACCGCAACCTATAACCGATATCCTCATGTGCTTCCTTAATCTACGGGGTCACCATCGTTTGTGGGATTGTCGTTTGGTGTTGGTAGAGAGCGTTATCGGGCCTAATGAATTGTGTCCTTGCGCATTCAAGAGTTTCGCTTGTCGAACTTCATGATTCCTCGCGACACGAGCCCCCCAAATCCAAAGAAAGGCGAAGGCGAGGAGTCCCGCATTCAACGGTGTCGTCGGGCCGTCAGAAATCCATAGGCCAGAGGCCATTGATACTCCGGCAACACCTGTCGCTTGAATGACACTCATCTTCTTGAACATCAACGCCTTTTGAGACAGTGCGCACAGCAACAGGCCAAGGAAGAATGCAAGGAGCAGTGAGCCTCCCATGCCGAAGTTATAGTACGCCGAGCCCCACAAGGAGAGCGGTGCGGTACCGCGCGTCGAACCGTAGAGCAGCGCGAAGATCTGATTTGCGGTGTCTGAGCCAGCCTGTCCAGGAAGGAGACCAAGGATGCTTTGTGCCCACTCACTACCGGCGGGTATGTTCTGTGAGTACGCCCATCGGAATCCAACCACGGAACCGAGCTGGCTGGAGCCAAAAATGCGGAACAACAGCTGCTCGAATAACACCTGGGTCGTTCCGAAGAGTCCGTCTGCTTCCGCAAGCTCCCGCGCCGCGCGGCCGGTGGCAACCGTTGTAAGAAAGAACAGGGGGAGCCCCGCCAAAACTATCCTTGGTGCGTACTTCTTCATCTTCTTCGGTGCGATCAGATAAAAAGTGATCGTGATGAATATCAAAGCCCGGACGAATGGAGCACGCTGACCGGTGCCGAGAAGGAATACGAGCGTCATCGGTACGAGGGCGATGGTGAGTAAGTGCCGTCCGCGAGCGCGAAAGCGGAAAGCGGCGATGATAATCACCATCACTAGGGCGGGGAGCAGCGAGTTTTTGAACTGGTTAACATAACCGGGGAATAGGTAGCGCGAACCGGAGTAAGACTGGATACGGAGGTCAGCAATGTCTTCGTCTCCACCGCCTTCGATGCTCTGAAGGGATTCAAAGAAGGCGATGTATCCAATTGCGGAATAGTATAGGACGCATACCGCGATCGACAGCAGGAGAAGAGCCCATGTCGAGGTTTTCGGGTAGACGTAGTCCACATCGGGTGCATAATCACGGCGACCGCTCCTGAGGAACATCGCGTACGCGGTCGCCGTGAGGACAACGACGGTGAGCGTGCCGATGATAAGCCATGCGTGGACTTCATCAGCGGCGTTGCCCATCTCGAGTGACGGGATGATACCGATCGCCATCACCGACTGGGCGTAGACGAAGAGGCTGATCGCAGATAGGTAGCCGAAGCGACGGCCGGCGCCGATGAGGAAGATCCCGAAGAGGATCGCCACCGTGATCAAGTACTCAGTCATACATCCCCCGCCTACCTCTCGCCCGAGCCGATCCTACTCGTCGTCGCCAAGCCCGAATCATCGAGCGGCGCCCACGGAAAACGGGACCTTCTGACCTGGATTGCGTCAGGCTGCTAATGCGCACGAATCAGCCGCCAAACTGCGAGGAAGGTAACGACGTAGCCGATCACTGTGCCAATGGCAAACCCCAGAACGCTCATCATCATGTCTCCCACGAGCAACTGTGCCACGACTGCACCGGTGAGCGATACGGCGAGGCGCGCGAGTTGAACGGCGAGCAAACGCCGTTCCTGTCCCAACATCACGAAGACGGACATCACAGGGGAGATCAAGAGCTGCAGACCAATCGGTACTGCTAGGAGTGCGATGATCTGGCCAACCGCGCTCCATTCCGAACCGAAAATCACCGGCGACAACAGTGGTCCTAACACCGCGAGACATATCGTTACGAATATCGCTATCGGCAAGGTCCCTCGGATCTGCTTCACGATTTCCGCCCCGGCCATCGCGCCTCCTGACCTCAGCTCCGCCGCGATCTTTGCCTGCGAATACTGCGAGATGCCCTGACTTAGTAGCGCGACCGGAGCGCTTGCACTCCGTTGCGCGACGCCGACTGAGGCGGCGGCGGCGGCCCCAAATCCGACTGTGACATAGACGGTGAGCCCCTGCAAGGATGCTGAGGATGCCAGGCCAGAAAGGATCGAATACACCGCACGCCCGGGAGACCACCGGATGTTCTCCGCGCCTTCAGAGGCTGGTTCTGGTTGAGAAGGTCGTGATTGGCGTGTTAGCAGAATAGCGATGGAGCGCCCCGCAAGGATCGATGCCGCCAGGAGAAGGATGCTCGGTAGCGAGAGCGCTACAGCGATCTGAAATCCCGCAGTGAGGAGCCCGGTTAGAAGATTCCGCGCGGCAAGGCGACGCATGGCTCCGTGCCGCACGAGGAGCGCATTGTCGATCGCCATCGACGCATAGGCGATCATGATCAGACCCGCCATGATCGCGATCTGTCCAGCGTTATATTCCCCCAGCGAAGCAAACACGACGAAGAACGCGAGCACCACCGCACCGCAAATGGACTGCGACCATATGGAGAAGCGAACCAAGCGCTGAAGTTCGTTCTTACCTCGCACGGCAGGCAAGAGTAACTCCAGACGCAACGATGCGAGAGGCTGAAGTATTACTCCAAGGGCGAATGCTGACTGATAGAGCCCCATCGATACGGGATCTATAGTTCTCGTCAGTAACGGGAGAGTTACAACCGTGGCGAGTTGGCCAACGGCTTGGCCGCCCACAACATACCAGCGTTCCCAACTCATTGCGCATCGCCTTCCGATGCTGGAAGTCCCATTAGTGATGCTCCGCCGCTCTCAGTCTTCTGCGAACAGCGTCAACTCTGCACCTTGCTTCGTGAACCCTGGTCAAACTAAGTGTAGATAGAGCTTCGATCCGAGCCTCGTCGAGAGAGTCCAACAACTCGATGATTGAGTCTGAGCGCGGGCCAACCCAGTCTGCGCCAATGACTTCGAAATGGTTTGCGACCTTAGGCGTAGTTGCTTCGCACCATCCCAGGGGGATGGACCCCTCGGTGGCCGCGATAATAAGTCCGTGCAGTCGATCCGACAGAGTGAGCACTGCCTGTGAATAGGTCAAGCGAATACGCCGTTCCTGCTCCCAGTGGTTGCTGTCTCCCCAGGCCACCACTTCAGCGTTGAGTCGATTGGCGACGTATTGCGCCATCTGTTCGTCGTCCTCCACCTGCACAACACAGATCAGTTTGCGGTTGACGCGTAGGGCCAGCCGGCCGACTGCCTCGATCCATTCCTGCGACGGCTGTTGGCGATCACCGCGTAAAGAGATAGCGATGTATCGACGTGCGGCGATACTAACGTCTTTGATAGTAGACGCTTTTTCTCCTCCTGGCCCTAACCCAAACCCCCAGTCCGGCATGATGTCTCCGCGCCCCATGAGGCCTGTCGAAGTGACGTCGCGCCAGAGAAGAACGTCGGCACGTTTTGCGAGCGTTTTGAACGGCCACATGAAGTATCGGCGTAGTTCTTTAACCCCGGCACCCGCCCAGATGATGTTTGAGCCCTTCGCGGACGCAAGGGCCAGCGCCGGAGCCAATGCGAGTAGACCGAAAAAGTAGGCTTTCGTGACACCGAACTCTCCTGCGTTGAACACGAACGTAGGCTTACCGCGTATTGCCGCAAGGGTGAATTCCAGAGCCCAAGCAAGAAAAGATCTCGCGCTCTCGGCGTTCGTAATGCGTAGGCCTTTTTCGTAACCTGAACCGGGTGCGCCCGACCAGACAGAGATCGGTCCGGTCTCTCGGTAGAGATCGGCCAGCGGGCGACGCAGCATCGAATCACCGACGTTGCGCACGTGACCAGTGAGCCATAAATATGCTGGTGACTTCTTCTTCACTTTCTCCCCCGCAGCTAGTCGGCAGTTGCGCGCCTGATGCTCGCGGCCACGTTTACCGGGTCCCAGGTCGAAAGCGCGGTCGTTCTTGCCTCGCGAAACTCGACAGCGTCGATCTCTTCCACTGCTCGGAACCAGGACTCCGCGGCCAGCAGAATACCCCGTTCTTCACCCGGGGGAAAGCGCACTGCATTGATACCGGGCGTGAGCGCTTCGACCTCGGAGCCGTTCATGGGATTATCGGGTACGAGCACAGGCGTGCCGGCTCGGAGCGCGTCAATGGCGAGAAGCCCCATATGGAACGGTGAGCACACAAAAGTCGCAGCTTGAAAGTAGTGCGCTAACTCCTCTGTGTCATATACCCATCCATGGAATCGAACCCATTCTTCGGGAAAGTTCTTACGGAGATCGTCTCGAGCGTCTCCGTCTCCGATGAGGTCGATCACCGTTGACGGGTAGCGTTGCCTCAGCTGCTCGGTGGCGCGTAGAAGAACGTCAAGGCGTTTGTCCGCATTCAGCCGTCCTACGAAAAGGATCCGAAGGTCGCCCTCCGTCTTCGCTCTGTAGGCGGCCCTCTGAGCTCGAGCCAGCTGTTCCTCATGGTCGTCAGCGCGAAGCACATCCTCATTCGAGTGCGTCGCGTTGTTTACTACCGTGACTTTGCGCGAGTCCAGCCCCAGCTGAGTCGCTGCATTCGCTTCTTTTTTCCCGTAGACGAGAAGACCGGTTGCGAGACGGTTCATCAGCTCTTGCACGTGACGCTTCAGCGACCGGTCACCGTATCGACCGCATTGTCCCCAGAGAAATGTCCTGCGTCTGGCGACCCTGCGTCCGATCAGGATCGCCCAGGTGCTCAGCGACAACGTGGCAGGGCCCAGAATCACAGTCGTGTACCCATCGCTGAGGGCCCGCCGCACGATCCTCCGGTCCCAGCTGAAGGGGCCGACTCGAAAGGTCGGAACGATCTGCAGGCCTTCGAGGTCACTCTCATCGAGTGCATCGATGTTCGCCCGCGAGTTGCGTCCTGCCACAAGATCGAATGGTTGGCCTGGAAGGCGCTGCAGATGGTTGAGAACTTCGCGACGATAATGAGGGAAGGCAAAATAGTATACGAGGGTCTTGCTCACTTGTAGTCACATACTCCCGTGAAGAATAAACGGCACCAGTAGGCAGGTAGCTCTATCGGCCCGTCGGGAACGAGGGCGTGACGAGTCGATCCTTCGGGCGACGTAGGCCCAATCGCTGGTAGTGGGATGCTGCTGCGCTGTAGACGAAGCCCACAACACGGTGGGCAGCGTCATCGATCAGATACTCAGCAGGAGTTGCTCGGCGCTCAGACTCCTTCAGAACAACTTGGGTAGCGGCGATCACCCTTATTGGCTCGATACCAGTCGTAATGATCGCGCCGGCGTCCAGAGCCTCGGGGCGCTCGATGAAGTCGCGCATCGTCACCGCCGGGAAGCCGAGAATGCTCGACTCCTCGCTGATCGTGCCGCTGTCGGAGAGCACGATCTTGGCCTCCTGCTGCAGCTTGATGTAGTCGTGGAAGCCGAAGGGCGGGTGGAAGACGATCCCCTCCTTCGCGTCGTCGTCGAGGGACTCCAGCCGCTTGCGGGTGCGTGGATGCGTCGACACCAGCACGGGCAGCCCGTACTCTGCGCGGAGCGCCTGCAGCGATTCGATGGCGGCCGCCAGCCGCTCCGGGTTGTCGACGTTCTCTTCCCGGTGCAGGCTCACCAGGAAGTAGCCCTGAGGCGTGAGCCCCTGGCGGTCGAGCACGTCGCTCGCGTCGATCTGCTCGCGATTCTGCTCCAACACCTCTCGCATGGGAGAACCGGTCAGCAGAATGCGGGAGGGGTGGATTCCCTCGGCCAGGAGGTTGCGCCGCGCGTGCTCGGTGTAGACGAGGTTGTAGTCAGAGACGTGGTCGACGAGCCGCCGGTTCGTCTCCTCGGGCACGTTCTCATCGAAGGACCGGTTGCCGGCCTCCATGTGGAACACCGGGATCTTCATCCGCTTCGCGATGACCGCCGAGATGCAGCTGTTGGTGTCGCCGAGCACGAGGAACGCGTCCGGTCGTTCTTCCCGCAGCACGCTCTCGGTCTTGGTGAGGATGCTGCCGAGGGCGGCGCCCAGCGAAGAGGTGTCGGCCTCCAGGAAGTGATCCGGCCTGCGCAGGCCGAGATCCTCGAAGAACACCTCGTTCAACTCGTAGTCGTAGTTCTGACCGGTGTGCACGAGCACGTGATCAGTGTGCTGGTCGAGCAGCTTGATCGTCGCAGAAAGGCGGATGATCTCGGGACGGGTGCCGACCACGGTCATCACCTTGAGCCTCTTAGTCATCTCACACTGCCTCTGCGATCGTGTCGGGGTGTTCAGGATCAAAGATATCGTTCGTCCAGAACGACGTGTACAGGGTTTCGCTCCCCGTGTTCGTGATGTTGTGCGCCCAACCCGTCGGCATGTCCACCGCCGCCGGGCTCTCTCCGTTCACCGCGAAATCGAAGACGCGGTCGTCGAACAGCCTTCGAAGTGAGATCGTAGCCGACCCCGCGAGCACCGTGAATCGCTCCACCTTGCGCCGGTGGAAGTGGTCGCCGCGGCTGATCCCCGGCACCGTCGTGGAGAACGACGACTGGCCCGGCCCGCCGTGCGCGCGGATGATCTCGAAGAACGAGCCTCGCGGGTCCGCATGCCGAGTGAGGCCGATCGGTGTGAGCTTTTCGAAGGCGTACGAGCGGTAGGTGTTGAACAGGTCGCGGCTGAAGGGGCTCGAGATATCGGGGATCTCTCCCGCGCTGTAGGTCTCCGCGATGGCAGCCAGGCGCTCCAGGAGTCCAGACACGGATTCGTGCACCTCGAGTTCCTGCTGCGAGCCGAGCTCTGCGTTACCGAGGAGCAGATCAGCGGCGTTCTGCGCGTGCAGCAGCGTCAGCTCCTTGTCGTTCTCGACCGTGGGGCCCTCGCCTTCGGCGAGCAGGTGGCAGAAGGTCGCTGTCACGGCGTTGTAGAACGGACGGCCGTGCTCACCGAAGAGATTCGGCAGCACCACGTCTGTGAACTCGGCGCCGATGCGTGCGGCCGCTTCCGCCACGATCTCAGCCCCCCGCAGCTTGGCGTCGCCGTACACCGAGCCGTTCGTCGACTGCGTCGAGTTCGCGTAGACGACGACTGGCGGCGGTGTCTCTGCGCGCAGAAGAGCCTCGGCGAACTGCTCGGCGAACAGCGTGTTTCCGTCGCGCACCTCCGCCTCGGCGGCGCGATTGACCCCTGCCAGATGGACCGCTCGTTCGGAGCCGCTCACGGCGACCGCAGCCGCGGCCGCGTCGAAGCGGTCACCCACCGCGATCGCCTCGGTTCGCAGAGCCCGCTCCTGCATCGCCAGTCGCGTGTGCCAGCCGAGAAAGCCGTTCGAGCCGGTGAGCGCAATGTGCTTCATCGAAGCTCGTCCTCCACCTCGACCCCGGCGAGCACGAGTTCGGAGCGCACCTCTGGCAGAGTGAGCAGCAGATCCTCGACCTCGCTCACCGTCATACGCTCGACCGTGTGCGAGTCGTAGTCCTCGAAGCGGGCCTGGCTCGGGTCTCCCTGCTCGAAGTACTGGCTGTAGTTCAGGTCGCGCTTGTCGGCGGTGATGCGGAAGTAGTCGCCCATGTCCTCGGCGCGAGCAAGCTCCTCGCGCGTGGCCAGCGCCTCCGAGATCTTCTCCGCGTGCCGGGTGCCGATCACCTCGATGCGCGCGTCGGAGCGGAACAGGTTGATGACCGCTTGAGCCAAGTCCTGGATCGTGCACGACTGCGCCTTGCGCACGAAGAGGTCGCCCTGCTCAGCGTTCTGAAATGCGAACTCGACCAACTGCACCGAGTTCGCGAGCGACATCATGAACCGCGTCATCTGCGGGTTTGTAACGGTGAGGTTCTTGCCGGCCTTCAGCTGCCGGATGAAGAGCGGAATGACCGATCCGCGGGAGTACATGACGTTCCCGTAGCGCACCAGCGAGACGGTGGTCGCCGCGTTCGGGTTGTTCAGACCGTGCGACTGCGCCACTTTCTCCATCATCGCCTTGGACATGCCCATGGCGTTGACCGGATACACGGCCTTGTCGGTGCTCAGGCACACGAGGGACTTCACCCCGTTGTGCTCGGCTGCATGCACCACGTTGTCGCTGCCCTGCACGTTCGTGCGCACCGCCTCCATGGGGAAGAACTCGCACGACGGCACCTGCTTCAGCGCCGCCGCGTGGAAGACGTAGTCGACGTCTCGGCTGGCCCGGTTGACGCTGTCGTAGTCGCGGATGTCGCCGACGTAGAAGCGCAGCCGAGGGTCGCCGATCTCGTGACGCATGAGATCCTGCTTGGCCTCGTCGCGGCTGAGGATCCGGATCTCGGCCACATCGCGGTCGAGCAGGCGCCTGGCGACCGTGTTGCCGAAGGAACCGGTGCCCCCGGTCACGAGTACGCGAGCGCCTTCATAAGTGTAGGAGTCTGTCACTTCCCGATCTTCCTTTCCTCGGCGGCTCTTCGCAAGATCTCCTCGATGCGTGCGATCGCCTCGTCACGGGAGAACAGCCGCTGCGCGGTCTCCTTCGACCGAACGGCCATCTCGGCCCGCTCGGCGCCGGTGCAACGCGCGGCTTCCCTGAACGCGCGCGCCAGATCGTCGATGGACTCGGCGTCTGCGGTGAACCCCACTCCGCGCTCTTCGGCAAGGCGGCGCACGTCACCCTGCACGGTGGTCACCACCGGCAGCCCGTGGGCGAGAGCAGCCTGGAATTTCGACGGGACCGTTCCCCTGAAGGCCGGGAGATCCTTCAAAGTGACCAGCGCGAAATCCGCCTCCGCGTAGACCGAAGCCATCTGAGTCGGTGGCACGGCCGCTCGGAAATCGATGTTCGTAGCACCGAGTTCGGAGGCGAGGTGCTGCAGGCGCGCCTTCGCGACGCCCTCGCCGATGATGCTCAGCGTCACGCCGCTCTCCGCCGATGCCGCTGCCGCGCGGATCGCGGTCTCGAGATCCTGCATATCCCCGACGTTACCCGCGTACACGACGCGGCCGTTGGGTGTTTTCGAGCTCTTGGGAACCGTCTCAGGGTCTGCAGAAAGGTTCCGTGCCCAGTTGAATACGAGCTCGGCTCGCTCCGCGCTCACCCCGCGTTCCACAAGGGTTTCGACCATGGTCGGCGCGATACCGATGACCGCAGCGGCCCGCCGGTACACTCGCCCGATCCAGGGGTTCAGCACCAGTTCCATCAGCCGGGCTTTCCTGCCGCCCCCCGACAGAGACGAACCGGTGATCGAATCGGGCCAGAGATCCTGCACGTGCAGCACGTACGGGGCGCCGCCGGTCATTCGCCACAACCACGGACCCAGGGCCGGTGTCATCTGCGTGGCGTAGACATAGATCGCGTCGGCGCCGCGAACGAAACGCCGAGCGGACGCGGAGGACAGCGCGAACGTGATGTAGTTCAGCATTCGCTTGACTGTGCTCTGGGAGTGGTCGACATAGAGCGGAACGCGGCAGACTTCAACGCAGTCTTCCATTGAACGTTGGCGCCAGCGCTGCCGGTACCCCGGGAAGACCCTCCCCAGAGGGTAACTGGGAAAACCGGTGATGACGCGTACGGAATGACCGCGCGCTCGGAGGTCGGCCGCAACATCAGAGGGAATAGGTACGTTCTCGGGGGGAAAGTACTGGCTGACGATGAGTACCTTCATGTCCCTGATTCCCGTTCGTGCGCTCTTGCGGGCACCCCGCTCACGACGGTGCAGGGCGCAACGTCGCGGGTCACGCACGCACCTGCCCCCACCGTCGCCCGAGCGCCCACCGACAGGCCCTGGAGCACCACCGCTCCCGCTCCGACGAGGACGCGATCCCGGATGCTCACATCGCCGGAGACGATCGCCCCCGGGTTCACGGAGACGAAATCGTCGAGGGCGGTGTCGTGGCCGATGATGCACCCCGGATTGAGGTGGGTGTGGCGCCCCATCCTCACATTCGTCGAAACCTGAACCCCGCCGCAGATCACGGTGCCGTCGGCGAACGCCGTATCCGACCCCACTGACGCTGAAGGGTGAACGACAGCGCCTGCCCGGAGCCCGTGCGCGTCGCACTTCGCGGCGATCGCGGCTCGTGTCGCGGGATTGCCGACACCGATCAGGTAGTCGACGGCAGCGCCGAGGCGAACCAACGCGGAGAAGTCGCCGAGGTATTCGTACCCGCGGCGAGCGAGTCGTTCCAGGTTGCTCTCGGTGGGGGCGTCATCGACGACTCCGAGCACTTCGAGCGGCGCACCCTCTCCGCGCTGATTCCAAGCCTCGATCACGTCGAGAGTTTCGCGACCGAAACCTCCTGCGCCGATCACCACGACGTCTCTTCCCAAGCTCACTCACCACCGAACTTGGTCATGGTAGCGTGTCCGCCCTGGTTGATGCCGCGCCGCGAGAGAACTGCGGAGAGCGTCTTGGCCACGATCCGTGTGTCGAGACCGAAGGAGCGTTTGTCCACGTACGCGACGTCGAAGGCGAACTTCTCACTCCAGCTGATCGCGTTGCGACCGCTCACCTGAGCCAGGCCGGTGACTCCCGGCCGCACCTCGTGACGGCGTGCCTGCTCCGGAGTGTAGCGCTCCAGATACTCGACCAGCAGTGGTCGGGGGCCGACCATGCTCATGTCGCCCCGAACCACGTTCCACAGCGTGGGGAGCTCGTCGAGGCTCGTGGAACGCAGCTTCACCCCGAACGGTGTGAGACGATCGGCGTCGCTGACGCGTCCTCTGGTCTCGTCGACGGGCAGCATCGAACGGAACTTCAGCAGCGTGAAGATCCGTCCGTTCCTTCCGGGGCGCGCCTGCCGGAAGAGTACCGGACGTCCGAGCTTCACAGAGACCAGCGCCGCAACGACCAGTTGGATCGGTGCGGTCAGTACGAGCAGTACGAGCGCTGTGACGAAGTCGAGCACCCGCTTCAGCGCGTCGTAGGGACGTTTCGTGCTCATCTTCGCAAGAACTCCGAGAGCTTCTCGAAGACGAAGGTCTTCTGGTCGGGAGTCGTCGCGGAGCCGCTCGGCAGGGTGAGGTGCGTCTCGAACAGGTGCTCCGCGGCGCCGCTGATCTCGCCGCGGTGCGCCGAGAACACGGGCTGCAGGTGCATCGGCTTCCAGAGCGGCCGGCTCTCGATCTGATGCCGCAGCAGCTCATCCGCGAGCTCACGGGCCGTCCAGCCGGTCACCGCCCGATCGATCGAGATCGCGGTCAACCAGACGTTGTCCTGCTCATCGTCTTCGGTGCCGAACACCTCGACGCCGCCCACATCCTTGAAGAAGGCCTTGTACTCGTCGCGCAGCTGCCGGCGCCTTGCGATCATGTCGTCGAGCCGGGAGAGCTGCGCGCGCCCGAGCGCCGCGAGCAGGTTGCTCATGCGGTAGTTGTACCCGACGTCGTGGTGCTCGTAGTGCACGACCGGCTGACGCGCCTGCGTCGCGAGGTAGCGCGCATTCGTCATCATGGCCTCGTCGTCGGTCATGAGCATGCCGCCGCCCGACGTCGTCATCACCTTGTTGCCGTTGAACGAGAACACGGACGCGACGCCGAAGCTGCCCGTCGGGCGTCCGCGGAAGGTCGCCCCGAGAGACTCCGCCGCGTCGGAGAGCACCGGCACCTCGAACTCGGAGGCGATGCCCTCGATGCTCGCGTAGTCGACGGGCTTGCCCAGAAGGTCGACGGGCAGCACGGCGACGACGTTCGCGCGCTCCTCACGAAGCCGCAGCAGGGCGAGGCGCAGCAGCTCGGGGTCCATGTTCCCCGTCTCGGGCACGCAGTCGACGAAGTAGGGCTCGGCGCCCGTGTACGCGATCGCGTTCGTCGTCGCCGCGAAGGTCATGGTCGACGTGACCACCACCGTGCCCGGTGCTGCACCGAGAGTGAGGAGCGCGAGGTGCAGGGCGGCCGTGCCCGAGCTCAGGGCGACCCCGTACTTGACCCCGACGCGGTCGGCGAGCTCGCGTTCGAACGCGTCGACCTCGGGCCCGAGCGGCGCGATCCAACCGCCCCGCATCGCAGCGAGCACGGCCTGTTCTTCGAGCTCTCCGATGTCGGGCGGGGAGAGATAGATCCGTTCGTTCACTGGGCGGTCGTCTCCGGGAGAGTCTCGTGGACGGTTCGCGGAACCACGCCTGTCTCATTGTTGCGGGGTGACCCGTGCATGCGCGCCAGCCAACCTTCCTTGTCCAGTCGTTCGGGGGGAATGGGGTCCGCTCGCGTGTGCGAGATCTGCGGGTGGAACGGCCGCTCCAGGGTCTCCCGCGACCCTACCAGCTCCTCGTGCAGCTTCTCGCCCTCGCGCAGACCGGTGAACACGATCTCGACGTGCTTTCCCGACATCGCCACCATGCGCTTCGCCACATCCAGGATTCGCACGGGTTCTCCCATGTCGAGGATCAGTACCTCGCCGGGGCGGCCGATCCCGCCGGCCTGGATCACCAGCTGGCAGGCTTCGGGGATCGTCATGAAGTATCGAGTGGCTTCGGGGTGCGTCACCGTGAGCGGCCCTCCGGCGTCGATCATGGCGCGAAACGTCGGGAGCATCGAACCGCGGCTGCCGATCACGTTGCCGAATCGCACCGAGAGGTACGTCTGCCCCGTCTCCTCGGCGGCCCACGCCGTGATCTTCTCGGCGACGCGCTTCGAGTGCCCCAGCACGCTCGTGGGGTTCGCCGCTTTGTCGGTCGAGATGTTCACGAACGTGCCCACGCCCACCGAGCGCGCGGCGTTGACCACATTGAGCGTGCCCAGCACGTTCGTCTTCCACGCCTCGTCGGGGTGCTGCTCGAGCAGGGGGAGGTGCTTCAGCGCGGCCGCGTGGAACACCACCTCCGGTCGTCGCTCCTCGAAGACGCGCAGCAGTTCGTCCGCCTCCCGGATGTCGGCGAGCACCACGTCGCCCGTGTTGAGCAGGCCGTGCCCGGTGATTCCCAGCTGTGCCTGCTGCAACCCGGTCTCGTCGCGGTCGAGCATCGTCAGCTCGCTCGGCCCGAACTTATGCAGTTGAAGGCACAGTTCCGCTCCGATGGATCCACCCGCGCCCGTCACGAGAACGCGCTTGCCGGTGATGTACCCCGCGATGTCCTCGATCCTGGTGTCGACGGGTCGGCGACCCAGAAGGTCCTCGATCTCGACCGTGCGCAGGTCGGAGACGGAGAACCCGCCGGAGACGATCTGCTGCACCGTGGGGATGACGAGGACGCTCAGCCCAGCCTGGGTACCCGCGTCGGTGATGCGCTGCATGAGCTCGGCGTCGGAGTTCGCGATCGCGAGCGCGACGACCTGTGCGCCGGTCTCGCCGGCCAGCTGGGTGAGCTGGTGCGTGTTGCCCAGCACCGGGACCCCGTGCAGTCGAAGTCGCCGCTTCGCGGGATCGTCGTCGAGGATGCCAACGGGGCGCAACGGGGATTGGGGATCCGTCTGCATGTTGCGGATGATGTGCTCTCCAGCGCCGCCGGCCCCGACGACGATGGTCCGAGTGGCGCTCGGGTGGGGCATCCGCGAGCGGTTGCGGGACATGCGGAGGACGTATCTCGCACCGAACATCAGCGTGATCGCTATCGGGCAGGCGATGAGCACGGTGCTTCTGGGGAGCCCCACATCCGGGCCCAGCACGAACACCATGAGGGTCAGCACGGCGGTCGTGGCCAGGGACGCGATGACCAGCGACTGCACCTCCTCGAAGGAGCCGTACCGATATCGGCCCTGATGGAGACCGAGCAGGTAGCCGAACCCCGCGAACAGCGCGGCCGCCACGACGCCCAGAGCCAGGGTCGCCGGCCAGCTGACCTCGGCGAAGACGAACTCGGCGCGCAGCACCACCGCCGCGACGACGACGCCGACCCAGATGAGGCAATCGCCGCCGAGGTAGAGCAGAGACTGCACCCGAGCCTGGCGCAGTTGCCACCGCGCGTCGGCGTCGGCGCTCCGCGAGTCCTCTATAGACTCAGCCGTCACGCCCGGTCCCTCCGCGCTTCTGAGAACGCGCGCGCACGCATCTGGACCGCATCGTCGCACCAATCGAATATGGGATCGGTTTGCGAGGTTTCTGAGCGGCGATATGTTCGACCACGAGCACCCGGGCGGTTGCTCACCGTCATCCTCACGTCACATTCCCCCTGTCTGCCGGCCGAACATACTTTTTCTCTTATCAGCGCTACTCAAGTGCGAGCGTGACCCGCTGCATCTCCGTCAATCGCCGCAACGCCGAAAGTGGCGCAGGTGACGAACTTTTCTATTCTAGAGGAAGGCTGCGTCGTAGTGAATGGTTGTTTCTAATTGTTAACTATGCGCGCGCTGAGTTAGGGCCCGGCGTGGGTCGCCCCGGTGGCGTCGATCCGATTGGTCGCGAGGCCTCAGCGGCCTCCGCTGCGTCGCCTGCCGCATCGCATGCCGACGTCATTGAGGTGGTAGGCTCAGCGGCTTGGCCCAGAACCATCGGGCTTCCAACCGCACCGGGCCGATCGCGGTAGGCTCGGCTCAGTATCGACCGAAGGGGGTGCCGAACGGCCCCTCTTCTTTTTGTTCCGAAGGGCCCCGCAGATGAAGTTCTCGCTCCCGACAGTCTCCCTGGCACTTGCGGCGATGCTGCTCCTCAACGGTTGCGCAGCGGTGCCGAGCGGTGATGCGCCTTCAGCCGAATCCGCGACGCGCACGGTGCAGACCGTGTTCGGAGACAAAGAGGTGCCGGTCGATCCGCAACGGATCGTGATTGTGCGAACGAACGCCCTGGACACGGCGCTCGCGCTCGGCATCGAGCCGGTCGGCACTACCTACTGGGGCGGCGGCAGCGGCCTTCCGGGTTACCTCGCCGCCGAAGCGCCTAAAGACATGGCGTTGATCGGCACCGATGACGAACCCGATTTCGAAGCGATCGCCGCGCTCAAGCCCGACCTCATCATCGGCGACGAGAGCATCGAGAACAATCTCGAGACATTCGAATCGATCGCCCCGGTCGCCGCGTACGACTCCCTCAACGCAGAGGGCCGCTCGGACTGGCGAGAGCACCTCGCCGCGATCGCCGGGTTCACCGGGCGCGAGGACAAAGCGAACACGGTGATCGCGTCGTTCGACGAGATGGTCGCAGATCTCGACGCCGACATCGCGAACAAGGGCCAGACGGTGATCCCGCTGCGCGTGCGCGCCGACCAGGTGCGCCACTACCTGCCGGAGAGCCTGGTGAGCGCGGGCGTGCTGCAGGGGCTGCGCAGCATCAAGCTGCCGGGGCCGATCGTTGCGTCCGAGAACGACGAATGGTCGGTGATCCCGGCCGAACAGCTCAGTGTGCTCGATGCCGATACCATCATCGCCTTCATCGACAGTACGGAGGCGTACGAGAGCCTGCAGCAGCAGTCGCTGTGGAGGGCGCTGCCCGCAGTGCAAAATGACAAGGTCTGCGTGAGCGAGAACCAGGCCGCCTGGATTCTCGCGGGCCCGTCGGCCGCGAAGATCGTCGCGCAGGATGTGCGCGAGTGCCTCGCCACCTCGTAACCGGGTGAGGATGCGCTCGTCGACCACCGAGAAAGCGGTGCCGGCCCGGGTTCGCTCCCGGGCGGGCGGCGACCGTCGCATCGGGCGTCGGCGAGGGTTCGCGCTCGCGGGCGTCGCACTGCTGCTCTCGGTCGTGTTGAGCCTCGCCGTCGGCGCCGCACCGCTGAGCCCCGCCCAGGTATGGAACGCGATGGTCGGCCTTGGCGACGCGGAGACCACGATCGTGCTGTGGGAGATCCGGGTGCCGCGCACGCTCGCCGCGATCGTGGTGGGTCTCGCTTTGGCTGTTGCCGGCGGGGTGATCCAGGCCCTGGTGCGCAACCCGCTCGCCGACCCCGGCATACTCGGCGTCAACGCGGGCGCCGCGTTTCTCGTCGCGATCGCCGTGGCCCTGCTGGGGGTGCGCTCGGTCGAGCAGTACATCGTCTTCGCGTTCGCAGGCGCGATGATCGCGACCGCGCTGGTCTACATGCTCAGCGCTTCGACAGCGCTCAACCCCTCCAGCGCGCAACTCGTGCTCGCCGGCGTCGCGGTAGGAGCGGTGCTCGGCGGGTTCACCTCCGCGCTCTCGATCCTCAACCCCGACGCATTCGAACAGATGCTCTCGTGGAGCGCGGGCTCGCTCTCGTCGCGCTCGCTCGCGGTTACCGCACCGGTGATCCCCTACGTCGCCGGAGGGTTCGTGCTCGCACTTGCTGTCGCGCGCTCGTTCAACACGCTCGCTCTCGGGGAATCGTTGGCCGCCTCGCTGGGCGCCCGCGTTCGCAGCACCCGCATCCTCGGCATCCTCGCCATCACCCTGCTCGCCGGAGGAGCGACCGCCATCGCGGGGCCCATCGGCTTCGTCGGCCTCATGATGCCGCACGTAGCCCGTTGGATCGTCGGCCCCGACCATCGTTGGATCTTCGCGTACAGCGCGGTGCTGGGGCCAACGCTGGTGCTGGTCGCCGATGTGATCGGCCGCGTGGTGACACCGGGAGAACTGCCGGTGGGTGTCGTGACGGCCTTCATCGGTGCTCCGGTTCTGGTCGTATTGCTCTATCGCAGAAAGCAAGCGCAGTGAGCGCGGATCGATACCCCCGCGGTGCCGGGGTGCGGTTCGCCGGCACCATCCGCGGCGTGCGCTATGGAAGATTCTCGACCATCGTGTCGATGCGGGCGGTCGCGCTCACGTTAGCGCTCACGATCGCGACTCTCATCGTATTCGTCGTCTCGCTTTCGATCGGGCGGTTCGTCGTGCCCCCAGAAGATGTGATCGAGGCGTTGCTCGCTCGGGGCGACGGGATGGCGCGCGTCGTGGTGGTCGAGTGGCGGCTCGGGCGGGTCAGCGCAGCGGTCGTGTTCGGCGCGGCGCTGGGAGCGGCAGGTGCGATCTTTCAATCGCTCACCCGCAACCCCCTGGGGTCGCCTGACGTCATCGGCTTCTCCACCGGCGCTTACACCGGGGCGCTGCTGGCGATCGTGTTTCTGGGAGGATCATTCGCGGTCACCGCCTTCGGCGCGGTCGTTGGCGGCGCACTGACCGCCACCGTGGTCTACCTGGTGGCCTTTCGCACCCGTTCGGGTGGTTTCGGGATCATCATCGTCGGAATCGCGATCGCAGCCGTACTGTCGTCGGTGAACACCTGGATTCTGCTCACCGCGCGCCTCGAGGTGGCCGTATCTGCTGCGGTGTGGGGCATGGGCAGCCTGAACGGCGTGCAGTGGGATCGTATCCTCCCGGCATTCGTGCTGCTCGTCGCACCGCTGAGCGCAGCCGGTCTGATGTGGCGGCGCATGCAGCTGCTCGAGATGGGTGACGATACGGCACACAGCCTCGGGATCCGCGCGGAGCGGACCCGCCTCATGCTCATCGTGTGCGGAGTGGGGATCACGGCGATCGTCACCGCCGTGATCGGACCGGTCGCCTTCGTCGCGCTGTCGGCGCCGCAGATCGCCCGCCGGTTGACCGGTACCCCCTCAGTGAGCCTGCTTCCTTCGGCGGTAACCGGCGCTCTGCTGCTGGCCTCTGCCGATATCATCGCCCAGCACGCCTTCGGCGGCGACCTCGTTCTCCCTGTCGGGGTGGTCACCGTGAGCTTGGGGGGCTGCTACCTGGTCTGGTTGATTTTCCGCGACGCGAGAAAGAGAGCTCGACGATGAATTCGCACCCCTCAGCGCGACTCAGCGCCACCGATCTCAGCCTCGCATACGACAATCGAGTCGTCATCGACGCGCTCAGTAGTGACATCCCCGACGCGGAGTTCACCGCCATCATCGGCCCGAACGGGTGCGGCAAATCGACCTTCCTGCGCAGCCTGGCCCGGGTGCTGGCGCCGACGAGGGGCGAGATCAGCCTCGATGGGCGCAATCTCGTGCGCTACCGACCCAAAGAGCTCGCCCGCCGCATCAGTCTGCTGCCGCAGTCCCCGGTCGCACCCGAGAGCATCACAGTCGCAGAACTCGTCGCTCGGGGGCGCTTTCCCCATCAGCCCCCGTTCAGCCGGTGGTCGACCGCAGACGAGCGGGCGGTGGCAGAGGCGATGCAGGCCACCGGAGTCACCGACCTCTCCACCAGATACGTGGACGAGCTCTCTGGTGGGCAGCGTCAGCGCGTATGGGTGGCAATGACGTTGGCGCAGGAGGCGGGCATCTTGCTCTTGGACGAGCCCACGACCTTCCTCGACATCTCTCACCAACTCGAATTGCTGGATCTCTTCGCTCGTCTGCACCGCACGGGCCGCACGATCGTGACCGTGCTGCACGACCTCAACCACGCGGCCCGCTATGCATCGCACCTGATCGTTATGGACCAGGGGCGGATCGTTGCCGAGGGTGCGCCGGTGCAAGTGATGACCGAGCGGTTGGTCTCAGACGTGTTCGGCGTAGCTGCGGTCGTCGTCGCCGACCCGCAGAGCGGAACTCCGTTGGTGGTGCCGCGGGTTCGCGATAACACCGCTTGAGGGTGGGAAAGGGCGGCCGGAATGAGCGAGCGTGCCGTGGACGACCCGGCAGCCCGCGAACTTCAGACCCGGATGAACGACGACGGCGGATCCTCGATTCGCGCGACCGCAACCTTCATGTCAACGACGTAGGCGGCTACGTCTACTTTCATCTCGAGCTTGTCGCAGGGCGCGTCGAAACTTGGATTCGAGGCTCTCGAAGCGAGCCTCCCAGCGTGCGCCGGCGCGTCGGAGCATGAGGCCGAAGCTATTGGGCCCCCCAGTTCTTCGATCTCCGGGTCCGTGCATGCTTGTGGGCGAAGAACAACCCCAGCGTGTCCTGGGTGCGGCGCGCCTGTCTGCGACATTCAAGTGCCGGCCCGGCGCCAGAACGGGCACTGGACCTTCGCCGGTTGCGGGAAGCTGAACATCCGATGAATCGGAAACGACCGAACCCTTATCACAAGGTTGTGAAAGTCGGAAGTTTTGATTGACTTGTCATGAATTCTCGGCGCAGACTTGCGTAAGTGGAAAACGCGTAACCTCTCGTTTCGGCGAGAGCTATGCACCTACTCTGGATTGAGTTTCAGGCAGTAGTGGGGAGACCCGCTGGCTTCGCAGGAGGTCGGCCGGGGGACTGGCTGACATCCTTCGAGGGAGTCAGTATGGATTTGCACAACGTCACGGTAACGGAGCTCGGCGTATCAAGAGTGCCCCCGCGTCCCGTGAGTTCCACGCACAGCAGCACTCCGGAGCGGCTGGAGGCCGTTACCGAGGCGCTCATCGAGCCCGGCAGCGTGTCCTTGCTCATCGGGGAGTCGGGCACGGGAAAGAACCGGCTCGCCCGCGAGGCGGCCGCCGCACTGGCCGACCGCTTGGGCGAGAAGGTCGCGGTCATTCCGCTCGCCCCGCCCTCGAACCCCCTCACGGACGTCGCCGCTCACTTCGGCTACCACTTCTCGGAGATCCTCGGCGGAAGCGCCGCGCTGGAGAACCGCAATCACCTCGACCTCGGCGAACCCCGGGAGCTGAGCCGTCGGCTGATCGAGGCGATCGAGCGCGAGGCCGCGGACGGCACGCCGCTGCTGCTCGCGCCGGGCCTGGATCAGTACTCGCCCGTGGCCACGCTGATGCTCGACGAGCTGGTGCGTTCGCGCAAGAGCCGGATCGTGGGGACGGCGATGCGGCTGAGCGGAGCCGCGGCGCACGTCGCGAGGGACCCCCGCGTGCGGAAGATAGTGGTGCCGCCGCTGACCGTCAGGGAGAGCGGCGGCTTTCTCGAGCAGCTCCTGGGCGCGGAGCACATCGAGTTGCACACCCTGCGTCGCTGGTACCGGGTCACGGCCGGCAACTCCCTGTCGCTCACGCTGCTCGCGCTCGCGCTCGAGCGTCAGGGCCTGATCGGGCGGCGGCGCGGTGTCGTCTACGAGCTGCCAGGCGCCGAGGCCGTCCCGTCCGAGTTCGGGGAGTTCCTCCGCACCACCTGCACGGCGGAGGAGCTGCGCACACTCGAACTCATCGCCCATGTCGAGCCGATCTCCGAGAACGCCTTCATCCGGCTGCTCGATCCCGGGCGGCTGGCGACGCTCAAGGAGCGCGGGCTCCTCTCCATGGGGGCAGGGGCGTCGGGCCGCTTCACCGTCGGTATGCGGCATCAACTGCTCACCGCGGCCGTGCGCGAACAGATGTCGCCGTCACGGGTGGTCGAGGTGAGCAACGAGCTGTTCGACGCCCTGCAGCGCGAGATCGGCTCGGACGACCCCCGCACGTCGCCCCAGCTGCTGTTCCGCATGGTGGCCATGGGCCTCGACGCCGACCGCAAGGTGCCGCTGAACTGGCTGTGGGACACCCTCAGGCTCATGCAGAGCGGGCACGAGCTGCAGCTGCGGCTGCGCATCGCGCTGGCCGTCGCCGCCCACCCGGACGTCTCTACCGCCCAGCTGACGAAGGCGGCGCTGCAAGCCGTGCAGATCGCACGACTGGTCGGCGACCGCCCGCGGCTCACCGAGGCGCTCGAGCACGTGCGCACCGCCGTCGAGCGCACTCGGCGATCTCTCGGCCCGTCGCCGATGCTGCAGGCCAAGCTGCGCATCGTCCTGGCCGAGCACGAGGCCTTCGACCGAGAGGACGCGGCTGAGGCGGACGAGATCATCGGAGACCTCGAGCGGGAGTTCGCGGGCTTCGAGGGCAAGGTGCTGGAGGCGATCCGCACCGCGCGGGTGATGCTGCTGGCCTCCACCGGCCAGCTGCGCAAGGCGGCCGAGCTGGCGCCCGATCCCGCAGCCTTCGAGAGCATGCCGATCGAGTGGGAGCGCACGAGGGCCCGGGCGGCCTCGTCCCTGATCCTGAGCCAGCGCGGTCGCTACGAGGCGGCGATCCGCCTCGCGGACTACGCCGGATCGTTCGCGGAGATGGGCGAGCGGCCGCAGCTCGACAACACGAAGCTGCTGCGCTTCTGCGGCTTCGTCGCCTCATGGGCCGCGGGCGCCGTCGAGGCCGCGCGCCACGCCTACCACGAGTTCATCGAGTCGTCCTTCTCCGACATCCACTACTCCGGTCTCGTGGAGGCTTGCGCAGTGCTGATGAGCATCGCCGACGGCAAGTGGCGGCTCGCCTCGCAGCGGGCCGAGCGGCTCAAGGCGCGCCTGGCGAGCTACGATCGTCACGGTCTCATGGGCTTCGCCGAGGCGACGCTCGCACTCGCGCTCGCCGCGCTGGGGGAGCGGGAGGCGAGCCGACGGTCGATCCGGCTCGCCGAGCACCGGCAGATCGGCCTCTCCCAGGTGCTCGCGGGCCACGTGCGCCTGCTGACCCTGCGGGCCCGCCAGTGGAACGCCGACGAGGGCGTGGCCGCGCTCAGCCTGCAGCTCGCGACCTGGGCCTCCCGCGAGCAGCTCGAAGCGGTCGAGCTGCAGGCGCTGCACCTCTACGCGCTCGAGACCGGCGAGGAGGCCGGCATATATCGGGCGCGCATCCAGGCGCTCGCCGGGATCGTCGAGCCGCCGATGGCGGTGGTGCTGCTCGAGCACTGCGAGGAGCTGGCTCAGGGCCGATCCGCCTGGGACAGTCCGCCGGCGCGCAGGCTCACCGAGTTCGGCATCTGGATGCCGCTGCCGCAGACGGACGTGCTCTCCGCGAGAGAGCGCGAGATCTCAATGTTGGCGGCCCTCGGCTATTCGAGCCGGTGGATCGCCGAGCAGTTCCACCTCTCGGTGCGCACCGTCGATACCCACCTGCGCCACGTCTTCACCAAGCTGAGGGTGAGCGGCCGCGACGAGCTCCGGCTCTGGTTCAGGCGCGAGACCGGCGCGCGATAGCGCGGGCGAATACGTAGCGCGATTCACGGGGAGCGACCGTCATCGGGCGGGCGATCCCCGGTGCTCCGAGCACGGCCGGATCCGTGCGTAGCGCTTGCGTAACCTTGTGTTCACCCGATCCGGCGCTTCTTAACCTGACTGCAATTCAGGACAGGAATCGCAGGGGAGAGTGCACATGCTGGTGGAGGCCGGGCTCGACGGGTTCGCCGGAACCATCGCGCACTCGCCGCGCCGCTCGCCCACGCTCGAGCGTCGGCGGCGGTGGGAGCGCCGGTTCCGCTGGTGCCTCCGGCTCTCCGACGCAGCGGTGATCCTCGTCTCCGTCGGTCTCAGCCTGCTGCTGCAGCGGGTGCTCGGAGAGGTGCAGACCACAGCGTGGATCGCGAGTGCGATGCTCGTCACGCTGTGGTACCTGCTGCTGGCGGGCGTGCGCAGCCGGGAGAGCCAGTGCCTCGGCAGCGGCACCGCAGAATACCAGCGGGTCGTCAACGCGACGTGGCTGTCGTTCGGGATCACCGCGATCTGCGCCCTGGCGTTCAACTGGAGCGGCGAGCGCGTGCTCCTGTTCTCGGCGCTGCCGGGGGGAGTGATCGGCCTGCTGCTCTCGCGTTGGCTGTGGCGACGCTGGCTGCAGCGGCAGCGCGCCGCCGGGCACTACGCGCTTCGCACGCTCGTGGTGGGCGAGCGACTCGACGTCGAGTACGTCATTCGCACGCTGCGAGCGGGCGACCAGGGGTTCCACGTGATCGGTGCGACCCTCTTCGGCGCCGACCGCGCGCCGCTCACCGTGGGCGGCCGCCGGTATCCCGTGCACGGATCCATCGACCAGGTCGCCGCCGTCGCCTCGCGGATCGGCGCCGACACGATCGTCGTCGCCAGCCGGCCGGAGCACGATCCGACGTTCGTGCGCGAGCTCAGCTGGAAGCTGGAGGGCACGGCGGCCAACCTCGTGCTCTCGAACCAGCTGACCGACGTGGTGGGGCCCCGCATCTCATTCCGGCCCGTCGAAGGGCTGCCGATGCTGCAGATCAGCATCCCCTCCTACGAGGGCGGCTATCACCTGCTCAAGCGAGGGCTCGACATCTGCGTGGCGGTGCTCGCGCTCGCCTTCATCGCGGTCATCACGCCCGTTCTGGCGCTCGCCATCAAGCTCGACTCGCCGGGCGCCGTCTTCTTCGCGCAGTGGCGCGTGGGGCGCGACGGCCGGCTGTTCAAGATGTACAAGTTCCGCACCATGGTGGTCGAGGCCGAGGAGCGGCTCGTGTCGCTGCTCGATCGGAACGAGGGCGCCGGCGTGCTGTTCAAGATGAGGAACGACCCGCGGGTGACGCGCGTCGGTCGTGTGCTGCGCAAGATCTCCCTCGACGAGCTGCCGCAGTTCTGGAACGTGCTGCGGGGAGACATGAGCGTCGTCGGCCCCAGGCCGCCGCTGCCCGGCGAGGTCACGGCCTACGACGGCACCGTGGTGCGCCGGCTGTACGTCAAGCCCGGCATCACGGGACCGTGGCAGGTGAGCGGGCGCAGCGACCTGTCCTGGGACGAGAGCGTGCGCCTCGATCTCAGCTACGTGGAGAACTGGTCGGTGATGAACGACCTGCAGATCATGTGGCGCACCGCCCGCGTCATGGTGCAGCGCGAAGGAGCGTACTGATCATGACCCAGACCCCCGCACCCCTCGAGTCGCCGAACTCCCCTGAAACTGCAGGCCACTCGGGGGGTGCGGGCTACCCACCGGGAACCGCGCCCGGTCACGGCGGTCGGAAGAACGGAAATGATCGGAGGGGTCGATGAAGCGCATCGGCTACGCGGCTGGAGCATTCGACCTGTTCCACATCGGCCACCTCAACCTGCTGCGCCACGCCAAGCAGCGGTGCGACCACCTCATCGCCGGTGTGGTCAGCGACGAGATGCTGCGCGACGTGAAGGGCGCCTCTCCGGTGATCCCGACCGCGGAGCGCTCGGAGATCGTGAGCCACATCGACTTCGTCGACGAGGTGTACGTCGAGCGGGTTCCCGACAAGCTCGACGTGTGGGAGGAGGTGCGCTTCACGCACTTCTTCAAGGGCGACGACTGGCGAGGCACCGAGAAGGGGCTCCGGCTCGAGCGGCGCTTCGCCCGCGTCGGGGTCGAGGTCGTCTACTTCCCGTACACGGCGCACACCTCCAGCACGGCGCTGCGGCGGGCGCTCGATCTGCTCGACGGCGCCGCCGAGCACCGGCGGCCCGTGACGGCGCAGATCTGACCCGGAGCCGGAGCGGGATCGGCGACCCGGGCCGTCGCCCCGTCCACTGCCGTGCCCCGCACCGGCTCATCAGGGTCGGCCGCGGGAACGCCGCAGCCGCGCGATCCCGCCCGCCATCAGCATCAGCACCGCGATCCAGATCGCGCCGTAGATGACCAGCTCATCGGGACCGATGCGCTCCCCGTTGAGCATCGACGCCGCCATCAGCAGCGCCGGTTCCAGATAGCTGAGCAGCCCGAACAGGCTCATCGTGAGCAGGCGGGACGCGGCGAGGTAGAGCATGAGCGCCACCCCCGAAGCCGCCGCGAACAGCGGCCCCGCCCACCACAGCGCGGGATTCGCGGCCGCGGCGGATCCCTCGACCACCTCGAAGGAGAAGAACGCGGCGGCGACGGGCGCGAGCGCGACGAACTCCCAGAACATGCCTCCCAGGTGCGCGATGCCGAGCGCTCGCCGCAGCACGAAGTACACCGGGTAGCCGAGCGCCACGAGCAGCGTCTCCCACGACACCCCGCCCACGCGCGACAGCTCGAAGCCCACGCCCACGGCCGCGACACCGGCGGCGCCCCACTGCCACCACACCAGCCGCTCCCCGTACAGGAACCGCCCCACCACCACCAATACGAGCGGCAGCAGGAAGTAGCCGAGCGCCACCTGCAGCCCGCGGCCGTGCAGCGGCGCCCAGCTGAACACCCACAGCTGCGCCGAGACCAGCAGACCGCAGGCCAGGATCCCGAGCAGCAGCACCGGCCTGCGGCGAACGCGTCGCGCCACCTCGGTCACGAGATGCCACTGGCGGATCACCAGCAGCGCGACGGCGATCACCGGAACGGTGAAGAGGGTGCGAATGCCCCAGACCGACTCGGCGGAGGCCGGCGCGAGCAGCGGCGTGACGAAGTAGACGCCCCCGAAGAGCAACGAGGAGGCGACCGAGGCGAGGGTGCCGCGCCCACCCGATCCGAGCGGGCGCGGCCCGCTCACTCGCTGAGATCGATGACGCCGATGACCTCGCCGTAGGGCGTCTCGTCGACCGGCTTGAAGCCGATGTGCAGGAAGAACTCCTCCGGCCCGTCCTCGCCGCGCTCCCAGAGCACCGTGAGGTGGTCGACGCCGCGACGGCGCGCCTCCTCGATGAGGGCGTTCACCGCGAACGTGCCGACGCCCTTGCCCTGCGCATCGGCGTCGACGTTGATGCGCCACAGCGCCGCGCGGAACTCCTCCTGCGGAGCATCGGGATCGAAGTTGCCGTGGACGAACCCGACCACGCGGTCGCCGTCGAGCACCACGCGCTGCCACGCGGTGTGCGCGGGCGTGACCGCTGCGGCGGCGGCGTACGAGACCGGGGTGACGAACTGCTCCTGGCCCGGCTTCAGCCCGAGCTGATTCACTGCGACGATGGTGGCGGCGGAAAGTTCTTCCAGTCTCAGAGCGCTCATGCTCACCAGGCTAGCGTGAGAACGCGCACCGACAAAGAGGTCGGACGCGCAACGCCTCGGGCGAGGAGCGGATCGGACCCGCTCGGGTCAGATCAGGCGGGCGCCGCTCCCGGGATCGAAGAGGTGCAGGCGGTCGGGCGCGGGCGCCAGCGTCACCGCGTCGCCGGGGCTCGGGTGCACGCGGCCGTCGACGCGGGCGACGACGTCGATGCGATCATCGCCGGTCGTGTGCCCGTAGAGGTAGCCGTCGGCGCCGAGCTCCTCGACCAGGTCGACCACCACGGAGAGCCCGGGGTCGCCCGCGGCCACGACGACCATGTCCTCGGGCCGCACGCCCGCGGTCACCGCGGGCGTCTGCACGCGCACCGGCACCGGCACGGTCGCCGAACCGAACGCGACGCCGGCCTCCGAGACCCGCGACGGTAGCAGGTTCATGGCTGGGGAGCCGATGAAGCCGGCGACGAACTCGTTGTTCGGCGCCTCGTACAGGTCGCGCGGGGTGCCGACCTGCTGCAGCACGCCGTCCTTGAGCACCGCGATGCGGTCGCCCATGGTGAGCGCCTCGGTCTGGTCGTGGGTCACGTACACGGTGGTGACGCCGAGCCGGCGCTGCAGCGACGCGATCTGGGTGCGGGTCTGCACGCGCAGCTTCGCGTCGAGGTTCGACAGCGGCTCGTCCATCAGGAAGACCTGGGGTTGGCGCACGATCGCACGGCCCATGGCGACGCGCTGGCGCTGACCGCCGGAGAGCGCCTTCGGCTTGCGACCGAGATACTGCTCGAGATCCAGCATCTTCGCCGCCTCGAGCACCCGCGTCGAGCGCTCCTCCTTGCCGATGCCGGCGATCTTCAGGGCGAAGCCCATGTTCTCGGCGACCGTCATGTGCGGGTAGAGCGCGTAGTTCTGGAACACCATCGCGATGTCCCGATCCTTCGGCGGTATGTCGGTGACGTCTCGGTCCCCGATGAGCACGCGGCCCTCGCTGACCTCCTCGAGGCCGGCCAGCATGCGCAGCGTGGTCGACTTGCCGCAGCCCGAGGGGCCGACGAGCACCAGGAACTCGCCGTCGCCGATCTCGAGATCGAACTGGTCGACCGAGGGACGATCCGCTCCCGGATAGACGCAGGAGACACTTTCGAACGTGACAGTTGCCATGATTTCCTCCACCGGCAGGTACGTGCCGGACGATCCGTTGTAGAGACGGCGACCTGCCCGGTCGCCGGTGCCCGTCGCTGGGCGTGATCAGCGTAGCATCCGGGCCGCTTCCGGGTCGAGGCGGTCGCGAAGATGATCGAAGGCCCGTTCGCGGCGGCATATCCGGGCAGCGCGCTGCAGCTGCACCCGTGCGCGACGGTGGTGATCGACCGCGCCGCGGCCTCGCTGCTGCGGCTCACGGCCTACTGCGAGCACGTGCAGCGGCACCGGCCACGGGTGCAGGTGTCGGCCTGAGGGGTTCGGGATCCGCGCCCGGACCTGAGCTCCCGCGCCCGTGCTCCCTGCTCGCTCCTGTGCCCTCTGCCCGCGCCCGTCGAGAGTAGGATTTCCCGGCTGATTTCGCGAGATCAGCCGGGAAACCCCTCTTTCGCCGATGTCGGTTCAATCCTGGTGCCCGGCCCGGATTTCGCTCAGCGGACCTGAGTGCGATTTATCTCGATGTCGAGACACCTTCATTTCTCGGCTAGACTGGTGCGCGGCCCCATCGGGCCCTGCACCGGGAGCGGCGCTCCGGCCCCGATCCCGCGAGAAGCAGCGCGCGGCGTCCACCGTGCTGCGCGCCCCCGAGCTCACACATCACGACACTGGGAGAAGCGTTGGCGAAGATCAAGGTTGAAGGCACGGTCGTCGAACTCGACGGCGATGAGATGACCCGCATCATCTGGCAGTTCATCAAGGACCGCCTCATCCACCCCTACCTCGACGTCACGCTCGAGTACTACGATCTCGGCATCGAGCACCGCGACGCCACCGACGACCAGGTGACCGTCGACGCCGCCAACGCCATCAAGAAGCACGGCGTCGGCGTCAAGTGCGCCACCATCACCCCCGACGAGGCCCGCGTCGAGGAGTTCGGCCTCAAGAAGATGTGGCGCAGCCCCAACGGCACGATCCGCAACATCCTGGGCGGCGTGATCTTCCGCGAGCCCATCATCATCTCCAACATCCCTCGGCTCGTGCCCGGCTGGAACAAGCCGATCATCATCGGCCGTCACGCCTTCGGCGACCAGTACCGCGCCACCGACTTCCGCTTCCAAGGCGAGGGCACCCTCACCGTCGAGTTCACGCCGAAGGACGGCTCCGAGCCGCAGAAGTTCGAGGTCTTCCAGTCGCCCGGCGACGGCGTGGCGCAGGTGCAGTACAACCTCGACGCGTCGATCCGCGACTTCGCGCGCGCCTCGCTGAACTACGGCCTCTCGCGCGGGTACCCCGTCTACCTCTCCACGAAGAACACGATCCTCAAGGCCTACGACGGCCGCTTCAAGGATCTCTTCCAGGAGGTCTTCGACGCCGAGTTCAAGGAGCAGTTCGAGGCGGCCGGGCTCACCTACGAGCACCGCCTCATCGACGACATGGTCGCCTCGGCCATGAAGTGGGAGGGCGGCTACGTCTGGGCCTGTAAGAACTACGACGGCGACGTGCAGTCGGACACCGTGGCGCAGGGCTTCGGCTCACTCGGTCTCATGACCTCGGTGCTCGCGACGCCCGACGGCAAGGTCGTTGAGGCCGAGGCCGCCCACGGCACCGTGACCCGCCACTACCGCCAGCACCAGCAGGGAAAGCCCACCTCCACCAACCCCATCGCCTCGATCTTCGCCTGGACGCGCGGTCTCGCGCACCGCGGCAAGCTCGACGGCAACCAGGAGCTGATCGACTTCGCGAACACCCTCGAGGACGTCGTCGTCAAGACCGTCGAGTCGGGCAGGATGACCAAGGACCTCGCGCTGCTCGTCGGTCCGGATCAGGCCTACCAGACCACGGAGGAGTTCCTCGCGACCATCGACGAGAACCTGGAGCAGCGGCTCGCATAGGCAAAACGCGGGGACCGGTGCTTCGGCGCCGGTCCCCGCGTCGTCTCCGGCGGCTCTCACGGGCTGCGGGCCCGCGGGCGCTGCGGTCTCTCAGCCCGCCGCCTCCCGCGTAGCCCCGACGACCGACTTCGGGGTCTGCCGCACGGGCGCGAGCCGCGTGACCTCGCCGAGCGCGGCATAGCTGGGGCCGCCGATCCGCGCGATCGGATCGAGCAGCCGGGCGTCGACCTTGCCGTCCTGGATGACCCGGTCGTCGATGTGGAAGGCGACGATCTCGCCGACTACGAACTCCGCTCCCGTGCCATCGTAGGGCGTGGCGCTGTGGAAGCGGCACTCGAGCGCCACGGGGGATCCACCAGCCTCGGGACGGCGACGCGAGCCGACGGAGCCGACGCGAGCCCGAGCATCTCCGCCTCGCTGACGTGCGACTCGTACTCGATCGCGCTGGTGTGCGCGTGCAAGCGAAGTCGATCGGCGTCGCGCTGCTCGACTGGACGATCGACATGTTCAATCTCATGGTCATCCTGCTCGTGCGCCCGCTCGGCGCGCTCATGCTCGGCTCGGTCGCCGACCGGCGAGGACGCCGCCTGTCGATGATGATCGGCGTGCTCGGCGCAGGGATCGCGACCTCGCTCATGGGGGTGCTGCCGGGGGTCGCGGTGCTCGGGATCTTCGCCCCGGCGCTCTTCATCGCGCTGCGTATCGTGCAGGGGCTCTTCGTGGGCGGGATCGCCGCGTCGACGGATCGTGCTGCGACGGGTGCAGGAGTCGCCCCTCTGGACGGCTCGGAACCGGGTGATCGCGGCCGGAGCGAAACCCGCGCCGCGCCCCCGAGGCGGATCCCCCGCGCGCGTCATCTTCGCGAAGCGGTGGCGGGGCCTCGTGCTCTTCGGTTCAGCGATCGTCTTCACCGCCTCCGCGCCGTACTACCTCACGACCGGGATTCTGCCCACGGTGTTCAAGACCTCCTTCGACCTCCCTCAGAACCAGGCCAGCCTGTTCGTCATCATCAACGTCATCGGATCCGCCGTCATCGCGGTGCTCTGCGGGCACCTGAGCCAGCACGTCGGGCGCAGGCCGGTGTTCGTGTGGGCGGGGGCGGGCTGCCTGATCCTCATCCCCGGCCTGTACTGGCTCATGCAGGCCGCGTTCGCCGACGCGCCCGCACTGATCCTCGTCTGCAGCGCCGTCATGGTGGTGCTCTCGGGGGCGGTCAGCGCGCCGCTCATCATCTTCCTGAACGAGACGTTCCCCACCGAGATCCGCTCGACCGCGACCGCGTTCGCGTGGAACATCGGCTACGGGCTGAGCGGCCTCATGCCGACCGTCGTCACGGCGATCAGCGCGCGGACCGGAAACCTCGTGAACGTGATCGTCGTCTCGGCGATCGTGATCGGCCTGGCGCTTCTGGCGCTGCTGTTCGGGGCGAAGGAGACGCGGGGGCGGATGGACGCGGAAGGGTAGCCGCGCGACGTCTCAGGCCCGCGTCGTCGATTCGCGGATGTCGAGCGTCGCCGCGGGAACTGCGATGGGCGTATCGATCGGACGACCCTCCGCGAGCCTCACCGCGACCTCGACCGCGAGCTGCGCGCTCTCCTCGGGGTGCAGGTCGAGCGTGGTCACGGTGGGGCTCGAGGTGCGGTTCTGCATGGCGCCGGATCCCGCGGCGACCAGCAGGTCCTCGGGCACGCGGATGCCGCGCCGGATCGCCGCCTCTGCGACGCCCGCCGCGTGGCGGCCGGTGAGGCAGAAGACGGCGTCCGGATGCTCGCTCGGATCGCCGCCGAAGAAGTGGTCGATCACCGCGTCGCCGACGCGCTCGCCGGCCGCCTCGGGTAGCGCGAGCACGAGTGGTCGCTGACCGCGGGCCTCGCTCCACGAGGTGAGGCTCCGCTTGGAGCCCAGGTTCCAGTCGTTGCGGTCGGTGCCGGTGACGAGGGCGATGCGCTGCGCTCCCGCCTCGGCGAGGTGCGAGATCATCAGCAGGGTCTGCTGGTCGGCGCCCTCGTCGATCGCGGGGAACTCGCCGCGGCGCGCGGGATCGGCGCCCAGCGTGACGAAGGGGATGCGCTGCTCGGAGAGCAGCGTGAGCACGGGATCGTTCTCGAACGGCTCGGTGACGATGTAGGCATCGGCGGCGAGCGCGCTGAAGGGCACCCCCGGCCGGGTGGGGTCGTCGATGAGCATCATGCTGTAGCCGTGCTCCATCGCGCTGAGGGAGGCGGCGCCCGCGACGCGCAGGAAGTAGTCGACGCCCTCGGGCAGGAACGTGTCGAGGCTGTGGAAGGGCCGGATCACGAGCGCGAGCAGGCCCAGGCGAGACTTCTGCAGGCCGCGCGCGATGGCGCTGGGCCGGTAGCCCACCTCGGTCGCGACGCGCTCGATGCGCTCGACGGTTTCGCGCCGCACGACACCCTTTCCGTTGAGGGCGTGCGAGACGGTGGTGGGTGAGACGCCGGCCGCCCTGGCCACGTCCTTGATCGTCGGTCTGCCGCTCTGCTGCACCTCGTCAGGATAGCCCTTCGGTGCTGATGCGCAGCGCCGGAAACGGGCGTCGGTGCCCGATTCCGTTATCGAAGCTTTATATCCAAAACGTTTTGTGCAAATCGTTTTGGGTGCTAGCATCCTCCGTGGGTCTTCGTCCAGCGCAGCGCCGGACCAGGGGGATTCAACGACGAAACTTCGAATGGAGAACAACGTGAAACTCGGAAAGACACGGGCAACGATCGCCCTGCTTGCCATCACGGGTCTGGTGCTCGCCGGCTGTGCATCCGGTAGCCGCGGCGGCGGCGAACAGGGAGCGGGCGGCGACGCGCTCGAACTGCTGCAGACCACGCCGGCGGCCAAGGGCGAGGCCGACAAGGTCACCTGGAACTCGACCTACGGCGAGCTCGCGAGCCTCGACCCGGCCAAGGCCTTCAACTACTCCGAGAACACGATCGTCTCGAACCTCTGCGAGCCGCTCTTCCAGATGCAGCCCGACTTCTCCGTGCAGCCGAATCTCGCGACGGGCGCCGAGACCGAGGACGGCCTCACGTGGAAGATCGGGATCCGCGACGACGTCACCTTCTGGGACGGCACGCCCATGACCGTCGAGGACGTCGTCTACTCGCTGAAGCGCCACGGCGATCCCGCCGAGGCCAGCTACTGGACCGGCGGCGTCACCGCCAACATCGCCGACGTGGTGAAGAGCGGCGACTCGGAGGTCACCGTCACACTGAAGAGCCCGGATCAGATCCTCCCCTCGTCGCTGTCGACCATCCTCGGCGTCGTCGTGCAGGAGAAGCAGCGCAAGCAGGCCGGCGAGAACTACGGCAACCCCGACACGGGCGTGATGTGCACCGGACCGTTCCAGTTCACCCCCGGCAACTGGAAGCAGGGACAGTCGATCACCCTCGATCGCTACGACGGCTACTGGAACGCCCAGAAGGCGGCGAAGGCGAAGCAGATCGAGATCGGTTTCGTGGTCGATCCGACGGCCATCGCCAACAGCCTCTCCACGGGTGAGATCCAGGGCTCCTACGACGTGCCGCTGCCCGCGCTCGGTCAGCTCTCCGGCAGCGCGAGCGGGTCGCTCTACTACGGCGAGGGCATGCAGATCATGGCCATCATCTCGACGGGCAACGGCATCTTCGGCGATCCCGCCGTGCGCCGGGCTCTCACGCGCGCCACGGACCGCGCCGCCATCGCCGAGACCGTGTACGAGGGCACCGGCACCCCGTCGCGCTCGATCGTGCCGCAGGCGCCCTGGGACGCGGTGCCCGGCGTCGCCAAGCTGCGCGACGAGAAGCTGCCCGACCTGAGCTACGACGTCAAGGCGGCGAAGGCCGAGCTCGAGCAGGCCGACGTGGATCTCTCGCAGCCCATCAAGATCGCGTACCCGAGCGAGCGCAGCTTCTACGCCGACATCCTCAACGAGATGGCGAACGGAGCGAAGGAGCTCGGCATCACGCTCGAGCCGACCGGCGTGCCGAGCGCGCAGTTCGGCGCGTTCTTCTCCGATCCCGAGGCCCGCAAGGGATACGACGGCTTCGTCACCACCAACTATCTGAGCGCTCCCGATCCGCTGCTGCACCTCATCAGCGTGGCCAAGACCGGCAGCGACCAGAACTACTCGGGCTTCTCCGACCCCCGGGTCGACGCCGCGCTCGACGCGGCCCTCGCCGAGAGCGACCCGCAGAAGCGTGCCGAGCTGACCGTCGAAGCCGAGGCGCTCATCATGGAGCAGCAGCCCTGGGTGCCGATCAACGACCTCGCCGTGCGCATGTACATGGACAAGGCCGTCACCGGCGCACCCGCATCGTTCGTGTACCTCTACTACCCCTGGGCCGCCGACCTCGGCTCGGCCGAGTAGGCGCCGACTCCCGCGGGAAGGGATCGTCCATGACCTACGTGTTCAAGCGACTCGGCGCACTCGTCGCCGTGCTCGTCGTGTCCAGCTTCATCGTGTTCTCGGGGATGTACCTCGCTCCGGGAAGCCCCGAGCAGTTCCTGGTGCAGGGGCGCACGGTGAGCCCCGAGGTGCTCACGTCGATTCGGGCGCAGTACGGACTGGACGATCCCTTCCTCATCCGCTACTGGAACTGGTTGCTGGAGGTGCTGCAGGGCGACCTCGGCCGCTCGCTGCTCACCCAGCAGGACGTCTCCACCCTCGTGGCGACCCGCCTGCCCACCACCCTGTTCCTCGCGGCCTTCGCCGCGATCCTCATCATCGTCTTCGGCGTGGGACTCGGCGTGCTCGCCGCCACCCGCTCGGGCGCCTTCGAGAAGCTCGTGGTCTTCGGCTCCAACCTCGGCTTCGCCGTGCCCACCTTCTTCGCGGCGCTCGTGCTGATGTTCGTGTTCGGCTCCAATCTCGGCTGGTTCCCGGTCTCGGGATCCGGCGAGGGCTTCGCCGGAAGGCTCTGGCACCTCACCCTCCCGGCCTTGGCGCTCGCCTTCCCCGGCATCGCCGTGGTCGCCCGCATCACCCGCACCGCGGTCCGGGAGGAGCAGGGATCGGAGCACGTGGTCATGGCGATCGCCCGCGGCGTGCCCAGGCAGTTCGTGCTGTGGCGCCACACGATCCGCAACTCGATGCTGCCGGTCACCACCGTGCTCGGCACCCAGATCGCGGGGCTGCTCGCGAGCGCGTTCGTGATCGAGTACGCCTTCACCCTCGACGGCATCGGCTCGCTGCTCGTGAACTCGGTGCAGAAGAAGGACTTCGCGGTGGTGCAGGCCATCGCCCTCATCATGGTGCTGGCCTTCGGTCTCATCAACCTCATCGTCGACCTGCTGTACGCGGTGATCGACCCGCGCGTGCGGCTGAGCAAAGGAGCGTCGGCACGATGAAGCAGCAGAAGCTCAAGCGGGACCCCGGCGCGAAGACGAGCGCCCGGGATACGGTGGCCGTGCAGTTGCTGCGCAAGCACCGCGGCGACGTGCCGATCTCGGGCTGGCGCCTCTTCGCGAGGCGCCTGGGCCCGGTCGGCCTGGTCAGCCTCGGCATCATCGCGCTGGTGGTGCTCATGGCGATCCTCGCCCCCCTCATCGCCCCCTACGATCCCTACGAGGGAAGCGTCACCGCCCGGCACGAGGCGTGGAGCCTCGCACACCTCATGGGCACCGACCAGTCCGGTCGCGACATCCTCTCGCGCATCATCTGGGGCGCCCGCACCAGCCTCATCGGCCCCACGATCGTGATCCTCGTCACCGCCCTCCTCGCCACAACGCTCGCGCTCACCGCCGTGTGGTTCGGCGGGAGGGTCGACGCGGTTATCGGGCGCGTGCTCGACATCCTCTTCGCGTTCCCCAACATGCTGCTCGCCATCCTCGCCGTGGCGATCTTCGGACCATCCCTGCTCACGGCGTCGATCGCGCTCGCGATCGGCTTCACGCCCTACTCGGCGCGCGTCATCCGTTCGGTCGCGCTGCGCGAGCGCAACCTGCCCTACGTCGCCTCGGCGCAGCTGCAGGGCATCTCCGGGTTGCTCATCACGGTGCGCCACATCCTGCCGAACGTGCGCACCCAGATCCTCACCGGCATGACGATCAACTTCGGCTACGCCATGATCGAACTCGCCGCACTCTCGTTCCTCGGCCTCGGTGTGCAGCCGCCCGCCCCCGACTGGGGCCTCATGGTCTCGAACGGTCAGGCGTCGCTGCAGCAGGGCTACTGGGAGCAGAGCATCTTCGCGGGCCTCGCCATAGTCGTCACCGTCGCCGCCTTCGGGTACGTCGGAGAGCAGCTCGGCGGCCGCCGGGCATCGGGAAGGACACGCTGATGCTGAAGATCGAAGGACTGGTGCTGGCGGTCGTCGACCCCGATACCGGCCAGGAAACGGAGATCCTGCACGGCAACTCCTTCTCGCTGGCGCAGGGAGAGGCACTCGGCCTCGTCGGCGAGTCCGGATCGGGCAAGTCGATGACCCTGCGCTGCGTGCTGGGGATCGAGCCCGCCGGCGCCCGGGTCGAGGGGTCCATCGAACTCGACGGCACCGAACTCCTCGCCTCCTCGGGCGAGACGCTGCGCAGGATCCGCGCGAACGACCTCGCGCTCATCGCGCAGAACCCGCACGGCGCGCTCAACCCCGTGCTGCCGGTGAGGCGGTTCCTGGTCGAGGGCATGAGCGACGCCCGCTCGACGGGCAGGGCCGAGGCCGAGGCGAGGGCCGCGGACCTGCTGCGCCAGGTCGGCATCGCCGACACCGAGCGCGTGCTCGCCTCGTACCCGCACCAGCTCTCGGGCGGCATGCTGCAGCGCGTCGTGATCGCGGGCGCGATCTCCGGCGAGCCGAAGCTGCTCCTGGCCGACGAGCCGACCACCGCCCTCGACGTGACCACGCAGGCGGAAGTCGTCGCGATCCTCGACGAGAAGCGCCGCGAGCACGGCCTCTCGATGATCTTCGTGACCCACGACCTCGACCTCGCGGCCGCCGTCTGCGATCGGCTGGCCGTGATGAGGGACGGCGAGATCCTCGAGATCGGAACTCCGGAGGAGATCCGGGATCACGCCAAGACCGAGTACACCCGCAAGCTCATGGCTGCGCGGCCGCTGCTCTACCCAGCTGGACACGAGCAGCCGCCGGCTGCCGCGCTGACGACCGAGGAAAGGCGGGCGGAGTCATGAGCCGGACATCGATCATCGAGGTCGAGCACCTCTCGCGCACCTTCCACCTCGGCCGCAAGGCGAGCGTCGCCGCACTCGACGACGTCTCCTGCGAGCTGCGCGAGGGCACCTGCCTCGCGGTGGTCGGCGAGTCGGGGTCGGGCAAGTCGACCCTCGCCCGCGTAGTCGTCGGGCTCGAGCGCGCCGACTCGGGCTCCGTGCGGATCGCGGGAACCGAGGTGAAGCCGACCACCGCCCGGAGGCAACTGCGCGAGCGCGCCAAGCTGGTGCAGATGGTGTTCCAGGATCCCGAGGGATCCCTCAACCGTTCGCTGCCCGTGGCCGCCACCATCGACGAGATGCTGCGCGCGCACCGCCCCGACCTCGACAAGCGCGGCCGGCGCGATCGCGTGCTCGAACTGTTCGACGAGGTCGGGCTCACCGAGCGGCACGCGGATGCCAAGCCCGCAGCGCTCTCGGGCGGCCAGAAGCAGCGCGTCGCGATCGCGCGGGCGCTCGCCGCCGAGCCGAAGATCATCGTGCTCGACGAGGCCGTCTCGGCGCTCGACGTATCGGTGCAGGCCCAGGTGCTCGAGCTTCTGAAGCGGCTGCGCGCCGAGCACGGGCTGTCGTACCTGTTCATCACGCACGACCTCTCCGTGGTGCGCGACATCGCCGACGACGTGGTGGTCATGCGCTCCGGGCGCATCGTCGAGCGCGGCACGGTCGACGAGGTGCTCGACGCGCCGCGAGAGCCGTACACGCAGCTGCTCATCGCCTCGGCCCCGAGGCCGAGATGGAAGCCGCAGCGCGGCCTGCGCGATGCGCTCATGGGCGCCGACGCGTGAGCCGATACCCGCTGAGCCCCGGGACGCCGGCCGACCCCGGGGCGGCGGATCGCTGCCGCGATCCCGAACCTCTCCCCGCCCCCACCACCCAGAAGGACCGACATGACAGATAAGACCGAACGCCTGCACCTCGAGGTCACCGGAGCGACGCCTCGTGAGCTCGGCCTGAGCCGGGGCGGCGCGCTGCGCGGCACCCTCGCCGGCGCCTACGCGAAGTACGCCGAACTGTTTCGAGTGCTGGGGGTGGGCGAGGAGCGCGAGCGCGAGGGCGTGGAGCGGGTCATCGCGGCGCTCGCCGGGTGGCGGCCCGCCCTGCTCGAGGAACTCGGAGGGGTGGCCGAGGGCGCCGGGGTGGAGCTCTCGCAGGTGGTCGCGCTCAACGCGCGCACCGAGATCATCGCGCTCGGCGGACTCGCGTCGAGCGAGTGCTCGACGCTGACCGCGCGCACCGGCGGGCACCGCTACGGCGCGCAGACCTGGGACTGGCACATCGAGCTCGACGCCTTCTGGCACACCCACACCGTGATGGGGCCCGGATTGCGGTACGCGGGGCTGACCGAGCAGGGCATCCTGTCGAAGATCGGCGTCAACGAGGCGGGCCTCGCCCTGCACTTCAACATCCTCGGGCACCGCGACGACGGCCCCTTCGGCGTGCCGATGCACCTGCTCTCGAGCGTGGTGCTGTCGGAGTGCCGCGCCGTCGACGAGGCCGTCGAGCTGATCCGCTCGGCGCCGATCGCATCGTCATCGGCGTTCACCATGCTCGACTCGCGGCGCGCGGTTTCGGTGGAGATGAGCCCCGCGGGCGTCTTCGTGATCGACGAGGCCGACGGCTCGGTGCAGCGCACCAACCACTTCCAGCACGAGGCGCCGCTCGCCGCGCAGAAGACCGAGGTCTACGAGCCCGACTCGTCGGCCCGACTCGAACTGCTGCGCGCGCGTCTTTCGGGCGGGCTGCCCGACTCGGCGACGGCGATGGTGCGGGTGCTGCTCACAGAGGAGGGCGAGCCGCCGCTCACCTGCCGCGCCGACATGTCCAAGGGGTACGGCGAGCGCTGGGAGACCCTGGCGACCATCCTCACCGATCCCGACGCGCGCACCATCCGTATCTTCGACGGCATGCCGTCGTCGGCTATCGAGGCGGGCGCCTGGCGGGTGCTCACGGCCGCCGGTTGAGCGGGCTCGCCGGTCGAGCGGGCTCGAAACCACCCGCTCCGACGAACTCGAAAGAGGGATTTCCCGGCTGAATCCGCGAAATCAGCCGGGAAAACCCACTTTCGGCGAGCGCAAACGCCGAGGTGCTCGCCGGCGAGAGGATCCCGAACCGCCGCTACTCCGCCAGCAGCTCCCGCACCCTCGGCATCACCTCGGTCGCGTAGAGCTCGATGCTCGCGCAGAGCAGTTCGTGCGGCATCGTGCCGTTGGCATACTTGAGATCGAAGCGGTCGGCGTCCAGGGTGCGCACGGTCGAGGCGATCCGCTGCGCCACGGTCTCGGGCGACCCGACGTACAGCGATCCCGAATCAGCCTCGCGCTCGAACTCGGCCCGCGTGGTGCGAGGCCAGCCGCGTTCGGCGCCGATGCGGTTGCGGTTGGCCTCGAAGTGCGGCCACAGCTGCTCCCGCGCCTCCGCGTCCGTCGAGGCGACGTGCCCGGGGGAGTGCACGCCGAGCGGCATCGGTTCCCGCCCCAGCTCGTCCTGCGCCTGCCGGTAGAGCTGCGCGAACGGGGCGAAGCGCGCGGGCTGGCCGCCGATGATGGCCAGCATCATCGGGATCCCGAACTGCACCGTGCGCAGCACGGACTGCGGGCTGCCGCCCACGCCGATCCACGCGCGCACACCGCCCGGCCGCTCGGTCTTGGGAAACACCTCCTGCTCCACGAGCGAGGCGCGATGCCGCCCCGACCAGGTGACGGGGCCCTCGTCGCGCAGCTTCGCGAAGAGGTCGAGCTTCTCGGAGAAGAGCGTGTCGTAGTCCTCGAGCCGGTAGCCGAAGAGCGGGAACGACTCGGTGAAGGATCCGCGGCCCAGGATCGCCTCGGCCCGCCCCGAGCTCACCGCGTCGAGGGTGGCGAAGCGTTCGTACACGCGCACCGGGTCGTCGCTCGACAGAACGGTGACGCCGGTGCCGAGCAGGATCCGCTCGGTGCGGCCCGCGATGGCGGCGAGCGCGATCTCGGGGCTGCTGAGCGCGAAGTCGTCGCGGTGGTGCTCGCCGAGGGTGATCGCGTCGACGCCCAGGCCGTCGGCGAGCACCGCCTGCTCGACCACGTCGCGAATCACCCGGGCGTGCGAGGCGGGCTCGCCGTTGTCCGTGCGCGTGACGTCGCCGAAGGTGTCGAGGCCGAGGACGAGCTGCTCGGGGGTGGCGCCCGCGACGGTGCGCAGCGGTTCGCTGCGCGGCGCGGGGGCGTGAGTTCGAGCTCGAGCGGGTGCGGGATCGCGTTCGGTCATGGGCCCCTCAACCGCGCGGGCGCGGACGGTATTCCGAGACCGCCCGGTGCGAGCGCGTCGTCGTCGTCGGCCGCAGGGAGGCCGATGCGCCTCAGCGCGCGCGGTTCGACGCCAGGAACCCGACGACCCCGCCGGCGACGCCGAACAGGGCCGGCCACGGCCAGAACACGCCGAACGCGAGAAGCGCCCCCACCGCGGCGGCGAACAGCAGCAATTCGAAGAGCGCCTGCGCGAAGCGGTCGACGTGCAGCACCGGCCTCGGCGAGAGGAACAGCGCCCACAGCAGCACCGAGAGCACCAGGAGGCCGAGCCCCGTGAACGCGCCGGGGAACGGCAGCGGCCACGCGAGAAAGCCCCACACGGTCACCGTGACGACGGCGACGAGGTGGAAGAGGCCGCGCGCGGACTGCAGGGCCGCGTCGACGAGGGCGGGGCGGGTCTCCGGGGCGCTGGTCACCGCACCATTCTACCGGGGCCGCGCAGCCGCCCCCTCCGCACCGCTCGCGCCTGGGCCGGGCCGGGCAGCCGGGTCAGCTCGTGAGCGACCGGCGCTGCTCTTCGGTGAGCGGCGCAGCTTCGAGGCGCAGCAGCACCTTGCCCGCCGGATGCGCCTCCCGGAGAAAGCGGTAGGCCTCCCGCACCTCTTCGAGCGCGAAGACGCGGGCCACGGGCAGGTGCAGGTGCCCGTAGGCGATCGCCTGCGCGAGCCAGTCGAGATCCTCCGGCCGCGCGTTCGCCGTGCCGTCGACGCGCACCCCGCGGTCCTCGGCCACCTGCGGGCCGGCCCCGATGGCGTTGATCCGGTCCGCGGGCACGTCGAGGCTCAGCAGCAGCTCGACCTCGGCCTGGTCCTGGGTCGAGTACGCCGCATGGAGGCCTTCCGGGGCGGCGTCGCGCAGGCGCTGCTCGAGCCCCTCCCCGTAGGCCAAGGGTTCGATGCCCAGGCTGCGCAGCAGTGCGTGGTTGGCCTCGCTCGCCCCACCGATGACGCGGGCTCCGAGGTTCAGCGCGAGCTGCGCGGCGATGATGCCGACCCCGCCCGAGGCCCCCGAGATGTAGACGGTCTCGCCCTGGGCCGGAGCGATCGCCCGGATGCCGGCGATGGCTGTGCGCCCGGCGATGTTGAGGCCGCCCGCGGCGTCGATGCCGAGTCCGCGCGGCACCCGGTGCAGTCTCCGAGCCGGTCTGCCGACGACGATGTGCTCGGCCTGCGCTCCTGCGATGTGCCCTCCGAACACGAGATCCCCGGGTGAGAACCCCTCTACGCCATCGCCGACCTGATCGACGACGCCGGAGAAATCGGCACCGTTGCCGGCGGTGCCCTCGACGGGGCCGAACGCCCCGCTGAGGATCTTCCAGTCGACCGGGTTGAGGCCGGCGTAGAGGACGCGCACGCGCACCTCTCCCGGCCCGGCCTCGGGCGTTTCGCCCTCGGAGACCCTCAGTCGGTCGAGGCCGCCGTTCTCGCTGTACTGGACGATTCTGCTCATGATGTGCTCCTTCTGATCGGGATCTCGTCCGGGGCGCGTGTGCGGCGCTCAGAGCGGCGCACGCGCATGAAGTGCAACAGCGCGATGCGGGGTGCTTGTTCCATCGGGCGGCGTCGAGGCCGACATAAACCGCAATGCGCGCTCCCTCCCTCGTGCGGCCCTGGGCAGCGACGGATATCCATACGACTTGCGATCCGAAGATGTTACCGGTAACATATCCAGGACGCGCCGATGAGGACGTCGGAGAGTCCACAGCGCGGTACGACGACGAACGATTGCTGCAAGGAAGGGGCCGATCAATGCTCGCGTCAGCACCCCCCACCGCGGCACCGGCCGCGCGTATCACCGGCGAGTTCGGGCGCGCTCTCGGCGCGCACGCAGTGCATCTGCGCCGCGGGATCGCGAGTCCGGGTCAGCTCGGCCGTTGGCAGGAGCGGAACGCTGCGGCGACTATCCCGCACGCGATCGACCAGCTGCGCTCGAGGGGGATGATCCAGAACTTCGCGCGTCTCGCCCAGCCTGAGCCTCAGCCGGCCTTCTCCGGCGGATTCCCGTTCGTCGACACCGATTTGTATAAGACGCTCGAGGGGGTCGTCACGGAACTCGGCGCCCGCGCCTCCGACGACGCCGAGGCGACGGCGCGATTGCGCAGGTTCGTCGACGAGGCGATCGAGGCCATCTGCGGCGCGCAGCGGCCCGACGGCTACGTAGGAACCTATCTCTCGGGCGCCGACGCCCCGCACGAGCAGTGGAGCGCACCAGCCACGGACCACGAGCTCTACAACCTCGGGCACCTCATTCAGGCGGCGCTCGCGACGCGCCGGCACCTGGGCGACGTCCGGTTGCTCGTCTGCGCGGTGCGCTTCGCTGATCTCGTGCTGCGCCGGTTCGGGCCGGGCGGCGACGAGCGGTACACCGACGGACACCCCGGCGTGGAGATGGCGCTCGTCGAGCTGGCGCGGGAGACCGGGCGCACCGAGTTCGTAGACCTCGCCGCGAGCCTGATCGAACGCCGCGGCCATGGGTACTTCGCCGGCGCCGCGTTCCCGCCCGACTACTTCCAGGATCACGCCCCGTTCCACGAGCTGGAGACCCCCGTAGGGCACGCCGTGAGGCTGTGCTATCTCGCCGCCGGGGCGACGGACGTCGCCATCGAGCGAAACGACCGGGCCGTGATCACACGCCTTCACCGGCTGTGGGACGCGATGGTGGCCACAAAGTCGTACATCACCGGCGGGGTGGGCTCGCGGCACTCCGGAGAGGACTTCGGCGACGCCTACGAGCTGCCCTCCGATCGCGCGTACTCCGAGACCTGCGCCGCGATCGGCGCGATGCAGTGGGGCTGGCGGCTGCTGCTCGCGACCGGCGACGCCCGGATCGCCGACCAGATCGATCGCATCCTCTACAACGCCTTCGCCGTCGGAGTCTCCGAGTGCGGCACGCGCTTCTTCTACGACAACCCGCTGCAGCGCCGCGACGATCATGGCCGTCCGGCTGGGGAGCGCGGGGGAGAGTCGCTGCGCCGGGAGTGGTTTGCGTGCGCGTGCTGCCCGCCCAATGTGGTGCGCTGGATGGCTCAGCTGCAGGACCTGGTCGCCTGCGCGACCGACACTGCGCTGACGGTCGTCGCGCACACCACCGCGCGCATCGCCTCGGAGCCGCTCGACGTGCTCGTCGAGAGCGGCGCGCCGTGGCGGGGGGATCTGCTGATCACGGTCGAGCGCGCCCGCGCCGGAGAGGCGCTCCTGAGGATCCGGGTGCCGGAGTGGGTGCGCGGAGCAGCGCTCACCCTCAACGGCTCGTCCGTGAGGCTCGACGAGGAGAACGGGTGGGTGACGCTGCGCCATAGGTTCGATGCCGGCGACGTCATCTTGCTCGAGTGGCGACCCGAGGCACAGCTCTACGGTGCGCACCCCGCGATGGACGCCGCCGCCGGGCGCGCGGCTATCGTGCGCGGCCCGGTGGTCTACTGCATCGAGCAGTGCGATCTCGATGCGCTCGCGTCGCCCGTCCGGGTCGACGACTTCGTCGTCACGGGAATCTCATCGCACCCGGAGGCCGCCCCGGATCGGGTGCTGCGCGCGACGGGTCATGCCGCTCCCGCGGCACACGGGGAACCGTACCTGCCCCTCGAGCTCCTCCGGGTGCATCGCGGGGAGGACTTCGATGTTTCGGTGGTTCCATACTTCCGCTGGGCGAACCGGTCTCCGGGCGCCATGCGGGTATGGATGCGCCGCGAGACGCTCTCGCTCGGGGAGCGCACAGAGAGAGGAAACAAGCAATGAAGCGGAAAACGATCGGAGCGGTCGCCACGGCGGCGGTCGCGATGATGCTCTTCACCTCCTGTTCCGGCGGCGGTGGCGGCGGTTCGGAGGGTGCGGGTACGAACGGCAGTCCCTCGAGAGGCGGAACCGTGTACATGCTTCAGGGCGACGACTTCTCGTACCTCGATCCCGCGCGCGGGTTCGACGGTGGCGTGAACGCGTTCTACCGGCTGATCTACCGCGGGCTGACGGCGCAGGCGCCGGGCGACGCCGCCGACCCCAACGCCATCGTCCCGGATCTCGCCGAGAGCCTCGGCAAGGTCTCGGAAGATGGGCTCACCTGGACCTACACGCTGAAGAAGGGACTGAAATTCGACAACGGAGATCCCATCACCTCGAAGGAGATGGCGTTCGGCATATCGCGCGCCTGGGATCCCGAGATCGGCATCGGGTCTCCGTGGCTCAAGCAGACGGTGGCGGCGCCGGCAGATTACGCAGGCCCCTACCGGAGCGGTGAGCATCCCGGGATCCAGACGCCCGACGAGCGCACGATCGTTTTCCGACTCTCCAAGCCCTTCCCCGAATTCGACAACGTGCTCGCGCAGGCCAACGCGGTTCCGTTCCCGGTCGGCAGCGGTGCGGGCAACGAGTTCATCTCCGATGTCATCGCCTCCGGCCCGTACACACTCGACGAGTACACGCCGGGCAGCTCGATCAAACTCGTGCGCAACGAGAACTGGGATCCCAAGACCGATGATTTGCGCAAGGCCTATCCGGATGCGTGGGAGTTCGTCATCGGCCTGGATCCGGCGACGATCGACGAGCGTATGATCGCGGGCCAGGGGAACGACGCGAACGCCATCGCCGGCGTGGTGCAGGCCGCAACGCTTCCGCGCCTGCAGAACCCGAAGGTCGCCGATCGCATGCTCACCTCGCCCGCCTTCTGCACGACCTACATGTCCATGAACACGACCAAGGCGCCGTTCGACAAGGCCGAGGTGCGCCAGGCGGTCAACTGGGCGATCGACCGGTCGGCAGTCGTCAATGCGTCGGGCGGCACGACGCTGGCCGACCCCGCGACCACCATCATCCCGCCGGCCGTCTCGGGCTACCAGCAATACGACCTGTATCCGAGCGAGGGCAATGCGGGGGATCGCGAGGAGGCCAAGGCGCTTCTCGACAAGGCGGGCCTCGGTGACGGCTTCAGCTTCGTGCTCGACATCCGCTCGCAGCCGAAGATGCAGGCGCAGGCAGAGGCGATCCAGCAGTCGCTGTCTCAGCTGGGCGTCGACGTGAAGCTCAACGTCATCGACGTCGCAACGTACTACGAGACCATCGGCACGCCATCCCAGCAGAACGACGCCGCGATCACCGGCTGGTGCCCCGACTGGGCCTCGAGCGCGAGCACCTTCATCCCGCCGCTCTTCGACGGTCGCCTCATCACCGAGAAGGGCAATTCGAACCTCGCACAGATCAACGACGATGCGATCAACGCCCGCATCGACGAGATCAGTGCGATCGAGAACCTCGACGAGGCGAACACCGCATGGGGCGAGCTCGACGAGCAGATCATGGGGCTCGCTCCCATCGCCCCCCTCGCGTTCGAGAAGGGCGTCTTCCTGCCTGGAGAGAACATCGCCGGCTACTCCCCGAGCACGAACATGACGGATCTCGCCATCATCGGACTGAAAGACCCTTCGCGAGGCTGACGCAGATGACCATCTCCCCGACCAATCTGGAGGTCGAAGACTTGGCGGGCGGTGATTCGCAGCTGCTTCCGGCTGCGGATGCACCGCCCGTCAAGAGCCGCCGATTCCTCCACGCATTCGTGCGCGACTGGGCCGCGATGCTCTCGAGCGCCTACATCGTGCTGATCGTGATCGTCGCGATCGCGGCACCGCTGCTCGTCAAGCTCAGCGGCTGGAGTCCCTACGCCTTCGACCAGAGCGCCATCGACCCAGCCCTCGGCGGGGTCCCGGTAGGAGCGTTGGGCGGCATCAGCGCAGAGCACTGGTTCGGCGTCGAGCCGGGCAGCGGGCGCGACATCTTCGCACGAATCATCTACGGCGCGCGCGTCTCGATGACGATCGCGATCTCCGCGACGCTGCTGACGAGTTTTCTCGGCGTGGTCTTCGGCCTGCTCGCGGGCTACTTCGGCGGCAGAGTCGATGCGATCATCTCTCGGGTGATGGAGTTCCTGATGGCGTTCCCCGCGCTCATCTTCATGATCGCCGTGCTCTCGGCGCTGCCGGCGGACAACCGCCAGCTGCTGCTGGTGGTCGTCATCTCGGTGTTCGGGTGGCCGTATCTCGCGCGTATCGTGCGCGGGCAGACGATGTCGCTCAAGCAGCGGGAGTTCGTCGAGGCCGCGCGCTCCTCGGGCGCCAACAGCGCGCAGATCATCTTCAAGGAGATTCTGCCCAACCTCACGTCGACGATCATCGTGATGACGACGCTGGCGGTGCCCGGCTACATCGGCACCGAGGCCGGCCTCTCCTTCCTCGGGGTGGGCGTCGTCCCTCCCACGCCCTCGTGGGGCCAGATGATCGCGAGTTCCGTGGTCTGGTACGCGGTCGACCCGCTCTACTTCATCATTCCCGGGCTCTTCCTCTTCCTGCTCGTGCTCTCGTTCACGGTGCTGGGTGACCGGGTGAAGCGCCTCGTCGAATCCGGGGAGGGGCGCGCATGACCCGCTTCTTCGTCAACCGTTTCCTCGGCATGATCATCGTGCTGCTGCTCGTGAGCCTCTTCACGTTCGTCGTGTTCTTCGTGCTCTCGCCGGATCCGGCGGTGCAGGTGTGCGGCAAGAACTGCACGCCGGAGCGCATCGATCAGATCCGCGCCAATCTCGGACTGGATCTGCCGTTCTGGACGCAGTTCGGCACTTTCCTCAGCGGACTCTTCGTCGGCCGCAGCTACGGCGAGGGCAGCGGGCTCGTCCAGTGCGCTGCCCCCTGCCTCGGATACTCCTTCCAGACGAGCCAGTCCGTGACCGACATGATCATGCAGCGCCTGCCCGTCTCGGCGACCGTCGCCATCGGTGCCGCGGTGCTCTGGTTGAGCGCCGGTCTGGTCGGCGGCGTCATCAGCGCCGTGCGCGAGGGAAGGTTCGCCGATCGCTTCGTGGCGGGGCTCACGCTGACCGGCATGTCGATTCCCAACTACGTGCTCGCGCTCGTCATGCAGTTCGTGCTCGTCGTGACCCTCGGCTGGCTGCCCTTCCCGCAAGCCGTCCGCTTCGGAGAGGATCCGGTGCAGTGGTTTTTGAACTTCCTGATGCCGTGGATCGTGCTGGCCGTGGGCAACGCCGCCGTCTACACGCGACTGACCCGGGCGAACGTGATCGACACGCTGCAGGAGAACTATGTGCGCACGGCCCGCGCCAAGGGGCTGAATCCGGGCCTCGTCTGGCGCCGGCACGCGCTGCGACCCGCCCTCACTCCCATCGTGACGATCTTCGGCATGGACTTCGCCGGTCTGCTCGGCGGTGCGCTCATCACCGAGACCGTGTTCGGATTGAACGGCGTGGGCAAGCTCGCAGCCGATTCCATCACCAAGAACGACCAGCCCGTGATCATGGGAGTGACGCTGCTCGCGGCGTTCTTCGTCGTGGTCGGCAATATGGTCGTCGATCTGCTCTACACGGCGATCGATCCCAGAGTGCGATTGAAGGCGACCCGATGACCACGAGAACAGAGCCCGGCGCGCCGGCTGTCGGCGACGATCTGCTGCGGGTGCGCGACCTGACCATCGGCTTCGCGGGTCCGTCGGGAACGAACGAGGTGGTGCAGCACCTCGATTTCGACCTTCCGCGCGGGGGCGCGCTTGGTATCGTCGGCGAATCCGGATCGGGCAAGTCGATGACGAGCCTCGCCATCATGGACCTGCTGCCTCCGGGCGCTCGGCGATCCGGGTCGATCGTGTTCCAGGGGGCCGAAATCACCGATCTTCGAGAGCCGCAGATGCGGGCGGTGCGCGGCGACCGCATCGCCATGATCTTCCAGGACCCGCTCTCGTCGCTCAACCCCTACTACACCGTGGGCATGCAGATCGAGGAGGCCTACCGCTCGCACCGCGCGGGTGTCACGCGAAAGGCGGCGCGCAAAGTCGCGATCGAGGCGATGGAGTGCGTGCACATCGCCGACGCGGCGCGCAGGGTCGATCACTACCCGCACGAGTTCTCTGGTGGCATGCGGCAGCGCGTGATGATCGCGATGGCGCTCAGCATGGAGCCGGAGCTGATCATCGCCGATGAGCCGACGACCGCGCTCGACGTCACGGTGCAGGCCCAGATCCTGGATCTGCTCACCGAGATCCGGCAGGACACCGGCGCCGGGCTGATCCTCATCACCCACGATCTCGCCGTGGTGAGCGAGGTCGCCGACGAGATCGTCGTGATGCGCGGCGGCCGGCTCGTCGAGCGCGGGCCGGCCGAGCGCATCTTCACCGACCCGCGGGAGGAATACACGCGTCTGCTGCTCGACGCGGTGCCCCGCATCGACGACGAGATCGGGCAGCTCCGCACGGCCACCGTTCCCGTGCAGATTCCGGAGGACCTCCAATGACCTCTACCGCGCGAACGCTGCTGCGGGCCGAGCACCTGGTCAAGGAGTTCGCCGTCTCGGGTACGGGCGGGCTCTTCGCCAAGGCTGATCGATTCCGCGCCGTCGACGACGTGTCGCTCGACGTGTACTCGGGCGAGACGCTGGCGCTCGTCGGGGAATCCGGATCCGGCAAATCGACGACCGCGCGCCTCGTCGCCCGCCTGATGCCGCTCACCTCGGGATCGATCTCGTTCGACGGCCGAGACGTCGCCGACATCTCGGGGCGCGAGCTCCACGCGTTCCGCAGCGAGGTGCAGGTCATCTTCCAGGATCCCTACTCGTCCCTGAACCCGCGGCACACCGTCGAGCGGTTGGTGACGGCCCCGCTCGTGTACCAAAGGCGCGCGATCCCCGGCGGAGTTCGCGCATTCACGCGCGAACTCATGGAGCGCGTCGGTTTGAACCCCGATCACTCGACGCGCTACCCGTGGCAGTTCTCGGGCGGTCAGGCACAGCGTATCGGGATCGCGCGAGCGCTCGCGGTGCGGCCGAGGCTCGTGATCGCCGACGAGGCGGTGTCTGCGCTCGACGTCTCGGTGCAGGCGCAGGTGATCAACCTGCTCAAGCGTCTCCAACGTGAAGAGGGGTTCAGCTACCTGTTCATCGCCCACGACCTCGCCGTGGTGCGTCAGATCGCCGATCGCGTCGCCGTGATGCACACTGGCCGGATCGTGGAGACCGGCGAACGAGACGCGATCTTCGATGCGCCCAAGGACCCCTAGGCGGATTCAATTGGTTGTCGCAACACCCTGATG
>NZ_KZ983995.1 GCF_003569785.1 Leucobacter sp. wl10 | reverse complement strand
CAAGCCGGTGTTGCGACGACCGGTTGAATCCGCCCAATACACCTCTCTGGCGTTCACTGAGGAGTTGCAGGACGCCGGGATCACCGGGTGTCGATCGGGTCTGTCGGTGATGCGCTGGATAACGCGCTGATGGAGTCCACGATCGGACTGTTCAAGACCGAGGTCATCGAGCACGAACGCCCGCTCTGGGAGGGGTGGCGGCAGGTCGAGCAGGCCACTGCGTCATGGGTGCACTGGTACAACACGGAGCGCCTCCACTCTGGTATCGGAGACGTGCCGCCGGTCGAGTACGAGGAGTTCCACTACGATTCAACACGAGTGGTCAGCGAGCCCGCTGCCGCTTAACACGAAGCCCCCCGACAAACCCAGGCCGATTCATTCCTCGACCGTGCGCGGCGAGACTTGGAGCAGTTCGGCGACCTGCTCCCCCGTCATGATCAACGGCTCGTCCAACACATCCATGAAGGGCAGGTAGGCACCCACTGTCCGGAGCACTGCGGCGCACACGGGAGCGATACGGAGGAACCCGTAGCGCACCTTCAGCACAAGCCGAGAAACAGGGTTTTGGACCCCGTTTAGGACCCCGACCTCAAGAAGAAGGGAATCTGGAAACATGAAACTCCTCCGATTCCCGCGGAATCTGAGGAGTTTTGCGCTGGGGTACCTGGACTCGAACCAAGAACAACTGACATTCTTCGTTTCGCCATCGAGCCCAAGAACCGAGGCGACCCAGGATTCCGGCTCAGAGCGCCGCATCCAGCGAGCCACCCCGAGCACCGCTCCCGCTACACAGCTCAGCGCGCGCCGTGGTTCTTTCTGTAAGCTGCGGCCACGCCTCATCGAGAAGGGAATGCTCATGACCGAGAACGCGGGCAACACGGGTAGCGCAGACAACAGCAGCAACAACTGGTACGAAGAGTTCAAGGTCAAGGGCGACGAGCTCATGGCCAAGGTGCGCGAGATCATCGAGGAGGGGAACGCTCGCCGGCTCTACATCAAACGGGAGAGCGGCGAGACGATCTTCGAGATCCCGCTGACAGCGGGCGTCGCCGTCACGGCCGCGAGCGCCGTGCTCGCCCCCATCCTCGTCGCCGTCGGCGCCGTCGCCGCGCTTGCCACCAGCGTCACGATCGGGGTCGAGCGCCCGCAGGATGACAAGGAGGACGAGAGCGCCTCGGAGTCGGCGGCGGAGTAGCCAGGCCTCCGACGCCGGCCCCCATCGGAATACCCCCATCGCCTCCACCGTTGAGCGTCTCATGAGCACGACAGCCGCACACGCCCCGCGCTCCGCGCCCTCGACGCCGTCGGGATTCCGCGTCCCCGCGGCGACGATCGACGAGGTGCTGGCGGCGCTGGACGTCGAGGTGCGGCAGCAGTCGCGATTCCGGATCGGGCGGGGCGAGAGGATCCCCCTCGAGGTCGGCCGCCTGTCCCTCGTCTACGGGCTCGGCGACGAGGTCGTCGTAACCCAGGGCGCTCGCGCCGGAGGGGGTGGAGCAGAACAGTACTCTGAACGCCTCTCGGGAGGCGAGACAAGCAAGAACCTCAACCCCGAGCACACGCTGTCCAATGGCGACGTGCTGCTCGCGTCGGGCCGGCGGTCGCTCGTCCTCAGCGCTCCGCGGGGAGCCGCGATCATGCTCTCGATCCTCGACCTCTCGCCCGACGCGGCGCACCTCGCCGACCTGCTGCCGGAGTTCGCGCTCATCAGGGGGTTCGACCGGCTCGAGCCCGCCGCCGCCGCGCTGACGCTCCACCTCGGGACCGAGGTCGACTCCCGATCCCGCACCCGCGAGCACTGCCCGAGCCGCGACGGCGACCGCGTCGTCTGCCGCGTGATGGCGCGGACCGTGCTGCTGTCCGCGATCCGCGCGTGGTGGCATCGCGGCTGCGCGCCGGAGGGTTGGCCGTCGCTGTCGAAGGATCCATTCCTGGATCGGGTCGCCGCCGCGGTGGTCGCGGATCCGGGCCGCGACTGGTCCGTTGGATCGCTCGCTGCCGCCGGCGCGATGTCGCGGTCGGTGTTCGCCGAGCGCTTCCGGGCAGCATTCGGCAGTTCGCCCGCCGGATACGTCACGGAGGTGCGCATGCGCGTCGCGAAGGATCTCCTCGCGCGCGGCCGCAGCGTGAGCGAGGTCTCCCGCGAACTCGGCTACCGCTCCGACGAGGGATTCAGCCGGGCCTTCCGCCGAAGCACCGGCTTGACGCCGTCCACCTGGCGCTCGAGCGCGCGGCGCAGCACAGCGATGCTCTCCGCCTAGCGCCGGCCCACGCGCCCCGAGATCCCGAACAGCACGGCGCCGAGCACCAGCATCACCGCGCCGCAGAAGTAGGCGAGCGCCACACTGCTGGCGTCGACGAGAATCCCGCCGAAGCCGGCGGCGAGCATGATCGCGCCCTGGAAGCCGACCACCACGAGGCTGCCGCCAGCCTCGAGACGATCCGGCATCCGGTGCGCCACCCAGGTGTTCACGATGAGCAGCCAGGATGAGAAGAAGAAGCCCCAGAGGAACGCCGCCATGCCGATGCTCCACGGCAGCTCCGATCCGCCGATCATGAGGATCACCGTCGCCGCGATGGTCAGCGGGCTGATGATCGCGAGCGGCCGGTAGGCGCGGTCGACCACCGCTCCGATCAGCACGTTGCCGATCAGGCCGCCGACGCCGAACAGGGCCAGCAGGAAGACGATGACGCCGGCTTCGATCGGCGCGCCGTCGCTGTGCACCCGCTCAAGCGCGAGCCGGATGTAGGTGTAGGCGAGGAAGTGGCCCAGCACGACGAGCAGATGCCCGACCATGCCCAGCGAGATCCCGGGCCGGCGGAGGGTGTCGACGAGCACGGAGAGGCGTGCCGCTCCCTCCGGCGGAACGCTCGGCAGCAGCAGGCGGAGCGCCACGGCGAGCAGCACGGTCGCGGCCGCCGCGATGCCGAAGACGCCGCGCCAGCCCAGCACCTCGGTGAGCATCACCCCGACCGGTACGCCCGCCACCGTGGCGAGGGAGGTGCCCGCGGTGGTGAAGACCACGGCCCGCCCCACCCTCGCGGGGCCGGCGATCCTCGCGGCCACGGTGATCGACATCGCCCAGAAGCCCGACAGAGCCGCGCCCAGCAGCACCCGCGCCAGCAGCATCAGCGGCAGGTTCGGCACGACCGCGACGATGGCGTTCGACGCGGCGGCCGACACGGCCAGCCAGACGAGCAACGAGCGGCGATCCAGACGCTGGAACATCAGGCCGACGGTCGGCGCGACGAACAGCCCGACGAGCGCGGTCACGGTCACCAGCTGCCCCGCCTGCCCCGGGGTGATGCGGAGCTCATCGGCGATCTCGGTCAGCACGCCGTTGGGCAGGAACTCCGCGGTGACGAGCAGGAAGCTCATCGTCATCATCGCGATGAGGGCGCCGTAGCGCATGCGCGGCGCCGGCTCCGGACCGGCGGTGTCGGACGTCGAACCCGAGACGATGGGAATGGGCGCAGTCGTGGTCATGCCTCCAGCCTCCCGGCTTCGACACGGCACCGCCCGACCGCTCGTCCGGTGCACCCGACGGATCGTCCGGAACGGGTCCGAAGCGGGCCTGACGGCGTCGCTTGTCGTGCGCGCGGCGCACGACGCCCTGCATGACCGGGGGCTCGGCGCAGGAGCGACAGAATCCCGGTCCGCGGCTATCCTCGTTGCATGGAGGATCGCGGACCAGTATTCGACGGAATCAGGATCGGTCGCCCGGCGACCGGGGCGCTCATCGAAGCGGGCTATGCGTCTGTCGAAGATCTGCCCGACGACCTCGCTCAGCTGCTGCACCTGCACGGCGTCGGCCCCACCGCGGTCAAGCGCCTTGGGAAAGCCCGCGCGAAACCCGGTGGAGGCGGACGATGATCGAACTCATCCTCGTGCGGCACGCGAAGTCCGACTGGGGCGACGCGGGCGTGGCCGACCATGACCGGCCGCTGAATGAGCGCGGGAGACACGATGCTCCGTTGATGGCCGAGCGGCTCGCTCGCTCGGGTGCCGAGGTGGAGCGGATCGTTTCGAGCACGGCCGTACGGGCGCGAACCACGGCCGCGGCGTTCGGGGCGGAACTGGAACTGGAGGTCGAGCTCGATCCGGAGCTGTATGCCGCGCCCGCTTCGACGCTGCTGGCGAAGGCGGCCGGGACGAACGCGGCATCCGCGATGGTGGTGGCGCACAACCCCGGGATCTCCGATCTCGCGGCCCAACTATCCGGCGATGGGATTGCGCACATGCCGACCTGTGCAGTGGCTCGGTTTGCTTGGGCCGCGGAGTCTTGGAGCGAACTCGGGAGCCGAGTGTCCGCTAGATGGTGGTTTGATTCGCCGCGCGGCACCGCGCACGAAATGGAATGAGAGTCGCAGAACGGGTGAGCCGTTCGGTAGGGCAGAGGGTAGCTCTCAGCGCATGCGACCGGCCTCGTTCACCCGCCGCAGAAACTGGCGCGTGGCCTTCTCCTGCGGCTGATCGAAGATCTGCTCCGGCGGGCCTACCTCAAGCAGACGAGACTGGTGCAGAAAGCAGATGCGATCCGACACTTCCCGCGCAAAGCTCATCTCATGAGTCGCGAGGATCAGCGTCATGCCGGTCTCAGCGAGCTCCCGCACGAGATCGAGCACCTCCATCACGAGCTCGGGATCCAGCGCTGCTGTGATCTCATCGAGCAGCAGCGCCTTCGGTCGCATGAGCAGGCTGCGCGCGATAGCGACGCGCTGCTGCTGTCCGCCCGAGAGCCGATCCGGATACGAGTCGCCCTTGTCGCCCAGGCCGATCCGCTCCAGCATCTGCTGCGCCGCATCGGTGGCCTCGGCCCGGCTCATGAGGCCGGTCTCGACCGGGGTGAGAATGCAGTTCTTCAGCACCGACATGTGCGGGAAAAGGTTGTAGCTCTGAAAGACCATGCCGATCTTGCGCCGCAGCTGCACCAAGTCCACGCCGGGGCCGGAGACGACATCGCCCTCGATCGCGACCTCGCCCTCGGCGATCTCCTCGAGACCGTTCGTCACGCGAAGCAGGGTCGACTTGCCCGAGCCGGAGGCGCCGATGAGGCAGATCACCTCGTGCTTCTTGACCGAGAGGTTGATGTCGTTGAGCACGCGGGTCTCGCCGTAGGCTTTGGAGACGTCGCGGTACTCGATGAACGCTTCACTGCTCATGGTTACCCCCTGGCCTTTCGGTCCTGCTTCGCGAGGATGTAGTCGACGAGCCGGGTCTGCGGGATCGTGATGAGGATGAAGAGCAGGCACACCACCGTCACCGACGACAGGTTGTAGTAGGTGACCGAGAAGGTCTTCGCCTGGGTGAACGCCTCCATGATGCCCACCACGTAAACGAGAGCGGTGTCCTTCTGCAGGCCGATGAAGTTGCTGAGCATGGGCGCCGCGATGGTGCGCGCCACCTGCGGCAGCACGACCTTGCGGGTTGCCGCACCCGAGGAGAGTCCCAGGGAGAGCGCCGCCGCCATCTGGCTGCGGTGCACGGCCTCGATGCCCGAGCGGAACTGCTCGGCGCAGTAGGCGCTGTAGGTCAGCGTCAGCGCGATGATCGCATAGGTCAGCAGGCTCTGCTCCGAGATCACGGGGATGCCCGTGAGCGGCAGGCCGAAGCAGACGAGATAGATGACGATGATGCCGGGGAGGCCGCGGAAGATGTCGATATAGGTGATCGCGAGGGCGCGCAGCGGGCCGGTGCCCGGGCCCTTCATCTGCCTGATCAGCGCCAGCCCGAGGCCGAACAGCAGCGACAGCGCCTCTGCCGCGACCGCGATCAGCACGTTGATGCCGAAGGCCATCAGCACGCGCTGGAAGCTCTGCACGATGATCCCGAAGTCGAAGAACGTCTCGCGCACCGCGCCGTTGTTCACCGTGATGAAGAGCACCAGGGTGACGACGACCAGCGAGAAGCCCCCTAGGCCGATCGCCTTGAGCGAGAGCGTCCGACTGTTCGCCGAGGCCCGGCGAGACGCAGTGTACTCCCCCGCCTGCCACGAGCGGCGCATGGTCCGGTGCTCTCCGAAAGCTCTGACGCCGGGTAGGACGACCGAGGCCAGTCCGAGGACCGCCGCAGCGGTGAACATCCACTTGACCCACTCGACTTCGGTCGCCGCGACGGCGGCCCAGGCCGCCGTCGCAACAAACACCATGGCGATCGCCATGACCACCACCCCCGCGAGGCGGGCTGAGGTCTTCAGCGGCGGTGCCGGCGTGAACTCGAAGAGTCCCGTGTCGCCGGTCACCGCCCCGGGAGCCGAGAACGGATCCCGCGTCTTACCAGTCGAAGTCATCACTGCTCATCCCAGAAGGGGATATCGTCCGGATTGCCGCCGTAACCCTCGTACAGCCACTTGGTCAGGATCTCGTCGATGGTGCCGTCTTCGCGCATCTCATCGATGATCTCGCTTGTCGGAGCGGTGTTGGGCGAGCCCTTGGGTAGCACGGCGGCGAGCGGGCTATCGGTGCGGAACTGGCCGATCACAGCCGCCTTTCCGCCCGAGTTGTATGCCAACGGCATGAGGGTGATGGTGTCGTTCATAATCATGTCCACCTGATTCGCCATAAGCGCTGCAAACATGTCGTCATTGCCCTGGAAGGTGAGGGTTTCGGCATCGGGGAACCGCTCGGCGACGAGTTCCTCGGCCTTTGACCCGGCCAAGAAGCCGAGACGAGCATTCGGCATGTCCTCGATCGTCATATCCTTGTCCTTTTCCCGCACAGCGACACCGGTCTGGATGTTCATGTACGGCGAGGAGAAATCGACGACCTTCTCACGCTCGGGCGTGACGATGACGTCCCAGAGCGACATGTCGTAGTTCTGCGTACGAGCGGTGATCAGCGCCTCGAAGCTGGTCGTCTCGATCACCACATCATTGAGACCTGCTCGGTTTGCGATCTCGGCCGTCAGACAGTAAAGGTAGCCGCCCTCGACCTCTTCAGGAGACTCCCCTGGATAGCCGCTCGGCGAGGGCCAAGGCACCGCGATGGTGAGTACGCCATCCGTAACGGTGTCGAGCTCATAAGTGCCCTTCTTGTCACTGATGTCGCACTCACCAAACGGTTTCGCTTCGGTGCCAGAACCGGTGTCGCCGCGGCCTCCGGCCGAGCAGCCCGAAAGCACCAGCGATACAATTCCAAGCGCGCCCATCGCGCTCAGAGCTTTCTTCTTCGATCGCATCATCGTCGATACTCCATCTCATATTTCTTGTGTAGTTGAAGCGCGGATGCGCTCCAACAGGTCAGACGAACGAGGCGACAATCCGAGGGATGCCGTTCTCCTGGCTCGAGACGTAATTGCCGACGGTGTACTCCGCGCCGAGAACCTCGACGATCTCGAAGGGCTCGTCGGCGACCTGAATCTCTGGACCGAACTCGACCGTCGCCCGACCGCGGTGCTTCGAGAGCAGCTCGAAATCCTGACCTGCGTCCCGGCTGATCACCTTGAAGGACTCGAAGCCAGGCCCATCGACCTCGGGCACCGCGCGCACCTGGAAGTGCGGTGCCATCGCGACATCGTTCCAGTTCTCGCCGGTAACCGAGTCATCGAAGGTGAAATCGATATCGAAGACCGGCTTCTCGTAGTCCCAGGTCTTCGCGTGCAGGCCGCCTTCGATCTCGTTAAGCGCGATCTTCGCGAAGCGTTTGGGATATCCCCACAATTCGCGACCGGAAGCCACGCTCACGTGACTGTCCTCCCACTCGAAGTAGTAGTTGCCGCCCCGTTCCCCGTTGATCTCGACGGGGAGCACAATCGCCGCATCGAAGTACGGATAGCTCGGGCGCCCGGTGAGGGCGCGAATATTGGCGAAATCGGCGACCGAGACAACGAAGCGGTCGTCTGCGAGTGTGAAAGGCGTGGGCTCGAGCAGCTTCTCCATCTGCTCGCAGTTGCCCCGACAGTACACCGCCAGCGTGCGCAGTCCATCACAAGCGTAGGTCTTGACGGGGCCGAAATCTAGGAAGTCGAAGAAGGAGGTCGGATCGTAATTCTGCTTCATCTGGGTGCATCCGTTTCCGTGCTGTCGTAGTGGTGATAACTGGTTGGCGCGTGGCTCAGAGGAGGCTCGCGATCTTTCGCGGCACTCCGTTCTCAGCGGTTGAGTAGTAATCGCCGATGCACAGCTCGGCTCCGAGCACCTCTACTACTTCAAGGCGCTCGCCGTCGAGGATCCCATTCGTGAGGTCAAGCCGCCCGATCTTCACCTCTGCTCGGCCCAGCAGTCGATCTTTAGCGACCCAATCGCGCGACGGATCCCGGCTGAGCACGTCGAGACTGTCGAATGAGGATCCCGCCTGCTGCGGAACTGCGCGAACCTGGTACTGCGGATAGATCGCGAGGTGCCGCCAGGCGCTGTCGTCGACGGTGCTATCGAAATCGACCTCGATGGAGAAGACATCGGTGTCGTAGTCGTAGACCCGGGTGGAGATGCCGTGCGCATCCTCCTGCCATTCAACTCGCGCAAGCGCCTTCGGATATCCCCAGGCCTCTCTGCCCATCGCGACGGAGTCGTGCTGATCCTCGTATTCGAAGAAGTAACTTCCACCGACCTCGCCTCGGAAGGTGACGGGGAGCACGAGACTCGCATCGAACCAACCGGGACCGCTCGAGAAATCCGCCACGCCAAGCACGAACACGTCGCTCCGCGGTTCGAAGGGGGTGTAGCTCGCAAGGCGCGCGAGCTGGTCCCGGTCGCCGCGGCAGAACACCCACAACTGGCGGAGATCCCGCACCTCGTACGTGCTGTTTCCGGGCATCGATCCCGTGAACCGCTTGAATGACTCGATGCGGTACGCCATGTCGCCCTTCTCTCTCACACCAGCGACCCGAGGGTCACCGGGGTTCCGTTCTCAGCGGTCGAAGCGAAATCTCCGACGGTGTACTCGGCGCCGAGCACCTCGACCACCTCGAGCGGTCGCCCATCAAGCACGCCCGATCCGATATCGACGGGGCCGAGGCTCACCGAGCCGTGACCGTAGCGGCGCTCCTTGGTGACGAAGTTAGCGACGGTGTTGCGCTTGATCACGTCGAAGTGCGAGTAGGAATCCCCGTCGAACTCCGGAACGGCTCGCACCTGGATGTTCGGGGCGAAAGCGAGATGCGACCAGGCCTCGTTCGTCACGGCATCGTCGAACTCCACGGAGCCATCAAGCAGCGCTGTCTCGTAGTGCCAGGTTCTCCCCCGCGCTCCCGTCTCGTCCTGCTCAAGCGAGATCTTCGCGTACCGCTTCGGATACCCCCAGAGCTCGCGCCCCGTCGCCGTGCTCCAGTGCTCGTCCTCAAACTCGAAGAAGTATGTGCCGCCCTTCTCCTCCCCATATGAGACGGGGATGATGATCCCGCTGTCGAAATACCGCCCCCGAGTCATGGTGCAGTTCTCGAAATCGGCGACCGTGACCACGAAGATGTCGCCCTCGAGATGGAGCGGGGTGTGCGAGATCAGGCGTTCAAGCTGGGCTTCGTCTCCACGGCAGTAGACGTTGAGCGTCTTGAGGTCGGGACAGCTGTATTGCTGGTCTCCCGAGTCGAACCCTAAGAACCTGAAGAACCTCGCGGGTTCGAACTGCTCTGCCACTCGTGAGCCCCTTCGGTCGCAATATGTACGACGCCAGAGTAACACATTGACATTTCAGTTAAGTAAATAGTTACATTTTTGCAAGTGATCTGCGTCTTTTCGACCGCAGATTCGGCGACGGCGGATCCACGAGGCCTCTCCCACGCACCTATCAGGGGGAGCCAAGCCTGCGCATCATCGCCAGCGCATCCTCCGTGTCTTGCTGCACATGACGACGCATCAGTTCCTCGGCGCGTTCCCCGTCTCGATCCTCAAGCGCGTGCACGAGTTCGCGGTATCGCCGAGTGTCATACTCCGCGAGGGAGAACCCGCCGTGCCCACTCGGCTGCAGCCGATGGCAGTAGAACCAGATCCTCAGAGCGTGCGCAAAGTGACGTTCGAGGTCAAGCGCCAGACTCGGATTGCGCGTCTGCTGGTAAATCATGCGATGCAACTGATTGTCGAACTCAGTGAAACGCATGTGGGTCGGCAACTCGTCTCCTTGCGAAGACACTTCCTCCATGAGGTCGACGAGTTGCGACACCTGCTGTTGTTCCTCTGGCGTGCCGCGGGCAGCGGCAAGACGAGCCGCAAGGCCCTCCAACTCGACCCGGATCTCCAGTTCCCACTGGATGGCGTTCAAGCTGATCTCGGTAGCCAGCGTGCCGCGACGTGGCAGGATCATGACCAGACCGTCGTACTCGAGCCGACGCAGGGCTTGGCGCACCGGAGACAACCCTACGCCGAGCTCGATGCTCAATTGCTTTTCGTTGAGCACCTCAAGCGGCTTGTAATCGAGATGGACGATTCGCTGCCAGATCTCTTGATAAGCGCGACCACTGAGGCTCGGCTCCTCCCGCTCCTGCGCAGAATTCTTCGCTAGCACCCGAAGCCCCCTCTGAATCAGTCTCGTGGTGACAGGCTAACAGCTGAACGAAGACTTACATTTCACTTGATGCAGCCGCGCATGAACGGCTGTCGAGCGATGTCGGCCCGGGCCGTCGTTCGCTGCGCTCGATCAACCAGCCGAGACTCCCTCGAGCGGCGGATCCGCGCAGTACCCTGAGAGGATGGCGATCCTCATCGACCCGCCCGCGTGGCCCGCGCACGGCACCCTCTGGAGTCACCTCATCTCCGACGCCGGCTACGACGAGTTGCACGCCTTCGCCAGGCGCCTCGGCCTCCCCCGGCGCAGCTTCGACCTCGACCACTACGACGTGCCCGCGTCGCTCTACGAAGCAGCCGTCGCGCAGAGCGCGCGGCCGGTCACCGCGAAGGACGTCGTCCACGCGTTGCGGGGCTCGGGCCTGCGCGTGCGGCAGGCCGAGCGCGAGACGGTCGCGCCGCTGCGCAGACGCCAGTATCTGAGAGCGGAGTGGTCCGGGCTCGGCGCGCTGGTCGGCATCGGGCGGACTCGACAGGCGGAGAACGACTGGCACCGCCTCGGCGAGCACCTCCTCACCCGCTGGAACGAACCGCACCGCAGCTACCACGACGAGCGGCACCTCGAAGACGTGCTGCTGGCGCTCGACCACCTCGCCACCCGCGGCGAGCGCCTCTCTCCCGCCACACTGCTGGCCGCCTGGTTCCACGACGCCGTCTACACGGGCGCCGCGGGCGACGACGCCGGCAGCGACGAGCTCGCGTCGGCGCACCTCGCCGCAGGCTCGCTCGCCGCGCTGTCCATCGACGCCGCGCTGACGAGTCAGGTGGGCGAGTTCATCGTCGCCACGACGCCCGCTCGAGAGGTTCGGGATCCCGCAGCGCCGCTCGCGCACCTGCTCGACGCGGACCTCTCCATCTTCGCCTCCTCACCGCACCGCTACCAGCAGTACTCGCTGGCGGTGCGCGCAGAGTACGCGCACGTCGCCGATCCCGACTTCGCGGCGGGCCGATCCCGCATCCTCAGCGGCTACCTGCAGCAGCCCGCCATCTACCGCACCGCCACCGCGCAGCAGCTCTGGGAGCGTCGGGCCCGCGAGAACGTGAGCGCGGAGTTCGAGGGGCTGCTGCAGGTAGTAACCGCTGAGGGTGCGGGATCCGGGGTGAGGCGAGCAGCGGAGGCTGAGTGAATCTACGAGCCGAGGTCGCCGCTCCGGGCCTCGTCAAAAGCTCGACCACCGGGGTCAAACCGCGAGCGCGGAGCGCCGCCGGCGGCCGAGCGCCACGACCCACTCCACGAAGAGCCAGACGAAGGCGCCGACCCACAGGACGGCCGAGAGCAGCGCAGCGATGGCCGTCAGATCATCGGTTGCGGCGTGCACGGCATCGCTGTTCGGCCCGTATGCGCCCATCCACACCTGGAGCGTCGACCCGTAGTCCGTGTCGCCGCCGTCGGGCATGAAGATGCCCAGCGCGAGCACGCAGAGCGATGTGAGCCACGCGGCCAGCGTCGCGCGCAGCCGCGCGGCGCCGAAAAGCTCCCGCTTCGAGAGGAAGCCCTGCGCCGCGATCACGATCTGCAGCGCGTAGGCGGCGAGCAGCACCAGGATCGGCCCGAAGATGATGACGAACACCATCCACCCGCCGGAGACGAGCTTCAGGCCCCAGGCGACGAGCGGCGCGACGATGAGCGCGACTCCGGTGATCACCGAGAGCGGGTTTCGCGAGGAGGGCATGCGTCCAGTCTGCCAGGCGCCGCGAGGATTCGGCACCGGGTGCGCACCGCCGCGCTGCGATATCGATATCCTGTTGTGCATGAACGATCTGCGGACGATCCGTCTCGGCATCGAGGCGATGCGCGGCGGGCGCTCCACCGAGGGGAACGGCGACGGGAATGGCGACGCCGCACCATCCGGCGATTCGAACGTGGCGTGGTGGCCGCACTACGACAGGCGCATCTTCGACGCGCTCTATGCGGCCTACAATCACGTGGCCGGGCCCGACCACGACTACATGAGCAACATCGAGCCGCTGCGCGAAGCCCCCATCCCCTCCGCCTCGATGAGTGATCTGTCAACCTGGTTCACGTACCTGATGCGAGGCGACCGGTTCGACGACGGGCTCATCGCCGCGTACATCGAGGACGGCCGTCTGCTGCAGATGTTCGAGAGGCTGGTCGAGGTCGCGGATCCGGGATCGGGATCCGGGCGTTGAAAGCGGAGCGGTGATCCCGGCCCCCTCATCGTCCGATCACCGGGAATGACGAAGGGAGCAACCTTGGCAGTCGACCGTGTTCGCGCACACCTGGAGGGCCGCGGCTGGATCGGCGAGATCCTCGAGTTCGCCGAGCCGAGCGCCACCGTCGAGTTCGCGGCGTAGCGGGCCGGCACCGATCCCGAGCGCATCACGAAGACCCTCGGCTTCCACGACCCGGCGGCGCCCGAGCGCGCGATCCTCGTGGTCGCGGCCGGCGACGCGAGGGTGAACGGCGGGCGCTTCAAGCGAGGCTCTGGCCCCGGCTGAGGGCGCGACACGGCGAATACGCAAGCGCCGCGGTCAGAATGAGAGCGGAGGTGCCGACGATGATTCGAACAGCCGACCAGAGCGAAGACCCGGGCGCGGACGAGGGGCGCCCCGCGGATTCGCCGCTGCACCGCGTCGGCGGCCGGGTCGCCGACGCGCTGGCGCTTCAGCCCGACGATATCGCCGCCATCGCCCCGGCGCGGCGGCTGCCGAGCTGGAGATCGACCCTGCGCGTCGCGGAACTCGCGTACGACAGCGCGGCCCTGTCCTCGCTGGCGATGGCCCTCGTGGGGAGCGACCGGGGCGTCTCCACCCCCGGCATGCGCTCGATCAGGGTCGACGCGAGCCGGGTGCAGGCGTCGTTCGGCAGCGAGCGGCTGTTCAGGATCGACGGGTCCGCCCCCCGGTTCCGTGCGCCCCTCTCCGACTTCTGGCGGGTGTCGGACGGGTGGGTGCGCACGCACGGGAACTACCCGCACCACGTCGAACGGCTCACGGCGCTCCTCGGCCTCCCCGCCCGGGCCGGGCGAGCCGCCGTCGGGGCGGCGATGCGCGACCGGGGCCGGTTCGAGCTGGAGGACCGGGCGGCCCGAGCGGGCGCCCTGATCATCGCGGTCCGGGATCCTTCGGAGTGGCGATCGCACCCCCAGTTCTCCGTTCTCGAGCGCTCCCCGGCGGTGCATCTCGAGTCGCGGGGAAACGCCGCGCCGCGCCGTTGGCGCGAGGCGGGCGGCCTCCCGCTCACGGGCATACGGGTGCTGGACCTCACGAGGGTCATCGCGGGACCGGTCGCGACCCGCGACCTCGCGACCGCGGGCGCCGACGTGCTCCGGATCGACTCGCCCCGCCTCCCCGAGGTGGCGTGGCAGCACCTCGACACCGGCCAGGCAAAGCGATCGACCCTGCTCGACCTCGACCGTTCCGCTGACCTCGACCGGGTGCGGCAGCTGCTCGAGAGCGCCGACGTGGTCGTGCACGGCTATCGCCCGTCTGCCCTGTCGAAGTACGGTCTCGATTTCGAAGCGCTCCACCGCCGCTTTCCCGGCATCGTCGTCGCGCAGCTCTCCGCCTGGGGTACGGAGGGCCCCTGGGGGCGGCGCCGGGGCTTCGACAGCCTCGTGCAGGCCGCGTCGGGTGTCGCCGTGCTGGAGAGCACTGACGGCGGCACCACCCCCGGCGCGTTGCCCGTGCAGGCGCTGGATCACTCGGCGGGTCATTTCCTGGCCGCGTCCATCGCCACCGCGCTCCTGAGGCAGCGGCGCGAGGGCGGATCGTTCGGGATCCGAGTCAGCCTCGCCCGCATCGCGAACGAGCTCCTCGCAGCCGGTCCGGCGCCGCACGCCGCCGATGCCGCCGCTTCCGTCGACCAGGAGCTCGCGCTCCCCACGACGTCCGTGCCGGTCGTGACCGCGAGCGGCGGGGCGACTTCCCGTGTGGAGTGCGCTCCCCCGATCCTCGCCTTCGACGGCGCTCCCACCGAGTACCGCTCGCCGCTGCACCGCTGGGGTGCCGATCCGCCGGTCTGGAGCACGACCGGTTAGGGGGCCGCACCGCCCCTGGCGGGCTCTGACGGGCGCTGCCCGAGGCTGCCAGGCCGGGAAGCGGAGTGCTCGGCCCGAAGGGGTCTGACCGGGGATTCTATGTGGCTGGGATACCAGGACTCGAACCTAGAATGACGGTACCAGAAACCGTAGTGTTGCCAATTACACCATATCCCAAGACGGAGATCTGACCTCCGAGGAACTCAGCACCGAGAGATTACTCTACCCGATCTGGACCGGGAAGTCCAAATGGTGCTGAGCTCTGCGACGCCGCCTTCAGCCTCGATTCTGCCGCTCATCTTATGCCGCGAATCGCCCGCGGATGCTCGTAAATCGCGCGCGGATGCCCGCGGCCGTCCCGCCGGGACTACGCGTAGTCGTCCAGCGTGAGTTGGCGGATGCCCGTGCTGTGGAGGAGGAACTGGGCGCGCAGCGGAGCCGCGGCATCGAGACCGAAGGCGGCGCCACCGGGTCCCGCTCTGCCGACCTCTCCGGCTACGGCCCGAGCCCACGAGCGGTCATCGTCGGTGAATCGTTCCGAGCCGAGTCGTTCCCAGACGAACACGAATTCGCGAGCACCCACCAGCTCGCAGCCCGCACGAGCGCGGTGCACGAGCACCTGCGCGAACGGCACCACACCCAGATCATCGGTATCGCAGAGCTCGTCGGGTGACGCCGGGTGATCGTCCATGGGCATGAGCGGGTTGGCCAAGCGTCGATCATCGTCGAGGAAGAGGAGCCAGAGCTGGCGGTGGGTCGCCCGCTCGAGGACGAGCCCGAGCTGATCCTGAAGATCGGCGTCGGTGGCGAGAATGCGGTCGCGATCGATATCAGCGCGTGAATCAGTCATGCGGACCAGCATGCGCGAGCGCGGCTGCCCGCGGGAGCCTGCAGCCCCGAATGTGGATGAATTGCGGGGAAGGCGTCGAAGATGGCTAGGTGTGAGCGAATCATCCTCCACGATTCGGGTCACCGCGGACCGCTTCGCTCACAACCCCGCGAAGTTGAGCGAGAATGGCGGAGTTATCCCTAGGTATAGTCCCTGATCAGATGCGATAATTGGGACATGGAATTCTTCTCTGACATCTCGGCCAGGATCGCGGCGCTGCGCGACCTCACTGGCGAGATTTCAGATGCCGGCCTGTTGCCGATCGTGGTGAATCGGCTGGACGATGCGGCCGCCTTGGAACTGTTGGAACTGGCCTCCGAGGTGGGGCAGATGGCGGAGCGGCTGCGGGTGGCCGCGGTCGGGGCGGTCGCGCGACGGTCATCCAGAGCGTCGGGGCATGCAGGGCTGGCGCAGTCGCGGGGGCATCGCAACGCGGTCGCGCTGGTGCAGCGAGTAACGGGCGTGAGCCGCAGCGAGGCCGCGAAGCAGGTGCGCATCGGCGAATCGCTGTACGACGTCCCGGGCGACCCGAGCGGGCTCGAAAGCACCGACGAATCCGCCGAGCAGGCGCCGTGGCATGCGCCGCTGGGGCGGGCCCTGCTCGAGGGCGTCATCTCCACCGCGCAGCACGATGCGATCCTGCGGGGCCTGGGGGAACCGCCTCAGCGCGACGGCGAACGCGCGACTTCGGATGATCATGCGGCATGGGCGCTCGCAGCCGAGCAACTGATCGCCGAGGCGAGCGAGCGCACGGTGGAGGAGCTGGCGAAGGCCGCCCGGTTCTTGCGCGACCGGCTCGATCCGGTCGGCGCCGAGGAACGGTTTTTGGCCCGCTACGAAGCGCGGTCGTTCCGGATGTGGACGGATCGCGAGGGACGCGCCTGCGGAAGCCTCGTGTTCGACGACCTCTCGGCGACCTGGGTGCGGTCGGTGTTGAACGCCGCCCTGCGGCCCCGGCGCGGCGGACCCCGATTCGTGGATCCGGCGGAGCGTGCCCGCGCAGAAGAGCTCGCAGCGGATCCGCGCACGAACGAGCAACTCGCGTTCGACCTGTTATTGGATGTGCTGCGGGCGGGAAGCCTCGCCGACGCCGAGTCCGTGTACGGGGCCAGGCAGCCCGGGGTGCGCCTCGTGCAGGTCGTCGACGCACCGCTCTCCGGCGACGACCGGCACGAGGCGGAGAGCGCCGGCGCGGCCTATGCGGAGGACGAGGTCGAGGCGCTCCCGGCGTGGGTGGCACGGCAGCAGGCCTGCACCGTCGGCACGATTCCGGTGACGGTGGATCGCGGCGGCAACCCGCTCAATCTCGGGCGCACGACACGGCTGTTCACGCCAGCACAGCGGCTCGCCCTCGCCATCCGAGACGGGGGATGCCGCTGGAGAGCCTGCGACCGCCCGGCTTCCTACTGCGAGGCGCACCACATCGACCCCTGGAGCAGCGGACACGGCCGCACCGACATCGACCGCGGTGTTCTGCTGTGCCGCTTCCACCACATGCAACTCCACCACGGCGGTTGGCGCATCACCCGAGACGGAACCGACGATTTCGTCCTCCACGACCCGGGCGGAGGCCAGGTCCCACTGCCCACCCGCGTCGAACTCCGGTACGCGTGGGCCGGCATCGACCCGCCGCCTCGAAGATTCACGCTCGCGGCGTAGAGAAGCTCCGGCCGCCTCGGCGAGAACGGCCGGAACACCGCGGATGCCGTCCGCCATGCGGGCGGGCGGACGGACGAGTCGAGTCGACAGACACTCAAGCCGTGGACGCTCACCCATCGGGACGCTCACCCGCGCACACCTCGTCAACGGGCCTGAGCGATGTACTCCTCTGTGGCGCGACGCGGCACCACCACGACCGGCACCGGCGAGTGGCGCACGATCTTCACCGCGTGCGAGCCGAGCGAGATGCGGGCCAGCGGACCGAGGCTGCTCGAGCCCACCACCAGCACCTCAGCCTCGCGCCACGGAATCGAGCGCAGTGCCGTGTGCCAGCCGTCCCCCGAGCCGACCACCACCTCGACCGACGCGGGCTGCCGCTCGAACCGCTCGATGCTGTCGAGAATCGAGGCGGCGTCCTCGCGGATCTGCTCCTCCCACTCGGCGAGGATCTGATCCTCGACCTCCCGCCCCACCCGCGCCTCGATGAACGCGCGCGGCCGCGTGTGGAACGACGCGATGCGGATCCCCTCGCCCGCGGCGGCCGCGATCGCCGCCGCCCCCAGCACCAGCTCGGCCGAGGTCTCCGAGCCGCTGTACGCGGCCGTCACCCGCTCCAGGCGCGCGCCCTCCGACGCCGCGAAGCCCCGCGGCGCCACGGCCACCGGCAGGTGCGCGCTCTGCAGCAACCCCGTCACCACCGAACCGAGCATCACCTCCGACCCGGAATCCTTCGCGCCCACGACCAGGCGCAGCGCCCCGGCATTCTCGCACGCCTCGAGCAACCCGCGCCGCGCGCTCGACGCCTCGTGCAGCACGTAGCTCGCCTCGACATCGCCGGGCACCAGACCCCGCGCCTCGTCGAGCGCCGCCTCGGCCTGCTCGCGCACGAAGCGCTGGTACTCCCCGTCGACGCCGCTCAGCGGGCGCCGCGGCGGCCAGCTCGCCGAATTGACCGACACGACCACGAGCGGCAGCTCCGACGAGCGCGCCAGCAGCACCGCGAGGCTCACCGCCGCGTGCGAGCAGTGGCCCGGCGCCACGCCGACGACGACGCTCACCGCTCGGCCCCGTCATCGCCGGGCGCGGATCCGGCGCCTCCGGCCGCCCCGGAACCGCGCACCTCGTCCGACGCGACCACCGGCACCGCGCCCGTCTCGACGTGCGCCGCGGCGCGCTCGGCGTCGCCGTCGCGGTACTTGCCCGGCCCCACCAGCACGATGAGGCCGGTCTTGATCTGCTCACCGAGCACCGAGTTCTTGCGGCCGGTGAACCACCACCACACCAGCACGAGAACGGTCCAGCCGAGGAACACGAAGATGGTGATGGGACGCAGATCCTTGATGATCCAGAGGCAGCCGATGATCGACAGGATCGGGACCACCGGGTACAGCGGCACCCGGAACTTGCGCTCGAGATCGGGCTCGCGCTTGCGCAGCACGATCACCGCGACCGACACCACCGTGAACGCGGCCAGCGTGCCGATCGACGTCATCTCGGCGAGGAAGTTGATGGGCAGCACCCCCGCCAGCAGCGCGACCGCGGCCGAGACGATGATGGTGTTGACGACCGGCGTCATGGTGCGCGGGTTGACCCGCTGAAAGACCTTGGGCGCCATGCCGTCGCGCGACATCGCGAACAGGATGCGGGTCTGGCCGTAGAGCACCACGAGCGTGACGCTGAAGATCGAGATCACCGCGCCGGCCGCGACGAGCGTGCCGGGCCAGGAGGCGCCGATGATGTTCTCGAGGATCTGCGAGAGCCCCGCCGACTGCCCCTCGAACTCGGAAGCGGGCTGCGCGCCCAGGGCGGCGAGCGCGACCAGCACGTACACGCCGGTGACGACCACGAGGGCGGCGATGAGCGCGATCGGCAGGTTGCGGCGCGGATTCTTAGCCTCGTCGCCCGCGGTCGCCACGGCGTCGAGGCCGACGAAGGAGAAGAAGATGAGGCCCGCGCCCGTCATCACGCCGCTGAATCCGAAGGGGGCGAAGTCGGCGAAGTTGTTCGTGTTCCATCCGGTGATGCCGACGGCCACGAAGAACAGCAGCACCGCGATCTTGATGATCACCATGATCGTGTTGGCCACGACCGAGTGCGAGGTGCCGCGGATCAGCAGGAAGGCGCAGAGCGCGATGAGGATCACGGCCGGCAGGTTGATGATGCCGCCCTCCTCGGGCGCGGCCGACAGGGCAGCGGGCAGCTGGATCCCGAAGAGGTTGCCCATCAGCTGGTTCACGTACTGCGACCAGCCCACCGCGACCGCCGCCGTCGAGACGCCGTACTCCAGCAGCAGACAGGCCGCGACGCCCATCGCGGGCAGTTCGCCCAGGGTGCTGTAGGCGTACGAGTACGAGGAACCCGACACCGGCACGCTGCTCGCCAGCTCCGCGTAGCACAGCGCCGACAGCCCTGCGACTGTCGCCGCGATCACGAACGACCAGATGACGGCCGGGCCCGCGATCGGCACCGCCTCCGAGAGGATGAAGAAGATACCGGTGCCGATGGTGCCGCCGACGCCGATGAGGGTCAGCTGGAACAGGCCGATACTGCGCTTCAGCGCGCTGCCGGTCTCACCCCCGTCGCGGGGTACGGGTTTCACTCTGAACAGCTGCTGTCTGAGGGTGCTTGCCATCGATGTCGACTTCCTTGTCCTCGGGTCGGTTCTCTATGTTCTCATTCTGCCGGGCGGATGCCCGAAGTCTGCGTCGTCTGCGTGGGTTCCGGTCGGATCAGCTCGCCCGCACCACCCGGAACCGCGTCACGCCCGCGTCGATCGATCCGCGCACGTAGCCCGTGGGCGACGCCGCGACGGCGCGCAGGAAGGCGACGGTCTCGGCCGTGATCTCCTCGCCGGGGATCACGTTCGGGATACCGGGCGGGTAGGCGGCCAGCGTGTCGGCCGACACACGGCCCGCGGCCTCGGCGGCGGGCACGACCTCGGTCGCCGCGAAGAAGCCGTCGCGCGGCATCATGCGCAGCGCCCCCGGGGCGGGCAGGGCGGGGAAGGATCCCGCCTCGGCGTTCGCCTCGCGCTCGGCCCGGGCGGCCTCCGAGTCGACCGCCCGCACCATGGCGCGGTGCACGAGCGGGTAGTCGGGCGTCTTGCCCGCCCCGATCACGGCGACGAGCGAGGTGGCCGTGGCCATCTCGAAGTGGATGCCGTCGACATCGATGAGGCGCTGCCGCAGCCAGTGCCCGCTCACGCCCGCGGCCGACACGTCGATCGGCACGCGCAGCGGGTCGGTGGCGAAGATGTCGGTGAAGTGGTCGAAGTCGTCGCTCACCACGCGGAAGCGCGGATCCTCGCGCAGCATCTCGCGGAAGCCGCGGGCGCCCGCGACGGAGCGCCCGATCTGCTCCTCGCCGGTCGCGAGCGACGCCCGGGCGATGTCGAGCGAGGCGCGCAGGATCGCGCTCGTCGAGGTCGACGCCGTCATGGTGAAGGCGCGCTCGACGAGCGGTTCGAGGCGGTCTGCGAAGGGGCCGTGGCCGAGGTGCAGCATGGCCGACTGGGTGAGGGATCCCGCGAGCTTGTGCGTGCTCGAGACCACGAGGTCTGCGCCGAGCCGCGCCGGCGACTCCGGCAGCTCGGGGTGGAAGCCGAAGTGCGGGCCCCAGGCGCCGTCGACGATGAGCGGGGCGCCGTGGGCGTGCGCGACCTCGGCGAGGCCGCGCACATCGCTGACCGAGCCGAAGTAGCTGGGCGACACGACGTAGACGGCGGCGGCCGCGCGGCCCTCGCGCTCGGCGCGGGCGAGCGCCGCATCGAGCGCCGCGGGCGAGACGCCGTGCGCCATGCCGTGGCGGTCGTCGACCGACGGGAAGACGAAGTCGGGGATGAGCCCCGCCGCGAGCACGCCGTCGCTGAAGCTCGAGTGCGCGCTGCGCTGCGACACGATGTGCGCGCCGAGTCCGCGGGCCGCCAGCGCGGCCGTTCGGTTGGCCTGCGAGGCGCCGTTGGTGAGGAACCAGGTGCGGCGGGCGCCCCAGGCCTCGGCCGCGAGCTCGAGCGCCCGGGCGAGCGGGGGGCGCTCGCCGAGGTCGACGTCGTCGATGAGCATGGGGACGTCGAGCTGGAGCGCGCGCTCCCCCAGGAAGTCGGCGAGGCGGCCGCTGAGGCCGCGCCCGGTGCCGCCGTGGCCGGGCACCATGAGCTGCACCGGCCCGCGATCCACGTAGCGATCGAGGGCGTCGGCGTACGGGGTCTCGGCGTGCCGTCGCAGGAAATCGGCGCGGTCCCGGACGGAGGGGACCTCGGCCGTGCGGAGCGGGGCTGGGCGATCGTTCGACACCGGGGCGTGCAGCATGGGATCCATCCTCGCCGTCGCGCGCCGCACCCGGAATCCCCGTCTCCTCTCGGGAGTCACATACGACGTATGTTGCCAAGGGTGGCAAAGGGTGATAGCTGAAATATGCCATAGTTGACGCATGATCGACCTGCGGCAGCTCCAGGCGCTCCGCGCGGTGCACGCCGCGGGATCCGTCACAGGTGCCGCCCGCCGGCTCGGCTGGAGCCAGCCCACCGTCGACTACCACCTCAAGAACCTCGAGCGGCTGGTCGGCTCGGAGGTGCTGCACCGCTCGACCCGGGGCAGCGCGCTCACCCCCGTCGGCGTGCTGCTGCTCGACCGCGGCGAGGAGATCCTCACCCTCGCCGACCGCGCGCTGCGGGACGCGCGCGACCTCACGCACATGGGCCGCGTGCGACTGCGCTTCGGCACGTTCCCGACGGCCGCGGCCAAGCTGCTGCCCTCGATCGTGTCGCAGGTGAACGAGATCGGGATCGAGATCGACGCCGTGCTCGAGGAGTTCGGGCCGCTCGTCGACCACGTCAACCGGCGCGAGCTCGACGCGGCCCTCGTCTACTCGGTGCCCGGCTACGAGCTCCCCTTCCGCGCCGATGTCGTCACCACGGAGGTGCTGCGCGATCCGCTCATGCTCGCCCTGCCGGAGGGGCACCCGCTCGCGGTCCCCGCGCCCATCGACGTCCCCGCGCTGCTCGCGCTGAGCGAGGAGCGCTGGCTCTTCGGGGCGACCCGCGACGACCCCATGGACGAGGTCGTGATCGACGCGTTCGCGGCCGCCGGGCGCTCGCTCGAGGTGTCGATCCGCACCGACGACTTCCAGGTGATGCTCGGCATGATCGCGGCGCGCATGGTCGTGGGGCTGGTGCCGCGCCTCGCGAGCGGCCCCGACCACCCCGGGGTCGTGCTGCGGCCGATCGACGACCCGGCCTTCGCGCGCTCGGTGCTGCTCGCGGCCCCCGCCGACGGGGCGGGCAAGCAGCCGCAGACCGCGGTGCGGCAGCTGGCCGAGGCGATCCGCGATGCCATCGCCGCGCTCGAGTAGCGGCGACTCGCCTCGGCGAACCCCGTCGGACCGACTCGAGCGGAGGATCCTGTCGGAGGCCCCGGCTAGCATGAGCGCATGCGCGCCGTGACCATCACCGAAGACCACCGCCTCGAGCTCGCCGAGCTCCCCGAGCCGATCCCGGCCGAGGGCGAGGTCCTCGTCGACGTGGTCGCCGCCGGCGTCAACCGCGCCGATCTCGCGCAGGCATCGGGCAAGTACCCGCCTCCGCCCGGGGCCTCGCCGCTGCCGGGGCTCGAGGTCTCGGGGCGCCGGCGCGACACCGGCGAGGAGGTCGTCGCGCTGCTGGCCGGCGGCGGCTACGCGGAGGTCGTCGCGGTGCCCGAGGAGCAGCTGCTGCCCGCGCCGCCGTCGCTCCCGCTCGCCGACGCGGGTGGCCTCGTCGAGGTGGCCGCGACCGTCGTGTCGAACCTCGTGATCGAGGCGGGCCTGGGAGCCGGTGCGGGAGCGGAAGGTGCGGATGCGGACGGCGCCGCAGGCGGCTCGGGATCGCCGACCGAGACCCTGCTCGTGCACGGCGGCACCGGCGGCATCGGCTCCTTCGCGATCCAGTTCGCGCGGGCCCTGGGCGCCCGGGTCCTCGCCGTCGCGGGCTCGGACGAGGCGATCGTCGCCGCCCGGGAACTCGGCGCGGAGCAGGCCTGGAATCGCCGCACCACCGACCTGGTGGCGGCGGTGCGCGAGGCCGGCGGCGCCGACATCGTGCTCGACGTGGTCGGCGGATCGATCCTCGACGACAACGTGCGCGTGCTGAGGGAGTTCGGCCGCGTCGTGGTGATCGGCACCCTCGGCGGCTCGAGGGGCGAACTGGACCTGGGCGCGCTCATGGCCAAGCGGGCGCGCATCATCGGCACCACGCTGCGCTCCCGCGCCCCGCACGACAAGCGGCGCATCCTGCGGCGCACCCGCGAGCTCGTGTGGCCCATGCTCGCCGACGGTTCGATCCGGCTGCCCGTCCAGGCGCACCTGCCGCTGGCCGAGGCCGCCCGCGCCCACGAGATCCTCGCGGCGGGAGGCCACCTGGGCAAGGTGATCCTCGACGTCGCCGAGTGAGCGGCCGGCAGCGGCTTCGGCTGCGTGAGCCGCCAGAAGTTGCCCGAGGGGTCGCGGAACGCGGCGTCGATGCCGTAGAAGCGCTCGTGCGGCTCCTCCGTGAACTCGACGCCGCGGGCCCTGAGCTGCTCGTACGTCGCCCGGCAGTCGTCCGTCGCGAGCGCGCCGAGGCCGTGATACCCGCGGGCGACCAGTTCCCGCATCCGCTCGGCGGTGTCGGCGTCGACCAGCAGCGGCCCCGGCTCGACGAGCATCATCTGGGTCGGCGGCGTTCCGGGAATCGTGAGCACGAGCCAGCGGAACCCCTCGTCGACGCGGTCCATCGCCACCTCGAAGTCGAGCTTCTCGGTGTAGAACTCCTTCGCCTCGTCGAGGTCGAGCACGTTGAGGCAGACGAGCGCGATACCGGTGATCATGGGGCCCTCCTTGTGAGCAGCAGTGATGCGGGAGTTCCGAAGCACATCGCACGGCCGTCATTCCGCTTTCGGCCTTGGTGCGGTGGTGTCCATGCCGCCAGCGTAGGGCGGGTCGGGTGCCGCGTGCTTCTCGAGAACTGCACTCCCCGCGCACCGTCGCCCGGCCTCACACCACGGGGCGGGAGAAGATCTTCACCACGCAGCCCGGCAGGCGCGCCAGCTGCTCGTCGCGCACCCGATCCTGATAGGCGGAGGGGCTCTCGCCCACGAAGCGTCGGAACTGCGTGCTGAACGATCCGAGGCTCGTGCACCCCACCGCGAGGCAGACCTCGGTCACCGGCATCCCGGTGTCGCGCAGCAGCTGCCGCGACAGCGGGGCGCCGCGCCCCCGTTCCCATCATCGCCTCCCGATCCTCGATCCAGCACCGATTCCGCCGCGCCGGCTCCGGCTAGCCCGCCGCGCGGGCGGTCTCCGCCTCGCTCACCGGATCCGCGCCCCGTCCGTCGAGCGCGTCGATGTAGCGCAGCACGATGCCCTCGCGCAGCGCCCACGGCGAGATCGTGAGCGTGTCGACCTCGAACACCTTCATCGCGGTGCGCAGCACGACCGCGCCCGCCATGATCTGGTAGCCGCGCTCTGGCGTGATGCCGGGCAGGTACTCGCGCACCGATCCCGGCATGTCGCGCAGCGTGGGCTCCCACTCGCGCAGGCCGACGTAGTGCAGCGGCGCGAGGTCGCCGGTCACCGGATCGGCGGGCCCGCCGATCAGCCGGGCCAGCGAGCGGATCGTCTTCGACGTTCCCACGACCCGCTTCGGCCGCGGCCGCTCGAGGAACAGCTCCTCCCGCACCCGCGTGAACTCGGCCCGCGCGTGGGCGCGCAGCCTCGAGACCGCCTCGCGCGACGGCGGATCCTCGGGCAGGAAGTTGATGGTGGATCGGCCCGCGCCGAGCGGCAGCGACACCTGCACGTCGGGGTACTCGTCGGCGCCCTGCGCGATCTCGAACGAGCCGCCGCCGATGTCGAAGAGCAGGATCTCCCCCGCCGACCAGCCGAGCCAGCGGCGCACCGCGAGCATCGTGATCCGGGCCTCGTCCTCGCCCGACAGCACCCGCAGAGTGACGCCGGTCTCACGGGTGATCCGCGCCAGCACCTCCTCGCCGTTCGCCGCCTCGCGGATCGCGCTCGTCGCCGTGGCGATCATGTCGTCCACGCCGATCTCGCGCACCATCTCGGCCGACTCCCGGATGGCGCCCACGATGCGCCGCACGCCCTCCTCCACGATCGCGCCGTCGGCGTCGAGGTAGCGCATCAGGCGCAGCACCGTGCGCTGCGAGTGGTAGGGCACGGGGCTCGCGCCCGGGTGGGCGTCGACCACGAGCAGGTGGACGGTGTTGGATCCGACGTCGATCACTCCGAGACGCATGGGGAGATTCTAGTAGGCGCCCGGGCCGGCGGTGCTCGCGCCCGGATCCGGGTGGTCCCATCCGGCGAGGATCGCAGCGGTGCCCGACACCCCGAACCGCGTGGCGCCCGCGGCCCACAGCTCGCGCACCGCGGCGGCGGTGCGGATCCCGCCCGACGCCTTGACGCCCAGCCGGCCGCCGACGGCCTTCGCCATGAGGCGCACCGCGTGCACGCTCGCGCCTCCCGCCGGGTCGAAACCGGTCGACGTCTTCACGAAGTCGGCCCCGGCAGCCTCGGCGGCCCGGCAGGCGCCGACGATCTCGGCGTTGGAGAGCGCCGCCGACTCGAGGATCACCTTGAGCACGCGGCCTGGGCACGCCTCGCGCACGGCGCGGATCTCCGCCTCGACCGCGCCCCACTCCCCCGCCCGCGCGAGCCCGCGGTTCAGCACCGCGTCGATCTCGTGCGCTCCGTCGGCGACCGCACGCGCGGCCTCGGCGGCCTTGACCTCGGGGCGGTGCGCACCGCTCGGAAATCCGACCACGGTCACCGCTTCGATCCCGCCGAGCGCCGCGGCGGCGAGCGGCAGCAGCGACGGGCTGACGCACACGCGGGCGACGCCCAGATCCCGGGCCTCGGCGAGGAAGACCTCGATCTCGGCCCGTGTCGCGCCGGGGGCGAGCAGGGTGTGGTCGGCGGCGGACAGGAACTGCTGCTGCGAGAGGGTCACGCGTTCCAGGCTACTTGCGGTGGGCGGGGTGCGGGCGCCCGGGTACGGGCGCGGCGGTGCGCGGAGACGCTCATCGCCCGACGGAGACTCGGGTGAATCTCGCCTCAGATCTCCCGTATCGACCCGGCTCACGCCGTGCGGCGGCGCAGGGTGCCCGAGGCCAGCACGAGCGCGACCACCACGAACGCGCCGACCACGAGCAGGGGGCGGGCCACCTCCCACGCCCCTTCCCCGGCGGTCACGGCCTCCATCGCGTCGATCGCGTGGCTCAGAGGCAACCAGTCCGAGATCGCGGTGAGCACGTCGGGCATCTGATCCCGCGGCATGAAGAGGCCGCCCAGGATGACCTGCGGAAACACGAGCACGGGCATCCACTGCACCGCCTGGAACTCGGTCTGCGCGAACGCGCTCGTCAGCAGCCCGAGCGCCGTGCCGAGTAGCGCATCCACGATGGCCACGAGCGCCAGCTGCCACACGGCTCCCTCCACCTCGAGCCCGCACACCAGGACCGCGAAGCCCACTGTGACGACGGCCTGCACGAGCGCCAGGATCCCGAACGCCAGCGCGTACCCCAGGATGAACTGCCACTTGCCGAGCGGGGTGGTCATGAGGCGCTCGAGCGTGCCCGAGCGGCGCTCGCGCAGCGTGGTGATCGAGGTGATCAGGAACATCACGATGAACGGGAAGAGGGCGAGGATCGCGCCGCCCAGGCGGTCGAAGACGCCCTCCTGGTCGCTGAACAGCCAGGCGAAGAGCCCGACGAGCAGGCTCGGCGCGACGAGCAGCAGCATGACGGAGCGCGGATCGTGGCGCAGCTGGCCGAGCACGCGCGCGGCCGTGGCGAGGGTGGGCGAGACGGTCATCGCCCGGCTCCTCTCGGCGCGGCGCCGGGATCGGCCGGCGGTTCGGGATCCCCGGCGCGCGACGGCTGCGGCGCGACGAGCGCGAGGAACGCGGCTTCGGGATCGCGCGCGCCGGTGTCGGCGAGCAGCCGCGCGGGCGTGGTGTCGGCGATGATGCGCCCCTCCCGCATGAGCAGCAGGCGGTCGCAGTGCAGCGCCTCGTCCATGACGTGGCTCGAGACGAGCAGCGTGATGCCGCGCTGCGCGAGCCCCGCGAACAGCCCCCACAGCTCCGCGCGGATGAGCGGGTCGAGCCCCACGGTCGGCTCGTCGAGCACGAGCAGCTCGGGGTCGCCGACGAGCGCGATCGCGAGCGACGCGCGCGTCGTCTCGCCGCCGCTGAGCGAGCCGACCAGCTGCCCGGCCTGGGCCCCGAGCCCGACGCGCTCGATCAGGCGGTCGGCGGTCTCGCGGCTCGCGCCGACGAGCGCGCCGAAGTAGCGTACGTTCTGGCGCACGGTGAGGTCCGCGTAGACGGCCGCACCCTGCGTGCCGTACGCCACGCGGCGGCGCAGCCGCCGCGATCCGGCAGCCTCGCCGAGCACGCGCACCGACCCCGAGCGGATCCGCTGCGCCCCCACGATCGCGCGCATGAGCGTCGTCTTGCCGCAGCCCGAAGGGCCGAGCAGACCGACGATCGCACCGCGCGGGATCTCGACCCCGAGCCCGTCGAAGACCGTCGTGCGTCCGCGGCGGACGCGCAGATCCTCGATCTCCACGGCGGGATCGACGTTCGCATAATTCATCATGAAGTGAATTTATGTCGGGATCGATCGCGCGTCAACCCTCTCGCGGAGATGCCACGGTTCTCCCGAGACGCCACGATTCTCCCGAGACGCCACGATATTTGCGCAAATTCCGTGGGCTCTCGGAAGAATCGTGATGTTTCGGCGGGAGCGGGTGGGCCTCGGCAGGCGCCAATGCGCCCCTGCAGGCGCCGGCGGGTCCGAGCCACGGCGCCCGGGCGGACTCGCGGGCAGCCCGGAACGGGCGGGGCAGGTCGCGGTTCAGCCGAAGAGGTACCGCTGCACGGTGGGCCCGATCCGCGCCACCAGGTCGTCGACGGAGGCGTCCGCGATCGACCCCAGCCGCAGCACGTAGCGCGTCATCAGCAGACCCCCGATCTGCGACGCCACGAGCGAGGCGCGCAGCTCGGCGTCGGGAGTGCCCAGGCTGCGGGCCACGCGCGACAGCAGCTCACGCGAGAGGAAGCCGGCGAGCAGCGGCGCTCCCGCCCTGCTGCTCACGGCGGCGCGCAGCAGCATCACGCCCCGGCGCCGCACCTCGTCGCGCTCGAACGACTCGAGCACGTAGCGCACCACCCGCTCACCGACCTCGTCGCGGGGACCCGCGAGAATCGTCGGCACCGCGATGTCCGGCCGCAGTGGCACCCCGGCGGCATCGGCGAAGAGGTCCGCCTTGGTGCCGAAGTAGTGATGCACGAGCGCGGAGTCCACCTTCGCGCGCGCCGCGATCGAGCGGATCGTCGCGCCCTCGTAGCCCCGCTCGCCGAATTCCTCGACGGCGGCGGCGAGGATCCGCTTGCGCGAATCGGAACCGCCCCGCGGCCGCCCGCGCCCTCTCGACGTGGCCATGCAGCCACCTTACCGAGCCTCGCCGACCCTGCCGGACCGCGCTGCGAGGCCCCCGGGCCGCGGGCTGCGATTCCTTCCGATTCATCGCGGCCTCGGCCGCCGAGCTCCGGACAGACGATCGACGCCCAGGAGGACAAATCTGCAGATTCTGCTCTCCTGGGCTTCAGAATTGGGCGCGTGGGTAAGTTGTCATAGTTGACAAGACGTCAACTTGAGGGGACCGCAGTTCAGTAGCCGGGTCACCCGAGTTCCACCGCTCCCCCTTCACTATCGTGGTGGTCGTGGGCGCGAGTGCCCACTCGCGTTCGCCACACCGATCTCCGCTTTTTCATTCGCGACAAGTCTCTGCGGGCCGCCAGCGCGACTTCGTGTTCTTCGGGCTACGCCCACTACTCAAGCTTCGATAAACTCTCGCATATCCATTTAAGAAACTATGAACAATTCATACTTAGCACCGCACTCGAATTCCCTTGCTTCGAATCTCACAGTGAGTTTGCCGATTCTGGCTGAGGCGCCGTACGCGGCAATGCTGTTCATTCGCTCTTATGCAGGAGAGGCCGATGAAGTTCCGAATGCTTGAGTTCGGGGAGCGATTGCTCTCTCCGCAGCCGCTGTGGTTTTCGGGGGTGGCGCCTGTGAGTGCTCCAGCGACTGAGGACTCCGCTGAAGAAGTGATCGAATGGGATCCTGCCGAGAACGACTCCGAAGAGGCGCTTGTAATTGACACCCCTGATGTTCCTGAACTTGACCTCGCGGCCGAGGCGGACGGTGCGGAGGCTGCTTCCCAAAAGTTCAAGCGACCCATTCCCAACTGCCCCGAATATCGAGGACGATCTCGCTTGCAAGGCGCTCAGCAGCACCGCAGAGCGAAGATCGAAGCTGGTGAGCGGGTCGAGTTGGTACCCCGAGTCCGGGTAGGTGGTACGCCGGGTTCTGGACCCGATCGTCACATCCGCGCTTCCCGAAACCTCGGCTCAACAGATGAGTCCGAGTTCGTCAAGACGGTGGAACGTGGTCACATCAGGGGCTGAGAGGGTAGCGCTGAGCACGAAGACCTCGTGAAGAGAATCGTTGGATTAGATACCCTGATTCTCTTACGAGGTCTTCGTTCCGGACAGGCTTAGAATCGGCCGGGTCTACACCCCCGATCCGAAGAGCCTAAAAGCATTTGGTGCCATCGGACCGCACTGCGGGGCTACCGGGCCGCGGGCTCCGATTCCTTCCGGATCGCCGCGGCCTCAGCCGCCGAGCCCGGCGCGCGGTCTCCGGCGGTCTCCGGCGCTCCGGCGGTCCCGGGCCCGCCGGCCGCTCCGGCCGTCCCGACCCCGTCGACCTCGGCGCGCACCGTACTGAGGCGCCGTCTGCGGTCGCTGGTGCGGGCGAGGTCGCGGCGCAGGCGGCGGTCGCCGTGGTACAGGATCGCCTGCCAGTTGACCTCGGCGTCGGGATCCACGAGGCTCGCCCGCTTCGATCGCGGCTTCTTCTCGGGCACGTAGAGCCAGCCGACGATCCCGAGCACCGCGTCGACGATCGAGGCGCGGATGCCGATGTACGAGAAGGTGGCCCACGACGCCATGACCGCGTTGAAGCTCGCGAACACCGCGTTGCCCCAGTTGCCCACGCTGAAGTCGCGCACCGCGGTGAGCACCGAGAAGCCGATGATCACGTACGGCAGGATCACGTAGAGCGCGGGGGCGGCCGTGCGGCCGGTCACCTTCGGCGTGCGCGCGAACGGGATCTTCTCGCCCGTCACCCCCTGCTGCATCGACTTCAGCACGCCGGCGAGGTTGACGGGCAGCAGCACCAGGTTGAACCCGTAGATGCGGAGGATGTCGCCGTAGCGGTGCCCGCTGGCGCGCAGGTCGAACCCCATGGAGATGAAGTACGGGAGCGCGGCGGCGACGACGAGCGGGCTCAGCAGGCGCGAGTCGAAGGGGAAGAACAGCAGGAACATCAGGCCGAAGCTCGCCCACGCGAGCGACGACATGTAGTTGGTGCGCAGCATGCGCTCGGTGAGGCGCACCCGCGCCGGGGTGCTGCGCCTGGCGCGCACCATCTCGAGCAGCTTCGGCATGATGAGCAGGCCGCCGTTCGCCCAGCGCCTGCGCTGCACGATGAGCGAGCCGAAGTCGGGCGGCGTCGCGCTGTAGCTCAGCCGCTCGGGGTAGTTCTCGAGGCTCCAGCCGTGCAGGCCGAGGTCAATGCTCGACTCGGTGTCCTCGATGACCGTGCGATCCTGCACGTAGGTGGTGATCTCGAAGCCGCCGACGGTTTCGGTGACCGCGATGTCGGCGAGAGCGGCCTTGCGGATCACCGCGTTCGCGCCCACCCAGAACGTGGCGTTGAAGTAGGTGAGCCCCTGGTGCTGAATGTGCTGCAGGTCGGTGGTGGCGCCCGCGATGCGCTCGATGCGCGTGGGGGCGCCCCGGAACGAGGAGTAGGGCGTCTGCGTCACCGCGACCCTGGCGTTCTCCGGCTGCTCCAGCAGGTAGACGAGGCGCAGGCAGTAGTCGCGCAGCAGCTGCGAGTCGGCGTCGAGCGTCAGCAGGTAGCGGCTGTCGGGGATCACGAGGTCGGCCTCGCCGTCGTCGTGCCTGCCGAACGGCTCGAGGATCCGCTCCCCCGTCTCGTCGGCCACGCGGTAGCTGCGGCCCATGAGGGAGATGTAGGAGTTGAGGTTCATCGCCTTGTTCGGCTCCTGCGAGAGCGAGGCGTAGCGCTTGCGCTCGAACGAGGCCATGTCGGCGCTGAAGATCCACACGAGGCGCCGGTGCAGCTGGGCCAGGCGCTCGCGGTCGGGCGACGCCCCCTGCTCATGCGCCGCGTTCAGCGCCAGGCGGGTGAGGCGCAGGTCGTTCGAGAGGCCCAGCAGCACCTGCTCGGCGAAGAACTCGGACATGTGGTCGTCGACGGTCTCGTCCGCGGCGAAGCGGTCGAGCCAGGCCGCGGCCTCCCCGTAGGCGTCGGCGGCCCGCTTCGCGTCCTCGGGGCCGGGGCGCTCCGGGGCGCTCGCCTCGAACTCCCGCATCGCCGCCAGCGCTCGCTCGCGGGGCGCCTCGAGCGCCTCCGAGATCTCGCCGAGCAGGCCCCGCGTACGGTTCAGGCGCTCCAGGGCCGCGCCCTGCAGCCCCTCCTCGCGGTCGTCGATGAGCAGCACCACCCGCACCGAGGGGAACTCCTGCAGCGCAGCCGACCACAGCGTGTAGCGCACCACCTCCGGTTCCTCATCGTAGCTCGGGATCAGCACGGTCACGGTGGAGTCGGAGCCGGAGCCGGGATCGGAGCCGGCGTCGGCACCGGCGAAGTGCGCGTCGATGAGGGCGCGCTCCACGCGGCGGTGCTCGCGGAAGCGCACGAGGGCGCCGTACCGGGCGGTGAGGTACATCACCGCAGAGAACGTCAGCGCCGTCACCGTAATTCCGTACACCAGCGTCTGCACGTGGAAGATGTACGACTCCCTCGCCCCCTCGACCACGAGTCGCACGATCGTGGTGGCCATGTAGGCGCACCACGAGACCACGGTGATGACGATCGCGGCGCGCGCCCAGATGATGGCGCCGGGGCTCGGGCGGGAGTGCATGATCGCGAGCGGCTCGGAGCGCCGCTCGGCGCCCCACTGACGACGACGTGTGTTCTCCTGTGCCACTGATCCCCGATTCACGCGCGTGGTCGGGGTACGCTCCCCGCTGAGACGAGCGGCCCCGCCCCTCTGCCCTCCCGGGATTCTTCCCCGCCCGGGAGGCGTCTGCGGAACATCGACTCGCCCTCCTATAGCATAGCTGAGGTTGCGGGCGGCCCATTGCCCCCGCGTGTGCCGTGGGGACGGGGAGTGTATGGCGAAGTGGTTTCCGGGGCGACGGCTCTCGTGGTTCCGGCTGAGTATTCTGATGGTCATCGTCGCCGGCCTCGTCGGCAGCGGCTTCTACGGCTGGGCGCGCTGGCAGGACGAGCGCTTCGCCTCGGAGCGCGAGCCCTGGTTCGACGCCTACGTCGACGTGACGGCGACGCCGAGCTACGCCTTCGAGTCTCTCGGGTCCGGCGGCCAGCGGAACGTGGTGCTCGCGTTCATCGTCGCATCGCGCGGCAACGCGTGCACCCCCGCGTGGGGCGGCGTGTACGGACTGGACGAGGCCGAGAGCAACCTCGATCTCGACCGCCGCCTCGCGCGCTTCCGGATGCTGGGCGGCTCGGCGATGGTGTCGTTCGGCGGACAGGCCAACTCGGATCTCGCGCTCACCTGCAACAGCGACTCCGCGCTGGCCGAAGGTTACGGCAGCGTGGTCGACCGCTACGAGCTCGGCAGCATCGACATGGACGTGGAGGGCGAGCTGCTCACCGACGAACGGGCCGTGCAGCGGCAGGCCGCCGCGATCGCCGAGGTGCAGAACGGGCGCAAGGCAGACGGCGGCCTCGACGTCTGGTTGACCCTGCCGGTCGCGCCGGACGGGCTGACCTTCGAGGGCCTGCGCACGGTCCGCGCGTATCTCGCGGCCGGCGTCGACCTCGCGGGCGTCAACGCCATGACCATGAACTACAACTCCGGCTCGGCCGGCCTGGGCGCGACCGTCCGGGACAGCCTGTCCGCGGTGCAGGGCCAACTGCGCGCGCTGTATCAGGAGGTCGGCGCCTCGATCGGCGACGCGACCGCGTGGAGCCGGGTGTCGGCCACCGTGATGATCGGTCAGAACGACGTGCGGAACGAGGTGTTCGGCCTCGCCGACGCGAAGGACCTCGCGCGGTTCGCCGCCGACCGCGGCATGGTGCGCATGTCGATGTGGTCGCTCAACCGGGATCGCCAGTGCGACGCCAACTGGCCGGACCCGAAGCGGGTCTCCGACTCCTGCAGCGGCGTCGCGCAGAAGACGGGCGAGTTCGCGGCGACGCTGCGCGCGCAACGGCCCGGCAGCATCGTGCAGTTCGCCGAGACCACGCCCCGCAACCCCGCGGGGACGCTCGAGGACGACCCGAAGACGAGCCCCTATCCCATCTGGAGCTCCGACGCGTCCTACCCCGCCGACTCGAAGGTCGTGTGGCGGCGCAGCGTCTACGAGGCGAAGTGGTGGACGCAGGGCGACCAACCGGATCAGACGACCGAGAGCGGCGCGCAGCCCTGGCGGCTGCTCGGGCCGGTGCTGCCCGGCGAGAAGCCGGTCGAGCGGCCGCGGCTTCCCGCCGACGCCTACGCGGCCTGGCAGAAGGCCGCCGAGTACCGGCGCGGGGATCGCGTGCTCTTCGACGGGTCCGGCTACGAGGCGAAGTGGTGGACGCAGGGCGACAGCCCCGATGCCGCGCTCGTGCGGCCGGAGGAGTCGCCGTGGCGGTCGCTCACCGACGAGGAGGTGGCCGCGGTGATCGCCGGCGGAAAGGACGGGAAGGGCGGAAAGGGCGCGGAGGGGTAGCGCCCCTACCCCGCGAACGGCCCGACGCGCTCCACCCTCACGACGGGTTCCCCCTCCGCCTCCGAGGCGGCGAGGTCGACGACGCCCTCGATGCCCCAGTCGCGGTCGCCCTCGGGGTCGAGCAGCACCTGCCGGAAGCGCCAGACGCCCGCGGCGGTCGCGTCCGGCCCGCGGTCGAGCTCCAGCAGCGCGGGGGCCCGGGCATCGGCGTCGACCCGGATCTCGTCGTACTCGGTGTAGTAGCCGGCGAGGGCGTCGCGCCAGCGCTGCTCGCCGAAGCCGGGCACGCCGATCCCCGCCCCAGCCGCGGTGCCGGCGAGGGCGCCGTCGAGTTCGGCCAGCTCGTGGTAGCGCTCCAGCGCTGCGGCCTGCACGCGCCTGAAGAGCGCGTTGCGCAGCATCACCAGGAAGGCCCGCTCGTTGGCGAGCACCGAGCGGACGGGCGGGCCGAGCGCCGCAGCTCCGCCGCCGCCCGCATCGAGACCGAGCAGCTCGCGCGCCCTGCGGTGCGCCTCGGGGTCGGGGTGCGACAACTCCTCCCACTCGTCGATGAGACTGGAGTCGATCTGCCGCACGAGCTCCCCGAGCCACTCGATGAGCTCCTCGAGTTCGGGGCTCTTGGCCCGCTCCGGCACGGTGCGCTCGATGGCGCGGTAGGCGTCGCTGAGGTAGCGCAGCACGCTGCCCTCCGCGCGGCCGAGCTGGTAGAAGGAGACGAGGTCGCGGAAGCCGAAGGCGCGCTCGATCATGTCGCGCACCACGGACTTGGGCCGCGGCTCGTAATCGCGCGCCCACGGCACCTCCCTCGCGTACTCCTGAAAGGCCTCGTCGAGCAGCGGTTTCAGCGGGCGGGGATGCGTCACCTCCTCGAGCAGCTCCATGCGCTCGTCGTACTCGATGCCCTCGGCCTTCATCGCGGCGACGGCCTCGCCGCGCGCGCGGTGCTCCTGGGCGCGCAGGATCGCCCGCGGGTCCTCGAGCGTCGACTCGATGATCGAGATGACGTCGAGCGGGTAGCCGTCGGACTCGGGGTCGAGCAGCTCGATGGCCGCGAGCGCGAACGGCGAGAGCGGCTGGTTGAGCGCGAAGTTGGCCTGCAGTTCGACCGTGAGGCGCAGCAGACGCTGACCGCGCGCGTCCTCGTGCACCTCGACGATGCCCCCGGCGCGCAGGGTGCGGAAGATCCCGACGGCCGTGCGGGCGTGCGCGTACTGCGCGGCCCGGGGCTCGTGGCTGTCGAACACGAGCGTGCGCATGGTGGCGAGCGCCTCTCCCTCCCGCTCCTCACCGCGGCCGATCACGCCGAGCACCATCGCGTGGGTGACGCGCATGCGGCTGACGAGGGGCTCGGGCTGCGAGGCGACGAGTCTCTCGAGGGTCTGCTCGCTCCAGGCGACGAATCCCTGCGGCGGGGCCTTCTTCTTGACGGGCTTCGCCTTCTTGCCGCCCCCGCTCGCGGCCCTCGCGGCGGCCTTGGCCGCCGCCTTCGCGTTCTCGATCTCGTGCTCGGGGGCGAGGGCGATCACGTCGCCCTCGGTGTCGAAGCCGGCGCGCCCGGCGCGGCCGGCGATCTGGTGGAACTCGCGAGCCGAGAGTCGCCGCATCCGCTCGCCGTCGAACTTGGAGAGCGCCGTGATGACGACGGTGCGGATGGGAACGTTGATGCCGACGCCGAGGGTGTCGGTGCCGCAGATGACCCGCAGCAGGCCGCGCTGCGCGAGCTGCTCGACGAGGCGGCGGTAGCGGGGCAGCATGCCCGCGTGGTGCACGCCGATGCCCGCGCGGACGAGTCGCGACAGCGTGGTGCCGAAGCCGGTCGAGAAGCGGAAGCCGCCGATCGCCTCGGCGATCTCGTCGCGGCCGGCCCGATCGACGACGCGGATGCTCGCGAGCGCCTGCGCCTGCTCGACGGCGTGCGACTGGTTGAAGTGCACGAGGTAGGCGGGCGTCTGCCGGTCCTCGATGAGCCGCTCGACCACCTCGTGGGCCGGGGCCGCCTCGTAGGAGAAGCTGAGCGGCACCGGTCGCTCGACGCCGGTGACGAGCGCCGTGTCGCGCCCCGTTCGGCGGGTGAGGTCGGCGGCGAGCTCCGTGACGTCGCCGAGCGTCGCCGACATGAGCAGGAACTGCGCCCGCTCCATGAGCAGCAGCGGGACCTGCCACGCCCAGCCGCGATCGGGCTCGGCGTAGAAGTGGAACTCGTCCATGACGACCTGGGTGATGCCGCCGCCGTCGCGGTCGCGGATGGCGAGATTGGCGAGGATCTCGGCGGTGCAGCACAGGATCGGGGCCTCGGAGTTGATGGATGTGTCGCCCGTCACCATTCCCACGTGCTCGGCGCCGAACACCTCGACCAGGTCGAAGAACTTCTCGCTGACGAGCGCCTTGATGGGGGCGGTGTAGACCGTGCGGCGCCCCTCGGCGAGCGCGATGAAGTGCGCGCCCATGGCGACGAGCGACTTGCCTGTGCCGGTGGGGGTGGCGAGGATGACGCTGCTGCCGAGCGCGACGCCGAGGATCGCCTCCTCCTGCGCGGGGTAGAGCCGCAGGCCGCGCTCCTCACGCGCCCACTCCTCGAAGGCCGCGTAGACCGCGTCCGCCTCCGAGAACGAGGTGGAGTCGAGGATCGATCCCAGGTTCATGCGTGCGCTCCCCTCCCGGTCCTACGCGCCCGAATCCGGGCCGCCGCGTCCGAGCTCGGCGAACTTCGCCTGCATCGTGGGGTTGCCCCTCGTGAGCCTCTTGATCGACACGCCCTGCGCCTTGTCGTTCGCGAGGCGCAGATTGTTCTCGGACTTGAGCAGCTGCTCCTTCACCTTCTGCATCTCGGCGATCGACGTGTCGATGCGCTTGATGGCCTCCTGGAACTGCCGCGCCGCGAGATCGTAGTTGCGGCCGAAGGCGCCCTTGAACGCCTCGAGCTCGCTCTCGAAGTTCGTGATGTCGATGTTCTGCGCCTTGACGAGTTCGAGCTCCGCCTTGTACTTCAGCGCGTTCAGCGCCGCGTTGCGCAGCAGCGTGATCAGCGGGATGAAGAACTGCGGCCTGATCACGTACATCTTCGGGTACCGGTGCGAGACGTCGACGATCCCGCTGTTGTACAGCTCGCTGTCCGGCTCGAGCAGGGTGACGAGCACGGCGTACTCGCAGCCCTTCTCGCGCCGGTCCTTGTCGAGCTCCCTGAGGAAGTCCTCGTTCTTGTGCTTCGTCGCCGTGCCGTCGGCCTCGTTCTTCATCTCGAACATGATCGACACGACCTCGACGCCGCTCAGGTCGGCGTCGCGGAAGACGAAGTCGCCCTTGCTGCCCGTGCGCGCATCGTTGTCCTTCTCGAAGTAGGCGTTCGGGAACGCCGTGGCCCGGATCTGGTTGAACGTCGTCTCGCAGTGCTGCTCCAGCGTCTCCCCGATCATCTTGGTCGACAGGCGCGCCTTCATGTCGCGCAGGCGCTCGATCGCCTCGTCGCGATCCCTGAGCTGCATCTCGTACCGATCCTTGAGGGACTTCTCGGCCAGCTGCTTCTCGAGCTCCGCCCGCTCCAGCCCGTTCTTCAGCTCGTCGCGCTCCTTCTCGACCGCGCCGACCGCCTCGGTGATCGCGAGGCGCCGCGCGGTCTCCCCCGCCTCGAGCCTGGCCCGCAGATCCTGGATCTCCGAGTCCTTCACAGCGGCCGCCCGCTGCAGCTCGGCGACGAGCTTCGCCTCGGCCAGCTCCACCGCGGCCTGCTGCTCCCGCTTCGCCCGCGCCAGCTCGTTCGCGAGCGCGTCCCGCTCCTTCTCGACCGAGCCGAGCGCCTCCGCGACCGCGAGCTTCCGCGCGGTCTCGCCCGCGTCGAGCTTCGCCCGCAGATCCTGGAGCTCGGCCTCCCTGGCGGCCTCGGCCCGGTGCAGCTCGGCGGCGGCCGCGGTCTTGGCGAGCTCGAGCGCGTTCCGCTTGTCCTGCTCGGCCAACTCGAGCCGTTCGTGCAGCTGCTGCTCGAACTCGCTGTCGCGCACCTGCTTGATGATGTCGGCGTAGCCCGCCTCGTCGACGGTGAACGCCCGCCCGCAGTGCGGGCACTTGATCTCGTGCATCGGGCCCTCCTTCGGGATCTCGCGGTCGGTCGGACACTCCAACCCTGGCACAGACCTCCGACGCTCACGGCTCCGGGCCGCCGCCGGGCGGGGCGGAAAGGGGGCGGGAGCGGCGGCGGAGGCCGTCTCACACCACCTCGAACTCCCGCAGCCGCCTGCGGTCGGCCTTCGCCGTCGAGCCCTGCAGCGCGAGCAGCTCGGCGTAGATGCCGCCCGACGCCGCGAGCTCCGCGGGGGTGCCGACCTCGTCGATGCGCCCGTCGCGCAGGGTGACGATCCGGTCCACCTCGGCGATGGTCGACAACCGGTGCGCGATGATGAGGCTCGTGCGGCCCCGCATGAGGTCCTCGAGCCCCGCCTGCACCAGGCGCTCCGATTTCGTGTCGAGCGCGGAGGTCGCCTCGTCGAGCACGAGGATCGGCGCGTCCTTGAGCATGGCCCGGGCCACGGCGATGCGCTGCTTCTGGCCTCCCGAGAGCTTCACGCCGCGCTCGCCGATCACGGTGTCGTATCCGTTCGGGAACCCGCCGACGAACGAGTCGACCGCGGCCCGCCGGGCCGCGGCACCGACCTCCTCGCGCGTCGCGTCGGGCCGTCCGTACGCGATGTTCTCGGCGATCGTGCCCGAGAACAGGTGCGGCTCCTGGAACACCACCCCGATGCCGCGGCGCAGATCCTCGAGGCCCGCCCCCGCGCCCGCCACCTCGATCGTGCCCGAGCGCACACCGTACAGCCCCATGAGCAGGCTCGTGATCGTGGTCTTGCCGCCGCCCGACTCGCCGACGAACGCGATCCGCTCCCCCTGGGCGACGTCGAAGGAGATCCCCGCGAGCACGTCATCGTCGTCGTAGCCGAAGTGCACGCCGCGGAACGACACGGCTGGACGATCCGGATCACCGGCGCGGGCCGGCTTCGTCGTCGCCCGAGGCTCCCGCGGCCGGTCCCCGCCGCCGTCGACGCGCACCGGATCGAGGTCCATCACCTCGAAGTACGACTTCGACCCGGCGATCGCCCGCTGCGCCGCGTCGACGACCCAGCTGAGGCTCATGACGGGCTGACGGGCCATGCCCATGAGCTGGATCAGCATCACCATTTCACCGGGCGTGAAGTACCCCGTGACGGTGCGCACGAAGATGATCGCGTACAGCACGAAGAAGATCGCGTACAGCACGCCCTGGCGCAGCGCGTCCATCGCGTGCCAGTGCCGGGACTGCAGGCCGGTGAGGCGCTCGGTGCTCTCGAAGCGGCGGCTGAACGCGTCGAGCTCGTCGCGTTCGCGCGCGAACGACTTGACCACCCGCATCTGCCCCACGACCTCGGCGAAGCGCCCCGAGGCGACGTCGACGTGATCGTTCTTCTCGCCCTCCAGGCGCTGCCACCTGCGGCTCGTGAGCGCGGTCAACCACAGGTAGAGGGGGTAGGCGACCGCCAGGAGCACCGCGAGCGGCCAGTAGTAGTACGCGCTGATCGCGAGCACCGAGATCGTGGTGAACAGCATGGTCACGAACATGTTCGAGAACGTCTTCATGAAGTTCGTGATCTCGGAGATGGAGCGGTTGAGCCGGGCCACGATCGTGCCGGTGAGCTCGTTGTCGTAGTAGCGCTGCGGCAGCGCGAGCAGCTGCTCGAAGTACCGCGTCGAGAGGATCGTGCGCATCTTGGCGCTCATCACGTCGCCCCAGTAGCCGCCGACGTTGCCGATGCCCGCCTCGACCAGGCTCACCGCGAGCAGCGCGATCGCGAGCAGCACGACGATGCGGATCGCTTCGCCCGCGACGTCGGCGACCGCGCCCTTCCCGTCCGCGGCGGTGCCCACCGCGCTCACGATCACGTCGGTGACCCGGCCCGTGATGAAGGGGACGGCGAGGCCGGCCGCCGTCACCACGGCCGCGGCGATCATGATGCCGAGGTAGTAGGGGGTGAGGGATCGGGTGAACCTCAGGATGCGCAGGAGCGTGGTCAATGCGGGGTGCCTCCGGGGTGTCGCGCTGGGTGTCGCGGTGCCGCCGGCGGGCCGCGTCACAGGGTGCAACGTCCCGCCGCGCGGATTCTTCCCGCGTTCGCCCGAGGAGTAGACTCCCGGGTCATGGCCGATCCGCTCCTCTTCCAGTCGTTCCGCCTCCGAGACCTCGAGGTGCGCAATCGCCTCTGGGTCGCGCCGATGTGCCAGTACTCGGTGTCGGAGGAGGACGGCGTGCCGCGCGACTGGCACCTGCAGCACATCGGCGGCCTGGCCCGCGGGGGCGCCGGCCTGGTGATGGTCGAGGCGACGGCGGTCGTGCCCGAGGGCCGCATCTCGCCGCGCGACGTCGGCCTGTGGAACGAGGACCAGACCGCGGCCTTCGCGCGGCTCGCCGAGATCGCGCACGGGCACGGGGCCCGCATCGGCGTGCAGCTCGCCCACGCGGGCCGCAAGGCGTCCACCCACCCGTGGCTCCCGGGCTTCCCCGAGGGCTCGGTGCCCGAGGGCGAGGGCGGGTGGGAGACCGCGGCTCCCTCGGCCGTCCCGTTCGGCGACCTAGCGGTGCCGCGGGAGCTGGACGCCGAGGGGATCGCGCGCGTGGTGCGGGGCTTCGCCGACGCCGCCGACCGGGCGGTCGCGGCCGGTCTCGACGCCGTCGAGGTGCACGCCGCGCACGGGTACCTCATCCACGAGTTCCTCTCGCCGCTCTCGAACCGGCGCGACGACGCCTACGGCGGAGATCTCGCGGGGCGGGCGCGGCTGCTGCGCGAGACGGTGCGGGCGATCCGGGATCGGCACCCGGCACTGCCGATCGTGGTGCGCGTCTCGGCCACCGAGTGGACGGAGGGCGGCTTCGACGTCGAGCAGGCGGCCGCAGTGGCCGAGTGGCTCGCCGACGACGGCGCGGACCTCATCGACGTCTCGTCGGGCGGCAACACGACCGGCGCGGGCATCCCCGTCGGCCCCTCGTATCAGGTCGCGCTCGCCGAGCGCGTGCGCCGCGGGCCGCTGCCCGTGAGCGCCGTCGGGCTCATCACCTCGGCGGCGCAGGCCGAAGGCATCCTCGCGTCCGGCCAGGCCGACGTGATCTCGCTGGCGCGTCCGCTGCTCGCCGACCCGCACCTGCCGATCCGCTGGGCGCACGAGCTCCGCGCCCCCTCCGCGACGGGACTGGTGCCGCCGCAGTATCGCCGCGCGCGGTTCTCGGCGTAGGCGCACCGAGCACGGCGGCCGCGGTCGCTCCCTGCCGGACGACCGTGCGCGGGTCCGGTGCGAGGCGTCGAATCGCCCCGCACCGGGGCCGCTCACAGCAGATTCGGCTCTCCCGGTTCGGCGATCTCCGCGGGGAAGCCGTACTTCTCGGCGAGCTTCGCGATGAAGCCCTCCTTGCGAAGCGTCGCGATATCCGCGTCGATGGCCTTCCCGAGGCTCTCGTTCTTGAGATTCACCGGGAAGTTCGTCTGGCCGACGTTCACGGTCGCGGAGAGGCGGGGATCCGCCTCGATGGGCTTGACCGTCGCCCCCTCGATGGGGTACAGCTTCAGGAGCGCGACGGCGGCCCCGAGCCCGAGCACCGCCCCCTTGATCCGGCCCGCCTGAAAATCCGCGAACTCCGCGTCATTCGTCGTGTAGAGCTTGAGCCGGTCGCCGAGGAGGGCCTGCAGCTCCTCGATCCCGACGAGCGCCTGCCCCGCCCCCACGGTGTCGAGCGCTGCGATCTCGTCGACCGTGCTGATCCCGGTCGTCGACACGACCGAGAGCGGCGAGGTGACGACCGGCTCGCTGAGCCGCACGACCTTGGCGCGCTCGGCCGTGCGGTACCAGCTGCCGAGCGTCGTGTCGGCGCGGCCGGTCTGCACCGAGGTGATCATCGCCGAGGAATCGCCGGGGACGAGCTTCACCTCGAGACACTCCATCTCCGCGATGCGGTTCATGATCTCGCCCTCGATCCCGACGAATTTGCCCTCCTCCATGTAGGCGAAGGGAGGGTAGTCGTAGGTGGCGACGGTGAGCACGCCGGGCGTGATCGTCTCGACGCCGTCGTGAGCCGGCTTACAGCTCTGGTTCGCTGAGCCCGAGGACTCCTGCGGTGCGCTGCACCCGGTGAGCAGCAGCGCGGTGACCGCGCCGAGCGCGGCGATGCGGATCATTCGGTTCTTCATCGATGCCTCCTGGATTCGGTGGAGTTGGGGGTCGTGCTGGATCGGGGCCGAGGCGGACTCACGAGAGAACAGGCTCGGGCGCACGCGCGCGCCGACGTCTCGCGCGCGGTCGATCTCCCGAGAGTCGGCGCTCGAGCCGGCCAGCGAGGACGGCGCCCGGGATTGCGATGACGGCGTACACGAACGCGGCGGCGATGTACACGGACATGTACTGCCAGTTGATCGCGCCGCTGAGATACGCCGCCTGCATGATCTCTGCGACCGTGATGACGCTCGCGAGCGACGTGATGTGGAACATCGTGATCGTCAGGTTGACGAGCGGCGGGATCGAGATCCTCGCCGCCTGCGGCAGGATCACGAAGCGGAAGCGGTCTGCGCGAACAAGCCCGAGCGCATCCGCGGCATCGGTCTGGCCCGGTGGAAGTGCCGCGATGCTCGCCCGGATCATCTCGGCCGAGTACGCCGCCGCGGTCACGGTGAGCGCGACGACCGACGCGGGCAGCGCTTCGAGCAGCACGCCGAACTGCGGGAGCCCGCGGTAGACGAGATACAGGAGTACGAGCGCGGGCACGCCGCGCCCCGTCTCCACGACCACGATCGCGGTCCAGCGGATCCACGCGCTGCGCGACTCCGACAGGAGCGCCAGGAAGAAGCCGAGGGGATAGCCGATCGTGCACGACAGCACGGTGATGAGGATGGCCACGGCCAGTCCCGGGAGCAGACTCGGGACATGAACCGGCCAGCTCCATAGCCAGGAGAAGTCGCTCATAGCACCGCGTACCTCCGAGTCAGGCGGGCGTGGATCACCCTCGACAGCGCGCCGAGCGGCACGCTGAGCACCAGGTAGACCAGGCCCGCGAATGCGAAGAAGGTGAGGCCGTCTCCGAAGTACTGCACCTGCAGTCCCGCGACGAACGTGATCTCGGCGACGCCGATGGTCGAGGCGAGCGCCGACTCCTTGATGAGCCCCACGAGATAGGTGGCGACGGTCGGCGAGACCGCGCGGAAGAGCTGCGGGAAGAGGATGTCGCGCGCCGCGCTCCACGGCCCGAGCCCGAGCGCCGCGCTCGCCTCCCACTGACCGGAGTTGATCGCGTTCAGCCCGCCGCGGTAGATCTCGGCCATGCTGGCCACGGCGATGACGCTCAGCGTGATCATCGCGGATGCGATCGCCGTCAGCGTGATTCCCAGCTGAGTGATGCCGAAGAACGCGATGAACAGCCACACGAGCGTGGGGACGCCGCGCACGAGATGCACGAACGCCCAGTAACAAGCACGGACGGGCGCGAGCCGGCTGCGGGAGAGCAGCATCACGGGCGCGCCCAGCACGATTCCCACCGCGCCCGAGACCGCGGTGAGGAGGATGGTCATGCCTGCCGCAAGGACGATCGCGACCAGTGCCTCGCCCATGTCATCGCCCCAGGACCGCCGAGAGGAAGCGCCGCACGCGCTCGCTCTTCGGCTCGGTCATGATCTGCTCGGGCCGGCCCTGCTCCACGATCGCGCCGTCCACCATCACGACGACGCGGTTCGAGACGTGCCGTGCGAACTCCATCTCGTGCGTTGCGATGAGCATCGTCATACCCGAGTCCGCGAGCTCCCGCATGACGCTCAGGATCTCGGCGCCGACCTCGGGATCCAGCCCGGACGTCGGCTCGTCGAAGAGCATGAGTTCCGGGTCCATCGCGAGCGCCCGGGCGATCGCGATGCGCTGCTGCTGGCCTCCCGAGCACTGGCTGGGATACGCGTCGGCCTTCGCCGCTAGACCGACGCGCTCGAGCAGCGCCCGCGCGCGGCCCTCCGCCTCGGCAGGGGTGCGACCGAGCACCCGTTTCTGCGCGAGCTCGATGTTCTGCGCGGCGGTGAGATGGGGGAAGAGATTGAAGGACTGAAACACCATACCGGCCTGGCGGCGGAGCCTCGCGACCTCTGCGCGCTTCGGAGGAGCGCCGTCGTCGAAGGCGAGCTCGTCCCCACCGATCGCGAGGACGCCGGAGTCGGGAATCTCGAGCAGATTCAGACAGCGCAGGAACGTGCTCTTCCCGGCTCCCGAGGGTCCGATGACGGATATGACCTCGCCTCGCCCGACGGCCAGCGACACGTCGTCGATGGCTCGGTGCGCGCCGAAGCGCTTGACGATCCGCTCCGCGTTGAGGAACGGTCTCAGATTGGATCCGGTGTACGTCGTCGTCGACGTATCGATCACTGCCACGGGTGCTTCTCCTTCTCGTCCTAGATCTCTCGGAACACTTCGTCGTAGAAGCGCAGCCAGTTCTCGCCCATGATCGCGGCGACCTCGCCCTCGGCGAACCCGCGCTCGCGGAGACACCGCTCGGCGTTCGGGAACTGCGCGGGTGACCGGAACCAGTCGAGCGGCGGCGTGGGGCCGGGCTTCGATGCGCTCGAGGCGCCGTACTGGATCTCGCGCGCCCACCGGCCCTGCCGCATCCACTCGACGTACTCGAACCCGCCGTTCTGGTCGAGGTCGGTGCCGATCCCGACGTGCTCGATCCCGACGCGATCGACGGTCCAGGCCACGAGCTCGGACCACCGCTGCGGCGTCGTGTACTCCCCCACCAGGTTGCGGTAGACGGAGACCCCGATGACCCCGCCGCGCTCGTGCAGCGCGTCGAGCACGCGGTCCGACTTGTTGCGCGGGTGCGGGGCCAGCGTCGCCGGGTTCGCGTGCGTGATGGCGACCGGCTGGTCCGACGCCCCGATGGCGTCGAGCGTCGTCCGCTCGCCGACGTGGGAGAGGTCGATCACCATGCCGCAGCGGTTCATCTCCTGCACCACGTATCTGCCGTAGCGGGAGAGACCGCTGTCGTGCGGTTCGTAGCAGCTGCCGCCGATGTCGTTCTGGATGTTGTAGGTGAGCTGGCCGACGCGGGTGCCCATGCGCGCGAAGAGCTCGACGTAGCCGAGGCGCCCCTGCAGGAAGGCCAGGTTCTGGAAGCCCAGGACGATAGCCGTGCGCCCCGACTCGGCGATGCGCCTGATGTCGCTCGACCGGTAGGCGATCTCGACGAGGTCGGCGTTGTCCTCGGCCATGTTGCGCCACTTCACGATCTGGTCCATGGACTCGGTGGCGTCCTCCCAGAAACCGACCGTGACCGTGATCGCCCCGAGTCCGCCCTCGGCGACCTCTTCCAGGTACCGGCGGTCGTCGAGTCGTTCGGTTTCGAGCGGCGAGCAGAGCAGGCTGTCGACGTAGATCATGATGCTCCTCAGACGGATGCGGGCTGGTCGGTGTTCAGCGAGATGAATTGATCGGTGTCGCGGTTCGGATCGGTCGAGCGCTCGACCTCCTCGGGATCGAAGAGGCGCGTCAGACGCTGGCCGGGCACATACACGTCTTTGACGGTGCCGGTGTGCTGCCTCGACAGCGGCGTGTCGGGGTAGAGGCCGGCATTGGCCGGGTAGTAGACGTCCCACCACTGCTGCGCCGGGACCTCGAGACCGTCGAGGATCAACGCACGGAAGGCGGTGCGGTACCGCGCCCGGGCCGCCTCGGGCTCTTCGGGGATGCGCGCCCGGTAGGCGCCGGGGCCGAGCTCGTCGACCCGTGCGAGCTCGACGCCGACCCGTGCGAGCGCGAGCACGAGCCCCGCCTCCGCGCGATCCGGCTCGAACGCATCGAGACGCACGTCGATTCCCCCTGCGGTCGAGGCCGAGGCGATCGCGTGCACGAGTACGTGGCCCACGGCGTGCAGGCTCTGCCCGTGGCAGTCGAGCTCGATGAGGCGCTCCGAGCGTTCGGCCGCCGGAGCACGCCACTCGGGCGCGGAGCCGTCCGGCGCGATCGAACGGGCGAGCGCCTCCCCGAAGCCCTGGACCGCCGTGCGGTCGGCCACGAGGGAGGTCACGAAGAAGTCGCGCGCACCGTGCCAGGATCCCTCGGGGACTCCCAGCGCCTGCATCGCCCGTCCCGCGGCGAGGCGGAGTTCGCGAAACCTCATCGTGATCCGGTCGCCCGCAGGGTGCTCCGGCGCGATGATGGCGCTCTCCTTGGGAGCGAGCGCCGGAAGCACCGCCGCCGCGCGCACGGCCCGGGGCCGCTCGTCCGGCTCCGCGGTCCCTCGCCCTCCGGCGGGCCGATAGGTCCACCACCACGCGTCCGACGGTGCCGTCGCGAGCTCGTCGCGGAAGGGGGCGCCGTCGAAGATGAGACCGAGCACCGAGCGGTTCAGGAAGTCCTCGGTGCGGTCGAGTCCGTGAACGAACGCATTCACGAGACGGACGAGCCACACCGGCACGAAATCGATGTCGTGGGGGTCGGCGTGCGGGACCGCATACGGCAGGCCGCGCAGCGCGAGCGCGGAGCGGGCCATGTGCTCGAGATGGGGGTGCTCCGCGAGAATCGCCCCCACGGGCGTTCCCGCGTCGCTCGCGTCGAGGGCGCCGAGCAGTTCACGGGCCCGCGACGGGTAGTTCGGGATCACCTCGTGCGCGCCCGGCACCTCCTCGGCGGGACCGGAGCGGGGTTCCTCGGCTGCGCGGGACTGGTACCACGTCCGGTCCCGGTGCGCGGGATCGTTCAGCGGAAGCTCGAACGCCCATCCGAACGTCTCGGTGAGCGCCTCGCGGATCTCGCTCGCCGGAGTACGCGGGTCGAACTCGAGGGACTCCTCGAACGCGAGCCGCTTCTGCATCAGCGCGTCAGCGTGATCCGGCGCGAGCTCGATCAGCAGCGTGTTCAGCGTCTGGAGCGCCTCGGGGGCGACTCGAGCGCCGGCGTACCGGTGCACGGCGGCGAGCAGGGTCTCCGCGGAACCGCGGACGAGCTCGCCGCGGCGGGCGGCCCTTACGACCGCGCGGATCCGGCGGAGGTCGGCGGCGAGCTGCTTCCCGCCCGTGAACACCCGGTACCGCGTGTCCTCGAGTACGCGGTACCGGATCGTGCGGTCCAGGAGCGACTCCAGACGGTCGAAACGTGGGTCTCCCGGCTCCAGCGGCAGCTCCAGCACGTGCCGCAGGACCTCGATCGTGAGTGCGATGTAGGAGTGGATGAGGACGGGGCGGTTGTAGACGAACATCACGAGGCCGAGCGCCGACCCGTTGCCGACGCCGATGTGGCGGCGCACCTCCGGCGCCAGGCGAACGGCCGTGGCGGGCGCATCGAGCCGGGCGAGCTCCTCGACGACGTCGACCGAGAGCTCGCGCATGAGATACGCCGAGAGCATCTGAGCGTGATACGACACCGCGAGCGGATGATCGCCGGCGATCGCGGGGAACGACGCGGAACCGAATGTGCCGTTGCCGTCGAGGCCGGTGTTCCGCATGAGATAGCCGACGCGCTTCACCTCTGCGGCATCCGGCTGCCCACCCGTCGCGAGCGAATCGCGGACATGGCGGAAGAGGCGAAGACTCTGGTTGGAGCGCATCCAGATCAGCGTGCCCTCCGGCGCGCGACCCTCGTAGAGCTTCGGGAGCTCGGTCTCCGATGTCTCGATCTGCGCGTCGGTGGCGATGCCGTCGATCAGCGTTCCCAGCATGTCCCAGGAGGTCCCGATGATGCGTCCGGTGCGATTCGCGCCGCGGGGCTCGCGCAGCCAAGCGGCGAAGGTGATGCTCCCGGTCGGCGTGGTGATCGTGTATCTCGCCGAGCCGTTGCCGCGCGCGTCGATCCGGAGTTCGTCGCGGTCGACCCGCCACCCCTCGTGCAGCATCTTCGCCAGAAAGCTTCGCGACGCACTCAGCCGGTTGGGCTGCATCGCCGCGAGGCTCCGCGGGTCCATGACCCGATCCGGGGAGAAGACCTCGTCGAGATAGGGGTTCCGCATCGCATCCGCTCCAATCGTCATCGATTCCGAATAGCCGAGCTCATCGAACAGATTAATTATTATTTAATTTGAATTCAGCTATGTTAAATATACTAGGGAGAGCCGCCGGGGCCGTCAAGCATCCGGCAGGAGGAGTCGGCTACTGTGGATTCACTTCGGGCGAAACGCTCCCACCCGCCGGGTACGCACCGACGGATCCCGCCGCGACGGCCGGCACCGAGATCGCCCTGCGCCCCTGAACGGAGAAACGCTTGTCGGGACCCACCACCCTGCAGTCGGTCGCGAAGACGATTCGTGCGCTCGAGGTCTTCCCGCAGCTCGGGCGAACGACGCTCGCGCTGTCGGAGATCGCCGATGCGCTCGGATGGAGCCGGCCCGCTACGCACCAGTACCTCACCACCCTCCTGCACTGCGGCTGGGTGCAGCAGGACTCCCGCCGCCACTACCGGCTCTCGGTCCGAGCGGCCGCCTTCGGCCGCTTCGCGACGGCGCACGCCGGCGTGCCCGAGCCGGTCACGCGCCGCATGCGCGAGTTGGTATCGCGTCTCGGCGAGGCCATCTCCTTCGCCGTGCGCAACGGCGATGCGGCTCTCATCGTCGAACGCTACGAGCCGGAGCGCCCGCTCTCGGTGCGGCGCGAGGCGGAGCTCCTGCTCCCCCTCCACTCGACGTCGGGGCAGGTGCTTCTGGCGTTCGATCCGCACGCGACCGACGAAGAGCGCCGCCCTCACGCCGAGGCGATCGGGGAGATCCGAGCGCTGGGCTACTCGCTGCACCGGGCGATCTGGATGGGCGACGCGATCGAAGTGGTCGCCGTACCGATCATGCAGGGCGGCGAGTGCCTGGGCGCGCTGAGCGTGATCGCGCCCGAGGGCCGGATGGAGCTCGAGGTCGCGATCGAGGAGCTCCTGACCGCCCGCAGCGAACTCGAAGCGGAATTGAACGACGACCCGGGCGACGGCGGGACGACCGAGGCCGCCCCGCCTCTCCGCGGCTGATCGGGCCCTCTCGGCGGCTGATCCGGCGGAGCGCAGCCGGGCCGAGAGCACGTCCACCATGGGCTCGGCCGACCGGCCCGCACGCCGTGTCGGAGGCCCCGTCTACACTGACCCCATGACCGAGACCATCACCTCCGACGACCTGCCGGTGCTGCGCATGCGCGCGCTGGGACTGACGGCGGACGCGGCGGGGTCAGGGGCGGGGGCGGGCTCGGGATCCGACCGCGTCGCCGCGGTCGCGCACCGCATGCTCGCCGTGCAGGGACAGGATTGGCGCTCCTCCCGCTGGGCGCTCGGCGCGCGCGCGGCGAACCTGACCGGGAGCGAGGTCGGCGTCGCGGATGTCGCCGCGGCCTTCACCGAGGGCAGGATCGTGCGCTCGTGGCCGGTCCGCGGCACGATCCACGTCGTCCCGGCGGAGGACGTCGGGTGGATCCAGGCGGCGACGAACCGGAAGCCGGTGGCGGGCGCGGCGAGGCGACGCGAGCTCCTGGGCATGAGCGACGAGGTGCTCGACCGGCTCATCGACGTCTCGCGGGAGGCGCTCGCGGGACTCGCGGCGCGGGGCGAGGGACTCGACCGCGACGGGCTCGCCGCGGCCTGGACGGAGGCCGGCATCGACTGGAAGAGCGCCTGGCGCTATCACGTCATCTGGTGGCTGTGCCAGAACGGGCTCGCGACCTTCGGACCGACCGACGGCTCCGTCGAACCCCGCCTCGTGCTCGCGGAGGAGTGGATCCGGCATCCGCGCACCCCTGACGACCCGCTGGCCGAGCTGGCCGCGCGCTACGCCGCCGCCCGCGGCCCCGTCCGCGCGAAGGACCTCGCGTGGTGGGCGGGCCTCACCGCGGCCGAGGCCGGGCGCGGGCTCGAGGCCGCCGCGGAGTCGGGGGCGCTCGAGCGGGTGCGGCTCGCCGGGGTGTCGGGGGCCGCTGGGGCGCTGTGGGCCTCCCCCGAGGTGCTCGGCTCCGCGGCCGCAGTTCCCGACTGGCTGCTCCTGCCGTCCTTCGACGAGCACCTGCTGGGCTACGCCGTGCGCGACGCGCAACTCGCGCCCGAGCACTTCGAGCGCATCGTCCCGGGCCGCAACGGCGTGTTCCTCGCGACCGTCGTGCATCGCGGGAGGGTCGCGGGCACGTGGAGGAGGAACGCTCGCAAGGGCGGCGGCATCGGGGTCGCCCCGTTCCCGGGGGCGCGGATCGATCCGGCCGCGCTCGCCTCGGAGCACGCCCGGTGGTCCGAGTTCCACGGGCTCGAACCAGGTCCCGTCGAGCTGGCCGAGGCGGCCGGCGGCTAGCATACGGTCATGAAGTTCGAGCTCGTCGCCGTCGCCACGGTGGTCATCCTCGTCGGCGCGTCGATCCTGGGCAGCAGGATCCGCGTCGCCGCCCCGCTGCTGCTCGTGGTGCTCGGCATCGGCATCGGCTACCTCCCGTTCGTCCCCTTCGTAGAGATCGACCCGGAGATCATCCTGGTGGTCGTGCTGCCGCCGCTCCTCTACGCAGCGGCCGTCAACGTGCCCATCATCGACTTCCGCCGCAACTTCCGGCCGGTCATCGGGCTCTCCGTGATCCTCGTCGTCATCTCCGCCGTGGTGGTGGGCTTCATCGTGCACTGGATCGTCCCCTCGATCCCCCTGCCCGCCGCGATCGCGCTGGGCGCCGTCATCAGCCCGACCGACGCCGTCGCGGCCACCTCGATCGGCAAGCGGCTCGGCATGCCGGAGCGCGTGGTCTCGATCCTCGAGGGCGAGAGCCTGGTCAACGACGCCACCTCCCTCGTACTCCTGAAGACCGCCGTCGCGGCGGTCGCCGGCAGCTTCGCGCTCTCGACGGCCACCGGCGCGTTCTTCTTCTCCGTCTCGGTCGCGGTCGCGGTCGGCTTCGCGATCGGCCTCATCACCGTGTGGATCCGCTCGAAGCTCACCAACCCGGTGCACGACACGATCGTCTCGTTCATCGTGCCGTTCGTGGCGTTCATCCCGGCCGAGGAGCTGCAGGCCTCGGGCGTGCTCGCCGTGGTGGTGACCGGCCTCTACACGGGCCACCACGCCTCCCGGAGGTTCAGCGCCTCCGCTCGCATGAACGAGCGCCTCAACTGGCGCACCGTGCAGTTCATCCTCGAGAACGGCGTCTTCCTCCTGATGGGCCTGCAGCTGCACTCCCTCGTCGATCAGGTGGGCGAGAGCGAGCTGCGGATCGAGCACATCGGCCTGCTCTCGCTCGCGCTCGTCGCGATCCTCATCGTCTGCCGAGCCGGCTTCATGGTCCCGCTCATCGCGAGCATGCGCGGCATCACACGGCAGTACGAGCGCCGCAAGGCGGGGTACGCGCAGCTGAACGAGCGGGTGCAGAGCTCGGGGATCGCCGAGCGCACCGACGGGCGCATGCGCGAACGGCTCCGGCGGCTCGACATCCGCACCCGCCGCTCCGCGGCCGACCTCGACCACGAGCGCGAGCAGCAGCTGGGCTGGCGCGACGGCGCGGTGCTCTCGTGGAGCGGCATGCGCGGCGTGGTCACCCTGGCCGCGGCGCAGTCGATCCCGACCACCGTGCCCTACCGCCCGCAGATCGTGCTCGCGGCGTTCGCGGTCGCCGTCGTCACGCTGCTGCTGCACGGCCTCACGCTGCCTGCGTTCATCCGCAGGCTGTGGCCCGACGGCGCCGGGGCGGGAGGCGAGAAGGCCGAGCTCGCCGCGCTCGGCCGGGACCTCTTCGAGGCCGCCGACGACGCCATCGCCGACGCGGTCGCCGAGCAGGCCGGCCCCGCGGCCGAGGGCGAGGCGCAGCGCCGGGAGGCTCTCGAGGCCTCCGTGAGGCGCGCACGGGAGAGCGCGAAGAGCGCGCTCATCCCGATCCTCGTCGCGGCCGCCCCCACCGCACCGGTCGACGTGCAGGGGCCCGAGACCCCGGGGCAGATGTATCAGCGGCTCGCCCGCCTCGCTCTGGAGGCCCAGCGGGAGGCGCTGCTCGAGGAGCGGGCCATCGGGCGCTACAGCTCGCGGGCGCTGCGCGCCGCCGAACTCGCGCTCGACGCCTACGAGACCCGGCTCTCACCCCGGACCGAGCACTAGCGGGCCGCGCGGTTCTCAGGCGAACTCCGCGCCCGAGGCGGCGAGCTCCTTGAGCGCGGCGACGGAGCTCTCCGGCGCGACGCCCGCCACGAGGTCGGTGAGCACGCGCACGCGGATCCCGAGCCCCAGCGCGTCGAGCGCGGAGGCGCGCACGCAGTAGTCGGTCGCGATGCCCGCGAGGTCGAGGCGATCGACGCCGCGCTCCGCGAGCACCTCGGCGAGGACGCGCCCGTCGGTCGTCCGGCCCTCGAACGCGGAGTAGGCCGGCTCGCCCATGCCCTTGCGCACGTGCACGTCGACCCGGTCGATGTCGAGCGCCGGGTGGTAGTCGGCGCCCTCGGTGCCCCGCACGCAATGCGGGGGCCAGGTGGTCTCGAAGTCGGGTTCCGCGCCGTCCACCGCGAAGTGACCGCCGTTGTCGCCCTCCGGCTCGTGCCAGTCGCGGGACGCGATCACCAGGTCGTAGCCGTCCGAGGTTCCGAGCAGCTCGCTGATCCGCTCAGCGACCGCGTTGCCGCCCGGCACGCCCAGCGCACCGCCCTCGGTGAAGTCGTTCTGCACGTCGACGATCAGCAGCGCCCTCGTCATGATCCGGCGTCCCTCCCATGCTCCGGTGTTCCCCGCCTTCCCGGGACCGACCGCCCCGAGCTCCCCGTTCCAGACTACGACGCGCGCGGGCCCGCGACCACCCCGGGGCCCATCGACACGGGCGCATCCGTGTGCGTGTTTCGGGGGCTCGCCGACGATGGAGCGCCCGAAAGGCGCACGCCGATTCGGGATCGCGTCGGCGGCCCGGGCACCCTGACTCGGCGGCCGCAGCGCGCAAGGGGTGGGGACGCGCTGCGTTCTCGCCTCAATCCTCCACGCGCACCGGGTTCTGGTGGTGGCTGAAGACGATGCTCGTGCGCGTGGACGAGACGGCCGGGTGGGCCGACAGGTTCTCCATCACGAAATCGCGAACGTGATCGGAGTCGCGCACCGCGAGGTGGATGATGAAGTCCTCGACCCCGCCCAGGAAGAAGAGCTGCATCACCTCGGGCAGGGAGCGCAGCTCCTCGCTCAGCTCGGCGATCCGCTGGCGCGCCCCCGAGCGCACCGTCACCCCCACGAGCACCTCGAGCCCGAGTCCCATGGCCCGCGGGTCGACCGTGGCGGTGAAGCCCGTGATGATGCGCCTCGACACGAGGCTGCGCACGCGCGCGATGCAGGTCGACGCCGCGACCCCCACCCGCTCGGCGAGCTCGGCGTTGGTGATGCGGCCGTTGGCCTGCAGCTCCTCCACGATCTTGCGATCGACGTCGTCGAGGTCCGCGTCCGGGCGCAGATTCTTCGATCCATCAGACATCGCACACCACCTTTCACTTCATTTTCTTCCATAATAGCGACCGCATCCGAAGAGAATTCGCGCTTTACTTGCGGAATGCGAATATGCTGCACAATCGGAGTCATCCTGACAGCGCCCGTCGCACCGACGGAGGGTCGCCGACGGGCAGATGGTTCACACACCGCATTCAACATCTCTGGAGCAGATCATGCGCGTCGGCATTCCCACCGAAATCAAGAACAACGAGAACCGCGTCGCCATCACGCAGGCCGGCGTCTTCGAGCTGGCCCGCCGCGGCCACGAGGTGCTCGTGCAGGCCGGCGCCGGAGTCGGTTCGGCGATCACCGACGAGGAGTACGCCGCCGCCGGCGCGAAGCTCGTCGCGACCGCGGACGAGGTGTGGGCGCAGGCCGACATGATCCTCAAGGTCAAGGAGCCCATCGCCGCCGAGTACGCCAGGATGCGGCGGGGCCAGGTGCTCTTCACCTACCTGCACCTCGCAGCCGACCGGACCCTGACCGAGAAGGTGCTCGAGTCGGGCACCACCGCCATCGCGTACGAGACCGTGCAGCTGCCCAACCGCGCGCTGCCGCTGCTCGCCCCCATGTCCGAGGTCGCGGGCCGCCTGTCCGCGCAGGTGGGCGCCTACTCGCTCATGAAGGCCAACGGCGGGCGCGGCGTGCTGCTCGGCGGGGTCACCGCGACCCGTCGCGGCAAAGTCGTCGTGATCGGCGGCGGCGCCGCCGGCGAGCAGGCCGCCCGCATCTCCTACGGCATGGGCGCCGAGGTCACGGTCATCGACATCGCGATCCCCCGCCTCAAGCAGCTCGAGGACGAGTTCGGGGGCCGCATCCAGACCCGCACGTCGAACGCGCACAACATCACCGAGGCGCTGCGCGACGCGGACCTCGTGATCGGCTCCGTGCTGATCCCGGGCGAGAAGGCGCCGAAGCTCGTCACCGACGAGATGGTCGCGCAGATGAAGCCCGGCTCGGTGCTCGTCGACATCGCCATCGACCAGGGCGGCTGCTTCGAGAACTCGCGCCCCACCACGCACGACGACCCCACCTTCCGGGTGCACAACTCGATCTACTACTGCGTGGCGAACATGCCGGGCGCGGTGCCGGAGACCTCGACGGCGGCCCTCACCAACGCGACGCTCCCCTACGTCGTCTCCCTCGCCGACAAGGGCTGGGTCAGGGCGCTGAACGACGACGCCGCGCTCGCCAGGGGCCTCAACGCGCACGACGGCGTCATCACGAACGCCGGCGTCGCCGACGCCTTCCCGGAGCTCGCCTCCACGACCGTCGAGGGCGTGCTCGCGGTCAACGCCTAAGCGAGAGGGCGTACCCTGGATCCCATGGATCTGAAGTTCACGTTCGGAGGGGCGTCACCGGATCATCGCGATCACGGCGGCGCCCCTTCCGGCATTCCGCTGCCCTTCTCAGCAGCCCCCGCGTCGACCAGCGGCGTGCTCGAGGTCCACGTGCGCGGCACGGGCCGCACGATCGTCGCCGAGGCGCTTTCGGGCGACGGCGTGGTCTACTGCGACGCCGAGGTGGCGGCGGGCGACGAGGATCCGGCGGCGCTCGCCCGCGCCGCCCGCTCGGCGCTGTCGCGCGCGGTCGCGGCGCTCGAGGGGCCCCTCGCCGACTCGGTGAGCGCGGTGGTGGTGGATCTCGGCGGGGCGGAGGTCGCGGTGCTGCGGGAACTCGGACTCGCGGTCGACGCGGCGCAGGATCCCCCGGCCCACGTCGACGAGGCGCTGCAGCGGCGCGTCGGCGTTGCCTCAGGGACCCCGATCCGGCTCGGGGCGTAACGCTCCCGTCGCCCATGACGGTGCCCCGCGGGCGCCCCGGCTCCTCACGACTATCCCTGGAATCTGATGATCCTCTCGAGCGCCTCGGCGATCGCGGCCTCGCCCGCCGCGTAGGAGAGCCGCACCGCGCGGTCGCCGGCGGCCGGGTCGAAGTCGACGCCGGGCACGACCGCGACGTCGGCGCCCTCGAGCAGGGCGCGCGCGTAGCGCACCGAGTCGCCGAAGCGCTCGAGCTGCGGCCCGAGATCGGAGTAGTAGTAGAACGCCCCGTCCGAGGGAGCGGCCGCACCCCAGTTCAGCGCCGGTTCCGCCTCGAGGATCAGCGAGCGCGCCCGGGCGAAGCCCGCCACCGCCTCCTCGCGCTCCGCGTAGCTCTCCTCGCTGAACGCGGAGAGCGCGAATTCCTGCGCCGGTGCCGGCGGTGAGAGCGCGAAGTTCGACGCGAGCGCCTCCATGGGGGCCAGGAGCGACGGCGGCAGCAGCGCCCAGCCGAGACGCCACCCCGTCATCCCCCAGTACTTCGAGAAGGAGTTGACGACCACCGCCTCGGGATCGAGTTCCCGCGCGGTCACCCCGCGGGGATCCGGATCCCCCGGCGCGGGGAAGGTGATGCCGTGGTAGATCTCGTCGCTGATGAGGCGCGCTCCGCCGCGGCGGCACCACTCGACGAGCGCGGTGAGCTCGCCGCGGCCGAGCATCGTACCGGTCGGGTTCGCCGGCGACGCCACGACGAGGCCCGCGAGCGGTCCGTGCTCGGCGACGGCCGCGTCGAGCAGCTCCGGCGTCGGCTGGTAGCGGGTCTTCGGGCCGGTCGAGATCTCGATCACCTGCACGCCGAGCGCGGCGAGGATGTTGCGGTAGGCCGGGTAGCCGGGGCTCGCGAGCGCCACCCGGTCGCCCGGGTCGAAGGCCGCGAGGAACACCAGCTGGAACGCGCCCGACGATCCGGTCGTCACGGCGACGGTCGCGGGATCCACCTCGACGCCGTACCAGGCGCGGTAGTGGCCCGCGATCGCCGCTCTGAGCGGGGTCGTGCCGAGCGGCCCGGTGTAGCCCGCCGGCTTCAGCGTGCCGGGAGCGGGGCGGGCACTCGGCTCTCCGGCGCACAGCGAGACGACGTCGTGGCCGTCGAGCCGGCGCCGCGCGATCTCATCGGTGATGCGCATGACCTCGAAGGCGGGGATGCCCGAGCGCGCGGAGGGTCGGAGCGCTCGCGGAGCGCTCGCGTCGCCGACCCCCGAGAGGGTGCCCTCGATCGCGGCGGGAATCGTCCCGCCCGCACCCCCGTCGCCCCGCGCGGGGAGTCCGCGCGACGGCGGGGTCTTGAAGGGGCCGCCTGCTCTCACCATGCCTCCACGTTAGCGCGGCTTCGGCGTTCGAGCAGGCGAAGGTAACCGGAGAGCGCCGCGAGCCCCTCGGCCGTGCCGGGGAGGCCGTCGCCCAGCCGGTCGGAGGAGACGAGGTGCGTCGCCCACTGGGCGCGGCTGACGGCGACGTTGAGCCGGCCCCGCATGAGCAGGAACTCGAGGCCGCGCGGCACGTCGTCGGGGCTGGAGGCCGCGAGGGAGACGACCGCGATCGCCGCCTCCTGGCCCTGGAACCTGTCGACCGTCCCCACGCGCACCCGCCGGTGTCCCGCCGCGGCGAGCGCCTCGGCGACGCACTCGACCTGCGCGTTGTAGGCGGCGACCACGATGAGGTCTTCCTCCGTGAGCTCGCGCGAGCGGTCGCCGTCGCGCAGCCGCCCGCGCAGTGCCTCCCCGACGATGCGCACGACCTCTTCCGCCTCCTCCTCCGAGCTCGTCGAGTTGCCCGCGTGGCTCACCGGGTGCCACACGAGCCCCGCGGGCCCGGCACCGGTCGCCTCGCGCCGCGAGGCGGTCGGGTGCGCGCGGAGCCGCCCCTCGTAGGCGAGCTCGGAGACGACGTCGGCGAGTTCGGGGCGCATGCGCCGGCTCTCGGCGAGGAAGTACCCGAGGTCGTCGGGTACGGTGTCGTGCTCGCCGAGCAGCCAACCGAGTGCCGAGGTGTCGACCGGCTCGGGGTGGCTGCCCTGGGACACCTGCGGCAGCTGCTGGGGATCCCCGAGCAGGAGCAGGCGCTCGGCGGCGACCGAGGCGGCGATGGTGGGGGCGAGGGAGAACTGGCCGGCCTCGTCGATGACGAGGAGGTCGAGGCCGCGTCGCTCGAAGCGGGTCTCGTTGCTGAAATCCCACGCGGTGCCCCCGATCACGCAGCCGCGGCCCGCCTCGCGATGCGCGAGCGCGAACCGCAGGTGGCCGTTCTTCGGCAGCACCGTGTAGGCGGGACCGTCTCCGTCGGCGTGAGACCCGCCGGTGTGAGACCCGCCGCCCTGGGGCACCTTGCCCACGAGCGCCGGGTCGAGCCCGGCGGCGACCGCTCCTTCGAGCACGTTCTCGACGACCCGGTGCGACTGCGCGACGACGCCGACGCGCCAGCCGTGCCGCTCGACGAGACGGCGGATCACGCGAGCCGCGAGGTAGGTCTTGCCCGTGCCGGGAGGCCCCTGCACCGCGACGTAGCCGCGCTCCAGCCGGCGCAGGCCGGCGACGACGGCGCCGATCGAACGGGAGCGCTCGTCCCCATCGACCGCGGCGAGCGCCTCGGCCGAGTCGGGCGGGACGAGCGGGGACCCCCCGGCCGCGCGCGGCGGCGTGCGCCGGAGCAGGTCCACGACCGGGTCGCTCGGGAAGCCGCCGCGGTCGAGGGATCGCGCGAGTTCGGCGCCCCACTCCTCGATGGCGCTCTTCTGCGCCCCCGCCGGGGGCGGGGGGCCGGGCACGAGCGCGGTCGGCAGTGCGTCGTAGCGCTCGGCGCCCCCGATGAACTCCTCGACGATCACCCCGTCGTCGAGGCGGTCCGCGATCCTCACGCGACGCACGCCGCGGGCGCCGGGAGCCGCCCCCGGCTGGGGGAAGGGCGCGGGGTGCTCGTACAGCAGATACGCGTCGCCGCCCGCGCGCAGGCTGCTGCCCGGAGCGAGCTCGCCGCGCAGTCGCAGCCGCCTGCGCTCGGCCCGGGCGCGCGGCGGCACGAACCAGTCGGCGAGCACCCCGCTCCGCGCCCGATCCACGATCAGCACGTCCCGGGTGTCGGCCCAGTCCTCGATCGGGTCGACGAGCCGCGCGAAGTGCGTCCACCAGAACGCCTTCTGCTCGCGCTGGTGGTAGTCGATCGCGCTCGCGGCGAGCGCCGCCGCGGTGCGGTCGCGAGCGGCGAGCTCCGTGCCCGATGCTCCGTCCGCGTGCCTTCCGAGCGCGGCTGCGACCGGGCTGAGCTCGAGTGGCGGCGCGGCCTCGTCCCCGACCTCCGATGCCGGGAACGGCGCGACGGCGTGATCGGCGGCGATCCCCAGCAGCCAGTCGCGCAGTCGCAGCGTGGAGACGCAGTCGTAGCGGTTGTAGTCGGCGATGGCGTCGAGCCGGCGCCGCCCCTCCGCCCGCTCGGCGGCATCGCCGGAGGCCAGCTGCGCGCTCGCCTCCGCGTACTCGGTGACCGACTGCGCACCGCTCGTCACCCCGCCCTCGTCGCGCAGCTCGGCCCCCATGTACAGGGGCTCGAGCTTCTTGATGGAGTAGGAGCGCGAGCCGACGCGCAGCGCCCGGCGCACGATCGGGTACAGGTCGACGAGCACGTGCTCGCGCAGCAGCCGGTCGACCTCGGCCTCGCCCGCGCCGTGCCTCGCGGCGATGCCGAGCAGGTGCGCCCGCTCGTACGCGGCGTAGTGGTAGACGTGCATGCCCGGGTGCCTTCGACGCCGCTCGGCGACGAGCGCGAGGAAGTCGAGCAGCGCCCGCTTCTCGGCCTCGAGGTCGTGCGCCCACAGCGGGGTGAAGGCCTGCCGGGCGTCGACCATGCCGAAGAGGTAGTCGAGGCCCCACCTCGCGGTCTCGTCCGCACCGGGCTCCCGGTACATGGGGTCGCCCTCGAAGTCGAAGAAGAGATCGCCCGCATCCGGCTGCGGAATGGCGGCGAGCGCGCCGGCATCGACCACCCGCACGGGCGGCCTGCCGCCGGGCACGGCCTCGACCTGCACGGCGGCCTGCTCGGCGATGCGGGCGAGCGCCGCGTCGCCGATCCCGGCGACGGGGCGCTCCGCCGGGCCCGCACCGGCCGACAGCGCGGCCACCGCGTCGATCGTGTCCGCCCCGGCGGCGACGAGGGCGTCGCGCTGCGCGCGCCGGATCCCGGCGATGAGCAGCGGATCCCGCGTCCGCTCCACCTCGGGCTCGCACACCTCGCAGCGCCCGCAGGCCGCGACCCCGTCCGCTCCCCACGCCACGGCCGCGGCGCTCTCGCGACGGCCGTCGGCGCCCACCGCCCGGCAGCGCTCCAGCAGCAGCCCGTGCAACCGCGCGCGGCGAGCGCGGAACACCGGGGCGATGTCGGCGACGCGGTGACGGGACCTGGATCCGTCGCCGAGGATCAGCACGGCCTCCGGCGACACCGGTACGCCGATCCGCTCCAGCTGCTCCGCGTACGCCGCGAGCTGCATGAGCGCCGTGGTCTTCGCCCGCCGCGCGAGCTTCGCGTCCTGCACCTCGTAGGCGCCGTCCGCCCCCAGCAGGAGGAAGTCGGCGAATCCGACGAACCCGATCTCGGGGTGCCCCCGCTGCGGCGGACGCTGCGAGGGATCGAAGAACGTCGCCTGGAACACGACGCCGGCGCGCCCCTCCAGGGATGTCCGCGTCTGCGCGGAGACCGCCCGCAGCTCGGACTCGTCCATCGAGGCCGGGCGGGGGATCTCCACGACTCCCCCGGGCTGGCCGACCGCTCCGGGCCCCAGGCTCGCGCGGTACGCGTCGAGCGTGCGCTCCTCGTGCGCGTCGCCCAGCCGAGCCGCGCGCGCCAGCATCGGGTCGTCGTCGGGCGGGACCCGCACGTCGCGACCGAGCTTCGCGTCCACCCGGCGCAGGAACGCGAACTCGCAGGCGCTCGCCGCGGTGAGATCGCTCGCGCTCGTGACGATCCGATCCCCGCCCTCCTCGCGTGCCTGGACGAACATGCGCACTCCCTTCGCCGCTCGGGCCGATCCCGTTCTCGTCTCCGACGCTACCGCGGGCCCCGGACATGCACCGCGGAAAGCCCCGTCGCGCCACGCCGATCGACGCGCGGCGCGGCGGCCCGGGCCCCTACAGCCGCGCGATCTCGTCGATGTCCTCGAGGAACGCCGCCTGCTGCTCGTCCGAGACCGTTGCGCGCGTCACCGCGAGCGCGGCGAGATAGTCGTCCGTCGCCAGCTGGGCGGGCTCGTCCGAGCTCCGCCCGACACCGGTCGCGAGGGCGCGGGCGAGCCCCTCCTGCGAGGCCCGCCGCGCCGCGTACTCGATATCCGCCGGGGTCAGGCCCCCGCTCTCGCCGACCAGACGGGGGAAGTCGATCCCGGCCGCGATCTCCGCGGGCACGTAGCGGCGCCAGATGGCCTCCCGCGCCTCGGCATCCGGCAGGCCGATCGGCAGCACGTAGTCGAAGCGGCCGTGCCGCAGGAACGCGGCGTCGAGGCCCCGCACGAAGTTGGTGGCGCAGATGAGCAGCATGCCCTCCCGGGCGCGAAAGTCGGCGACGATCTTCAGCAGCTCGTTCGTCACGCCCTGCGTCGGCGTCGGCGGATCGCTGCGCCGCGAGGCGATCTCCTCCACCTCGTCGATGAACACCACGCCGTGCTCGAGCTCGTCGACGCGCTCGAAGACGCTGCGCAGCGATGACGCCATGCTGTTCGCCCCATCCCCCAGACGCGACGGGAACACCTCGACGAACGGCCAGTCGAGGCGCGAGGCGACCGCCTTCGCGAAGGTCGTCTTGCCCGTACCGGGCGGGCCGAAGAGCATCACCGCGCGCGGCGGCACGACCCCGTAGCGATCGGCGAGGTCGGGCTGCGCGAGCGGGGCGACCAGCCGCTCCTCGAGCAGCCGCTTCTCGCGGCGCATGCCGGCGACGTTCTCCCAGAGGTGCCGGGGCAGGATCCTGCCGCCCAGGTCCTTCAGCAGGTCGAGCTCGCGGCGCTGCACCGGCATCTGCCGCTCGAGGTAGCGCAGGCTGTGGCGCAGCTGGAACCCGTTCGAGGTGAGGAGGTCGAGGCGGCTCCCCTCGGGCATCAGCACGGAGAGCATCGAGAGGCCGAGCGGCGCCATCTTGCGCTCGAGCGCGTCGAGCAGCGCACCCGAGACGTTCTCCGAGCGGGCATCCTCGGAGACGCCGAAGAACACGATCCACCCCTGCGCGTGCGCCGCGCGGCCCACCGCCGCGGCGACGATCTCCTCGTCGCGCACGGCGACGACCGCGTGGTCCTCTCGGCAGGAGGCGGTCACCTCGGCGAGCGAGTACACCGGCTGCTCGGCCGAGGATCGCGCCTCCCACCACAGCCGCACCACGGCGTCGAGGTCGTCGTCGTGAAACTCCCTGATGTGAATGCGTCCCATGCAGCGATCATGCCAGACGCGACCGGCGCTCGGGGCCGGGACAGCCGAAACATCTGTGACAGCCGTGACAGCGACGGCGCCCGATGGCGGCCACGACCGCGCGGCGCCCTCCCGGGGCGCCCGCCTATGCTCCCCGCACCGCCGGCGGCTCTCCGAGCATCTGCCGGCGCAGCAGCGCCGTCAGCGCCAGCGAGACCCCGCACAGCCCGACGAGCAGCAGCAGGCCGATGGCGAACGAGCCGAACAGATCCTTGAACCACCCCATGGCGAAGATCGCGAACAGGGCTCCGATGTTCGCGAACATGTTCGAGAAGCCGTTGATGCTCCCCGTGAAGCGCGTGCCGAGCGCGCGCACCGGGATCGCGAAGAGCGGCCCGAAGTAGATCTGCAGGAAGAACTGGTTGATCGCGATCAGCGCGACGAGCGGGATCAGCTCGTCCACCGCGATGATGCCGATGAACGTCCCCGAGACGACGAGCAGCGAGACGACGATGACGGTGAGGGGCCGGTCGAAGCGGTCCGAGACATAGCCGCCGCAGATGTTCGCAGGCGCTGTGAGCGCGGCGCCCACGGCGAGCACGAGCCCCGCCGTGGTGAGGTCGAAGCCCTTCTCGACCACGAGGTAGGTCGGCCACCACGCCATCGTCGCCATCGTCACCGCGAGGCGCACGAACTGGATGCCGCCGCAGATCCAGAGCACCCGCCCGCGCATGATCTCGAGGAGATCGCGCACCCGGACGCCCTGCAGGTCCCTCCCGGGCGTGTCGCGGTCGGGCAGGGCGAGGTAGAACGCCACGAACAGGAAGCCCAGGATCGAGAAGATCATGAACAGCGTCCGCCACCCCAGATCGTCGACGAGGAGGGGGCCGAAGATGTTCAGGAAGATGTTCGACGAGAAGCCGAGTGCGACGAAGAGCCCCATGGCGGTCGCCCTGCGATCGCTCGGGAACCGCCTCGTGACGAGCAGCATGCCGGAGGCGAACATGAAGGATCGGAACACCCCCGACACCGCCTGGTTCGCGATGAGCCACCCGAGGGTCGGGAGCAGCGCGAAGCTGAAGGAGAGCAGGTTCACCCCGACCGCTCCGACGAGATACACGCGCTTCGCGCCGAAGCGGTCTGAGAGGTATCCGGCCGGGATCTGCATGAGGGCGTAGGTCGCGGTCGAAGCGGCGGCGAGCAGGCCGGCCTGCCCGTAGCCGATCCCGAGATCGGACCGGATCAGCGGCAGGAACAGCGAGACCCCGACCATCGCGAGCGACTGCGAGGTCTGCACGAGGACGACGGCTGTGACGATCCACGCGCGCACTCCCCGCGCCGCCGCCGCCCCCTGCCCGCTCGCGCTCACGCGGCCGCCTACTCCGCCGACTGGCTCTCGACGACCGGCAGCAGGTCGAGCGCGAGCAGCACCCGCGCCATGTCCCGGTACGAGCGCAGGTTCAGACCCGACAGCTCCTCGATGCGCGCGAGACGCTTGTGCAGAGTGTTGACGTGCACGGAAAGCTCGGCCGCGGCCTCGGGGGCCTGCCCGCTGTGCTCGACCCAGGCCTTGAGCGTCTTCACCAGACCGGCGTCTCGCTTCTCGTCGTACCGCTGAACGTCCCCGAGGGTGCGCAGCACGAACTCCCGCACCTGCGCGATCGACATGCTGCCGGTCACATCCACGAAGGCGCCGAAGTCGTCGTAGAAGGCGACGCACTGGTCGCTCGAGGCGATCCCGCGCGCCATCCGCGCCTCCCCGAGCCGGCTCTCCAGGGTCTCGACCCCGTCGGCGAGCGAGCTCACCCCGATGCAGATGACCTCCTGCAGGCGATCGATCACGGCCAGCGCACTCGCGCGCGCGGGCAGCGAGCCGCGCAGCAGGACCAGCACGTCGGCCCCGTCCGCGACCGCGGTCATCACCGGCCACCCCGCCGAGCTGAACGCACCGGGTCGCCGGCTCAACCGGACCGCGGCCTCGGGGGTCGGGGTGCTCACGATCGCCAGCCCGAGCCGCGTGTCGGTGCCCACCTCGAGCAGCGCGCGCATCTCCTTCAGCTGCGAGGCGTTCAGCAGTCCCCGGCTCATCGCGAGCAGCGCCATCGGCAGTGCGTGGTTCGCCATCGCGCTGTTGGCGGAGCGCGCCTGGACGTGCGCCCCGATCACCAGCGCCGCCTGCTTGGCGACGACCTGGTCGAACTCCTCGTCCGGGCCGATCCGCGGTGTCAGCGCGATGAGGCCCGCGGGCCGGGCTCCGGGGCCGCCGTCGATGCGCAGCAGCGTCACGTCGCCGTCCTCCGGGATCGACGGCACGCCGAACTTCAGGGGCGAGTGCTCCCGCGCGACGGCTCGCAGCTTGTCGATGTCGTCGCGCTCCGCCTCGAGCGCGAGCTCCTCGCCATCGGCTCCCACTACGAGCACCGAGCGCTTCAGCGAGGAGGCGAGCAGACGGGCCGTCTGCTCGACGGTCAGGGCCGACTGATCCGCCAGCAGGCTGATCATGCGCGACTGGGCGAGATGGATGTGCCTCAACTGCGAATTGTCCTCCTGCAGCCTCGAGTGCACGTCCTCGAGCCCGCGGCGCAGCCGCTCCCCGTTGTCGGCGATGGTCGCGGTGACGAGGCTCACAGCGGTCAGACGGGCCAGCAGGCGCACGGTGCCCGCCTCCTCGGGGGTCACCGTGTGCTCATCGGCCCAGTAGCAGTTGAGCACGCCGATGACCGCCCCCTCGCGGGCGATCGGAGCGAAGTACATCGACACGGCCCCCATCCGCTCGAGCCGCTTGCGGCCCGCCGAGCCCTCCGCGTACTCCGCGGTGAGCACGTAGCGGGGCTGCCCCGTGCTGAAGACCTCCACGCTGGGGTTGCGCTGGCCCGGCAGATTCTGGGAGAAGGTCGCGTCGCCCAGCCCCTGATACTCGCTGATGTCGTCGATACCGGTGCTGTGACCGCCGACGACGAGCTGATCGTCGTCCGAGCGGATCCGCACGAGCACGGCGCGGCACCCGAGCGCGCTCCTCACGTACTCGCAGATGTGGTCGAGCGTGTCCCCGAGCGGGCGGAAGGAGTCCGCGTCGAGCGAGGTCTCCGCGATGAGCAGCAGGCTGTCGACAGCGCTCTCCTCGGAGGTGCCGGGGGAAACCGTATCTGTCATGAGTCTTCTCGCTTTCTCGTGTGCGTCAGTGCGTGCGGCCGACCAGGGGGTACATGTCCCGCTGGTAGTACGCGAGCGGGGTCTCGTCGAGCTCGTCCTGCCCGGCGGCGACCACCTCGCCGAAGAAGAGCCCGTGCGTGCCCCGGTGCTGCAGATCGACCACTCGGCAGTCCATCCAGGCCGCCGCACCCGTGACGACCGGTGCGCCCGTGACCCTCGGCTCCCACTCGACGCGGCTGAACCGCTCCTCCTGCGACATGCCGGGGGTCGCGAAGAGCTGGGCGATCTTGCCGTGCGAGCCGCCCAGGATGTTGACGCAGTACGCGCCGGCCTCCTTGACGGCCTCGTAGCCGCGGTTGCGCGTGTTCAGGCAGATCAGCACGGTCGCCGGGTCGAGGGTGATCGAGGTGAATGAGTTGATCGTCATCCCGACCGGTCCCTCCTCGGTGCGCGCCGTGGCGAGCACGACGCCCGTCACGAGGCGAGACATCGCGCCGCGCAGATCGTGCGGATTCACCGCCGAATACGGTTGCTGGTTCATGGTCCGTTTCCCCTCTCCGTTCCCGTGCCGGCATGCCGCGAGGCGGTGGCGAAACTCATGGGCCTGCCGAGTCTCGGGTCTTCCGCGGCGTAGTGGCAGTCGCTGAGGTGCCCGTTGCCGAGCTCGCGGGACTCGGTCGGAACGGTTCGGCAGCGCTCGGGCTCGCCCAGCGCCTGGTAGAGCCAGCAGCGCGTGTGGAACCGGCAGCCCTCGGGCGGGTTCGCGGCGTTGGGCATGTCGCCCTTGAGCACGATCCGCTCGCGCTTGGCCGCGCGCTCCTTCACCGGATCCGGGAGCGGCGCCGACGAGATCAGCGCGCGGGTGTACGGGTGCTTCGGGTTCGAGAACACCTCGTCCCGCGGGCCGCTCTCGACGATCCGCCCGAGGTACATGATCGCGACGTGGTCGCTGATGTGCCTGATGACACCGAGGTTGTGCGCGATGAAGAGATAGGTGAGGCCCATCTCCTCGCGCAGGTCCATGAGCAGGTTCAGGATCTGAGCCTGCACCGAGGCGTCGAGCGCCGAGACCGGTTCGTCGCACACCACGAACGAGGGACCGACCGCGAGTGCTCGCGCGATGCCGACGCGCTGCCGCTGGCCGCCGGAGAGCTCGTGCGGCTTGCGGTCGAAGAAGCGCCCGTCGAGGCCGCACAGATCCATGTAGCGGCGTACCCGCCGCTCGCGATCGGCGCCGCGGGTGCCGATGCGGTGGATCGCGAGGGGCTCGCCGACCGTCTCCGCGACCGTGCGGCGCGGGTCCAGGCTGCTGTACGGGTCCTGGAACACGATCTGCGCCCGCCGCCGGTAGGCGGCGAGCTCGCGGCCCCGGGCGTGCGTCACGTCGGCGTCGTCGAACTCGATCGTCCCGGAGGCCGAGGGCTGGAGGCGCATCACCGCGCGCCCGAGCGAGGTCTTCCCCGACCCCGATTCGCCGACGAGCGAGGTCACGCTGCCTGCGGGGACGTCGAGGTGCACCCCGTCGACCGCGCGGAAGACGCTCCGGCCGGCCCCCACCGCGCGGCTCGCGGCGTACTCGACCGAGAGATCACGAATGCGTACGAGAGAGCGACCGGCCATCGAGCCAACCTCCATCCTCGGTTGCGAAACAGCGCGCGGCGGTCACGCCGCCGTGCCTCGGGGTCAGCGCGGGCGCTCGTTCCTCGCAGACACGGCGGGTGAAGGCGCAGCGCTCCGCGAAGGCGCACTGGATGCGACTCACGGAGCTCGGCAACGGCGGCGATCCCGGCATCGCCGGCAGGCGACCGGAGCGCTCCGTGTCGATGCGCGGCAGGGCCTCCATGAGACCCCGGGTGTAGGGCATCCGGGGGTTCGCGAAGATCGGCTCCACCGGCCCGGATTCGACCACCTGCCCCGCATACATGACCGAGATGTCGTCGCACAGGCTCGCGGCCACGCCGAGGTCGTGGGTGATCCACAGGCAGGCGACGTCGGTTTCGGCGACGAGGCGCTGGATCAGATCGAGGATCTGCGACTGGATCGTCACGTCGAGCGCGGTCGTCGGCTCGTCGGCGAGGATCAGCGCGGGCTCGCAGGCGAGCGCGAGCGCGATGACGATGCGCTGCCGCATGCCTCCGGAGAACTCATGCGGGTACTGCCTCAGCCGGGCCCTCGCGTTCGGGATGCCCATCATGTCGAGCAGCTCGATCGCACGCGCATCGGCGGCCCTCCCGGTCGAGATGCGGTGGGCGCGCAGGGACTCCTTGATCTGGAAGCCGATCGGCAGCACGGGGTTGAGGGTGGTCATCGGGTCCTGGAACACGAAGCCGACCTTCGCACCGCGCAGCGCGCGCAGCCTGGCCTTCGAGGCGCCGACGACCTCGGTCCCGGCGACCCTGATCGATCCGGAGACGACGTCGGCGCCGGGCGGGAGCAGGCCGACGATGCTGAGCGCCGTCATGCTCTTGCCCGATCCCGACTCGCCGATCAGACCGCGCACGCGGCCGCGCGCGATCGAGAAGGACACGTCGTCGAGCACGCGCACCGGGCCGTTCGGAGTCGGGAGGTCCATCGTCAGGCCGACGACCTCGAGCGCGGGGGCCTCGGCGGCTCCGGCAGCCGCCGGAGCGTCATTCGTTACCTGCACGCTCATGGTCACTTCCTTGAGTTGGGGTTCAGGTAGTCGCGCAGCCAGTCGGCCACGAGGTTGATGCCGACGACGATGACGAAGATCGCGGCGCCGGGGATGATGCACAGCCAGGGGTTGGCGACGAGATAGGCCTGCCCCTCGGCGATCATGCTGCCCAGGCTCGGCGTCGGCGGCGGCACGCCGAGGCCGAGGAAGCTCAGCGCGGCTTCGATGAGCACGATGTTCGCGGTCGAGAAGCTCGCGATCACCGTGATCTGCGCGGTCAGGTTCGGGAAGATGTGCCGCAGCAGCGTGCGCGAGTCGCTCGCGCCGAGCGCGTGGGAGGCGTCGATGAACTCCTTCTCCTTCAGCGACAGCGCCTGGGAGCGGACCACCCTCGCGTACAGCACCCACCCGGTCAGGGCGAGGACGAGGATCAGGGTTCCCGTTCCCGGGCCGAGCGTCGCGACCACGAGCAGGATCAGCAGGATCTCGGGGAACGCGAGCTGGATGTCGGCGAGTCGCATCACGACCGAGTCGAACCAGCCGCCGAAGTAGCCCGCGATGAGGCCGACGACCGTGCCGATCACGATCGACGCGAACATCGCGACGAGCACGATCCAGAGGGAGTTCTGGATGCCGCCCGCCAGGCGCGCGAGCACGTCCCTGCCGAGGGTGTCCGTCCCGAAGACGTGCTCGCCCGTTCCTCCCGCCCACATCGGGGGAGCGAGCCGGTCGCCGAGGTCCTGGGCGATCGGGTCGGGGGCGAGGAGCGGCCCGATGGAGGCGAAGCCGAGGATCGCGACGATGCAGATCGCGCCGGTGACGGCGGTTCCGCTGCGGCGGAACGATCGCCACCAGCCGACGCCCGCGGCGCGTCTGCGGCGCTCGACGGTCACCAGCATCTGCGTGCTGGGCTGCTCGACCGAGCCAGTTCGCGAGTCGGCGCTCATTTCTTCTCTCCGAACTTGATGCGCGGGTCGAGCCAGGAGTAGCTCAGATCGACCAGCAGGTTCACGAGCGTGACGAGAACCGCCGCGTAGATCGCGATCGCCTGCGTCACGGCGTAGTCGCCCTGCATGATCGACTGGTAGAGCAGCCGGCTCACGCCCGGGATGGAGAACACCGTCTCGATGATCACCGTGCCGGCGATCATGAGACTGAACTGCACTCCCAGCACGGTGACGAGCGGCAGGAGGCTGTTGCGGAACGCGTGCCGGAAGAAGATCCGCCCCTCCCCGATGCCCTGGGCGTGCGCGGTTCTGATGTAGTCCCGTCCGAGGACCTCGATCATCTCGGCCCGGACGACTCTCGCGAATTGGTTCGCGCTGTTGGCGCCCAGCGCGATCACGGGGAGCACCAGATGCCCCCAGGTGCCGTACCCGCCGGACGGCAGCATCCCGAGCGTCACGGAGAACAGCAGGATCAGCAGCACGCCGAGCCAGAACGCCGGCAGCGCCTGCCCGAGCATCGAGGCGGTCATCACGACCTTGTCGATCCAGCCGCCGCGACGGATCGCGGCGATGATCCCGACGACGACGCCGACGACGAACGCGACGAGCAGGGTGATCATCACCAGGGTGAAGGTCACGGGGACCGCGTTCAGGATCACCGCGGTGACCGGCATGCCGTAGACGCGGGAGTTCCCGAAGTCGAAGGTGACCACGCCGCCCAGGAATGCGAAGAACTGCATGATCAGCGGACGGTTGAAGCCGAGCTGCTCGCGGAGTGCGTCCACCTCCTCCGACGACATTTCCGGGCTGATGTAGGGGGTCATCGGGTCGGAGACGATGCGCTGGATCAGGAACACGACGACGACGACGCCGAGCACGACGAACAGCGCCGAGAACAGTCGTTTCGCGATGCCCACGGCCACGGGCGGCGGGGCGAAGCGTCTGGGCCCGGTCCGGGTGCGAGTGACAGCGGTCACGGATACCTCCAACATGGTTGTCGAGGGCTTCGGAGGCGGGGGCGCGCGATCCGCGCGCCCCCGCCCCATCAGCCGCCGATCGAGATGCTGCTCAAGTCGAAGGACATGTCGGGCCGCCCCTCGAAGCCCTGGATCTCCTGAGCCGCGCCGTAGAGCATGGGGACCTGGTAGAGCATCGCGACCGGCTGCTTCTCGAGCATCACCGCGGAGAGATCCTGTACCTTCTTCGCCCGTGCTCCCTCGTCGACGGTCGCGTTCATGTCCGCGACGAGCCGGTCGAACTCCGGATCCGCCATCACGCGGGTGAACGACGTGGAGGTCCACTGCGAGAAGTGCGCCTCCGACATCATCGAGGGCTCGACGCTCGTGTTCAGCATGAACAGCGGAGCACCGGTGCCGTTGACGAACTTCTGCAACCACTCCGTCGCGGGCAGCGGCGTCCAGTTCACCTCGATGCCGACCTCGCCGAGCATGTCGACGATCGCCGAGGCGACCTCCCGGTCGGCCGGGGTGCGTCCGACGGTCGACTCCATGTCGATCGAGAAGCCGTCCGGATATCCGGCTTCGGCGAGCAGCTGCTTCGCCTTGCCCGGATCGTACGGCCAGGGCTCGAGATCGGGGTTGTAGAGCGGGGAGTCCCGGGGCACCATCTGCGAGGGCACCTCGGTGGTGCCGAGCAGGATGCTGTCGACGATGAGCTGCTTGTCGATCGCGTAGTTGACGGCCTGGCGGACGCGCTGGTCCTTGAGCGGCGAGTCCTGATCGTACTTCCCGAGGAAGAGGTTCTGGTACTGCCCCATGAGCGAGGAGACGGGCTTCGCTCTCTGCGACCGCTTGAGGCCCGACCAGATGTCCGGCGACATCGGGAAGACGATGTCGGCGCGTCCGCTGTCGAGCGCCGAGCTGCGCGCCGCCTCGTCCTCGATGCTGAGGAAGGTCACCCTCTCGAGGTTCTTGACGGGCTTGTCGCCCCAGTAGTCCGGGTTCGGCACGAGTGTGAGCCGATCGTTCGGGGCGAAGGACTCGATCATCATGGGGCCGCTGCCGATGCCCTTGCCGCCCATGCCCATGCCGGTCTTCTCGGAGTACTTCGGCGGGACGAGGTAGAGCTGGGCGAGCGCCGACATGGCAGTGGCGTCGTTGTTCTTCACCAGGAGCTTCACCCGCGTCTCGTCGATGACCTCGGCACCGGAGAACTTCGCACTGAGCGTGCCGAGCGCGTAGGCCTTGTTCTCGGGGTTGAGGATGCGATCCACCGAGTACTTGACCGCCGCGGCGTCGAGCTTCTCGCCGTTCGTGAAGGTCACGTCGTCGCGCAGCGTGAACGTCAGCTCAGTGACCTCGTCGTTGAACTCCCACTTCGTGGCGACGCTCGGAAGCCAGCCGCCCTTGAAATCCGGCTCCACAAGGCGGTCGTAGACGTGCGTGAGCGCCGCGCGGCTCGTCGACGCGGTGTCGACCTGGATGTCGGCGCTCGAGGCGAGCTGGCCGATGCCGATGTTCAGCTCGGTGCGGGCCTCGCCTCCCCCGGTGCCACCGCCGTTCATGCCGCAGCCGACGAGCAGCGCCGCCGCCGCGACCCCCGAGAGCACCGCCGCCGCGATGCGGCCTGCTCTCCTGCCTGATGTGTTCATCTCGTGTTCTCCGTACCTTCGTTCGTGGGATTCTGGGGAGAGAGGTCGCCTCGTCGAGGCGGCCCTCTGGACGGGTCAGCTCACCCAGCTGATGGGCGGCGCCTCCTTGCTGACCGTCCAGGCTCCGACCCACTGGGCGCGCACGTCCATGACATCCTGCAGGGAGAGCGTGCGGGCGTTGCGCCAGAAGCGGTCGAAGCGGAGCGTGTTCGACGTGGACTGGCCGCCGAGGAACTTCTGCATGTCGGTGGCGAGGTCGAGCACGGCCTCGACGATCGTGACCTTCGCCTGGCTGCCCGCCACCGAGACGGCGGCCCGCTCTTCAGCCGGCGCCCCGGACCGCATGTACTCGACGGCGAGGTCAGCCGCCTGCATGAGGGAGGCCTCTCCCGCGGCGAGGCGAGCCTGATGGCGGCCGATCTGGTACCGGGTCGAGGTGTCCTCGTACACCCCGGGAAAGGTGGGGCGCTCGTTCAGGCGGGCGACGAGCGCGTCCATGCAGCCGACGCCGATGCCCAGGATGACCGAGGTGAGTCCGAACTGGGCGAAGATGCCCGTGGTGTTGTCCGGGCTCTTGAAGGAGCCGTCGACGGTGGGCCAGTGCCAGCCGTCGGGAACGAAGACGTTCTCGAAGTGGATCGCACCGCTGCCCGTCGCGCGCTGGCCCATGTTGTCCCAGTCGTCGAGCAGGGTCACCCCGGGTGCGCGCAACTCGAAGAGGACGTCGTGGCCGCCGCCCACGAAGACCGATTCGCAGCCCTCCATGAGCCCCGTGGAATGCCCGTATTTCGCCCCCGGCGAGCCGGTGGCGAAGTACTTGTCCCCGTTCACCAGCACGCCGCCGTCGGTCTTCGAGACGGCGAGGCGGAAGTCGAAGCGGCGCCGGGCGTGGTAGCGCTCCGCCTGGGGGCTGCAGAAGCGAACCCCCGATTCGCGCACCTCGGTGAGCAGCCGGTCGCGTATCGCGGCCGGCAGCGGGGACTGGGGACCGGTGAGCCCGAGGGTCTGCCCGCGATTGAACGACCAGATCTGCGCGGTCGAGCTCTCGCCCGCTCCGAGGTTCTTGAGGATCTGGATCACCGCCGGGGTGTCCTCGGCCGGGTTCTCCGCCGAGGCCCCCCCGATGCTCCGTCGAAAGAGGAGCTCGTTGACCCGGGAGGCCTCGATCCTCCGCATGTTCTCCTCGGGGTAGGTCCCCTCGCGGTCGACGTCGGCAGCGGTCTCCGCGAACTCCCGCCGCAGCTCGAGCGACGCATCGATCTGCGGGGCGAGGCGCTCCAGGGAGGGCACGGGAGCGTCGTTCGAATCGGGCATGTCGTTCTCTCTTCTTCGAGTCGTTGACCGTTCCGCCGTCCGGCGAACGCGCCGGAATCGACTGAGCTTGCGGCCAAGGTACTCGTCCTCCGCCCGGCTCCGTAATGGTCGATTCCCCACTGATGCCCGCTGAATAGTGTGAATGTACACACCGCGGGACGGTTCTCCCCGAGCGGGATCCCGCGCAGACTGAGACGTGGAAACTCTGACGCAGATCTCAGGAGGCAGTGACGATGAAGCTCGGAAGACTCGCAGGAAGCGCGGTGCTCATCACGAACGGCGGTGCGATCGATGTGGCCCGCGCGAGCGGTGGCCGCTTCGGCCCCGATCTCGACGGCATCTACGAGCGCTGGAGCGAGTTCGCGGCCTGGGCGGACGGCCCCGAGGCCACGGGAGCCGCTGCCGAAGACTTCGACGAGGCCGCGCTCGAGGCTCCCGTCGGCCGGCCTCGGCAGATCTTCGCGATCGGTCTGAACTACGCGGCGCACGCCGCCGAGGCCGGGCTGCAGCCGGCGCGCGATCTCGTGGTCTTCACGAAGTTCGCGAGTTCCATCGCGGGCCCGGTGTCACGGGTCCCGCTGCCGACCGGCACAGTGGACTGGGAGGTCGAGATCGTGGCGATCATCGGCGAGGAGGCCCGCCGCGTGACGATCGACGAGGCGTGGGATCGCGTCGCCGGTCTCGCGATCGGCCAGGACCTCTCGGAACGCACCATGCAGTTGCACGGCCAGACCCCGCAGTTCAGTCTCGCGAAGTCGCATCCGGGGTTCTCCCCGGTCGGGCCCGCCCTCGTCACCCTCGACGAGCTCCCGGACCGCGACGCGATCGAGTTCGGCTGCGCGGTCGACGGCCAGACAATGCAGTCGGGCAACACGAGGAACCTGCTCTTCTCGATCCCCGAGATCATCTCCGAGCTCTCGCGGGTCGTGACCCTCTACCCCGGCGACGTGATCTTCACCGGCACCCCCGACGGGGTCGGCCTCGGCCGGGATCCGAAGGTCTACCTGCAGCCCGGCCAGACACTCGTCAGCTCAGCCGCGGGTCTCGGCGAGATCCGCTCGGAACTCACCGAGGCGGAGTGATGGGCATGCGGTTCAGGGCTCCTCTCGTCATCGCGGCTGTGGCGCTGGCCGCGGGAGCCGTCTGGGCTCGCCGCGACTATCGGTCCTGGGTCGCGCTCGGGCCCGGCGGCCGCCCGCACACCCTGCGCGGCTGGCTCGACGTCACCCGCCTGCGCCTCAGTAAAGGCGACCCGCTCGACGTCGAGGCGCTCCGCCGGCGCTCCGAACAGTCCCCGCGCATCCCGCGCCTCGAGGGCCCGCTGCCGCAGAATCCGAGCCCGCGACCGGGCATCGCCCCGCACCCGATCCCGCACCGCGTCGTCGGTACGAGTACGCCCGAGGCGCTCGTCGCGGAGCTCCAGGAGGTCTTCGACCGCGCCGAGGCCGCGCACGACGCGGTGCGCTACGCGCAGAGCCACTTCGAACGGCACACTCCGGCGATCACGGCCAAGCGCGTCTCATTCGACCACGTCGACGCCCTGAAGGCCCACGGCGAGATCGGCCACATCCACCCCAGCGATTGCTCGATGCACCTGGTGCTGCATCCGCAGGACGCGGCCGAGGCCCTCGAGACCGGGTGGGGCGAGTCGCACTTCCTCAGCGACGGGCCGCTGCTCCCCGCCGCCTACTTCATGGTGTACCCACCTCAGCGTCCGGAGGATCTCGCCGTCATCGAGCAGCTGCTCCGCGCCGCGATCGCCTACGTCACCGATGAGAGCGAGCCGGCCTCCGGCGACCCGGGCATCGAGGCCCGCCAGGCATAGGGGCGGTCGCGCGAGCCGCCCCGGACGCGCTAAGCTGGGAGCACGGGCCGGTCACGCCGGCCCCATCGTCGCTGATATGCATGTGCCGGATCCCGCATCGCGGATCCGCGCGGGCCCCCCGGGCGCGCGTCTTCCGGTACGCACAGACTCTCCGCGGCGAACGGATGCGCGATCCCGCGCACTCGCCGAATTCGCAGCGACGCACGGCTCGGGCCCGCAGCACCTCACCGTGCCCGGTCGGGCCTCGCGCCGCTGCGCGCCAACACACGAAAGGTCTCCGTGACCGACACCCAGACCATCCAGTCCACCGCGCCGTCCTTCGCCGGGCTCGGCGTGCCCGAGCCCATCGCGCACGCGCTCGAGCGGAACGGCAAGACCGAGCCGTTCCCGATCCAGCGGGACACGCTGCCCGACACGCTCGCCGGGCGCGACGTGCTCGGCCGGGGCCGCACCGGCTCGGGCAAGACCATCGCCTTCGGCATCCCGCTCGTCGCGAACCTCGCCGGCGACGCAGCCAGGAAGCGCCGCCCGAGCCGCCCCCGCGCCATCGTGCTCGCCCCCACCCGCGAGCTCGTCACGCAGATCGCCGAGACCGTCAAGATGCTCGCGGATCCCGTCGGCGTCAAGGTGACCACCGTCTTCGGCGGGATCCCGCAGCGCCGCCAGGAGGCCGCGCTCGAGGCCGGCGTCGACATCGTCGTGGCCGCCCCGGGTCGTCTCGACGACCTCATGAAGCAGGGCCTCGTCGACCTCGGGTCGGTCGAGATCACGGTGCTCGACGAGGCGGACCACATGGCCGACATGGGCTTCCTGCCCGTCGTCACGCGGATCCTCAACAAGACCCCGAAGCAGGGCCAGCGGCTGCTCTTCAGCGCGACCCTCGACAACGGGGTCGACAACATCGTGAAGAAGTACCTGCACGACCCGATCCTGCACTCGGTCGACAGCGCGGAGAGCCCGGTGCCGCAGCTCACCCACCACGTCTTCGAGGTCGCGGGCAAGGATCAGAAGGACGCGCTCATCGAGGCTCTCGCCTCGGGCACCGCGCGCCGCATCTTCTTCACCCGGATGAAGCACCAGGCCAAGAAGCTGGCCAAGCAGCTCACGGCGCGCGGCATCCCCGCCGTCGAGCTGCAGGGCAATCTCTCGCAGAACGCGCGGGATCGCAACCTCGCCGAGTTCGTCTCGGGCGAGGCGAGGGTGCTCGTCGCCACCGACGTCGCAGCGCGCGGCGTGCACGTCGACGGCGTCGAGCTGGTCGTGCACATCGACCCGCCGGTCGAACACAAGGCCTACCTGCACCGCTCCGGCCGCACCGCGCGCGCGGGCAACGAGGGCGACGTGGTCACCCTCGTGCTGCCCGAGCAGCGCGGTGAGATGCGCCAGATCATGCGCGCCGCGAAGATCCGGGTGACGCCGAGGCCGGTGAACCCGTTCGCCGCGAACATCGACCCCGAGGTGCTCGCGCTGATCGGCGAGATCGCGCCGCGCGTCGACCCGCGCGAGATCGAGCGCCGTCGCAGCGAGGCGCAGGCGGCGCAGCAGCGCGCGGCGGGCCACGCTCCCGCCGGCGCAGGCCAGTCGACGGGCGCCAACGCGAAGCGCAAGCGCTCGCGCGGCGGCCGCGGCCGAGGTGCTGGCGCCGGCACGGCCGGGGGCCAGGGAGGCGGGCAGAGCGGGCAGCAGAGGGATCGCGCCGGGCAGCCGCAGGGTCAGCGCGGCGGCGGCCGCGGCCAGGGCGGATCCGGTCAGGCCGGGTCCGGTCAGCGCGGCCAGAGCGGCCACGGCCAGCCCCGCCAGCAGAGCGCCGCGGGGCGGGGCGGCCAGCGCCGCAGCGGGCGCCGCGCTCAGGGCGGCGGCACCGTCTACTCCACGAGCACGCCGGGGGCCTGAACCCTCCGCCGTTCTCGCTCGCAGAACCGCTGATTCCGAAGCACGGAACTGCCTCGGAGGGCGATTCCGCCCCATATACTGCTCTGATGGGCATTTATCGTGAGTTGGGGCGGAACCCGGGTGTTCTCCGCATACTCGCGTCGCAGCTCACCGCCCGCTTCCCGTTCGGGATGCTCTCGATCATCCTGCTGCTGCACATCCAGCGCGCCTACGGCGACTACACTTCGGCGGGAATCGTGCTGGCGACGCAGAGTATCGGACAGGCGATCTCCGGGCCGATGAGCAGCCGCCTGATGGGACGCTGGGGTATGCGCCGGGTGCTCAGCCTCACGTCGGTGCTGTGCGCCGGCCTGCTCGTCGCGATCGCGCTCGTGCGCCTCCCACTGCCGATCGTCGCCGGGCTCGCCCTCCTCATCGGGCTCTCGACGCCACCGGTGACGCCTGCGGTGCGCACGCTGTACCCGAGACTGGTGCCGAACCGACAGCTCTCGGCACTGTTCTCCCTCGACGCCTCGGCGCAGGAGATCATCTGGGTGCTGGGGCCGGTGGTGGCGGTGTTCGTCTCGTCCCAGTTCGGCACCGCGGCGGGGCTCTGCGTCGCGGCCGCGTTCATGCTCGGGGGCGGCGCCTGGTTCATCATGAGCCGGACCGTCGGCGAGGTGAAGCTGCCGCCGTCGAAGCGCGGTCTCGGAGCGGTGCTGCGCTATCCGACCGTCATCATCTCGACCGTGATCGGGTTCTTCTTCGTCGCATCCTTCGCAGCGATCGAGGCCGGGATCGTCGCCGCGTTCAGCGGCTCGGCCGGTCACGGCGGCGGTGGGCAGGGCAGCATCGAGTCGGGCATCGTGCTCGCGATCTTCGCGGGCGGCTCGCTCGTGGGCGGTCTGCTCATCGGGCATCGCGAGATGCGTCCCTGGTCGTTGCTGCTGCGCATCGGGATCGTGCTCGCCGGCACCTCGGCGTGCCTCGTGAGCCTGAACATCTGGTGGCTGAGCGCGGTGCTCTTCATCGGAGGCCTCGGCACGGCTCCGGTGTTCGCGGCGATCTCGAACCTCGTGAGCTCCACCGTGAAGTTCTCGGAGACCGCGGAGGCCTACGGCTGGATCGGCACCGGCCAGCTCGTCGGCGTCGCGACGGGCTCGGCGCTCGGCGGCGTCGCGATCGACGCCGCCGGCGCCAGCGGCGCGATCCTCGTGTCCACCGGCCTGCTCATCGTGGCGGCCCTGTGCGCGGCGGTGAGCCTCCGCTGGATCCCGGATCTCAAGGGGCGCACCGTCGAGCCCCCGCCGGAGACCGGCACGCTCTCACTGCCCCTCCCGTAACGATCCGGCAACGCCCGGGCGAACCGCGGCCTCCTAACGCCGCCCTAACCCCGGGGCTCGTACAGTGTGAGCATGAAGCGCCGTTCCTCCGTCACCCTGCTGATCGCGGCCGCGCTGCTCCTGGCGCCGCTGTCGGCCTGCACCGCGCTGCCGAGCGGCAGCGGCTCATCGGGCGCCGCCTCCGCCGGATCTCCCGACCGGGGCCGCGACGCCGCCGGGTCGGAGGCGGCCGCCGAGAGCATCGCGCCGTCGGAGCCCCCCGGGGCCAAGCGCTCGGTCATCAGCACCGGCGATATCTCGATAGAGGTGTCCGACCCGGAGTCGGCGGCCGATGAGGCGTCCGGGATCGCGAAGAACCTCGGTGGATCGGTGGAGTCGATGACGGTGCGCCGAGCGAGCGGCGGCGCCGCCGCCGGCGCCGATCTCACCCTGCGGGTGCCGAACGAGCGCCTCGAAGACGCCTTCAAGGAGCTGGAGGGGATCGGCGAGGTCGTGTCCCAGAACAGCTCCGCGGTCGACGTGACGGCCGAGTACGTGGACCTGCGGGCGCGCGTGGCCGCGCTCGAGAAGTCGGTGCAGCGCCTCACCGGGCTCATGGCCGGCGCCGACACGACGGCCGACCTCCTCGAGGCCGAGTCGGCGCTCTCGCAGCGGCAGCAGGAGCTGGACGGCCTGCGCGCGCAGCTGCAGTCCTTGGAGGGGCAGGTCGACGAGGCGACCATCGCGGTGTCGCTCCGCACGAAGTCTGCGCTGCCCGGCGGCGGGCCGGCCAACTTCTGGGAGGGGCTGCTCGCCGGCCTCGACTCGCTCGCCGCGGCTAGAGCGGGCGCCCTCGTGGCGCTCGGGATCCTGCTCCCGTGGCTCGTGCTCGCGGGCGTGATCGCGCTCGCGGTCGTCCTCATCGTACGAGGGGGGCGGCGCCGGCGGCGCGCGCGGGCCGCGTCGGGCTCGCCGGATCCCGCTGCCGCGCCGGCCACCGCCGCGGCGGCGGACACCGCGCCTCAGTACCCTCCGACTCCCCCGAGCAGCGCGCCGTAGGGCAGCCTGCGCCCGAGGATCCGGCCCGCCGCGCGATGGCCGGAGCACAGCGCGGCGGTCACGGTGGCGGGGTCCTCGGTCCAGGTCGCCTCGCCCGCCAGGTGCAGGACGCCCCCGACGGGCGTTGCGATGGCGTCGTGGTCCTCGGGCCTCGACCCCGCGGTCATGTAGGCGTACGAGCCGCGCGCGTACGGGTCGTCCTGCCAGTGCGTCACGCGCACCTGCGACGGATCCGGGATCTCCTCCCCGAAGATATCGCGCAGACCGTCCATGACCGAGTCGGCCACCCGTTCCTCCGCCCAGTCGCGGATCTGCTGGGCGCACCCGCCCGCCGCGAAGGTGAGGAGCGTCGGCTCGCCGTGCAGGCGCGTGAGGTCGTACCAGGAGTGCCACCACTCCGCCGCGTCGCCCTGGCGTCGGATCGCGTAGACGTCCTCCGGCCAGAAGCGGTGCGGAAACCGCAGGAAGACCTTCTCGAAGGCGTTCATCTCGAGCGCCTCGATGGCTCCGGCGGCGGGATCGGGCAGCGGCGGATCGAACCGCACCGCACCCGATTTCAGCACCCCGATGGGCAGCGTCACGACGGCGCGAGCCGCCGAGAACGCCTCGTGGGACGATCGGATCCGCGCCTCGACGCCCGACTCCGACCAGCGCACCTCCTCGACCTCGTGCCCGAGGCGCACGTCGAGCCCCGCGGCGAGGTGCGTCGCGAGCCGGTCGTACCCCTCGGGAAACACGACCTCGTCCCCCTCGATGGCGTCGTCGTCGAGGCCGTGGGCGTCGAGCAGCGTCGCGTCGACCCCGTACTGCTCCTCCGAGCGATGGTAGAGGTACTCGGTGACGCGCTCGGCCCGATCCGCGTCCCATCCCCTCTCAGCCACGACCGCGCTCACCGCGGCATCCGCGACGTCGGCGTAGGAGCTGCGCGGGATGGCGTCCGCGATCACCTCCGTCAGCCGCGTGTCGACCGCGGCGACGTCGGCGATGAACCGCTCCGCCGCCGCGTCGCTCAACCGCGCCCCCTGCGGCCCGTAATAGGCGATGGGGCGGCCGCCGGCCTGGTAGCTGCCCACGGTGAACTCGACGGCCGGCATCCCGAAACCGCTGGTGACGACGTGGAGCGGGCTCTCCGAGATGCCGTGGATCCACGACGCGCCGAGATCCGTGACCCGCCGCTCCTCGCGCTCCGTGTGCAGGCGCCCGCCGATCCGGTCGCGCGCCTCGAGCACCACCACCCGCAGGCCCGCGCCGGCGAGCAGCCGCGCCGCCGTGAGCCCGGAGACCCCGGCTCCCACCACGATCGCGTCGAAATGCTCCATCGCCGGCTCCCGAGTTCTCCGGTCCGCCGCCGAGCGCGGCGAAGCTCCGGTGCAAATCAGGATACCCCGCGGCGGGGCCTCACGAGCGCTCGGGCGCGGTCCGCGCGCAGGCGGCCCGGGAGTCGAGCGCGTCGATCAGCGAGCGCTCGCTCCTGATGACGCCGGGGTTGCGCCGCAGCCAGGGGCGCAGCACGCGCGTCACGGCGGGCATCATCACGAAGGTCATGAGCGGGGCCAGCACCGTGACGATCAGCGCCGACCTCAGCGGGATCGCCAGCCCGCCCCACCACGGCAGCAGCGAGATCCCCCACGACGAGAGCGCGTTCACCGGGTACATGCCGACCCATATCGCGATCGCCTGCTTCCAGCGGAGCGGGGCCGAGCGCACCACGATCGTGCGGGTGGCGCCGGTGCGCGCGTCGACGCGGCGATGCGCTCGCGGCCCGTCGAACCAGCCCTCGATGCCGGTGCGGCGCTGCACGCGCGCATCGAGGACGAGTGGGGAACCGGCGTCGAGCCAGCGGCGGCGCTGCTCGGACCGCTCCCATGCGGTGAGCGATCGCTCGTCCGAGAACCGGTAGATCGCGTGCAGCACGCTCTCATCGGTGCTGTCGCGGATCACACCGCCGCCCAGGCATCCCTCGAACTCCCGGGCGAGGCGAAGCCCCTCTTCGACCCAGGCGGCCGCGTCTCCCACCCGCGCGGGATGCGCCTGCCGCCTGACCTCAACCGTGACCGGGGTGCTCATGGCCCCCATTCCAGCGCGAAAAGATGTCGTCGCCGTTACGCCGTGTCTCCGCGCCGTGAAAACCCCGTTACGATTTCGAAGCCGGCCGTCAGGCCCCTACTCGTCGGGCACCAGCACCGGGGTGTCGCGGTTGAGGCTCTCGCGGCGGAAGAAGGGCTTGGAGTTCGGCCGCAGCCACCAGATGCCCATCAGCACGAAGCCGAGCAGGATCGCCCCGATCCCGATCACGAAGGCCCCGCCGATGCCGAGCAGCACGGTCTCCCCGTAGTTGCGGTCCCACATGTCGAACGCCGACTGCACGAAGGCGTAGCCGAGCAGCAGCCCGCCGAGCAGCGGGAAGATGCCGCGCATCCAGAGGTTCCGCGCGCTGTCCCGCAGCGTACCGCGGAAGTACCAGACGCACGCGAACGAGGTGATCGCGTAGTAGAGCGCGACCGCGAGGCCCATGGAGGTGAGGGAGTCGGCCAGCACGTTCTCCGAGATGAGCGACATGCCCACGTAGTAGACGATGGCCGAGACGCCCATCAGCGTGGTCGAGAACCAGGGGGTCTTGAACTTGGGGTGCAGCTCCGCGAACTTGGCGGGCAGCGCGCGGTAGACCGCCATGGAGAGCGTGCCGCGGGCCGTCGGGAGGATGGTCGTCTGCGTCGACGAAGCCGCCGACAGCATCACGCCGAGGATCAGGAACCATCCCCAGGGGCCGAAGAGCGCGCCGCCGAGCACGGAGAACACGTCGTCGAGGTTGTCGGGGTTGGTGAGTCCGAACCCGGTCTCGCCGAAGCCCGCGAACATCATCACCGCGACCGAGACGCCCACGTAGAGGACGATGAGCACGACGATGCTCGAGAGCGCCGCCCGCCCGGGCGTCTTGCGCGGGTTCTTCGTCTCCTCGTTGAGCGCGAGGCAGGTGTCCCAGCCCCAGTAGATGAAGAGAGCCAGCAGCACCGCCTCCATGAAGCCCGACCACGAGGTGAGCTCGGCCGGGTTGAACCAGTTCCAGTCGAAGGCGACCGATCCCTCGGAGCCGCCGTTCAGGGCGTTCAGGAGCGCGAGCCCGCCGAAGAGCACCATCGCGACGATCTGGATGGTCATGAGCACCATCTGCAGGCGCTCCCCCATCTGCACCCCGATCGTGCTGATGAAAGTCATGATCGCCATGAACACGACCGAGGTCGCGACCACGATCGCGCGGTTGCCCGCGAACTCCTCGTTGCCGAGCAGCAGCCAGAAGTACTTGCCGGTGATCTCGCCCACGTTCGACAGCACCATGATGGCGGAGACCGCCACGGCCCAGCCGCCGATCCAGCCCGTGACCGGCCCGAAGGCCTTGGCTCCCCAGACGAAGGTCGTGCCGCAGTCGGGCATCTCGCGGTTGAGCTCCTGGTAGGCGAACGCCGCGAAGATCATCGGGATGCAGGCGACCACGAACACGAGCGGCGCCTGCGCGCCGACGGCGAGGATCACGTAGCCCAGCGTCGCGGCGAGCGAGTAGAGCGGGGCCGTCGAGGCGAGCCCGATGACCGTGGATCCGACCACCCCGAGGGCCCCGGCGTTCAGCCCCTTGCCGACGTGGATGTGGCCGGTGACGGTGGCGTTGTCCAGTGTGTGCTTCTCCATGCGCTCATTCTGCTGCATCGGGGGCGATCTGAGAAATGCGCGTGAGGATCCGGCACCCCGTTGCCGCGACTCGCAAGAACCGCGAATTCCGCACCATTCCGCCTGGTAAACGGCTGAAATCGACGCTCAAATCTGGTTTGAACCACGGGAAGACTGCTGCTCTCGCGCTAGTGTTGCGCCGCGAGGTGTGCGAGACTGGGCAGTACCCAATCCCCGAGGAAATCACTAAGGAGTGAGTCATCTATGGGCACCTTCGCCGTCATCAATCCGGCCACGGGCGAGACCGTCGCCGAGTACCCCGACGCGACCGCTGAGGAGATCGAGGCGAGCCTGGCCTCGGCGCAGAAGACCTACCAGGAGTGGGCCCGCAAGACCACGGTCGCCGAGCGCGCGGCGCTGGCGAAGCGCGCGGCGGAGCTGTTCGATGAGCGCAAGGAGGAGCTCGGCGCGATCATCAACCGCGAGATGGGCAAGCCGCTGGACCAGTCGATCGGCGAGGCTGAGTTCTCGGGCGCGATCACGGCGGCGTTCGCCGACAACGCACAGGAGTGGCTCGCCGACGAGCAGCTGCAGGTCGAGGACGGGCTGCGCACGTTCTTCCGCTTCCAGGGGCTCGGCGTGATCCTCGGCATCATGCCGTGGAACTACCCCTACTACCAGGTCGCCCGATTCGCGGTGCCGAATCTGATCCTGGGCAACACCATCATCCTCAAGCACGCGGCCCAGTGCCCCGAGTCGGCCCTCGCGCTCGAGAAGATCTTCCGCGACGCGGGCTTCCCCGAGGGCGCCTACGTCAACGTGTTCGCGACGCACGAGCAGATCGCCGACATCGTCGCCGACGACCGCGTCCAGGGCGTCTCGCTCACCGGATCGGAGCGCGCGGGCGCGATCGTGGCCGAGCAGGCGGGTCGCGCGCTGAAGAAGTGCGTGCTGGAGCTCGGCGGCTCGGACGTGTTCCTGGTGCTCGACACCGACGACCTCGACCACGCGGTCGAGCACGCCGTGGGCGGGCGCATGGAGAACACCGGGCAGGCCTGCAACGGCTCCAAGCGCATCGTGGTGCTCGACAAGTACTTCGACGAGTTCAAGGAGAAGTTCGTGGCCGCGATCGGCGGGCAGAGCTACGGCGACGACTTCGGACCCCTCTCCTCGGCCCAGGCCACCAAGACGCTGGCCGCGCAGGTGCAGGGGGCGCTCGCCCAGGGCGCCGAGGTGCTCGTGGGGGGCGACGAGCCCGAGGGCAACGTCTACACCCCGACCGTGATCTCGAACATCACCCCCTCGATGGACGTGTACAGCCAGGAGCTGTTCGGTCCGGTCGCGCAGCTGTACCGGGTGTCGAGCGACGAGGAGGCCATCGAGCTGGCCAACTCCTCCCCCTACGGGCTCGGCTCGGTCGTCATCTGCGACGACGTCGAGCGCGCGGAGCGGGTCGGCGACCAGCTCGACGTGGGCATGGTGTTCGTGGGCGCCGCCGGCCTCGAGGGCGCCGACGTGCCCTTCGGCGGCGTGAAGAAGTCGGGCTACGGCCGCGAGCTCGGCAAGGTCGGCATGCTCGAGTTCGCCAACAAGAAGCTCTTCCGCTTCGCTGCGAAGTAGGCTGCGGCACGCAGTGCGGGGCCCCGGGATCCACGGCGATCCCGGGGCCCCGCGCTGTGGATCGGCGGCATCGAGTGGGTGAGCTCGTAGTCGACGATCGCCGCCCGCGGCAGGTACGACGGCCCCTTGCAGAGCATCTTCTCGCCGCTCTCGCTGTTGGTGATCACCGTGGTCCGGGTGGCCTCCGAGCCGGTGCCGGCCGTGGAGGGGATCGCGACGAGCAGCAGCGCGGGCCGGGTCGGTGAGCAGCACGAGGTCCGCGGCGCCAGCCTCGCGCAGGCACCCGTTGGCCGCGAAACGACGATGACATCATGCAGACAGCGACCATTCTTTCACGCAGAGTGTGACGATTCTTGCATATCAATAGCGGCTGATCTTTCATAGCTAGGGCGGCGAGGACACCACACGTGAGAGGATGGACGGCATGAACGCGTCTCTCACCTCCCCCATGGGAAGAATCCTCCCGCGCCGGTCGAGGAACGCGATCGAGGACGCCCTCGCAGACACCAGGGTGGTCCTGATCACGGGCGCGAGGCAGTGCGGCAAGAGCACGCTCGTGAATCAGGTCACCCGTGCACGCGACGCGGAGTGGCGCAGCCTGGATCGCGCCGCCACCCGCCAAGCAGCTCTGTTCGATCCCACCTCGTTCGTAGAAGCCGATGACCTCCTCGTGATCGATGAGGTGCAGCGGGCTCCCGAGCTCCTGCTGTCGATCAAGGAACGGGTCGACGCAGACCCTCGACCCGGGCAGTACCTGCTCACCGGATCGGCCCAGGTACTGGGGCTGCGCAGCGTGCCGGACGCGTTGCCCGGAAGGATGGAGACGATCGAGCTCTGGCCTCTCTCGCAGGGAGAGATCGATGAGACTCCCGACGGCTTCATCGACGCCGTCTTCACCCAGGGCTCCGACTTCAGGTGCCCGAGCGAGTTGCGTCGCGATGACTACATCGAGCGGATCGTCCGAGGCGGGTTTCCGGAGGCTGTGGCGCGTGAGGGGAAACGTCGAGAGAGCTTCTTCGACAACTACATCTCCGACATCATCAACCGGGATGTGATCCAGCTCTCGGAGATCGAGCGCGGGGCCCAGATGCGCGCACTCGTACGTATGCTCGCGGCACGGTCCGGCGGCCTCCTCGTGCCCGGCTCGCTCGCGAACGCTCTCGGGCTGCCTCAGACCACGGTCGCCCGGTACCTCGGGCTGCTCGAAGAGGTCTTCCTCATCAAACGAATCCCCGCGTGGTCGCGAAACCTCAGCGCGCGAGCGACCTCAACACCGAAAGTCGCTCTGGTCGACTCCGGCGTGGCTGCGAACCTTCTGGGCCAGGACGCGAAAAGCCTGCGGCACCCGGAGAGCCCTCTCGGCGGACTGCTCGAGAGCTTCGTCACGATGGAGCTGTCCCGGCAGCTGAGCTGGTCCCGCACTCGCGCGGAGATGCACCACTACCGCACCAAGGACAAGGTCGAGGTCGATATCGTGCTCGAGGACCGTCGCGGTCGTGTCATCGCACTCGACGTCAAGGCCTCCGCGACGGTGCGCTCCGATGATTTCCGGGGGATCGATCACCTCGCCGCGCGATTGGGCGGCGATCTCGTCGTCGGCGTCGTGCTCTACACCGGGACGGAGACCCTTGCCTTCGGCGAAAAGAAAATCGCGGTGCCGATCAGCGCCATCTGGCGGGCGAGCCCCTGAAGGCACCCGCCAGATCGACCACCGCGCGCCGAATCGACGCTCAGGCGCCCCGCGCCCCTCCCCTCCGCCCGCTCGCCCGGCATCACCGCTGCAGCAGGACGGCCCCGAAGAACTCGCCGAGCCGCTCGGGGCGGTCGAGCGGCAGGATCGCCGACACGTAGTGGTCGGGTCGCACCACGACCACCGCGCCGTCGCGCGAGATCCCGCGCAGATCGAAGATGTCCTCGTCGGGCTTGGCCGCGTAGATCTTCTCGTAGTCGGTGAGCCCGAACGGGCCCGACGCCGGCAGGAACAGCCGGTGCGCGCGCGAGATGTCGACGCCGTGGTGATGCTGCTGGTACACTGCCTTGACGTCGAAGATCGCGTCGATGTCGGCGCCCTCCGGGGTGAAGCGGCGCACCGGCGACTCCGAAGACGACGCCACCCACTCGGCCCAGGCGTCGAGGCGCTCGCCGGAGGCGTCGGCGAAGGCGTAGACGCGGAAGCGGCCGTCGGCCCGGTGGTGGTGGCCCAGGTGCACGTCCACGGCGTCGGCGACGCGGGTGGTCATGGCCGACTTGAAGCGCTTGCCGAGCGGGAAGCCCTCGGCGAGCTCCTGGTGCGCGCCACCCGAGGTGAGCATCGACTCGGAGTACTGCGTCATGAAGCCGGCCGGGAACTCCGCGGTCCGCACGTAGAACTCCTCGAGCTGACCCGGCGAGTCGAACTCCTCCGGCTTCTTCGCCATCAGCGTCGACCACTCCTTGTCGAAGTCGATGAGGTTCTTCGCGGCGACCTGGCGCTCGTCGGAGTAGGTCTTCAGCAGCGCCTCGGGCGCCCGGCCCTCGAGCACGTAGCCGAGTTTCCACGCGAGGTTCCAGCCGTCCTGCATCGACACGTTCATGCCCTGGCCGGCCTTGGCGCTGTGCGTGTGGCAGGCGTCGCCCATCAGGAACACGCGCCCCTTGCCGTCGGGCGAGGTGGCCGCGTCGTCGAAGCGGTCGGTGAGGCGGTGCGCGACCTCGTAGACGCTGTGCCAGGGCACGTCGCGCACGTCGAGGGAGTAGGGGTGCAGGATCGCGTTCGCCCGGGCGACGACCTCCTCGAGCGGCGTGTCGCGCACCTTGCCGCCGCCGTGCTCGTCGGTCTCGCCGAGGTCGACGTAGATGCGGGCCAGGTGGTTGCCCTCGCGCGGGATGTGCAGGATGCTGCCGGCCTCGGAGTGGATGATGCACTTCTTGCGGAAGTCCGGGAAGTCGGTGACCGCGAGCACGTCCATGACGCCCCAGGCGTGCATCGACGTGGAGCCGGCGAGCGAACCGTCGATCGACCGCCGCACGGCCGAGCGGGCGCCGTCGGCGCCGACCACGTACTTCGCGCGAACGACGACGGTCTCCTCGGGGGCGTCGCTCTCGGCCTTCTCGGTGTTGATGCCGGCGCCGCTGTATCCGGAGACCTTCCGCAGCGTCACCTCGACGGGGTACTCCCCCTCGCCCACCTCGAGGTCGACGAACTCGTAGCCGTAGTCGACGTCGGCGCGGGCCGGCGCGCGGCGCGCGTACTCGGCGAAGTAGTCGATGACGCGCGCCTGGTTGACGATGAGGTGCGGGAACTCGCTGATGCCGGCCGGGTCGTCGGGGGTGATCGAGCTGCGGACGATGCTCTCGGGGCTCGCGGGATCGGGCGTCCAGAAGTTCGTCTCGGTGATCTGGTAGGCCTCCTGGATGATCTGCTCGGCGAAGCCGAAGGCCTGGAAGGTCTCGACGCTGCGCTGCTGCACCCCGTCGGCCTGGCCGAGCACGAGCCTCCCGTCGCGGCGCTCGACGATGCGCGTGATGACGTTCGGGAACTGTGCGAGCTGCGCGTGGGTCATGATGCCGGCGGGTCCGGATCCCACGATGAGCACGTCGATCTCCTCCGGGAGCTCCTCCGGGCGGTCCAGTCCGACGCCTGCGGCGGGCTGGATGCGGGGATCGGTGGAGACGTATCCGTGGTGGTGGAACTGCACTGTTTCTCCTCACTGGGCCGACGCGGGATCCCGCGCCACAATATTCTATAGTTGAACATATAGTTTGAATATCGCACAATTAGGATAAACCGCCCCGCACGATCGCACAACACCCTCTTACCCCGATATCCGCCAGAATGGTTCCCATGACTTCCACGAGCGATACCGGAACCGCGGCCGCCGGCTCACAGACCGCCGGATCGCAGACCCTGGCCCGGGGCCTCCGCGCGCTCGAGCTGCTCGCCGAGGCCGAACGGCCGCTCTCCATCGCCGACCTCGCGGAGCAGCTCGGGGTGCACCGATCCAATGCGTACCGCGTGCTGCGCACTCTCGAGCAGTACCGCTTCGTCACGCGGGATCAGGCCGGCCGCATCCGTCTCGGCCCCAAGCTCACGGTGCTCGCCAGAGGCGTGGCGCCCGCCCTGCACACCGCCGCCATGCCGGCCGTCACCGAGCTCGCCTACGCGCTCGGCATGACGGCCTTCGTCACCGTGCTCGACGCCGACGAGGTGGTGACGCTCGTCACGGTCGAGCCCTCGAACGTGGCCGCCACGATCGCCCGCAACCCGGGCGTGCGCCACCCGGTCGACCGCGGCGCGCCCGGGCACGCCATCGAGTCCTCGCTCACCGCGGCCGAGCGCACCGCCTTCCTCGGCGGCCCCGAGCTCAGCGCCGCGGCCCGGCAGGCCGAGCGCGACGGCTACGCCATCAGCCGCGCCGAGGTGATCGACGGCGTCACCGGCATCGCGGTGCCGCTGCGCATCGCGGGAGAGCCGCCCGCGGCCGTGGCCGTGGTGCACTTCAATCTTCCCGAGGCCGTCGACGACGTCGTCGCCGCGATGCAGGAGGCCGCCGAGCGGATCGCGCAGAGCTACCGCTGAGGCGCCGCGAGGCGATCCAGACCCGCGATCCCGCAGCGGTCGATCGTCGAATCCCGACGAACCACCGCGACGATCTGTACTATGAGGAGGGTCCAGCTCGGTCGGCTCCTCCGCGACCCGGCCGGCTAAGGCGCTCGAAAAAGGGGCGCTGCTGCCGAGGCTCAACCGCCCGGCGAGACATACACGGTTCCCTTTTCGTCCGAGTTCTCCTCTGAAGGATCTGTGATGTCCACCCCTGCTCCCACGCTCGTCCATGCCCTCGCGACCGCTCTCGCCCGCCACGCCGACCGCGCCTTCGGCCTCATGGGCAACGGCAACGCCCACCTCATCCAGAGCCTCGCCGAGGTCGGCGTGCCCTACACGGCGGTGCGCCACGAGGCCGGCACCGTCGCCGCGGCCGACGCCTATACCCGGATCAGCAACCGGCTCGCCATCGCCACCACCACCTACGGCGCCGGCTTCACCAACACCCTCACCGCGCTCGCCGAGGCGGCGCAGGCCCGCACCCCGATGCTCGTGGTCGTCGGCGACGCCCCGAGCGCCGGTCCCCGCCCGTGGGACGTGGATCAGGAGATGCTCGCGGCGGCGCTCGGCGTGCGCACCCACATGCTCTCAATCGCCGGCGTCGAGCGCACGGTCGAGCGAGCCGTCTCGTACGCGCTGCGCGTGCGCCGCCCCGTCGTGCTCGGCATCCCCTACGACCTCGTCACCGCGCCGACCGTGGAGCCCGCAGCGGCGTCCGCTCCCGCGGCGACGTCGGGCGGCATCGACCTCGACGACCCCGCCGTGCTCGCGTCGCTGAGCGCCTCCGTCGCCGGCACGGCCCGGGCGCAGCCCGCGGCGGCGGCTGTCCCCCCGGCGCCGCAGCGCCTCGGAGGTCCCGCGAGCCATCAGCTCGAGGCGGCCGTGCTCGCCCTGCTCGAGGCCGAGCGCCCGCTGGTGCTCGCGGGCCGCGGCGCGCATCTCTCGGGAGCATCGGCCGAGCTCGGCGCCATCGCCGAGACGCTCGGCGCGCTCACGGCCACCACGGCGCTCGCGCGCAGCATCTTCCCCGATCCGCGCTTCGACCTCGGCGTCACCGGCGGTTTCGGCCAGCAGGCCGCCATGGCCGTCATCGAGACGGCCGACGTCGTGCTCGTGGCGGGCGCGAGCCTGGGCCAGTTCACCATGCGGTTCGGCGATCTCTTCGGAGCCGGCACCACCGTCATCCGCATCGACGAGGAGCAGGTCGCCCCTCCCCGCACCAACCGCCCCATCACGCACCTGCTGCTGCAGGGCGACGCGCGCACCACGCTCGGCACCCTGCTGGGCGCGCTCGTCGAAGCGGGCCGCGCGCCGAGCGGCTGGCGCGAGAGCCTGCCCGGCCTCGAGGCGGAGGGCGCGCTGCGCGTGCGGGACACCGGTTTCGCCGAGCACCCGGACGGGATCTGCGCCGACGGGCGGCTCGATCCCCGCTGCGTCGCCGCCCGCCTCACCGAGCTGCTGCCGGCCGAGCGTCACGTCACCACGGACGGCGGCCACTTCATCGGCTGGGCCAACACGTTCTGGCCGGTCGCCTCGCCGGAGCGCCACATCATGGTCGGCACCGCCTACCAGACCATCGGTCTCGGGCTCTCCACCGTCGCCGGGGTCGCCGCCGCGGCGCCGGGCACCACCACGGTGCTGAGCACGGGCGACGGGGGCGGCCTCATGGCGCTGGCCGACCTGGAGACCGCGATCCGCACCTCCCCCAGCGGCGTCATCGTGGTCTGGAACGACGGCGCGTACGGCGCCGAGGTGCACCTCTACGGCGCGATGGGGCTCTCCGAGGAGCCGATGCTCATCCCCGACGTCGACTTCGCGGGAGTCGCGACGGCCCTCGGCGCGCAGGGCGTGCGGGTGCGCCGCCTCGAGGATCTCGAGGCGCTGCGCTCGTGGACGTCCGCCGGCGCCCGCGGCACGATCCTGCTCGACTGCCGGGTGTCCCGCAGCGTCGTCGCGGAGTACCAGCGCGAGATCCAGCGCGTCAACGGCGTTGAGCCCGGATAGTCCGCCGAGCGGGTGCGGCCGCCGGGCGAGTATCGACTCCGATGATGCCGACCGGGGCGGCTCGATAGCGCGCGGGTAGGATCGGAGGCGCGCCTCTTCCGGGTGCCGCACGATCACGAGGAGGCCCCGTGGCAGCGAAGCAGCCCGCGATGTCGCCGTCCGATCTGCCGGTGGCGGAGGTGCTCGACCGCGCCACCGGCCCCCGTCGCGCCGAGGCCGGCGAGCTGCTCGCGCTCCACACCGGGATCAGCGGCGAGCAGCCGATCGTGTGGGCCGGCCGCATCATCGGTTTCGGGGAGTACGAGTACCGCTACGAGAGCGGACACCGGGGCCGCGCTCCCCTGCTCGCCTTCGCCCCCGGCCCCACGAAGCACACCATCTACCTCGTCAGCGGCTTCTCGGAGCGCTGGCCCGAGCTCATGGCGCGACTCGGCAAGCACCGCGCGAGCAAGGCCTGCCTCTACCTCACGCGGTTGACGGGAGTGGATCGCAACGCGCTGCGCACGCTGCTGGAGCGCTCACTCGCCGAGACCCGGGCACAGGCGCGCTGAGCGCCCCGGCCGAAGAACGCTCAGACCCGGCACCCGGGCCGAGGGCGCATCGGCCGTGCGCACGGGCCGGCACGGAGACCGCGGAACCCTATGCCGCGCGCATCACATCCGGGTGACGCTGCAGCTCGGGTGGATGCGATATCGGAGAGCCCGGCGGCCTGGCCCTGCGCCAGCGCCCGCCGTGATCGAGCCACGCCGGTGCCCTCACTTCGGGCACTCCGCCGTTCATGCGCACCTGCCATCCGGAGGTTTCGATAGTGCGGTGGTGGAACCAGCACAGCATGACGCCGTTGTCGGTATGGGTTCTCCCGCCGCTCGCGTGTTCGGTGACGTGGTGGATCTCGCACCAGGTCGCCGGCGTCGTGCACCCCGGGATCACGCATCCACCGTCGCGAAGGGTGATCGCGCGACGCTGGTGCGCGTTGAACACCCGCTGCGGAACCCCTATGCTCATGATGCGACCGGAACGGCTCTGCACTACGCGCTGCGTAGCGCCCGCGCACGCCGCGTGACGCACGACGCGCATCGACACCGGTGCGGGAGTTCCGTCGTGTCCGTGGATGGTCCCCGCCCCGCCACTCAGCGATGCACCGGCTCTGTTCACACCGCTGTCGCTCGGATCGCCGTCGTCCGGATTCGACGCGCACGAGCCGATGAGGTCCGCTTCGGAGGCCTGCAGCAGGACCGTGACCGGCGCCCCGCCAAGCAGCGGGGTCTCGGCGCTTCGGGCGACCGTCGCGAGGAGTACCGCGAGCGCATCGTGCCGCCTCTGGCCGGGAGTGCGCTCGTCCGCGATGCCTTCGGCGAAGGAGTCGGCGGCGTCCCCGGTGATACCGGTGCCCGATCCGGATCCCTCACGCTCGGAGACGGCGGCGAAGCGCACGCCGCTGCCACCGCTGCGGGCCGAGCCGACGGGCGCTGTCGCTCCTCCCGCGTCCATGGCCGCATCCGCGTCCGCGTGCACGTCTGCGAGAGTCTCTGGGGTGTGAGGGTTCGCATCGGTACGGGGAGGGTTCGCACCGGTGCGGGGAGAGTTCGCCGCGTCGAAGAGCCGACCCAGTAGCGCCGCCACCTCGACCGTGAGCGCACCCCGCACCGGGACCAGCCCGCCGCGTTCGCGCCCGAACGTGAAGCCGCGCTTCAAAAACGCCGCTTCCTCATCGGGAAGGACGCCGTCGGGGTCGAGGTACTGCCTCCACACCCTGCACATCACCCGGATGCCGTCCGTGTGCTCGGGCAGCGCCGAACCATCGCTCTCCCCGCCGTCGACGCCCTCCCGGTCGCCTGCCCCCTCCGGGCCGATGATCGCACCCGTCGCCGCCGCCACGAGGCACTGCTCGGCGATCATGATCTTCTCGACCGCGGCCGACGGCGGGAGCCGCTCGAGCATGCCGGTCACGAGCAGCGCGGATTCGACCGCGAGATCGCCCTCGGCCAGCGCCGCCGCGACCGACGGGTAGCGCGCCGGCAGCGGCTCGCTGAACCCCGGACGGGGACGCGTGAGAGCCGCAAGCCTCACGCGCTGCCGCACGTCGCGCGCCGAGGAACGAGTCACCCGCTGCAACAGTTCGACGCTGTCGCGGCACCCGTGCTTCGCGGCGAGTGAATCGGACGGGGCGCGCCCACGCGTGCGATCCTCCACCTCGGCGGCCAGCGCGAGCTGCAGAGCGGCGACCTTCCGCGAATGCGCCTCGAGCGCGAGCGCCGCTGCCACCACCTCGTCATCGCTCAGGCCGTGAGCGTCCGCGAGCGGGAGCACCGCATCGAGCCCCGCGGAGAGTTCCGCGAACCTGCTGGCGAAGGGTGCTGTTTCCATACCCCATTATCGCATGATTCGAAGATATATTCGAATCGAATCGGGGTGAAGAACGGCGGAATTTCAACGATCTCGAGCAGCGCAGAGGTCGACGCCGATCCTACGCCCGACCACCGACGCCCGCCATCGCATCGCCTCATCGCCGGGCCGTGCGGCCAGCGGAGGCGCCCCTCGCCGCGATGACACCCGGGCGGCGCGGCGCGTGAGCTCGAGCGCGGCTCGTCGGCAACGCCCTCGTGCAACTCGTCGTAGCCGCCTGGTGCCTCGTCGACGTCGTCACCGGACGCACGACACTCGACCGCCTCGTCACCGCCTCGAGAGGCGATGCCCCTGAGTCATCGCCCCGCGGCCCCACGGCCCCGCGGCACCGCCCCGCCGCCCCGCACTCACCGCCCGGACGGTCGAGACTACACCGCGCGATAGACGGTGTGGCGCACACGGCCCGCCTCGCGCACGCCGTCGGCGACGTAGAGGGCGTCCTGCAGCTCGGCGAGCGCGGGGTCCGAGGTCTCGAAGCGCAGCGCGACGCGGAAGTACGAGCCGTCCGCCGTCGCCCTCCGGATCCCCGTGGCGTGCAGGCCGATCGGCGACCCCGCGGCCGTGCGGGCGTCGTAGCGGGCGTCGATATCGACCGCGCCGTCAGGGCGCACCAGCTGCCGGTCGCCGCCGCCCGGCAGGATCTCGGCGCGCAGGCCGCGCACCGCCTCGCCCGCCTGGGCGTCCGCGATCCCGCGCAGCTCCCCGCCGAGGATCGGCGTGAAGCGGCGCGCCCCGTCGCGCGTGCGACCGAAGTCGAGCGCCTCGCCCAGCTCGACGATCACCTCGCAGACCGGGACGAGCCCGGGAACCGCGGCGCTCACGTCGCCTCCCCGACCCGTGCGCCGAGAGACGAGCGCGCGTTCAGCTGCTCCGGGTGGAAGCCAGCGGCCAGCTTGTACTCGGTCGCGATCGACTCGAGTTCCTCCCGCGGGATCACGTCGTGCACGTCGTCGAACCCCTCGGGCGCGCGCTCCCGCGCGAGCTGCATGACCTGCTCGGGGCCCGTCTGCCTGGTCAGCTCGAGCAGCCGGGTGCACGCGGGGCGCCGCGCCGTCTCGTACGCGGCGAGCGCCGCCTCGACGGTGGGCTCCGTGGCCAGGTGATACGCCAGCGTGCGGGCGTCGAGGGTGGCCTGCGAGCCGCCGTTCGAGCCGTTGGGATACATGGCGTGCGCGGCGTCGCCGAGCAGGGCGAGGTTGCCGAAGACCCACTGCGGGATCGCGTCGCGGTCGACCATGGGGTACTCCAGGAGCTCCTCCGAGTCGCGGATGATCGCGGGGATGTCGAGCCAGTCGTAGCTCCACCCCTCGAACATCTCGGCGATCGGCGCCCGATCGACGGAGCGGTTCCAGTCCGCGGTGGGCGATCCCTCGCCGCGGCGTTCGGCGATGAAGTTGACGCGCTGGCGCCCGTCCTCCGTGGGCCCGCTCAGCGGGTAGGCCACGAACTTCTGCTCGGCGTCGCCGGCCATGATCATGGTCTCGCCGTCGAGGTAGGGATCGACGACCGCGGTGCCGCGCCACAGCGTGAGGCCGCTCCACTCGGGCGCGCCCTCCTCGGGGTAGTGCAGCTTGCGCGCGGCCGAGTGGATGCCGTCGGCCGCGACGATGACATCGGCCGAGATCTCCTCCCGCGAGCCGTTCGGCAGCTCGAAGACGGCGGTCCCGCTCCGCACGTCGACGAGCTTGCGGCCCAGCCTGATGACGTCGCCGAGGCGCTCCTCCACCAGGTCGCGCAGCTCGAGCTGCAGCCTGCCGCGGTGCACCGACAGCTGCGGCCACTCGTACCCGGCGGCGCGGCCTCGCGGCTCGCTCCAGATGAGCTGGCCCTGGCGGTTGTAGTAGCTGAGCGTGCGCGGCTCGACGCCGAGCGCGGCGATGCGGTCGGCAACGCCGAGCTCGGTGAGCTCGCGCACGGCGTGCGGCAGCAGGTTGACGCCCACGCCGAGGCCGCGGATCTCCTCGGTGCGCTCGGCGACGACGATGTCGGTGAAGCCGGCGCGCTCGAGGCTGAGGGCTGAGATGAGGCCGCCGATGCCGGCGCCCGCGATGAGGATCTTCATGGTGTTCCTGTTCTCGCCCCGCTGGCGGTGTGCGGGGCGTGCGGTTGGACGGGTGTCCGCGACTTCGCGGAGCGATGAGATGACCGAATGATGAAATGACGGAGTGATGAAATCACCGAGCGATGAGATGACGGATCAGTCCGCCGGACGTTCGAACACCACCTCGCCGCCGACGATCGTAGCCGCGGTGCCGATCCTGAAGAGCTCCTCCCGCGGCGCCTCGAAGGGATCCCGGGTCGACACGACGAGGTCGGCGCGCGCTCCCACGCGCAGTCGCCCGGCCTCCCCCAGCACGAGCGAGGAGGACCCGCTCGTGTAGGCGGCGAGCGCCTCCTCGAGCGTGAGCGCCTGCGACGGCGACAGCGGCGGCGCCCCGGCGCCCGGCCCGAAGGGGTGCGCCCGGTTCACGGCCACGTGGATCGCCTGCCAAGGATCGGCGAGCGACACCGGCCAGTCGGAGCCCATCGCGAGGTCGGCTCCGCTCGCCGCGATGTCGCGGAACGGGAAGGCCCTCTCGGCGCGCTCCTCGCCGACCACCGCGATCATCGACTCGTCGCGCGTCGCCCACAGCCCCTGGATGTTGGCCGTGACGCCCAGCGGCCCGAAGCGGGCGGCGTCGGCGGCGTCGACCATCGACAGGTGGGCGAAGTGGTGGCGGGGCCCCGGCCCGTTCGCGCGTCGCGCCGCCTCGACGGCGTCGAGCGCCACGCGCGTGCCGCGGTCCCCCATGATGTGCAGGTGCAGCGCGAAGCCGCGCGCGTCGAGCCGGATCGCGAGCTCCCGCATCGTCTCGGCGTCGATGTGCAGCTCGCCCGAGTGCGGGTGCGAGCAGTAGGGATCGAGCAGCGCGGCGGTCTCGCCCTGCGGCACGCCGTCGACCATCGCCTTGCAGGTTGACGAGGGTAAGCCGGCCGCCTCGTTCTCGGCGCGGCGCCGCTCGAAGCTCTCGACCAGCGACGGCACGTCGGCGAGCGCGGTGCCCGGCGGGATCCACAGCGCACCCGAGACGCGGCTGCGCAGCGAGCCGTCGGCGAGCGCGGCGAGGTAGGCGGGGGTGCAGTCGGCCTTGCCGTTGAACTCGCCGAGGATCGCCTCGTGCCAGCCGGTCACGCCGAGCGACCACAGGGTGCGCTGCGCCTCGAGCAGCCCGGCGGTCATCTCCTCGGCTGTGGCCGGCGGGATGAACGGCGCGAGCAGCTCGACGCCGCCCTCGTTCAGGTAGCCGGTGGGCTCGCCGTCCGCCATGTAGACGTGGCCGTTGGCCGGCTGGGGGGTGCCGCCGTCGATGCCCGCGATCGCGAGCGCCCGGGAGTTGGCCCACAGCGTGTGGTGCCCGGCGTCGCTCAGGGCGACGGGGCGGTCGGGCACGATGGCGTCGAGCGTCTGCCTGGTCGGGTGCGGGAACAGCTCGTGCGACCATCCGCCGCCCGTCAGCCACGCATCGTCATCGCCCGCCGCGTCGAGCGCGGCGGCGGCCCGCGCGATCAGCTCGAGGGCCTCCTCGACCGAGCGGGCGGGCGTGAGATCGAGGCTCAGGCGCTCGACTCCCGCGAAGACGGCGTGGGCGTGCGCGTCGACGAAGCCGGGCAGGATCGCGCCGCCGCGCGCGTCGACCACGCGCGTGGCCGGGCCGCGCAGCGCGAGCACGGCGTCGTCGCCTCCCACCGCGACGACGCGCCCCTCCGTCACCGCGACCGCGGTCGAGGAGGTGCGGATCCTGCCGTCGAACACGCGCCCGGAGACGACGCAGAGGTCTGCAGCTGTGTGCATGAGGATCTTCCTTTCTGGGGGTTCTGGGGGTCGGGGGGGTCGGGGGTTCTGGGGTTCTGAGTGTCTGGATCGGGCGATCCGTCGGCCGGGCGGGAGAGTCGAGCGCCGCGCAGCGCGATCCGCGGCGCCGCTCAGACGAGGCGGAACACGCGGATCACCACGCGCCCGGGCTCGGGCCGCGCGTAGCCGACGAACTGCGACTCGGCGAGCCACTGCAGTTCGGGATGCTCGGTCTGGAACGCGAAGGCGGTGCGGTAGTACAGCTCCTCCTCGCCCACGTGCTCCCCCGCGAGCATGCGCTCGAGTGAGGTCTCATCGGTGCGCCAGTACCCCCGGTTGACCACGTCGACGGCGGCGGCGCCACCCGGCAGCGACGCCTCGATGACGTAGCGCGCGTCGAGCCGCACGGCGAGGCCGCGCCCGCGCCACCAGTCGCCGCCGCCGGGCAGGACGCGCCCGCCGAGCCGCGGCCCCTCGAAGGCGCCGCCCGTGACGGGGGCGAAGTGCAGTCCCTCCCCCGGCTCGGATCCGCCGAGCGGCAGCGCGTCGGCGACGTCGACGCGCAACTCGAAGCAGTACTCGAAGCCGGGTTCCATCAGCTGGCTCACGGGCGGTCCCTGCGCTCGGGGGCGTCGGGGAGGCCCGGCATATCGGGGACGGCATGCAGCCGGGTGACGGTCGGGATCGCGGCGGTGCGCCCGAGGCGACGGCGCCGCGGCTTCCATCCCTCCCGCGGAATCGAGTCGAGCAGCAGTCGCGTGTACTCCGCGCGGGGGTCGTCGAGGATCTCGTCGGCCGTGCCGTACTCCTCGACGACCCCCGACCGCATCACCACGACCCGGTCGCAGAGGCGACGGATCACGGTGAGGTCGTGCGTGATCATGAGGAGCGCCACACCGGTCTCGCGGCGGATCGTGTCGAGCAGGGTGAGGATCTCCACCCGCGTCGTCACGTCGAGGGCCGAGACGGCCTCGTCGAGCACGAGGATCTCGGGGGCGGCGGCGAGCGCTCGCGCGATCGCGACGCGCTGCCGCTGGCCGCCCGAGAGGGATTTGGGCCGCTGATCGAGCAGCGCGGCATCGAGCCGCACCTGCCGCATGAGCTCCTCGATGCGGTTCGAGACGGCCTCGCGGGAATCGCGCCTGCGGTGCACCCGGATCGCCTCCGCGAGGCACTCGCGGACGGTCTGCCTCCGGTCGAGCGACTGGTAGGGATCCTGGAACACCATCTGCACCGTCTTCGCCCGGGCCCGGCGCTCGCGTCCGGAGCGGGCCGGCGCGCTCCAGTCCTCTCCCGCCACGGTGATGGCGCCCCCGTCGGCGCGCTCCAGGCCGCAGATGATCTTGGCGGAGGTCGACTTGCCCGAACCCGACTCGCCGACGATGCCGAGCGAGCCGCCGCGGTCGAGCTCGAAGGTCACGCCGTCCACGGCGACGAGCATCTCGCGGCCGCCGTCGGCGCCCCGCACCCGGTAGGCCTTGCGCAGGCCCGACACCGCGAGCACGGGCTCGGCCTCCGGGCTCTTCGGGCTCCGCGCGCCGCGTTCGTCGAGCGCCGCGGACATGAGCACCCGCGTGTACTCCTCGCGGGCCTCCTGCCGCATGCGCGACGAGTGCAGCGTCTCGACGACGCGTCCGTGCCGCATCACGGCGACGCGGTCGGTCACCGCGCCGGCGAGTGCGAGGTCGTGGGTGATGAAGAGCATCGACAGCTCGCGGTGCTTGCGCAGCTCGCCGATGACGGCCATCACCTCCTCCTGCGTGGTGACGTCGAGGGCCGTCGTGATCTCGTCGGCGAGCAGGATCTCGGGGTCCATCGCGAGGGTCGCCGCGATCATCACGCGCTGTAGCAGCCCGCCCGAGAGCTCGGCGGGGTACTGCCGCAGCCGGCGGCCCGGGTCGGTGATGCCGACCTCGTCGAGCAGCTCCTTCGCGCGCCGGTCGGCGGCGTCGCGCTTCCGTCCGGCGACGTGCACGAGCGCCTCGGTCATGAAGTCGCCGATGGTGCGCAGCGGGTTGAGGTGGGCCCGCGGGGTCTGGAAGACCATGCCGATGCGGGTCGCCCGCAAGTCGCGCAGCTCGGGTGCGCTCATCTCGGCGATGTCGCGGCCGAGGATCCGGATCGACCCCCCGGTCGTGAACGCCTCCGGGAGGAGGCCCGCGACGGCGCGCACCGAGAGCGTCTTGCCCGATCCCGACTCTCCCACGAGCCCCACGGCCTCGCCGACGCCCACCGACACCGTGCAGTCGTGCACGAGGGTGCGCCCCGGCAGGCCGACCGACAGACGGTCGAGTTCGAGTACGGTGCCGCTCATCGTTCCTTCTCCTCTGCCCAGGTGGTCACCCGCGCGCCGATGATGCTGACCGAGAGCACGGTGAGCACGACGAAGAGCGCGGGGAACAGCGACTGCTCCGGCGCGCCGGCGAGGATGCCGGCCTGCCCGCTCGAGATCATGGAGCCCCAGTCGGCCGCCGGCGGCTGCTGACCCAGTCCGAGGAACGAGATCGCGGCCAGATCGAGCATCGAGTACCCGAAGCCGACGGCCATCTGCGCGGCGACGACGGGCATGAGCGCCGGAACGAGGTGCCGGAAGCAGATCGCGAGGCTCGACACCCCCTGCACGCGCAGCGCGGCGATGTAGGGCCTGCCGAGCTCGCGCGACGCGGCGGTCTGGGTGAGCCGGGCCACCACGGGAATGTACGCGATCGACAGCGCGATCACGGGGGCCACGAGCCCCTTGCCGAACATCGCGACCGCGAGCACCGCGAGCACGAGGCCCGGGATCGCGAAGATCACGTCGACGATCCGCGAGATGGTGGCGCGCACGGCGCCGCCGAACCAGGCCGCGCAGATCGCGAGCAGCGCGCCGGCCGCGGTGGAGAGCGCCACGACGAGGATCGGGGCGAAGACGCTGGCCTGCGCACCGGCGAGCATGCGGGAGAGGATGTCGCGCCCGAGGTCGTCGGTGCCGAAGAGGTTGGCGGCCGTCGGCACCCCGTTCTCCGGCCCGACGTAGAGCTGATCGGGGTCGTAGGGCGCGATCCACGGCCCCGCGACGGCGACCAGCGCGATGACTCCGAAGACGCAGAGCGCCGTGAGGGTGAGCCAGTCCTTGCGCGCGGCGCGCTTCGCCGATGCCGGCACGGCGCCCTGCGCGAGCTGAGCGACGCTCATGGCTGCCTCCCTGCGGTAACGGTGTCGGGGTCGATGAGGGCGCTGACGAGGTCGGCGACCGCGTTGAGCACCACGAAGATGGCGACGAGGATCAGCGACACGAGCTGCACCACCGGCAGGTCCTTGCGCGCTGCGGCCTCGGTGAGCAGCGAGCCGATGCCGCCGAGTCCGAAGGCCACCTCGACGATCGCGGACGCGGCGAAGAGGCCCGCGATCGTGGTGCCCGAGATCGCGAGGACCTGCGGAGCCGCGTTGCGGAACACGTGCACGCCGAAGATGCGCGTTCTCGGGATGCCGCGCACCCGCGCGGTGTCCACGTGCTCCGAGTGCAGCTGAGCGACGATCGCGCTGCGCGTCACCCGGCTGATGTAGGCGATGAACATCACCGCCAGCGACGCCGCGGGGAGGAGCAGGTGCCACACCCGGGTCCAGCCGCCCGTCCCCTCCCCGTACACCGGAAACCAGCCGAGGCTCTTCGCGAAGATCCAGATGAGCAGGATCGCCACGACGAAGCCCGGCAGCGCCATGCCGAGCGCGGTGAGCACGCCGATCGCCCGGTCCACCGCGGGGCCGCGGGTCGCGGCGAGGATCCCGGATCCCACGCCCGCGACGAGGATGATGAGCACCGTCAGCAGCACCAGCTGCAGCGTGATGCCGAAGCGCGGCGCGACGAGGTTGATCACGTCGGTCTTGTAGACGAAGGATCGCCCGAAGTCGCCCGTGAAGACCCCTCCGAGCCACTTCAGGTAGCGCATCCAGATCGGGTCGTCGAGGTCGTACTCCGCTCGGATCTGCGTGATGAGCTCGGGGGTGGGCTTGGCTCCCCCGGCGAGCGCCGCGATCGGGTCGCCGGGGGTGAGCAGCAGCGCCGAGAAGATCACGACGCTCGACAGGAGGAGCGTGAGCAGTAGGCCGCCGATCCGCCCCAGGAGCAGGCGCGTCCAGTTCATGTCGTCATCGGTCCCTCGTTCTCGGCTCCGCGGATCACTTGCCGCCGAGGCGCAGCGCCCAGGGGCTGCTGTAGACGGCCACGGACGTGACGACGCCGCTCAGCTCGTCGTTCAGGTAGGTGGTCTGGTAGGCGCCGGCCAGGGTCACCTGCAGCTGGTCGGGCGCGAAGATCTTCTGCGCGGCGACGAACTCCTCGGCCGACGTCTGCGGGTCGGGCGCCGTGCGCGAGGCCTGCATGCGCGCGGTCACCTCCTCGTTCGCGTACCCGCTCCAGTTGAACACGCCCCCGAGCTCGGCGGGCAGCGTGAAGAGCGTCGGGTAGCCGCCGACGCCGGGGGTCTCGAGGTAGCCCTGAGTGGCGACGAAGTCGATGCCCTCGCGGCCGGCCGGATCGTAGAACATGGCCCCGAAGTCGGCCGGCTGCATCTCATTGATCTCGATGTCGACGCCGATCTCCTTCGCCGAGCTCTGCAGGATGGTGGCGGTCTGCTGGAACTCCTTGGCGCCGGCGGGGATCGCGATGACGAGCGGCCGGTCGGGCTGCTCCCCGCTCTCCTCGAGCAGCTGCTTCGCCCGCTTCAGGTCCTTGCCCGGCGTCTCGAGCGCCTCGTAGCCCGCCCGGTAGACGTCGGCGGCCTCCATCGCCGAGAAGCTGAAGGGCGGCACCATCGTCTTCTGCACCTCTCCGAGACCGCCGAGCACGGTTTCGATGTACTGCTCGCGGTCGATCGTGGAGCTGAGCGCCGCGCGGAACTTCGGGTTGGCGGCCGGGCCCTGGTCGGTGGCGGGTCCGAAGCTGTACGAGGCCGTGGAGGGTCCGAGCACGAGGGAGCCGGCGCCCTCCCCCTCGAACGCCCTGCGCGAACTCGGCGAGACGTTGAAGGCCCCGTCGATCTCCCCCTGCGTGAGCGCCGTTGCCAGGGTCGAGCTGTCGGTGACGAAGACGTAGGTGAGGGTCTGCACCAGCGGGGCGCCGCCCCAGTAGCTCTCGTTCGCGACCGTCACGATCTCGCTGCCCGGCTTCCATCCGCCGGGCTCGAGCTTGAAGGGGCCGGAGCACATGAGCCCGGCGTCGGAGGTGCCGAGCGCCGCACCCGCCTTGTCGCCGAAGGCCTTGCTCATGACGGCCCCGCCCTGCCCCGCGATCGCTTCGCGGAAGCCCAGGTCGGGCGCCGAGAACCTCACCGTGACCTGGAGGTCGCCGGTCTTCTCGATGCTGTCGACGAGCACGAAGGCGGAGTACCACTGCGACTGCGGATTCTGGCCGCGCTGCAGGCTGTACACGACGTCGTCCGCGGTGACCGGGGTCCCGTCCCAGAAGGTCGCGTCGTCGCGCAGGTCGATCACGAAGGTCACGGGGTCCACGAACTCCGCGCTGGTGGCGACCCCCGGTTCGATCGAGTAATCGGGCTGCAGCGAGAGGAGGTTGTCGCACAGGTTCGGGATGATGAGGTTGGCCGAGGACGACGGGTCGAGCGTCGCGGGCTCCCCCTCGGTCACCGACCAGGTGACCTCGTCGACCGGCTGCGTGCCGGCGGGGAGCGAGGCGACGAGCTGGGACTTGTCGACCGGTGCGCTCGTGCCCGAGGTCGATGCGCCGTCGCGGGGAGCGCAGGCGGTCACGGTGAGCAGCGCCGCCGCTCCGAGAGCCAAGCCCGCCAGCAGTCCACTTCGTTTCATGGGTTTCGTCCTTTCGGAATGCGGGCGGATCGTCCGTGATCCGTCCTGATGATATTTTAGTGCAACAACGTTGTACATCAACGTTGCTTTTTGATTACGGGGCCCGCTAGGCTCGCGATATGCCGAGGGACATCGACCGCGAAGCACGCCTGCAGGACATCGCCGACGCCACGATCCGCGTCGCTCGCGCCTCGGGCGCGAACGCGGTGACCATCCGCGCGGTGGCCCGAGAGCTCGGCGGGTCGACGACGCTCGTCACCAACTACCTCCCCTCGCGCTCCGCGCTCATCCTCAATGTGCTCGATCGCGCGAGCGCCCGCTGGCGCGACGAGTACGAGTCCTCCGCCTCGGGGCTGACCCCGTCGCAGCGCTTCGAGGCGCTCGTCACCTGGGAGCCCGATCCCGACGAGGTCGAGCCCGTGCTGCGCGCGCTGATCCTCGAGATCGTCGCCAACGCCCAGGCCGAACCCGCCCTGAGCGAGTCCCTGCACCGCGAGTCCGAGGCCTACCGCGCCGTGCTGCGGCAGGCCGCCGGCGAGGCGGGCTTCGCCGATGCCGACCTCGCGACCGACCTCGGCTATCTGCTGCTGCGAGGCGCCTACTTCGCGAGCGCCGAGGACGCGGCGTACTGGACGCCGCTGCGTACGCGCGAGGTCGCGCTGGCGGCGCTCCGCGCGCTGCCGCGCCGCACGCACTGAGCCCGCCATCACCGCACCACGAACACTCGGATGCACACCCGACCGTCCTCGTCGCGCGCGAGCCCGAGGAACTGGTGCTCGGCGAGCCAGCGGTGAGCGGGGGCGTCGGTCTGGAACACGGGGGCGGTGCGGAAGTACACCCCCGGGTCGTCCTCGGCCACGTCCTCTCCGCGCTCCATGCGGGCCAGCGCCTCGGCCGACGCCCGGAAGTAGCCGCGGTTGAGCACCTCGATCACGGCACCGTCCTCCGCGCGGATCGCGTAGCGCGCCTCGAGCTGCGCCGTTCCCGAGCGCTCCACCGCCCAGTCCCCGCCGCCCGGGAGCACCTCGCCGCTCAGCAGCGGGCCGGCCACGACGCCGCCCGTGATGGGCGTGAGCGTGAGCACCTCGTCCGGGCCGCGGCCGATGTGGATGTCGGGGTCGCAGTCCACGCGGATCTCGAAGGCGAACTCCAGCCGCGGATCGGCGGTCACGCGAGCTCACCCGCCAGCACCGGGATCTCGATCGCGAACGCCTCGGGGCCTCCGACCGCGAGGTGCTGCGTGTTGGCCTCCACGGCGTCTCCTTCCGTCCAGGGGTCGCCCCCGGTGCCCGGTTGCGGCAGGAACTCGGGGTAGTCGCTGCTCGACACGTGCGCGCGCAGGCGGTGGCCCGCCCGCAGCCGGTAGCCCACCTGCCCGAGGTCGATCTCGAGCGCGCCGCCCTCGGCGGCGTCTCGCAGCTGCAGCTGGCCGCGCGCGATGCGCAGCGCCGAACCGTCGGGTGCGAGGTCGAGCAGCCGCACGAAGCAGTCCATGACCGGGCCCGTCGACCGCACCCGCACGCGCGCGGCGACCGGGCCGGCGAGGTCGACGTCGTGCGGCTGCTCGGGCGAGGTGAACACGAGCACGTCGTCGCGATCGCCGATCGGCGCCTCGTCGGGCAGGTGCAGCAGATACGAGAACGCGTCGGGCACGCTCGAGGGAACGAGATCTTCGGGATCGTGCACCCAGCTCAGCTCGCCCGCCTCGACCGGCCGCTCCGCGACGAGCCCGCCATCGGCCGTCGCGAAACGCGTCTCGACGCGCACTCCCGCGGGCGGCCAGGCGGCCTCCGCGCGGAACCCCTCGGTGCCGGCGAGATTCCAGGCGACCCGCGGGATATCTGCGGGGCGGCCGTTGCCGCGCACGAACACCTCGAAGAACTCCAGCGCCGGGTCGAGGTAGGCGGGCAGCGCCTCGCGCACCTGGGCCTCGCTGCGGTCCTCCACCCGGTCCTCGGCGGGCTCGAGCAGCGCGTGGTTCTCGTGATCGATCGATTCGATGCGCAGGTGGTGATGCGCGTCCCAGTGCGGGTGCCGCGCGATCTCGGCGACATCGGCCCAGGAGAGCGGGGCGCAGTTGTCCCACCACCCGATGGTGTGCAGCACCGGCACCGAGCGCCCGGCGAACGGGCTGCCCTGGGGAAAGCGGCGCAGCGTCACGGGGTGCGGAACCCACTGGTCGTAGGAGACGGAGCGTCGGCCGCGCGCGGCCATGAACGCCTCCGCCTGCGCGGCGAAGTCGCGCCGCGTCCAGTCGGGCTCCCACAGGTAGGTGTCGCTGCCGAAGAAGTGCGTGAGGGGGTACATGTTCGTGATGCCCATCTCGACCCGGCGCGTGCGGTCCGCCGGATCCCGGTGCACCGGCTCCCCCAGCGCCGTGCCGGTGACGCGGGGCGCGATCGCCCTGAGCGCGGGATGCCCGCTCGCGGCCGCGGCCCACTGCGTGTAGCCGTAGTAGCTGTCGCCCCACATGGCCACGCGGCCGTTCGACCACGGCTGGGCGACGATCCAGTCGAGGGTGTCCTCGCCGTCGCGCACCTCGTGCACGAAGAGCAGCGCCTCGCCCTCCGAGCGGAACTTGCCGCGCACGTCCTGCGCCACGACGCGGTAGCCGCGCGCCGCGAAGTACTCGGCGACGAGCGGGATGAAGGTGTAGGCGCCGCTCTTGTCATAGGGCAGGCGGATGAGGATCGTGTCGCCCGGGCTCTCGTCGCGCACGCCGCTCGCGGCGACCGGCAGGTAGACGTCGGTGGCGAGGTGCACGCCGTCGCGCGTGCGCACGCGCTCCTCCCGAGCGAGCGGGCTCACCGGCGCGGGGGCCAGGTGCAGGGTCTGCGGCATGTCACTCCTTCGTGTGCGGGATCCTCCGGCCGCGGTCGACCGGACGTGAATACGCTAAGCCGCGAGACCCTATTTAGTCAAGTCCGACTAGACTAAATATTATGGAACCCGCCGACCCGACTCGGACGCCGCGCGCGGACGGTGACGGGGAGCGGGGATCTAGGCTGGCAGAGGCAGGACCCGCGAACGGCGGAACAGCGACAGGACAGGAGCAGGCATGGCACGTCCATCGGTGGCCGGCGAGCGCCGCGAGCAGATCATCGAGGCCACACTGCAGACGATCTCGGAGCGCGGCATCAGCGGCACGACGCTGGATCGCATCGCCGACGCGGCAGGCATGTCGCGCGGACACGTGCGCCACTTCGCGGGCAACCGCGATCGCCTGCTGCTCGACGCCGCGCGCGCCTTCTACGCCGACGAGAGCGGCGCCCCCGCGATCCTGCCGAACACCGTCGACGACCTCGACGGCGCGCTCGACTACCTCCTCGGCGAGGAGTTCGCGAGCTCGAGCGCCGAGAACGCCATCGTGCTCGCCTTCGTCGAGCTCGCGCGGACAGACGCGGAGATCGCCGCGACCCTCAGGGCCGCCCATTCCGCCACTCTGGACCGGCTGAGCGGTTTCATCGCGGCCGCGAAGCCGGCGGCCGATCCCGCCGCGCGCGAGGTCGCCGCTCAGGGGCTGCTCGCCGCCGCCCTGGGCAACGCCTTCATCGGCGACTTCGACCCCGACACCCGGCACACCTCGCTCGCCCGCGCGGCGGTCGACGCCCTGCTCGCCACCCTGTAGGGCGCGGCGGGGCTACCGCGCGGCGAAGCCCTCGACGAGCCGGGCGAACGAGACGTACGCGCGGCGCGGATCCATCGTGCCGGCCGCCACGCCGATCGCCGCCTCGCGCAGCGCGCCGACGAGCAGCACCGCAGCGGCCTCGGCATCGACCCCGGGGTCGACCTCGCCCGCCTCCCGCGCCCGCTCCAGCGCTTCGCGGATCGACACGACGCTCGCACCCGAGCCGATGCCGCGCTCGGCCCCGTCGACGATGAGCGTGGGGCCGGAGACGTTGTAGAAGTGCCCGATGCGCGGGTCGCCGGCCAGGTCGAACATGGCGCGGGCGTGGGCCACGATGCGACCGCGCCAGTCGCCCGCGGCGAGCACCGCCTCGCGAGTGCGCCCGACGAGCTGCCGCCCCAGGCGCGCGTAGGCCGCCCGCAGCAGCTCGTCGCGACCGCCCGGGAAGTGCGCGTAGACGGTGCCCCGCGAGATACCGGACTCCGCCGAGATGCGATCGATCGTGGTCTCCGCGAGCCCCGCGCTCGCCACGACGGCGAGCACCGCGTCGACGAGCTCGCGCCTCGTGCGCTGCTGCCGTCGCTCGCGCAGGCTCGTCGGCCGCTCATCAGTGTCCACGTCCACCCCTCCATCCTAGAGAACGTCGGCCGCGGCCGGCTCTCCCGGGTCCGCGATCCGGCGCCGGGGTGTGGTTTTGAGGCGGGGTGTCTCCTGGAGCGATGGCGAGGCTCGCACCATCGCTCGCGGACGCGCGCGCGGAGGCCGTTGTGGCGGAAGTGCATGCGCGGAGCCGAACGCAGCCCATGCGCAACGCCGTGCCACTGGCCGGGAGGCCGATGCGCGCCCGGCACCCGGCGCCGGGGCCGGGGCCGGGTCGCCGACAAACTGGTCGCGCTCGACCCAGCAAAGGCCGCGCCGCACCATCTGCTCTGCCGCACACTCAGCGCCCGCAAAGGCCTGGAAGCCGGGACCCTGCGCGGACTGGAAGGGACCCGTCGCCTTCATACTGATCGACCTCTGGACCCCGATGACACCGCCCGCCCTCGACCCGGCCACCCCGACGCCCCACCCCGGATGCGCCGGTGCGGTGCGACAACGCCATCAGCGGGCGCCGCGACCACGCCGACTACCTCGCACAACCCCAAACCCCTAACGGCCCGCTCGAACCGGTGCCCCCGGCCGGAACGGCCTGGAGACCTCGATCAAACGCAGCGGTCGCGTACCGCCCCGCCAAGGGCCGAACGCGCCGGAACACCATGATCCTCCCGAGACGCCACGAAAATCACGTGAATAGCATGGCGTCTCGGGAACAGCATGGCCCCCCGGCGGGAACGCAAGCGAGCCCAGCCCGCCACCACGACCAACACATCAAGCATCACACCCTTACCCACCCGGCCCCCTACGCGGACATCCCCACGTGAGGCAAGCGCAGCCCCTCCCGGACCTCTAAACCGAGCCAAGTCCAGCGCTTGTGCATCGCGAGCCATATTTCTATACTCTGAGTATAGTTTTCTGCCGGGATCCCGGCGATCCCGCGAGACTCCCGAAAGGACGTTCATGGTCACCGTCGATCTCGCCGCGGCAACCGAGCTGGCCCGCGAGGCGCTCGCCGAGTACGGCCTCGACCCCGGCACCGGGCTGACGCTGCTGAAGCAGCGCGAGAACTTCGTGTTCTCCCTGAGCAACGGGGGCACGGACTACGTGCTGCGCGTGCACCGCCGGGGCTACCACAGCGACGAGGAGCTGGCGTGCGAACTCGATTTCGTGCGGGCCCTGCACGGAGAGGGCGTCTCCGTTCCCCGCTTCGTGACCGCGGGCGACGGCCGCGGCTTCTGCGTGGTCGGCGCGGAGCACCCGGCCGGCGCGCACCAGGCCGACCTGCAGCACCTCATCACCAACCACGGCAACTTCGGCGACGAGCGCACCGGCGTCGACGGCACCGCCGAGCTCGACCCCGGCGACTTCGCCGAGCTGGGCCGGCTCACGGCTCAGGTGCACGACGCCACCGAGCGCTCGGGCTACGCCATGGCGGTGCCGCGCGACGACTGGGACCTCGACGGCCTCGTCGGCGAGGAGCCCGCGTGGGGCGATCCGCTGCGCATCGCGGAGCTCGCGGGCGACGAGCGCGAGGCCGTCGCCGCCGCGATCGCGCGCATCCGGGAGGCGCTCGGCGCCTACGGATCCCCCGCGCACCGCTTCGGCCCCATCCACGCCGACCTCACCCCCGAGAACGTGCTGCGCACCCCGAACGGCCTCGTGCTCATCGACTTCGACGACTTCGCGGCGGGCTGGCACCTCTTCGACCTCGCCACCGCGCTCTATTTCTACACGCCCCACCCGCGCTACGCCGAGTACCGCGACGCGCTCTTCCGCGGGTACGAGGCCGTGCGCCCGCTCGACGAGGCCGACCGTGCCGTGTTCCCGGCGATCCTGCTGGCCCGCGGCCTCACCTACCTCGGCTGGGCGGCCGACCGCCGCGGCGAGCCGACCGCGGAGTGGCACGCCACCGCGGTGCTCCCCAACGTCGTCCGCATGTCCCGCGAGCTCATCGCGCAGCCCCGTCACCGACCCGGGAGGACCGCGATGACCTCGAACGCCGAACTCATCGGGCGCCGCAACACGACCATCGGCCCCTACTCGCCGCTCTTCTACGACGAACCGCTCCAGTTCGTGTCGGCCAAGGGCGTGTGGCTCACCGAGGCGAACGGCGACCGCTACCTCGACGGCTACAACAACGTGCCCCACGTGGGTCACTGCAACGACCGCGTCGTCGCGGCGCTCGCCGAGCAGGCGGCCACGCTCAACGTGCACACCCGGTACCTCAACGAGCGCGTGGTCGACTACTCCGAGCGGCTGCTCGCCACCTTCGAGCCCGGCCTCGACCGCATCCTCTTCGGCAACTCGGGCTCCGAGGCCAACGAGCTCGCCATCCGCATCTCGCGCCAGCTCACGGGCAGCACCGGCATGATCGTCTCCGACTACAGCTACCACGGCACCACGATCACGCTCGCCGGGCTCACGACCGGGCTCAAGACGGCCGTGCCGCTCGACCCCGACGTGCGCACGCTGCGGATCCCGGATCTCGACACCGACCCGCGCCCCGAGGCCGAGGTGCTCGCCGAGACGCTCGCCGACCTCGACGCCTCGATCGCGTCGCTGCAGGAGGCCGGCTTCGGCGTCGCGGCCTGCCTCTTCGACCCGCTGTTCTCGACCGAGGGCATGCCCCGCCTGCCCGAGGGACTCGTGCGGGGCATCGTCGACCGCGTGCGCGCGGCCGGCGGCATGGTCATCGCCGACGAGGTGCAGAGCGGCTTCGGGCGCACCGGCACCCACATGTGGGGGCACGAGTACGCGGGCATGCGGCCCGACCTCGTGACCATGGGCAAGCCCATGGGCAACGGGCACCCGATGTCGGCGGTCGTGACGAGCGGGACGGTGCTCGACGCCTTCGGATCGGCCAACGAGTTCTTCAACACCTTCGCGGGCAACCCCGTCTCGGCCGCGGTCGGCGAGGCCGTGCTGATCGAGATGGAGGAGAGGGGGCTCATGGCGCGGGCGAAGACCCTCGGAGACGAGGCCTCCGCGCGGTTCCGCGAGTTCGCCGAGCGCTACGACTTCGTGCGCTCGGCGAAGGGCGCCGGCATGTTCCTCGGCCTGGACTTCGCGGTGGACGGAGCGCCCGCCCCCCGGCTCGCGAAGCGGGTCGTCGAGGCCGTGAAGGCGCGCGGGGTGCTCATCTCGCGGATCGGCCGCGACGAGAGCGTGCTCAAGGTGCGACCGCCGCTCGCCTTCGGCCCCGACGAGCTGCCGATCCTGCTCGACGCCCTCTCGGGCGCCCTGTCCGACGTTTAAGGTGTATCCTCTCCGCAAGATGATTCGAAGAAGGTGATTGGCTGTGCAGATCGCTCCGCAACGAGGCGGCGCAGGACGCCCCGAGCCCCGTCCCTCCCAGGCCGACAGTCTGGGAGTCTTTCGCAGCATGGTGTCGTCGTCGTTCGTGCCGCTGCTCGTCAGCGCGGAGCGCGACGACGCCTTCACGGCGCGGCTCACCTCCGCCGACGCCGACGACATCGTCTTCACCGAGGTCGCCGCTCGGCCGCACCTCGTGGAGCGCACCCCCGCGACCATCGCCGACGGCGGCAGCGGCTACTACAAGGTGAGCCTGCTCGTCTCGGGCAGCAGCATCCTCGTGCAGGACGGCCGGGAGCTCGTGATGCGACCGGGCGACCTCGCGGTGTACGACACCTCGCGCCCCTACTCGCTGCTGTTCGGCGAGGAGTTCCGCAACCTCATCATGATGTTCCCGAAGGATCGGCTCGACCTCCCCATCTCCTTCACCGAGCAGCTCACCGCGGTCTCCCTCGTGCAGGAGCACAGCGGGCTCACCCCCGTCATCACGGCCTTCCTCTCGCAGTTCCCGGCCCAGCTCACGCACCTCTCGCATCGCGTGCGCGCCAAGCTCGCCCACACCAGCCTCGACCTCATGGGCACGCTGTTCTCGAGCATCCTCGACTCCGATCCCGAGCAGCGGGATCCGCACCGCGTGCTGCTGCAGAAGATCTACAGCCACATCGACCTGCACCTCGCGTCGCCCGGTCTCTCCCCCGGCGCCGTCGCGGCCGCGCACTACATCTCCACGCGGCATCTGCACGCGCTGTTCCGGGAGGCCGGCACCACGGTGTCGACCTGGATCCGCGAGCGGCGCCTCGAGCGCTGCCGCGCCGACCTGCTCGACCCCGTGCTCAGCGACCGAACGGTCTCCGCGATCGCGGCGCGCTGGGGGTTCACCGACGCGGCGCACTTCAGCCGGGTGTTCAAGGCCGCCTACGGCGTCTCCCCCAGCGAGTTGCGCCGCATCTGACCCGCGCGCCGGGATGGGCCGGCGCTCGACGGGCCTGCGCCGAGACCGAGTCGTAACACTCGTTGTCCGCCAGTGCACGGGCATTGTCTGTCGCGGTGATCGTCCCTCCAAGGGCCGCCGCGGCTGTCTACAGTGATACCAGGTTCCGGGCGATGCGGCTCGCCAGCGCTCCTCGGCACCCCCCACGATCCCATCTCTGAAAGGAAGCCGGGCCGATGACGACCCCCGATGCAGACCTCTCCGCAGCGGATCCGAACGAGTGGCGCAGCTACGACGAGTTCGCGGCCGGCATCGACGCCTTCCGCCTGCCGAGCACGGGCCTCGACGGCCGCTCGTTGAGCCTCGCGCTCGAGGACGGCTCGCAGCTCGACCTGGCCTTCTCCGCCGATACCGTGCGGTGGAGCGCGACGGGCGACCTCGCGACCGACGGCGAGTCCGCCGACCCGTACGACGCGGTGCGCGTGCGCGAGGACGTGGTCTTCGTCAACCTGCCGCTCCGGTCGCGGGAGCGCGAGGCGATCACGATCGTGTACTCGGAGACGACGCACCGCGCGCTCGTGGCGCGCTCGCTCATCGCCGAGGAGGCCGTCGAGGGCGAGCCCCGGGTCGGCCAAACCTTCTGGTCGGCCATCACCGATCGCGGCGAGGTCTCGGGCGAGGCTCCCGGCCCGTCCCGAGACCTCATCGGCGCGCGCAACCTCTACCGCTACAGCCCGCATCACCTCTACGAGCACGTCTACATCTCGAGTCAGCGCTACGCGTGGCAGTGCGTGCAGGGCGTGCAGCGCGGCCACGGCGACATGGACCTGTCGACCGTGTGGAGGTTCGCCGACGGTCTCTACCTCTTCTGCTTCCGCGAGTTCCGCATCCCCGTCGCGAGCGTCTGGCTGCACGACCTCGGCTACCGGCTGATGACCACGGGCGTCTTCCTCGGCCTCAACGGCGAGGGCCGGGCCGAGCACTCGCGGGCGGGCGGGCACATCTACCCCATCGGCACCGTCAGGTACCCCGATGCGCAGCCGGTCTGATCCCCCGCCGATCCACCCCACCCACTCACCCATCCGAGAGGACACACCATGAAATCACGCATCCTGGGCGCTGCCGCGCTGACCGCGGCAGCCGCACTCGTGCTGAGCGGCTGCGCAGGGGGCGCGGGCGGAGGTGAGGGCGCGCCGATCAAGCTCGGCTCCGTCAACACCATCAGCGGCCCGGCCACGTTCCCCGAGGCCTCCGAGGCCGCGGCGGCCGTCTTCGACAAGGTCAACGCCGACGGCGGCATCAACGGACGGCAGATCGAGTACAAGGCCACCGACGACAAGGCCGACCCGGCCACCGCCACGGCGTCCGCGCGCGAGCTCGTGGGCAGCGACGAGGTCGTCGCGCTCGTGGGCGGCGCCTCGCTGCTCGACTGCGAGATCAACGCGAAGTACTACGAGCAGGAGGACGTGCGGTCGATCCAGGGCATCGGCGTCGATCCCGGATGCTTCAACTCCCCCAACATCGCCCCCGCCAACATCGGGCCGTTCAACGACACCACGGCCACCATGCTCTACGGCTCGGAGGAGCTCGGCCTCGAGAACCTCTGCGTGTTCACCAGCGTCATCGGTTCGACGGGTCCCTCCTACGCCGCCGCGGTCAAGCGATGGAGCAAGATCACCGGCAAGGAGCCGACCCTCGTCGACGACACCGTCCCGTACGGCGGCGCGGACTACACGCCGTACATCGTGAAGGCCAGGGAGGCGGGCTGCGACGCCATCGTGAGCAACGCGGTGGAGCCCGATGCGATCGGCCAGGTCAAGGCCGCCAACCAGCAGGGCTGGGACGACGTCGCGTTCCTGTTCCTCACCTCGGTCTACAGCGAGAGCTTCGCGGCCGCGGTCGAGAACTCGGGGGCCGGGGTCTACGTGCCCGCCGAGTTCTACCCCTTCACCGAGGACAGCGACGTCAACGCCGACTGGAAGGCGCTGATGGAGGAGAACGACATCACGCTCACCTCGTTCAGCCAGGGCGGGTACCTCGCCGCGACCTTCATGGTCGAGGTGCTGCAGAGCATCGACGGAGACATCACGCGCGAGAGCGTCAACCAGGCGCTCGCGGACATGGCTCCGATCGAGAACCCGATGATCGCCTACCCCTACCAGTTCGACAAGATCGCGGCTCAGGACTACGCCCCCGGCGCGTGGCCCGTCGTGCTGAAGTCGGGCACGAAGGCCTGGGCGCAGGCTGCCGACGACTGGCTGATGATCCCGGCGAGCTGATCCCGCCCCAGCCCGGCACGCGGTGCGGCGAGGGCCCTGCGCTCCCGCCGCACCGGGCGCACCCGCTTCAGACCCCGAAGGATTCCCATGCTCCAGAGTTCCCTCCCACGGCCGGCCGGCCGGAGGCGGCCGTGAACGGCGGCGCGCTGCTGCAGGGCGCGCTGTCGGGCCTCGCCGCCGGCGGCGTGTACGCGGTCTTCGCCGTCACGCTGACGCTGATGTCCCGGCTCGTTCGCGTCGTCAACTTCGCGCAGGCCGCCACCGGCATGTTCGCGGCGTTCATCGCGGTGTGGTTCGCCAGCAGGCTCGGCATGCCCGTGTGGCTCGCCACGGTCGCGGGCGTCGTCGTCGGCGCGCTGCTGTCCGCGCTCATCGGCTGGATCGCGGCGACCTGGCTCTCCGAGGCCGACCTGTCGACCCGGTCGGCGATGACGGTGGGCCCCCTCCTGCTGCTCATGTCGCTCTCCTACATCCTGTTCGGCAACAAGCCGCAGCCGTTCGCCTCGATCTTCAACGGGCCGGCGTTCAGCGCCGCGGGCGTCGTGGTCAGCTGGGTGACGGTGATCACCGTGTCGCTCGCCGTGGCCGTCGCGGTCGCGGCGGCGCTCATGCTGCGCAGGACGACGATCGGCACGAAGCTCCGCGCGCTCTCCGACCGCCCCACCACGGCGGAACTCATCGGCATCTCGTCGAAGCCGCTCGCGGTCGGCGTGTGGGCCGTGACGGGGGCGATCAGCGCCGTCACGATCCTCATCATCGCCCCGACCCAGTCCAACGACGCGGTCACGCTCTCCATGCTCATCATCCCCGCGGCCGCGGCGGCCCTGCTGGGTGGGTTCAAACGGCTCGACCTGGCCGTCGCCGGCGGCCTGCTGCTGGGCCTCATCAACGGCGTGGTGGCCCAGGTGGCCGAGCTGTCGCTCGTGCGCAACTTCGTGCCGCTGCTGTTCATCGTGATCCTGCTGCTGTGGTCGCAGCGAAAGGAGGTGTGGGATGCTGCTCGCTAACCGACGTCTGCGGGTCGCCCTGCCCGCCGCGGTCGCCGTCGTCGGCATCGTCGTCGGATGGGCCATGAGCGCGGGGCTCTCGGGCTACGTCGTCTACCTCGCCATCAGCATGGTGACGGCGACGATCTCGCTGCTCGGCCTCGGCGTGGTCACCGGGTCCGCCGGCATCATCGCGCTCTGCCAGCTCACCTTCGGCGCCATCGGCGCGTGGGTCGTGACCTTCCTCAACCAGAGCGGGGCGCCGGGCGGATTCGTCCTGTGGCTGATCGCCGGAGCCGTCTTCGCCGCGCTCGCGGGCGTGCTGCTCGGCCTCCCCGCGCTGCGCCTGCGCGGCGTCAACCTCGCCGTGGTCACCCTCGGCGCCGCAGCGGCCGTCGACGTGCTGCTCGTGCAGACCCAGTTCCCGGGGCAGAAGGACGGCCTCTCGGTGGAGCGGCCCGACCTCTTCTCGAGCGACCGCGAGTACTTCTTCTTCTCGATGGTCGTGCTCGTCGTCTGCGCCTACCTCGTGTTCCTGCTGCAGCGCAGCCGCGTGGGGAGCAGCTGGAAGGCGGTCTCCTTCTCGGAGCGCGGCACCGCGGCGGTCGGGCAGAGCGTGCGCATGGCGAAGCTGTCGGCCTTCGCCGTCAGCGCCGCCCTCGGCGGAGTCTCCGGCGGACTGCTCGCCGGCCAGGTGGGCATCCCCTACGCGTCGAGCTTCACCCCGATCATGTCGCTCGCGCTCTACATCCTCGCGGTGATGAGCGGGGCCTACCTCATCGACATGGCCGTCTTCGGCGGCGTGCTCTGGGTGCTCGTGCCCGAGCTGCTCAAGCGCTGGGGCGTGCCGCAGGACTGGGGATTCGTGATCTTCGGCGTGCTCGGCATCCAGGCGATCACCAGCGGATCGAACCTCGGCGAGGCGATCCGCGGCGGGTTCCGCAAGCGGGCCCGCAGGCGCAGGCAGGCGCGGGCCGAGGCGGCCGCCGCGGCCGCCTCGGAGGTAGGCACGACCGCGCTCGACGTGTTCGCGGTGCCCGAAGCCGCGGAGCCGATTCCCGCGAACGCGGAGCCCGCGCTCGAGGTGCGCGGCCTGGGCGTGCAGTTCGGCGCGCTCAAGGCCAACGACGACGTCTCGCTGCGGGTCCGGCCGCGCAGCATCATGGGGCTCATCGGCCCCAACGGCGCCGGCAAGTCGACCTTCGTCGACGCGGTGAGCGGCTTCCTGCCGCAGCACACGGGAACCGTGCTGCTCGACGGCGAGGACGTCACGCGCCTCTCGCCCGTGGCTCGCGCCCGCAAGGGCCTGCGGCGCACCTTCCAGCAGGATCGCGTTCCTCCGCAGCTCACGGTCGAGGCCTACGTGCGCTTCGTGGCGCGCAGGCGGCTCGACCACGACGAGCTGGCCGACGCGCTGGCGTTCCTCGGCTGCCCGCCCCCGGAGGAGCAGCTGGCGGGAGTCGACGTCGGCACGCGCCGCCTCATCGAGGTCGCCGCCGCGGTGCTGTCGGGACCGCGCGTGCTGATCCTCGACGAGTCCGCCGCCGGTCTCTCGCACGAGGAGCACCTGCAGTTCGGGCACCGCCTGACCCGGATCCCGTCGCGCTTCGACACCGCGATCGTGCTCATCGAGCACGATCTCGATCTCGTGCGCTCCGTGTGCACCGAGCTCACCGTGCTCGATTTCGGCCGGGTGCTCGCGCAGGGACCGAGCACGGAGGTTCTCGACGACCCGGCCGTGATCGCGGCGTACATGGGAGATGCGGAGATGACGCAATGAGCGAACTGCAACTGAACGGCGTCACCGTGAGCCGCGGGGCGGGCCCGGTCGTCTCGGACGTCGAACTCGTGCTGCGGCGGGGAGAGATCCTCGCTCTGGTCGGGCCGAACGGCGCGGGCAAGACCAGCCTGCTCGAGTCGGTCTCGGGCGTCATCGGCCATTCGGCGGGCGACATCCGGATCGACGGCGAGTCCATCGCGAAGTGGAAGCGGGTGCAGCGCTCGCGCGCCGGCATCGCGCACATCGAGCAGGGGCGGGCCATCTTCCCGTCCCTGACGGTGCGCGAGAACCTGCTGCTCACGGCCCGGACCGACGCCGCGCTCCAGGAGGTGCTGCAGTCCTTCCCCGAGCTCGAGAAGCGCATCGACAACCAGTCGGCGCTGCTCTCGGGCGGCGAGCAGCAGATGGTGGTGCTGGCGCGCGCGTTCGCGTCGAAGCCGCGCTTCCTGCTGATCGACGAGATGTCGCTGGGCCTCGCGCCCGTGGTCTTCATGCGGCTGCTGCCGGTGATCCAGCAGATCGCCGAGTCGGGTGTGGGCGTGCTCCTCGTCGAGCAGTTCACGCATCTCGCGCTCGGCATCGCCACCGACGCGATGGTCGTCTCGAGCGGTCGCGTGAGCCACCCGCAGGGCCCGGCCCGGGTGCTCGCCGACGACGAGGCGCTGCTGCGCCGGAGCTACCTCGGCGGGTGATCGGCCCCGGCTGCGGGGGCGCGGGGTTCGGGATCGCCGCTCAGCGCGGCTCACATGCCCGCGTGCTCGAAGGCGACCGTCGGCAGGTCCACGATGTGCGCGCCGCCGTCGGCGACGAGCACGGCGCCCGTCATGTACGACGACTGCGGCGAGCCGAGGAAGCGCACGATCGAGGCGATCTCGGCGGGTTCGGCGGGCCGGCCGAGCGGCACGTCGCGCGTCACGGCGGCGTAGCCCGCCTCGCGGTCGGCGATCTCGGGCGCGCGCTCGGCGAACTCGTCCATCTCGGAGTCGGCCATGGGCGTGCGCACCCAGCCGGGGCAGACGGCGTTGACCCGCACGCCCCGGCGGCTGTAGTCGCGCGCGAGGCTGCGCGTGAGCCCGATGAGCGCGTGCTTTCCGACCGTGTACCCCGCCACCGAGGGGCCGGCGAACAGCCCGGCGAGCGACGACACGATCACGATCTGGGCGCCGCCCGCGCGCTCGGCGCTCTCGAGGAGCGCGGGCAGCGCCTCGCGCGCCATCACGAACGCGGTCGAGAGGTTCACCTTGATCGACGACTCCCAGTCGTCGTCGCTCGTCTCGCCCACCGGGGAGAAGCCGTGGCCGCCCGCATTCGCCACCAGCGCGTCGAGGCGCCCGAACCGCTCGACCACCCGCGCCACCGCCGTGCGCGCGGACGCGCCGTCCGAGGCGTCGGCGACGATCGCGGTGCAGCCGATGCGCGCGGCGACCTCCTCGACGGGGCCCGAGCGCCGCCCCACCACCACCACGTGCGCGCCCTCGCTCGCGTAGCGCTCGGCGATCGCCGCCCCGATCCCGGTGCCGCCGCCGGTGATGACGACCACTCGTCCCTCGTTCTCGCTGTTCCGGGGTGCCATGCGGGATCCTCTCCGTTCGATTGCCTGCTGCGGCCGCGAGCGGCCCCTCCTCCTCTCATCCTGCCGCGATCCGCCGTCCGCGCCGAGCAGCTCTACGCTCTCAGCGCATCGGTCTTCGCCCAGAGTCAACACCGCCCGGGGGATAATGGCGACGAGCCGTCCATTCCTCGGCAAAGGAGCCCCCATGGCACAGGCTTTCGCCGACCGCCACCGCCCCGACGTCACCCACACGCACGGCGCGCGGGTCACCACGCCGGCGAGCGCCGTGCACCCCCTCGACCCGCTGACGAGCGAGGAGATCGCCGAGGCCCGGCGCATCCTCGCCGACGCCGGCCGCTTCACCGAGCACACCCGCGTGCCCCGCATGCTGCCGGTCGACCCCCCGAAGCAGACGCTCGCCGTGTGGCGATCCGGCGACGCGCTCGACCGCCGCATCCGCGTGACGCTGCTCGAGCGCGACACCGGCGCGGTCTCCGAGGCCATCGTCGCGGTGACCCGCGGCGAGGTCGACGACTTCCGCGTGCTGCCCACCGGCGAGCATCCCTACGGCCAGCCCCAGTACCTCTTCGAGGAGTACGAGGACGCCGCGGCCATCGTCAAGGCCTCCCCCGAGTGGCGGGCGGCGATGCGCCGCCGCGGCCTCGAGCAGCACCTGGAGCTGGCCTTCTGCTCCCCCCTCGCCCCGGGGTTCTTCGGCCGCGACGACGAGGTCGGCCGCCGCATCGTGCGCTCCCACACCTACGTGCGCTTCGACGAGTCCGACAGCCCGTGGGCACACCCCGTCGAGGGCCTCGTGGTGCACGGCGACCTCACCGAGCGCCGGGTGATCCGCATCGACGACGAGGGCGACGTGCCCGTGCCCCGGCAGCACGGCAACTACACCCTCGACGCGCAGGGGCCCGCCCGCACCACGCTCAAGCCCATCGAGATCACCCAGCCCGAAGGCCCGAGCTTCTCGGTCGACGTCAGCCTCGTGCAGTGGCAGAACTGGAAGCTGCGCGTCGGCTTCACCCAGCAGGAGGGGCTGGTGCTGAACCAGATCACCTGGCGCGACGGCGACGAGGACCGCTCCGTGGCGCACCGGGCGAGCATTCCCGAGATGGTCGTGCCCTACGGCGACACGTCGCCGAGCCGACTCTGGATCAGCTACTTCGACGCGGGCGAGTACCTGCTCGGCAAGAACGCCAACTCCCTCTCGCTCGGCTGCGACTGTCTGGGCGTGATCCACTACTTCGACGCCTTCGTGCCCGACGACCACGGCAATCCGGTCAAGATTCCGCGGGCCGTGTGCATGCACGAGGAGGACTACGGCGTCCTCTGGAAGCACACCGACTTCGCGGGCAACCCCGAGGCGCGCCGCAGCCGCCGCCTCGTGATCAGCTACTTCGCCACCGTCGGCAACTACGACTACGGCTTCTTCTGGTACCTCTACCTCGACGGCTCCATCCAGGTCGAGGCTAAGGCCACGGGCATCGTGTTCGCCGGTGCGGGGATCCCGGGATCCGAGAACCCGCACGCCCCCGAGATCGCGCCGGGCATCTTCACCCCCGTGCACCAGCACCTCTTCTGCGCGCGCATCGACGTGGCGATCGACGGCGAGGACAACACGCTGCACGAGGTGGAGGCCGTCGGGATCCCGACCGGCCCCGACAACCCGCACGGCAACGCGTTCACCTGGTCGGACACCCGGCTCGAGACCGAGCGGTCGGCGCAGCGCATCGCGAACGGCCTGACGAGCCGGGTGTGGGAGGCGCGCTCGGCGCACCGCACCAACCACGTGGGCAGGCCGACCGCCTACCGGCTCATCCCCGAGGGCGGGATGCTGCTCGCGGCGCAGCCCGAGTCGACCGTGCACGGCCGTGCGGCCTTCGCCACGAAGCACCTCTGGGGCGCGCGGTACGACCCCGACGAGCTCTACCCGGGCGGCTTCTACCCGAACGCCCACGCGCCGGGCGCCGGGCTGCCCGAGTGGACCGCGCGGGACCGCTCGCTCGACGGCGGATCCGCGACGTGCTGCACGGGCAGCGAATGACGACCACCCTCGAGAAGCAGGAGCCCGCCTTGACCACTCACCCCGACCTCATCCTCACCGGCGGCCGCGTGTACACCGTGGACCCCTCGAACCCCTGGGCGGAGGCGGTGGCCGTCACCGCCGGCCGCATCGCCGCCGTCGGGGCCGCCGCCGAGGTGAGCGCGCTCGCCGGGCCCGACACCGAGGTGCGCGACCTCGAGGGCGCGTTCGTCATGCCCGGCCTCGCCGACGTGCACAACCACTTCTTCCTCGCCGGCAAGGAGGAGCTGTTCGAGCTGCGGGTGCCGATCGGCGCCCACCTCGACGGGATCATCGCGTCCGTCCGCGAGCACGCGGCCTCGCTGCCGGCCGACGCCTGGGTGGTCGGCGGCCCCTGGGCGAGCGACCGCCTCGGAGAGGTGAGCACCCGCGAGGCGCTCGCACAGCTAAATGAGGCCGCGGGCGGGCGCCCCGTCATGCTCTCCGACGACTCGCACCACAACCGCTGGGTCAGCAGCCGGGCCATGCAGATCGCCGGCGTCGAGGCCGGTCAGCCCGGCGTGGTGCTCGACGCCGAGGGCCGGGCCACGGGCGTGCTGCTGGAGTCCGCCGGCATCCCCGTGGCCCGGGCCCAGCAGGCCGCCGGGGGGCTCACCCCCGGGCAGGAGCGGAGCGCGGCGCGGCGCGGCGTCGAGATCCTGAACTCCTTCGGCGTGACGGCGTTCCAGGACGCCGGCGTCTCGATCCACATCATGGAGGCGCTGCGCTCGCTCGACGCCGCCGGCGAGCTCGACGCGTGGGTCGTCTCGTCGATGCTCGTCAACGACGACATCTTCGGCTTCTCCCGGGTCGGCGACGACCTCGTGTTCGACGGGGAGCGATACCGCACGGAGCGCCACCGCCCCGACTTCGTGAAGATCTTCCTCGACGGCGTGCCGCCGACCCGCACCGGCGCCTTCCTCGAGCCGTACCTGCCCGACGACGCGCACGGGCACGACCACCGCGGTGCGACGCTGCTGCCGCCCGATGAGCTCGCCGACTGGCTGCGCCGGGCGGCGAAGGCCGGCCTGGGCGCGAAGATCCACTGCACCGGAGACGCCTCCGTGCACGAGGTACTCGACGCCGTCGAGACGCTGCGCGCCGAGGGCTTCGCCGACACCCGGTACCACATCGCCCACGGGCAGTTCGTGCACCCCGACGACATCGAGCGCTTCGCGAAGCTCGGCGTCGCGGCCGACATCTGCCCCTTCATCTGGGTGCCGGGCCCGATCGTCGAGGCGATCCGCGAGGTGCTCCCGCGCGAGCGCGCCGACCGGATGCAGCCGAACCGCGCGCTGCTCGATGCCGGCGCCATCGTCGCGGGCGGGTCCGACTGGCCCGTGGCCGCGTCTCCGAACGCCTGGGAGGGGATCCACGGCCTCGTCACGCGCGAGGATCCGCACGGGCAGTACCCGGGAGCGCTCTGGCCCGAGCAGGCGATCACGCTCGCCGAGGCGATCGAGGCGTTCACCATCGGCGCCGTCACCGCGATGGGGCTCGCCTCGGAGACCGGTTCGCTCGAGGTCGGCAAGTCGGCCGACCTCGTGCTGCTGGATCGCGATCCGTTCGAGCACCCGGCGAACCAGCTGGTGCGCACCACGGTCGCGGAGACCTGGTTCGCGGGCCGCCGGGTCTACGCGCGCGACTGACCGGCCCCTCGCGGCCCCGACCGAAGGAGAAACGCATGCACCAGCTCACCGTGCTCTACCCGGAGCCGACCGATCGGGCCGCGTTCAGGGAGCACTACCTGAGCACGCACCTGCCCCTCTGCGCCAAACTGCCGGGCGTGCAGGGGATCGCCTACGCGCTCGACATCTGCGAGCCGGGCGAGGGGCCGTACTTCGGCGTGTTCCAGGCGACCTTCGCCGACGAGGCCGCCCTCGGCGCCGCACTCGCCTCGCCCGAGGGGCTGACCGTGCAGGCCGACGTGCCGAACTACGCGACGGGCGGAGCGACGGTCCTCCCGTTCGCGGTGGAGTCCTTCCCCGTCGGGTGAGGCCCGCCGTTCGGAGACCGTATCGATACGGTCCGGGATATTCACCATTCCGCGGGATCGGCGTACCGTTGCACCCATGACCGCGGTTGTGCGAACGAACGGGCTCACCAAGCGCTTCGGCCGGGTCCGGGCCCTCGACGGGCTCGACCTGCGCGTCGAGGCGGGCCAGATCCACGGCTTCCTCGGTCCCAACGGCGCGGGGAAGACCACCGCCATCCGGATCCTGCTGGGCCTCGCGCGGAAGACGGGGGGCGAGGCCGCCGTCTTCGAAGAAGACCCGTGGCGCGACGCCGTACGGATCCACCGGCGCATCGCCTACGTCCCCGGCGACGTGAGCGTGTGGCCGAACCTCTCCGGCGGGGAGGCGATCGACCTGCTGGCCCGGCTGCGCGGCGCGCGGCGGGGGGACGCCGCATACGCGTCCGAGAAGGAGCGCCTCGCCTCGGTTTTCCGGTTCGATCCGCGCAAGAAGGGGCGCAGCTACTCGAAGGGCAACCGCCAGAAGATCGCGCTGATCGCGGCGCTCGCCGTCCCGGCGGAGCTCTACGTCCTCGACGAGCCGACGAGCGGCCTCGACCCGCTCATGGAGGTCGTCTTCCGCGACGAGATCCACCGGCTCCGCGCGGCTGGGGCGACGGTCCTGCTGTCGAGTCACATCCTCTCCGAGGTCGAGCTGCTGTGCGACCGCGTGAGCATCATCCGGGCGGGCAGGATCGCCGAGTCGGGAACGCTCGCCGAGCTGCGGCACCTCACCCGTACCGAGGTGTCCTTCGAGGCGACGGACCCCGCGGCTGTCGCCGGCCTCCCGGGCGCGCACGACGCGGCGGTCGCGGACGGCCGCGCCCGCTTCACCGTCGACAGCGATGCCCTCGGGCCCCTGCTCCCGGAGCTCGCCGCGAGGGGCGTCGCGGGCCTGCGGATCCGGCCGCCGTCGCTCGAGGAGCTGTTCCTGCGGCACTACGGCGACGACCTGGCCGATCCGAAGCTGGCGGGGGCGACCCGTGGGGCGACGGCCCCGGGCGGAGGCTCGGCGCGATGATCGCCCTGCTGCGCCTGCGGCTGCGGAGGGACCGGCTGCAACTGCCGCTCTGGATCCTCGGCGCGGTCGCGCTGGCCATGGCCGCGGTGAACGGCGTCGACCAGACCTACGGCACCGAGTCCGACCGGGTGGAGATCCTCGCCGCCGTCGTCGCCAACCCCGTCATCATGCTGTTCAGGGGGCTCCCATCGGGTGCCGACCGCGGCGCCTTCACGATGTTCCTGATCCTCCCCTTCCTCGCGATGATGGCGGCCTTCATGAGCAGCTTCCTCGCGGTGCGGCACACGCGCGCGGAGGAGGAGGCGGGTCGCGCCGAGCTCGTCGGCGCGGCCCCCGTCGGGCGGATCGCACCGCTCGCGGCCACGATCGCGCACGGTGCGCTCGCCAACCTCGTGCTCTCGGCCCTCGTCGCGGCGGTGTTCCTCGCGGCCGGACTCGACGCCACCGGCTGCCTCGTCGCCGCCGCGGCCACGGGGGCGGTCGGGCTCGCGTTCCTGTCCGTCGGCCTCACCGCAGGGCAGCTCATGCGCACCTCCCGGGGCGCGAACGCCCTCGCCGTGTGGTGCATCGTGATCGCCTTCGCGCTCAGCGGGGTCGGCAACGCGCTGGGCGCGCCGAGCGACGACCTGCGGAGCGTGGAGAGCGCCTGGCCCGCCTGGCTCTCGCCGTTCGGCTGGGCGGAGAACGCCCGGCCGTTCGCCGCGGACGATCCGCGGCCGATCCTGCTCGGCCTCGGGCTCGCCGCGCTGCTCTCGGTGGCCGCGTCGCTGCTGCGGTCGGTGCGCGACGTGGGCGGCGGCCTCATCGGGGAGCGCCCCGGACGGGAGGCCGCTCCCGCCGCCCTGTCCTCCCCGCTCGGGCTGGCCTGGCGGCTCTCGCGGGGTTCGCTGATCGGCTGGTGCGCGGGCGGCGTGCTCACCGGACTGCTCGCGACGAGCCTCGCCTCGGTCATCGACGCGATCGGCGCGGAGGTGCCCGCGGTCGAGCAGCTCACGGCCGCACTCTCGGACGGCGGCGAACTCGCCCAGGGCATGGTCGTGATCTTCTTCATCGTCGTCGGCGTGCTCGCCTCGTGCGCCGCGGTGCAGACGGTGTGCCGCGCCCGCCAGGAGGAGGTGCGCGGCACCGCCGAGCTCGTGCTCGCCGCGCCCGTCGACCGGGTGCGGTGGCTCGCGGCCACCCTCGCCATCGCCCTCGCCGCGATCCTGCTGGTGACGGCCGCCGGTGTGCTCGGTTCGGTGATCGGCGCGGTTGCGGGCGGGGACGAGTGGTCCCTGGCGCGGGACGCGCTGGTGAGCGGCGGCGGACAGGCGGTCGCGGCGGCCGTCTTCCTGGCGCTCACGGCGCTCGTGTTCGTCGTGCTGCCGCGCGCCACGATTCCCCTCGGGTGGACCCTGGTGCTGCTGGGGCTGCTGCTGGGACTGTTCGGAGCCCTGTTCGGGCTCCCCGACTGGATCGTGCGCCTCTCGCCGGTCGCGGATGTCCCGACGGTCAGCGGCGGCGGCATCGATGTCCGGGGGCTGTGGTGGCTCCTGCTCGTCGCGGCGGCCGGATCGGCGGCCTCGCTCGCGCTCATGCGGAGGAGGGAGCTCGAGGGCGACGGGTAGGGCGGCGGCCGAGTCGGGCCCGGATCGCCCGGGCCCGCTCGATCCGGCTCGGGGCGGCTCGGGGCGGCTCGGCGCGGAGGGCGGCCCGATCAGTCGGCGAGCTGCGCGACGGCGCCGCCGATGTCGCGGAGCACCGTGCGGTCGTGCCGCGAGCGAGCGCCCGGCACGTACCGCAGGCGCTCGATGGATCCTCCCGCGAAGCGGAACGAGCGACGCCGCTCGTGCAGGTCCCAGTCGACGGGGCCGCCGTAGTCGTACCCGACGCTGATTCCGGTGAACGGCGCCATGCCGAGCAGCATCGGCACGGCGGCGATCTCGGCCGAGAGCGCGCCGTCGACCTCGAGCCGCAGCCGCCACCGCAGGCCCTCGAGCTCGTCGACGCGCAGCACGAGCTCGCGGGCGCCCGGCTGCAGCGCGCCGCCCCGCGCCCGGTGCATCTCGCCGTAGGCGTTGTAGGAGAGCAGCGGCGCGCCGTCCTCGATGGCCAGCAGGTAGCCGCCGCCCTGGTCGCCGTGGGCGACGACCACCCCCTCCCCGCGCTCGCCGAGCGCCAGCGACGCCTCGACGACGAACGACTTCAGCGCCGTCAGCTGCGCCGCGCGGAAGCGCTCGAGCGGCGGCCGGAACGGTATGAGCGACACGGGCGCGGCGAGGGCGGCCTCCGTCTCAGGGCGGTTCGCGTGCAGCGTGCCGTCGTCATCGAGCGGGAACACGGCGTTGCTCCAGGCCTCCTCGCGCCAGCGCTCGGCGAGCGCGGAGAGGCGATCGGGTTCGGCCGCCGCGAGATCCCGGGTCTCCGTCGGGTCCTCGGAGAGGCGGTACAGCTCCCAGGAGCCGCCGGCCGCGCCCTCCCCGCGCGTCGGCGGCGTGGGCGACACCGCTTTCCACTCCCCCTCGACCATGGCGCGGCGCCCCAGGCACTCGAAGTACTGCGCCTCGCGCACCTCGGCGTCGGGGTCTCCCAGCACCGGGGCCATGCTCCGCCCGTCGGCCTCCTGCGCGGGCCGCCCCCTCAGCTCGGCGAGCCGGGGCACGCCCGCGAGTTCGAGGATGGTGGGCGCCAGGTCGGACACGAACACGAACTGCTCGCGCAGGCCGCGCGAGCTCGTTGGGGCGGCGGGCCACGCCACGATGAGCGGCGCGTGCACGCCGCCCTCGTAGGTGGACGACTTGAACGAGCGGAACGGCGTGTTCGAGACGCGGGCCCACCCGGTGGGGTACTGGGAGAAGAGCGTCGGGCCGCCGATGTCCTCGAGGTCGCGGGGCACGTCCCTCACCCACCCCTCGGGCACCGGAGCCGAGTGCCCGAACTGCGCGAAGTAGCTGCGCGTGCCGCCGGGGCCGCCCTCAGCCGTGCCTCCGTTGTCGCTGGCCAGCACGATGATCGTGTTCTCGAGCTCGCCGAGCTGCTCGAGACGGGCGACGAGGCGGCCGACGCTCTGGTCGACCTCGTCGACCGCCGCCGCGTACACCTCCATGTGGCGCGCGAAGAGCGCGCGATCCTCGTCGCTCAGCGAGTCCCAGATCGGGATCCGGTGTCCGTCCGCGATCGCGTCGTGCGGCAGCTCCGCGTGCTGCGGCACGATCCCGAGCTCCCGCTGCCGCGCGAAGCGCGCCTCGCGCAGCGCGTTCCAGCCGGCCTCGTAGCGCCCGCGGTGCCGCTCGATGTCGACCGCCTTCGCCTGGATCGGGCCGTGCACCGAGGTGTGGGCGTAGTACAGGAAGAACGGCTTGGCGGCGTCGCTCGCGCGCAGCGCGTCGATCATGGCGAGCGCCTCGTCGGTGAGCTGGTCTGTGAGGAAGTAGCCGTCGGAAAACTCCTGCACGTCGACGACCGAGTTGTCGCGCACGAGCCGGTGGGGGTGGTGCAGCGAGGTGAACCCGTCCATGCTGCCGAAGTAGCGGTCGAAGCCGCGCTGCAGAGGCCAGGAGGACCGGTCGGCCGCGTCGTGCAGCCTCGACTCGAGCGTCAGGTGCCACTTGCCCACGGCGAACGTGGCGTAGCCGCCCGCGCGCAGCGACTCGGCGAGCGTCGGCGCGTCGTCCGGCAGCTCGCAGGTGAAGCCGGGGTAGCCCGGGTCGGTGTGCGCCACGAAGCCGAACCCCGCGCGGTGCGGGTTGAGGCCCGTCATCAGCGCGGCGCGGGCCGGCGAGCACATGGGCGCCGTGCGGTAGTTGGTGAACACCCAGCCGTCGCCCGCGAGCCGGTCGATGTGCGGCGTCGGGATCTCGCTGCCGAAGGGGCCGAGGTCGCTGAACCCGAGATCGTCGACCAGCATCACGATGACATTCGGCGCCCCGTCGGGGGCGGTGGGCCGCTGCCGCCACCAGGGCGTCGAGTCCGAGACGAACTCGGAGACCCGCCCCCCGAAGCCCTCGTAGCCGCGCAGCCGCCTCTGCTCCGGCACGCTATCCGGCCTTCCGGATGAGCTCGAGGATGCGTGTGCGCAGCTCGGCGAACCCGGGCAGCGCGCGCGTGGTGATCTGGTCTCGGAGCCCTCCGAGGTCGATGTCGAGGATCTCGGTGACGCGCGCCGGGCGCTCGCCGAGCACCACGACCCGGTCGGAGAGGTAGACGGCCTCGTCGATGTCGTGGGTGACGACCACGATGGTCATGCCGAACTCCTCGCGGATCTTGAGGCAGAGGTCCTCGAGCTCGAAGCGGGTCTGCGCGTCGACCGACGCGAAGGGCTCGTCCATGACGAGCACTTCCGGGCGGTAGGCGATGGCGCGGGCGATCGCCACGCGCTGCTGCATGCCGCCCGAGAGCTGCCACGGATACTTCGCCTCCGCGCCCGCCAGGCCGACCGCCGTCAGGGCCGAGCGGATCCGCTCCTCCCGCTCGGCGGAGGGCAGGCGCAGGTGCCCCAGCGGCAGCCGCACGTTCTTCTCCACCGTCAACCACGGCATGAGCGAGCGCGTGTACTCCTGGAACACGAGCGCCATCTCCTCCGGCGGCCCGTCGATCGGCTTGCCGTCGATGCGGGCCGTTCCCGACGTGATCGACTGCAGGCCCGTGAGGCACTTCAGCAGCGTCGTCTTGCCGATGCCCGAGGGACCGACGATGCAGACGATCTCGGCCGCGTGCACCTCGAAGGTGAGGTCGGCGATGACGGGCACCGCGCCCTTCTTCGTGTCGTAGGTCTTCGCGAGCCCCTGCACGCTCAGGCGCGCCGGAGCCTCGGTCGTCGTGGCGGTCATAGGTTCTTCTCCTGCTGTCGGATGGCGATGTACCAGCGCAGTACGCGGCGCCGGAAGAGGGAGAGCAGGGCGGTCGCGGCGTAGCCGATGACGCCCAGCACGAGGATGCCGACCCACATGTCGGCGATCATGAACGACTGCTGCGCGAGCAGAACGCGCGCGCCGAGGCCGTTCGAGGATCCGAGCATCTCGCTCGCGACCATCACGACGAACGCCGTGATCAGGCTCACCTGCATCCCGGAGAGGATGCGCGGACTCGCCTCGGGCAGCGCGACCGAGAAGATGCGGTCCCATCGGCCCAAACGGTAGATGCGGCCGACGGCGCGGCGATCCGGATCGGTGGCGCGGATGCCGTCGATCGTCGAGATCAACACGGGGAACAGCGCCGACAGCGTGATCGACAGGATGCGGGTCTCGTTGCCGAAGCCGATCAGCGACACGAAGATCGGCACGAGCGCCACCGGCGGAATGGCCCTGAAGAAGTGGATCGTGGGCTCCACGAGGGCCGACAGCCACCGCACCGTGCCCAGCGCGATGCCGAGCACCACGCCGCTCGCGCAGGCGAGCACGAACGAGAGCAGCAGATTGCCCACCGAGGATCCCACGTCGCCCCAGAACATCGGTGTGCCCGCGAGCGCGGCCGTGCGCTCGAGGATCATCTGCAGTGGCGGGAAGAAGGTGTTCGTCGAACCGGCCGAGGCGAACCACCACACCGCCAGGAGCAGGATCGGCACCAGGATCTCGGCGCCGATCAGCACCCACCTGGGCAGGGCGCTGCGCCGCTGGCGGCGGGCCTCCCTCGTGCGGATGAGCACGGTCGAGGTCGCGGTCATCACGCCACCTGCTTCCGGTACTGGGGGTGCCAGTGCAGCAGGCGTCGCTCGCCCCACTGGCTCAGCCCCTGCACGATCAGGCCGAGGATGCCGAGGACCAGCACGTACGCGAACAGCTGATCCTGGTTGCCCGCGATCTGCGTGAGCACGAGGCTCTGGCCGAGGCCGGGAGCGCCGCCGACGAGGCCCGCGACGACGGCGACGATCAGCGCCGTGGGCGCGGCCACCCGCACCGCGGTGCCGATGTAGGGCAGGGAGCTCGGCAGCACGATGCGCCCCATGATCTCGGCGGAGCCGAGGCCGTACGACCGTCCGGTGGCTTTCGCCACCGGATCCGTGTCGAAGACGCCGGCCGAGGCCTGCACCACGATCGACACGAAGCAGCCGACGACCACGAGGAACACCCCCATTCCGACGGTGGGGCCGAGCACCAGCATCACCACGGGCAGGATCACGATGGGCGGGATCGGCTTCAGGAACTCGAGGGGCACCCGCGTCGCGTGCATCGCCAGCGGCGACACCCCGATCCCGATCCCCAGCAGCACGCCGGCCACCGTCGCGATCGCGAGGCCCAGCAGCGCCATGTACACCGTGTCCCACGTCGCGAGCCACATCTCGGACGTCGCCACCAGGCGGAACAGCGCGCCGAAGGCCTCGTCGGCGGTGGGCAGCGGCGACTCGGCGAGCGGCCCCGTCGTGGCGGCGAGCTGCCACAGGCCGATCGCCGCCACGACGCCCAGCGCGCCGATGCCGGAGTCGAGCAGTCGGGATTCTCGCATGGTCAGCCCGTGTAGATCACGCCGGCGAGATCGACCGGCTGGGCGAGGAAGCCGAGGTTCACCATCTTCTCGTTGGGGCGCTGGAGGTCCTGCGGCTTCACCTCGGTCGGCCACACCGGCACCTTCACGTCGGCGATGGCGAGACTCGATTCGGTGTAGTCGAGACCGGCCTGGATCGCCTTCTCGGGGTTCGCGGTCGCGTACTCGTTGGACTTGACGATCGCGCGCTGGAAGGCCGCGATGGCGTCGGCCTTGCTCTCGATGGTGGAGGAGCCGGCGGTCCAGAGCCCGGTCGCCCCGGTCTCGAAGAAGCCGACCGACGGGGCGGAGATCTGCGTCGCGCCCGCGGTCTCCGCCTCGGTGGTGAAGGGGCTGACGAGTCCCGCGGCGTCGACGTTGCCGGATTTGAGCGCTTCGACGGCCGAGGTGAAGTCGAGCACCACCCAGTTGACCCCGCTCTTCGGATCGATCCCGGCCCTGTCGAGTTCGCCCGCGATCACGACCTCCAGCTGCGCGTTGCGCGCCGGGACCGCGATCGTCTTGCCGTCGAGGTCCTCGACCGACGCGATCCCGCTGCCGACCGCCGCGAACAGCCCGGTGTCGTCGATGGCCGCGGCGTCCTTCTCGGATGCCGCGGGCTCGTCGGGGTAGCCGTCCGCCGCCCCGATCACCCGGAGCGGCACGCCCTGGCTCAGCGCGTTCAGCAGGGGAATGCTCGGCGAGTAGGCGACGTCGACCTGTCCGCTCTGGGCCGCCGCGAGGCCGGCGGGCGGATTCGCGACGATCGAGGTATCGATCTGCAGGCCCTCCTCCTCGAAGAAGCCCTGCTCGATGCCGGTGAGCAGGCTGCCGTCGGAGGTGAGGCCGATGGTCGCCACCTTCAGCGTGGTGAGGCCGCCGCCCGCACCCGACCCGGCTCCGGCGTCGCCGGACGAGCCGGAGGGGCCCGAGGAGCCGGAGGAGCAACCGGCGAGCGCGAGGGCGGCCGCGGCCGCGACCGCGAGCGCCGCGGCGAGACGGTTGGTTTTCTGCATGGACGACTCCTTCGTCGGCTGGTGACGGCCCCTCGCGGGATCCGCCGATTCGTTTAATCACCAATCGGTGACTAAAGGATAATCTCCGATCGTCCTCTTTCAGTAACGACGAGGTAACGATTCGTCACCATTTGGTGACGAAAAGTGCCGAGTGTCTCCCGCGCACCGGATCTCTCCGGCCGGGGAACCCTATGATCGAGAAAGAGACGGGCGGAAAGGAGACCGCATGCCCAAGATCGTGGATCACGATGAGCGCCGCGCGCACATCGTCGCGGCCGTCACCAAGATCATCATCCGCGACGGATTCGACCGGGTCACCATGCGCGAGATCGCCGCCGAGGCGGGCTACGCGCACGGGGCGATCGCGCGCTACTTCCCCGACAAGAAGAGCCTCTTGACCGCCGCGTTCCTCGAGGTCTTCCAGGGCTCCCACGACCGCACGCTGGAGCGCACCGAGGGGGTGCGCGGCCTCGAAGCGCTCCGGCAGATGTTCCTGGAGCTGCTCCCCTTCGAGGAGGACGGGCCGCAGCGCTCGCGCGTGGTGCTCTCGTTCTGGGATCGGGCGGCGCAGGATCCCGAGCTGTGGCAGATCCACCACGAGAACATCCTCAGCCGACGCGAGCTGATCCGCCGCTTCCTCTCCGAAGCCCGCGAGGACGGCGACCTCGACCCCGGCCTCGACATCGATGACGCCGTCAACCGCGTCTCGGCGCACAACGCGGGCTGGCAGATGATGGCCGTCCTCGTACCCGAGGCCGCCGCCGACCCGAGCCTGCGCTCGAGCATCGACTCCATCCTCGCGGCGCTGCGGGGCTGCGACGAGAGGAGGCCCGCCCGTGCGAGCTCCGCAGCCTGACCCCGGGTGCTGCGGCCCGAGTCGCGCCGCGCCGCGATCCGGCGCTCCGCCGCGCCTCTCGGCGCCGTCGACGCCCTCCGGCGGGCACGGGACCGGTCGGCACGGGACCGGTCGGCACGATGTCGAGCAGTGCGTCGTCCCCGGCGGGGCCTTCGCGATGGGCGACTCCTCCGGCGACGGCCTGGCCGCCGACGGCGAGCGCCCGGTGCACCGGGTGGCGCTCGACGCCTTCGAGATCGACGCGACACCCGTCACGAACGCCGGGTTCGCGCGCTTCATCGCGGCCACGGCATACACGACCGACGCCGAGCGCTTCGGCGCCTCGGCCGTGTTCCACCTGCTGGTGCGGGCGCCGACCGCCGATATCGCGGAGCCCGCGGCGGGCGCCCCCTGGTGGATCGGCGTTCGCGGCGCCGACTGGCGGCACCCCGGCGGGCGGGCCTCGTCGCTCGACGGGCTCGACGATCACCCGGTCGTGCACGTCAGCTGGCGCGACGCGGTCGCCTACTGCGGGTGGGCCGGCCGCCGACTGCCCACGGAGGCCGAGTGGGAGTGCGCGGCGCGCGGCGGACTGCACGCGGCGACCTACCCGTGGGGCGAGGGCCCGATCGACGGCAGCGACGGCGTCTGGCGCGCGAACGTGTGGCAGGGCGCATTCCCCGCCCACAACACGGCCGCGGACGGATGGGTCGGCACGGCGCCCGTGCGCTCGTTCGCGCCGGGCGGCTACGGGCTCTGGCAGGCCGTCGGCAACGTGTGGGAGTGGTGCGCCGACCGTTTCGACCCCGGCTACTACGCCGAATCGCCCGCCGAGAGCCCGGCCGGTCCCGAGCGGGGTCGGGAGCGCGTGCTGAGGGGCGGCAGCTACCTCTGCCACCCCTCGTACTGCAACCGGTACCGCAACTCGGCGCGGTCGCGCAACACTCCCGACTCGTCGATGGGCAACGCCGGCTTCCGCACGGTCGCGCTCGGCTGAGCCGGAGATGGCGGCGCGCAGACGGGACGACTCAGCGCTCGCCGCCCAGCACGAAGCGCGCTCCCAGCTCGCCGATGAGCACCGCCGGGGCGTTGGTGTTGCCGGTGGTGACGCGCGGCATCACCGACGCGTCGATCACCCGCAGCCCGTCGACCCCGTGCACCGCGAGCCGCGGCGAGACCACGGCCAGCTCGTCGACGCCCATCTTGCAGGTGCCCACCTGGTGGTGATAGGTCGCCAGAGTGCTGCGCACGTAGTCCACCAGGTCATCGCCGTCACCGACGCCCGGCCCGGGGTAGACCTCGGTGGCGCCCCAGCCGCCGTCCTCGGGCGCGGCGGCGAGCGCCGGCCGCCGGCCGATGCGGCGGCACTGCCGCACCGACGCCACGAGCGACGCCGCGTCGTCCTCGTGCTCGAGCGCGTGCGGGTCGAGCAGCAGCGGGTCCTCGGGATCGGGACCCGACAGCCTCATCTCGCCGCGCGACCGCGGCGAGATGAGGCCCGCCATGAGCGAGAAGCCGTTGTCCCCCCTGGGTTCGAGGAAGTCGCCGTACATCGGCACCGAGAACATGATCGGCTGCGTGTCGGGGCGGTCGAGCTCGTCACGGCTCTTCCAGAACAGGTGGGACTGCGTGACCGACACGCCCTCCCGCGGCGGGTCGACGGGCTTCGCGGTGTCGAAGATCACCGGGGCCAGGTAGTGGTCGTGCAGGTTCTTGCCGACGCCGGGCAGGTCGACGCGGGGCTCGATCCCCGCCTCGCGCAGCTCGTCGGCAGGGCCGATCCCGCTGCGCAGCAGCACCCGCGGCGAGTCGATCGCGCCCGCCGCGAGAACCACCTCGTCGGCGAACAGCTCGCGCACCTCGCCGCCCTGCGCGAAGCGCACGCCCACGACGCGCGGCCGCTCCCCCTCGGCCGCGGCGGCGAAGACGAGCTCGTGCACGTGACACCCCACCTCGAGGGCGAGGCGATCCCGCACCGGCTTCACGTACGCCATGTACGTGTTGAGACGCTTGCCGTCGCGGATCGTCAACTGCTGCTGCGAGACCCCCTCGATCGAGGCGCCGTTGTAGTCGGGGTTGCGCGGCAGCCCCTCCTCGGCCGCGGCGGCGATGATGGACCCCTGGATCGGCGACAGCTCGTACTCCTCGGTGACGTCGAGCAGCCCGGTCGTGCCGTCCGACCCCGTGCCGTGCAGCTCGGGATCGCCCGCACCGCGGTAGTTCTCGATCGTCCGGTACACGGGGAGCACGTTCTCCCACTCCCAGCCGGGGTTGCCGAGCGACGCCCAGTCGTCGAAGTCCTCGGGCACGCCCCGCACCCAGATCATCGCGTTCAGCGAGTGCGAGCCGCCCAGCACCTTGCCGCGCGGCCAGTGCAGGCGGTGCCCGTTCGCGCCCTCCTGCGGCACCGTGGAGTAGTCCCAGTCGTCGGTGCTGTGCCACAGCTCGCCCATGCGGCTGAGGTCGTGGATCGCGGGGTTCGTGTCCTCTCCGCCCGCCTCGAGCAGCGTCACCGCCACGCCCGCGTCGGCGAGGCGGCGCGCGACCACCGAGCCGGCGGAGCCGGCGCCCACGACGATCACGCTCTTCGGCGCCGCGGCCGATCCGGACTGACCCGACATCAGAACTCCTCTCGCGCGCGGCCCCGTCGCCGCACGGTCCACTCCAGAATCCCACTCCGGTTGCGAGCCGGTCGAGACGCGCATTTCGGTCGTGCCCCCTGAGTCAAGGCGCGTGCACTGCGGCGCAACGGATGCCGCCCGGTCCGGATCCGGAACCCACGGAGGGTCTTTCGTCTACACTGGAGGAGAAAAGGTCCGCCGACCGCCGAAGGATGCCTCAATGCCGAAGATCATCGACCACGATCAGCGCCGCAGGGAGATCGTCGACGTCACCTGGCAACTCATCGTGGAGGGCGGCATCGAGGCCGCCACCATGCGCGAGATCGCCTCGCGGGCCGGCTTCGCCAACGGCGCCCTCAAGCACTACTTCTCCGGCAAGGACGCGATCATCGAGGGGGCCTACGAGCGCTCCCTGTCGCGCATCCAGGCCCGACTCGCCGCGCACGTCGAGGGCAAGCGCGGCATCGAGGCGCTCGAGATGTCGATGCGCTACACGCTGCCCACGAACGAGGACGCCACGGCCGCCCGCGTGCTGCTCTCCTTCTGGGAGCGCTGCGCCTTCAGCACCGAGATCGACCACGACTACGGCGAGCACCTCACCTCGTGGAAGGCCGGCTACCTCCAGTACCTGCGCGAGGGGCGCGAGGACGGCGACGTCCTCACCCGGACGCCCGACGAGCAGCTCGTCAGCGAGATCGTGCTCATGAACATCGGCGCGACCGTCACGCGCGTCGTGAGCCCCGAGCACCTCGACGGCTCGATCCTCGACGCGCAGGTCACCGACTTCATCCAGCGCCTGCGGCGCCCGGAGTAGCGGGACCGGCGCGGCGCGGTCGCGACGGCGCGGTCATGACGGTGGGCACGGCGCCGCTCTCCGGGGTCAGACCGCTGTCGCGACCAGCACGCGGGGGCTGCCGGGCAGCGCCACGAGGCGATCGATCTTCCAGCCGGTGTCGGCGAGCCACGCCTCGACCTGCTCGATCGGGTACACCACGGTTCCGTCGATGTTGAAGTACTCGCCGGCGTGCAGGGCGTCGATGGAGCGCTGAGCGCTGTCCCGATCGAGGAAGAAGTCGAGCAGCATGAGCGTCGCGCCGTCGGCCGCCGCGCCGCGCGAGGCGGTGAGGATGGCCCGGTTCTGGGCCTCGTCGAAGCGGTGCAGCACGTGGGTGAGCAGCACGAGGTCGTGATCGCCTCCGGGCTCGGCCTGCTCGGTCGCGCCCTCCTCGACGGTCACGCGGTCCGCGAGGCCGGCAGCGGCGGCGGCCTCCGCGATGCCCCCGGCCATGTCGGGCGCGTAGACGAAGCGGGTGCTCAGCTCCGGGTTCTGCCGCATCGCCGCGATCGAGAAGCCGGCTGCGAGGCCGCCGAAGTCGAGCCCGTTCCGGTAGGCCGAGAAGTCGAAGGCCTCGCCGAACTGCTCGGCGTGCAGCGCGTTGTAGGTCATGACCCCGTCGAGGAAGAACTCCCAGCCGGCCGCGTCGAGATCGAGGCTACCCGCCTCGTCGGTGTCGACCGTATCGCCGTAGCCGAGCCACTGCCTGTAGCTGATGTCGCCCAGGAACGCGATGAACGGGGTGAGGTCGATCTCGCCCCCGCCCGAGAGATACTTCTCGGCGTCGGCCTCGAGCGAGTAGGCGCCGTCGGCGCGGCCGAGCAGGCCGAGGGAGTTCATGGCGTCGGCGAGGGTGCGCACCTGGCGCTCGGCGTGCTGCGTGTCCGCCGCGAGCTCGCCGACGGTCTTCGGCCCGTCGGCGAGTGCCTTGAAGAGGCCGATGCGAGCCGCGGCGTCGAGCTGCTTGGCGCCCATGAAGCCGATGGCGATGTCGACGATGCGTTCGGGGGTTGCGGTCATGCGTGTCGTCCTTTGGTTCCGGGCCGCCCCGCGAGGCGAGACGACGGTGTCCGTGGTGTGCCTGCGGTAAACTCTACATTCGTAGACATAAAAGATCCAGCTCCGCTTCCGTTATTTTCTACTAGCATAGAAAAACAGCGCGCCGAGCCGCTTCCGCCCCCGTTCACCGTCGAAAGGCAGATCATGGCCCTTGCCGTCCACCACTTCCCCGCAGCCGACGGAGGCCGGCCCCCGGTCGTGCTGCTCCACGGCTTCGCCTCCAGCGCCGCGGAAGACTTCCTCTCCACGGGCTGGGCCGGGACCCTGGGGGCGGCGGGCCGTTCCGTCATCGCCGTCGACCTCCCCGGCCACGGCGACAGCCCGGCGGTGGCCTCGGCTGATCAGGCGACGACCTCCGCGGTCGTCGCGGCGATCCTCGACGCCGTCACGGGCGTGGCGGCGGAGGCCGACTTCGACACCATCGCCTACTCGCTGGGCGCGCGCCTCGCCTGGGAGCTGCCCGCAACGTCGCCGCGCGCGCGCCGGCTCGTGCTCGGCGGGCTCAGCCCCCTCGAGCCGTTCGCCGCCGTCGATCCCGCGGAGCTCGAGGCGGTGCTCGGCGGGGCCGAGCCCGTCACCCCGCTCGTCGCAATGATGGCCGGCATGATCTCGGCCCCGGGCCGCGACACCGCGTCCCTCGCGAAGCTGATCTCCGGCCTCGCATCCGAGCCCTTCGCACCTCGGGCGGCGGCCCCCGGCGTGCCCGCCCTCCTCGTCGCGGGCGCGGATGACCAGATGAACCAGGGCGTCGACGCACTCGCCGACGCACTCCCCCGGGGTTCGCTCGCGCGCGTGCCGGGCGACCACCGCGGCGCGCTCGACAGCCAGGAGTTCCGCGAGGCGGCGATCCGGTTCCTGGCGTAGCCGCCGGATCGGCGGTTCACCCCGGCGCAGAAGCTCGCGCCGGCGGAGCGCGACGGCGGCTGCGCATTCTGCGGCGCGCCGGCCGCGCGCTACGATATCGCGGTTTAACGCCGCGCCGGGCCGACTCCGAGCCCGCTACGACGCCTCGGGCGGAGCCCAGACACCGTCGGCGCGCACCTCGCGGTCGAGCCACAGATCGGCGGTCGCCTCGCGGAGGCGCTCGGCGCCGACCCGATCGAGCAGGGCGACCGCGCCGAGGTTGTCGTCGAACTGGCGCACGCTCGAGGCGCCGAAGAGCACGTTCGCGGTAGCCGGGTTCGCCAGGCAGAACGCGATGCCGAGCTGTGCCGGCGTCGCGTCGAACGAGGCCGCGATCCCGGCCACGCGCGGGTACGCGGCGACGATGCGCTCGCGGATGCCCCCGACGTCGGCGCCGATCTTGCGGGCGGGGCTGAGCTTGCCCACGAGGATCCCGCCCTCGAACGCGTCGGAGGCCTGCAGCGCGAGGGCGCCCTCGGCGAACCAGCGCCCGTAGAACTCCCCCTCCGCCACGCTGCGGCGCACGAGCCCGTACTTGAGCTGCGCGAAGCTCGGCGGCGTGAGCCCCTCGGCCGCGGCCGTGTCGAGCGCCAGCTGCAGCGCGGCGGCGGGCCAGTTGTTGACGCCCCAGCTCGAGAAGCTGCCGCGGTCGATCTCGGCCTGCACGTCGCGCACCACCCGGGCGATGTCGATGCCGCCCATGAAGTCGCCGACGACGACGGTGTCGAACGCACCGACGTCCGCCCCGCCCCGCCCGATGCGCTCGAGCGACTCGTCCATCTGGCCGGCGAATCCGGTCCGGGGGTACTCCCACAGCCAGAGCTTGCCGCAGAGCCGGTAATCGGAGCGCGCGAGGCCCGCCTCGCGGATCGCCTCGCCGAAGAGCAGGTCGGTGCGCGAGGCCTCGGCGTGGGGGCCCGTGTTGTAATAGGCCACGTCGAAGAACGCCGAGCCCACCTCGACGGCGCGCTCGATCAGCGCGAGACGATCCGGGGCCTCCATGCGATCCCAGATGTTCCAGGATCCGAGCGCGAACACGGGCACCTCCGGCCCACCGGGCCCGAGCCTCCGGGTGGGAACCCTGCCGCTGAACTCCACAGCGCCTCCTTGCGACACGCGAGCTTATTTTCCACGATCGTATAATATAAATCGCGATCAATCCACCGCGGATCCCCCAGGCGACGCGCCCACGACGAAGGAGTCACCGTGACCTCATCCCGCACCATCCTCATCACCGGCGGCGCCGGCGGCATCGGCCAGGGCATCGCCCGAGCGTTCCTCGAGGCCGGGGATCGCACGATCCTCGCCGACCGCGACGGCGAGGCCGCGAGCGCCGCGGCCGAGGCGCTGGGCGCGCAGGCGATCGCCCTCGACATCACCGACGCCGCAGCCGCCCGCGAAGCCCTCGCGCGACTGGCCGAGAGCGGCGGCGTCGACGTGCTCGTCAACAACGCCGGAATCCTCTCGGTGCACGGCGCCGTCACGGAACTCGAGGCCGACGCCTACCGCTCGATCCTCGAGGTCAACGTGATCGGCACCTTCACCATGATCCAGGTCTTCGCCAGGCACCGCATCGCCGCGGGAGGCGGGGGCGCGATCGTCAACATCTCCTCGATCGGCGGGCGCCAGCCCACCCCCGGCATGGGCGCCTACGAGTCGAGCAAGGCCGCGGTCGACTCCATGACGCGCTGGGCCGCGATCGAGCTGGCGGCTCACCGGATCCGCGTCAACGCCGTCGCCCCGGGGCCGGTGCTCACACCGATGCTCGAGGCGGGCATGCCCCGGGGATCGCGGGCCCGCGAGGCGTGGTCCAGTCGCATCCCCCTCGGAGAGCTCGCGCGGGTCGCCGACATCGCCCCCGCCGTGGTGTTCCTGGCGGGGGCCGGCGCGGCGCACATCACGGGAGTGAGCCTCGCGGTCGACGGCGGCCAGCTGCTCACCTGAGCCGGTCCGGAACCCCGCCGAGACACCGCGATTCTCCCGAGAAGCCACGATATTCGCGGAAATCTGATGGTCCTTCGGGAGCGCCTTGGTGTTTCGGCATGCGAAAACGCGGGCGGGGGGCGGGGGGGGGCGGGCGGGGGCGGGGGCGGGATCGCCTAGCGCTCGAACACCACGCGCCCGTCGAGCACGGTGAGGTCGATCGGCACATCGGGCAGGCCCGCGGCGCCGACCTCGAAGGGGTCCCGCGCCAGCACCACGAGGTCGGCGACCTTGCCGGCCGAGACGGTCCCCTTCCATGCGGCGGCGCGATCCTGCTGCGCGGGCACCGCCGTGTACGCCCGCAGCAGGCGGTGCAGGCGCTCGCGGGCGGCCTCCGGAGTCGCCGAGCCGCCCGTGCGCACGATGCGGGCCTCGGCGTCGGCGATCCCGCGCCGCCAGTCGAAGCCGAGGACCGGCGCGTCCGAGGAGAGCACGAGCACCCCCGCGTCGAGCGCGGCGCCGTACGCCCAGGCCTCCGCCGCCACGTCGGCGCCCATCATGCCGGCCAGCCACTCGTCGCTCGCGGCGGCGATCCCGGACTGCGCGTTGCACCACACGCCGAGCTCGGCCATGCGGCGCAGCTGCGCCTCGGTCGCGAGGTCGCCGTGGATGACGACGTGCCCGAGCGAGCGGGCCGAGGGCGCGCCCGGCGCCGCGGCGGCCTCCGCGATCGCGTCGAGCGCCAGCTGGACGGTGCGATCGCCCGTCGCGTGGATGCCGATCTGCAGGCCGGCCGCGTGGGCGGCGCGGATCATCTCGGCGAGGCGCTCCGCCTTCTGCTCCACGGAGTCGCCGCGCACCAGCAGGTCGCCGTGGGTTCCGTCGTCGTAGGCGCGCTCGGTCCACGCCTGTCTGGAGAGCGGGATGAGGTCGCCGAAGAGCTTGACCCCCGGCACGCTGAACCACTCCGGCGAGGGCTCGGCGGGGGCGGCGGCGCGCGCGGCGATCCCGCGCAGCACGGTGTCGAGGTCGCTCGGCCCGTCGAGCACTCCGTAGAGGGCGAGCAGGGTGACGCGCTGCAGCAGCTCGCCCGAGGCCGCGAGCTCCCGGTAGACGTCGATGACCTCGCTGTGGAAGCAGCCCGTCTCGCCGCCGTCCTCACCGGGGCCGACGCCGGGTTCGGTGTAGCTGGTGATGCCGTACTCGGCGAGCATGCGGCCGGCGCGCAGGATCGCGGCGCGGCGCCCGGCCCGGTCGCGCACGAGCGCCCCGCGCACCCGGGCGGCCGCTTCGGGGTCCGGGGCGCCGAAGAGGGTGTGCGGCCAGCGCGAGCCGAGCCAGGAGCCGTGCAGATGGGAGTCGTTGATGCCGGGCAGCACCGCCCGCCCCTCGAGCTCCACCACGCGAGTGCCGGGATCGATCCAGCCGGCGACGTCGGCGTCATCGCCCAGAGCCGCGATGCGCCCTCCGGCGACGGCGACGGCCTCGGCCCGGCTGCCGCGCGCGTCCATCACCAGCACGGAGCCCCCGCGCAGCACCAGCTCCGCGCGGCCCGGCGGGCCCCCGCGCTCGCGGATCAGCGCCCGCGTCCCTGTTTCGCTCGAGCTCATCGTCCTCCTCCGTGCGGCCGCGGTTCCGCGGCGCTCCGATTAGCCCCGATCCGTCCCGATCCGCCCCGATCCGTCCCGATCCGATCCGATCCAGCGCGGGGCTTCCCATTTATGTCAACGTATGTAGAATAAAATCACATCATCGGCATCCCGGCAACGACGCCGTGCCGAACCCCCGCGGAACGGAGCACTCGATGGCGATCCCCACATCCACCCTCGCGGCCGTGCTCACCGAGCACGGCGCCCCGCTCGAGCTGCAGGAGCTGCCGCTCCCCCGACGCGTCGAACCCGGCGCGGCGCTCGTGCGCATCACCTGCGCCACCCTCTGCGGCACCGACATCGAGATCTGGGAGGGCAGGATGAGCTTTCCCGGCATGCTGCCCATGGTGCTCGGGCACGAGATGGTCGGCGAGGTCGTCGCCGCCGGCGAGGGCGCGGTCGACGCGCTCGGCGAGCCCATCGGCGCGGGCGACCGCATCGGCTGGTCGGAGTCGGTCTGCGGCCGGTGCTTCGGCTGCACGGTGCTGCGGCAGCCCGTGGCCTGCTCGAAACGCGGCTACGGCTTCCTGCAGCGCTCCGACGCGCCGCCGTACGCGACCGCGGGGCTGTCCGAGTACGCCTACGTCGCACCGGGCGCCCAGAAGCTGCGACTGCCCGTCGAGGTCAAGGACACGTGGGCGGCGGCGGCGGGCTGCGCCGCGAAGACGGTGCTGCGCGCCTTCGACCGAGCGGGGGGCGTGCGCCCCGGATCCCGAGTCGTCGTGCAGGGATCCGGCGCGCTGGGCCTCTTCGCCACGGCGGTGGCGAGCATCTCGGGCGCCGGGACCGTCGTCACCGTCGGAGCGCCGCCCTCGCGTCTCGCCCTCGCCGAGCGCTTCGGGGCGACGCACACGATCGACATCGGCGCCCCCGACCCCGCCGACGGCGGGCGAGACGGCTCCGACGCCACGGTCGCGCGGACGATGGAGATGACCGACGGGAAGGGCGCCGACCTGGTGCTCGACTTCGCAGGCGCGCCGAGCGTCGGCCCCGAGGCGATCGGCATGGCGGCGCAGCGCGGCACCGTGGCGATCGTGGGATCGACGGGCCCGGCGGGCGAGGCTGTCGCGCTCTCCGAGATCATGCGCAAGGAGCTGACCGTCGTGGGTTCGCTCAACGGAGACGTCTCCGACTACCACCGATCCATCGAATTCTTCCGCGCCTTCTCCGACCGCTTCCCGTGGGACGCGCTGTTCTCGGCCCCCTGCGGCTTGGAGCAGGCCTCGGACCGCATCGCGAGCATGCACCGCCTCGACGAGGTCAAGGCCGTCGTCGACCCCCGGCTCACCGTCCGCTGACCCCGAAAGGACCGACATGACACCCGCCCCGCTCCCCCGCCGCCGCATCGGCCGCAGCGAGCTCGAGACCTCGGTCTTCTCGCTGGGCTCCTGGCACATCTACGACCGCATGCACTTCGAGGACGCCGCCGAACTCGTGCGCACCGCCCTCGACCGCGGCATCACCCTGTTCGACGTCGGCGTCTACGGCAACCGCGAGATGCCGCCTGCGTTCACCGACGTGCTCTTCTCAGCGGTCATCCGCGCCGTCGGCGTTCGGCGAGACGACTACCTGCTCTCCGAGAAGCTCTGGGTCGAGGGCTGGGACGACGAGAGCGGCTTCCGCCCGCAGCTCGATCGAGCCCTCTTCCGCGCGGGCGCCGAGCACGCCGACCTCGTGATCGTCGGCGACCTGCGCCGCGACGACGTCGAGCTGCGCGACATCGTGCTGAACCTCGCCGAGCTGCGTCGCGACGGGCTCATCCGCGCCTGGGGCGTCAACAACTGGTCGGCGACCAGCATCCAGTCGCTCATCGACATCGCCGCGGCGGAGGGCGCGCCCGTCCCCGAGATCGCGCAGCTCAAGTACAGCGTGTCGCGCCGCGCCATCCCCGACGGCGAGCCGTTCGCGAGGCTGTGGGAGCTGGGCCTCTCGATGCAGGCCTCCGACGTGCTGGAGGGCGGCTATCTCGCGGGCAAGGTCGCCACCGAGCGCGAGGTGGGCCGGGATCCGGGCGGGATCCGCCGGCGCATCATCGACGACGTGCCCGGCTTCGCGCGCCTCGCCGAGGAGCTGCACTGCGCTCCCGCGCAGCTCGCCATCGCCTTCACGCTCACCCACCCCGCCACCGCGACGACGCTCTTCGGGGCCTCGAGCGTCGCTCAGCTCGAGGCGAATCTCGGCAGCCTCGATGTGCTGGATCGCGTTGGCGCGGAGGAGATCCGCGCGCGCGTCGAGCCGTTCCGGGCCGACCGCGGCCTCGTCGACCCGGAGGGACCGTGAGCGTGACCGAGCAGAGCATTCCCGGCAGCCCCGGCATTCCCGGCAGCCCCATCGCCGTGGGCTCGCCGCAGCTCGCGCCCGCGCCGTTCGCAGCCGAGCTGCAGCCCGTCATCGAGCTCATGGGGCGGAATCCGCCGCCGCCGATGACCGAGGAGAACCTGCGGACGGGCGGCACCGCGTCCGGGCCCGGCTTCCCCGACGGCGCCGGCGCGGCGGAGGGCCGGCCCGTCACCGCCGAGGAGCTCGTCATCCCGGGCCCCGCCGGCGCACCCGACCTCGAGATCACGGTGTTCCGCCCCGAGCAGCCCGATGCCGAGGGCGACCCGCTGCCCGCCCTCGTCAACTTCCACGGCGGCGGCATGATCGTCGGCCATCGCAGCTGGGAGCACGGCCGCGTCGTCGACCTGGTCGAGCGCCACGGCTTCGTCGGCGCGAACGTCGAGTACCGCCTCGCCCCCGAGCACCCCTTCCCCGCCGGAGTCGATGACGCCTACGCCGCGACCGCGTGGGTCGCCGAGCACGCAGCCGAGCTGGGCGCCGACCCCGAGAGGCTCGTGGTCATGGGCGGCAGCGCCGGCGGCGGCCTCGCGGCGGCCGTCTCGCTGATGGCGCGCGACCGCGGCGGCCCGCGCATCGCCGGCCAGCTGCTGCTGTGCCCCATGCTCGACAACACGAACACCACCCCGTCGTCGCTGCAGTACGACGGCATCGGCACCTGGACCCGAGACGCGAACCTGCTCGCCTGGAGGTGCGTGCTCGGCGCCGTGCTCGCCCACTCCGAGCAGGCGCCCGCGTACGCCGCGCCGAGCCGGGCCGCAGACCTGAGCGGCCTGCCGCCCGCCTTCATCGAGGCGGGGTCGGCCGAGATGTTCCGCGACGAGGACGTCGACTACGCGAGCCGCATCTGGGCGACCGGCGGCGACGCCGAGCTGCACATCTGGGCGGGCGGATTCCACGGCTTCGACGTCTACGCGCCCGACAGCGAGCTCGCGCGGGCCGCGCTCGCCTCGCGCGACTCCTGGCTGTCTCGCATCGTCGGCACCGCTCCGACGGCGCCGCCCGCGGGCGGCGCCGGGATGGGAGGCTTCGCCGCATGAGCGTCGACGGGACCGCCGCGGACGGCGTCCGCCCCTACCGCGCCTCGGAGCCAGACCCGCGCCCCGTCCCCGTGCCCTACGACCCGCAGCTCGAGGCCGGCCTCGCGTCCTTCCTCGACCTCGTCGAGCGCGTCCCGCTGCGGGCGCGCACCATCCTCGAGAACCGCGCCCGCTTCGCGACCGTGATCCCGCCCATGGAGACGCAGGCCGAGGGGCGCGACGTGACCTGGGAGGACCGGCTGATCCCGGGCCCGGCGGGCGCGCCCGACATCGAGGTCACGATCGTGCGACCGCCGGCCGTCGGCGCCTCGGGATCGGGCGGGCCCGGATCCCGAGCCCGCTCCGACCGCCCCGGGGTGCTGAGCATCCACGGCGGCGGCTACGTGCTCGGCACCCGGTTCTTCGGCGCGGGCGAGCTGATCGATCTCGCCGAGCGGTACGGCGCCGTGGGCGCGGCGGTCGAGTACCGCCTCGCCCCCGAGCACCCCGCGCCGGCCGCGGCCGAGGACTGCTACGCGGCGCTCGTCTGGATGGCCGGGCACGCCGAGGATCTGGGCATCGATCCCTCTCGCATCGTCGTGTCCGGGGCGTCGGCCGGCGGCGGCCTCGCCGCCGCCGTCGCGCTCATGGCCCGGGATCGGGGCGGACCGGCGATCGCCGGCCAGCTGCTCGGCTGCCCGATGCTCGACGACCGCAACAGCACCGTCTCCGCCTGGCAGTACGACGGCGTCGGGGCGTGGGATCGCAACAGCAACGACACCGGCTGGGACGCCACCCTCGGCGAGGATCGCGGCACGGACCGGGTGCACCCGTACCGGGCGCCCGCGCGCGCCGACGATCTCTCGCGGCTGCCGCCCGCCTTCCTGGAGGTGGGGGCGGCGGAGATCTTCCGCGACGAGACCGTCGACTACGCGAGCCGCATCTGGGCGACCGGCGGCGACGCCGAGCTGCACGTCTGGTCGGGCGCATACCACGGCTTCAGCGGGTTCTCGCCCGACGCCGTCGTGTCGCGGGCGGCGATCGGCGCGCGCGACAGCTGGTTGCGTCGGATCCTCGATCGATGACCGCCCGTCGCAGGGGAGCGCCCGCTGCGCGAGGCGTCGCCCCGACGCCCGCGGTGCCGCCCGCTGCACGCCTTCCGCGGGGCTCGCGGGTGTGCCCGCAAAGACAACCGGGGTACCCCGCGAGTCAAGCCCCGCCCGACCCGGAGCGCGTAGCCTGTTGGTAATCATCCGGACTCAAGGTGGAGGTTCAATCCATGAAAACGTATGCGGAGCTGCTCGAGGCGATCACGGCGAAGGAGGGCCCGGCCCGGGACGCCGTCGATCCGGCCACGGGCGAGGTCATCGGCCGTTCGCCGACGCAGTCGGTCGAGGATCTCGAGGCCGCGATCGACCGGGCCGAGGCCGCGCAGCCGGCGTGGGCCGCGCTGAGCGACGACGAGCGCAAGGCGCACCTGCACCGGGCCGCCGATGCGATCAAGGAGTCCTCCGAGGCGCTCGCCGAGCTGCTGTCGCGGGAGCAGGGCAAACCCCTCAACGGCCCCAACGCCCGGTTCGAGGTCGGCGCCTGCGAGGTGTGGACCCGCACCGCGGCCGACACGCCGCTGCCGGTCGAGGTGATCATCGACGACGAGTCGGGCTATGCCGAGATGCACTACCGCCCCATCGGCGTGGTCGGCGCGATCTCGCCGTGGAACTGGCCGATGATGATCTCCATCTGGCAGATCGCCCCGTCGCTGCGCATGGGCAACACGGTCGTGATCAAGCCCGCCGACACGACCGCGCTGTCGGTGCGCGCGCTGGTCGCCGTGATGAACCGGGTGCTGCCCGAGGGCGTGCTGAACATCGTCACCGGCCCCGGCAGCACCGTGGGCGACGCGCTCACGAAGAGCCCGAAGATCGGCAAGATCATGTTCACCGGCTCCACCCCGGTGGGCAAGCAGATCATCGAGGCCTCGGCGAACAACGTGACCCGCCTCACGCTCGAGCTCGGCGGCAACGACGCCGGCATCGTGCTGCCCGACGTGGATCCCGCGGCCATCGCCGAGGATCTGTTCTGGGGCGCGTTCATCAACACCGGCCAGACCTGCGCCGCGCTCAAGCGCCTCTACGTGCACGACTCGGTCTACGACGCAGTGGTCGAGGAGCTCGCGAAGGTCGCGGCGAACGTGCCGATGGGGGTGGGGCTCGACGAGGACAACGTGCTCGGCCCGCTGCAGAACCGCAAGCAGTTCGAGACGGTGGATCGCCTCGTGAGGGCCGCGAAGGAATCGGGCGCCCGCGTCGTGCTCGGCGGCGACCCCGACTACGACGCGCCGGGCAACTTCTACCCGACCACGCTCGTGGCCGACATCGACCCGCACAACGACCTCGTGGTCGAGGAGCAGTTCGGCCCCGCGCTGCCGATCGTCCGATACAGCGACCTCGACGAGGCCCTCCGCCTCGCGAACGAGCTCGAGTTCGGGCTCGGCTCCTCGGTGTGGACGCGGGATCGCGCCAAGGCGCTCGAGGTCGCATCGCGGCTGCAGGCGGGCACGACCTGGATCAACTCGCACGGCGGCCTGCACCCGATGGTGCCGTTCGGCGGCGTCAAGCAGTCCGGCTACGGCCGCGAGTTCGGCGTCGAGGGACTCAAGGCCGTCGCCGAGCCGCAGATCATCAGCGGCCGCTGAGCTCGGCCCGCACGCGGGAGGGGGCGTCGTCCGGGGGGACGGCGCCCCCTCCCGCGTGCGGGGTCGCGCCGGTCGCGTCAACCGCTGCGCCTCGAGGAGATGCTTCGCTCACAATCGAGCTAATTCCCCACCTCATGACAAGATATCCACAGACTTTGCATCGCTGTTCCACGACCATCGAATAGCTGGGATACTGACTTCCACTCAGGCAGAATGGGAGTGTGATCACCTTGACCGAACCGCAGATCTGGACCATCATCGGTGTGTTCGCCGCGACGCTCGTCGCGCTGGTCACCATCGTCACCCAGTCGTTCACGCGCAGCATCTCGAGCTTGCGCGACGAGATGGTGCTGCGCTTCGAGCACCAGGGCGAGAAGTTCGGCCGGTTCGAGACCCGCATGGACCGGCTCGAGAAGCGCGTCAACGACATCGACCGCGACGTGCAGGCCATCTCGAAGCGCATCTTCCCCGAGCAGTAGCGATCCCGGTACACCTCGGCCACGGCGCTCACGCGGCCGGCGTCAGCCCTCGAGGCCGCGAAGCGGAACGAGCCCCCGATTCCTGCGGATGTCGCGGTAGTTCCACTGGATGTCGCGCGCCTCGGCGAGCCAGCGCGCGAGCGTTTCGACGTCTACCTGACCGCGCTCGGTGTACCTCGCCTCGGCCGCCTTGAAGCTGCCCTCGGCTTGCAGCCCCGGTTCCCGGAAGGACTGCCCGCTCCAGAACAGCAATCGCACGGAGGCCTTCAGCCGGTTGTAGCCGACCACCGGGTTGCCGTCGAAGAACCAGACCGGATGGGCGTGCCACACCTTCCGCTCCGCGTCCGGCAGTTCCCGCTCGATCGTCTCGAGCAGCAGGTCGCACACGGGTCGCGCCTCGGGGTCGAGCCGCTCGTGGTAGTCGCGGATGTCGTCGGGAACCGGCCTCATACGCCGAGCCTACCGTCGTGTCACGGGCCGCGGTAGGGCGCCCCTCGAACGCCCCGGCCTACCAGCGGGGCTTGCGCCTGCCGTCGGCGCGGTTCGCCCCGCCGTCGCGCTTGCGGTCATCGCGCGACCCGCGATCCTGCCAGCCGCCCTGGTCGCCGCGGCCGCTTCGCTCGTCCCGGTCCCAGCGCGGCTTGCGGTCGCTCCGATCGTAGCCGCGCTCTCCGCGAGAGTCGCGATCATAGCCCCGGTCGCCCCGGTCGCCCCGGTCGCCCCGGTCGCCCCGATCGCGATCGTAGCCCCGGTCGTACCCGCCGCGACCCCGGCGATCGGGGCGATCGCCCCGGTCGTAGCCTCCGCGCCTCCCGTCGCGCGCGGGGCCGGTGTCGGGCCGCAGCTCGATGAGCTTGCCGCCGATGCGGGTCTGCTCGAGCGCGTCGAGCGTCTCCCGGGAGAGGTTGGCCGGCAGCTCCACGAGCGAGAAATCGTCGCGCATCTGGATGCGGCCGAAGTCGTCGCGGCCGAGGCCGCCCTCGTTCGCGATGGCGCCCACGATCTGCCCGGGCTTCACGCGCTGGCGGTGCCCCACCTCGATGCGGTAGGTCTTCAGGTCGTCGCGCTTCGGGCCGCGCTCGCCCCGGTCCTCGCGCCGTCCGCGCTCGGGACGGTCGCCGCGCGCACGATCCCGCGACCCGTCCTCGAGGAAGCGCTGGGCCTGCTTGCGGTCGCGCTCGAACTTGCGGTCGTCCTCCTCGGAGAGCAGCAGCGGGGTGTCGCCCTGCGCCACGACGGCGAGCGCGGCGGCCACGTCGGCCTCGGGCACGTCGTGGTGCCGCACGTAGTGGTCGATGATGTCGCGGAACGTCTCGATGCGGCCCTTCTCGTCGAGCGCCGCCGTGATGGCGTCGTCGAAGCGCGACAGCCGGGTCGCGTTGACCTCGTCGACCCGCGGCAGCGGCATCTGGGTGAGCGGCTGCTTCGTGGCCTTCTCGATGGCCTTGAGCAGGCGCTGCTCGCGCGGCGTGACGAAGCTGATCGCATCGCCTGTGCGGCCGGCGCGGCCCGTGCGGCCGATGCGGTGCACGTACGACTCGGTGTCGATGGGCAGGTCGTAGTTGATGACGTGGCTGATGCGCTCCACGTCGAGGCCGCGCGCGGCGACGTCGGTGGCGACGAGGATATCGAGCTTGCCGTCCTTCAGCGACTGGACGGTGCGCTCGCGCACATTCTGCGGAATGTCGCCGTTGATGGCCGCCGCGGAGTAGCCCCGGGCGCGCAGCTTCTCGGCGACCTGCTCGGAGTCGCCGCGCGTGCGCGTGAAGACGATCATGCCGTCGAACTCCTCCACCTCGAGGATGCGCGTGAGCGCGTCGAGCTTCTGGGTGTAGGAGACGACGTTGTAGCGCTGCGCGATGCTCGCGCTCGTCTGCGTCTTGCCCGCGATCTTGATCTCCTGCGGGTCGCGCAGGTGCTGCTGCGAGATGCGCCTGATCTGCGCTGGCATCGTGGCCGAGAACAGGGCGACCTGCTTCTCCTCGGGGGTGTCGGCAAGGATCGTCTCGACGTCCTCGGCGAAGCCCATCTTGAGCATCTCGTCGGCCTCGTCGAGCACGAGGTACTTGATCTCGGAGAGGTCGAGGGATCCGCGGTTCAGGTGATCCATGATGCGGCCCGGGGTGCCCACCACGATGTCGACGCCGCGGCGCAGTGCCGACAGCTGCTGGCCGTACGCCTGGCCTCCGTAGACGGGCAGCAGGTGCACCTCGGGCAGCTGCGAGGCGTAGCTCTCGAAGGCCTCGCACACCTGCAGCGCGAGCTCCCGGGTCGGGGCGAGCACGAGGGCCTGCGGAACGCCCTGGCCCGGCTCGATGCGGCTGAGGATCGGCAGCGCGAAGGCGGCGGTCTTGCCGGTGCCGGTCTGGGCGAGGCCGACGACGTCGCGGCCGCTGAGCAGCACGGGGATCGTGGCCTCCTGGATGGCGGAGGGCGTCTCGTACCCCACGGCCGTCACGGCTCGCAGCACCGCCGGGGCGAGGCCGAGGTCGGCGAAGGTGGTGCGCTCGGGCGCGGACTCGGGGGCGGCGGGGGTTTCGGTCTGGGTGCCGGCCGGGGCGGCCGCCTCGGCGGGGGCGACGTCGGTCGCGGCCGTCTCGGCGGGCTCTGCGGCTTCGACGTTCTCGGAATTGCTCATCATACAATCCTACCGCGGATCCCATGCCGCCACGCCGCGTTCCCCGGAGCACGGCACCGCTCCCGGCGCCGAGCCCGCCGGTCCTTCGTCGCAGATCCGCCGTCGAGCACACCGAAACCTCGAAAGCGGTGCGCTCGACGGCGGATCCGTGCCGCAAGGTACGCGAGCTACGCCGGCTGCGCCTGCTCCTCGCGCAGCGCGAGCCACTCGGCCCGGCGCTGCGCCTGCAGCGCGGGGTCGGCGACGGGCGAGGCCGCGAGCAGGCGCCGGCTGTACGGGTGCTGCGGATCCCGCGTCACCTGCTCGCCCCCGCCGACCTCGACGAGGCCGCCGCGGCGCATCACGGCCACCCGGTGGCAGACGCGCCGCACCACCCCCAGGTCGTGCGACACGAAGAGGTACGAGACCCCGGTGTCGCGCTGCAGCTCGACGAGCAGGTCGAGCACCGTCGCCTGGGTGGTGAGGTCGAGCGCGCTGACCGGCTCGTCGCAGATGATGAGTCGCGGCCTGCGCACGAGCCCGCGGGCGATGGCGATGCGCTGGCGCTGGCCCCCGGAGAACTCGCTCGGGTAGCGGCCGACGACTCCGGCGGACAGGCCGACCCGCTCGAGCATCTCACCCACGGCCCGCCGGGCCTCGGCTCGAGGCGCGCCCGCTGCCGAGAGCGGCTCCGAGAGGATCTCGCCGATCGTCATCATGGGGTTGAGCGAGCCGTAGGGGTCCTGGAACACCACCTGGATGTCGGAGGCGAGCTCGCGACGCCGGCGGCCCCTCAGGTGCGTGATGTCGCGGCCGTCGAAGGCGATCGTTCCGCGCGCGACGGGCACGAGACCCAGGATCGCCTTGCCGAGCGTGGACTTGCCCGATCCCGACTCGCCCACCAGCCCGAGGCACTCGCCGGCGCCGATCTCCAGCGAGACCTCGTGCAGCACCCGGTTGGGCCGGCGTCTCGGGCCGTACTCGACGACGACCCTCTCGGCGCGCAGCAGCGGCTGGGGCGACTGGCTCATGCGTTCTGCTCCTTCGTGGCACGGGCGGATCCGCTCGCGGCGAGCGCGGAGTCGAGCTCCGCGCGGCTCGAGGCTCCGTCGAGCGAGGCCTCGATGAGCTCGCGCGTGTAGTCGCTCTCGGGGTGCGCGAAGATCGGGCCGACGTCGTCGATCTCGACGACGGATCCGGATCGCATCACGACGACGCGGTCGCAGATGTCGGCCACGACGCCGAAGTCGTGGGTGACGATGACGAGCGCCATCCGGTCCTCCCGCTGCAGCTCGCGCAGCAGCTCGAGCACCTCGGCCTGCACCGTCACGTCGAGCGCGGTGGTCGGCTCGTCGGCGACGAGCACCGACGGCCCGCCCGCGATCGCGCCGGCGATGAGCACGCGCTGGGCCATGCCGCCCGAAAGCTCGTGCGGGTACGACCTCATGACCCGCTGCGGGTCGACGATGCCCACGCGGTCGAGCATGGCCAGCGCCCGCTCGCGCGCCTCGGCCCGGCCCATGCCGTGCACGGCGCGCAGGGGCTCGGTGAGCTGGTGCCCGATCGTGTACGAGGGGTCGAGGTTCGTCATCGGCTCCTGCGGGATGTACCCGATCTCGTGCCCCAGCAGCCGCGCGCGCTCGCGCTTCGACAGCGTCGTGACGTCCTCGCCGCCGATCCAGACGGCGTCGGCCGTGGAGTAGCCCGACTTCGGCAGCAGGTCGAGCATCGAGAACACCGTCTGCGACTTGCCCGATCCCGACTCGCCCACGATGCCGAGCACCTCGCCCGGCGCCACGTCGAGGGTGATGCCGTGCACCACCTCGACCTCGCCGTCGGCGGTCTCGTAGGCGACGCGCAGGTTCTCGAGGCGCACGGCCGAGTCGACGGCGGCCACGGAGATCGAGCCGGTGGTGGTCGTGGCGCCCGCCGGGCGCTTCTCGGCGCCCGGCCTCGCGATCCGTCTGCGCTCGCGGCGCGACGGGCGCGGCGTCTTCACGCTGATCACGTCGGCGAGGGTGGATCCGAGCACGGCGAGCACGGCGATCGTGACGCCGAGCGCCAGGGAGGGCCACAGCAGCAGGAGCGGATCGGTGCGCATGGACTGGAAGCCCTCGTTCATCGCGGCGCCCCAGCCGGGGGTCGTGCCGCCGCCGATGCCGAGGAACTGCAGGCCGGCCTGCATGCCCATGGCGATGCCCGCGGTGAGCGCCGACTGGATGACGATGGGGGCGATCACGGCGCGGATGACGTGGCGCCCCATGATGCGCGCGTCCGAGAGCCCCGCGACCCGCGCCGCGTCGACATACGCCTCGCCGCGCACGGCGAGCACCGTGGAGCGCGTGAGGCGGAAGTAGCCGGGAGCCATGAAGACGCCGACCGTGACCATGAGGATCGTGAAGTCGTTGCGGAACGCCGAGGCGACGATGAGCAGGACGATCATGCCGGGCACCGCCTGCAGGCCGTCGCTGATCCAGGTGCCGATGCGGTCGGTCGCTCCGCCGGAGTAGCCGGCGACGAGCCCCGACGGCACGCCGAGCACGAACGAGGTGAGGACCGCGACGACGGCGCCCCAGAGCGTGATCTGAGCGCCCCAGATGAGGCGGCTGAGCACGTCGCGGCCGCTGGTGTCGCCCCCGAGCGGGTGCTCGGGGCTCGGCAGCGAGCGCGTCAGCTCGAGATCGACGGCGTTCGGGTCGTAGGGGGAGGTCCAGGGCGCGAGGATCGCGACGAGCACGATGAGGAGGAGCACCGCGGTGGCGACGGCGCCCGCCGGGCGCCGGAGGAAGCGGGCGAGCGTCGAGCCTCGGGCGCCGCCGCGCGAATCGACGGCCTCGGCGACGGTATCGGTGATCGGAGCGGTCATTTCGCACGGGCCTTCGGGTTGATCCAGCCGAGCAGCACGTCGAGCAGGAAGTTGACGATGACGACGAAGACGACGGTGATCACCGTGATACCGAGCAGCACCGGGATGTCGCCGTTCTGGGAGGCGCCCAGGGTCTGCGCGCCGATGCCGGGAAGCGCGAAGATCTGCTCCACCACGACGGCGCCCGAGAGGAGGCCCACGAACATGAGGGCGAGGACGGTGAGCGAGGCGGGCGCCGCGTTGCGCACGAGGTGCACGACGACGCGCCACTGCGGCAGGCCGCGGCTGCGGAGGGTGCGCACGTAGTCCTGGCGATCCGCCAGGATGATGGCGCTGCGCAGCTGCTCGGCGATCATGACGACCGCGCCGAGCGCGAGCGCGAACGACGGGAGCGTGATGGAGAGCAGCCAGCCGCCCGCCGACTGCGTCGGCTGGGTGTAGCCCACCGCGGGGAACCACTTGAGCTGCACGGCGAAGATCATCACGAGCACGAGCGCCACCCAGAACCCCGGGAGCGCGAAGAGGATCACGGCGCCGGCCTTCACGGTGCGGTCGGTCCAGCTGTTCGGGCGCAGGCCGGCGATCACGCCGAGCACGCCGCCGAGGACCGCGGAGAGCAGGGTGGCGGCGCTGACGACGGAGAGCGTCACCGGCAGTTTCAGGCCGATCTGCTTGCCGACCGGCTGGAAGTTCTTCCAGGAGTCGCCGAAGTCGCCGCGGAGCATGCCGCCGATCCAGTCGCCGAACTGCACGAGCAGCGGGCGGTCGGTGCCGATCTTCTGGGCGAGGGCCGCCTGCGCATCCGGCGTCGCGGCGCTGCCCAGCAGGCCGAGCGTGGGATCCGGTATCGCCAGGTACGCGAGGAAGAAGGTGCCCGTCGCCACCGCGACCAGCAGGATCGCGCCCGAGAGCAGCCTCTTGAGCGTGAATGCGAGCATCGGGTCTCCTGGGTGGGGTGTCGTGCGGTCGAGCATCGGGGAGGGGAACCGCGGCGGCCCCTCCCCGTGCCGGATCAGCTCTCGAGGGTGATCTGGCGGAGCGTCGGGAACATCATGCCGATGACGGGGGTCACCGAGAACTCCGAGGTGGAGATGTACATGTTGTTCGCCTGGTACCAGACGTCGAACCACGCCTCCTTCGTGACGAGCTCGCCCAGCTTCTCGATCTCGGCCACCTGGGCTTCGCCCGGCTCGGCGGCGAACACCCTGTCGGCCTGGGCCTGGATCTCGGGGAACGCTTCGACCCCCGGGGTCGGGTTGTACCACTGCGGGTTGACGATCTGGCGCTCGACCGTCGCGACGGCGTTGCCGTCCATGGAGAGCACCGCGATGAACATCGGATAGGTCGGGGCGTTGCCCATGTAGTCCATGAACTGGTACTCGTCCCACGTCACCTTGATGCCGAGCTCGCCGAACACCTGCTCGACCGAGGCCTGGTAGGGCTGGAAGGGCGGCGCCATCGGCATCTTCACCTCGAAGCCGTCGGCGTACCCCGCTTCGGCCAGCAGGTCCTTGGCCTTCCGGAGGTCGTACTCGTAACTGCCGTTGAGGCCGGACACATTGCCGGGTGTGCCGTCGGGGAACACCTGGTTGGTCGCGGCACCGGCGCCCTGTCCGATCGCCTTGAGCATCTCGGGGCCGTTGAAGGCGTAGTTCAGCGCCTGGCGCACGCGCCGATCGCCGAGCGGCTTGCCCATCTCCGTGGAGCCGGATCGGTCGGTGAACTGCAGGCCGACCCAGGTGGCGACGCCCTGGCTCACGTTCCACCCCTGCGCCTCGGCCATCTTGGCCGCGGTCTCGTCGCCGTAGATGACGTTGAACTGGCCGCCCTGCATGCCGTTGAGCATGGCGGTCGGGTCGCTCAGGGGGGAGATGACGAGCGGGTCGAAGGGGAAGTCGTCGGCGGCCCAGTGGTCGGCGACCTTGTCGAAGCGGTACTCCGATCCTGCGACCGAGGCGTCCGAGAGCGTGTAGGGGCCCGAACCGACCGGGGTCTCGGCGAGGGTGCCCGCGTCGATGGCCGAGGGCGCCATCATGTAGCTGCGCCCGAGACCCATGAAGTAGAGGATGGTGTCGTCGCGCTGGGTGAGGCGGATCTCTATCGTGTCCTCGTCGACCGCCTTGAAGCTCTCGACCTTGGTGTAGGCCTCCTGCGAGCGCACGCCCTGCTTGAGGTACTCCAGACTCTTGACGGCTGCCTCGGCGTTGAACGCCTCGCCGTTCGAGAAGGTGACGTCGGTGCGCAGGTTCATCGTGATGGTCTTGAAGTCGTCCGAGATCTTCCAGTCCGTCGCGAGGGCCGGCGCCGGTTCGCCCTTGCCGTTGTCGACCACGAGGGGGTCGTAGACGGCGGAGAGGTACGGGCCGTCGAAGCCGATGTCGGCCAGCGCGGGATCCCAGGATGTCACGTCGAGGAAGTTGCCGATGTTGAGCGGCGCGCTGCTGACGCCGCCGCCCGCGTCGCCGCCTTCGGAACCGCCCGCCGAGCAGGAGGTGAGGGCGAGCGTCACGGCGGCGATCGCCGCGATGCCCGTCAGTGTCTTCTTCATCATGTCTGCTTCTCTCGGTTCATGGACGTGTCGTCGGGTGAGGCGCCTCCCGCACATCCATCACCCGTCCCCGGGGGTGTCCCGGGGCCGCGATGGACGTCACTTCGGTGTGCCGTCGAATTTCATTCTACGTACGTTGACAAAAAACACAAGCCCCGCCGATCCGCGCGAACATCACGAAATCGACACGACCCGCCCCTGAACCGCGCGCTGGTGCGGCGCCCGAAGATCATATACGATCTGATGAGTGGCGACGCGGCGCTGCAGGGCGCGGCACCGCGCGCAACCGCGGAAACGGAGGACACGTGCTCGAGCAGTCGCAGATCGAA
>NZ_KZ983994.1 GCF_003569785.1 Leucobacter sp. wl10 | reverse complement strand
CCCGGTGTTGCATCGACCGGTTGAACTCACCCAGGAAACGACGACGCCGGCTTACATGGAGGCATGGACTCCTCGCCCCGCATCGCCGTCATCGTCGGAAGTACTCGCCCCGGTCGCATCAGCCTCGACGCGGCGACGTGGGTGCAAGCGACTCTCAACCGGCAGAGCGAACTGAGCTACGAGATCGTGGATCTCGCCGCGATCGACCTGCCGTTCCTGGACGAGCCCACGCCAGCTGCATACGGGCAGTATCGGCACGAGCACACGATACGCTGGAGCGAGCTCGTATCAAGCTACGAGGGGTTCGTCTTTGTCTTTCCGCAGTACAACTGGGGTTACCCCGGCGTTCTGAAGAACGCCCTGGACTTCCTCTACCGCGAGTGGCACGGGAAGCCCGCCACCCTGTTCACGTGGGGCATCCGCGGTGGAGCCCGCGGGGCAGCCCAGTTCCACCAGATCATGCTCGGGCTGCACATGGACCCACTGAGCGCGCACGTGGAAGCGGTCTTTACTGACAGCGACACTGATCACGCGGGGCGTCTAGCCAGTGCGGAGCGCACATTCGCGACCACCAGGCCGACTCTGCACGCGATCGACCGCGAGTTCCGCGCCCAACTCGTTCGCTAACCGCATTCACTACTGCCTAAAGGCGTCGGGAGTAGACACAGTCTGCAACTCACCGTCTGGCGCTTTTCTCCGCGTATAGACCGCAACCAAGCGCTGCGGTCCGCTCGACTCTGGCGATGCATGCCTTCCCTACGGGCCGGGCAGCGCCCTCAGGGTGCTTCTCTCCGACGGCGCTGTCTCGACGGAGAGCGCATTCGTCGACGCCGCAGGCCTCGCCGCGACATCGCTAGAAGCCCCTACCCGCCTTCTCGGACGATAGCCGAGGAGAAACAACGCGCTCGTTTTGTGGTCTCGCTCGAACGCGTCGAGATGCCGGCGAACGGTTTGACGAAGGCGGTCAAGACTGTTGCGCCGGTCAACAACTTACTTGCCGATCGCGTCCGCGCTCGGCGAGTGAGCGACCGTCGCCGCCACGTCCGCTCAGCTGGCGCGCTCCCTCCCGGCGCGCCAGTAGGCACGGATCTCATGCTGCTCCGGTGCGAGTCCCCAGTCGTGGAGCGCGTGGCGTTTGACCGACTGGCAGGCCGCAGCCTCGGCGGCCAGCCAGAGGTAGCCGGGCTTCGGATGCTGAGTCGTGCGCTCGGCGAGTGCGGACGGCGACCGCTGGATCGGGCCGATGCGCACCTCGTAGTGCACGTTCGGCACAGCGGGGAGGTCGGCGGCGTCGTCGGCGTGCGGCAGATCCAGCAGCACGTCCACCCGCTCCAGCGACGGCGGGGGAGCGGCCACGATCCGCTGGACGGCGGGCAGTCCGGTGATGTCGGAGACGATCAGCGCGGTCCGGGCGGTCTCCGGCGGCGCATACCAGCCCGTCGCTTCAGTGACGCCGACCCAGTCGCCTGGCTGTGCCCGGCGCAGCCAGGCGATCGCAGGGCCGGAGTCGTGCACGGCGAAGTCCACGTCGATCAGCCCGGAGGCGGCATCCCAGTTGCGGATCGTGTAGCTCCGGCGGGTGAGCGGAAGCTCCCGCTCCGGGCGCGCCAGGTCCGCAGCGGTGGCGGCGTGCACAACGGCCGCCGAGTCGCTTCCCGGCTCCGGGAAGTACATGCGCAGGCGCTCGTCGGGGTGCCCGGACGCCCGGTACCCGGCCAGGCCCGGACCGCCGAGCACGACGCGGAGGAGGGTAGGGGAGACGGTCCGGACGCGAACGACCCGCGCGGCGAAGACGGTCACGACGCATCCTCGGCCACGCCGTAGGCCCTGGCGATGTCATCGAGGATCGAAGTCGCGGCGCGGTAACCCTGTCCGCGCATCCAGGACTCGTAGTCCACGGAGAAGACCCTGCCGGCCTGCACGGCGGGGATCTCCTGCCAGATCGGCAGGCTCTGCACCTCTTCGAGCACACCCGCTCCGTCGGTGCTGTAGACGAAGACGACGTCCCCGGCGGCCTCCGGCAGGAGCTCGAGGCTCAGCTCGTAGTAGAACTTCCCGGATGCGGCGTTGCCGCCGGTGAGCTCGGCGCCCTCGATCGGCGGCTCGAACGTCAGGCCGACGTCGGTCATCACCCGCCCGGCGTTCGTCTTCTCCATCATCATCCGGGCCTGGCCGGGGTACAGCCGCAACTGGGAGACCGGCAGCTTCGCGTCCGGGATCGCCGCCAGTGCAGTCCCCAGGCGCTTGGCGCGGGCATCGTACTCGGCAGCGACGGCGGACATCTGCTCTTCGCGGTTCAGGGCGATCCCGATCTGCTCGGCGACACGGCGGAAGTTCTGCTCGGCGGTGACGATCGGCACTGCCGGGGCGATGGCGGACAGCGCCTCGTACTGCGCGGGGTCCGGCGCGCTTCCGGCCGGCGAGGCGAACAGGATCAGATCGGGGTCGAAGTTGCTGATCGCCTCCAGATCGAGGCGCTCGTCGTAGGCGCCCAGGTCGGCGATCTCGCTCTTGCTCACATCGAAGTACTCCGGGAACGTGCCGAACGACGACACCGGGGCGGCGACGGGGACGACCCCGACGGCGACGGCTGAGTCGATGAACGCCGGGAAGGTGACGACGACACGTTGATAGTCCACCGGGACATCGGTGCTCCCCATGACGTGCTCGACGCGGTAGGTCTCGCTGGACGAACCGGCGGTGGGCACGGCGTCGCGGGCACACCCGGACAGTAGGCCGGCGGCGAGGACGAGCGCGAGGACGGCGGTCGGAATGCGGCGGATCGATGTGCGGGTCAACGGGGCTCCCTCGGTGCGGGCGGTCGCAACGGTACTCGCAACACTATAGGGTAGCCATACCTAAGTTTGTCGGCGGGGAGTCGGCATCGTCCGTTCCGAGGGGGTCCGCCGTGCTCGACGTCGCCCCGTCCCCGCTGGCCGAGCCACGGCATCCGGTTCGCCGGACCGGGTGGCGACGCCCGGCGATCCTCGCCGCGCTGGTCGCAGGCATCCTCTTCGTGGCGATGCTCAGCCTGATGATCGGCGCGCGCACGGTCTCACCCGGAACGATCACGGATGCGGTCCTGGGCGGCATGACCGGCACGGATGCCGTCGTTGTACGGACCCTGCGCCTGCCTCGCACCCTGCTCGCGATCTCCGTCGGCGTCGCTCTCGGCGTCGGCGGGGCACTCATCCAGGCGATCACCCGCAACCCGCTCGCCGATCCCGGCCTGATCGGCGTGAACGCCGGAGCCTCCTTGATGGTCGTGCTCTCGATCACTGCGCTGGGGTGGAGCGGAGTGCTCGCGACGACGGGCGCCGCCGTCCTCGGCGCAGCGCTCGCCCTCGTCGTGGTGCTGCTGATGACGATGCGCCGGGCGTTCTCGCCGCTGGTGGTGGTGCTCGTCGGCACCGCCTTCTCGGCGACGGTCGGCGGAGTGACCTCCGGATTGCTCATCCTGGACTCGGGGGCGCTGGACCAGGTCCGGTTCTGGTCGATCGGATCGCTGACCGGTCGCGATCCGGAGCTGGTGTGGCCGTCGGCCGCGATCGTCGCGGTCGCCGTCGTCATCGCGCTGTCCACCGCCGTGCCGCTGGCGACGCTCGCAATGGGGGAGCAGATGGCGGCCACCCTCGGCACCTCTGTGGTGCGCACTCGGGTGGTGGTGCTGTGCGCGGTCGCGCTGCTGTGCGGCGCGGCGACCGCGGCGGCGGGGCCCATCGGGTTCGTGGGGCTTGCCGTCCCGTACCTGGCGCGACGCCTGTCTCGCGGAGATGTGAGGTGGACGCTGGCGTATGCGGCTGCGATCGGTGCGCTCGTGCTGCTCGTCGCAGACATCGCCGGCCGTGTCGTGATCCGGCCCGCTGAACTCGAGGTCGGTGTGGTCGCCGCGCTCGTCGGCGCCCCGCTGCTCATCGTGATCGCGCGCACCAGCCGGGGAGCGCGCCTGTGACCACCACACACCTGCTCCGCTCCCGGAGGGAGACGCTCGCGATCCAGTGGACCACCCGCGGCGCCGCGACGCTCGCGATCGCTTCTTTCGTGGCGCTGGCTGCCGCCGCGGCGGCTGTCTACACCGGCAGCCGCGACATCGCGCCCTGGCTGGTGACTCAGATTCTCGTCGGCGACTACGGACAGGTGACCGGCTTCGACGTCTACACCGTGCTCGACAACCGGCTCCCGCGGGCGCTGTCGGCGTTGATGGCCGGTGCGGCGTTCGGCGTCAGCGGGGCGATCTTCCAACGACTCACCGAGAACCCGCTCGGCAGTCCGGACCTGATCGGCTTCTCGCAGGGCGCGTCAGCCGGTGCGATGGTGGCCATCGCGTTCGGCGGCGGCATCGGGGTCGGCGTCGTCGCCGGTGCGCTCACCGGTGGCCTCGTCGCCGTCGTCGCCGTCGCCGCGCTGGCATGGCGCCGCGGTCTCGAGGGGTATCGGCTGCTGGTGGTGGGCATCGCGGTGGGCGCCGTGCTCTCAGCGGTGTCCTCCTTTCTGCTCAGCCGCATCGAGATCGAGGATGCCGCCGCCGGTTATCGCTGGCTCGTCGGAGGGCTGGCAGGACGCTCCTGGGATGCCGCAGCGCTCGGCGCGGCGGGCCTGGCCGTGCTGATGCCGATGATCGTCGCGGTGCATCGGGGCCTGGATCGCCTCTCCGTCGGGGAGGCGCTGGCCAGGAGCCAGGGGCTGAACGTGCAGCGGGTCCGCATCATGTCGGCGCTCACCGGCACCGGCGCCGTCGCGGTGGCCGTGTGCGTGGCAGGGCCCGTCGGGTTCATCGCGCTCGCCGCGCCGCATCTCGCCCGGCTGGTCGGCCGCAGGCCGGGGCCGGTGCTGGCGACCTCGGCGGCCTTCGGTGCGGCGCTGCTGGCGTCCGCCGACGTCATCGCCGGCCGGCTGTTCGCGCCGAACCAGTTGCCGACCGGAGTGGTCACCGCCGTGCTGGGCGGTGGCTACGTCGTCTGGCTTCTGCAACGCCGAGCCCGAGGAGGCCGCACCGCATGACGTCCATCTTGACTTCCGAGGTCGCCTCGCAAGTCGCCGCGCTGGAGGTGCGGGGCGCAAGCTTCGGCTATGGCGCGCACCCGGTGGTCCGCGACGTGGATGTCGACATCCGGCCCGGGGCGTTCACCGTGTTCATCGGTCCGAACGCCTCGGGGAAGTCCACGACCCTGAAGGGGCTGGCGCGATTGCTGCCGCCGTTGAGCGGTTCCGTGCGGCTCGAGGGCCGGGATGCCGCGGACTATCGCCCTCGGCAGTATGCGCGCCGACTCGCGATGCTGCCGCAGGCCCCGATCACGCCGCCGGACGTGCGCGTGTGTGACCTCGTGCTCCGCGGACGGGCGCCGTATCAGAGCCTGCTGCGCCAGTTCTCTCGCCGCGACGAGCAGGTCGTGGCCGAGGCGATGCGGCTGACCGGCGTCGAGGAGCTCGCCGATCGACGCGTCGACGAGCTCTCCGGGGGTCAGCGACAGCGGGTCTGGATCGCCGTCTCGCTCGCCCAGGAGACACCGATCCTGCTGCTGGACGAGCCCACCACCTACCTCGATCTTGCGCATCAGATCGAGGTGCTGGATCTGTGCGCCCGCCTGCACGCGGAGGGTCGCACATTGGTTGTCGTGCTGCACGATCTCAACCTCGCAGCCCGATACGCCACCGACATGGTCCTGTTCCGCGACGGCATGGTCGCTGCGCACGGCAGCCCGGGCGAGGTGCTGACCGCGCCTCGCGTGAGCGAGGTCTTCGGGCTGGGCTGCGATGTCGTACCGGATCCCCGCACAGGAACCCCGATGATCGTTCCTGAGATCCCGCCCCACCTGCGCTGAGGGCGCGCGACAGGCGGGTCAAGTCCCGTGGAGTGGTGTAACCGTATTGCGGTCCGCACGACACTAGCAGGCCAGCCACCTCTGAAGTGCGCACATACTGAACTTCCCGCCGCAGGCAGGCACTCTTGCGGTATCAGAGCTGGTCACCGAGAGCGATGAGCCAGTTCATCCACGCGACGCCGCCGCCGGCGAGGGCTGCGGTGCCGAGAGCGACGAGGAGGCCGGTGCGGGCTTTGGGATGCGGTGGCGTGGTTGCCGTGCGCTGAGGCGATGGCCCGGATGATCGCGGAGACGATGAGCATGAGGACGGCGATGATGAGCACGAACGTCAACAGCGCACCGATAACGGTCTTGAGTTCGCCGATGCCGCCGAGCCCGTCGAAGTCAGGAAACACCTTCATGACAGGCCTGTGGGCTGCGAGCGGTGATGGTCTCCGAGGGTCATGTCGCTCAGGTGCACGACAGCGACCACCGGGGCGCTCGCTCAGTGAGGCGGCGGTGCCGGCGGCCTGTTTCTCGACTTGGTGAACCAGTGCCAGAGCGTTGAGGCGGTGATGATGAGGAGCGCAGCGAACAGGGTCTGGTTGATGACGCCGAACAGGGGATTGCCGCCGATCGTTGCGTAGACCGTCCAGTTCACGGTGATGTCCGTGACGATCACGACGAGGGCAAGTACGATCCCGGAACGTCGGCGCAGCGCGAGAAGGATCGCGGTGATCGGGTCAAGGATCGTGAGAGAGATTCAGAACACTCGCAACGCGATCGGGAACTGCGCGTACGTCTGCGTGCCGCCCGCTGCGAGGTCGAGAATGTGCGTGGTCGTACCGACGAGGAACCCCGCAATCCAGACAACCAAAATCGCCACACGCAGGCGAGAGAGACGAGTCTGGGACGCCCTCTCATGCTAAACCTCGATCCACCGATGAGGGGCGGTTGTCGAGCACGTCGTGAAGTGAGAATGCCCTTTCGCGGCGGGAGAATCTGAGCTCTTCGGGCAAAGATTCGGCCGACGCGGAAGGGCATCTCGTAGGTGCGGCTCTCTGTCCGCGATGACCTTGTCGATCCAGCCACAGCATCGATGCTCGAGAAGCGATTCGGGGGATGACGGCTCCGCAAGCCACACGGTGGCCGTCCAGCACCAGTCTCCGCAGGACCCAAGTTCCCGTCGCGCTCGAAGGCGGAGCCATGCCTCTAACAGCTGCTCTGAAGGACCCCAGTTGTCAGGGATTACGACCATCCCATGCCCTGCGGTATAGTTGTGTCATGAAGGTCACGGAAGCTGCCGACCAGCTGGGCGTCTCGCCGCGCAGGGTGCGTGCGATGGCTGCCGACGGCCGTATCCCCGCGCACAGAGAAGGCTCGGCATGGGTGATCGAAGGTCTCGCCCCTCCGAAGGGGCGCAGATCGCTTTCTGCGCGTTCTTGGCAGCATCTTGCGAAGGCACTGAAACAGCGCAGTCTCGAAGGACTTTCTGGTCAGGAGAGAGCGCGTACAGCAGCCCGCATCCGACAACTGCGCAATGCCGAGCACCCTTCGCGGCTGCTGATTGATTGGCGGCCTCCAGACGCGCCTCGTGACGTGTTTTTGGACAGTCTCGTGGCACATGCAGAGCGCAACGATGATTCGTACCTGAAACGCGCATTGGGAAGACCCGCCGAGTATTTGCGCAGCAGTCAGGAGTTGGCGTATGTTGTGTCGTCCGAACGCGCCATCCGCGGTGGGAGCCGCCACTGGCTAGCAGTAGCAGCAGGGGTATCTGAGGATCTGGTGCGTGACATCGAGTTGGGTCGGCCACTCGCTTCGCCTGGGCAAGTGCGGCGCGTCCTGCGCACCCTTGAGGTCGAACCGACAGCGCTTCCCAGTATGGCACTGAAATGAGCGAGCGCATCGAAGCCTGGCTAGAAGGGTGCCACGTCGGGCAGTTTGTATTCGATGAGGGAGATGTGGTCTTCATATATGACGAGGACGCACCTCCTGCTCCGATATCTCTCTCCTTGCCGCGGGACCGGCCGGCAGTTCGGAATGTGGCGAGGAACTTTCTCGAGAACCTGCTGCCCGAACACGAGCAGACCAGGGTTCGAATGGCGAGCATATATGGAGCGAAGAGCGCCGGAGCGTTCGACCTCTTGAACGCCGCCGGTGGTGATCTTGCCGGAGGGCTGGTACTTCTCCCGGAAGGGCAAACGCTGCCGGATCGATTAGCCGAGTTGAGCCCAGTGCTCAAACGTGACATTGCGGACCGGATCTCGGCCATCAAACGCGACTCCTCGGACACGACGCCGAGGGACGTAGCGGCTCGCTTTTCGCTTGCCGGCGCCCAAGGCAAGTTCGCGCTCGCGTGGGTGGACAGTGATTGGTACTGGTCGAACGAGACCGTGCCATCCACTCATATCGTGAAGCCAGGCAACCCGAAGTACCGCGGTATCGAGGCAGCTGAAGTAGCTGCGATCGATCTCGCCTACAATGCCGGCATACTGGCGCCAGAATCCGAGGTGATGAGCTTTGGCGACCAGACGGCCTATGTCGTGACACGATTCGACCGCGCAGAGGAGCAAGGCCAACTCGCGCAGCGGCTTCACGCGGAAGATCTAGCGCAGAGTCTCGGGCTGCCGCCAGAGAAGAAGTATGACGTGTCGGCAGGCAAGATCATCTCCCTCCTGAAGTTGATAGATCCTTTGGGAAAGCTCCGACGCGTGTTTCTGAGTCAATTGATCCTCAACGTGCTCGTCGGCAATGCCGACGCGCATGCCAAGAACTACTCATTGCTCCTGCGACCCGACGGCATCTCGTTTGCGCCGATCTACGACGTCGTGCCGTTGTTCCTCTACCCGGAAGTCGAGCAAGAACTCGCGATGAAGATCGGAGGTGCACGGCACTCTCAGGAGGTGACTCCAGATCACTGGAGAAGATTTGCTCAGAGAATCGGCTTTGATGTCGACGAACTACTTACGCGGGTTCGCGAAATCGCTGAGTACGTCGGTAAGAAGAATGACCGCGTCTGGGACGCACTAGACGCGGACCAACAGGTTCAAGCCAGAGAGTTCGTTGCTAGAAATGTAGAGCGAGCGGCCCGGATCAACTGACGAACCACACAGAGGCCAGTGAGGGGCAGGGCCGCGAGAGGCCCTGGCTAGTATCTAAAGGGGTTACTTGTGAATCAACTTGCTATGACTCGAAATCACCTGTTCCGCAGTGAGGCGATAGCGGGAGAGCCCCGAGGTCACGGCATCCTCGTCTCTCCACNCCTGTTCCGCAGTGAGGCGATAGCGGGAGAGCCCCGAGGTCACGGCATCCTCGTCTCTCCACGAAGCAGTATCGCTGAGCTCCCGTATGAAAGCCTTCACGTTGTTGCATAGAGAGGCGAGATGAGGTGGAAGCCCGCGCTGAACGCGTTCGCGATCGCCCACGCCAGACGGCTCGAACGAACCACCCACCAGCGCAAACCACCGGACCCCACGCACCGCTTACCGGACAGATCCCCGAGACGGAGGCTAAGGCCTGTAGGGCTGCAGCATCTGGGTGAATCGTGTTCTGAGCGCATCCGTGAGCCGGCCGGTGCGGTGGATGGCCCAGCTGATCATCGTACCGTGATAGACGATCTCGATCAGCTCTGCGAGGGCTTCGATCTCGGTAGCCGGTAGGAGCTCGCCGTTCGCGGTGGCTTCCGTGAGCCGTTCGACGATCTTGGCCTGAAGGCGGCGAGCGCCGTCGCGAGTCGAGGCGTGGAAGTCGCCATCGGCCAATGCGATCTGCAGCAGAGAGACGGAGTTCGCCAGCTCTTCGGGGGTGGTGTCGACGTCTACCGCGTGCACGAGCCCGGCGATCAGCCTGTCGAGCGCCGAATCACCCGGAGGGACCTCGTCCATTCCGCCGACCCAGCGCTCCACCGCCCACCGATCCGCGGCGAGGAGAAGCGCACGCTTCGATCCGAATCGTTGCACCAGCGTCGAGGCCGAAAGCCCCACCTCGGCCCCAGCCGCGGCAAGCGTGAACTGTGCGGGCCCGATGCGCTGCACGAGTCGGAGCACCCCGGCGAGAACCGCCTCGTCGTCGATGCTCTTCGCCCGCGGCATCAGAACGCCCGATCCGGAAGGCGGTCCCCGCCGGGCGGGGACGACTCCTGTGCGACTCCGCGAGCGGGAGCCCGCCGGTGGCGGGTCATCGGACCCCCGTGGGGAAGCGATAGAGGCTTTGGACGGCGCCCTGATCTGTCGCGTGCGACGTGACCAGGCGCGCGGTAACCGGTTCGGGTACCGGCCCGAACAGCGGGATTCCCCCGCCCAGCACCACCGGCACGCGTGTCACGGTGAGGTCGGAGAGCAGGCCGCCCGCCAGGAACGCTTGGACGGTTCGGCCGCCATCGACGTACACGCGTTCCACGCCGTCCGCGGAAAGCGCCGCGTGCAGCGAGGGGATGTCGCGGTGAACCGTCACGGGCGAGGCCCCCATGGTCGGCTGCGCACCGACGGGCCGCGTGGCGGACAGCACATGAATCGGCATGCCCCGGTAGTAGTCCGGAGAGGACTCCCGCATGACGTCGCACGTCGCGCGCCCCATGGCCATCGCTCCGACGGACTCGAAGAAGGCGTCGTATCCCGTGTTGTCGAAGACCGTCAGCCAGTCCAACTCGCCGTTCGGTCCGGCGATGTACCCGTCGAGACTGCAGCCGAGGAAGGCGTGGAATGTCGTCATGCCCCCAATGATAAGTGAACATGTATTTATAATCAATAAGCGGGGATCGGCGCCGCCGTGCATGGAGGCGGTTGTTCGGCGGGATTCCTGGAGCGAGAATCCGCCCGCCCGGTGGAGTCGCTGGCTCACGATCCTCTGAGGAGTGACGGACTACGTCTCACCGTTCTCGGTGCAGCGGCGGTGCTCATCGCGCAGTTCGCGGTATCGCGGGTGCGCCGCAGCGCGATCCCGAGCGATCTTGAAGATGCGCGCGCTCTCGGCTTTCACCGGATCCTCCCGGCGTTCGTGCTCGGCCCTCCCGTGCGCGCCGCTCTGCCCCTTGCGATCCTCGGGCACCGGCCCTCGGTATTTCTTGCCACCGGGGTAGTTCGCATAGCGTCGCGAACGGGTGTAGCCCATCTGCAGAAACTTGCGCGCCATGTCCGCGCCGACGAAGTCGTCGTCGGCGAGATAGCGCTCGAACATCTCGGTGATCTTCTCGCTCGACGCGAGAGCTTGCTCGGGAGTCGCGAATCTCCAGTGAGGCAGGATCTCGGATTTGTAGGGCTCCACTTTGAGCACGCCCTGCTCGCCTCTGCCGACGCGGTAGAGCTCGGGATGCTCTCGGAAATCGAGCGAGGCGTAATCGAGCGAGTAGTCGAACTCCTGCACGCTGGTCTCCTCACGATCGGACGCTGTGCATTCGGAGGGCCTCCACTGCGGTCGGAGCACGGGTGAGCATGTCCTCGCGATGATGTGCAACCCCTTCGGCGCGCCGCCCCTTGGAGCAAGATACCAGTAGTCTGGCGGGGTGGCCGCAGCAGTTTCTGGTGTCGGCATCAGCCTGGTGCCGTTCACATTGGTCGCAGAGAGGCGCTGTATGAGCACCACTGTTCCACCGGCAGACGGGGTCACCTGGGCGATGGTCGAGGACGGCTTCTACGTCGGAAGCCGAGACGGCGAGTTCCTCGGTTACATCGATCGTGAAGCTGAGAGCCGCTATGTGGCCTGCAACATGTATTCCCGCCCGGCGGGGGCGTTCAGGGACCTCGGAGAAGCGATGGAAGCACTTCGCCGTTCGTCTGCACTCCAGGACGGAACCGGGGAGGATGAGTAGATGAACTTCATGCCAGGCGCGGCGAAGCGGATCGATGGCGCCCTGAGATCCCTCGTGTATTCCAGCCTCGCTGTCACACGCTTCTACGAAGAGGACCTGCAGCAGCTTCTGGCGCGCGCCCGCGCCCACAACGGGTCGGTCGGAATCACCGGAATCCTTCTGTATCGCAGAGACCAGTTCATTCAGTTTCTCGAGGGGCCGCCCGAGGAAGTCGACGCGCTGATGCGCAGCATCGAGCACGACCCCCGCCATACGAACGTGCGAATCCTCATCGACGAGCTGGTCGTGGAACGGCAATTCGACGATTGGACCATGGGGTATCGGCCTCTCACGCAGGAGACGGCGGTTCCGTTGCCGGGGTTGCGCGATTCGTTCGCGGATATTGCAGCCGCTCCCGATGCGTTCGTCACCGGCCGCGCCGCGAAAGAACTCGCCCTGTGGTTCAAGGTACGCGCCCGCCCGCGCACAGATGTGAATGCCCCGACAGCGTGAGCGCAGAGCCATGATCCTTCGAGAGACGTGTAGCGGAGCGACTCGCCGCATCTTCGAGATGACGGGCCGCACCTCGGCGGCGAACCGCCGCGCGGGCACCGGTTCGGAGGGCGACTGAAACCATGCAACTCGGCTTCGACAACTTCCAGTACCTGCTGCTCATGGGGGCGTGCCTCGCCATCACGCTGCCGCTCGAGTGGCTTTTCAAGGCTCGGGTGTACCGCAGGCCGCTGCGGCTGCTGCAGGCGGTGCTCATCACCGCACTCGTCTTCTCGATCTGGGACATCGTCGCGATCCAGTTCGACCTCTGGACCTACAGCGAACGCTTCACGACCGGAGCGATACTCCCGTTCGGCTATCCGCTCGAGGAGCTCGTATTCTTCATCGCGATCCCGATCTGCGCGCTGCTCACCTATGAGGCCGTGGGTACGGTGCTCGGGTGGGCCCGCGCTGCCCGACGGAAGAGGCGAGGCGATGCCTGAGTACACCCTTGCGACGCTCATCACGATGCTCGTCGTCGTGCTGGTCGAGCTCCTCTGGCTGCGCACGGGCGTTTTCCGCACGCTGCAGTACTGGGTCATGCTCGCGATCGTGCTCGGCTTCCAGGTGCTCATCGACGGGTGGCTCACGAAGCTCTCGGATCCGATCGTGATCTACAACCCCGACCGCATGCTGGGGGTGCGCTGGCCGTTCGACATTCCCGTCGAGGACTTCGGCTTCGGGTTCGCCATGGTGACCCTCGTCGTCGTGATCTGGAAGCGCAGCGGGAAGAGACGACGAAAGGCCGACGAGCCCCCGCACGGAGCGCGGGTTTCGGGCGGGCCGGCGCATCGAGAGAGTCGGAACGGTGCCGACTGAGCTGCCGGGACGCGATCGGAGAGCGCGCCGCATCCCGGCGCCCGCGGGCGAGACGCGGTCGTCGGTTGCGCGATCCGCTACCGTGATCGGCGGGGGCATCGCGGGCCTCGCCGCCGCTTTCGGTCTCGCCGAGCGGGGTGTACGCGTGCAACTCGTCGAACCGTCTGCCGAGCTCGGGGGGCGGGTGCGTTCCTGGCGCGTCGATTCTCCCGCCGGCGAGGTGACGATGAGCCGGGGTTTCCACGCTTTCTTCCGCCAGTACTACAACCTCCGCGCACTGCTGTCGCGCGCGGGCGACCTGAGCGGGATGCTCGCTCCGGTCGAGGATTACCCGGTGCTGAGCGCGAGCGGGGACCGGGACTCGTTCGCGAAGATTCCCCGCACTCCGCCGTGGAACTTCATCTCGTTCGTCGCGCGCAGCGAGACCTTCTCGCTGGCGGATCTCAGGCGCGTGGACATCGGATCGGCGCTCGGCCTGCTCGACGTCGATTTCCCCCGGACCTATCGGGACTACGACGGCGTCAGCGCCGCGACGTTCCTCGACCGGCTGCGGTTCCCCGATCGCGCGCGGCACCTCGCGCTCGAGGTCTTCGCGCGGAGCTTCTTCGCGGATCCGCGGGAGTTCTCGGCCGGGGAGCTCGTGGCGATGTTCCACAGCTACTTCCTGGGCTCCGCCGAGGGCCTGCTCTTCGACGTGCCGGCCGACGACTTCGATCAGACGCTGTGGGCCCCGCTCGGCGATGCGCTCCAGAGGCTCGGGGCGCGGCGGATCGTGGGGGAGGCCGTGCGCGTCGAACGTGTTGCGGAGGCGCCCGACGGGCAGGGGCGGGGGTGGAGGACGTCGCTCGCCGACGGCTCGCGCTTCGAAGCCGATGCGATCGTGCTCGCGGCGGGGCCGGGTGCGACTCGCGATCTCGTCGCGGCCTCGTCGGCCCTCGGCGATGCCGCGTGGCGCGAGCGGATCGCGCGGGGGCGAACCGCGCCGCCGTTCGCCGTCTGGCGCGTCTGGACCGATGCGCCCGTCGCCCCCGAGCGCCCGGCGTTTCTCGGCACCTCCGGGTTCGGCCCGCTCGATAACGTCACCGTGCTCGAACGCTACGAGGACGGCGCCCGCCGCTGGGCCGATGGGCACGGCGGCAGCGTGATCGAGCTGCACGCCTACGCGCTCGAGGATGCCGACGCGGCCTCGTGCGACACCGACGCCCTGCGTCGCACCCTGCGCGACGAGCTCGCGCGCGTCTACCCCGAGACTCGCGACCTCTCCATCCTTCACGAGGAACTGCTCGTGGAGGAGGACTGCGCCCTCGTCGGCACGGATCCCTGGGATGAACGGCCGGGCGTCGCCACTCCTGAGCGCGAGGTCAAACTCGCCGGCGACTGGGTGCGCAGCGAGCTGCCGATCGCGCTCATGGAGCGCGCCGCCACCACCGGGTGGATCGCGGCCAATGAGCTGCTGGAGCAGTGGGGGCTCGCCGGGCATGAGCTGTGGACAGTGCCCACCGAGCGACGGCACTCCTGGCCGCACGTGCTCAGGAAGCTGGTGGACGGCCGTCGGGAGCGGTGAGATCGATCTCGAGGCCGCGGATCTGATACCCCTCGATGAGGGTCTCCCAGTGAACGGAGGGTGCGGATCGCATGACCGGGTCTGCCCGCAACAACGCCGTGAGGAGCGCGTCGGCCTCGAGCATCGCGAGCGGCGCGCCCGGGCAACGGTGCGCTCCGTCGCCGAAACTGAGTCCGGTCTGCTCGGAGGCGGGGAGCTTGCGGCCGGGGCAGAGCCGACCGGCGTGATCTCCGAAGACCTCGGGGTCGCGGTTCGCGGCGCCCACGTCGATGTCGACGAGGGTGCCCGCCGGATAGGGGCACTGCCCGTCGGCACGCACTCGGCGGTAGAGGTGCGACACGGGCGGCTCGAGCCTGATGATCTCGGCCAGGATCGCGTGGCGTTCGAGTCGGCCCGCGGCGAGGTAGCGTTCGCGCAGCTGATCGTTCTCGAGCAGCCGCCAGCAGGCGGCTGAGATGAACTCGCGCGTGGTCACCATGCCTGCCGTGCCGTAGGTGAGGCACTCGACGAGGATCTCGCGCGGGCGATACCCCAGGTCGATGAGGTGGCTGATGATGTCGGTGCGACGCCGCTCGCGGCGGGCGCGGATCGCCGGCCGCACATCGTGCAGGTAGAGGCCGATGAGCGGTCCGATCGCGTTGCGGGCTGCGCGCATCCAGTCGCGGCGTGTGCGCCCGTAATCGGAAGCAGTGTGATCGACCGGGGGCTGCCGGAAGAAGCGGGTGAGGCGCTCGGCCAGTCTCTCGACGGGAGCGTGGGTGAGGCCGACGATGCGCGACGCGATCGTCACCGAGTAGTGCAGGGCGAGTTCGTCGACGACGCAACCGCCCGTCGCTCTGGCTTTCTCGACGGCCTCTCGGGCCGCCTGCTCGATGAAGTCGCCGTGCTGCTGCGCGAGCTTCGCCGGCGCGAAGAACCGCGCGAGCGTCCTGCGGTGCTCATCGTGCTGCGCCCCGTCGTCGATCAGGATCGGTCGGTGCTCGAAGAGCCGGCGAGGGATGCGCTCGGCGGTGAACCCGGCCTGCGTCGTTACGCCCCGGGCGCGAAGCAGTTGCCGTGCCGCAGCCAGAGTGTCGAGCGTCACGACCGGTGGCGTCGGGGAGATTCGACTCCCGCGGCTGTTCGGGCTCATGGCGCCTGCGTCGCCCACTCCGCGTCGGTGATGGAGATCTCCTGCGCCATGTCGAGCAGGAAGCGGATCACGGTCTCACGCTCGTCAGAGGTGAGCCGCGCGGCCGCGTGCACTCGCCTGGCGTGCTGTCTGCCGACGGTTTCCTTCGCGGCGACGGCGGTCTCGGGGGTGATCGCGATCGCGAACGCGCGGCGGTCGGTGGGGTGCATGTTGCGGACGATATGGCCGCCCCGCTCGAGCCGGTTCAGCAGCTTCGTCGTCGACGCGGGGGAGATCTTGAGGTGCGCCGCGATCATGCTCGGAGTAACCGTCGCGTCCCGATTTCTGGCGACGATCAGATAGTGGAGCGCGCGCATGTCCTGTGCGCTGAGCTTCATGTACTTCTCAGAAGCATCGAGAATCGCCTGCTCGGTCTCGCGCAGAGTCACCAGAGCCTGCATCAGGCGTCCGATCTGGTCGAGGTCTGCTTGCGAGACCCGGACACCGTCGGTCATCTCGCTCAGAGGAAACCCGGAGTTCGGACTATAGAGGTGCTCGGCAATCGAGTCCTTCGCAGATCCGGTATCGGAGGACACCATGCTCCAATAGTAAGCCACGGATCACGATCAGGGAATAAAATAAACCAGAAGATAATTTATCTTATTCAACATAGTATGCTTCCCTTAAATTGTTGTTTTCGAGGGGAGCAACCTTGGTGAAGGAGCTTGTGATCCTGCTGGACCAGCAGGAGGAGCCGACGAGAACAGCGACCCGCGCAGCCGCGCGCGAACCCGGAGCCGCAGTCGCGTTCGCGCACTGCGCGCCGCCCGACTCCCACTGCGACGCCGTTAACGCCAACGGTACGGGGGAGAATGAGATCTGCACGGTGTTCGCGGCTCAGATCGCCGGACCCCTCACCCCCGGTGGGACAGCAGCCGCTGAGCTGGCGCGGACAGACCCTCTGCACCGCTTGGAGGCTTCGAATCGCAGACCATTCGCGTGCAGCCCCTGGACGGTGGAACGATTCCCACGGCTCCTCGAGACAGGGGCCCTCGAGGGGCGCATATGACCGAACTGCTGGCTGTTGCTCACAACCCCGACCGGCTCGACGAGCAGGACGTGAAAGATGAGATCCGAAAGCTGTTCGACTCACGATCTCTGCGCGCCGGCAAGTACGGGCCTCTGTTCGTGTCTCTGTGGAAGACGGCCTCCCAACGGGTGACCGGCGGAAAACTGCTGCGACCTCGCCTGCTCCTCGGCGCTTTCGAGGCGCTCAGCGCAACAGGCGAACACGGCCGGGCCTTTCGTGCGGCGGCTGTGCGGATCGCGGCCGCAGTAGAGGTGCTGCACTACTCCTTTCTGCTTCATGATGACGTCATCGATGGCGACCTGCTCAGGCGAGGACGCTCGAACCTGATCGGCGCCGTTCTCGAGGAGCGCAGGGCTCAGCGACAAGTCGTGCGGGCGTCGGCCGACGCTTCCGCCGACGGCCGAGATCTGCACTGGGCGCGGACCAGCGGCATCTTGATGGGCGACATGCTGCTTTCCGACGCGCATCAGGTGTTCGCCCGCGAATCGCTCCCGGGACCGACGAGGATCCGGTTGCTCGACCTCCTCGAGCACACGATCACGGAGTCGATCGCCGGGGAGCATCTCGATGTCGCGCTCTGCGACGGAGTGACAACACCCGACTTGGAAACAGTGCTCGCCATGACACGGCTCAAGACCGCGACCTACACCTTCGAGATGACATTGAAAGCCGCAGCGATGCTCGCGGGAGCCGCGCGCCACGTCGAGGACGTCGTCGGAGACGTGGGCACTCGGCTCGGATCGGCATTCCAACTGCAGGACGACCTGCTCTCGACCTTCGGAAACGCCTCCGAGCACGGCAAGGACGCGTTCTCTGATCTGAGGGAGGGCAAGGAGACCGCGATCATCGCCTTCGCCCGAACAACCGACCGGTGGCAGAAGATAGCGCCGCTGTTCGGCGATCGGGAGCTGAGCGCCACCGACGCGATGCAGATGCGAACGCACCTCAGCGAGTGCGGAGCTGAAGCCTTCACTCGCGCTCTCGTCTCGGATCAACTTCACGCGACGAGGAGTATGCTCGACTCGCCGGAGACCGGTATTCCCGGTCAGCTCTCCCGGTTTCTCGACCAGGTAGTGCAGAAGATCGAGGAGCGCCAGTCATGACGCGTACGATCGACACGTCGAGTCCGCTGGCGCGCTATACCCGCGCGTCCGAGATCGCGGCCGGAGAGATCATCGAGGTCTACTCCACATCCTTCGGCACGGCGACACGCCTGCTCGGCGCACGGCACCGCACGCACGTTCGCAACATCTACGCCCTGGTGCGCGTCGCCGACGAGCTCGTCGACGGCGCCACCGCCGAAGCGGGCATGACGCCGGATGAACAGCGGCTCACCCTCGATCGGTTCGAGGAGGAGATCGAGCGCGCCGTACGATCGGGCTACAGCAGCAACCCGATCGTGCACGCCTTCGCTCGCACGGCCGGCGCGGCCGGAATCGACGGCGAGCTGACCCGGCCGTTCTTCTCGTCCATGCGTACGGACCTCGGGGCTACCGACGCTGCCGGCCCCTCATCCTCGACCGATCCGCAGTTGCGTTTCGGCGGCGCCGAGCACGCGAGTTACGTGTACGGCTCCGCGGAAGTGGTCGGTCTGATGTGCCTGCGGGTGTTCATCAGAGACGAGTCTCCCAGCGCCGAGGAGAGGAGAGCCCTGGAGCACGGGGCACGTCGGCTCGGCGCTGCCTTCCAGAACGTGAACTTCCTTCGCGACCTCGCCGACGATACCGAGCGCCTGGGGCGAAGCTATCTGAGCGAGCGCGGACGGATCGACGACGAGACCAAGGACGGCTGGGTCTCGGAGATCCGCGCGCAGCTTTCCGATGCCCGAGCGGCACTGCCCCTTCTGCCGAAGGACGCCCGTATCGCCGTCGGTGCAGCGCTGCGCCTGTTCAGCAGGCTCGCCGACCGCATCGCACGAACCCCTGCGGACGACCTCTACCGGCGGCGCGTGCGGGTTCCGACCGCGGAGAAGTCGTGGCTGATCGCCCGGGCGCTCCTCGACATGCGGAAGGAGCGGGCAAGGTGACGCGGACGACCGTGATCGGCGGCGGGATCGCCGGCCTTGCGAGCGCCGCGCTGCTCGCCCGTGAAGGGCACACCGTCAGACTGCTCGAACGCGGTCCGCGTCTCGGCGGTCGAGCCGGGATACTGGAGCGCGACGGATTCCGGTTCGACACCGGTCCCTCGTGGTATCTGATGCCGGGCGCATTCGAGCACTTCTTCAACCTGCTCGGCACGACCACCGACGAGCAGCTCGACCTGCGCACCCTCGACCCCGGCTATCGGGTGTTCGCCGAGCCGCACGGCTCGGCGCCTGCGCGCGTGATCGACGTGCCGAATGGCAGGGAGCAGGTGATGCGCCGCTTCGAGACGATCGAGACGAACAGCGCGGACGAGCTGGAGAGGTACCTTGCCTCGGCGGAACACGCCTCACAGATGGCAGAGCGCTACTTCCTCTACAACCCGTTCACCAAGCTCCGCAGCCTCGCTACGGCGGATGTGCTGCGGATGCTCCCGAAGCTGGCGTCGCTGTTCGGCTCGAACCTGGAGCGCTTCGTCGCCAAACGTTTCTCAGATCCTGCCCTTCGTCAGGTGCTCGGATATCCGGCCGTCTTCCTGGGCGCCGATCCCAGCCGCGCGCCTGCGATGTATCACCTGATGAGCGCATTCGACCTCGGCGACGGCGTCAAGTACCCGATGGGAGGGTTCTGGGGCGTCGTCCAGCGCCTGGAGGAACTCGCCGTCCGGGCAGGGGTGCAGATCGTCGAGAACTCCGAAGTCACCCGGATCCTGACCAGACACGAGCGCGGAAACCTCACCGTCGCCGGTCTCCGTGTCCGAGACCGCGGCGGTGCCGAACGCGTCGAGCACGCCAACCTCGTCGTGTCGGCCGCCGACCTGCATCACACCGAGACGCAGCTGCTCGCCCCCGAAGCGCAGAGCTATCCGGAGTCGTGGTGGCGGAAGGCCCAGAGCGGGCCCGGAGCGGTGATCCTCATGCTCGGGGTGGCAGGATCACTCCCCGAGCTCGAACACCACTCGCTCTTCTTCACGAGCGACTGGAGGGCGAACTTCGAGTCCATCTTCGGCACGGCCCCGGGCATCCCCGAACCCGCATCGCTGTACGTGTGCAGGCCGAGCGCGACCGATCCCTCCGTCGCGCCAGCGGAACACGAGAATCTCTTCGTGCTCATCCCCGTCCCGGCCGACGCGAACCTCGGAGCGGGAGGAGCGGATGGCGGCGGTGATCCATCGATCGAGCGCGCGGCAGATGCCGCTATCGACCAGATCTCCCGATGGGCGGGCATCCCTGATCTGCGCGACAGGATCGTCGTTCGCGAGACCCTCGGGCCAGCGGACTTCGCGCGCGACTACCACTCGTGGCGCGGGGGCGTGCTCGGCCCGGCGCACACGCTGCGTCAGAGCGCCTTCTTCAGACCCCAGAACCGCTCCAAGCGCGTCGACAACCTCTACTACGCGGGAGGGACGACGCGCCCCGGTATCGGGGTGCCGATGTGCCTGATCAGCGCTGAAATCGTCCTCAAGCTCATCCGAGGCGATCATTCAGCGGGAGCAACGCGGAGTCGAACATGAGACTGTGGTCGCTGCACCCCGGTCACCTCGACCGGATCGGTCTGGTCGCCTGCTGGCGTGAAGCGCTCCTCGCGCAAGCCGTGCTCGACGGCAGAACGATCGGATATCGCAACCACCCGCAGCTCGTCAGGTTCGGAGCGGCGCCTCACCCCCTCGGGTCCATCGGCGCGTATCTCGCCGGCCTGCACGACGAGGCGACTTCGCGAGGATATCGCTTCGACGGCGACAAGATCCTCGTGCGAGTCGACACTCCGCCTCGCCTGGCCGTGACGCAGGGCCAGCTCGAGTTCGAGTGGCGTCATCTCGGGCGCAAGCTCGCGGAGCGGAGCGAGGGAGATGCCGCGAGATGGCGGAGATCGGCGCCTGCCGCACACCCCTTGTTCGCAGTGGAGCCGGGAGACGTCGAGGGATGGGAGAGGGTATGAAGCACACTGCGCCCGTGGGCGACGAGGAGGCGCTGCGCGCGATCCGGTCGCCCGAGGGAGAGATGCCCATCGTGCTGGTGCTCGGAGCGTCGGGGTACCTCGGGGGAAGGCTCGTGCCCCGTCTGCTGACGGGCGGTTACCGGGTGCGCACCCTCTCGCGATCCCGAGGCCGCATCGAAGCGCTGCCGTGGGCGGACGAGGTGGAGACCAGGACTGGGGACGCGTCTGATCCGGACGCGATGCGCGACGCGGTTCGGGGAGCCGATATCGTCTACTACCTGCTGCACTCGATGTCGAGCGGTTCGCGCTTCGCGCAGCTCGACCGCGAGATCGCGTGCAACGTCGCCGCGCGCGCCGCGGAGGAGGGCGTGAAGCGCATCGTCTACCTGGGCGGGCTGCATCCCGAAGGCGTCGACCTCTCGCCCCATCTGGCCTCGCGCAAGGAGGTCGGCGAGGTGCTCCTCGCTTCAGGCGTGCCGACGGCGGTGCTGCAGGCGGGCGTGGTGATCGGCTCGGGCTCGGCCTCCTTCGAGATGGTGCGCCACCTCACCGACGTGCTGCCCTACATGCCCGCCCCGAAGTGGGTGCGCAACTTCATCCAGCCGATCGCGGTGCGAGACGTGCTCTACTACCTGCTCGCCGCCGCACGGGTGCCCGCCGACCTCAATCGCACGATCGACATCGGCGGGCCCGACGTGCTGCGCTACGGGCAGATGATGAACGGCTACGCCGTCGAGGCCGGCCTGCGGCAGCGCGCCATCGCCTCGCTGCCGGTGTTCACGCCGAAGCTCGCCTCGCACTGGGTGGGTCTCGTCACCCCGGTGCCGAGACAGATCGCAAAACCGCTGGTCGAGTCGCTGCAGCATGACTGCGTGATGCGCGACCGCACGGTGGACGAGATCATCCCCCCGCCCTCGGAGGGGCTGACCGGCTATCGCGAGGCGGTGCGACTGGCGCTGGGACGCATCGAGATCGACGCGGTCGAGACGAGCTGGGTCGACTCGAGCGTCGACCGGGCTCCGAGCGAGCCGATGCCGAGCGATCCCGACTGGGCGGGTCGCACGGTGTTCACGGACACGCGCACCCGTCGCACCTCGGCCGATGCGGATGCGGTGTGGTCGGTCATCACGCAGATCGGGGGCGCCAACGGCTGGTACTCGGCCTCGGTTCTGTGGATGCTGCGAGGCTGGTACGACCGCATCACCGGGGGCGTGGGGTTGCAGCGGGGACGACGATCCGGCTCCCGGCTCATCGTCGGTGACGCGGTCGACGTGTGGCGGGTCGAGCGGGCGGACCCTCGTGAGCTGCTGCGACTGCGGGCCGAGATGCGCGTGCCGGGCAGCGCGTGGCTCGAACTCGGGATCGACGAGACAGATGAAGGAACCGTCTACCGGCAGCGGGCCGTGTTCTTCCCTCGAGGGCTGATGGGTCGGCTGTACTGGCTGTCGATGCTGCCGTTTCACGGACTGATCTTCAGCGGCATGGTGAACCGCATCATCCGCCTTGCCGAAGAGAAGCGAGTCGATGGCGAGGCGTATCGCCAACGGGGCGAGTAAGGCGCGCGGCGCGGTCGGCCTGACGCAGGAGCAGCTGCGTCGACGTCGCTGTGCGTCGAGGCAGACCATCGTCGCGGTGGAGCGGCACCTGCATGAACCCGCGCCCTCCCTCGCGATTCGCCTGAGCGGCCCGGTCTGGAACACCGAACCGGCCTCGGGGTCGTCGCGCGTCGGTGCGGTCACGCTCCGGCGGCGCGGCCGCGAGCAGCCGACTCGACGAGATTGTCCGCCGCGAGCCCGGCCCCGGTGTGGACGGCTTCAGTCCAGGCGCCGGTCTCCGCGACGGCGGCCCAGTTGGAGTTGAGCAGCGCCATGAGCGTTTCGTGCACCTGCTTCGCGGACACGGATCCCGCCGCGTTCGTGATGTCGATGGCGCCCGTCGCGTCTGCAAGCACCTCGACGGCGAACCCGAGAGGTTCGGCCGCTGCGGCCGAACCCAGGACGCAGTTGTTGGTCATGTAGCCGACCAGGGTGATCGTGTCGACCTCGCGCTCGCGCAGCCACTCCTCGAGACCGGTGCCGGCGAAGACGCTGGAGAAGCTCTTCGCGAGGCGGAGCGAGGCGCTCTCCGCTCGACTCTCGATCTCGGGATGCAGCGCGTACGTCGGGGAGTCCGCCGCGAACACCGGGGCTCCGGCGGGGAGCCGGTGCTGCACGACGATCACGGGGATGCCGGCGCGGGTGGCGGTGTCCATCGCCTCGGCGATCCGGGCAACCGACTCGTCGCGTGACGGGTGCTGAATGGGCAGCAGGCCATCGAAGTACTCCTGCTGGGCGTCGATGACGATGAGGGCTCGGCCGGGTGCGGGCATGATGTCTCCTTCGGGTTGGGTTCAGGCGGGTGCGTGGACGGGGCTTATCGCTCGGGCGTGCCGCAGGGTGCGGCGGATCACGCAGCACCTCATGAATCACGAGAAACAAATACTATTACCGTGAGAAGAGCGTAGCAGAAGCTCACGGGAAAACGGTACTGATACCATGAGAAGGGTGAGCGAGATGCCCTTTCCCCGGAGCCCCGGAGCTCGGGAGCACATCAGCATCGACCTGGTGAACAGCGTGCTCGAGTTCCCCGGGGGGAAGACCTCCGACGCCCTGGAAACCCCGGAGGCGGCCACGGCGTGGCTGATCGAGCGAGGCCTTCTCGGCGAAGGCGCCGTGCTCCGCTCCTACTGCCGGAACCGGCTCGTGGGCCTGCGGCGCGATCTGAGGGACGCGTTCACCGCGGTGGTGAGCGGCACGATCGTCGACCCCCGGGTGCTGGACGGCATCAACGCCGCGCTGACGGCGGCTCCGCACATCTCGACGCTGCACTTCGGTCGGGAGGAGGGGTTCTTCCGCTCTCTCGAGCATCCGACGACACGGCTGGTCGAACACGCCATGTCCGTGATCGCCGAGGACGCCGCGGCGCTGCTGTCCGGCGGCGAGATCGGACTGCTGGCGCGGTGCGAGGCCGAGCCGTGCACGCGGTTCCTGCTCAGAACCCACGGGCGCAGGCAGTGGTGCTCGACGCGCTGCGGCGACCGCGTTCGCGCCGCACGCGCCTACGCGCGCAAGCGCAAGGCCGCCGACGGGTGATCCGCCGGGGTGTCCGAGGCCTCGATCGGTGAGGAACGAGTGCCGCGCCGGCCGATCCCGTGAACGCGGCATCGCTTTGTGACGTTTCGATCGTCGCCGTCGTCCTATGTGCAGAGCGTTCTTCTTCGCTCGTTGGATGGCGCGCCGTTCGGGGCGCGCCGCTGATTGTGGAGGTAGTTCTGATGGCTACGGATGTGACGAACACGACTGCTGCTTCTGAAGCTGAAGCGCCGGCCGCGCGTGCCGCGAGTGCTTCCGCCGGTTCCTCACGCGTGGATCGCGCGCCCTCTGCGTCTCAGGCGACCGGGGGCGGTACGGCGGCAGGGCGCACGACCATCGCCGAGGGCGTCGTGGCGAAGGTCGCGGGCATCGCAGCACGTGAGGTCCCGGGTGTGCACGCCCTCGGCGGCGGCGGCGCTCGGGCGCTGGGCGCGATCCGCGATGTCGTGAACGCGACGGACCTGACGCAGGGAGTCAAAGTGGAGGTCGGGGAGACCCAGGCCGCTGCCGACATCACGATCGTGGTGGACTACCCGGCGGCGATTCAGGAGGTCGCGGAGAACGTCCGCAACGCCGTGACCGGCGCGATCACCCGCCTCGTCGGCCTGCAGGTCGTTGAGGTGAACGTCGAGGTGAACGACGTGCACCTGCCGAGCGACGACGGCGGCGACGACACCGAGTCCCGCGTCTCATGAGCGCCACGCTTTCCGGCGCACTGATCGGCGCGGTGCTGGCGTTCGCAGCACTGATCTTCGGGTTCTGGGGGTTCCTGCTGGTCGCACTGCTGATGGGCGTCGGTGCTCTTGCGGGGCGAGCGGTGTCCGGCCGACTGGATCTCCGGGCCCTCGCCGGGGCGTTCACGGGTAGGCGCACCTCGCTATGAGCGCGACGACCGTTGCATCCCCTGCGGTCGCCGCGCTCGACGCTCCTTCCACGGCGCCCGGCGGGGTGCGGGTGCGTGAGCGGGTCATCGAGAAGGTGGTGCGAGAGACATCAGCGGTCACGATCGGCGTCCCGCGCGACGAGGTGCATGTCGAGGTGGCGGAGTGGGGCGGCGGACTGGCCGTGCGCATCGCGGCGCGCCTGCCGATTCCCGACCTGGCGGACACCGAGGCGATCCGCGCGGAGGCTCCGGTGCTCGATCGCGCACGGCGGATCCAGACGGCACTCGCCGACGAGCTCGCCCGGCTGACCGGCCGGGAGATCCGCCGGATCTCCTTCGTCGTCACGGGCGCGATCATCCCGCAGCGGAAGAGGGTGAGATAGGTGACGAATGCGGTGCTGAACAGGGTGGTGCGTCGAGAGACGCATTCTCCGCGGACGGTCGCAGCGGTGCTCGTGCTCGTTCTCGTCGCCGCGGCCGCGACGTATGCGGGGGCGGAGATCGTCCTGCATCTGCTGGGGGCCGCCCCGCTGTTGGCCGCGCCCGGCTCGGTCCTCGCGTGGCTGGGAGAGGTGCCCGATGCCCGGCCGAGGAGCGCGCTCGGCGCCGCCGGCGCGGCCCTGGGAGTCGTGGGCGCGGCCCTCGTCTGGCTGGCGGTCAGCCCGGGGCGGCTCTCGAAGCATCGACTCGCGGCCTCTTCCCACGTCGTCGTCGTCGACAACGGCGTGATCGCCTCCGCGGTCGCCGAACGCGTGCGGCAAGAGCTGGATCTCTCCAGGGGCGGTGTCGTCGTGGGCGTGAGCCATCGGAGCGCGGATGTGACCGTTCGCCCGGAGCCCGGCCAGGAGGTCGACAAGTCGCGGGTCCGCTCCATCGCCGAGGCGGAGCTCGCCGAGTACGGGGCATCGCCCGGGCTGAGAGTGCGAGCGCGTGTGCAGCGTCGCGCAGACGGGGGAGGTTCGGCATGAACGCCACGAATCGCGGTGTGAACCGGATCGTCCTCATGCTCGTGGGCCTCGTGCTCCTCGTCGCGGGCGGCGCGGTCGTCGCGGTCGCCGTGCGGCCTGCCGCGGGGGACATCTGGCGGTCGGGAGCATCCTCCGCGACCCGGTGGATGCGCGAGGTCGATGGGCAGTCCCGCATCTCGGATGCGGCGACGGTGAGCTGGTTCATGCTGGGCATGATTGCGGTGCTATCGCTGGTCGTGGTGGTCGCGGTGATCGTCATCGCGAGGCTTGGCGGCGGCCGAAGCGACGCGGTGATACGAGTCGAGTCAGGCGAAGGCCCTCAGGGGCCGGTGACGATCCGCCACGGATTCGCGTCCGAGGCGATCACCCGCTCGCTCGCAGCGCACGACGAGATCCTCTCGTGCCGCGTGAGCGCTCGGCGAGTGCGCGGCGCGGACGTGCTGCACGTGAGCGTCACACCGAGACAGAACACGTCACCGGTCGACGTCGCCGCCGCGGTGACGCGGCTGGTGGACAACCTCGCGACGGTGACGGGCGAGGAGACGCCGACGCTCGTGTCGATCCGCTCCGGAGTCCGTGCGCGGCTGGCTGCGGACCGGTCGAGAGTGAGTTAGTCCCGGCATCGCGGGCGACAGGACGATCGTCGACGCCGCGTATGCGGCGGAGCCGAATCGACGGTTCTCGAAGCGCGAGGGCCGATGAAGAGAAGGGAAGCAACACGATGAACGCCGAGGACAGGATCAAGGCGGCAGCCGACAAGGTCACCGGCCAGGTGAAGGAAACCGTCGGCAAGGCGACCGACAACGACGAACTGGTCGCCGAGGGCAAGGCGGACCAGGCGAAGGGGCACGTCAAGGACAAGGCCGCGGACGTGAAGGACTTCTTCAAGAAGTAGGCCGGCGGGGGCGGGCGGGAACGCCCGCCCCTTCAGCCTCCCGGTTCGCCCCTCCGATCGAAAGGACAGCTCTCATGGGCTGCTTCACCCCCTCCGCCCGGCTGCTCGCCAACGGAGGATCGGCTCCCGGTGTCGGTGGTCCACGGACCGCCCAGCGGTCGTCGAGCGAAGAACTGATGGTTTCCACAATGCGCGACCCCGTCCCTGCGACTCCGGGGAGAAGATGGGGAACGCGGGCGGCAGGGTCGCCGCCCGCCGGCCCTCATGGGGGAGGGCGCCTTCGAGTCGGGGGGACGAGGGATGAGCAGTGAAGGTTATCGCGACCCGCTGTCGGCCGCGGATGATCGGATCGTCGCGAGCCGAGCAGCCGATGGCGACACGGCCGCGTTCGCGGTGCTGGTGCGCAGGTACACGCCCATGATGCGCGCCTATGCTCGCCGACTCCTGCGCGGCACCGCGGAGCTCGACGACGTCGTACAGGATGCCTTCATCACCGCCTGGGAGCAGCTTCCGAAGCTCGACGACCCCGGCAAGGTGAAGAGCTGGTTGATGCGAATCACCAGCCGCAAGGCCATCGACCGGATCCGGGCCGCACGCACGCACGCGGACCTCACCGCCGTCGATCCGCCCGCGCCGGATCGGACGGCGCCCTCGCGCCAGGCGGAGGCCCGCGCGGGAATAGCGGCGCTGGGCGACGCGCTCCAGCAGCTCCCCGCGACGCAGCGGGAATGCTGGGTGCTCCGGGAGATCGGCGGGTACACATACGAGGAGATCGCCGACGAGTTCGGCGTTCCCCTCTCCACGGTGCGCGGGCTGCTCGCTCGCGCGCGAAAGGACATCATTGTTCGGATGGAGCAGTGGCGATGAACGAGCATGACACCCCCGAACCGTCCGGCCCGAGCATGGAACCGGAGGATCTCGACGGCCACACGGTCGAAGAGCTCTCCGACTATCTCGACGCCGACCGGGTTCCCGCGAACCCGTCGATCGACCGGTCGCCGGGATGCCGGATCGCGCTTGACGCGATGGAACGCCTCAGGGCGCTCTCTCCCGAGCTTCTCATCGCCGACACCGCCGACGAGCCCGAGCCCGACGAGGGATGGGTGCAGAGCATTCTCGCAGGCATCACGCTCGACGCGCGAGCGGGTCGCCGCGTGCCGGTTCCCGCCCCGGGATCGAACGCCGACCTGGGGATCACCGAAGGCGCGATCCGGGGCGTGATCCGCGCCGCGGAGAACGACGTGCCCGGTGTGATCGTCGGAAGGTGCAGGCTCGACGGAGAGGTCACCGAGCCGGGCGAACCCGTCCGCGTGTTCGTGGAGGTCAGCATCGCGCACGGCGAGCGGATCCCGACGCTCCTCGATCGTTTGCGCACGGAGATCGCTTCGCGCCTCGCCGCGCACACCCCCCTGAACGTCACCGGGATCGACATCGCCGTTCACGATCTGCACCAGTTGCCGAACCCGCAGGGAGGGGACCGATGAGCACGACACCCGATCAGGCTCTCGCCGCGGACATCGAGAGCGCGATCCTCGCGGTCCCGGGCGTGGCCGCGGTCCTCCGCACCGGCACCGCTGGGGCGAAGATCATCGACGCGGGAGCACGGCTCCTCGGGATCCGAGACGTCGACGCGCCCCTGGTGAGCATCGATCGGACGACCGAGCACCTGTGCGTGGAGGTCGCGATCGGTGCGCTCGCCTCGGAGGGCGTCGTGGGGACCATTCATCGGGTGCACGCCGTCATCGACGCGCTGATCCTGCGAGAGATCGGCACCCCCGCCGACATCCGCGTCACCGTCGCCCACATCGACGAGTCCGCATCGGCCGAGCAGATGCGGCGGCGAACGACGCCGGCGTAGCGGTTTCCGGTGCACAGTGCACATCCACGCCCCTGATCCGTGTCGACGCATCACACGAATGGCGATCCCGTTCCGGTCAGACCCGTCGAGGGCGCTAGCGTCGGAAATCCGAGATGTGCTTCGAATCGGCAGCGTTGAGGCTGTCGCGTCGTCAGAGAAGAGGACAGCAATGACATCGATAGCGGACGCGCCGGCCTCGGCGCTGACGGGCATCAGCGCGGGGCGGCGATGGTTCACCCTGATGCTGCAGGTGGTGATCGCCTCGGTGATGGCGATGCTCAACATTCTCAACGTGCTGATCGGCCCGCTCGCCGAGGCGAACGGCTGGGGGATCACCGAGGTGCTGTTCACCTTCACCCTGGCCTTCTGGATCGGTTCCCCCGCCACGATCGTCGGCGGACGGATCCGCGACGCGTTCGGCAACCGCCCGGTCATCCTCGTCGGCGCGATCCTCTACGGCGTGGGCGTCGTCGCGAGCGGCCTGGTGACGAACGTGATCGCGTTCATCCTCCTGCAGGGGATCGTCGTCACGGCGATCACCTTCTCCGTCACCGTCGCCCAGCTGCACAACGTGGGGGCGCTATTCCCGGACCGCCGCGGCTTCGTGATCGGACTGTTCCTCGGACTCGGCTCGCTCGGGACGGCGCTCCTCACCCCCTTCGCCGCGTGGCTCACCGAGCAGGTGACGCCCGGCATGTCGATGGTGCTGCAGGGGATCATCTACGGCGGCGTGGCCGCCGTGCTCGCCACGCTCATCGCCTCGGCGCCGAAGAACACCCCCGATGTCCCGGTCGAATCCGACCTCGCCGAGGGACGGCTCGTCGGCAGCCTCGGACTCGAGGTGCCGTGGCGACGGCTCGTCCGGCTGCCATCCCTGTACCTGCTGCTCGTCACGTTCTTCCTGGCCACGCTCACGCCGGGCCTCCTGATCACCAACGTGTCGCTCATGGCGCAGGCCGCCACAGGCATCGACGCGATCTCCGCCTCGTGGATGTCGTCGGCCTTCCTCATCGCCACGGGCCTCGGCGGCCTCGTGATGGGCTACCTCTCGGACAAGGTGGGCGAGTTCCGCATGCTCGGGATCATGGCGGCGCTCGTTGGCCTCTCGCTCGTGATCGTCGTCCTGTTCCTGTCGAGCATCCCCGTCTTCGTCGGCATGGTGGTGATCTCGGGGCTCGCCTTCGGGTGCTACACGACGCTGCTGCCCGCCATCGTCATGAACGTCTACGGTCAGCGCCACTTCGGGGTGAACTACGGGATCCTGGGGCTGCAGGTGCTCGTCCAGTCGCTCCTGCTCCCGTGGCTCGGAGCGGCGATCCCGATCCAGACCGCGTTCATCATCTGCGCGACCGCTTCGTTCCTCGGGATCGGCGCCGTCCTGCTCGCGCAGCGCTCCATCCAGAAGCTTCTCGAATCGCGGCAGCGACCCGTTCTGGGCCCGGAGGTCTGAGACGTGGCAGCGCTGCAGTTCGCGTGGACCGAATCCGGGCCCGTCGCGGGGCGCCGCTCGGCGCTCCGCCTCGACCACGACGGCGTCGTCCGCGGCACCGCGGAGGCGGGAGTGTTTCTGGGGATCCCCTACGCCGCGCCGCCGATCGGCGAGCTGCGCTGGGCGCCGCCCGCGCCCCCGGAGACCTGGCGTGAACCGCTGCGCTGCGACGGCCACGCGGCCGCCATGCAGACCGACTTCTACGACGACTGGAGCTTCGACGCCAGCGCGGCGGGCGTGTCCGAGGACTGCCTCGTGCTCGACGTGCACACGCCGGCCTCCGCGCCGGGCGAGCGGCTGCCGGTGATGCTGTGGATCCACGGCGGCGCCTATCAGGCGGGCGGCTCGCTCCTCGCCAAGTACCATCCGGCCGTGCTCGTCGAGCGCGGCATCGTGGTGGTGAGCGTCGAGTACCGGGTGGGGGTGTTCGGCTTCCTCGCGCACCCCTGGCTGAGCGCCGCCGACGAACGCTCCGTCTCCGGCAACTACGGAATGCTCGACGTCTTCGCCGCGGCGCGCTGGGTGCGCCGCAACATCGCGCAGTTCGGCGGGGATCCTGAGAACGTCACCGTGTTCGGCCAGTCGGCGGGCGGCAACATCTCGGGCTCCTTCCTCTACGCCCCGGACGCCGAGGGCGGTGCGGACCGGGTGATCATCCAGTCGGGCACGGGCGACCCCGAGCTTCCCGTGCCACTCGCCACCGCCGAGTCCTGGGGGGCACAGCTGACTGCCGATCTCGGGGTGTCGTCCCTCGCCGAGTTCCGCGCACTGCCCGCGCGGTTCGTACTCGACGGGGCGATGGAGATGCACCGCCGCCACGGACGGATGTGGGCGCCGAACATCGACGGCGTCGTGTTCCCGGATCCCGTGCTCCGGCTGTTCCGGGAGGGCCGCTTCCGGCCGCTCCCCACGCTCATCAGCTCGACGAGCGAGGATGCGCCGCTCGGCCCGGCCGGCGCGCTCGACTCCGACGCGGCGCTCGCCGACGAGATCCGCACCCGCTTCGGCGACGCGGCTGCGGAGGTGATCGCGGCGCTCCCAGAGGCGCGCCCCGACACCCCCGATGCGCGCCGTGCGATGCTCTGGCACCTCGTGAACCGCCACCAGGTCGATGCGCGGGCGCGGTTCATCGCGGACGCGCTCACCGCGGCCGGGGCTCCCGCCTGGATCGCGGGCTGGTCGCGCGTGCCGCCCGGGTGGGAGCGGCTCGGGGACGGCGCGTTCCACGAGATCGAGCTGGCCTATCTCTTCGACGCGCCCTGGCTCGGCTATCCGCGGCCGAGGTGGGAGGGCGTGGACGGCCGTCTCGCGGAGGCCATCCAGTCGTCCTGGACGGGATTCGCGCGTGGCGGCGATCCGAGCCCCGCCCCGGGGATCCCCTGGCGGCCGTTCCTGTTCGGCGAGCCCGAGACGCTGGCCTTCGGCGGCGACGGCGCCCGCCCCGCGCGCGTGGATCCGGAGCTCGACCGGGTGTTCCTGCGGATGTGGAACGCGGGAGAGAGCTCATGAGCGCGGGATCGAGCGCGCCCGGCGCGGGAGCGGACACCGTCGACGTGCCCGTCGCAGCTCCGAACGGCACCTACGTCGGGAGGCGATCCCACGGCGTCTCCGAGTTCCTGGGCATCCGCTACGCGGGGCCCGCGCTCAGGTGGCGCAGTCCGCGCGCGCCGGCGACGACGCGCGACGACGTGATCACGGCCTTCTCCTGGGGCGACTCCTGCGTGCAGCCCCGCGACCCGGTGGAGCTCGCGTCCCTCGCGCCGCAGAGCGAGGACTGCCTCACGCTCAACGTGTGGACGCGTCGCGTCGCACACGGCGGGAAGCCCGTCATGGTGTTCATCCACGGCGGCGGCGGGATCTCGGGCGGGAGCATCGATCCGCTCTACCGCGGGCGAAACCTGGTCTCGGCAGTCGACGACGCGGAGGACGTCGTCGTCGTCACGATCAACTACCGGCTCGGCGTCTTCGGCACGCTCAACCTGGAGGGTCTGCCGGACTTCCGCGACGAGTACCGCGACGGCTTGAACCTCTGGCTGCGCGATCACCAGGCGGCGCTCGGGTGGGTGCAGCGGAACATCGCCGCCTTCGGCGGGGACCCGGCCAATGTCACGGTCCTCGGGCAGTCGGCCGGCGCGGGTTTCATCTCCACGCATCTCGGGATCCCGGAGTCGCGCTCGCTCTTCGCCCGCGCGATCGTGCAGAGCGGTCCGCTCGTGAACCGACAGGTGACCCTCGAGCAGTCCCGCGGCACCGCCGAGTCCGTGCTCGGCAGCCTCGGGCTGCGCACCCTCGACGAGCTGCTGCGCGCCCCGGCCGAGACCATCGTGAGCCGTGCGATCCAGGGTGACGGGCCCGCATTCGGCGGCGCCGTGTTCTTCCCCGTGACCGACGGCGACTTCGTGCCGCTGGACGGCTTCGGCGCGATCCTCGCGGGTCACGCGAAGGAGATCGACCTCCTCGTCGGGACGACGGACGGCGAGCGCGACGCCATCGTCTCACCCGTCCGGGGCGAGACGGGCAACCGAGCCGCGCCCGAGCGCGTTCTGCAGGCCATCTCCCGCTATGAGAGCACCGTCGCGGGCGCCGCCTCGGCGCTCACCGTGACGGACCACCCCGAGGTTCTCGCGAGCTATCTGCAGCAGTACGAGGACGAGACGCTCGGCCTTGTCGACCTCTGCAACGACATCAACTACCGCACGGGGGCAGAGCTCATGGCCGAGGCGCAGTCCCTCTGGAACGCGCGCACGTACGGCTACCTCTGGTCCTGGGCGCCGAGCCCCGAGCGGGTGCTGGCGGCCGATCCCGAGCGGGGCGAGGTCTCGCCCTTCGGCAGGGCGCTGCACTGCACCGAGCTTCCCTTCGTGCTCCGCAACGCGGACGGCATGCCGAGCGTGACCGGCCCCGCCGAGAGCCTGCCCGCCGGGCTCGCCGACCAGGCGAGCGGCGCCTGGCTCGCCTTCGCGAGGACCGGGATCCCGTCGGCCTCCGGCACCCCGCCCTGGGAGCCCTACCGGCGCGGATCCCGGGCGATCATGCGCATCGACTCCGAGTGGACGCTCGAGTGCGACCCGCGGGCGGCGACTCGGCGCATCCTCGCGGCGCTCCCGCTCGCCGCGCGCATCGCCGCCGCCGCGGGCCCGAGCGGATCGCGCGGATCCCGGGCCTCCGCCGAATCCCGGGCCTCCGCCGGATCCCGGGCCTCCGCCGACTCCCCAGCAGCCAGAAACACAGAGAACGGGTGATCCCATGACCACGCACTCCGAGCAGCACTTCGATCCCGACACGATGCCCCCCGATGTGAGGCCCGTGATCGTCATCTCCGGCAGCATGCGCGAGATGGGCGTGCAGTACGGCCGGCAGGCCCGCGAGATCATCGCTCGCAACGCGACGGTCGTGCGGGCCACGATCCTCCCGATGTGGAACGACGACTGGGCGGCCATGGTCGATGAGATGCGCCGCTACGAGCGCATGGTCGGCGAGCAGAATCCCGGCATGCTGGAGCTGTGGCAGGGCATGGCAGAGGGATCCGGGCTCGACTACCTCGACGTGCTGATCGTGAACCTCTCCCTGCCGCTGCTCATCATGGCGCCGCCGGAAAGGCTGGAGACGGGGCGCCACTCCATGTGCTCCACGTTCTCGGCCTGGGGGTCGGCGACCGTCGACGGCAAGCTCTACGCCTCCGCTAACCTCGACCAGGGGTGGAACGCGGGCACGTACACCGTGGTCGTCGTCGCGTTTCCCGACGACGGGGAGCCCTTCATCTCCACGCCCCCGTGGGGCGGGGAGATCGTCGGCAGCCTCAACATGAACGCCGCGGGGCTCGTGGTGATGGGCAGCGGCGGCCAGAGCGCGAGACCCGAGGACTACGCGGTCGCCGTGCCGAACATGACCTCGAAGCTGACGGCGCTCATGCACGCCCGGACCGCCGACGAGGCCGTGGCCTCCTACCTGAGCGTGCAGTCCTCGAACGCCGAGAACGCCCACTTCGCCGACCCGAGCACCGCGAAGCTCGTCGAGTACACCCCCGCCCACCACGCCGTCCGAGGCGCCGGCGACCACGGCGAGCGCGACTACCTCGTGGCCACCAACCACTTCCTCGACGAGGAGATGCAGTCCTCCCTGGAGCCGGAGGACGGCGACGGCTACCGCGACGGCTGGTACGACGCCTGGCCGCGCTACTCGAGCTACGACCGGCTGCTCTCCGAGCAGCACGGCGAGCTGACGCTGGACCGGATCGCGGCCGTGCTGGGCTCGCACGACTACTGGGACGGCGAGGCCTGGCAGCGCGACGTCTACTCGCTCGAGCCGGAGGCCGACCCGCGCTCCTGCTGGAGCCCCGAGATGCGCGGACCCCAGTGGAAGACGCTGATGAAGACCATCGCGATCCCGGAGGACCGGACGGTGTACCTCATGAACGGGGAGAGCGACCGCCGGATGAGCACGCTCCCCGACGCGCCGGGCGAGTACTGCCGGCTGGTGCTGGGATCCAGCCTCGAAGCGATCGCGGCGTCGGCCGTCGAGGACGCGAAGACCGACATCTGGGAGACGGGCCGCGACCTGAACCGCGCGGACAGCGTCTCGCCGGAGCAGGACGAGCTGCTGAACCGGGCCAAGCGCGAGCTCTGGCGCGGTTTCAACCTGCAGGCCGTCGGCAAGGTCTCCGAGGATCGCGACGAGGCGCTCCGGCTGATGGGCGAGGCGCTCACCGGCTATCTCCGGGCCCAGACCTACGCCAGACGTGCGCGCGCCTAGCCTCGTACGCGAGGGGGAGGGGACATGGACGGAGCACGGCCGGTGGTGAGGCCCCCGACTCGGGCCGAGGGATCCGGAGCGCCCAGGGAGCCGCTCTGGTCCGGGCTCTTCGTCCTGCTCACCTTCGCCTCCTTCCTCACCTCGACCTCCAACCAGGCGGCCACCAACCTCATCCCGCTCTCCGTCGACCGCCTCGGCGGGCCGCCGGCGTTCAGCGGGATACTGGTGCTCGTCTTCTCGCTCGCGGCGATCCTCGGCCGCATCGTCGCCGGCCAGCTCGTCGATCGCCGGGGGCGCCGGTGGACGCTCATCGCCGGCAGCCTCGCGTTCTTCGCAGGCGTGGCGGGGCCGGTGCTCCTCCCGTCGGTCGAACTGCTGCTGCTCTGGCGCGTCTGGCAGGGGCTCGGCTTCGCGGCCGTCACGACCGCGGCCGCCACGATGGTGGCGGACACCCTGCCGCGCTCGCGGATGTCCGAGGGGATCAGCTACTTCGGGCTCGGGCAGTCGCTGTCCTCCGCCGTCGGGCCGAGCATCGGGATCCTGCTGCTCGGGCTCGGCAGCATCAGCCAGGCCTTCGCGGTCGTCGCCGTCGCGGTCGTCGTCGTGGTGCTCATCGCGCTGAGCGCGAAGAGCCCGTGGGACGAGCGGCGTCGCGGGGAGCGGGCAGAGGGGGGCGCCGCCCCCACCGGCGACCGGCCGGCGCGGGCGTTCTGGCGGGTCTTCGAGCGGACCGCGCTCCCGGTCTTCCTCGTCCAGTTCGTCGCATCGCTCGGCTTCTCGCAGTACCTCAACTTCCTCACCCTGTACGGCCTGCGGTCGGGGTTCGAACGTCCGGGCCTGTTCTTCACGGTCGCGGCGATCGCGATGATCGTCAGCAGGCTCGGAGCGGCCCGTCACCTGCGGCGCTTCTCGACCGCGGTCCTGTTCCCCGTGATCTTCGGCCTGGGAGCGGCATCGTTCGCGGTGGTCGCGACGGCCTCCGACGAGGTCGTCTTCATCTCGGCCGGCCTCCTGTTCGGTTTCGCCTTCGGCACGTTCATGCCGGTGATGAGCGTGATCACGGTCTCCCTCGCACCGCAGTCGCGGTGGGGCGCGGCGAACGCGATGAACTACCTCGGCGGAGACATCGGCATCGGCCTCGGCGGAGTGCTCGCCGGAGCCCTCATCATGGCGATCCCGTTCTCCTCGCTCTTCTGGATCGGCGCCGCGCTGATGGTGTGCGCGTGCGCGCTCGCGCTCGCGCTGATCCCCCGGCATGCGCTTCGGGGGGATCAGCCCTCCGCGGGTTGAGAGCGGATGGGAGCCGCGCACCGGTCATGCCGAGAGCCGGCCGCGCTCACCACTCGGCCGGCACCCGCTCGCCCAGGTACGTGATGAGCAGGTGCGAGAACTGCAGGCTGAAGCGCAGCTTCGGGTCCTCGAGGTCCTCGTCCAGGATCTGCCGGATCCGGCGCAGCTTGTTGTAGACGGTGTTGCGGTGCGAGAACATGCGCTCCGCCGTCATCTTGAGGTTGCGGTCGTAGGCCAGGTACATGAACAGCGTCTCGCGCAGATCGGTTCGGTGCTCCCGGTCGTACCGGATCAGCGCGACCATGCCCGGGTGGATGAGCGAGAGCGGGTCGTCGCGGCCGAAGCGCTGCCGGAACTGCTCCTGGATGAGGCCGAGGACGTAGTAGATGCCGTACTCGTCCTGCGTGTAGACCCGGCGGGGCCGGAGCCGCGGGATCCGTGCCGAGACGTAGAGGATGTGCGAGGCGATGGCGAACGGGATGTCGAGGACCTCCCGTTCTCGCGCGTTTCCGCCGACGGCGGCCCGGCCGTCGATCTCGTCGAGCAGCCTCGTGAGCCCCTCCTTCTGCGTTCGCTCCAGCCGCGCGTAGCGGGTGCGCTCGGGCTGCAGCACCACGAGCCGGTCGCCGATGCGCAGGATCGCGGCCTCCGGGAACACCGCGCGCAGCCCGGGCTCGGCCGTCGAGCGCGCGCCTCGGGATCCCGCCTCGATGACGACGACGTTGGTGTATGCGGCCTCGGGATCGGACGGCGCGGGCAGCTGGGACAGGGCGCGCCGCCGCGCCTCGGGCCCGCCGGTGAGCAGCGCGACGAGCAGCCGCTGCGTGTCCTGCGCGGCTCGGAGCTCATCGCGTTCGGCGCGGAGCACCTCGGCGACGCGGTTGCAGAGGGTGACGGGAGCGAGGTCCGTCGCGATGACGGCGGCGCCGGCCGGAGCGTCATCCGGGCTGCTCCGCGCGGCATCCGCCACGAAGACGAGTCGGACGCGGGCGGACGGCGGGACGAGGCCGGCGGCGAGCTGATCGGCGGTGACGATCTGCGCGCTCAGCGGATCGATCGGGACGTCGGGCTCCACGAACATCGTCGTTCGCGGCAGCGGAGGCCCCGGCCTCGGCGGGGCGTACCAGAGCGCGTGCGCCCCGAGTGCGCGCAGGAGGGCGTCGAAGAGCTCGTCCACCATCGTTCCCGCCTCCCTCGCGTTCCTGAATTCTAATTGGACTGCGGGGCGCGCGCGATGCCGGCGAGCGTGCGACGGCTGCCGCGCCGGCGGGGTGGGGCCGGGAGGGAGGCGTTTTCTGCGGGGCTCTCGCTCGTGATCCGAGCGCGAGGAGCACGCCTCGGGCCCGTGCGAGAGCCGCTTCGGGGCTCACTCGGGGTCGCCAGAGGATTCTGTGCCGCGGAGGGGCGCCCGTACACTGAACGGATGACTGCGAAGAACGAGGCGGGATTCAGGCGCGAGCACATCGGCAAGCGCATCGGCAGGGCGGCCGGGACCTGGTTCCCGCTCATCGTGCTCGCGGCGGGCGCGGTCGCCGTGCTCTTCCCCGCCCCGTTCCTGGCGATCGGCCCGTGGGTGAACCCGCTGCTCATGATCATCATGCTCGGCATGGGGATGACGCTGCGCGGCTCCGATTTCGCGCTCGTCGCACGCCGTCCCTTCCCGCTGGTCATCGGGATCCTGGCGCAGTTCATCATCATGCCCCTCACGGCATGGGCGCTCGTCTCGGTGCTGCGGCTCGAGCCGGCGATAGCGGTCGGGGTGATCCTCGTCGCCGCGGCGCCGGGGGGCACCGCCTCGAACGTGATGGTGTACCTCGCGAAGGGTGATGTCGCACTCTCCGTCGCGATGACCTCGGTGTCGACGCTCGTCGCCCCGCTGGTCACCCCGCTGCTCGTGCTGTGGCTCGCGGGCTCCTATCTGCCGGTCGACGCCGTCGGCATGTTCGTCTCCATCGTGCAGATCGTGCTCGTGCCGATCGCCGTTGGCCTCCTGCTGCGCCGCTTCCTGCCGCGCCTCGTCGAGCGTCTCGTGGAATGGATGCCGCTCGTCTCGGTCGTCGGCATCACGCTCGTGCTCCTCGCGGTCGTCGCGGGCAGCGCGGCGACGATCATCGCCTCGGGGCTCATGGTGGCCGCCATCGTGGTGGTCCTCAACGGGGTCGGCCTGCTGCTCGGCTACTTCGCGGCCCGGGCGGTCGGCCTGGACGAGGCCGCGCGCCGCTCGGTGAGCATCGAGGTCGGGATGCAGAACTCCGGACTCGCCGCCGGACTCGCCCGCACGCACTTCACCCCCGAGGCGGCGCTGCCCGCCGCGATCTTCTCCGTGTGGCACAACGTCTCGGGTGCGATCCTCGCGAGCTTCTGGTCGCGCAGGCCGGTGGAGCGATCCTCGTGAACCGGGATCCGGCCGCGGAGCCCGGGCACTGACCCGAACGACCATCGCCGCCCGGGTCACCCGTCGTGCTCGAGCACCCGGATCGCGAGCTGCACCCGGTTCGTGACGTGGAGCTTCGCGAACAGGCTCGCGAGGTGGGTCTTCACGGTGGCCTGCCCGAGGTGGAGCGCATCTGCGACCTCGGCGTTCGTGAGCCCGCGCGCCACGAGGCGGCCGATCTCCCACTCGCGAGGGGTGATCGTCTCCGGCGGCGCGGCGGCCCGCTCGGCGGGGGAGCGGGCGCTGCTCTCGGCGGGGCGAGCGGCGAGGGCGATCAGTCGCGAGAGCGCCGCGGGCGAGACCCGCGCGCGCCCCGCGGCGGCGTCGCGGATCGAACCGAGCACGACCTCCGGGTCCGCGTCCTTGAGCAGGAACGACAGGGCTCCGCCGCGCAGGGCGCCGAGGAGGAAATCGTCGGTGTCGAACGCGGTGAGCGCCACGATCCGGGCGCGGGCGCCGGCCGCGTTGAGCGCCAGAGTGGCCTCGATCCCGTTCATGCGCGGCATGCGGATGTCCATGAGGATGACGTCGGGATCGAGCTCGCGCGCGGCCTCGATCGCCTCGACGCCGTCCGCGGCCTCGCCCACCACCGCGATGCCGTCGACCCCGTCGACCATGAGACGGAGCCCGGCGCGCATGAGCGCCTCGTCGTCGACGAGGAGCACCCGGATCGGCGCGCCCGGATCCGCTCGGCCCCGCCGCCCGGTCACGTCCACGGGAGCCTCACCTCCACCTCGAAGCCGCCGTCGCCGGTGGGGCCGTGGGCGGCGTGCCCGCCCAGGAGGCTCGCGCGCTCGGAGACGCCGATGAGCCCGTGACCCGTGCCGAGCGGAGATCCGGAGCGGCGCTCCGCGAGCCGGTTCCGGGCCCGCAGGGCGACCGCGCCCGCCTGTCGGGCGATCTCGATCTCGAGCGGCTCGCCCGGCGCGTGCTTGGCGGCGTTCATGAGCACCTCCTCGGTCACGCGAGCGAGCGTCACCGCCTGCGCGGCGGCGCCCGCGAGCTCCTCCGGCGTGAGGTCTTGCCAGTGCAGCGAGACCCGTGCCCCGCGCGCCCTCGCCTCCGCCACGAGCGTCTCGATCGAAGCCGCCGTCGGCAGTGGCGCCCCCGACGGCCTCTCGGCGGGGTCGCGAAGCGCCGTGAGCGCCTCGCGGAGCAACTCGCCCGCCTCAGCGGCGGCGTCCCGGATCGTGCGCGTCGCCCCCTGGATCTGCTCGGGGCTGAGATCCTCCCGGGAGGCGAGCGCCCCGGCGTGCATCGCGACGACGGAGAGCCGGTGCGAGATGCCGTCGTGCAGATCCCGGGCGAGCGCCCCGCGCTCCTCGGCCCGCGCCCTGGCGAGCTCGGCCCCGCGGCTCCGCTCGACGGCCGCGCGGGCCAGCTCGGCCGACACCGCCCGCTCGCGCGACGCCTCGAGCAGTGCGTCTCGCGTGCCCCGCACCCGCCCCCAGAGCAGCGCCGCGGCTGTCGGCCCCGCGGCGACCCCGGCGGCGAGCAGCGGGTTCCCGGCCTCCGCGCCGAGCGCGGCGTCCTGCCACATCGCCACCCCGGTCGCCCCGATCACCATGACCGCGACGATCGCGGCGTCGAGCGGGAGAGACCGGCGCTCTCCGAAGCGGATCACGGCGACGATCCAGGCGGGCAGGGCGAACGCGCTGAAGATCCCGGTCACGATGAGGATCGCGTTCCCCGCGGTCGACCTGCGCACCGGCCCGACCGCGATGCACGCGGCGACGCCGACGAGAAGATCGAGCAGCAGGAATCCGCTGAGCGCGTCGATCCCCGCCTGGCCGTAGAGGCCGAAGGTCACGCCGAACGACACCAGGAAGGCGACGCATCCGGCCACGAAGCACAGCAGCGAGACGAGGAGCGCGCGAAGCGCCGGACGGCCGCCCAGCACTCGGTTCGCGCGCTTCGCAGGCTCAGTCATGCCCTCATCCTACGAGGGGCGGCGAGGGCAGCGGATCCCCCGAAAGTACGAGGTCGGGAGCGGCCGACTCCGGCCGAACGGGCGATCCGCGCGGGACGGATCGCGGGGATCCTGGAGCCATGAGCAACCGCACCGACCCCCAGGCCTTCTCCGTCCACCCGAGTGCCGAAGCGCCGCCGATCCCCGCGGCACGAGCCGTCTCGGCCGCCGAGCCGGCTCCCCGCCCGCTCCCGTACCATCGGCTGCTGCGGCGATCGCCGCGGAGCGCCAGGTGGTGGCGGCCCCTCTGCGCGCTGCTCGTCGCGGTCGGCATGTGGGTCGCGGGGTTCATCCCGCTGCTGATCCTCGGGATCGTCGCGGCGACCGGCATCTTCGGAACCGCGTGGATCCCCACCGAGGAGCTCACCGACCCGTCGAACCCCATGGATCTCCTCTTGCTCCTCGGATCCATCGCGGTCATGCTGCCCGCCGCGCTGCTCGGCATGCGCTGGGGCGGCGGGGCGGGTGGCGCGCTCCACTCGGTGCAGTCGCGCGTGCGCTGGGGGCTCATGCTCCGGGCCGCGGCGATCGCGCTGCCCGTCTTCGCGGTGGTCAACGCGGGGTCGTTCGTGCTCGACCCGCCCGCCGACTTCGCCTGGCCGGCGGCGAGCCCGATCACGCTCGCCCTGTACGCGATCATCATCCTGCTCGTTCCGCTGCAGTGCGCCGCCGAGGAGTACGCCTTCAGGGGGCTGCCGATGCAGATGTTCGGCGTCTGGCTGCGCTCGCCGCTGTGGGGGATCCTGATCCCGGTCCCGTTCTTCATGCTCGGGCACGGCTACGACTGGGCGGGGCAGATCGACATCGCGGTCTTCGCGATCTGCATGGGGCTGCTGACGTGGAAGAGCGGCGGCCTCGAGCTCGCGGTCGTCGTGCACACCGCGAACAACCTCGTCCTGTTCCTGCTCGCGCCGCTCAGCCGGACGTCGCTCGAGCAGGGAGCCGTAGACCCCCGGGTGCTGCTCGTCACGCTTCCCACGACGATCGGCATCACGGCGGTGCTCTGGGTGTGGGTGTCGCGCAGGTACGGACTCCGGCTGCTCGAGCCGGTGCGGGGCGCGGCCGCGCTGCGCGGATCGTAGGGCTCGCGCCGCCCGCGCGGGGCCGGCGGCGCGCCGTCACCCGAGTTCCGCGGTGAGCAGCGGGCAGAGGGACAGCAGGAGCAGCGCGGCCATCGCGAGGTTGAAGGCGCGGAGGCGCCTCGCGTCCGCGAGCCAGGTGCGCAGCGTCGAGCCGAATGCCGCCCACACGGCCACGCTCGGGCCGCCCACGAGCACGTAGACGCCGGCGACGATCACGACCGCTCCGACCGTGGCCTCGACGGGCGCGTAGTTGGCGATCGCCCCGACCGCCATCACCCAGGCCTTCGGGTTCACCCACTGGAACGCCGCCGCGGCGAGAAACGTCATCGGGCGGCGCGAGGGGGCGCCCGACCCCGGAGCGCCGGAGGTGGCGATCCTCCAGGCCAGCCAGGCCAGGTACCCCGCTCCCACGATCCGCAGCGCGGCGTACGTCGCGGGATACGCGAGGAAGAGCCGCGTCAGCCCCAGGCCGACGGCGAGCACCATCACGCCGAACCCGATGCTGATGCCCAGCATGTGCGGGATCGAACGCCGGAACCCGTAGTTGATGCCGGAGGAGAGCAGCATCAGGTTGTTGGGTCCCGGGGTGATCGAGGTGACCAGCGCGTACAGCGCCAGCGCGAGGAGCGTCTCGGCGCTGTACGCAGGGATCTCTGCAACCCGGGCAATCATGAGGCATAGTGTGACACTATGGAGGAATCGACACAGAGTGTCGTGTGACACTTCGGAGGTGCGCGTGCGGGATCCGTCGCCGTGGAGCCCACGACTGTCCGATCTGCCCGGGCCGCTGCACGAGCGGCTCGCACGTGGGCTGAGCGAGGACATCGACGCGGGCGTCGTCGACGCCGGCGCACGGCTCCCCGCTCACCGCGACCTCGCGGCACGGCTGGGCCTCGCGACGGGCACGGTGACGAAGGCGTACGCGCGCCTCGAGCATCGCGGACTCGTGCACGCGGTGCGCGGCCGCGGCACGTTCGTCTCGGGCGCCGAACGGCGGGCGCCGATCCCGGAGATCATCGACCTCTCCGTCAACGCGCCGCCTCCGCAGGTCGGCGCGAGGCTCCTCGCCGACACGCTCGCGGACCTGTCGCGAACGCTCGATCCGGTCGCGTTCGCGAGCTACCCCGATCCGGCGGGGGTCCCGCATCACCGGTCCGCGATCTCGTCGTGGCTGCGCGAGCAGGGGCTCGACGCGCCGGCCGAGCGGGTGCTGCTCACCCACGGCGCCCAGCACGCCCTCGCGGTCGCGTTCGCCGCCGTCGCCGGGCCGGGCGGCGCGGTGTTCACCGAGAGCTGCACCTACCCGGGCGCGCTGACCGCCGCCCGGCAGGCCGGCCACGCGCTGGTCCCTGTGGCTACGGACTCGCGCGGGATGATCCCGGCGGCGCTCGAAGTCTCCCTGCGGCGGCGGGGCGGCGGGCCGCGGATCGTGTACGTCACGCCGACGCTCCACAACCCGACGGGCGCCACCATGGATGCCCGCCGCCGACGGGAGATCGTGGGCGTGTGCCGCAAGCACGACGCGGCGATCGTCGAGGACGACGTCTACTCGCTGTTCCGCCAGCCGAGCACGGCCCCGCTGGCGCAACTCGCGCCCGAGCGCACCTTCTACGTCAACGGGTTCTCCAAGAGTCTGACCCCCGCCCTCCGCGTCGGCCTTCTCGTCGCTCCGGAGCGGGAGGACGCGGGCGCCCGCAGCGTGCTGCAGGTCACGTCGCTCGCCGTGAGCCCGCTGATGACCGAGATCGCGGCCCGCTGGATCCGGGACGGCACGGCGCGGAGCATCGGCGTCGCGCTGCGAGCCGAGGCGGAGGAGCGCCGTGCGCTCTTCGCCGCCGTCCTCGGCGGCCCTCCCGCCCACCGCCGGGCCGCGGGGTTTCACACCTGGCTGCCGCTGCCGCGCGCCGACGCCGACCGCGTCGTGCTCCGCTGCGCCCGCGAGGGGGTCCTCGTCACCCCTCCGGCGGTGCTCATGGCCGACCCCGACGCCCCGGAGTCGGGGATCCGGGTGTGCCTCGGCGCCCCCTCGCCGGCGCAGCTCGACAGGGGGCTCCGGCTGCTGAAGCGCGCCCTCGAGCATCGGGATCCGGCGGCGCCCGTCGTATAGGGCTCGCCCTCCGTCCGCGTCAAGGGCTTCCGGCTCTGGAAGAACCTCCGTACCGTGAACGTCATGAGGTTCGGCGGCGCGAGTGGCTGAGGCGGTGACGGGGCGACGGGTCGGCTTCGCGCGCTGGCGCAGCGAGGTCGCGAGCGGCGGCAACCGCTACGACGACGAGCTCTCCGCGGCGTTCGAGGCGCTGGGGGCGGGTCTTCGCGAGCGCTTCGTCACCGGACCCTGGCCGGTTCCGGAAGAGGGGGATCGCCGGAGGTTCGCGGAGCTGCTCCGCTCCGAGCGGCACTGGCTGGTCGACAACATCCTGGCCTCGGCGGCCCCCGATGCGGTGAGCGCCGCGGTGGCGGAGGGGCGCCGGGTCACGATCCTCGTCCACTACTTCCCCTCCGACGACCCGGCGCTCCCGGCCGCCGACCGCGAGCGCCTCGCGGCGAGCGAGGCGGAGGCCGTCGAGGCCGCGAGCGGCGTCGTGACCACGAGCGCCTGGACCGCGGGTGAGGTGGCGGAGCGGTACGGGCGCGCCGACGCGGTGGTCGCGGTGCCCGGCATCGCGCGGGCGGATCCGGCCCCCGGTTCCGCGCGGAGCGGGCGCGCGCCGATGCTGCTGTGGCTGGCCAGGCTCACGGAGACCAAGGATCCGCTCACGCTCGTCGCGGCCCTGGCCCGCGTGCGCGATCTCGACTGGGTCGCTCGGGTGGTGGGGCCGGACACGCCGGATCCGGATCTCACCGCCGCAGTGCGGCAGCGCATCGCCGAGGCCGCTCTCGCCGAGCGCGTCGAGGTGCTCGGCCCGCGGGAGGACGAGGCGCTGGAGCCGGTCTGGGCGGGCGCCGATCTGCTCGTGCACACGGCGAGGAGCGAGCCCTACGGCATGGTGGTCGGCGAGGCGCTGGCGCACGGCGTCCCGTCGATCGTGCCGCGCGGCACGGGCGCCGTCGAGGCGCAGCGCGGAGCGGGCGCCTCGTTCCCGCCGGGGAACGCAGCCGCGCTCGCGCGCGAGCTGCGGGCCTGGCTGTCGGACGCCGGGCTGCGGGAGCGCTGGCGGGCCGAGGCGGCCGAGCAGCGGACGCTCCTGCCGAGCTGGCTCGACACCGCCCGCGTCGTCGCGTCGGCGCTGCACGCCCCGGCGCTCGCCGCCGACGTCACCAGCGGGCCTGCTCCGGAGCCAGCCGCCGCAGCGCCCGCGCCTCCGCGAACTCGACGAGCGCGTACGCGGCCAGGGAGACGAGGGTGACCGCGACCACGGTGGACCAGAGCGACGCGTACCGGCTCGTCGCGGCGTCGACCGCCATCATGTTGCCGAGGCCGGTGCCCGTCGCGAGCCACTCGGCGACGGTCGCGGCGAGCACCGCGGTCGGCGCTGCGATACGGGCCGAGGCGAAGAAGGCGGGCGCCATCGCGGGCACCCGGCCGAGCAGCAGCACTCGCGCCGGCGGGGTCGCGTAGCTCGCGAAGACGTCGGCCACCTGCCCGGGCAGCTGCCGCAGCCCGGTGAGGCACGACACCAGCGTCGGGAAGAACGTCATGATCGCCACGACCGTCGCGGTGCCGAACGGCCCGCGACCGAGCGCCGCCACCAGCAGCGGAGCGATGGCGATGATCGGCACGCACCGCAGGGTGACCGCGACCGGCGTGAGCGCCCTGCGCACCCGCGGCGACAGCGAGAACGCCGTCGCGAGGAGCGCGCCCGCGAGCAGTCCCGCGAAGTAGCCCGGGATCGCGACCGCGACCGTCTGGCCCGTGGCCGCGAGCAGCTCGCCGCGGTTCTCCGCGGCCTGCGGCGAGGCGACCAGCCACTCCCACACGTCCCACGGGCGCTTCGCGAAGTACGGATTGAGTCCGAGCGCTTCGAACAGCGCGATCCAGGCCGCCACCGCGACCGCGGCGGCCCCGACCGCGCCGCCGATGGCGCGCATCCCGCGCTGCAGCGCGGACCGCCGCGCGTCAGCCGGCGGCGGCGCGAGCAGCACCGTCGGCTGCTCGGGCGTGAGGCGCCGGGCCAGCCGGGAGACGGCGTCGTATCCGATCAGCGACACGACGGCGCTGAGCAGCATGAGCGCCCACAGGCCATCGGTGTCGAGGCTGCGCAGGGCGAGGATCGACAGCACCCCGACGCCGCGCTCGGCGCCGGTGAACTCACCCACCAGCGCGCCGAGGAAGGCCGCGGGCACCGAGGCCTGCAGCCCGGCCACCAGGTAGGGCAGGGCGGCGCGCGCCCGCACGACGACCAGCGTCGTCCAGCGGCCGCGACCGTACGAGGCGGTCAGATCGAGCCACGACCGCGGCACGGCGCGCATGCCCACGAGCAGCGGTACGAGCGTCAGGTAGTAGGTCGCGAGCGCGGCCAGCGTGACCTGCGGACCGTCGCCGGAGCCGTAGACCAGCCGCAGCAGCGGCCCGAGCGCCACGAGGGGCAGGCAGTAGACCACCAGCGCGAGGCGCAGCACGAGCCGCTCCAACCACGGCAGCAGCACGACCAGCAGCGTCAGCGCCGCCGCCAGGTTGCCGAGCAGGTAGCCGGCGAGGGCCTCGCCGGTGGTGTACATGAGACCCCGCGCGTAGACCTCGGCGTTCTCCACGAGCTTGACCGCGATGCCCGAGGGCGTGCCGACCAGGTGCCGACCGGAGAGGAGGGTGCGCCCGAGCAGCTCCCACAGCGCGACCGCGCCGAGCCAGCCGAGCGCGACGCGCGTCGCGGCGGCGGAGGCGCCCCTCCGGGCGGGCGGATCCGCCGGCCTCCCCGTGGCCGGTCGCTCCGCCGTCTCGCTCCGCAGCGCCATCGCTCAGCCCCGGTCGCCGGCGACCCGATCGACGCCGAGCAGCGCGCCGATCCGCTCGACGAGCTCGCCGAAGCGCGCGTTGCGGAGCTGGTCCATGCGTCGCGGCCGGTCGAGATCGACGGCCAGATCGGCGACGATGCGGCCCGGACGGGGCGACATGACGAGCACTCGATCGGCCAGCAGCACCGCCTCGGAGATCGAGTGGGTCACCAGCAGGGTGGTCGTCTGGGCGCCCGACCACAGCGGAGGCAGTTCGATGTTGAGCCGCCTGCGCGTGAGCTCGTCGACCGCGCCGAACGGCTCGTCCAGCAGCAGGAGCCGGGGCGCCGTGATGAGGCACCTGGCGATGGCCGCCCGCTGCCGCATCCCTCCGGAGAGCTGGGCCGGGCGCGCCCGCTCGAAGCCCGCCAGCCCGACCGTGCGCAGCAGCTCCCCGACGCGCTCGCGATCGACCGGCTGCCCGGCCAGGCGCTGCGCGAGGGCGACGTTGCCCTCGGTCGTGCGCCAGGGCAGCAGGGAGGCGTCCTGGAACGCGATGGCCAGCTCGCCCCTCCGCCGCACGGAGAGCGGCTCGTCGCCGCCGATGCTCACGGCGCCGCCCGCATCCGGCTGCTCCAGCCCCGCGACGATGCGCAGCAGCGTGGACTTGCCGCAGCCCGAGGGGCCGACGAGCGCTGTTACCGACCCCGCCTCGAGCGTCAGATCGAGCGGTTCGAGCACCGCGAGCGGTTCCCCCGGAGCGGGGAACGTCTTGGAGACCGCGGTGCAGACGACCCGCGGCGCACCCCCGGTCGGGTGGGGACTCACGCGGTGGGGCCGTTCCCGTAGACCTCTTCGAGGATCGAGCGATCCCACATCTGCTCCGTGGCGCCCTCGATGCCGAGCAGCTCGAACAGCCGCAGATTCTCGGCGACCTGATCGTCGCCGAACCACGCGAAACCGAACTCGTCGGTGGCGTCGGAGTACATGATGTCGAGCTGCACCTCGGCCTGCTTCTGCTGGGTCGCCAGATCGAGTCCGGCATCCGGGTACATCTCGACGGCGAGCTTCGCGGCGGCCCCCGGATCGGCCTGGTACAGCTGCCAGCCCTGCGCATCGCCGCGGACCAGCCGCACGACCCGGTCGCGCTTGCGCTCGTCCTCCAGACTGGAGCGCAGCACGGTGTACGTCTGGCTCATCGGGTTGTACCCGAAGTCGGCCAGCAGCATCGAGTAGCCGGCGACGCCCTGCACGGCCAGCGCCACGGGCAGGTCGTTGTAGAAGCAGAAGATGCCGTCGACCTGCCCGGCGGTGAGCACCGCCGGATCGTACTGGCTGGGCACGAACTCCACCTGCTCGCGCCTCAGCTCGTTGATGGTGAGGAAGGCGTCGAGCGCCGGGGTGTCGGCGCCCGCGACGCCGATCTTCTTGCCGACGAGGTCCTCGGGGCGCTCGAGCGGCGCATCGGCCAGTGACAGGATCGTGCCCGGGCTCTTCTGGTACTGCGCGCCGATGACCACCAGTTCGGCGCCCTCGGCGTTGGACCGCGCGACGCCGTCGGCCGACGAGATGTTCATCAGCGCCGCGCCGCTCACCGTGCTGGTGTCGCCGGCCACGTTCGGTCCGCCGGCGGCGAGCTCGACCTGCAGGCCCAGCTCGTCGAACAGTCCCCGATCCCGGGCCAGATAGGTGCCGCCGAACTGCACCGAGTGCGTCCACGACAGCTGGTAGGTCACCGCCGACGAGCCTCCGGGCGAACCGGGGGACGCGGATCCGCTCGCGCAGCCCGCCAGGCCGCCGAGGGCGACCGCGCCGAATCCGCCGAGCAGGGCGCGGCGCGTCAGGGCGGGCCCGGCCGCGCGGCCTCTGAAACCGTTCGAGTCTCGCATGCGAACCGAGCCCCCTCTTCGCGCCTCGAGTGTGCCCACAGTCTAGTGTCGCCGCGAACGGGGGAGCGGGCGGCCCGTCGCCCCTTGCTTCGGCGCTCGCGTTTTGCTATGAGCGGCGCGATTCGGGGCGTTCGGCGCCGCACCCGACGGCGGTGCGCGCCCCGGGCTCGGGCGCGCACCTGAGAATCCGCGGCCGGAGCTTTCGGCGCGGCGCGGCGCCGGGCAGGATGGAGGTATGAGCAAGCTCGTCCGTCGGCGTGAGGGCCGTGTCATCGCCGGGGTGTGCAGGGCCGTCGCGAATCGCTTCGGGTGGAGCACCGGTCTCGTCCGCGTGCTCACGGTGCTCGCCGTGCTCTTCCTGGGGCTGTCCCTCTGGGCCTACATCCTGCTGTGGGTCGTCATCCCCGGCGAGGACTGATCCGGTGCCGTCCGCCGCCTCGGATCCGTGTGCGCCTTCCGGGCGCTCGACCGGTCCAGAAGCGCCCGGAAGGCGCACACGGATCCGAGGCATAGCGGGGTGAGCGTGCCTGCGAATCCCGTCGAGGTGCCCGCGCGCGTGCGCCTGCTCGCCTGCGGCGCCGAGCTGACGTGCGTCTGGAGCAACGACTACGGCGGGCTCACGTTCCGGGCGAGCGGTGTCGGTGAGGGGACTCAATCGCCGTCGAGCGCGATGTGCACGCGGGCGTCCCTGCGGTCGTCCAGCACCACGTCGACCTCCCAGCCGTCGCTCAACCCTCGCCGGGCAGCGCGGGCAGCGTGAGCCCGATTCGATGGGCTGAGCGAAACCGTGGATGCGTGGACTCGGCACCGGATCGCGACACTACTCTTCGAGCGAGGCTGCAGGCAGTTCGAACCAGCGCAGGCGCTCGAACTCCGCTCCGAGACCCGCGGCGTTGCCGGAGGCCGCGGCCTCTTCTTCGGAGCGAGGCTCGGGCAGCGAGGTGAACAGCTCGCGGGCGGCGGCGAGGTGTGCGGCGAGCGCCGACTCCGGCAGGCGGGCCGCTCGGCCCGTCCCCTTGCTGCTCGGTGCTCCGACACCCAGATCGTGGAGTCGCAGGGGGGCCTCGTCGGCGCTCTCGCGGTGCCGCCATAGACCGGTACGCGGCGAGAACCGGTAGTGCGGCAGCAGCTTGTAGCCGTGGGACGCGATCAGGGACACGGCGTCGACGATGTACTGGGCTACTTCGTCGCTGACGAAGTAGTTGAAGCTCACCCGCACCCATCCGGGCTTGATGCCCTCGTTCCCGCGGGCGATCTCCTGCTCGAACTCGTGAGACCGATCCGGCCCGATGCCGAGCAACCGGTGTCCGTAGGGCCCCGCGCAGGAGCAGCCGCCGCGGGCCTGGATGCCGAAGAGATCGCTGAGCATGGCTACTACAGCGTTGTGGTGCAGGTACCTGCCGTCCGGGCGGGTGATGACGAACGAGACGATGGAGAGGCGCTCGGCTGCGGTGCTGCCGAGCATCCGGATCTCGGGTCGCTCGCCCCACGCTCGCAAGGCTCGCTCCAGATGGGCTCGCTCGCGAGCGTGGATCGTCGGCGCGCCCACTTCGTTCTTGAGCGCGAAGACCAGGCCGGCCCGGATCGACTCGACGATCGCAGGTGTGCCCGCTTCCTCGCGATGGTCGGGATCGGTGATGTAACGGTGCGCCACGGGGCTGACGTACGCGACGGTTCCACCGCCAACGGTGTCGGGAACGGAGTTCGAGAGGAGCGACCGGTTGACGATGAGCAGGCCCGGTGTGCCGGGGCCTCCGATGAACTTGTGAGGTGACAGGAACACCGCGTCCACTTTCGAGGCGTCGATGTCGACGTAGGGACCCGCGGCTGCGTAGTCCCAGAACGCGAGTGCGCCGTGCCCGTGCAGCAGCCGCGTGACCTCGTCGATGTCGGTGAGGATGCCGGTGACGTTGCTCGCCGCGCTGAAGGAGCCGATTCTCAGCGGGCGCTCCGCGTAGCGCTCCAGTTCTGACGCGAGATGCTCGAGGTCGACCCGGCCTTCGTCGTCTTCGCGGATCGTGATCACGTCAGCTATGGACTCCCGCCAGGGGAGCTCGTTGCTGTGATGCTCGTAGGGGCCAATGAAGACCACCGGCCGTTGCGCCTCGGGGATGCGGGACGAGATCCCGAACCGCTCGTCGAGGTCAGCAGACAGGCGGAGGCCGAGGATCCCGACCATCTTGTTGATGGCTGCGGTGGAACCGCTGCCCGTGAAGATCACCACCGTATCCTCGGTGCCGTGGACGGAGCGCCGGATGAGTTCGCGCGCATCCTCGCGAAGACTGGTGGTCTGCAGCGCGGTCTTGTTCGACTCGGAGTGGGTGTTCGCGTACAGGGGGAGCACCTGGTCGCGGATGACATCTTCGATGAATGCGAGCGCACGCCCGCTCGCGGTGTAGTCCACGTAGGTGATCCGCCGTGGCCCGAAGGGTCCGTTCAGTACGTAGTCGTCGCCGATCACGCCCTCCCGAATCCGGGCGAGGAGCGGTGCGCTCGTCGTGACGTTTTCGGTCTCGGGCTGTTCGACCTGCATCGGGCTCCTTCGGTTCTTTGGACGGTGCCGGGTGCCGCAGCGGGGGAGCGCGTGCGGATAATCGACTCCATTCTGGGCGACCGGTCATCCAAGGTCGAGCGCTAATCCACCGCAGTAAGACAAAGCGCTGCTTATACATTTCGAAAACTAAGCCTGTGTCGAGAGCTGCTCTGCTGCTCGCGTGAGCGAGGCGATCGTATGCTCGACGGCTGGTGCGCGGCGGTTGGAGCGCAGCACGGTGGCCATGACCGACCGCTCCCGCTCGGGCAGTACCGGGCGTGCACGGATCCCGGGGTGCCGCAAGAAGGCCTGCACCATGCGCGGCATCATCGCGAGGCCGAGGCCTGAGACGACGTAGCTCTGGACCGCGAGATTGTCGTCTGTCGTGATGTCGATGCGCGGAGTAAAACCGGCCTCACGGCAGGCGTCGACGAATTCGCCTCGACAGCGGACGCAACCCGCAACCCAGCGCTCCTCGCTCAGCTCGTCGAGCTTGACGGTGTGACGACGGGCGAGGGGATGGCTGTTCGGCATGAGCAGCAGGAGCGGCTCGCGCAGCAGCAGGATCGACATGAACTCATCGCTCTCGGTCTGCGTCTCCTGCTCGTAGCGGAATGTCACGGCGACGTCGCAGTCCCCCCGCCGCAGGATCTCCAGCGACTCTGGTGGTTCGGCCTCGGAGAGCTCGATCTCGATGCCGAGGTGCTCATCGCGCATGCGTGAGATCGCCGTCGGCACGAGCGTCGCGTTCGCGCTCGGAAAGGCGCACACCTTCACGAGGCCGCGCCTGAGTCTGCTCACCGCGGCGATCCGTTCTTCGGTCGCGTGTAGCCCCGCGAGCAGCGCATCGACCTGCGCTGCGAGTGCCTCGCCCTCGTCGGTGAGGCGGAGCAGGCGTCCGGAACGGGTGAAGAGCGCCGCGTTCAGGTTCCGTTCGAGCGCCCGGATCTGCTGGCTCACGCCGGGCTGAGTGTAGCCGAGCTCGCGTGCCGCTCCCGCGAATGTTCCTGTGCGAACAGCGGCCTCGAAGGTCACGAGATGGCGGGTGTCGATCATGGATAAAGTATAAGAATAATCTTGTCTTGAGCAAGAGATATGCGGTTGTGGTGAGGGAATGAGGTCGCAAGAATGGCGGAAGTCGTTTGATAGAAGCGGACGATGTCTAACCGGAGGTCGCACGGGTGCGACTGGTACTCGAAGGAGAGAACACGATGAGACTGGAAGACCTCTGCGGGACGCGCGACGAGCACTGCTCGCGCCTCGGAACGGACAGCGATGTCTGAAGGCCTAGCGCACACCCGTGCACTCCGTCAGCGCGCTGTCATCGGCAGCGTCGTCGGAACGGCGCTCGAATGGTACGACTTCTTCCTCTACGGCACGGCAGCCGCGCTGGTGTTCAACCAGCTCTTCTTCCCGTCCGTGGACCCCCTGACCGGCACTCTGCTCGCATTCGGCAGCTTCGCAGTGGGTTTCATCGCCCGGCCCATCGGAGCGATCGTCTTCGGAAACTACGGAGACCGGATCGGGCGCAAAAAGGTGCTCGTGATCACCCTCCTCATCATGGGCGTCGCCACGACGCTCATCGGGCTCCTCCCCACCTACGACGGGATCGGCGCTCTGGCCCCGATCCTGCTCACGATCCTCCGTTTCGCGCAGGGCTTCGGACTGGGTGGGGAGTGGGGAGGTGCCGTGCTCATGTCTCTTGAGCACGGCGACCCCAAGCGAAGAGGCTTCGCGGCCAGCTGGCCTCAGATCGGCGTGCCGCTGGGCCTCCTCATGGCCAACGGCGTGCTCGCGCTGATGCTTGCCGTCACATCCGATGAAGCGTTTATCGCTTGGGGCTGGCGAGTGCCGTTCCTGCTCAGCGTACTCCTCGTCGGGGTCGGCCTCTGGATCAGGTTGCACGTCAGCGAGAGCCCAGAGTTCGAGAAGATTGCAGCCTCGGGCGAGCGCGTGAAACTGCCGGTCGTCGAGGTGCTCCGGACGCAGTGGCGCGAGCTGCTGATCGCCACCGGCTCTCGGATCGGAACCGATGTCGCCTTCTATACCTATGTGCTCTTCGTGGTGACCTATCTGACGCAGATGGTGGGCGTTCCCGAGTCGACCGCCCTGCTTTCCGTGCTCGTCAGCGCGGCGGCCATGCTGCTGCTCATCCCCGTGTTCGGTGCGCTCTCCGATCGTGTAGGGCGCCGTCCGGTCTACCTGAGCGGCGCGTTGGGGGCACTGCTGTGGGTGTTCGCATTCTTCCCCCTGCTCGAGACAGGCGACACCTTCCTGATCCTCGTTGCTGATTTCGTCGGGATGCTGTTCTGGGCCGCGATGTATGGCCCGCTCGCCGCCTTCACCACCGAACTGTTTCCCACGAGGGTCCGATACTCCGGAGCCTCACTCGGCTATCAGCTCTCCGGGGTGCTGGGCGGTGCCTTCGCCCCGATCATCGCGGTGGCCCTCTACGGCCGGTTCGAGACTTGGATCGCGGTGGCGGTGTACGTGGCTGCGATGCTGATCATCACGGTCGTCGCCGTCGCGGTGGCCCGGGAGTCGGCGAGAGACGTCGCGGAGGAAGCGATACCGGAACCGCTTCGACAGCGGTGACGCGATGATCGCGATACGGGAATTGCGACAAGAGAACCTGCCGATGTCCGTCCGGATATCGGCCAGACAGGAAAGGTGAAGACCTCACATGTGGGATGAAAGCTATCAGGCTGGACGCTTCGGTCCGCGGGAGGGCAGCCTCCTGATCCACAACCTGAGAGGGTTCGTCAGCGGCCGCCTGGGGGATCCGGTCCGCGAGGCGGAGTCTATCCGGATCGAGGACGGTCGTATCGTGGCGTTCGACGGGGCGGAAAACGATGCGGACGTGACGATCGATGCGCAGGGATCGGTCGCGATCCCGGGCCTCTTCGACACTCACACCCACTTCGCGATCGGCGACTTCAATCCGAAGCAGAACGCGATCGGCTTCATCGAGAGCTACATGCACGGTGGAGTGACCTCGATGATGTCCGCCGGAGAGGTGCACTTCCCAGGTCGCCCGATGGACCGCGACGGCGTGAAAGCGGTCGCGGTGGCGGCGGCGCGCTCCTTTTCACTGAACCGTCCGGGCGGCGTGCGGATCCACGGCGGTTCCCTGATGACGGGGCCGTACATGGAGGAGAGCGACTACGCGGAGCTTGCCGCGATGGGGATCTGGCTCATGAAGGTCGGCTTCGGGGGCTTCAGCGTGCCGAAGGACGCCGTGCCGCACGTGCGCTGGGCGCAGGAAGCCGGGTTCCTCGTCATGTCGCACTCGGGCGGCGCATCGTCGGTTCCCGGTATCGCGCCGATCACGGTCGACGATCTCCTCGCGATGGCCCCCGACATCGCCGGGCATATCAATGGCGGGACGACGAGTCTCCCGGACGCCGATGTCGAGCAGCTCGTTCGGGAATCGTCGGCGGCGCTGCAACTGGTGCAGGCGGGCAACCTCTCGGCGAGCCTCAAGATCCAGCGGCTCGCCGCCGAGCACGACTGCCTCGAGCGCATCATCCTCGGTTCGGACACGCCGTCGGGCACGGGCGTGATGCCCATGGCGATCATCAAGACGATCGCCGAACTCTCCTCGATCGGCGGCGTGGCCCCCACCGACGTGATCGCGTACGCCACCGGGAACGCTGGGCGCGTGCTGCGCCGCGACGAGGGCGTGCTCGAGGAGCAGAGGCCCGCGGATCTGGTGCTCATCCAGGAACCCACTGGCGGATCTCAGGACCACCCCCTCAAATCCATCGCCCGAGGTGACATCCCCGGCATCTCCGGAGTGGTCATCGACGGCCAGATCCGGGCTCAGCGCAGCCGCAACTCGCCGGCCCCAGCCCGCGAGATCATCGTTTCGACGCGGTGAGCAACCCCTGATGGGCGAGCCCGGCTGAGCCCGAGCCCGGCTCGTCCATCAGGTACTCCGAACCGTTGGCGGCCCGGGGAGTGCGGCGGGGCAGAGAGGAGGGCTGCTGACACGGGTCTGCTGCGGCAGTGAAGCTCATGGGCACGGCCGAGGGGTACGAGCGCACAACCGCGATGGGAGGGGGTGGAGCACTCAATCGTCGCCGTCGACCGACACGACCTCGAGGTTCTCGCCGAGCTCGATGTCGGTGGATCGGCCGTCGCCCAGAGCGACCGTGACGTCGTAGCGATCGCGACCGTTGTCGGTCGAGATCGACTCGATAGTACCGCCGCCCGCAGCCGCGATCGCCGCGTCGACGATGCCGGAGATGCGCGCGGTGTCGAGGGCCGGATCCGAGTTGCGGCCGTGATCGGAGTCCGTCCCGCGCACGGTCGCGGTGCCGTCGAGCGCGACGTGCACGCGGGCGTCATTGCGGTCGTCCAGCACCACGTCGACCTCCCAGCCGTCGCGCTCCACGTCGACGGAGGCGGCGCCCTTCCCGGAGGCCTTGGCGACGGCCGCGTCGATCGCGCCGACGAGGGCTGCGGCGTCGGCGGGTACGCTCGCGCTCGAGGGGAGGGGGCTCGGGGCGCTGGGAGCGGATCCGTTCCCGCTCGATCGACCGCCGTCGTTGGTCGAGGCGCGCGCGCCGCTGTCCGAGCCGGGCGAGACGGTGTTCGTCACGGAGTTCCGGGAGTGGTCGGCGCGGTCGTCGTTCTTGTCGGCGATCGAGAACGCGATGCCGGCGCCGGCGCCGCCGATCAGCAGCACCGCGGCCGCCGCGCCCGCGCCGATCAGCACGGCTCGCGAGTTGCGGCGGGGCTTGGGCGCGGCCGGGGGCTGAGCGGCGGGAGGGGCGGGATTCGCGTTCGGAGGGCTCGCCGCCTCCGGCAGCGGTGTGGTCTCGGAGTTGTCCGGATTCTGAGGAGTCTTGTCGTTCATGCACCCAGGATCACCCGAGGGCACTGAACCTGGTCTGAATGATCCTGAACGCCCCGTCAGGATCGGCCCGCCCGCGCATCCGTTCGGGCGCTCTGGGAGGTCGCTCAGCCCTCACCGGGCGCCGCGGGCAGCGCGAGCGTGAAGCGCGCCCCGCCGAGCGGGGCGGTCTCCACGTGCACGGAGCCGCCGTGGGCACGAGCGATCTCCCGGACGATCGCGAGCCCGAGCCCGCTCCCGCCGGCGTCGCGGGAGCGCGCCTCGTCGAGGCGGGTGAAGCGTTCGAACACCCGCTCCCGCTCGTGCTCGGGAACGCCGTCGCCGTCGTCGTCGACGTGCACGACGGCCCACCCGTCCCGCACCAGGGTGGTGAGCGCGACGGTGCCGCGGGCGTGGCGCAGCGCGTTGTCGACGAGGTTGCGCACGGCCCGCGCGAGCAGGCGCGCATCGCCGGTGACGCGGGCGGGCGCGACGCCGCGACCGTCGACCGTCGCGGCGTCGAGGGCGCGGATCCGGCGCGCCTCGGCGAGGGCCAGATCGTCGAGGTCGATGCTGCTCCTCGCCGCGGTGTTCGCGCCCTCGTCGAGGCGCGCCAGCAGCAGCAGCCCCTCGACGATGTCGTGCATCCGGGCCCCCTCCGCGAGCACCACGTCGGCGAGTTCGCCGGGTGGCGCGGCCTCGGGGTGCGCTCGGCTGACCTCGGCGTACTGGCGCATCGTCGCCAGCGGAGAGCGCAGCTCGTGCGAGGCGTCGCTGACGAACTGCTGCCGGGCCCGGTAGCCGTGCTCGATGCGGCCCAGCATGCGATTCATGGTGCCCGCGAGGCGATCGATCTCGTCGCCCGTGCCGGTCGTGGGCACCCGATGATCGAGGGCTCGGGGATCCACCTGATCGACCTGCCGGCGGATGCGCTCGACCGGTGCGAGAGCGCGCGCGGCGACGACCCAGACGATCGTGCCGATCAGCGCGATCGCGAGGGGCACCGCGATGGCGAGCAGCAGGGTGGCCGTGGAGACCGCCTCGTCGATCGCTTCCGTGGAGCGGGCCAGGACGAGCGTGCCGCCCTCGACCTCCTCACCGACCACCAGCATGCGCTCGCCCCCGACCTCCGCCGGCGCGGGCGCGTCTTCGCGGGCGGGCTTCGGCAGCTGCAGCGCCCGGTCGTTGCTGACCACCGTCCGGTTGCCGGTGCGCAGCGCGATCAGCACGTCTTCATCGTCGCGCTGATCGATCCCCGCCGCGGCCGGTCCGCCCGTGTCGAACGCGTCGGCGATGCTCTCCAGTTCCGACTCGAGTTGCGAGGCGATCTGGTCCGTGAGGATCCGGTCCAGCATCCAGACGGTGCCGACCGCACCGATCCCGAGCGCCAGAGCGACCACCAGCACCGCCCCCGCCGTGATCCGGGTGCGCATCGAGCGTCCGCGCCGCTCAGCCACCGTCGGCCGCCAGCCGGTAGCCGGCCCCGCGCATCGTCTCGATGGCTGCGCGGCCGAAGGGCCGGTCGACCTTGCGTCGCAGCCGGCCGATGTACACCTCGACGATGTTGGGATCGCCTTCGAAGTCGTCGGCCCACACGTTGTCGAGCACCTCGAACTTCGTGACGACCTCCCCTCGGCGCCGCATCAGAAACTCGAGCACCGCGATCTCCCTGGCCGTGAGATCGACGCGCGTCTCACCGCGGGTAACCGAGCGAGCGGCGGGATCGAGCCGCAGGTCGCCCGCTTCCAGAACGGTCGGCCGCTCCCGCGCGCCGCGCCGCACGAGAGCGCGCAATCGCGCGACGAGCACGGGGTGGGAGAACGGCTTGGTCAGCCAGTCGTCGCCGCCGGTGTCGAGCCCCTCGACCTCATCCCACTCGCCGTCCTTCGCCGTGAGGAACAGCACCGGCGTCCAGTTGCCCTCCGCCCGCAGCGCCGCGCATACCAGGTAGCCGCTCATGCCCGGCATCATGACGTCGAGCACGATCGCGTCGTACTGCTGCTCGCGCGCCCGCCAGAGGCCGTCCACCCCGTTGTGCGCGACGTCGGCCGCGAAACCCTCGGCCTCGAGCCCGCGGCGCACGCCCTCGGCGAGCCGCACCTCGTCGTCCACGATCAGCACTCGCATGGCCCCAGTCTGCACGCGCGGGGCTGACGACAGGCTGAACGAATCGCTCGGGCGGCGCCGCGGTGCGGCACGTCGGAGCCTTGCGGCAGGGGGGAGGCCACGCGGTATCCTGAAGACGCGAGGGGGGTCTATGCGTGCGATCGTGGTCGATGAGCAGGGCGCTGAGCCCCGCCTCGCCGACGGGCTCGAGGAGAGCGAGCTGCTCGAGGGGGCGGTCGAGCTCGACGTGCTCTACTCCTCGTTCAACTACAAGGACGGGCTCGCACTCGCGGGCCGGGGCATCGTCAGGTCGTGGCCGCTCATCCCGGGCATCGATCTCGTCGGGCGCGTCACGTCCTCGGACGTCGAAGGCTGGCGCGCCGGAGACCTCGCAGTGCTCAACGGCGACGGCCTGGGCGAGTACCGGCACGGCGGCTTCGCCACCCGCGCCAGGGTGCGGCCCGACGCGCTCGTGCGCCTCCCGGAGACGATCACCCCGCTCCGCGCCGCCGCGATCGGCACCGCCGGGTTCACCGCGATGATCTCGGTGCTCGCGCTCGAGGACGGCGGGGTCGGTCCCGATGAGGGAGAAGTGCTCGTCACCGGCGCGGCCGGAGGCGTGGGGTCGGTCGCGATCTCCCTGCTGGCCGGCCGCGGATACCGCGTCGTCGCCTCCACCGGCCGCGCGGGCGAGCAGGCCGACTACCTCTCGGGCCTGGGGGCGGCGCGCACGATCGACCGCCGCGAGCTGTCCGAGGCGGTCGGGAAGCCGCTGCAGGAGCAGCGCTGGGCCGGCGCGATCGACTCGGTGGGCTCGACGACGCTCGCGAACGTTCTCGCCCAGACGTCGTACGGGGGCACCGTCGCCGCCTGCGGTCTCGCCCAGGGCCCCGACCTGCCCGCGAGCGTGCTGCCGTTCATCCTGCGCGGCGTCACGCTCACCGGGGCGAACTCGGTCGACGCGCCGCGGGCGCTGCGGCAGCGGGCGTGGGACGCGCTCGCCGCGGAGATCGATCGCGGGCTGCTCGACGGCATGACCGAGACCATCGGGCTGGACGACGCCCGCGCTCACGCGGCCGAGATCCTGCGGGGCCGCGTGCGCGGGCGCACGGTCGTCGACGTGAACCGCTGAGCCGCGATACCGCGGCGGCCTCGGCCGGAGAACGGACGGTCAGAGCTCGGCGTAGCGCGCCCGGAAGCCGCAGAACACACCGTAGGAGATGAAGCCGATGCCGACGAGGGCCACGAGAGCCGGGCCGGCGGGAAGCTCCCGCAGCGAGCGGATCGCCCCGTCGAGTGCACTCACGAGCCGCGGTTCGCCGCGCACCGCCGCCGCGCAGACCAGCACGCAGATGACGATCAGCGCGAGCCCCTTCGCCATGAAGCCGAACGACCCGAGACCCGAGATCCAGCGCCCCGCCGCGCCGGAGGGGAGGTCGACCCGCTGCCGGAAGCTGCGGCGCGCGCCCATGACGATGAACGAGACCCCGCCGATCCCGATCGCGATGCCGGCCGCGGCGAGCAGGAACGGCCCGCCCGAGAAGGAGAGCACGCCGCGCCCCGCGCTCTCGGCGCTCTGCTCGGTGTCCGGCCGCGCCCCGAGCGCCACCGCCGCGGCGAGCCCGCCCATGACGATGAAGACGACGGCCTGCCCCCACTCGGCCGCTCTGCGGGCCCACCGCTTCGAGCGGTTCCCGATGCGGGCGGCGACCCCGTGGATCGCGTGGTACGCGCCGAGCGCCCACAGCAGCACGGAGAGCGCCCACAGCGCGAGGAACCCCGCCGGCACCTCGGCGATGGCGGTGAGCGCGCCGGCCTGGTCGCTCTCGCCGCGCCAGCCCCGGGCGACCGCGAGGGCGATGACGCCGACGAGCACGTGCACGATGCCGCTCGCCACGTATCCGCCCCGGGCGAGCGCTCGCAGCGCCGGATGGCTCTCGGCGGCGCGCGCGGCCGATTTCACGGTGTCTGGCACAGATGCAGCTTACGCCCGGGGCGTCGTCGACGCGTCGGGGTGCGCTCAGCGCTCCGACCGCCGGCGTTGCGGGGGCGGCCGACGGCGATGGGCGCGAGCCGTCACGGGCCGTTCTCCCAAGCGGGATTCGTAGAATCGCGGCGTGAACGAGATCGTCCCCGCGCCCGCGCAGCCCGAGCCCCCGGCGCGGGTCCACGCGCCCCCGATGCACGCTCCGACCGGGCTCCCGCTGCCGACCGGGCCGGAGCACCGCCGCGGCTTCGCCCGCGCCCTCGATCGGGCGCTCGCGGTGCAGCGCCCCGCGGTGCTCGCGCACATCCGCAGCGTGCGGCTGCGCCACCCGGACGCGAGCCCCGACCAGGTGATCCGCGTGCTCGAGCGCCGCTACCTGCTCGCGATCACGGGCGGCGGCGCGGCGGTCGGCGCGACCGCCGTGATTCCCGCCATCAGCACACCGGCCACGCTCGCCCTGTCGGGCGTCGAGACGGTCGGTTTCCTCGAGAGCACCGCCCTGTTCGCGCAGTCGGTCGCCGAGGTGCACGGCCTCCCCGTCGAGAACCCCGACCGGGCCCGCATGCTCGTCATGAGCCTGATGCTCGGGCGCGAGGGAGCCGATCTGCTCGGCCAGCTCACTCGCCAGGCGGTGGGCCGCGGCGGGGGCCGGCCCGCGTTCTGGGGAGAGGTCGTCACGAAGACGCTGCCGAGGGGCGCTGTGCGGCCGGTGCTCGACGTGCTGCAGCGATCCTTCGTGAGCCACTTCGCGAAGGTCGGCGCCGGCTCGTTCGTGGGCAAGGCGCTTCCGTTCGGGATCGGCGCCGCTGTCGGCGGCGCGGGCAACCACGTCCTCGGGCGCCGCGTCGTCGCGGCTTCTCGCCTCGCCTTCGGGCCGGCGCCGGCCGACTTCGCCCCCGATCTCGCTCCCAGGGAGGGAGCGGAGCGCATCGAGCGCAGGATTCTCCGCGGCGCGCGCGCCGCGGGCGGCACCGTCGTCACCGGGGCCGGCGCGGGGGCGGGCGCCGTCGCGCGCACGGCCAGGCGAGCCGCGGGATCCCTCGCGGCGTCCTCCTCGTCGCGACGGTCCCGCCGAACTCCTCCGGCCGGCCCGGACGCGCAGCATCCGCCTCCTCCGTGAGGCTGCTGCGGCCCGACGCCGCTAGCCGGTGCCCGGCAGCCGCTTGTGAGCGGCGTCGAGCACCATGTCGAGATGCGCGTCGGTGAGTCTTCGCGCCTCTTCCGGGTCGGGCTCGAGCAGGGCGTTGACCAGGCGAAGATGCTCCATGTACATCTTCTCGGAATCCCGCAGGTGCCAGTTGATGAGGTCGATGAGCAGCAGCGAACCGATCATCAGGTCGTGCTCGGCCAGTACCAGTTCCCTGTTGCCCGTGAGCCCGACGATCGCGACGTGCAGATCCACGTGCGCCATAGCGGCGGAGTTCTGCTGCTGCGCGGAGATCTCGCTCGCGTACTTGGCGAATGACGCGCGGAGCTCCGCCCGCGCCACCTCGGTCGCGTCGGCGCAGCGATCCGCTGCGAACCCCTCGAGGAGGCGCCTGGCCTCCAGAATGTCGGCGACCTCGCCGGGCGAGTACGACCGGACTCGGGCGCTCTTGTACGGCTTCTGATCCAGGTATCGTTCGGCGACCAGCAGATTGAGCGCCTCGCGCACGGTTGTGCGGGAGGCCTGGAAGCGCTCGGTCATCCACTTCTCGGTGACGGGAGTTCCGAGCGAGAGCTCTCCGACGAGGATGAGGTGTTTGAGCGTGTCCGCGATGAACTGCGGCGCGGGCGGGCCCTCGGCGAGGCTCTCGCGCTTGGCCGCCACTCGTCTCGGAACCTGTATGCGCCCATCCGGCCCGTTCAGCATCTTCTGTGAGTCTCCCGCCATTGCAAACCTCACCGCTTTATGTCCAACAAAAATCGGGGTGCTCTTGCCATCCTACTGATTTTCCGCTGTAATAGGTCCACAAGATTGTTGGACATTTTGGATTGTCTAATAAATCGAAGGATTTCAAGGAGGCAATTCACCGACATGAACCACAACAACGCGGGCGGCGTTCACGACGACGGCAAGCTGTGGGGAGGCCGCTTCACCGACGGCCCCGATCCCGCCCTGGAGCGCATCTCGCGGTCGCCTCGGCGCTACTTCGATTTGGCGCCGGAGGATATTCAGGGATCGATCGCTCACCTCGGCGAGCTCGAGCGCTGCGGCGTCGTCACCGCGGAGGAGCGCGCCGAACTCGCCGCCGCGCTCCGGCGGATCGGCGAGGACCACGTCTCGGGCGCGATCGCCCCGACGGATGCCGACGAGGACGTGCACGGATACCTCGAGCGCGCGCTCATCGAGCGCGTGGGATCCGTGGGCGGCAAGATCCGCGCCGGACGTTCGCGCAACGACCAGACCTCGAACGACCTCCGCCTCTGGCTGCGACGGCGCATCGACGAGATCGCTGCCCGGCTCGGGCAGCTCGTCGAAACGCTCATCGAGCGCTCCGAGGACGCAGGGGATGCCATCGTGCCCGGCTTCACCCACCTGCAGCCCGCACAGCCCGTGCTCTTCGGGCACCAGCTCCTCGCGCACGCCCAGACCCTGGCGCGCGACCTCAGGCGTCTCGCCGCCGCCCGTGAAGCGGTGTCGCTGTCGCCGCTCGGCGCGGCGGCGCTGGCGGGCAGCTCCTTCCACGGCGACCAGGTCGCGATGGCGCGGGAGCTCGGGTACCGCGACGTCATCGCGAACTCGATCGACGCCGTGGGCAGCCGCGATCACGTCATCGACTTCCTCTACGCCGGGGCGTCGATCGGCACGAATCTCTCCCGCCTCTCCGATGAGCTGATCCTGTGGGGATCGCAGCAGTTCGGGTGGATCCGCCTGCACGACGCGTGGTCGACCGGTTCGTCGATCATGCCGCAGAAGAAGAATCCCGACATCCCGGAGCTCACGCGCGGCAAGGCGAGCCGGCTGCAGGCCAACCTCACGGGCATGCTCGGCGTGATGAAGTCGGTGCCGTTCTCTTACAACCGCGACTTCTCCGAGGACAAGCACTACGCGTTCGACACCTCGGACCTGCTGGACGAGGTCCTGCCCGCGATCACCGGCTTCGTGCGCACGATGAGCTTCGTGCCGGAGCGCATGGCCGAGCAGGCGGCGCAGGGCTTCACGCTCGCGACCGAACTCGCCGACTGGGTCGCCGAGCAGGGGATCCCCTTCAGCGAGGCGCACGACATCACGGGTCGCGCGGTCGTCGTCTGCGAGCAGCGCGGCATCGGCATCGAGGATCTCAGCGCCTCGGACCTCGCCAGCATCGATTCGCGGATCACCGCCGACGTGCTCGAGCGCCTCACCCTCGAGTCGGCGGTGTCGCGCCGCTCCGGAGGCAACGGGACGGCCCCGTCGCGGCAGGGGGCGCAGCGCGAGCGCCTCCGTCGTGAGATCGCCGAGTACCAGGCCGCATTTGCTCCGAAGGAGGAACAAGCATGACCGGCACCGCACTATCCAACTATCGAGTCATCAGGCTCAAGCACATCGGGCGATATCTCGCGGGCGCGGCGACGGTCGCGGTGCTCGCGGCGATCGTCATCTCGTTCGCGCGGGCTCAGATCGACTGGGCGACCGTCGGCGAGTTCTTCACCGCCGGCACGATCCTGACCGGTTTCGTGGTCACCATCGTGCTGACCGTCATCTCCATGGCGATCGGCATCGTCCTGGGCGTGCTGATCGCCGTGATGCGGCTCTCGCACAATCCCGTCGTCTCCGGCATCGGCTGGATCTACGTCTGGGTCTTCCGCGGCACCCCGGTCTACCTGCAGCTGCTGCTGTGGTTCAACATCGCGCTCATCTTCCCGATGGTCGGCATCCCCGGCCTCTTCCAGGGACGCACCGTCGACCTGGTCACCCCGTTCGTCGCGGCGATCCTCGGCCTCGGCCTCAACCAGGCCGCGTACACCTCCGAGGTCGTGCGAGCGGGCATCCTGTCCGTGGACGAGGGGCAGACCGAGGCCGCCAAGGCCCTCGGGATCAAGGGCACGAAGACGATGAGCACCATCGTGCTGCCTCAGGCGATGCGCGTGATCCTCCCGCCGGTCGGCAACGAGGTCATCGGCATGCTGAAGACCACGTCCCTGGCGTCGGCCATCGGTGCGAGCGAGATCCTGGACGAGGCCCAGCACATCTACCTGGTCAACAACCTGATCATGGAGCTGCTGCTGGTCACCGCGATCTGGTACCTGATCGCCGTCTCGGTGCTCTCCTCGATCCAGTACTACGTCGAGCGCTACTTCGCGCGCGGCAGCACCACCGCGGCGCTTCCGCCGACCCCCATCCAGCGGGTCAAGAACTTCTTCGGCACCCCCGGGAGGACCAAGTGAACACCCCATCGCCTCTCGTCCGGCTGCGGGACATCCGCAAGTCCTTCGGCCTCCGCGAAGTGCTCAAGGGCATCGACCTCGACATCCGGAAGGGCGAGGTCGTGTGCATCCTCGGTCCCTCCGGCTCGGGCAAGTCGACCCTGCTGCGCGCGATCAACTTCATCGAGCGCCCGACTTCCGGGTTCGTCCACGTCGACGACCAGATCATCGGCTACCGCCGGGATACGAGAGACCCCGAGCTGCTGCACGAGCTGAAGGAGGACCAGATCGCCGTGCAGCGGGCCCGGATGGGCATGGTGTTCCAGCGCTTCAACCTGTTTCCGCACATGACGGTGATGCAGAACATCACCCACGCGCAGCGGCTCGTCAAGAACACGAAGCCCGCCGAGGCGAAGCGCGTCGCGCAGGATCTGCTCGAGCAGGTCGGCCTCGGCGATCGTGGCGACTCCTACCCGCGACAGCTCTCCGGAGGTCAGCAGCAGCGCGTGGCGATCGCCCGCGCACTCGCGATGTCGCCCGAGCTGATGCTGTTCGACGAGCCCACCTCAGCCCTCGACCCCGAGCTGGTCGACGACGTCCTCTCGGTGATGAAGGGTCTCGCGCAGGCAGGGCTCACCATGATCGTGGTCACCCACGAGATCGGCTTCGCCAAGGAGGTCGGCGACCGCGTGGTGTTCATGGACGACGGCGTCGTCATCGAGCAGGGCACGCCCTCCGAGGTCATCGACAACCCCCAGCACGAGCGCACCCGCGCCTTTCTCTCACGCGTCCTGTAGACCCACTCAGAAGTAAGGAAAGACACCATGACAAAGAAGTTTCTCGGTCTGATCGCCGCCGGCGCGGCCGTAGCGCTCCTCGCGGGCTGCAGCGGATCCGCGGGAGGCAACGAGAGCGGCAGCAGCAAATCCGGCGACGCCGGTTTCACCACGATCGTCGACGGCACCCTCACCGTCGGTCTGTCGCCGGACTTCCCGCCGATGGAGTACCTCGACGGGGAGAAACTCATCGGCAGCGATGTCGAGCTGATCACCGAGGTCGCGAAGCGCTTGAATCTCGACGTCAAGTTCGAGCAGCAGAAGTTCGACCAGCTGATCAACTCCGTGCGCACCGACCGCGTGGATCTCGTCATCTCGGGCATGTCCGATACGGTCGAGCGGCAGAAGACCCTCGACTTCATCGACTACTACTCCTCGACGGGCCGCTTCTACACCACGCCAGACAGGGCCGGCGACTTCGCCAAGCCCACGGACGCCTGCGGCGTGCCCATCGCGGTCAGCACCAAGACCGACTACTACCCGGCGCTCCAGGAGTACAGCGCCAAGGTGTGCGAGGCCGCGGGCGAGCCGGCGGTCAAGATCGTCGGCGCCGACTCCGGCGCGGCCGCCCGTCTGCAGCTCGACCAGGGTCGCGCAGATCTCGCCGTGCAGGGCGCCGAGAACCTCGCGTACTTCGAGGAGCAGGATCCGGGCAAGTACCAGATCGTGCTCGACGTCCTCATCGCCCAGCCCTTCGCCGCGTCGGTTCGGAAGGGCAACACGGCGCTCGCCGAGGCGGTGCGCGGCGTGCTGCAGGAGATGTACGACGACGGCACCACCGAGAAGATCCTCACGAAGTACGGCATCGAGGACGGGCTGCGCCCGCCCGCCATCAACGAGGTCACCGAGTGACCCACGCGTCCGAGACGACCCGGGCGGGGAGCACCCCCGCCCGGGTCGTCCTGGCCTTCGACCTCGACGGGCCGACCGGCGAGGCCATGGTCTCCGGGAAGATCTGGCAGCGCCCCGGCTACTTCGCCCTCGGCGCCTACGGTCCCCACAGAGCGGTCCCGAGGATCCTCGACGTGCTCCGCGGCCACCGTGTCGCCGCGACCTTCTTCACACCGGCCTGGGTGGCGCGCACCTGGCCGGAGCTCTGCCGGCGCATCCTCGCGGAGGGGCACGAGATGGCCGGGCACGGGGACCGGCACGAGAAGTTCTACGGTCGCGGCCGCGACGATCAAGCGGACATCCTGCGCCGAAGCCAGCAGAGCTTCCGCGACGTCCTCGGGCACCGCGCGCTGGGATTCCGCGCTCCCTCGGGAGACCTGGCGCCCGAGACGCCCGAGCTGCTCGCCGAGCACGGCTACACCTATTCGAGCTCGATGCGCGGCGGCGACCAGCCCTACCGGTACGCGGGCGTGCCCCTCGTCGAGATCCCGGCGAAGTCGCTCTTCGACGACTACTCCGTGTTCGCGTACCACCGAGCACCTGACTTCCCCAGCGGTCTCGACCGGATCGCTCCCTACCGCCCCGCCTTCAGGAGCTGGGCTGAAGAGGTGGAGGCCGCGGCGGAGGAGGGACTGACGGTCTCGACGATCTGGCACCCCAAGGTCATCGGCACGCCCGGCCGCACGGTGCTCATGGACGAGTTCATCGGCGGGCTCGTGGACCGGGACGACGTGCGCGTCATGCGCGCGGACGAGGTCGCGGCGGAGCACGGGGCGGTGAGCGCGGTATGAAGTGGCCCGAAGGGAAGGCGCACGCCTTCACCCTCTCCATCGACGTCGACGGCGACCTGCCGCTGCTGGCGGAAGACCCCGAGAACATCCACCGGCACAAGTCGCGCTCGGCGGGCCTCTACGGGCCCGAGCACGGTGCGCCCCGGCTGCTCGGCCTGCTGACCGACCTCGGCATCACCGCGCAGTGGTTCTTCCCCGGGGAGATCGCGAACCGCTACCCGGGCACGGTGCGCGCCGTGCACGAGGCCGGGCACGGCATCGGCGTGCACGGGCACCGGCACCTCGACTTCGACCGGCTCGCCCTCGAGGGCCAGGTCGACGAGATGATCGTCGGGCGCGCGGCCATCGAGCAGATCACCGGTGAGGCCCCGCGCGGATTCCGCACCCCCGGCGGAGAGTGGCGCGAGGGCTTCCCCGCCGCCATGCAGCGAGCCGGATTCGCCTGGTCGTCGTCGCTGCCCTCGGACGAGCTGCCGTTCCACCTCACCGGAACCGAACTCGTCGAGATCCCGTTCCGATACGAGCTCGAAGACCAGCAGTACCTGGGGTACAACCTCGATCCGCCGTTCCCTCCGGGGCAATCGCGCATCACGCCCCTCGAATCCGTCGAGGAGAACTGGTGGTGCGAGGTCCGCGGCGCCGCACGCTACGGAACGCTCGTCCACCTCCGGCTGAACGCCGAGGTGATGGGCATCGCGAGCCGCGCCCGCATGCTCCGCCGCTTCTTGACGGGGCTTCAGGCGCAGGGGAACGCCTGGTTCGCGACCTGCGCCGAACTCCACGCGTACTGGAGCACTCGCGACCCGGATCCGTCCCACCCGTACGCGCTCTTCACCGAGCTCGCCCGGAGGGAGGCGTGAAGACGCTCGCGAGCCGGCTCGGGGAGTGGGTCAGCGCGCTGCACCTCCCGGAGATCCCGATCGACCTGCACGCCAAGGCGAAGGACCACCTGCTCGACACGATCGGCGCGGCCATCGCGGGCGACGGGCGGCGGCCCGTGCGGATCGCGGCCCAGGTCTTCCGCGCCCCCGGCGATACGCCGCTGCTGATCGACGGAGCGCCGCGCGACCCGATCGACGCGGCGAGGGTGAACGCCGTCGCGGCGCACGCGGCGGAGATCGACGACACCGAGGGGTGCGATCACACGGGCGCCGTCGTCGTGCCGACGCTCCTCTCCCTCGCGCATGCGGGACGGCTGGGGAGCGGCGCAGACCTCATTGCGGCGATGATCGCCGGTTACGAGGTCGGACGGCGCGTGCAGAACGCCCTCGGGGGATACGACGCGCACAACGGGGCCGGGTGGCATTCGACGGCGACGTGCGGGGTCTTCGCGGCCGCGGCCGCGGCCGCACGGGCCATGAGCCTCGACGCGGAGCAGTGCGCCTCGGCCCTCGCTCTCGCGGCGAGCTCGAGCGCGGGCACCTGGGCCTTCGCGGAGGACGGCTCGATGGCCAAGCAGCTCCACGCCGCGAACGCCGCGGGGGGCGGGCTCCAAGCCGCCATGCTGGCCCGCGCGGGAGCGGCCGGGCCGACGGCGATCTTCGAGGACGTCTGGGGCGGTTACTTCACCACGCACGGAGCCCGGAGTGCGCGGCCGGGAGAACTCGTGACCGATTTGGGGGAGCGGTGGCACGCCGGCCACTCGGCCGTCAAGATGTACGCGGCGTGCCGCAGCGCGCACCCCGCGATCGACGGCGTGATCGATGCGCTTCGCGGCGACGAGGTCTCCTCGGAGGAGATCCGGTCCGTTCGCATCGAGCTCTCGCCGTTCCTGCGCCGGATGATCTGCCCGGAGGAGCCCCGCACCGTGGAGGCGGCGCGGATGAGCCTGCCGATAGCGCTCGCCCTGCTCTTGCTGGGGCAGTCGCTCGATCCCGACGCGTACCTGAGGTTCTCGGATCCCGAGGTGGCGCGAACGCTGCAGATGTTCAGCGTGGCGGAGACTGAGGACCTGCCGTCGCCGCAGTCGGTGCGCGTGATCCTCGGTACCGCGTCGCGCGACCACGTCATCGAGCGGGATACCGCCCGCGGGAGCCAGCCGATGCCGTTCAGCGCAGCCGAGGTGCGCGGCAAGTTCCGACGGCTGGCCGAACCGCGCATCGGGAGTGCTCGTGCCCGTGCGCTCATCGACTACGTGGATTCGATCGGCGACGCGCCGCTGAGGAGGCTTCCCCCCGTCTGGGAGAAGCCGGCGCCTGCGCGGGTGTCGGCGTCTGACCGGGAGCCTACTCGACCGGCGGGCCACACCGTCCCCTGAGCCGAGGCGCCCCCCTGCGGCGGGCCCCGGGCCGGAGGCGTACGCTGTCGGCATGGACGGGTTCGCGGCTGTCGACTTCGGCTTTGCGCGCGAGATCCTGCAGCGGGGGATCGCGGCGCTCTACCTCGTCGCGTTCGCCTCGACCCTGAACCAGTTCCGGCCGCTGCTCGGAGAGCGGGGCCTGCTCCCCGCACCGCGGCTGCTCGACTGGGCGCGATCCTCGGAGCCGCGCGCGCAGCCGATCCGCCCGACGCTGTTCCGGCGCATCCGCTACACCGATCGGCGCCTCGCGGCGCTGTGCTGGGCCGGCATCGGAGTGTCGGGGCTGCTGGCGGCCGGGATCCCGCAGCTCGGCCCGCCGTGGGTGCCGATGCTCGGCTTTCTCGCGCTGTGGTTCGGGTACATGTCGATCTCGAGCATCGGGCAGACCTTCTACGGCTTCGGGTGGGAGATGCTGCTGCTCGAGGCCGGCTTCCTCGCCGCGTTCCTCGGGTCGCAGGATCAGCCGCCGCCGACGGTGGTGATCGTGCTGTTCTGGTGGCTCGTGTTCCGGCTCGAGTTCGGCGCGGGAATGATCAAGATCCGCGGCGGCCGCGAGTGGCGAGACCTCACCGCTCTCGTGTACCACCACGAGACCCAGCCGATGCCGGGCCCGCTGAGCCGGCAGGCGCACCTGCTGCCGCGGTGGTTCCACCGCGGCGAGGCGCTCGGCAACCACTTCGCCCAGCTGGTGGTGCCGTTCCTCCTGTTCGCGCCGGTCCTCGGCCTGTGGGTCTCCGGCCCGGTCCCCGCGATCGTGGGCGCGGCGGCGGCGGGCGTCGTCGTCGCGACGCAGCTGTGGCTCGTGCTGACCGGCAACTTCGCGTGGCTCAACTGGGCGACGATCGTGTTGGCGGGTTCGGCGGTGTCGGTGCCGGTGTCGGTGCCGGGGGTCGGAGGCGGATCCGATGCGGGCGAGCTTCCGCTCTCCTGGCTGACCCTCACCGCGGCCGTCGGCGCGCTGTACGCCGCCCTCAGCTGGCCCGCGCTGCGCAACCTGTTCGCCAGGCGGCAGCTGATGAACGCGAGCTTCAACCGCTGGCAGCTCGCGAACGCCTATGGCGCGTTCGGTACGGTCACGAGGGAGCGGGTCGAGTACGTCGTCGAGGGCACGGAGGGCGAGGATCACGCCTCGGCCGACTGGCGCGAGTACGAGTTCAAGGGCAAGCCCGGCGACGTGCGGCGGGTGCCGCGGCAGTTCGCGCCGTATCACCTGCGGTTGGACTGGCTGATGTGGTTCCTGCCGCTCGGGCGCTCGCTCGATGACTGGTTCGCGGTCTTCCTGGTGCGGCTGCTCGAGGCGGATGCGCCGACCCTCGCGCTGCTGCGGAAGGACCCGTTCGGTGGGCGCACGCCGCGCTGGGTGCGGGTGGTGTCGTACCGCTACCGCTTCGCTACCCGCGCCGAGCGACGGGAGCACGGGGCGGTGTGGGTGCGGGATCGCCGCCGCGTGCTGGTGCCCCCGGTCGGCCTCGGCGGGTAGACCCTCCGGTCGGCGCGGGGAGGGGCTGCGGCGAGGATTCCTCGCCGCAGCCCCGATCCCGAACCCGCCGCTACGCCTGCGGGTCCTCGATACTCCGCTGCCCGCCCTCGGCCTGGGCTGTGTCGGACACGGCCTCGATCACCGAGCCGTTCGTCACCTGCACCTTGCGCGGCTTCGCCCGCTCGCTCACGGGGATCGTGACGCTCAGCACGCCGTTGTCGTAGCTGGCGGAGATCCTCTCGGTGTCGATGCCCTGCCCCAGGCTGAGCTGACGCAGGAAGCTGCCGGAGGTGCGCTCGCGCGTGATCCACTTCACGTTGTCGGCGCCCGGGAGCGTGCGCTCGGCGCGGATCGTCAGCAGCTGCCCGTCGACGTCGACGTCGACCGATCCCGGGTCGATGCCTGGGAGGTCGGCCGTGAGCAGGTAGCGGTCGCCGTCGCGATAGAGATCCATCGGCATGCGACGCGGTCCCCTCGACGGGCCGTCGAACAGCGCGTCGGCGAGGCGTTCCATTTCGCGGATAGGACTGTGGTTTGCCATCACTTCACCTTTCGTCTGAGCTGAATCTGCACCGGTGTGAAAGTTGAGTGCTCTTGACTCAACTTGACTATAGATTAGCACTCTCGCAGGGAGAGTGCTAAGGGTTGTTCGCCGAGGGCGAGCGTCGCCTCCGCGAGAGCAGCCGGAGCGGCCGGGGTGCGGGCGCGGGACTAGCGCGGGAGGTCGAACGCGAGCAGCCGGTCGTCGCCGGGTTCGGGGTCGCCGCGCCCGTCGGTGTTGTTCGTGAGCACCCACAGCGACCCGTCGGGCGCGACCACCGCGTCGCGCAGGCGCCCGTACCGGCCCACGGCGAGCTCGGTCGAGGTCGTCGGATCGGCGAGCGGGATCCGCCGCAGCCGCTCCCCGCGCAGGTTCGCGACGTAGAGGTCGTCACCGGCGACCGCGATGCCGCTGGGGCTCGCGTCGCCGGGAGCCCACTGCTGCACGGGGTCGATGAAGCCGCTGTCTCCGGCGATGCCCTCGGCCTCGGGCCACCCGTAATTGCCGCCCGCCCGGATCGCGTTGAGCTCGTCCCAGGTGTTCTGGCCGAACTCGCTGGCGTACAGGGTGCCGTCGGGGGCCCAGGCCAGGCCCTGGGGGTTGCGGTGCCCGAAGCTGTAGACCGGCGAGCCGGGGAAGGGGTTGTCGTCCGGGACGGCCCCCGTCGCCGTCACGCGCAGGATCTTGCCCGCGAGCGAGCCGGGATCCTGCGCGTTCCCGGATTCGCCGGCGTCGCCCGCGGTCGCGTAGAGCAGCCCGTCGGGTCCGAACGCGATCCTGCCGCCGTTGTGGTTGCCGGCCGCGGGGATTCCTTCGAGCACGGTCTCGGCCTCTCCCAGGGCGAGCGATCCGGCTTCTCCCCGCAGCTCGAAGCGCTCGATGCGGTTCTCCTCGTCCGCCGTGAAGTACGCGTAGAGGTACCCGTCGCGCACGGCGATGCCGAGCAACCCGCCCTCGCCGCGAGGTGCGACGCCCTCGACGACGGCCACCTCCCGCGCGTTGCCGTCGGCGTCGAGCTCGAGGATGCGGGCGCTGTCGCGCTCGCTGACCAGCGGTGTGTCGCCGTAGAACGCGACCGACCACGGCGCATCGAGGTCGCTCGCGACGATCCGCGGTTCGAGGAGCGCCTCCGCGGCCGTCGAGGGGGACGGGGGCTCAGGCGCCGTGCAGGAGGCGAGCGTCAGGAGCGCGATGGCCGATGCCGCGACCAGACGGGCTCCGCGGCTCGGCCGAGCGGTGATCCGCATTCCGACCCCCTCCCGTCCGCTTCGAGCCTACGCCCGACGCGCTCGCGGCGCCCGGCCCGCGGCGGCCCCTCGACCCGGGCTCACAGCAGGGTGATGAAGCCGAGCACGGCGCTCGCCGCCGAGAGCACCCCGAGCGCGACGGCGGGCGCGGGGCTCTCCCGGCGTCGCGCGTGGACGACGATCGCGCCGATCATGGTGATCGTGAGGCCGACGGCGGCGAGCGGCGTGAGCACCGGCGCGATGCCCGTGGCGAGCGGCAGGACCAGGCCGAGCGCGCCGAGCACCTCCAGCGCGCCGATGGCTTTGATGGTGGGTGCCGCGAAGTCCTCGACGTAGCCCATGCCCCTCGCCGCGAGGGCGTCCTTGGGGCGGGCGAGCTTCGTGCCGCCCGCGGCGAGAAAGGCGAGCGCGAGGAGCGCGTTGACGATCCAGAGGGCGATGAGCATGGCATTCTCCGGGATGTTCGGACGGGAGTCGTCGACGATCGGTGGGTGACCCCATCGTGCATCATGATGGGCAATCGTGCAAAGGGCGCACCGGTGCCACCGGGTGACACGGTGCGAGCGGCGGACGGCGACGTGGCGGAGCACCGGGTCGCCGTCCCGATCCTGCTCCTGGAGGCGGTGAGTGCTGAGGCCGCCGCGCCGACCGGAGTCCCAGGGGCGGGGAAGCCGGCCACGGCCTCGCCGCCCCCCTTCACGTCTCGATGCCCTCGCTCGTACCGACGACCGTGCCGAGGGTGGTGCCGAACCGGTCTCCGATCAGCCGATGAACCGGCGAAGGTCCGGGTATCCGCTCGTCGACCAGGCACCGTCCGCGACGATGTTCACTCCGTTGACGTACGAGGCGTCCTCCGATGCCAGGAAGAGCGCCACTCCGGCGATCTCATCCGGGTCAGCCGCCCGCTTCGCCGGGATGCGGTCGAGATAGGCCTCCATCACCCCGTCCATGCCGAGCAGCCCACCGGTCAGCGGGGTGTCGACCAACCCGGGCGAGACCGCGTTGACCCGGATCCGCTTCTCGGCGAGTTCCAGGGCGGCGTTCTTCGTGAGCATGACGACCCCGGCCTTGGCGGTGGAGTAGCCGGCTCCGAGATGCATCGGCACCTCCGAGTTCAAGGATGCGACGTTGACGATGACGCCCGGCTTGCCCTCGGCGAGGAATTGCTGAGCACCGAACTTGGTACCCAGGAAGGCGCCGTACAGGTTGAGACGGATGTTGAAATCCCACGTAGCCAGGTCCATGTCGACAATGCTGCCCGGGCGCGATCCGCCTGCGACGTTGTACACCGCATCGACCGTTCCGAACCGCTCGACGGCCGCGGCGAACAGCGCCTCCATATCCGCCTCGTTCGTGACGTCGGTGCGCAGCCCCGCGACATTCGGCCCGAAGGTCTCGGACGCGGCGGCCACCGCGTCGGCGTTGATGTCGGCGACGAACACCTGCGCCCCCAGTCCGGCGAGACGTTTCGTGATCGCCGCTCCGATACCGGAGACCCCGCCTGTCACGACGGCTACGCTCTTGTCGAATCCCATGTTCGCTCCCTTCCCGCGGCGCCGCCTCGGCGCCGCCTCGGCACGAGCGTATCCCACGCCGGTGAACGCTCGGTGACTGGAAATCATGGACGCTGGGGGCAGCGATCGCGCGTGAACCCTCGTGAGCGGGCGGCCTTTCGAGCTGCGACGGCGGCGCACGCTCCCGGTTCTCCCGATGCGATCCACCAGTCGAGGAGGATCTGCGCATCGAGTCGGCTTTCACGGCCTGACGTCGCACGACGGCGGCACGGCAGAATTCACCACCGTCGACGCGTCGACGCTGCACCTGCTGACGGAGAACGTCGACCTGCGGATGGGGCGCTGATCGAGCCGATGCCGGTCGCCTGGCGCGCCGGCCGCGCGCGGTCGGGCGGGCTTTCCCGCCCTGAAGAAGGCACTTCTACGACTGGCGCAGCACCCCCGTCGGCAGAAGCCACTCTCCAGATCTGCTGGTTCTCACGATTCTCTCTCGCGAGTGATCGGCGAGCGTTGATGGCCGGTTTCGGTCGGGTCCGGAGCCTCTCGACGGGGAGACTGCGAATTGCGGTCTTCTGCCTGGTAAGCGGTCGAGCTGAGAGGGAGCGCCGTGCCTGCCGCGAATGCCGTCCCGAAACGGTTTCGCAGCAGATATGCACCGATACCGGAGTCGATCGCATATGCCTTCGGCATCGACACGCTCCGCGACGACACCGCGAGGACGGGAGGAGGGCTGCCGATGAGTGTGGTTTCATCCTGTTGCGCAAGAGGACGGGACTGCGCCTGATCGAGAGCGTTCAGCCTGCGAGGAGTCGCGTGACCCGAACGAGCATGAGACCGCACGAGACGACCAAATCGAGGTAGGCGAGCACGAGGCCCCCGACTGCTGCCCAAAGCAGGGGGCCGGAGCGTCGCACGGCACGATGGCCGATCAGGACCGCTATGAAGCCGGCGGCGATCGCTATCAGGTAGCTGACGGGGCCGCCTGGGAGGGTGAACAGCACCACGAGGGCGAGTATCCCGGCGGCCAGAGCGGTCGCGTGAAGGGCTCGATTGTCGGTGGCGGTGGTCATGCGGGCAGTGTAGCGAACAAGATGACCCCCGAAGAGCCTCGCGCCCTGATCGCGGAAGCGCGCAAAGCGTTGGCAGGCGAAGAATCCAAGAAGGACTCCGGCGGGATCAACGCCACTGAGGAGGCGCTCGCGAATGCCCTCCTCGCCGTAACCGACGCCCTGGAGGCGGCACTCACAGTACAGGACGGAGACGTGAGCGAGCGGCTGAAGCTCACGTGTCGGGTGTGTCGTAGCGGTTGCGGTGTTCTTGGACGGCGTCCATGTTGTCCTGTGCCCATGCTCTGAGCCGCCGGGTGGTCTGGTAGAGCGAGAGGCCGAGGTCGGTCAGTGCGTAGGTGACGGTGACGGGCACGGTGGGAGTGATGGTGCGGGTGATCAGTCCGTCGCGTTCGAGGGAGCGGAGGGTCTGGGTGAGCATCTTCTGGCTGACGCCGGCGATCTGTCGCGAGAGTTCCGAGTAGCGCAGGGGTGCGGGTTCTCCCGGGTCGCCGGGACCGTCGCCGCCGAGGGCGCAGAGGATCAGCACGACCCACTTGTCGGAGAGCCGGTCCAGGAGCTGACGGCTCGGACACACGGCGAGGAACGCGTTGTAGGCGTTCTTGTTCTGCTCTCGTCGTTCGGCCGCGGTTGTCGTCGCCATGGGCCTTCACCTTTCGCGCGTGGTGGTTACGCACTCGAGGGTGCGTACTTCCCAGAAGAGAGTTGCTCTCTAATACTGGTGCAGGGAGGCGGGAAACGCCACCCCCGACTGCGTTCTACGAAAGGCACGACGACATCATGACGACAAACCCGACCACGCTCCCTGGCGGCACCTGGAATCTCGGCGACCGGACCATCTCCCGTTTCGGGTACGGGGCGATGCAGCTGGCCGGCCCGTGGGTCATGGGTCCCCCCGCTGATCACGACGGGGCGATTGCGGTGCTGCGTGACGCGGTCGAGCAGGGCATCACCCACATCGACACCAGTGACGCCTATGGCCCGCGGGTGACGAACGAGCTGATCCGCGAGGCGCTGCACCCCTACCCGGAGTCGGTGCTGATCGCGACCAAGGTGGGAGCGAATCGCGATGCCGATGGCGGCTGGCCCACGGCCCGCACACCCGACGACCTCCGCGAGCAGATCCACGAGAATCTCGCCGCCCTCGGAGTGGAGACCCTTGACCTGGTGAACATGCGCATGGGGGATGCCACCGGCCCGCGGCCCGGGTCGATCGCCGAGGCCATGCGGGCCCTGGTCGAGCTCCAGGAGCAGGGGCTGATCCGTCAGCTCGGGGTGAGCAATGTCACCGCCGAGCAGGTCGCCGAGGCCCGCGCAATCACCCCGATCGTGTGCGTGCAGAACATGTACAACCTCGCCAACCGGTGGGACGACGCCCTGATCGACGAGCTCGCCGCCGATGGCATCGCCTACGTGCCCTTCTTCCCGCTGGGAGGGTTCACCCCACTGCAGTCCGACGCCCTGACAGGCGTCGCCGCACGCCTGAACGCCACCCCGATGGCCGTCGCGCTGGCCTGGCTGCTGCAACGCTCGCCCAACATCCTGCTCATCCCCGGCACATCCAAGGTCGCGCACCTGCGCGAGAACATCACCGGTGCTGCGCTGACGCTGTCCCCGGACGATGTCGCCGAGCTCAACGGCATCACTGGGAGCGCCCCTGACTTTCGCGACATTCAGACGCGCAGAGGTTGACGACTCGACCCCAGCGCAGATCCGGGCGTCGATCCCGCAGCTCGTGCCGCCCGGCCGGATCGAGTGGACGATGGGTCACGCCACCGACGGTGACGCTGTTGCAATCGTCATGCTCGCCAAAGGCGTCGTCTTCCCCGTCATGATGACCACCCTCCAAGCAGGAGTAGCCGCCGCGCCGTCAGTCTCTTGTCGCTGAAAGCACCGAGTCGAAGGCGCCCCTCAGCGACTCGGCGACAGACTCCGGATTTCCGAGGTAGCCGTTCACCATTGCGCCGTCCCGAACCATCATGAGCTGACGCGCAGTTCCTTCGGTGTCTTCGATACCGGCGTCGGCGGCGATGGCGGCAAAGGTCTCCAGCATCCACTGACGGTGCGCGTCGACGACTGCGCGAACGGGGTCGTGCGGGTCGGAGAACTCAGCAGCGGCGTTGATGAACGCGCATCCCCGGAACCCGGGAGAGCAACTGGCGGCGCCGATTCCCGACGCGATGGCGTGCAACGAGCCCAGCGGATCATCAGCGCGACGCATCCCCTGGAACCACTCGCGCTCCGCAGCGGCCTGATGGGTCAGGTAGGCGACCACGAGATCGCTCTTGCTGCGGAAGTGGCGGTAGAAGGTGACCTTCGTGATGCCGACCTCTTCGATGATGCGGTCGGCGCTGGTGGCACGGATGCCCTCCGTGTAGAACAGCCGGTTCGTTGCTTCCAGGATGCGCTCGCGCGTGGCGCCGGCCGAGCGCCTCGGCGTGGCGGTCTCCGTTGCGTCTGCCTGCATGCCTGCCTCCGGTTCGTCGTGCGCGGGTTGCATTGGTGTACGAAGTAGTCTACCTTAGCTACGTAGACGTACTAGTTACTCTATTGACGACGATCAGAAGGAGACACGTCATGTCCGCACCCCTGTACACCACCACCGCCACCTCGACAGGGGAGGGCCGCGCAGTAGGCCGCGCTACCACCGACGACGGCCTCCTCGACGTGACCCTGGCGATCCCGACCGCGATGGGCGGCCCCGGTGGCGCGACCAACCCCGAGCAACTGTTCGCCGCCGGGTGGGCGTCCTGCTTCCACTCGGCGCTGAAGATGGTCGCCGCACAGCACAAGGCGCCCATCGCGGACTCCACCGTCACCGCTGAGGTGTCGCTGACCAAGACCGATGAGGGCGGCCTCGCGCTGGCCGCTGAGCTGCGCGTCCGCATCGGAAGCGGTATCGCCCAGGAGACGGCCGACGAACTGGTCGCTGCCGCGCACGCGGTCTGCCCGTATTCCGTCGCGACGCGCGGCAACGTCCCCGTCACGCTCGCCACCACCGTCGCCTGAGCACTCGCCCTGATTCGAGAACAGGAACACATCATGACCATCACTGGGAACACGTCCGCGATCGCCTACGGCCGGAAGCTGCGCACGCTCTACTTCGTCCGCTTCGCCTTCGCGATCGTCTGGGTCGGCATCATGTTCGCCACAGCAGCCAGGGCCAATGAACCGAACGCCCTGCTGACGGTGCTGCTGATCGTCTACCCGGCATTCGACGCAGGCGCCGTGCTGTGGCAGCTGCGCGCCGATCCCGACAGCCAGCGCTCCAAGGCCGCGGAATGGACAGGCGTCGTCGTCAGCTTCGCCGTCGCCATCGCGCTCGGCATCACCTCGTCGATGTCGATCTCCGCCGCGCTTGCGGTCTGGGGGGTGTGGGCGGTCATGTCCGGCATCCCGCAGCTGATTACCGCGATCCGCAACCGCCGCTCCGGCGGCCAGGTCGCCCAGATGCTCTCCGGCGGCATCTCCGTGCTCGCCGGAGCCGCGTTCCTCTTCCAGGGGCTCAAGGGCAACGGGGTGATGACCGGAGCGGCCGGGTACGCCGCCCTGGGTGCAATCTTCTTCCTCATCTCCGCCATCCGCCTGAGTGTCAAGCTTCGCAAGGAGCACGCATGAACGCCCCTGAGACCACGGTCTCCGACTACGACCTGATCGTGATCGGAGGTGGCCCCGCCGGCGAGAACGTCGCCGACTACGCCACCCAGCGCGGCCTCCGTGTCGCCATCGTCGAATCCGAGCTCGTCGGCGGAGAATGCTCGTATTGGGCGTGCATGCCGTCGAAGGCGCTGCTGCGAAGCGGGCATGCCCTCCGCGCCGCACGCCGGCTCCCGGGCGCCCGCGAAGCCGTTACCGAAGAGCTCGACGCTGCTGCGGTACTCGCCCGGCGCACCGCCTTCACCAGCGGGTGGAAGGACGACGGGCAGGTCGCTTGGGTGGAGTCCGCCGGCATCGATCTGATCCGCGGCCACGGACGCCTCGACGGCCGTGGCCGGGTGAACGTCGGCAACCGGATCTACTCGACGAAGGCAGTGGCTCTAGCTACCGGATCCGTCCCGCGCATCCCCGCTATCCCCGGCCTCGCCGAGGCCCGGCCGTGGGGCACCCGCGAAGCGACCGCAGCAGATCACGTGCCACCGCGCCTGATGATTCTCGGAGGAGGGGTCGCCGGGACCGAGATGGCTTTTGCGTACTCCTCCCTCGGCTCTCGGGTGACACTCCTCTCCAAGGGCACGCTCCTCGACCGAGAGGAACCCTTCGTCGGTGAGCACCTCGCCGCAGCGCTGGCGGGGGAAGGCGCCGACGTGCGCATCGGCGTTGCCCTCTCCCGCGTCGATCGTGACGCGGAGGGAACGGTCACGGTCGGTCTGGATGACGGGACCAGCGTGCACGCCGACGAGATCCTCGTCGCAACCGGCCGCAGGCAGGCCACTGACGGCCTCGGACTCGAAACAGTCGGTCTCGGGCCTGACCTCGTGGTCGACGACACGATGCTCGTCTACGGCACAGACTGGCTCTATGCCGTCGGTGACGTCAATGGCCGGTCGCTGCTCACCCACCAGGGCAAATATCAGGCGCGCGCCGCCGGCGACGCCATCGCCGCCCGGCTGAACGGAACACCACTGTCGGACGAACCGTGGGGCGGGCATGTCGCGACGGCCGATCGCTTCGCGGTCCCGCGTGTCGTGTTCACCGATCCCGAAGTCGCCGCCGTCGGCCTCACCGAAGCGCAGGCCCGCGCGGCGGGCACCCGAGTACGCACGGTCGTCTACGACATCGGGCAGGTGGCAGGCGCGAGTCTGCACGCCGACGGCTACACGGGCCGGGCCCAGCTCGTCATCGACGAGGAGCGCCAAGTCGTCATCGGCGCCACGTTCGTCGGGCAGGACGTTGCCGAGCTGCTCCACGCCGCGACGATCGCCATCGTCGGGGAAGTTCCGCTCGACCGCCTCTGGCATGCGGTCCCGGCATACCCCACGATCAGCGAAGTCTGGCTGCGACTCCTCGAAACGTACCGACGAGAGGAAGAGTAGCGAGGCTCCGGCGGGCAGGCGACCGGCGTCCGTCCGCACTGCGAAGGCGCCCCGGTGGCATTCAGCAGTCTCCTAGACCGTTCGCATCACGCAGGACTCTCCGGGCGTGAGATCGAGATCGCCGAACTCGTCGGCAAAGGCCGATCGAACTGCGCGATCGCACGGCTGCTCTTCGTCACCGAGGGCACGGTGAAAAACCACATCACCAGCATCTTGCGGAAGCTCAGCCTCCGAGACCGCACGCAACTCGCCGTGTCCGTCACCAGGCAGTCAACGACCAGCTAACAGCAGTCCTCAAGCTGGCTGCTGACGACCCGCCGCTCCTCCGCATCGCGCGAGCTCTGCACCTCGCCGCTGGCCCTCGGTAGTGGCGTCAGAGATTCCACGTGGTACTCGCTGCAATCCCACCTGCATGTTCACCTCGGGGCAACCCGGCCGGGCAACGTCTGCGGACCGGTCCACCGCTGGATGCTCTGCGTCGCTCGTGCCATGAACGCGGGCGGCGTCGCTCGCAAGAGCCCATCGCGGATGCCCGCGCCGATCGGATGGGACGCTTGCGCGACCTTGCCCATGAGGCGCGACTGCCGCCAGACCGCCCGAGTCCGCTTTCGCCGCAGCTCGTCGTATCTGGAGAGCGCCTCGTCCGGCTTGCCGCTTCGTAGCAGGAGGGTCAGCATGGCTGCATCCTCGATTGCCTGTCCCGCGCCCTGCCCCAGATTCGGGGTCATCCCGTGGGCGGCGTCACCGACCAACACCACGCGCCCTTTGACGAACGACGCCGGAATCCGGGCGAGGTCGTGAATGTCGTGTCGAAGCACCGCACCTGGCGGCGTCGCGTCGATGCACGCCAAGATCGGTTCGTGCCAGTTCCCGAACCGTTCCCGTACTGCTGTTCGCTCATCATCTGCGTGCTGGGCTGCGGCCGTGGACTCGGTGGCGAACCAGTAGACACGATCATCCGGCAGCGGCACGATGCCGAAGATGCGCCCGCGCCCCCAGGTCTCGCCGACCTCACCCCGGAGATCGACGCCGGACCCAGTGACGCCACGCCAGGCGGTGCACCCGGAGTAGCGCACGCCGCGATCCAGCCCCAGCCGTGTGCGGGTATCGCTGTGCAGACCGTCGGCGGCGATCACCAGATCGAACCGTTCCTCGGCCCCGTCCACGGTCACGGCCGCCCGGCCGTCCACCGCGAGAGCGGCACTTTGCCCGAGTCGGATGCTCCCGGCAGGCAGGGCCTCCGCGAGCGCGCGGTGCAGGTCGGCGCGGTGCAGACTGCGCAGCGTGCGGACCATCGCGGACGGCAAGGACACGAGCCAGTCACCGGACGGTCGCCGCTGCCCCGAGCGCATCCGGGCGATGGCATCGCTGCTCACCCGGCGCACCGCGTCGCCCAGCCCGATCGCGTCGAGTGCATCGAAGGCGTTGCCGAACAGGGTCAGCCCGGCTCCGACCGCACCGGGCTCCTCGCGGCGCTCATAGACAACGACTTCGTGCCCGTCCGCGCCCAGCCCAGCGGCCACGGTCAATCCGGCGATACCCGCACCGATCACTGCGACACGCATGCCACTCCCTTGTTCGTCTCAATTCCTCCAAGTGTCCCAGGGGAACGCCCTCGCGCTGTTGCCTCGACCCGTCTGACGGCGGAGCTGATAGTGACGTCGGAGATTCGATGCGGTACTGCCGACGCTCCGCGGTTCTTTCGGTAGCAGCACCGGACCCAAACGGCGAGGGATGAGGTCAGTCATGCGTCGATCCTCCCAGAAACGCGATCGGCTGCTCAGAAGATTCGGGATCAGCCGGAGTCTTTGCTCAGATCTGGCCGAGTGCGTGATCCGGAATCAGGATGCGTGCCCTCGGGTGTCCATTCCTCGCTATTACGGGCGGGGCGATTGCTAGTATATTATTCCATGAATGTTTGGAATATTGAACTTGCGGGCAAGGCGGCCGTGTTCGCGGGGGTGGTGGCTGCCGTGTTCAGCGGTCGTCGCGCGGAATCGCTCGAGCTGATCGCGGTGGGCGAGCTGGGCGAGCACTCCGTCGAGGAGCGGGCCACGATCGCCGGCATGTGGGCGAACAGCCCCTCGGCCCATTTGCCGTCGCTCGAGCGGATGGCGCTTGCGCATAGCCCGTGGCAACGGCCGACGGCGCAGGCGTACATGGGGCGGCCGCGCGCTGCGGGGCCGAAGGTCGACGCGGGCGAGGCCGAGGCGGCGCTCTCCTGCCGGGGTGAGCACTGCCGCCTCTCCAGCGACGCAACGGAGTGGCTGCGCGGCCGGGGAATCGACGCGAAAGCAACGGACGAAAGCGCCGCCGAACGGCGGGCAACGGAGGGGCTCTCACTCGATGTCGCATAATCAGAATGTCGAACAGCGGGCCGCGGGCCCAGCTGAAGCCGAACGGGCTCGTGTCCACAAGCGCACGCTGGCCGTTGTCATCCTCAGCCAGGTACTCGGCGGCGCGGGGCTTGCGGCTGGTATCGCCGTCGGTGCGCTCCTCGCCCAGGAGATGCTCGGCTCGGATGCGCTCTCCGGCCTGCCGACCGGCCTCTTCACGCTGGGGTCCGCCCTTGCCGCATACCTGGTGGGGCGTTCCACGCAGCGCTTCGGTCGGCGCCTGGGTCTCGCCTACGGGTTCATCGCCGGTGGGCTCGGCGCGCTCGGTGTCGTGATCGCCGCGGTCATCGACAGCGTGCCGCTGCTGTTCGTTGCTCTCTTCGTCTACGGCTCCGGCACGGCGACGAACCTGCAAGCGCGCTACGCGGGCACCGATCTGGCGCCGGCGCACAGGCGCGGCTTCGGCGCGAGCATGGCGATGGTCGCCACCACCATCGGCGCGGTCGCCGGCCCGAACCTCATCGACCCGCTCGGCGGCTTCGCTGACTCGATCGGTGTGCCGACGCTGGCCGGCCCGTTCATTCTTGCTGCTGTCGCCTACAGCGCTGCCGGTATGGTGCTGTTCCTCTTCCTCCGCCCCGACCCTTACCTGCTGGCCCGCAGCATTGCCGACGAGACCACTGAGGTTGGCGGCACCGTCAGCGCTGCAGCATCCGTTCCGAAGGCCGGCATCGGCGCGTATGTCGGTGCAACGGTCATGGTGCTCACCCAGGTCGTGATGATCATGATCATGACGATGACCCCGATCCAGATGCGCGCCCACAACTACGAGATGGCCGCCGTAGGCCTGGTCATCGGCCTGCATGTCGGCTCCATGTGGCTGCCGTCGCTGTTCACCGGCATCCTGGTGGACAAGCTCGGCCGCGCTCCGATGGTCGTCGCCTCCGGCGTCACGCTGCTCATCGCGAGCCTGCTGGCGGCGCTGGCGCCGGGTGATTCGCTGTTCCTGCTGATCTTGGCGCTTGTACTGCTGGGTGTCGGCTGGAACTTCGGCCTGGTCTCGGGCACGGCTCTCGTCGTCGATGCCACCGTGCCTCAGAATCGTCCGAAGACGCAGGGCGCGATCGACGTCTTCGTGCAACTGGCAGGCGCCAGCGGCGCTATCCTCTCTGGTGTCATCATGAGCGCGACCAGCTACCAACTGCTGGCCATCGGCGGCGGTGTCCTCGCCCTTGTGCTGATCCCGGTACTCTTGTGGGCCAGGCGCAAGCAGTCGCCCTGAACCGACCGTGATCGATGGCGCGGCGCGGCCCTTGCGCGCAGGGTGTGCTGCCTACCCTCCCGCTGGGATGCCAGAGCCGACTGCTACTCTTATTCCATGAATGATCAGAATACGAACGGCCTGCGCAAGGCTGACGTGTTCGACGTGTTCGCCGAAGTCACGAAGGCGATGGCGAACGGGCGACGCCTGGAACTGCTCGAACTCATGGCGCAGGGCGAGCACTCGGTCGAAGATCTGGCCAATCTCACCGGTATGGGAATGACCACGACCTCAGCGCACCTGCAGTCGCTCAAGCGTGCGGGCCTGGTGCAGACGAGGCGTCGGCGCACCACCATCTTCTACCGGCTCGCCGCCGATGATGTTGCGGAACTGTATACGGCGGCCAAGCGCGTCGCGCTCGCTCGCAACTCCCGGCTCCGGGACACCGTGCAGGCGTATATGAGCGAGCCGCGAGCAGAGGGGCCGACGATCGACCCGGCGGCGGTGACCTCGGACATGCTGGTGGTCGACGTGCGCCCGAAAGACGAGTTCGACTCCGCGCACTTTCCCGGCGCCATCTCGATACCGCTCGCCGAGCTCGAGGACCGGTACACGGAGATCCCGGCTGAGGCTGAGGTGGTGCTCTACTGCCGTGGTGAGTTCTGCCGCCTCTCCCGCGAGGCTGCTGTGTGGCTGCGCGAGCGTGGTCTCGACGCGAAGTCGATGGACGAGGGCATCGTCGAATGGCGGGCGACCAAGGAGATCGCCCTCGACGCCACGTAGACGATGCCTGCGGATTCGTCCGGGCTGGCCGCGAGGGCGCCAGCCGTTCGACGAACGCGCTGACGGCTGCGACGGCTGATTCGACCGATGCTCCGGCCTGTGCCGGGCGACTTCGGGGAACCGCCCATGCGCCACGACTTAGACGCCGGCCTGTTCTGCGTGCTGCGAGCCCGCCGGGCAGCACACCGGACCAGAGCGACCGCGCACCGCGCACTGACCCACCGTGCTCAAGACCTCGGCGGAGCCCGCATCCCTGTATTCCTATTCTCCGTGGAATACTATTGAATGGCCGTCTGGGTGGCAGACGGCCGATGTCCCGCATCATCGATCCGAACGGAGCCCTGCATGTCTCAGCCTGACCTCGGACGGTCAACACTTTCGATCCACGGCAGCAGCCTGAAAGACGCGCACGGTGCCCCGCACATGCCGATCTACAACACCACGACGTTCGGCTTCGACTCGACCGAGGCGCTGCTCGACGTGGTGGATGGGCGCACGCCCGGCGCGCTGTACACCCGGTACGGTTTGAATCCGACGACGTTCGCGCTGGAAGAGACGATGGCGAAGATCGAGGGCGCCGAGGCGGCGCTCGCGTTCTGCTCGGGCATGGGGGCTGAGGCTGCGGTGTTCGCGCAGTACGGCCGCGACGGGATCGTGTGCCTGGGCGACGCCTACGGCGGCACGATGGAACTCCTCGCCGACCAGCTCCCGCTCCTCGGCATCGACACCACCTTTCTTCTCGGATCCGAGCTCGACCGGCTCGAGGAGGCGCTCAAGACAGGCGCCAAGCTCGTGTTCTTCGAGACGCCCACGAACCCCACGCACGAGGTGTTCGACGTGGCCGAGATCTCAACACTCGCCCACGAACACGGTGCGCTCGTCGCGATCGACAACACGTTCGCGTCACCCGTGAACCAGCGCCCGTTGGAACTCGGCGCCGACCTCGTGGTGTACTCGGCGACGAAGTACCTCGGCGGGCACTCCGACGTGACCGCCGGTTTCGTGCTCGGCCCCGCGGAGCTCGTGACCCCGGTGTGGAACTGGCGTAAGAACTTCGGCACGACGATCGCTCCAGAACCGGCCGCGCTCCTCGCCCGGAGTCTGCGCACTCTCACGGTCCGGGTCGAGGCGCAGAACCGCTCCGCGCAGGCGATCGCCGAGGCGTTGGAAGCCGACCCGCGTATCGCCCGCGTCCTCTACCCGGGCCTGCCCTCTCATCCCGGCCACGATCTCGCCGTTAAGCAGATGCAGGGCTACGGCGGCATCATGACGGTCGAAGTCGACGCCGACGGCGCGACTACCTCAAAGGTCGCCGACCGGCTCGAGCTGTTCGCGCTGGCCCCGAGCCTCGGCGGCGCAGAGTCGCTGGCGACCCAGCCCTCGACCACGACGCACCACGGGCTCACGCCGGAGGAGCGCGCACGTCGCGGCATCACCGACTCGATGATCCGCCTGTCGATCGGGCTCGAAGACACCGAAGACCTGCTCGCCGACATCCGGCAAGCGCTCGAGGCTGTCACCGCATGACCGCGGCAGAGCACTTCGAGGGCAACGAGGCCGAGCAGCGCAGGCTCCTGCTCGACTACCTGGCCAAGGCCGGGATCCAGACGACACCGATCGTCGAGTACCCGGCACACAGCAGCATCGAGGAGGGCAAGCATCTGCGCGGCGACCTGCCCGGCACCTTCACTAAGAACCTGCTGTTGAAAGACAAGAAAGGCGGACTGTTCTTCGTCACCGCGTACGAGGACACCGACATCGACCTCAAGGCGCTACACACCAAGATCGGGGCTCGCGGCCGTCTCGGCTTCGCATCCATCGAGACCATGATCGAGCGTCTGCGCGTGGTGCCGGGCACCGCGACCCCGCTGGCGCTGTTCCACGACACCGACCGTGAGATCACGCTCGTCATCGATCAGGCCCTCGAGGGCGCTGATCAGCTGAACTTCCACCCGATGAGTCACACCGGGAGCATCGGCATCAGCTGGGCCGGCTTTTCCGCGTTCGCCGCCGCGAGCGGTCACGAACCGGTCGTGGTCGATCTCACCGCCACTGCGGAGGTTGCATGATCATCGTCGGGCCGAAGCCCGAAGATGTCACGGGGCACTCCGCTGAGATGTATCGGGCAGACCTCGACCGGACGGGTGCCGTGCAACCTTACACCGAGGCGATGGCGGTGAACCCGGAAGCCCACGCGGCGTACGAGGCGTTGGTGCAGGCGATCATCTCGTCGATCGGCCTCCGCGTATACGAACTCGCGACGCTCGGGGCGGCCCGCGCCATCGGATCGCCTCACTGCCTTCGCGCGCACAGTCAGAAGATCCTCGACGCGCGGATCATGGACGAGGCGCAACTGGACGCAGCGCTCCGCGACTATCGAGCAGCGGGTCTCAGCGAATCGGATGTCTCGGTGATCGAGTTCGCCGAACAACTGTCCACCGCACCGGGGTCGATGACCGACGCGGACAGCGAGCGGCTGCGAGACGCAGGTTTCACTGATCGACAGATCGTGGACATCGCCTTGGCTGCTGGAGTGCGGAACCATTTCAGCAGGACGCTCCTTGCGCTCGCGGTCCCCATCGATATCTGACACCAAGCCTCCGCTGCGGACGCTTCGGCGCCGCACTCCAGCTCTGCTCGAGTGCATCGACAGAGATTTCCAGAGCGGCCGTTCATGCGGCACACAGCGAGTGCGGAGCCGGACGCGTACATCGCGACCGCGTGGGCGTGCTCATGGACAAGCATCACCACCGCGCACACAGCGCACGAGCACGCGCGGCCGTGCTCGTGCCGAGGCCGACGAACTCCGCGCCCTGCCCGTGAGCGCCGCCGCCCGACAGATTTGAAGATCGCCCACGAAAGCACCGCCCCGCAGGCGGGCGCCCGGTAGAAGGGAACAGCAATGCCCACCCTCGAAGACGCCCTGACCGCGACGCTCACCGCCGAGGCGGTCGAGGCCTCATTCTTACAGGCCGTCTCGGGCATCCAGCTGACCGAGAACGCCTACGTCAGTCCACGCGACGACGTGAGCCGTTCGACGATCGAGTTCGTGATGCCCGATACGGATGCACCCGCCGAAAGAAGCCGCGCCGAGACCATCGCGCACGCCGGAGCACTGCACACCCGGACAGCGGGCGGTGAGTGGATCACGCTCGACCTGCCTCGGCCGGCGCTCGGCCCGCTGGCCTTGCTGACCATCCTCTACGGGGCCGACCTCGAACAACCCGTCGCCGGCGACGGAGCCGTGATCGAAGTGGAGCTCTCCGCTTCTCTCGCCACCGAGCGAGTGCCAGACGAACTCCGCAGCACACTCGATGATCTGCTCTCCGCCACCGACCCGGCAGGCGACGGCCGCTTCCCGGAGCACAGCACGGCTCGCCTGCGCGTCCACGAAGCACCGCTTCACATCGCGGAAGCGACCATCACCACCACGCTCAGCGGTGGAAGCGCCGCGACATTCGCCCTGGAGATACACCCCACCCCCGCCAGAACCATCAACATCCCCGACAGCAACGAGAGCGAAGTCGCCTGATTCGACGCCCTCAGGCCGGCCGAGACGCCTCGAGGCCGTCGCGGTCGGCGGTGACCTAGGCTGAGCGTGTGATCGATCTCAGCCACCCCATCGCCGCCGGAATGACGGTCTACCCCGGCGATCCGCCGGTGCACGTGGAGCCGGCGCTCACCGTCGAGCGCGACGGGGTGGCGGTGGTCCGTCTCGACTTCGGTTCGCACACCGGCACCCACGTGGACGCGCCCGCGCACACCGTCGTCGGCGGGCGCACGATCGACCGCATCGCGCTCGACGAGCTCTCGGGCGAGGCGCTGATCCTCGACGTGGCCGATCGGGCGGGGGAGGTGGCGAGGATCGACGCGGAGGCGCTCGGCATCGAGCGTCTCGCCCCGGTCCCGGGGATCGTGATGATTCGCACCGGCTGGGACCGGTACTTCGGCACCGAGCGGTATCTGCGCCACCCGTACCTGTGCGGCGAGGCCGCGAGGGCACTGGTGCGGCTCGGCATGCGGGTGCTCGGGATCGACGCGCTCAACCCCGACCGCACGCCGCGCCCCGGTGAGGAGGCCGACTTCGCGGTTCACGAGGCCGTGCTGGGCGGGGACGGTGCGATCGTCGAGAATCTGCGCGGGCTCGAGCGGCTGGCCGCTCTCGGAGAGCGGGTGCGGGTCGGCGTCTTCCCGCTGCCCATCGCCGGCGGCGACGGCGCTCCGGCGCGGGTGGTCGCGTGGGAGGTCTAGTTCGGGGTGCGGGCGGCGGCTCGTCTCAGAGCATCCTCACCAGGGAGCGCTTCTTCTGGAGGTAGGCCGCGGCCTCGATCTCGCCGCGCTCGAGCTGCTCCTCGAGCTCGAGGATCGCGTCCATCACCGTGGACTTGTCGAACGCGGCCGTACGGTAATCGAGCGCGAACGTCTCCCGGATGCGCATCCCGCCTCCTCGGTGTCGAGTGCATCTTCGAGAGGAGCCTAGCCCGAACCGCCGACATCACCGCCTCCCGACCATGCAGCTCAGATGCGCGATCCTTGGCGGAGTGCGGAGTGCGGAGTGCGGAGTGCGGAGTGCGGTGCGCGGAGTGCGGTGCGCGAGTTCCCGCAGAGGCCACCAGATCGAGATGAGCCCGCAGGGGGCTGCACCGAGGTGTCATGCATCTCGTGCCTGCATCATCCGTCGGGAGCACGCATCGACGCAGCTCCGACTGCTTCCGGAGGGAACTTCAGCGACGGTGCTCCCGGCGGGAGTCGCGTTCCTCGACAGGGAGGCGGAGGCGGCTGCGCCCCCACCGGTGAGCATCGGCCCCGGCAAGCCCGACACGATCCCCCGCCCTTGTCGACGGGTGCGCCCTTCTGGTCAGCTGAGACCGAGCTGGTTCACTACTTCGACCACTCGTGCCCGCTGCGGGCCGGTCAGGCCCTGGATCGGCAGCGGCAGGCAGAGACGCGGTGCGAGGCCGAGGTGTTCGGCTATCGCTGCGGTCACGCGCAGGCTTCCCCCGCACTCTGCGAACAGGTTCCAGAGCGGGGCGAGCCGCTCCGACTCCGCCACCGCGTCGCCGGGGCGTCCGCTGAGGGCGGCGCGGGTGATGGTCAACGCGGACTGGGGGAGGGTGCCGCCGATGACGGAGTACCAGGCGTCGCAGCCCGCGTTCAGTCCCGTGGCGGCGAAGGCGTCGCCGGAGACCCCGATCGTGACGTGCTCCGGGATCGCGGCACGAATCCCTGCGACATGCTCACGCGCTTCCTGTGCGCCGTCGGGGACGCCGGGGATCTTGATCGATGCGATACCCGGCAGCTCGGCGATGCGCGCGTAGAGGTCGGTGGTGAAGACGAAGCGAGTGGTGCCGGGGGTTGTCGTAGACGATCACCGGCAGGTCAGTGTGTTCGGTGACGGTGCGGAACAGCTCGAACACATCGTCCTGCGTGAGCGCCTGATAAGTCATCGGCGCCAGCAGTACCCCGGCCGCGCCCGCCGCCTCCGCGCTGTCGACGTGCGCGAGGACGTGGGAGGTGCGCAAGCCCCCGACCCCGACGAACACGGGCGTGGAGCCGGCGTGCTCGACGGCGACGCGGGCGACGCGGGCGCGTTCGTCCGCGGTCAGGTAGGCGTAGGATCCGGTCGAACCGAGCGCGGTGATCGAATCGACCCCGGCCTCGGCCACCCGTTTGACGAGTCCGACGAACGCGCCCTCGTCGACGGTGTCGTTGCGGAACGGCGTGAGGGGGAAGGCGCTGAGCCCCGTGACGGGGTCGCTCACGACCGCGCCTGTTCCGGTCGGTGCTCGAGACCGAGCAGCGGGTTGCCGTATACGGACCGCACTTCGGAGATCACGACCCGGTACTCCCCGAGCCATTCCCCGTACCGAGATTTTGCGAGTTGGTGGGTGTCCATCTCGATCAGGGTGCGCAGAGCGTCCAGATCGGTCCAGTAGTAGACCTCGGCATGCAGGCCGGTGTTCGCGTTGTGCCAGGCCTCCTCGCCCACGAAGCCGGGGATCCGGCGGGCGCGCTGGGCGATCTCACTGTCGATGCGATGGAACTCGTCCGTCAGGGTCCGTGTTTCGAAGATGAACGTGGAGCTGTACTTCGGTCGAGCGCTCATACGGTCTCCTTCCCTGGCGCAGTGAGTGGTGGGCCGGCGCCGACGGGGCGTCTGCCTCCGCGCTGCGCGGCCGCGCCCGCGATGATGACGAGGCCGATTCCGGACAGTTGCATGAGCGCCGGTTGCTGAGCGAGGACGAGAAAACCGACGAGGATGCCGAACGCGGGCTCGATCGACAGCAGGGTGCCGAACGCGGTGTGGGTCATGCGGCGCAGGGCGAGCATCTCGAGTCCGAACGCGATCACCGGGGTGATCAGCGCGATCCCGGCCGCTGCAAGAAGCACCCACCACGCGAACTCGCCGCCGATGACCTGCGGCAGTCCGAGCGGGAGCGTGGCGAGAGCCGCGACGGGAATGGTGAGCGAGAGGCCGCTGATGCCGGAAAACCGGTCGCCGACGTGCTGGGTGAGCAAATTGTACAAGCCCCAGCAGATGCCCGCGACCAGCGCGAACCCGACCCCGGCGAGATCGATGCGGCCATGCCACGGCTCGGTGAGGAGGGCGACGCCGACGAAGGCGAGGGCGGGCCAGATGAGCGCCTTGCGGCTCTTGCTCATGAGGCCGGCGACGGCGAGGGGGCCGAGGAACTCGATCGCAACGGCGGTGCCGAGCGGGATGCGCTCGACCGCGGCGAGGAAAAACGTCGTCATGAACCCCGTCACCACGCCCAGCGCGAGGAGCGCAGGCAGGTCTTCGCGGCGCAGGGAACGGATCGCGGGCCGGGCGATCATCCACAGGAATACGACGCCGAAGCACATGCGCAGCCACGCCGTTCCCGCCGCGCCGATCTGCTCGATCACCGGCACCGACAGCGCGTTGGAGAGCTGCACGGCGAGCATCGCCGCGACCGCCATCGACCACGGCGGAATCCCCGTCGTGGTACGCCTGCCGATCACGGTGCACCGATCAGGCGGCGCGCCACGTGCACACTGGAGCCAAGCCCGGACAGCGCACCCGTGAGCGCATCGACAGCGGAAGCAGTGTCGCCCCTGGCGGCGGCGAGGAACTCAGCGGGAGCCGTAGCGTCAGGCACTCGGGGCCTCCATTCGGTGCGCAGCCCCCACCCTCGGCTCGAAAACCGTGAGCGAGAACCGTGCGGGCTCTGAGGCGGGGTTCGCGTACGAGTGGGCGATGTCGCCGTGGAAGGTCAGCGCGTCGCTCCGTTGGAGTTCGAAATGCTCGTCACCGACCGTCACCGTCACCGTGCCGGCTTGGATGTGCAGCAGCTCGCGCGTGCCCTCGCTGTGAGGCTCGCTGTCGTGGCGTTCAGCGGGTGCGAGGGTCCATTCCCACAGCTCGACCACGTCTGGCGGCTCGGTTCCCGCGACGAGCACGCCTTGCCCGCCCTGGTCACCCGTCCACAGCACCGCGCCTTCACCGCGCCGGGTGAGCTTCGCGGCGCGAGGTGTGGGCGGCTCGACGAGTGCCGGTAGGCCGATCCCGAGCGCGTCCGAGAGCCGCAGCAGCGTGCCCACGCTCGGGTTCACCCCGCCCTGCTCGACGTTGACCAGCATGCGACGACTCACGCCGGCGGCAGAGGCGAGCTGGTCCAGGGTCCACCCCCGCCCATTGCGTTCCTGCTTCACCCGCGCCCCTATCGCGCGTGCCAGTCCTTCGGCTGCAGCATCCATAAAGTGCATCATAGTGCACCAGTGGGGTAATCGCGCTACCCCAGCCGCGCAGGATCGACAGGTCGCCGTCCATCTCGCCGATCCGCACGATGCCGTCGAACCGGGCTATGTCAGAGTAGTAGAGCACGACGGCGCGGCTGGGGGCGTAGTAGCCGATCGTACCCGAGGGAGCGCTCTCGCCGGAGGGCATGCCCTCCATCGTGAGGGGCAGCGGGGGCTCGGCGAGCACCTCCTGTCCGCCGTAGTCGGAGGAGCCGAGCGTGAGCGGCAGCTGGTCGATGAGCGACCGGGCCGCGGGATTGTCCCAGAGCCTCGCTTCGAGATTCTGGTCCCCGATGACGAGGCGGACTGGTGTCGTGCACATGTCGTCTCCCGGTGATTCAGCGGGTTGTGCCGGCGGCTGCAGCGATCCTCTTCGATCGACGCCTCATCGGGTCGCCTCATCGCCGACCTCGGCACCGAGCACGGCCTCGTCCCCGCTCGCGGCCCAGCTCGCGAGCAGCCGCATGCGCTCGGCCGAAGGTGTGCCGGGCTCGGGAACGTAGACGGTGAGGGTGAGGCCGGGCTCGGCCTCCATGCCCATGCCCTCGTAGGCGAGCGTCATCTCGCCGACCACCGGATGGTCGAAGGTCTTGAAGCCCGTCCCGTGGTGGCGCACGTCGTGGGCGCCCCACCGGGTGCGGAACTCGCCGCTGCGGGTCGAGAGCTCGCCGATGAGGTCGTGCAGCTCCTTGTTGTGCGGGTCGCGGCCCGCCTCGGTGCGCAGGATCGCGACGGTCACGTCGGCGAACATGTCCCAGTCGGGGTAGAACTCGCGTGCGCGGTCGTCGAGGAAGGTGAAGCGCGCGATGTTGGGGGCCTGGCCGGGCATGTCGTACACGTCGCGGTAGAACGCTCGGGCGAGCGCGTTCGTCGCGAGCAGGTCCATGCGGCCGTTGCGCACGAACGCCGGGCCGACGGTGACCGCGTCGAGCACCCACTGCAGGCTCCGGTGGGGCGCCCACGTCGTCGGGTTGCGGCGGCTCGGGGGCCGGGCGACGGGGCTCGAGGCGTGGGCTAGATCGAACAGGTGGGCTCGCTCCGAGTCGTCGAGCAGCAGGGCGCGCGCGAGCGCGTCGAGCACCTCGGGAGAGGCGCCGCCGATCCCGCCGCGTTCGATGCGCGTGTAGTACTCGACGCTGACTCCGGCGAGGGCCGCGACCTCGCTTCGGCGGAGGCCCTCGACGCGCCGGCCGGAGCCCGCGGGCAGGCCGACCCGGTGCGGTGCCACCCGCGCGCGGCGGGTGGTCAGGAACTCCCGCACCTCGGCTCGATGATCCATAACTTCGACGATACGCCAGGGCGGATCGTCGAGGGAGGTACTGAGAGGGGCTCCCTCGGAGACGGCGCCGGTGCTTGGATCGAGGCGTACCGAGAACTGTGCGAGAAGGAGAGCGAGCGCATGCGAGCAGTCATCATGGACGCACCCGGCGAGGTCGCTGTCGGCCACCGCGACGATCCGAGGATCGTCGATCCCGCCGATGCGGTGCTGCGGCTGGTGGCGACCTGCATCTGCGGCTCGGATCTCTGGCCCTACCGCGGCGTCGAACCCGTCGATCACACGCCGATGGGACACGAGTACGTCGGGATCGTCGAGGAGGTCGGCAGCGAGGTGGCGACGGTGAAGCCCGGCGACTTCGTCGTCGGCTCGTTCGTGATCTCCTGCGGCGCCTGCGAGATCTGCGAGTCGGGGTATCCGTCGAAGTGCGTGCGCTTCCAGTTCGTCGCCCAGACGATCGGCACGCAGGCGGAGAAGGCGCGCATTCCCCACGCCGACGGCACGCTCGTCGCCACCCCCGGTCGGCCCGACGACGAGCTGATCCCGTCGTTGCTGGCGGCCTCGGACGTGCTCGGCACCGGCTGGTTCGCCGCCGACGCCGCCGCGGCCGGCGCCGGCCGGACCGTCGCCGTGGTCGGCGACGGCGCGGTCGGGCTGATGGGCGTGCTCGCGGCGAAGCAGATGGGCGCGGAGCGCATCATCGCGATGAGCCGCCACCCCGCGCGGCAGCGGCTCGCCCGCGAGTTCGGCGCGACCGACGTCGTCGAGGAGCGCGGCGCGGCCGGCGCCGCGAAGGTCAAGGAGCTCACGGGCGGCCTCGGCGCGCACTCGGTCGTGGAGGCGGTCGGCACCGAGGAGTCTCTGCTGCAGGCGATCCGATCCTGCCGCCCGGGCGGGCACGTCGGCTTCGTGGGGGTTGCGCACGAGGGGGTGAAGATCCCGGCCGACGAGCTCTTCTTCGCCGAGGTGCACCTGCACGGCGGCCCGGCCCCGGTGCGGCGCTACCTGCCCGAGCTGATCCGGCTGATCTGGGATCGCGAGATCGACCCGGGCAGGGTGTTCGACCTCGCGCTCCCGCTCGAACGGGCGGCCGAGGGGTACCGGGCGATGCATGAGCGCAGCGCCGTCAAGGTCATGCTGACGGTCTAAAGGGAAGGGTCGGGCCGCAGTGGAGACTCGGGAGTTCCTCGCCCGGATGGACGCGGGCGAGCCGGCGCGTGCGGGCACCGGGCTCGCCGCGAAGATGAACGAGCTCGCCGACGAGGCGATCCGGCTCTGCATGGAGCTGAACACCCGCTACACCACCCCGGAGGAGCGCGTCGAGATCATGTCGCGTCTCACCGGGCGCCCCGTGCCCGATTCGTTCAGGCTCTTCCCGCCGTTCACCGCGGACTGCGGGAGGAACATCGTGCTGGGCGAGCGCGTGTTCGTCAACAGCGGCTGCAGGTTCCAGGACCAGGGAGGCATCAGAATCGGCGACGACGCGCTCATCGGCCACAACGTCGTGCTGGCCTCGCTGAACCACGACCTCGACCCGCAGCGGCGAGCGACCACGGTGCCGCAGCCCGTCGTCATCGGCGAGCGCGTCTGGATCGGCGCGAACGCCACGGTTCTCGCGGGGGTGACGATCGGTGACGGCGCGGTCGTCGCGGCAGGGGCGGTGGTCACCCGGGACGTCGAGCCGAACACGGTGGTCGGCGGCGTGCCCGCGCGCAAGATCCGCGACCTTCGAGACGGCCGGGAGCGGGAGCCCCGGCCGGTTCGGCCCGAAGACGCGTGACCGGTGACCGGTGAGCGGTCTCGCGACGCGAGGATGTCAAGCCCTCCCGCTCGGTGCGCTTCCACGCCACACTGGAGGTGACGTTCGGCATCTCGACCGAGCACGGAGCACGAGGGGAGAGGGGCGAAGGATGGCACTGCACGCGGAGGGGGCACGGTCGGTCGAGCATCTCGAACTGGAGCGCTACCTGGGCCTCTGGTACGAGATCGGGCGGCTGCCGCTGCGCTTCGAGGACGACGGCGCCGTCGACGTCACCGCGGAGTACGCGCTGCGCGAGGACGGCACGGTGCAGGTCGACAACCGCTGCATCGACGAGGAGCGGAAACCGAGCCGCGCGCTGGGGCGGGCGGAGCCGGATCCGGATCACGCGGGCCGGTTGCGGGTGAGCTTCCTTCCGCCCGCACTGCGCTGGATCCCCCTCACGCGCGCCGACTACTGGGTGCTGAGGATCGACGAGGGGTACCGGCACGCCCTGGTCGGCACGCCCGACCTGAAGCACCTCTGGCTGCTCGCGCGGAGGCCGGAGGCCGATCCCGAGGTCGAGCGCGAGTACCTCGACGAGGCGCGTCGGCAGGGGTACGATCTCTCGGCGTGGATCCGCACCCCGCAGTCGGGCGAGCGGGTCACCGACGAGCAGCTGGAGGCGCTCGAAGAGTAGGGGAGCATCGTGTGCCCGCTCCGCCCCCGGGGCGCGTCCTGCGGCATCAGTTCGGCAGCGAGGCCCGCTCCCCGCCCGCCGGCTGCTTCGGGATGAGCAGCGACAGCACGAGGGCGACGACTCCGGCGGCGATCGCCAGCCAGAAGCAGACCCCGAAGGCCTCGCGCGTCGGCACGGCGCGTCCCTCGAAGTCGACGCTCATTGAAGCGAGCACCCCGCCCATCACGGCAGAGGCGCTCGAGGTGCCGACCGAGCGGAAGAGCGCGTTGAGGCCGTTCGACGCCCCCGTCTCGTGGGCGGGCACGGAGCGCATGATGATCATCGGCATCGCCGCGAAGGTGAAGCCGATGCCGACGCCGATGAGGATGTTGGCCACGAGGATGTGCCACACCTCCGTCGACCAGATCAGCACGAAGACGTAGGCGAGCACGATCGCCGCGGTGCCGCCCGTGAACAGCGGGCGGGGGCCGACGGTGCGCTCGAGCCAGCCCGAGAGCGGCGAGATCACCATCATCACGAGTCCCGCGGGCATCACCACGAGCGCCGCCTGCATCATGTCGAGTCCGAAGCCGGAGCCGGTCTCGACGGGCAGCTCGAGCATCTGGGGGAAGGTGACGTTCGACGAGAACAGCGCGAAACCCATGCCGATGGCGGCGACGTTGGTGAGCAGCACCGCGGGCCGGGCCGCCACCCGCAGATCGAGCAGCGGCTCCGCCGCGCGCAGCTGGTACCAGCCCCAGAGCAGCAGCACGACCATGCCGCCGATCCCGCACGTGAGCGTGAGCGGCGAACCCCACCCCCACTCCGCACCGCGGGAGACGAGCAGCAGGATCCCGGTGAGCCCGAGCGCGAGTCCCGCGGCGCCGAGCAGGTCGAGCCGTCCCGCCGTGCGCAGCACGTCGCCGGGCACTGCGAGCGCCACCAGCGGCAGGCCGAGCGCGCCGAGAGCCGCGGCGAGCCAGAAGAGCGCGTGCCAGTCCGCGTTGAGCGCCAGCTGGGCTGCGATCGGCATGCCGAGCGCACCGCCGACGCCCATCGTGGCGCTCATGAGCGCCACCGCCGTGCCGAGCCGCTCGGGCGGCAGCACGTCGCGCATGATCGCGATCCCGAGCGGGATCACGCCCGTCACCGCCCCCTGCAGGGCGCGCCCGATGATCACCCCGACGATCGAGCCGGCGAGCGCCGCGATGAGCGAGCCGAGAACGAGCAGCGCCAGCAGCGCCAGCACCACGCGCCGCTTGCCGTACATGTCTCCGAGGCGCCCCGATATCGGGGTGGCGACGGCCGCCACGAGCAGCGTGATCGTGACCACCCACGAGGTGTCCTCGCGCGAGGCGTTCAGCAGCTCCGGCAGTTCGGCCTGCAGCGGCACGACGAGCGTGAACATGAACGACGAGCAGAGCCCCGCGAACGCGAGCACCGCGACCGTGGCCCACGGCGGCGGGGTGCGGGTGAGCCTTCTCCTGGCCCTCCCGTCGCTGTCCCCCACCCGAGCAGTTTACCGGGTGACGGGGTGGGGTTCCCGGTGCGCGGGGCGGGGCGGGCAGGATCGCGGGGCGAGGCGCGAGGGGGCGAGGCCTGCGAGCGCACCGAGCAGAGAGTCGGGGACCAGAGCCGTGTCGGCTCGGCCATCGCGTACGACCGCGGCGATCCGGGATCCGATTTCCGTCGTCGTCGTGCCCATGCCGGCCCCGGAGAGCTCCGGGAGCGAGCCGAGCACCTCGACCGTGGCGGCCTCGACTGCGCGGGCGGCGGCGCCCTCGCCGAGGTGGCCCAGCATGAGCGCGAGCGAGAGGATCGCGCCGGCCGGGTTCGCCCTGCCCGTGCCGGCGATGTCGGGCGCCGAGCCGTGGATCGCCTCGAACATGCTGGGGGCGTTGCCGTCGAGATTGAGGTTGGCGCTCGTCGCGACGCCGAGGCCGCCCTGGATCACGGCTCCGAGGTCGGTGATGATGTCGCCGAAGAGGTTGTCGGTGACGACCACGTCGAAGCGCTCGGGAGTGAGCGGCAGGTGGAAGCACATCGCGTCGACGTGCACGTAGTCGATCTCGACCTCCGGGTAGCGCTCGCCGACCTCCGCGACGACCTGCTGCCAGAGCTGACCGGCGGCCACGAGGATGTTGGTCTTGTGCACGAGCGTCAGCTTCTTGCGGCGGCCGAGGGCGAGGCGCAACGAGAAGTCGACGACGCGCTCGATGCCGGCGCGCGTGTTGAGCGACTCCTGCATCGCCACGGCGTTCGGCGTGCCGGCGTGCACGGTCGAGCCGCGCCCCACGTAGGCGCCCTCGGTGTTCTCGCGGACGATCACCATGTCGCAGCGCTCGGGCGTGAGGCCCGAGATCGGCGTGGGCACGCCGGGGTAGAGGCGCACGGGCCGCACATTGGCGGCCTGTTGCAGGCGCTGCCGCATCTCGAGGATGAAGCCGCGCTCGAGGATGCCCGGGGTGACGCGGGGGTCGCCCATGGAGCCGAACAGGATCGCGTCCCTGCCGCGCAGCCGGGGCTCGACGGCGTCGAAGAGCTCGCCCGTCTCGAGGTAGTGCGCGGCGCCGGCGGCGATGGTGCTGCGCTGCGTGGAGAAGCCGAACCGGGCCTCGGCGGCGTCGAGCACCTCGAGCGCGCAGCCGATCACCTCGGGGCCGATGCCGTCGCCGGGGAGCACCGCGATGTCGTAGCTGTTCGTCATGGTCGATCCTTTCGGCGGCGATCGATCACTCGCGCCTTGGAGTTGAGCCTGTGGTGATCTATATTAAATGGTAAGACCACTCCGCGCGAGGCTGCGCCCGAACCGGGCACGATCCGCCGCACGGCATCGCGGGGGATCCGCGGCGGCGCACGACGCCCCGCCGCACCCGTCGTTCAACTCAGGGAGCCGCCATGTCAGACGCACTCGATCTCGTCGCGCCCGCCGGAGCGCTGCCGATCGGCGACGAGTGGCGGGTCACCGGAGCCGCTGCCGATATCGTCTTCCCCTTCGACGGCAGCGTCATCGGCACCGCGCCCGTGAGCGACGCCGCCGACTCCCGCACCGCGCTCGATGCGGCCGAAGCCGCGCGCGCCGAGGTCGCGGCGCTGACCACCGCGCAGCGCAAGGCGATCCTCACCGAGCTCACCGCGCGCGTCCGCGCCGACGCGCAGCGCCTCGAGAGCCTGCTCGTGCTCGAGACGGGCAAGCCCCGCGTCGACTGCCGCACCGAGGTGAATCGCACCGTCGTCGCGCTGGAGGCGACCGCCGAAGAGGTGTCGCGCATCCACGGCGAGACCGTGCCGCTCGACCTGCAGGAGCTCGGGCGCGGCATGATCGGCTACTACACGCGCAAACCCGCCGGCGTCGTCATCGGCATCGCCGGCTTCAACTACCCCCTGCTGCTCGCGACGCACAAGCTCGCGCCCGCGATCGCCGCCGGCTGCCCCGTCATCATCAAGCCCGCGCCCGATACGCCGCTCGCGACGATCGAGCTGGTCGCGATCACGCGCGAGATCCTCGCCGCGCACGGGGTCACGGCGGCCGCCGTGCAGCTCGTCAACGGCGAGCCCATCGTCGGCGAGACCCTCGTGCGCGACCCGCGCGCGCAGGTCGTCTCGTTCACCGGATCAGCGAGGGTCGGGCACCTCATCGCGCAGCAGGCCGCCCCGCGCAAGGCGGTGCTCGAACTCGGCTCCAACACCGGCTTCATCGTCGCCGTCGACGCCGACCTCGAGGCCGCCGTCGACGCGGTGCTCCGCGGCGGCTTCTACGCCAACGGGCAGGCGTGCATCTCCGTGCAGCGCGTCGTCCTGGAGCGCGGGATCGCGGAGCGCTTCACCGCCCGCCTCGTCGAGCGCATGGGCGAGCTCGTCTTCGGCGACCCGCGCGACCTCGCGACGAACGTCGCGCCCGTGATCAACGCCGCCTCGGGTGAGCGGATCCGTGCCATGATCGACCGCGCGCTCGCCGCAGGGGCGACGCTGCTCGCGGGCGCTCCGGGTGAGGGCGAGGCCGCCCACCTCGCGCCGATCGTGCTCGGCGACGTGCCCGCCGATGTCGACGTCTGGTGCGAGGAGATCTTCGGCCCGGTGGTCTGCCTCACCACGGTCGACTCGGTCGACGCGGCCATCGACCTGGTGAACGACTCGCGCTACGGACTCCAGGCCGCGATCTACACGGCGTCGCTCGAGAGCGCGTTCGCCGCGATCGACCGGCTCGAGGTCGGCGGCGTCGTCGTCAACGAGATCCCGGGCTTCCGCTCCGACATCATGCCGTACGGCGGCGTCAAAGACTCGGGCATCGGCCGCGAGGGCCCCCGCTTCGCCATCGAGGAGTTCACCGTCACCCGTATGGCGATGATCCGTCCGAGGACGCACGGCTAGGTCGGCCCCCGCTCTCCCGCCCCGTTTCTCTGCAGCCCCGACCCAGGAGACCCCGTATGAGCCATCCGCAGATCGACTACTCCCAGCTCTTCCGCCTCGACGGCCGTACGGTCGTCGTGATCGGTTCCGGCAGCGGCATCGGGTGCGAGTCGGCGCAAGCCCTCGCCGCCCAGGGGGCGCACGTCGTGGTCGCCGACTACTCGCTCACGGGCGCCCAGTCGACCGTGGCTCTCATCGCCGAGCGGGGCGGGGCTGCCGAGGCCTACGAGATCGACGTGCTCGACGACGACGCGGTCGCCGTGGCCGCCGAGCGCTTCGGCACGGCATCGGCGCTCGTCTTCACGGCGGCCACGAATGTGCGCAAGCGCATGGACGACTACACGCTCGACGAATTCGACCGCGTGGTCAACCTCAACCTGCGCGCCTCGTTCCAGCTGATCCGCAAGTTCGGCGCGAGGTTCGCCGCGAACGGTGGCGGGTCGATCATCGGCTTCGCGTCGATCCGCGCGCAGGTCGTCGAGCCCGGCCAGGGCGTCTACGCGGCGACGAAGGCGGGGCTCGTGCAGCTCGCGAAGACCGCCGCCGCGGAGTACGGCCCGCAGGGTGTGCGCGTGAACGTGGTGGCGCCGGGCGTCGTGGAGACGCCGCTCACCGCGCAGATCAAGGCCGACGACGAGTGGTACGGGGCCTACGCGCAGAAGGCCGCCCTCGGCCGTTGGTCGCGTCCCGACGAGCTCGCCGGCGCCGTGGTGTACCTCGCCTCCGACGCATCGTCGTTCGTGACCGGCTCGACGCTCACCGTCGACGGCGGCTGGACCGCGATCGACGGCCGCTTCACGCCTCCCGCGTCGTAGCGGCCGGCCGCACCGCTCCTCATGCGGGTCCGTGGGCGCCTTCAGGCGATCCGCGACCAGTCGACCCGGGCGTCGGTGCCGCGCATCGACTCGAACCAGAGCGCCACACGCATGAGGCGGTCGTCGGTGCCGATGCGCGAGGCGATCTGCAGGCCGATCGTGCGGCCGTCGTCCTGGATCCCCGCGCCCACCGATACGGCCGGCTGGCCCGACATGTTGTAGGGCGCGGTGAACGAGATGTGCCCCATGGTCTCGAGCGGATCGGTGATCGGCATGGGATCCTCGGCCGCGAACGCGGCGACGGGCGTGACGGGGGAGAGCACGAGGTCGAAGGGCTCGGTCGCGGCGCGAGTGAGGCGCGCCATCTCGTCGCTCATGTTGCGATTGCGCACCGTCTGCGCGGCCGAGAATCCGGCCCCGGCGCTGCACCAGTCCGCGATGAAGGGGAGCACGGCCGCCTGCTCCTCTGGGCTCAGCGCCTCGAAATCGGCGAAGGATCGGCTGCGCCAGAAGTCCACGAGCCCGTCGAGCACGGCCACCGGCACGAACGGCTCGAGCGGTACGACGGTGGCGCCGGCCTCCGCGAAGCGGGCGGCTGCGCGCTCGACGGCGGCGCGGGTCCCGGGCTCGACGGTAAGGCCGGAGCCGGCGTCGAGCTGCAGCGCGACGCGCATGCCGGAGGGGGAGAGCGGCTCGGTCGACCACTCCATCTCGCGGTACGCGCGGGTGAGGTAGTCGCGCGGATCGGGCCGCGCGATGATCGACATGAGGCGGATCGCATCGGCGGCACTGCGCGTCAGCGGCCCGGCCGCGCGGCCGGTGTAGGGCGCGTCGAGCGGGATCAGACCCTCGCTCGGCTTCAGCGCGGTGAGCCCCTGCCACGAGCCCGGGAGGCGGATCGAGCCGCCGATATCGGTGCCGACGTGGAACGGGCCGTAGCCCGCGGCCGCCGCCGTTCCGGCGCCGGCGCTCGAGCCCCCGGAGGTGTGAGCCTGATTCAGGCCGCTGCGCGTGATGCCGTGCAGGCTGGAGACGCCGGAGGAGAGCATGCCCCAGTCGGGCATCGTCGTCGACCCGACGATCACGACGCCGGCCTCGAGCAGGCGATCGGTGGTCGGCGCGTTCTGCGCCGCGATCGGCGGGTTCGGGATCGCGGTGCCCGAGGGCTTCGGGAGACCCGCGCGGGCGATGTTCTCCTTGACCGTCGCGGGGACGCCGTCGAATGCGCCCAGCTGCGCGCCGGCGCGCCAGCGCTCGGTCGACGCGGCCGCGTCGGCGCGCACCTGCTCGGGATCGAAGAGGTAGAGCGCGTTGAGCTCCGGCTCGCGCGACTCGATGCGGGCGATGATGTCCTCCGCGACCTCGGACGGCGTGATCGCGCCCTCCGCGTAGCGAGCGGCGAGCGTCGCGGCGTCGAGGGCGGCGGAGCGGTTCGAGGTCATCCTGGGCCTTTCGTCGGGGTGGGCGGGGAGGGTTTCGGCTCGCTGCGCTCGCCCGAACGGCGGTGGCGGCGGCGGCGAGCCGAGGCTCCATCAGGTGCGCTGGGCGAGCTCCTGGCGCAGCGTCAGCGACGAGTCGATGAGCCGCTTCGTATACGGGTGCTGGGGATCGAGGTACACCGACTCGGTGTCGCCGGCTTCGACGATCTCGCCCGACTGCATCACGATCACGGAGTCGCAGAGGTGCCGCACGACGTTGAGGTCGTGCGAGACGAACACGAGGGTGAGGCCGTACTCGTCGACGAGGTCGGCGAGCAGGTTGAGCACCTGCGCGCGCACCGACACGTCGAGGGCGCTGACCGGCTCATCGGCGACGACGACCTGGGGTCGGCAGATGAGCGCCCGGGCGATCGAGATGCGCTGGCGCTGGCCTCCCGAGAACTGGTGCGGGAAGCGCTCGGCCGACGATGCGGGCAGTCCCACGGCCTCGAGCATCTCGGCGACCATGCGCTTGCGGTCGGCGGCGGTCTCTCCGCGCCCCGGCACGAGCAGCGGCTCCGAGACGATCTTCTCGACCGTCATGCGCGGATCGAGCGAGCCCATCGGATCCTGGAACACGATCTGCAGGTTCTGACGCAGCTCGCGCAGCTGCGCCTCCTTCGCCCCGTTGACCTCGTTGCCCGCGACGACCGCGCTGCCGGAGGTGGGCCGGTCGAGGCCCGCGAGGATCCGCAGCAGGGTCGACTTGCCCGATCCCGACTCGCCGACGACGCCGAGCCGCCCGCCCCGCGGCACCTCGAAGGAGATGCCCTTGAGCGCGCGCACCTCGGGTGCGGCTGCGAACAGACTCGTGCGTCCGCGCGTGTACGTGCGCACCAGGTCGGTGACGCGCATCACGGGCTCGGTCGCGGGGTCGGTCGCGAAGCGCCCCGCCCGCTCAACAGGCGAAGGCGTCGGATCGCCGGCGGCCGGCGGCACGTACTGCTGCGCGGTCGCCACGGTGAAGAGGCGCCCGTTCGCATCGACGGCGTCGAGGTCGGAGGCGGCGAGCAGCCCGCGCGTGTACGGGTGCTGCGGCCGCGTGAACACCTCCTCCGTCGTGCCCTCCTCGACGACGGCGCCGTGGTTCATGACGAGCACGCGCGTGCACATGTCGGCGACCACGGCGAGGTCGTGCGTGATGAAGAGCAGCCCGGTGCCGCGCTCGCGCACGAGTTCGAGTATGAGGTCGAGCACCTGGCGCTGCACGGTCACGTCGAGGGCGGTGGTCGGCTCGTCGCAGAGCAGCAGCGACGGGTCGTTCGCCAGGGCCATCGCGAGCATCACGCGCTGGCGCTGGCCGCCCGAGAGCTGGTGCGGGTAGGCTCGCGCCGCCTGCGCCGGGTCGGGCAGGTGCACCGCGTCGAGCATCTCGACGGCGCGGCGGTTCGCCTCCGCCCTGTTGGGTGCGAGCCTGTGCTGCAGGATGATCTCCGCGACCTGCGCCCCCGCGCGCATCAGCGGGTTCAGCGCGGTGAGCGGCTCCTGGAACACCATGGCCACGTCGTTGCCGCGCAGCCGCATGAGGTCGGCCTCGGGCGCCTCGAGCAGATTGCCGGAGTACCCGTCGATCTCGACGGACCCGTCGGCGGTGACGCCGGTCGGGAGCAGGCCGAGCAGCGCGGTCGTGGTGATCGACTTGCCCGACCCCGATTCGCCGATGAGGCCGATGCGCTCGCCGTGCGCCATGTGCAGCGAGAAGTCGGAGACGAGGGTACGTTGCGGGGTGCGCACGGTGAGGCCGTCGACGCGCAGCAGGATATCGCCGCGCGCGGCGGCAGAGGCAGTGGGTTCGATGCGCATCAGCCGCGGCTCCCGTTCAGTTTCGGATCGAAGCGATCGCGCAGGCCGTCACCGAGGAGGTTGAAGCCCATGACGGCGATGGCGATGGCGATGCCCGGCCAGACGGCCAGCATCGGCTCGGTGCCCAGGAACTGCTGCGACTCCTGCAGCATGCGCCCCCAGGACGGGGTGGGGGGCGGGGTGCCGAGGCCCAGGAAGCTGAGGCCGGCCTCAGCGAGCACCGCGAGCGCGAACGAGACGGAGGACTGCACGACGACCATGCCGATGATGTTCGGCAGCACGTGACGCACGGCGATCCGGAGCCGCGACTGGCTCGCGGCGCGCGCCGCGAGCACGTACTCCGTCGTCATGACCTGCAGGGTGCCCGAGCGCGCGACGCGCGCGAAGCCCGGGATCGTCGCGATGCCGATCGCCACCATCGCGGTGAGCGTCGAGGCGCCGAAGACCGCGCTGAACATGATCGCGAGCAGCAGCGCGGGGAACGCCAGCGCGATGTCCGAGGCGCGCATGATGACCTCTTCGATCCAGCCTCCGCGGATGCCGGCGAGGATCCCGAGCGGCGTGCCGACGAGGATCGCGATGCCCACGGAGATCACGCCGACGAACAGCGTGATGCGGGCGCCGTAGAGCATGGCCGAGAAGACGTCGCGGCCGTACTTGTCGGTGCCCATGAGGTGCGCGAGGGTCGAGCCCTGGAGGCGATCGGCCGGCATGGCCTGAGTGGGGTCGTAGGGGGTCCAGACGAAGGAGACGACCGCGGCGAGGGCGACGAGGCCGATGAGGATCATGCCGACGACGAGCGTGGTCGACGGCTTGCGCCGGCCCGACTTCGCGGTGGCGCTGGTGCTGGTGTTGCCGGGCGCGCTGATCGCGCTGGTGCGCGGCGCCTGGGAGGGCGGGGTGGGGATCCGCTGCGTGCTCATGGCTAGGCGCTCCTTCGCAGGCGCGGGTCGATGAGCGTGTAGAGCACATCGACGACGAGGTTGAGGATCAGCGTGATCGCGACGAGCACCATCACGACCGACTGCACGGTGAGCATGTCGCGGTTGCCGACGGCGTCGAGCAGCATCGATCCGAGGCCCGGGATCACGAACACGCGCTCGATCACCACGGCGCCGATGATGAGCGCCGCGATCTGCACGCCGGTCACGGTGATCACGGGGATCGCGGCGTTGCGGAGGCCGTGCTTGAGCAGGGCGCCGTTCTTGCTGAGGCCCTTGGCGCGCGCGGTGCGGAGGTAGTCCTCGCTCATCACCTCGAGCACGGCGGAGCGCACGTAGCGGGTGAGGATCGCGCCCTGCACGGAGGCGAGCGCGACGACGGGCAGGATCAACCTGCGGATGAAGTCCCCGAAGCCCTCGGACGGGGCGGTCCAGCCGTTCGCGGGGAGCCAGCCGAGGCCGACCGCGAAGATCATGACGAGCAGGATGCCGGCGAGGAAGCCGGGGATCGCGACGCCGATCTGCGAGCCGAGGCCGATGGCGACGCCCGAGAAGCTGCGGTGCCTGACGGCGGCCCAGGTGCCGAGCGGGATCGCGACGAGCAGGGCGACCGCCATGGCGGTGAGCACGAGGATGAGGCTGACCTGCACGCGGTCGAGCACCATCGGGCTGATGTCGGTGCGGGTCACGTACGAGGTGCCGAAGTCGCCGCGCAGCAGCCCGCCGAACCACTCGAAGTACTGCACGATGAGCGGCCGGTCGGTGCCGAACTCCTTGCGCGTCTGCTCGAGCAGCTCGGGGGTGGCGTTCACGCCGAGCGCGATCTGGGCGGGGTCGCCCGGGATCAGGCGCATGAAGAGGAACACGACGACCGTGGCGACGACGTACGTCGCCGCGAATCTCGCGAGATTGATCAGGATCCGTATGGCCATGCGGGTTCCTCGGGGTCGGGGGTGATGCGCGGGGAGGGCGCCCCCGCGACCGGGTGGTGAGAGCCCCGCCCCGCGGGTGAGCGGTTGTCGGCCTTCGTCAGCCTCGTTCCAGATCGCAACTGCTCACCCTTGGGAAGGAGGGCGCGGGGCCGCTTACTTCCAGCTCAGGTTGGTCAGATCGAGCGCCTCGACGATGGCGTTCTCGGGCATGCCCTGGAGGTTCGCCTTCGCGACGGTGATGTTCGGGAAGAGGAACAGCACGCCCGATGCGGCGTCGTCCACGATCTGCTTGGCGACCTGCTTCATGCCGTCGACGTAGCCGGCCTCGTCGGCGGCATCGGCTTTCGCGGCGATCGGGGCGATCTTCGAGTTGTCGTACCCGATGTAGTAGTTCGGGTCGTTGAAGACGGTGAGGATGTCGCGGGCCTCGACGGCGAGCACGGTGGTCATCTGGTAGTCGTGCTTGGTGAAGACCTGATCGAGCCATACCGCGGGGAACTCGGCCGACTCGATCGTCGCGTTGATGCCGACGTCCTTGAGCTGGGAGACGACGATCTCGGAGACGGCCTGCGCGTAGGGGCGCGTCGGCACGGTGAAGGTGATGTCGAGGTTCTCCTTGCCGGCCTCCTTGAGCAGGTCCCTGGCCTTCTGGGGGTCGTACGGGTACCTGTCGCCCAGATCCTCGTAGTACGGATCGGTCGGGGTCGCGTACGTCGCGACGAGCGAGCCGTAGCCGTTCCAAGCGGTGTCGAGGATCGCCTGCTTGTCGAGCGCGTAGAGCACGGCCTGGCGCACGCGGACGTCGTCGAAGGGCGCCGCCTGGTTGTTCAGCGAGAGCGAGACCTCGCCGCTCGAAGTGCCGGTGGTCACGACGAACTTGTCGTCGGCCTCGAAGCTCGAGAGCAGTTCGGGGGCCTGCAGGTTGGCGATCGCGTCGACGTCGCCGGTCTGCAGCGCATTCGTGGTCGCGGTGGCGTCTGCGAAGTACTTGAGCGTGACCTGCTCGACGCCGGGTGCCTCGCCCCAGTAGTCGTCGCGGGTCTTGAGCACGAGGCTCTCGTTCGGCGTCCACTGCTCGACCGCGTAGGGGCCGGTGCCGACGGGGGTGCCGGCCAGGTCGTCGACGCCCTGCTCGGAGAAGATCGCGCCGACCGGCGTGGCGAGACTGAAGAGCCAGGCGTTCGAAGGCGCGCTCAGGCTCACCGACACCTCGGTGGGAGAGACGACGTCGACGCTCTCGACGACGTCCATCTTCGCCTTGAGGCTCGACACCCAGTCGGTCTTGACGCGATCGAAGCTGAACTTCACGTCATCGGCGGTGAACTCGTCGCCGTTCGAGAAGGTGACGCCCTCCTGCAGCGTGAAGGTGTAGGTCTTGCGATCTTCGCTGACCGTCCAGTCCTTCGCGAGGAGCGGGGCGATCTCGCCCGACTGGTCGAGTTCGACGAGGCCCTCGTAGACGTTCGACATCAGGGCCTGCGGAATCGCGGACCCGGCCGTGGTGGTGAAATCGAGGTTGGTCGGGGTGCCGGTGAGGGCGATGGTCGCGGTGGTGGGGCTGTCACCGGCGCCGCCCGAGCTGCTGCCGGCGCCGGCGGAGCAGCCGGCCAGGCCGACGACGGCCGCGGTTGCGAGCGCGGCCGTGGTGAGAATCGCATTCCTGTATCGCATCATTGCTTTCCTGTGACTCGGGCCCCGGGATCCGGGTCCGCTGGTGGGGGTGTGCGCGGGCGGCAATGCCCGGTCGCCGTTCCGCACTGCACAGCGTATTCGCGGGACGGGTACTGCGTGGTGCCAAATCTCGAAAGATTTCGAACCAGGATACATGGTAAGGCCACTTAAGTGGGCGCTATCATCGAATCACGCGACCGGGACCGGCGGCCGCGCTGCGCAGCGATCAGGAAGAGACTCAGGTGTCCACGACTCACAGCTTCGAGCCGGCGGTGCCCGTGCATACCTATCAGCGCATCGTCGATCAGATCGAGCAGGCCATCGTCTCCGGCGAAATCCCGGTCGGATCGCAGCTCGCCAGCGAGCGGGACCTGATGGTGCAGTTCGGCGTGAGCCGCCCGACGGTGCGCGAGGCGCTCCGCGTGCTGCAGAGCATGGGGCTGCTCGAATCCCGACCGGGGACGCGCGGCGGCCCGGTGGTGCTCGCGCCGTCGTCGAAGAACCTGTCGCGCTCCCTTCGCGCGATGATCGCCACCGACGCGCTCGACGTCTCCTCGCTCGTCGAGTACCGCGTGGTGCTCGAGGGCACCACGAGCCGGCTCGCGGCCGTGCGGCACGACGCCGATCAGCTGGCCCGGATGCGCGCCGCGATCGAGCAGATGGAGCGCGACGCCGAGGCGAACGCCGACACGTTCGCAGCCGCAGACATCGAGTTCCACGAGGCCATCTGGGAGGCGAGCGGCAACGAGGTGCTGCGCCTCACGGGCCAGGCCGTGTCGGGGGTGCTGCGCGCGATCATCCAGCACGATGTCGAGGGCGAGCACCATGACAACCGGTTGAAGCTCGAGTCCGCGGCGATCGACCGCGGGCTCTTCGCCGCGATCGAGCGGCGCGACGGCGAGCAGGCGAACCGGATCGCCCGGCGAGCCGTGGCCGATCGCTTCGGGCGGCTCGTCGAGAGCGACCTCGACCGGCGCGCGCTCGCCGCGCTCGCCGAGTGAGGCGGGTGCGCGGGATCACGCGGCGGTGCGCGATCGCCCGCCGACCCACGCGAGCAGCAGGGCGGCCGCGGCCGCGGACAGCGCGAACAGCACGACCGCGCCGGGGAGCCCCAGCCGTTCGGCGAGAGCGCCGAGCGCGATGACGGGCGCCGCGCTGCCGAGATAGGTCACCGTGTAGATCGCGCTGACGGTGGAGGCGTGGCGCAGCGGGTGCACCGCCGCGGTCGCCGCCGTGAAGGCGGCCTGGAACGCGACGCCCTGGCCCGCTCCCGCGAGCGCGCTCGCGGCGACGAGGCCCCAGACGGCGCCCGCGGCGCCCGCGGCGGCGATGCCGACGAGCGCGAGCGCGAGCACGCCGAGACCGACCGGCAGGCGCCAGCGCCCCGACAGCGGTACGAGCTGCACGAGGGCGGAGGCGGCGAGGGTCGCCGCCGCGAGGAGTCCGATGACCGGCCGCGAGTCGGTGCCCGCGATCGTCGCGAAGTGCGAGGGCGCCAGGGAGAGGCAGAAGCCGAAGACGGTGAAGCTGAGGAAGCCGGTCGCCGCCGCGACCCGGAAGGCGTGCGCGGCCGCGGGATCGTTGCGCCCGGCGGCACCCGGGGCGTCGGGTCGGGGGTCGGGGGCGTCGGCGAGGGCGATCCCGCCCGGCTGAGGCGCGCACTCCCCGTGGGGCGCGACGGCGACGACGACCGGCACGAGCGCGGCGAGCACCACGGCCACGACGAGATACGGGGTCTGGAGCGGCGCGCCCACGAGGGAGAGCAGCCCGCCCGTGATCGGCCCGGCGGCGACGCCGCCCGACGTCGCGAGCAGCGTGAGCCGGCCGACGAGCGCCGGCCGGCCCGGCAGCAGGGCCCGCAGCGCTCCCGAGCCGGTGCCCGTGGCGCACGCCACCGCGATGCCCTGCACGGCGCGGGCGACGCAGAACCATCCGAGCGTCGGCGCGAATGCGAGGGCCGCGGTGGCGAGCGCCGCGGCCGCGAGTGCTGCGATGAGCACCGTGCGGCGATTGACCCGGTCGGCGACGCGGCGGAACAGGATCAACCCCGCGATCAGCGAGAGCACATAGCTGGAGAACGCGATCGCGATCCCGAGCGATCCGATGCCCAGGCGCGTCTCGAGCAGCGGGAACAGCGGGGTGCTGAGGTTGGCGCTCACGAGCAGCGCGAACAGCGCGAGCGCGGTGAGCGCGACCCGCGCACGCGGGCGGTGCAGCGGGAGGGGTGGAACCGCGGGGCTCGGGGTGCTGAGCGGTGCGGCAGCGGTCGCGCGCATGGCGGGCTCCTTCTCCGGGCGCAGGGGTGGTGCGTCCGCGGTCTGCCCGCGGGGTGCTGCGGGCGATTCGACTCGTGCGGCGGGGGTGTCTGCCGGCACGTGAGACATTCCATCGCACGGGCATCGATCTGCGCAAGCGGCGACGTCTGAATTGAGCGATATGATCAATCCACCCGCGTTGGATGTCCATAGGGTGGTCAGAATGAGAGAGATCGATACGACAGATCGGCGTATCCTGCTGCTGCTCGATCAGGATGCGCGGATGCCGACGGCGATGATCGCGACCAGGCTCGGGCTCGCGCGCGGCACGGTGCAGGCCAGGCTGGAGAAGCTGCGCGAGGCCGGTGCGCTGCGGCTGCACAGCTCTCGGATCACGCCGCGGGCGCTCGGGCGGCCCGTGGGCGCGAGTGTGCAGGTCGAGCTCGATCAGCACCAGATCGGCGAGGCGATCGCCGCGCTCGCCGACATCCCCGAGGTGCTCGAGTGCTTCGCACCCGCGGGCAGCACCGATCTGCTGCTGCGGGTCGTCGCGCGTGATCCCGACGATCTCTATCGAGTCAGCGAGGAGATCCGGCTCTGCCCCGGGATCACGCGCACCTCGACGAGCCTGTTCCTGCGCGAGGTGATCCCGTACCGGGTGACCGGGCTGCTGAACGTCGACTGAGGGCCGACCCGCACCCCGCCCCCGCGAGCGGCGTCGCCTGCGCCGGGTTCGTTCGCCTGCGCCCTCCGGAATCGGGCCCGGTTCGCACCTCGGACGGGCGCCGCGCCATCATCCGGCTGCGCCGCGCGGCCTCGGGGCGTCCGGGCGAGAGGATGCTAGCGTATACGTGGACCAGAGTGACCCGAGGGGAGTCGGATAGGCATGCCGAACCGGAGAAACGGAACGACGAAGCGCACGATCGGCCTCATCGGTGCCTGCATTCTCGCCGCCGCGCTGCTGGCCGGCGGATCGACGACGACGGGGGCGGCGCCGGCTCAGGCGCTCGACCTGCCGACCTGGGACGACGTGCAGGCGGCGAAGCAGAACGAGGCGGCTGCCGCCGATCAGGTGACCCAGATCAAGGGGCTCATCGCGGCGGGCGCCAAGGAGCTCGATCGCCTGCGCAATGCCCAGGCCGCGGCCTACCAGGAGTTTCAGCAGGCCGAGCAGGCGTTCCAAGCCGCGACCGACAAGGCGCGCACGCTCAAGGAGCAGGCCGACAAGAGCCGAGAGGAGGCGGATCGCGCGGCGGAGCAGGCCGGCGTGATCGTCGCCCAGATGTACCGCTCGGGCGGAATCGACCGCAGCACCGAGCTGTTTCTCGAGTCCGAGGGCGGCACCGCCGACGCGCTGCTGGACCGACTGGCCTCGATGTCGAAGGCCACCGAGCGCAACACCGCCATCTCCGAGGAGGCCGAGCAGGCCAAGAACACCGCCGAATCGCTCGGCAAGCAGGCCAAGGCCGCGCAGGACGAGCGCGAACGGCTGAGCAAGGAGAAGCAGGCCGCCGAGCAGGCCGCCGCCCAGGCGGTCGAGGGCCAGCGCGAGAAGGTCGTCGCGCAGGAGCAGCAGCAGGCCGACCTGGAGCTGAAGCTCACGGCTCTGCAGGACAAGACCACGAAGACCGTCGAGGGCTACCAGGAGCGCCAGCGCATCGAGGAGGAGCAGCGTCGCGCCGAGGAGGAGCGGCGCAGGAAAGAGGCCGAGGAGCTCGCCAGGCAGGGCGGCGGCGGCGGGCCGGCCGCGCCTCCCGCCCCGGGGGCTCCGGCCCCTCCCGCCCCGCCCGGCCCCGGCTACCAGGGGTGGGTGCTGCCGGTCGACAGCTGGGTCTCCGAGGGGTTCCGGTCCCCGGGTCGCCCCGACCACACCGGCCTCGACCTCGCCGCGTCGTGCGGCACGCCGATCGTCGCCGCGTCCTCGGGCACGGTCAGCATCGCCGGCTGGGTCGACAACTTCGGCGGCAACATGGTCTACCTCAATCAGGACAACGGGTATCAGACCCGCTACGCCCACATGCAGACCTGGCCTCCGGTCAGCAACGGCCAGTACGTGCAGGCCGGGCAGCTGATCGGCTGGGTCGGGATGACCGGCAACGTGACCGGATGCCACCTCCACCTCGAGGTCTCGCCGGGCTACAGCACCGAGTACTGGGTCAACTACCTCGACCCGGCCCAGTTCATCCCGCTGCCCTGAGCCCGGCCGGCAGACGGGAGCGGGCTCGGGATCGCGGTGATCCCGAGCCCGCTCGCAGTTCTCCGCGGTGCCCGCCCCGTCGGTCGGTGCGCGACGGGGCTTTCCCGCAGACGCCTCAGTGCTGGGCCGCGAGGCGCTGCTGGGCCTCGACGATGAGCCGCTCGGCGTCGGCGGCCGATCCCCACGCGTCGACCTTGACCCACTTGCCGGGCTCGAGGTCCTTGTAGCGCTCGAAGAAGTGCTCGATCTCCTTGCGGGTGTACTCCGGGATGTCGGCCACGTCCTGGATGTGCTGCCAGCGCGGATCCTTGTGCTGCACCGCGATCACCTTGTCGTCACCGCCGGCCTCGTCGCTCATCTTCAGCACGCCGACGGGGCGCACCTTCACGCCCACGCCCGGGAACACGGGGTAGTCGAGCAGCACCAGCACATCGAGCGGATCGCCGTCCTCGCCGAGCGTCTCCTCGAAGAAGCCGTAGTCGGTGGGGTAGACGAAACCCGTGTAGAGCACGCGGTCGAGGTACACCCGGCCCGTCTCGTGATCCACCTCGTACTTGTTGCGGCTCCCCTTCGGGATCTCGATGACGGCGTCGAATGCTGCGGCCATGCGCGCTCCTCTTTCTGTAGATCGGGGCTGCGCTCCAGTGTGCGCGCCTCGGTGTGCGTTGCCCGTCTAAGGGTACCCGACGCCCACGGGCCCGACCTCGCGCCCGGAGGGCCGGATCCCCGGCTCTCTCCTCGCCGAGCGCCGATGCCCGGCGCCGATGCCGCTACGGTGGGGCTATGGTGCAGCGCGCGACCCTCGAGACCAGGCTGGCCGTGCGGCGCGCGCTCGTCGGGCGGCCCGTGCCGGAGGGCGCGGGATCCGCCCCGCTCGTGCTGGTCGCGCTCTCGGGCGGGGCCGACTCGCTCGCGCTCGCCGCGGCGACGGCGTTCGAGGCGCGCGGCGCGGGGGTGCGCGCGGGGGCGATCGTGGTGGATCACGGCCTGCAGGAGGGTTCGGCCGCCGTGGCGGCGCGCGCCGCGGAGCAGGGCGCCGGGCTCGGTCTGGATCCGGTGCTGGTGCGCCGGGTGGAGGTGGTGCCGGATCGGGGCGACGGGCCGGAGGCGGCGGCGCGCGAGGCGCGGTACGGCGCGTTCGCGCGGGCCGCGGGGGAGGCGGGAGCCCGGGCGATCCTCACCGCGCACACCCGCGACGACCAGGCCGAGCAGGTGCTGCTCGCGCTCGCCCGAGGCTCCGGGCTGCGCAGCCTCGCCGGGATCCCCGATCGGCGCGGGTTGGACGGCGGAGCGGTGATCCTGCGCCCCTTCCTGGGCGAGAAACCGTCGGTGACCCGAGCAACGACCGCGGCCGCCTGCATCGAGCAGGGGCTGGAGCCGTGGCGCGATCCGCACAACGACGACCCGTCGTACGCGCGGGTGCGGGTGCGCCGGCGCGTGCTGCCGCAGCTCGAGCGCGAACTGGGCCCGGGGGTCGCGGAGGCGCTCGCGCGCACCGCCGACCTCGCCCGTGAGGACGCCGACGCGCTCGACGCGCTCGCCGAGGAGATCGCGGACGAGGCGCTCGCGGACGAGGCGCTCGCGGGTGCTCCGCTCGCGGATCCCGTGCCCGCCGATCCCGGGCCTGGCGGTGCCGGGCTCGCAGATCCCGCCGCCGAGCCCTTCGAGATGCCGGTTGCGGTCCTTTCCGAGCTGCCGGCTGCGCTGCGTGGGCGCGTGATCCGCTCCGTCGCCTCCCGCCGCTTCGGCTCCCATCTCAGCCGCGAGCACACCCTCGCGGTGGCGGCGCTCGTCACCGACTGGCGGGGGCAGGGACCCATCGACGTGCCGGGAGCCGCGGTGGCGCGGCGCGGGAGCCTGCTCGTGTTCACGGCGCGCTGACGCTCGCCCGCCCCGCACCATCCGCCCCGCACCATCCGTCCCGCACCATCCGTCCCGCACCCTCCGCCCCGCACCCTCCGCCCCGCACCCTCCGCCGAGAGGCCATGATTTTCCCGAGACGCCACGATACTCGCGCGGATCTCTCGGCGTCTCGGGAGAACCATGGCGTTTCGCCGTCCGAAGACCGGGTCGCGAGGCAGTGGCACGGCGCGAGGCAGCGCCCCGAGCAGTGGAAGAATGGAGCGCATGGACGCGAAACAGCTGGGGGACGAACTCTCCGTCGTACTGCACACAGAAGCCGAGCTGCACACCCGGCTCGCCGAGATGGCCCGCGAGATCGAGGCCGACTACGCCGAGGAGCCCCCGCTGCTCGTCGGTGTGCTCAAGGGTGCGGTCATGGTCATGGCCGACCTGGCGCGCGAGCTGCGGTTCCACGCCCAGATGGATTGGATGGCGGTGTCGTCCTACGGAGCGGGCACGAAGTCGAGCGGCGTCGTGAAGATCCTCAAGGACCTCGACGCCGACATCTCCGGTCGGGACGTGCTGATCGTCGAGGACATCATCGACTCCGGCCTCACGCTCCACTGGCTCAAGGCGAACCTCGAGAGCCGCGGCGCGAAGTCGGTGCGCATCTGCACGATGTTGCGCAAGCCCGAGGCGCTCAAGGTGGAGGTCGACGTGGCCTACGTCGGCTTCGACATCCCCGTCGAGTTCGTGGTCGGGTACGGACTCGACTACGCCGAGAACTACCGCAACCTGCGCGACGTCGCGGTTCTCGCGCCGCACGTGTACGGCGGGGAGCAGTAGCGCTCCGCCGCGCAGGGCGCCTCAGTGCGCCGTGAGCGGACAAGACCGTGCGGCACAGTGCGATGTCAGAGGCATTGGCTACGCTTGCATGTGCCGCCGACCTGCGGTACGTCCGTCTCGAAAGGCCCCGACTTGGCAGAGAATTCAACGAAGAGCACGTCGAAGAGCAGAAAGCTGTTCCGCGGCCCGCTGCTCTACCTGATCCTCGCACCGTTGATCGTGCTGCTCGGGTGGTCGCTGCTCTCGGGCGGCGACACCCGCGAGGTGCCGACCGAGCGGGGCCTCGAGATGATCACCTCGGACCAGGCCAAGAAGGCCGAGATCATCGACGGCGACCAGCGGGTCAACCTCACGCTGACCAAGGCCGACAAGGACACCGGGACCGATCAGGTCTTCTTCTACTACGTCTCCCAGCGCGGCGAGGACGTGGTGCGGGCTATCAACCAGGCGGATCTCAAGGACGGCTTCACCGACAAGGTGCCGCAGCCGAACCCGCTGTGGTCGCTGCTCGGCTTCCTGCTGCCGCTGCTGCTCGTCGGCCTGCTGCTGTGGTGGATGCTCTCCTCGATGCAGGGCGGCGGTCGCGGGGTGATGCAGTTCGGCAAGTCCCGCGCGAAGCTCGTCAGCAAGGAGACGCCGCAGGTCACCTTCGCCGACGTCGCGGGCGCCGACGAGGCGGTCGAAGAGCTGCACGAGATCAAGGACTTCCTGCAGGACGCGACGAGGTTCCAGGCGGTCGGGGCCCGCATCCCGAAGGGCGTTCTGCTGTACGGCCCGCCCGGCACGGGCAAGACGCTGCTGGCACGCGCGGTCGCGGGCGAGGCAGGGGTGCCGTTCTACTCGATATCGGGGTCCGACTTCGTCGAGATGTTCGTCGGCGTGGGCGCGAGCCGCGTGCGCGACCTCTTCAAGGAGGCGAAGGCGAACGCGCCCGCGATCATCTTCGTCGACGAGATCGACGCGGTGGGCCAGCGGCGCGGACAGGGCATGGGCGGCGGCCACGACGAGCGCGAGCAGACGCTCAACCAACTGCTCGTCGAGATGGACGGCTTCGATCCGAAGACCAACGTCATCATGATCGCGGCCACCAACCGCCCCGACATGCTCGACCCGGCGCTGCTGCGACCGGGTCGCTTCGACCGTCAGATCGGCGTCGACGCCCCCGACATGCCGGGCCGGCTCAAGATCCTGCAGGTGCACGCCAAGGGCAAGCCGCTCTCCCAGAACGTCGACCTCGAGGTCGTCGCCCGCAAGACGCCCGGCTTCTCGGGCGCGGACCTGGCGAACGTGCTCAACGAGGCCGCGCTGTTGACCGCGCGCTCGAACGCGCAGCTCATCGACAACCGCGCGCTCGACGAGGCGATCGACCGGGTGATCGCAGGCCCGCAGCGTCGCACGCGCGTGATGAGGGACCGGGAGAAGCTCATCACGGCCTATCACGAGGGCGGGCACGCGCTCGTCGCGGCCGGGTTGAACTACACCGACCCGGTCACCAAGATCACGATCCTGCCCCGCGGGCGCGCCCTCGGCTACACGATGGTCATCCCGCTCGAGGACAAGTACTCGGTGACCCGCAACGAGCTGCAGGATCAGCTCGCCTACGCGCTCGGCGGTCGCGTGGCCGAGGAGCTCGTCTTCCACGACCCCACCACCGGAGCGGGCAACGACATCGAGAAGGCGACCGGCACGGCGCGCAAGATGGTCACCGAGTACGGCATGTCGGCCACCGTGGGCCCCGTGAAGCTGGGTCAGGCGCAGCCCGGGGCGTTCCTGGGCGAGTTCGGGCAGAGCCGCGACTACTCCGAGGGCGTCGCCGAGACCATCGACGTCGAGGTGCGCGGCCTGCTCGAGCAGGCGCACAACGAGGCCTACGAGGTGCTGGTCAACAACCGGGACATCCTCGACGCCCTCGCCCGCGAACTGCTCGAGAAGGAGACGCTCGACCACATTCAGATCGCCGAGATCTTCAAGGAGGTGCAGAAGCTGCCCGAGCGAGCCACCTGGCTCTCGCACGAGGGCCGTCCCGTCTCGGATCGCCCCCCCATCGAGGTACCGGACGAGGTGCGCACCGACGGCGTTTCAGTGGCCGACGCGGCTCCCTCCTCAGAGGGCGCGCAACCGGATCGAGAGCCCGACGCGGAACCCGCTCCCGCGGCCGATCCGGATCCGGCCGACCGGCCGCCCGCCTCGAGCCCGCCGCTCGCGCCGGGCCAGACCAGCCAGCCCCCTCGCAACCTGGGCGTGCGCGACGCGGACGACCGCGACGACAGCCGGTAGCGCCCATGGGTGAGACCGTTGACCGCGAGCGCATCGCAGCGGCGGTGCGCGAGTTGCTGAGCGCGATCGGCTCCGACCCCGACAGCCCCGAGCTCTCGAGCACCCCGTTCCGCGTCGCCGAGGCCTACGCCGAGTTCTTCTCGGGGGTGGGGCAGGACGCCGGTCGGCTGCTCTCCGATGCGGTTCCGGTCGGCGACGACACGGGCGAGCTCGTGCTGGTGCGCGACATCGTGCTGCGCTCGGTGTGCGAGCACCACCTGCTGCCCTTCCGAGGGCGCGCCCACGTCGCCTACCGGCCCGGCGACCGCGTGGTCGGGCTCAGCGCGATCCCGCGAGTCGTCGAGGTGCTCGCCGCCCGTCCGCAGGTGCAGGAGCGGCTCGGCGAGCAGATCGCCCAGACCATCGAGGACCGGCTGGGCCCGCGCGGCGTTCTCGTGGTGCTCGAGGCCAGCCACGGCTGCGTCGCGGATCGCGGAGTCAGGCAGAGCGGCGCGCTCGCGGTGACGGTGGCGTCGCGCGGCAGCCTCGGCGACCCGGCTGAGCAGGCCGGGGTGTTCGCGCTGCTCGGCCGGGCAGAGGGCGGCGAACCGTGAGCGGGATCCGCGGCGACGGGCGCGCGCTCGTCGTCGGCGTGCTCAACGTCACCCCCGACTCCTTCAGCGACGGCGGCCGCTTCGCGTCGCAGGAGCGAGCCGTCGCCCGCGGCCTCGAGCTGGCGGCGCAGGGCGCCGACATCGTCGACGTCGGGGGCGAGTCGACGAGGCCCGGGGCCGAGCCCGTCTCCGAGGGCGAGGAGCAGCGACGAGTGCTCGGCGTGATCGAGGCGCTCGCGAAGCGAGGCGTCAGCGTCTCCGTCGACACCGTTCACGCCTCGACGGCCGAGGCGGCCGTCGAGGCCGGGGCGCGCTTCATCAACGATGTCTCGGGAGGCACGTACGATCCCGAAATGCTGCGCGTCGCCGCCCGGGCGAGCCGGAACCGCGGCGCGCGCTTCGTCATCGGCCACTGGCGGGGCATCCCCGCCCCCGATCATCGGCGCTCGACCTACGCCGACGTCGTCGCGGAGGTGCGCGAGGCGCTCGCCGCCAGGGTGCGGGAGGCCGTCGCGGCGGGCGTCGATCCGGCGCGCATCGTGCTCGACCCCGGGCTCGGGTTCGACAAGACCGGCGATCAGAGCTGGAGCCTGCTGGCCCGGCTCGACGCCCTCACCGAGCTGGGCCACCCCGTGCTCGTGGGCGCGTCGCGCAAGCGAATGATCGCCGAGGTGCTCGCGGAGCTGCCGCGAGCCGCGGCTCGCGCGCCCGAGAGCGCGGCCCACGAGCGCGACCTGGCGACGGCGGTGACGAGCGCGCTCGCCGCGCGCGCCGGGGCGTGGGGCGTGCGGGTGCACGATGTCGCCGGCACCGTGCAGGCCCTCGCCGTAGCGCGGAGGTTCGGCGAGAGCTCCCTCGCCGGCCTCGCGACCGCACCGCCCGAGGGCCGGACGCGCGATCGCGTGACGCTGACCGGACTCGAGGTCCACGCGCATCACGGCGTGTTCGACTTCGAACGGGCGCGGGGCCAGCGCTTCCTCATCGACGCCGAGGTGGCGGTCGACCTGACGGCCGCGGCAGCGGGCGACGCGCTGGAGCGCACCGTGCACTACGGCGAGCTCGCCGAGGCGATCGTGGCGGCTGCGGAGCGCGATCCGGTCGACCTCATCGAGACCGTCGCCGAGCGCGTGGCCGACGTGGCGCTCGGGTTCGCCGGCGTGCACAGCGCCACGATCACCGTGCACAAGCCCGAGGCCCCGATCGCCGCCGCCTTCGCGGACGTCTCGGTCACCGTCGTGCGCCGCGCCGCCGACGCGGGCGGGGCCGGGGAGGGCGCACGATGATCGGGCAGATCGTGCGGGTCCTCTTCGCCTTCGGCGCGAACCTCGGCGACCGCGGCGAGACGATCCGCGCCGCGCAGCGCGAGCTCGCCGCGGCGCCGGGCATCCGCGAGTTCGCCGCCTCTCCGCTGCGGGAGACCGTCGCCCTCACGGCCGACGGGCCGGATCCGGAGGCCCCGCGCTATCTGAACGGCGTCGCCACAGCCGAGACCTCCCTGCCGCCGCACGAGCTGCTCGACCTCGCGCAGCGCATCGAGGCGGAGCACGGCAGGGTGCGCGGCGCCCGCTGGGGGAACCGCACGCTCGACATCGATCTCATCCTCTACGGCGGCCGGGTGGTGCGGGACGAGCGCCTCACCGTGCCGCACCCGCGGGCCCACGAGCGCGATTTCGTGCTCGCGCCCTGGCTCGACCTCGAGCCCGAGGCCGTGCTGATGGGACACGGTCGCGTGGCGGCGCTGCTGGCGCGCGTCGGCGACACGACGAGACCGTTCGCGGAGACCGGCCATGCGCAGGGTTGAGCGCAGCAACCCGCTGCTCGTGCTGGCGGCCACCGCCGCGGGGGCCGTGCTGGGCCTGCTGGTGCAGTTCGCGCTGTCGAATCGCGGGGCGCCGCCGCTGGTGCCGCCGCTTTCGCTGCCGGCCTCGCTCGTGCTCATCGCCGTCGTGCTGCTGGTGTTCGGGATCCGGCTGCGCCGTGCGCTGCGGAGGGGAGCGGGCGCGGTCAACCCCTTCCAAGCGGTGCGGCTTCTCGCGGCCGCGCGCGCCGGACAGCTCGTGGGCGCGCTGCTCGGCGGTTTCGGCGGTGGCCTCGCCATCGCGCTGCTCGGGCGCAGCGTGCCCGCTCCGACCGCGACCTGGCTTCCCATGGTTCTCGCGCTGCTCGGCGGCACGGTGCTCGTGGGCTGCGCGGCCTACGCCGAGCACTGCTGCCGTGTGCCGCCGGGCGGAGACGGCGAAGACGCCGACGAACCCGGATCAGAGCCGGGTCCCGCGGACCAGACCGCGTTCCGCAAGCCCTGAGCGGTGACCCGTGCCCGAGCGCCGCGAGCCGCGCCCGCGCGGCGGGGCGGAACCGGAGGTTCGGGTTTCGAGCCCTGAATGTCGTGCGTCGGCTCTAGGCTGGGTGGTGTGAACGATGAAGCGATGGAAACCCAGGGGTTCGCGCCCGCCGAGCAGGCATCCGAGTCGGGAGCGCCTTCCGAGACCGGCGCGAACTGGCCGACGGGCGGCGCCGAGTGGCAGCGCGTGTCGCCGTCGTACGCGTGGGCCGACCTCGCTCTGAACCTGCTGGTCATGCTCGCCGTGGCCGCGGGCCTGGTCGCAGTGCTCATCTTCGGGGGCGACCACGTGCCGCCGCCGCCGTACATCGCCCTCTCGGTCGTGATCGTCGTGCTCTTGATCAACGCGCTGCTGGCGTTCCGGCGCGTGCGGGCGATCGGCTACGTGCTGCGCGAGGACGACCTGCTGTTCCGCCGCGGCATCCTGTTCGAGCGGGTGATCGCCGTGCCGTACGGCCGGCTCCAGCTGGTCGACGTGACCCGCGGTCCGCTGCTGCGCGCGCTCGGACTCGCCACGCTCAAGTTCGTCACGGCGTCCGTCGCGACGGGAGTGCAGCTGCCCGGCCTCCGCCTCGAGGAGGCGGAGAGGCTCCGCGACCGCCTGGTCGAGCTGGCGGAGGCCCGGAGGTCGGGTCTGTGACCGGCCGGAGCGGCTATGACGGCACCGACCCGGGTCCCGGGTCTGTGCCCGGCCGGAGCGGTCCCGCCGGGCCGGGCGCGCCCGATGGGACGGAGGGCCCCCGGACGGCGGTCGAGGCAGGTCCCGTGTCCGACTCCGCGCTCCCGGGAACGCCCGATGCCGAGGGCTGGCGGCGATTGCATCCGCTCTCACCGCTGCTGCGGGGCGGTCTGGTGCTGCTCGTCGTCGCCGGCATCGTCGTCGCCAGCTTCCGCGACCGCTTCGTCGAAGTGCTCTTCGTCAGCGGGATCCTGCGCGACAGCAACAGCGTCGACGTCTCGGTCGAGGGCGACGTGGTCGACCTGTTCGGATACCTCGCGGAGCAGGGACTGCTGCTCGTGGCGCTCGGCATCGCGGCGGGCGCGATCCTGCTGATCGTGCTCTTCTCGTGGATCGCCTGGCGGTTCTCCACCTACCGCATCACGGCCGAGGCGGTGGAGGAGCGCCGCGGAGTGGTCTTCCGCAATCACCGGCGGGCACCGCTGGAGCGCATCCAGAGCGTCAATCTGCAGCGGTCGCTGCTGGCGCGGGCACTGGGGCTCACGAAGATCGAGGTGCTCACGGCCGGACAGGGCGGCAAGGTCGAACTCGCGTTCCTGGGGCACCGCGACGCCAAGCTGGTGCGCGAGCAGATCATCCGCCGCGCCGCGGAGAAGCGGAGCGGGCGGGCGGCGCGGGATCACGCGGCGCGGGAGGGGGCGGCGGGGGAGCGGAGCGAGGCGCCCACGGCGGGGGAGCCGTCGTCCGACGTCGCGGCACCCGCTCCGGTCGACTTCGACGGGCGGGCCTTCTCCGAGGCGGGCGACCGGCTGACGGCGCGTGCCCAGGACTTCGTCGACGCCGACATCGATCCGGAGGCCGCGGCCGAGCACGCCCTCGTGCGGGTGCCGGTGGGCCGCCTCGTCGGAAGCATCGCGCTCAGCTGGGAGTCGGTGATCACGGCGATCATCCTGATCGGCATCGTCGTGGGCGGCGCCGTGCTCGAGCCGGCGCTGATACTCGGCGTGATCCCGATGCTCCTCGTCATGGTCAGCGTCACCTTCAGCCAATTCAACAAGGGCTTCAACTTCACCCTCGCGCGCGGCCGCGATTCGGTGCGCACCGGCTCGGGGCTCACGTCCACCACGACCGAGTCGATCCCCTTCGGCCGCATTCACGCGGTGGAGGCGCGCCAGCCGCTGCTCTGGCGTCCGTTGGGCTGGTGGAAGGTGCGGATCACGACGGCGGGACGCTCGGTGTCGCAGGGCGGCCAGAACAGCACGCAGAACGTCGTGCTGCCCGTCGGCCCCGAGGCCGACGTGCTGCGCGTCGTCGAGACGCTGCTGCCCGGGGTCGGCGACGACGCCCGCGAGATCGACGGACTGCGCGACGGGCTCGCGGGGGCCGGGAACGGGTACCTCGACGCGGGCCCTCGAGCGGGATGGGTGCTGTGGTGGGGTCGACGCCGGGCGGGCGTGAGGATCGCCGATGCCGCGACCCGAGACGCGACCCTGCGCATTCGCCGCGGCGCGCTCACCCGGTCGCTGTCGATCATGCCGGTCGTCCGGGCCCAGTCGGTGCAGCTGCGCCGGCCGCTGCTGCACCGCCTCCTCGGGCTGGCGTCGGTGCAAGCGCACACGGTGCTCGGACCGGTGCGCATGGAGATGCGCGGAATCGAGCTGGGTGCGGCGCGGAGATTCTTCGACGAGCTCGCCTCGACGGTGCTCCGCGTTCAGGGGGCGGACGGCCTGGGCCCCACCGGGCAGGGTCCGGCGCTGACCGGCACGGAGACTCGGACCGGCGACCGGGCGCGGACCCCCGCATCCCGACCGGTCACGGACGAGGGGCCCGCGTGAGTGCCGCCTCCTCGCGACTCGGGGTCGGCGTGATCGGCGCCGGGCGCGTCGGACCGGTTCTGGCGCGGGCGCTCGCGGGCGCCGGCCACGCCATCACGGGCATCTCGGCGATCAGCGAGGAGAGCCGGGATCGCGCCGAGAGCATGCTGCCCGGCGCGCCGATCCTCGAGCCGGCCGAGGTGGTGCGCCGATCCGAGCTGGTGCTGCTCGCGGTTCCGGGAGCCGAGCTGCCCGGGCTCGTGAGCGGGCTCGCCGCCATCGGAGCCTGGCAACCGGGCCAGCTCGCGATCCACACCGCCCCGGAGCACGGGTACGGGGTCTTCGCCCCCGCTCTCGCCGTGGGCGTGATCCCGATCGCCCTGCACCCGGCCATCGTGTTCACCGGCACGAGCCTCGACCTGGGCCGACTCTCCGGCGCGACGGTCGCCGTCACGGCGCCCGCTCCCGTACTGCCGATCGGGCAGGCGCTGGCCGTCGAGATGGGCGCCGAGCCGGTCGTGGTGGGCGAGCAGGACCGGCCCGCCTACGCCGAGGCGATCGGTGCCGCGGACGAGTTCTCGCGCGCCGTCGTGCGGCAGGCCGCGGACGCGCTGCGCGCCATCGGGATCGAGCGGCCCGACCGCGCGGTGGGCGGCGTCGTGCGTGCCGCCGTCGAGGATGAGCTCATGTCCGCCGCGGGCGCCGATCCCGATCCCCGCGAGTAGGATGGATCGGTACGCCCGAACCACGGAGGAACCCGCCCATATGAGCGAGCAGACCGCAGCCGACGCGCCCCGCGAGAGCACCGAGAACGCCGAGGAGGTCTTCGAGCAGAAGCGCGTGCGCCTCGAGAAGCGCGACCGGCTGAACGCACGGGGCGACCTCGCGGGCGGCGCGTACCCCGTGACCCTTCCGGTGACCGCCACCATCCCGGAGGTGCGCGCCCGGTGGGCGCATCTCGAGGAGACCCCGGACAGCGCCTCGGGCGAGACCGTGGGAGTCGCCGGCCGTGTCGTGTTCCAGCGCAACACCGGCAAGCTGTGCTTCGCCTCGCTGCAGGCCGGCGACGGCACCCGCATCCAGGCCATGGTGAGCCTCGCGGAGGCTGGAGAGCAGTCGCTCGTCGAGTACAAGGAGCTCGTCGACCTGGGCGACCACCTCTTCGTGAGCGGCGAGGTCATCTCGAGCCGCCGCGGCGAGCTGTCGATCATGGTGCGGGAGTGGCGCATCGCCGCCAAGGCGCTCGCGCCGCTGCCGAACATGTACGCGGAGCTGAACGAGGAGACGCGCGTGCGCCAGCGCTACCTCGACCTGATCCAGCGCGAGCAGGCCCGCATCAACGTCGTCACCCGGGCCCGCACCATGGCGAGCCTGCGCCGGACCTTCGCCGAGCGCGACTTCGTCGAGGTCGAGACCCCGATGCTGCAGACCATGCACGGCGGCGCCTCCGCGCGCCCGTTCGTGACGCACTCCAACGCCTTCGACACCGAGCTCTTCCTCCGCATCGCGCCCGAGCTCTACCTCAAGCGCGCCGCGGTCGGAGGGCTCGAGCGCGTCTTCGAGATCAATCGCAACTTCCGCAACGAGGGCGCCGACTCGACCCACAGCCCCGAGTTCGCGATGCTCGAGGCGTACCAGGCCTACACCGACTATCACGGCATCGCGGACCTGACGCAGGCGCTCGTGCAGGACGCCGCGCTCGCCGCGAACGCCGGCACCGAGCGCGAGGGCACGCACGTGGTGGAGTGGGCGGACGGGACCCTCTTCGACCTCGGCGGTGACTGGGATCGCATCTCGATGTACGGCACCCTGTCCGAGGCGGCGGGCCGTGAGATCACGCCCGAGGCCTCCGTGGAGGAGCTGCTGGCCATCGCCTCTGTCTGCGGCGTCGAGGTGAAGCTGCCCAACCACGGCAAGCTCGTGGAGGAGCTGTGGGAGTACTTCGTGAAGGGCGGGCTCACGAGGCCGACCTTCGTCATGGACTTCCCGCTGGAGACGAGTCCGCTCACCCGGCACCACCGCTCCATTCCCGGCGTCGTCGAGAAGTGGGACCTCTACGTGAGGGGCTTCGAACTGGCCACCGGGTACTCCGAGCTCGTCGACCCCGTCGTGCAGCGCGAGCGCTTCGTGCAGCAGGCGGCCGAGGCCGCCCGCGGCGATGACGAGGCCATGCGCATCGACGAGGAGTTCCTGCGCGCTCTCGAGCACGGCATGCCGCCCTCGGGTGGCATGGGGATGGGGGTGGATCGCCTCCTCATGGCGCTGACGGGTCTCGGGATCCGTGAGACGATCCTGTTCCCGCTCGTCAAGTAGTCCCGCTCAGGAAGCATGGGGCGACGGCGGGTACAGTGGTGGCCATGGACAACTGGTGGGTGAACGCGGTGTGGTCGTTGACGCCGACCGTGCTGATCGGGCTCTTCTTCTGGCTCGTGCTGCGGCTGATCCTCCGGGCCGACCGCACCGAGCGGCGCATCTACCAGCAGATCGAGGACGAGGAGCGCGCGAAGGCCGGCCTTCCGGCGCGCGACGAGCGCTGAGCCGTCCCCCCTCGATAGAGTGAGTGCAGCCGTGCGGCTGCAGCGCTCGATCGTGTCGGAGGGAGGGAGGGCTTGGATCTCAGCTGGTTCCAGGTCAACTGGCCCTACGTCTGGACCCTGTCGCTCCTCATCGTCGACAACGTCATCCGGGTCGTCGCACTCTTCGTCGTGCCGCGCAACCGTCGCCCGACGGCCGGGATGGCCTGGCTCATGGCCATATTCCTGCTGCCCGTGCCGGGCCTGCTCCTGTTCCTGGTGATCGGCAGCAAGCGCCTGCCGCGCAAGCGGGAGCAGAAGCAGGAGGCCATCAACCACTTCGTCGCTCAGGTGGCGGAGCGCGAGGAGAGCGACCTCATCACACCCGAGGACCGCCTCCACCCCGGGCTGGACAGCGCCGTGAAGCTCGGGCGCTCCCTCGGCGCGCAGCCGATGCTGCGCGGCAACGACGCATCGCTCTGCATCGACTACGAGGAGTCGTTCGCGCGCATGGCGGAGGCGATCCGCGAAGCCCGGGAGTACGTGCACATCGAGTTCTACATCCTGGTGCACGACGACACGACCGACGACGTCTTCGCCGCGATGCGCGAGGCCGTGATGCGCGGCGTGAAGGTGCGGGTGCTGCTCGACCACGTCTCCGCGGTGCGCAACCCCGGCACCGCGCGCACCGCCCGGAGCCTCTCCGCGCTCGGTGCGGACTGGGCGTACATGCTGCCCGTGCGGCCGTGGCGGGGCGAGTACCAGAGGCCGGATCTGCGCAACCACCGCAAGCTCATCGTGGTCGACGGGCGCGTCGGTTTCATGGGCTCTCAGAACCTCGTCGACTCGAGCTACAATAAGGCGACGAACCGGCGACGGGGCCTGCATTGGAAAGACCTCATGGTGCGGGTGGAGGGGCCGATCGTGCTCGGTCTCGAGGCGGTGTTCCAGGGCGACTGGTATCAGGAGACCGGCGAGTACCTCACGCACCTCTCCGAGTCCGTGTTCGAGGTGGACCGGCCCGGAGAACTCGATTGCCAGATCGTGCCGAGCGGCCCCGGGTACGCAGGCGAGAACAACCTGCAGGTCTTCGTGGCCCTGATGTACACCGCCCAGCACCGCATCAGCATCACGAGCCCCTACTTCGTGCCCGACGGCTCCATCATGAACGCCCTTCGCGCCGCCACGGCGCGCGGGGTCGACGTCGAGCTCTTCGTCTCCGAGATCGGCGACCAGGCCGTGGTCTACCACGCCCAGCGCTCGTACTACGAGGAGCTGCTGCGCGCCGGGGTGCGCATCTGGATGTTCCGGCCGCCGTACATCCTGCACTCGAAGCACTTCGCGGTCGATGACGAGGTCGCCGTGGTGGGTTCCTCGAACATGGACCAGCGATCCTTCGGCCTCAACATGGAGATCTCCATGGTCGTGCACGGCCGCCGCTTCGTGCGCGATATCGACGGCGTGAGCGACTACTACCGGGCCAACTCGCGCGAGCTGACGCTCGAGGAGTGGCTGAAGCAGCCGCTCAGATCTCAGCTGCTCGACGGGCTCGCCCGTCTCACTTCTGCCCTGCAATAGCGTCTCCCCGGAGGCACCGCTGCGGTCCTTCTGCACACGCCGGGGCGTCGATTTTGGTTTTCCTCCCGGGGTGTGCAAGCATGCCACTACCGCACACGACGGAAGGAAACGCAATGGCGCGTCAAACTACTTCTCCTGTCCCCGACGAGACTGCTGCGGGCCCCTCGGGCTCGGCGGACCCGCAGCCCGGGGCCGCCTCGACCGCGGCCGCCGAGCCGTCGGCCGCCGCGAAGCCGGCGCGTGCCGCGAAGCGGAGCGCCTCGTCGAAAACGAAGACGGCCGCTCGCGCGAAGCCGACGGCGACCGCGTCGAAGACCAGGGCGAAGAGCCCGGCGGCGCGAGCGAAGAGCACGACCGCGGAGGCGTCCGGGGCCGAGGCGGAGGCGCCGGTCTCCGCGAAGCCGGTCCCTGCGAAGCCGGTCGCCGCGAAGAAGCCCCCGGCTCGCCGCAAGCGACCCCGCAAGGCCCCCGCCACGGGGCCGGTCACGATCGGCCGCAGCGGCTTCACGAAGCTCAAGAACATCTCCGAGATCCGGCACTACCTGCGCACGAGCGATACGCCGGTGTTCTTCGTCGGCGCCACGGCGTTCAACCTGCTCGGCCTCGACCGCTGGGTGCGCGGCTTCTCGTACATCTCGTACTACGACAGCTGGGACGGCACCCACCCGCGGGTGTTCACCCCCTCGGAGAAGCCGTACATCGAGTTCGAGAGCGGTGAGGAGATCAACAACTGGCTGCTGCGCAACCACGAGGTGCGCGCCCACATCGAGCGGCGCACTCCTCCGGGCGTACGCCCCCAGATCGTGATGGTCTTCTTCGACGAGGAGACCGAGCGCATCTGCGAGGAGCTCGACTACGAGCTGATTCTGCCGAGTCACGAGCTTCGCGGACGGCTCGACTCGAAGATCGTCACCACCCAGATCGCCGACTCGGTGGGGGTGCCGAGCGTGCCCAACGTGCTCACGACGGTCGAGGGCTGGGACGAACTGGTGAGGGTCACCGATCGGGCGAAGCTGGGGCAGGACCTCGTCATTCAGACGGCTTACGGCGACTCTGGCAAGACGACGTACTTCGTGACGAGCGAGGCCGAGTTCGCCGCCGTCGCCGACGAGGTGATCGGCGTCGAGATCAAGGTGATGAAGCGGATCAACAACCGCCCGATCGCCATCGAGGCCGTGAACACCCGCCACGGCACGGTGGTGGGCCCGTGCATGACGGAGATCACGGGCCACGCCGACCTCACCCCGTATCGGGGCGGATGGGCGGGCAACGAGATGTTCCCGACGGTGCTCGACGACGAGAGCCGCCACGCCGCCGTGCAGCTCGTGCGTAAGCTCGGCGACCGGCTCGGCAAGGAGGGGTACCGAGGCTTCTTCGAGGTCGACGTGCTGCTCGACACCGACACGGGCGACGTCTACCTGGGCGAGCTCAACCCGCGCGTCAGCGGTGCTTCGGCCATCACCAACGTGACCGCCGGCGCCTACGCCGACGTGCCGCTCTTCGCTTTCCACCTGCTCGAGTACTCGGGAATCGACTTCGAGATCGACGTCGACGAGATCAACGCTCGCTGGGAGGAGCTCGCCTCGGAGGACGAGTGGAGCCACATGGTGATCAAGCACACGAGCAGCACCGTGGAGCGCATCGACGCGGCGCCCCGCACCGGCCGCTACGTGCTCGACCACTATGGCAACCTCGTCTACAGCCACGGCGACCTCGACTGGCACCTGCTCACGTCGGAGTCGGAGGCGTTCTACCTGCGCATCTACCAGGAGGGCGACTACCGCTGGAAGGGCGCGGATCTCGGCATCCTCGTCACGAAGGCGCACCTGGAGGCGAGTCACGGCGGTCTGACGCTGCACGCCAAGTACCTCATCGACGCGATCCGCGGCATGTACCGGGTCACTCGGATCGACGGGGAGGAGCCGGCTCCGAAGCCCGCTCCGGCCAAGGGCAAGTGATCTCGCGTGGGATACTGTACGGATGACTGCTGAGACTGGATATGGATTAAACGGTCCGACCACCGGATTCATCCAGGTGGTGCCGCCGCTCGACCAGTGGCAGTTCGCCCCGTATCTGCAGTGGTCGATGCAGAACATCCAGTCGTTTCTGCCGGTGCGCCGGATCAGCCGGGGCGTGCGCGCGACCGAGTTCGCGCAGCGCCCAGCTGATCTGACCGCGCTCACGATTCCGCATCCGTGGGAGGAGCGGTCGGCCTCGTTCATCGAGGTGATGCAGAGCACGTTCACCGATGGCTGGATGGTGGTGCATCAGGGCGCGATCGTCGCCGAGCAGTACACGGGCACGCTGCTGCCTGCCGGGATGCACCTGCTCATGTCGGTGTCGAAATCGCTCACCGCCACCACAGCCGGCCTGCTCGCCGCGAGCGGGGAACTCGATCTCGAGAGCCCGGTGACGAGCTACGTCCCCGAACTCGCCGGTTCGGGGTACGAGGGCGCTCTGGTGCGTCACCTGGTCGATATGCGCACGGGCGTGCGCTTCTCGGAGGAGTACCTCAACGAGGACGCCGAGGTGAGGCTTCTCGAGGAGGCGATCGGCTGGGCGCCCAAGAAGCACGTCGGCGTCCCCGACTCGCTGCTGGGCTTCCTCGCGACGCTCGGCCAGGACGGCCCTCACGGGGGCGCCTTCGACTACAAGTCGTGCGAGACCGACGCGCTCGGCTTCGTGATTCAGGGGGCGGCCGGCGGCCGGCACGCGGCCGACGTGATGTCCGAGCGGCTGTGGCAGCCGATGGGTGCGGAGTTCGACGCGCACGTCGGCGTCGACGGCGTCGGCGGGGGGATGTTCGACGGGGGCGTCTCGGCCGCGATGCGGGATCTCGCCCGCTTCGGAAGCCTCTTCGCCAACCGGGGCAGTGCGCTCGACGGCGCTCGGGTGCTGCCCGAGTGGTGGGTCGACGACACCTTCGCCGGCGGGCCGGACTCGCGCGAGGCCTTCGCGCTCTCGCCCGAGCCGACGCTTATGCCCGGCGGCATGTACCGCAACGGATTCTGGTTTCCCGGCGAGAGCGCCGATGTGATGCTCGCGCTGGGCATCCACGGGCAGATGATCTATGTGAACCGGGCCACGGGCGTCGTCGGGGTCAAGGTCTCCAGCTGGCCCACCCCGCAGGACGCGGAGAAGCTCTTCTGGACGGTGCGGGCCTTCGAGGCCGCCTCGTGGGCGCTGAGCCGCGGAGAGATCTGAGGCCGTTCTCGCCCGCCCGGCTTGATCAGAGCCCGCCCGGTCCGGGTCCGGCTCGGTACGGTGAACGAGCGCACCGAGGCGCGGGTCGACGGCATCGACCGCGAGGTGCGGGCGATCTCGAAGCGGGCGTTCCCCGAGTAGGCCGCTCGGTCGGTGAGCGGTGAGCGGCGCGCGTGAGGGGCGCCGGTGATCGCGTGTCAGAGGGGTGCGGCGCCGACCGACGCGGCGGCCCCGGCGGCCGAGAACCGGTGGGCTCGCGGTTCCGCCTGATCGGCGTCGCGCCGCACGATCCAGATCTCCCCGTTGACGATGCGGGGCGCGGGCCTGCCGGTGATCCGGGTCAGACCCGAGCGGATCAGCGCTCCATGCGCGACGACCACGGATCCCGGCGCCTCGTCGAGCAGCCGCAGCACGGCGTTCGACGAGCGCTCGGCGAGCGCCTCGAGCGACTCGGCGCCCGGCACCTCGAGCCCGGGCCACCGGGCGTGGGCCTCCTCGACGGCCAGTCCCTCGGCGAGCCCGAAGTCGCGCTCCCAGAGCGCCTCATCGATGACGGGCGAGCCGAGTTCCAGGCTCTCGGAGAGGATCTCCGCGGTTTCGATCGCGCGGAGCATCGGAGAGCTCACCAGCCCGTGCCACCGGCCGGCCCCGCGCAGGAGCGCCGCGGTGGCCGCGGCCTGCGCTCGGCCGGTGGTGTTGAGCGGTACCTCCGTGCGCCCTTGGATGCGGCCCGCGAGGTTCCAATCGGTTTCTCCGTGGCGCACCAGCGCGAGGGTGCGAGGGTGGGAGCGGCTCATGATCTCACTATAGGACGGACGAGTTCTCCGGCAGCCGCACCGGTCTCCTCCGCCTTCGCGATCCGGCCATCGACTTCGGTGTCGGCGTCGGCCTCGGGATAGGCGATCGCCCGCTCGATCTCGACGCGCACCCGCGCGCCCGCCGGGCACCGCAGCGCCCGCCCGCGGCTGCGCAGCCGCAACCCGTGCCAGTCGACGACCAGGTCGTCGCCGTCTCGGCCGAACAGCGACGACACGACCACCGCGGGGCCGCCGGGGTCCTCGGTGATGCGCACGTGCTCGGGAAGCACGGCGAGCCCCGTGCCGCGAGCGAGGCCCGCCGATGCGGCATCCGAGCCGGTTCCCGCGGCCGCTGCGAGTAGATCCGGCGGCACGTGGAGGTCGTGCCCGCTCGCGCGGAATCCACTCGAGTCGAGCGCGCCCCCGATGACGGTCGCGTCGGCGATGAAGGCGGCCACGAAGGCCGAGGCCGGGTGTCGCAGCACGTCGTCCGGCGCCCCCTGCTGCTGGATGCGCCCGCCGTCGAGCACCACGATCCTGTCCGCGAGGGCGAGCGCCTCGCTGCGATCGTGGGTGACGTGCAGCACCGTGAGACCCAGCTCACGGGTGAGCAGCCGGAGCTCGAGGCGCAGACGGTCGCGCAGCGGCTCATCGAGGGCGGAGAGGGCCTCGTCGAGCAGCAGTACCCGAGGGCGCGCGATCACCGCCCGGGCGATCGCGACCCGCTGCCGCTGCCCTCCCGAAAGCGTCGCCGGGTTGCGGCGTTCGAAGCCGCCGAGCCCGACGAGCTCCAGCGCCTCCGACACGCGACGGGAGCGCTCGGCGCGGGTCACGCCGGCGAGCCTGAGCGGATACTCGACGTTTCGTCCGACGTTCCAGTGCGGCCAGACCGCGTGCTGCTGGAAGACCATGCCGAGGCCGCGGCGCTCGGGCTCCACGCAGCGGCTCGCGTCCGCGACCACCGCGTCGCCGATCCGCACCGAGCCCGCGGTGGGGCGCACGAAGCCCGCGACCGTGCGCAGCAGCGTCGTCTTGCCCGAGCCGGAGGGGCCGATGAGCGCGACGAACTCACCATCGCCGACCCGGAGGTCGATGTCGGCGAGGCCGAGGTGACCGCCCGGGTAGGCGAGGCTGACCGAGGTGAGGGAGACCGAAGACATGAGTGATCCTAACGGGCGCTGCGCGCCGTGAGGCCGAGGCCGGCGAGGCCGACGAGTGCGACGATGAGCGAGAGGGCGGAGGAGGCGTTGTAGGCGCCGGCCTGCTGCAGGTTGAAGATGACGACGCCGAGGGTCTGCGAGCCGGGTGAGAGCAGCAGCACCGACAGCGTGAGCTCGCGCACCGCGGTGAGCGCGACGAGCACGGCCCCCGACAGTGCCGCCGGAACCGCCATTCGGCAGGACACGTCCCACAGCGCCCGCAGTCGTGAGGCGCCGGCCACCCGTGCCGCCTCCTCGGCAGCGCCGGGCGTGGCGGCGAGCGGTGCGCTCACCGACTGCACGACCAGCGCGAGGAACGACGTGAGGTAGGCGCAGAGAATGATCCACGGCGTGTTGTAGAGCCCGATGCTCGGGGCGATCACCAGCCAGGCGACCGCGATCACGAGGCCCGGGATCGCCTGCGGCAGCAGAGCGAGCCCGAGCAGCCCGGCGTTGTCCCGTGCGCGCGTGCGGGTCACGAGCGTGCCGATGGCCAGTCCCAGCAGGCCGCAGATCACCGCCGCCGAGACCGCGAGCATCACCGAGTTGCCGATGCCGGTGAGCGTGCCCGACGCCGTCAGCGCGCGCTCGAAGCTCGCGAGCGTGATGTTCTCGGGCGTGAACGGCACGCCGGGGGCGGGCAGCAGCGACTGCGCCGTCAGGGTGACGAGCGGCAGTACGGTGATGGCGAGCACCAGGGCGGCCGCGACGATCCCCAGCGGGAGGCGCGCACGCCCGAGCGGCAGGCGGTCCGGTGCCGCGGCCTGCGCGTCGAGCTCGACGCGGGTGCGCGTGCGGAGCAGATCGACGACCACGCCGAGCAGTGCGATCGCCAGCAGCACGAAGCCGATCGCCGCGACCACGGCGAGCGGATCCTCGACGGTGCCCGACTGGAGGTACCGGTAGACGAGCGTCGACAGGGTGACGTAGCGCTCGGGGAGGCCGATGATCGACGGGATGCCGAAATCGGCGAGGTTGGACACCGCGACGAGCGTGAACGAGGAGAGCATGGCGGGGCGCAGCAGCGGGAGCGTCACCGCCATCAGCGCGCGCCCGGCCGAGGAGCCGGCGATCCGCGCCGCCTGCTCGAGATCGGCGGGCACGCGCCGCAGCGCCGCGGTGACGATCATCATGGCGACGGGGTATCCGTGCACCGTGAGCAGGAAGACGACGCCGTCGCCCCCGTAGAGATTCCAGAGCGGAGCGCCGAAGCGGGCCGACCACCACGAGTTGACGGGCGAGCTCGGGCCGAGCAGGCTCAGCCAGGCGATGGCGCCCACGAACGGCGGCATGAGCAGCGGGCTGAGCGCGAGCAGGCGCAGGATCCGGCGGCCGGGCAGGTCGGTTCGCTCGAGCAGCAGGGCGAAGGCGGTGCCCACGACCACGGCGAGCGCTCCCGACAGCGCTGCCGAGACGAGGGAGTTGATCGCGGCGTCGAACACGGCCGGATCGGCGAGCCCGGCCCATCCGCCGCCCGTCGCGGCGAGCACCACGATCGCGGCGATGGGCAGCAGCACGAGCGCGCCGACCGCGACCCACAGCGCGCCCCGAACGGCGCCGAGGCCGTCGAGACGCGCGGTGCGCCCGCGGGGCCGGCCGGCGACGGTCGGCCCCGCGGGCGCGAGCAGGCTACTGGAAGAGCCCATTGAAGGTCTCGAGCGCCGCGGCCTGGCTCGCGCGGATCTTCTTGAGATCGGGGTTGAGGAGCGTGATGTCCGAGATCTTCGGGGCGCCCTCGGGGCTCTGCACGTCCTCGCGGATCGGCAGGTAGGACTGGGTGACTGCGATCTCCTGGCCCTGCTTGCTGATCAGGAAGTCGACCAGCAGCTTCGCCGCCTCGGGCTCCTCGGTGTCCGCGAAGATGCCGACGGGCTGCGAGACGAAGGGCACGCCCTCCTCGGGGTACACGGCCTCGATGGGGGAGCCCGCGGCGGCGAGGTCGCGCACGAGCGAGTCGACCACGACGCCCACGGGGCGGCTGCCGTCGGCCACGGCCTGCGACACGGGGCCGTTGCTCTCGGCGATCAGGGGCTTGTTCGCGGCGAGGCCCTCGAGCCAGCTCCGGCCGAGCTTCGGCTCGTCGAGCCAGACCGCCGCGTTGTAGGCGGCCGCGCCGGAGACATCGGGGTTGGGCATGGCGATCTTGCCGGCGTAGGCCGGATCGGTGAGATCGTTCCACGAGGTCGGCGCGTCGGTGATGGTGTTGGTGTTGATCGCGATGACGGTCGGCAGCAGGCGGGTGCCGACGTAGAAGCCCTCGGGGTCGACGAGATCCTGCCGGATGCTCTTGGCCTCGGGCGACTCGTACTTGAGCAGCAGGTCCCGTTCGGCGTAGTCCTCGAAGGTGGGAGCGTCGGCGGCGAGCAGCAGGTCGGCGCCGATGTCGCCGGCCTTCTCCTCGGCGGCGATGCGGGCGGTGAGGTCGCCGGTGCCGGCGCGGAAGACCTCGACCGAGATGTCGGGGTACTGCTCGGTGAAGGCCGCGATGAGCTCGTCGATCTTCTCCTGCGGTTCGGACGTGTAGAGAGTGAGGCTTGCGGCCTTGGGCTGCTGGGCCTCCGCCGAGGCGCCGGAGGCGCCGGGGGAGCAGGCGGTGAGTGCCAGGCCGGCAACGGCGAGCGCTGCGATGGCGCCGATCGAACGCTTACGGAGCATGGGTGGTGTTCTCTGCTTTCTCTGAGGGGGAGGTGATGGGAAGGGCGAAGATGGGTTGCGGGGGCCGGAGGTCGATGGCGGCGGCGCTTACGCCCGGGGCGGTGAGCTGCACGAGAGAGAACATGGGGGCGTCGTGCCCGGCGACGGTGTCGGGGCCGGCGTCCATCACCTGGTGGTACGCGAGCGAGGGCCCGACGAACACCGGGATGCCGCCGAGCGAGGCCGCGAGCGGGTGATGGAAGTGACCGGCGAGGATCGCGCGGGTGTCGGATCTCTCGAGTACGGTCAGGAGCTCGTGAGCGTCGGCGAGGCCCTGCTTGCTGAGCGACGGCAGCGGCGACTCGACCGGCGGGTGGTGCAGCGCGATGATGCTGCCCGCGCCGTAGGGCTCCCGGAGCGTCTCGGCGAGCCACGCCAGCTGCGCGGGGCCGAGCGAGCCCGCGCTCGAGTCGAGGCGCAGGATGCGATGCCCCTCGACGTGCTCCACGCCGTAGTGGCGGTGGTGGTGGCCCGGAAGCGAAGCTGCGGCGGCGGGCTCGTCGTGGTTGCCGAGTACGGTGAACACGGGGGCTCCCACGATCTCCTCGAGCCGTGCGCACGCCCGCGCGACGGACGCGTAGGCGCCCGGGTGGCCGCGTTGGATGAGATCGCCCGTGATGACGACCGCCTCGGGGGTCATGCCCACCGAGCGCGCGTAGTCCCCCACGCGCTCGAGCCGGCCGACCCCGTCGACGGTGCCGTAGAGCAGCCCCTCCTCGGTGGCGTGCACGTCGCTGACGTGCAGCACGGTGAAGCGCCCGGTCGCGGAGCTCATCGAGCCGGCTCCGGATCGGTTGCGAGCGGCGACGCGGCGGTGCGCGCGGCGAGGGGGAGGACTATCGCGGACGCGCGACGAGCCAGCGCCGCCAGGTGCTCGGGGCGGGCGCCGTGCCGCAGCAGGTAGGCGCTCGCCCCACCCTGTTCCTCCACGAGGTCCAGGGCCGAGACGAGGGCTTCGGTCGGGCTGTCGAGGTGCAGCCGCTCGGCATCGGCGCGCGCCTCGGCCGCCAGGCCGAGCGCGTCGAGCTGCTCGCTGACGAGCGCGCGACGGGCCGGGCGCACGGAGAGCTCGGAGCGCGCGTAGTCGTCGATCACGTCCTCTCGGCGCTCTCCGGCGGCCAGCCGGGTGAGTGCGATCACCAGACCGGTGCGGTCCTTGCCGGCGGTGCAGTGCACGACCGCGGTTCCCGGGTGCTCGGCGATGGCGATCACCGCGGCCGCGAGCTCCGGCCCGCGATCCCGGATCAGATCCAGGTAGATCGACTCGATCCTGCCGCTTGCGGGAGGGTGCTCGCCGTAGACGGGGAGCGAGCGCACCGTGAGGGAGTGGCGACGGGTGCGATGCTCGGAGGGCTCGCGCAGGTCGATCACGAGGTCGACGCCCCGCTCGCGCAGTGCGCGTTCGCCGTCGACGGTGAGGCCGTCGAGCGCGGCCGAGCGCACGAGCCAGGGAGCGGTCTCGGCTCCGATGCCGCGGGCGTTGTAGCTGCCGTCGAGCGGGAATTCGAACACGGGCTCCTCCGGGTCGCACGACCATCATTCCGTATTGTTCCAGCAACTCTGGAACGCGTTACATCACCACTATCGAGGGCCCGAGTGGCCGCAGGGTGAACGGCAGGGGAATCCGGTGCGAAGAGTCGGGGAAGTCGGCGGGACGGGTGGCGCCCGGCGCGCGGCGGGGCCCGGCCGCGGGCGGGCCGCACCGCGGCGGGGCCGAGATTCGCGGGCGCAGAACGAGGATCGCGGTCTGCGCCGAAGCTACTCGCCGGTGTCGGCGAGCGCGCGGGCGACGACCGAGCGCATGGCCTGCGAGTCGGTGGTCTCGGCGGCGTCGAGGCCATCGGCGACCGCCATGAGCAGCGCGTGCAGCAGCACCGAGTGGCTGAGGCGCACGAAGAAGGGGTCCACGGAATGCTGGGGGCCGACCGCGCCCGTCGACACGACCACGTCGGCGAGCTCCGGGATCGGGGCGCGGGTGTAGCTGCAGAGGGCGATCACGGCCGCGCCGCGCTGCTTCGCCGCGCGGCAGGTCGCGAGCGTGTGGGTGTTCGCCCCCGAGTGGCTGAGCGCCACGCAGACGTCTTCCGGTCCGAGCGTGTGCGCCGCGAACTGCTGCGCGAGGATGTCGATCGGGGCCTCGACCGCGCGGCCTATGGTGGCGAAGCGCATCGCCGCGTCCTGCAGCGGCGGAGCGGAGAAGCCGTTGGCGGTGAAGAACACCCGCCTCGCTCCGGCGACAACGGTCGCCGCCCCGGCGAGCGCCTCGCGGTCCACCGCGTCGCGACCGAGCAGCAGGGCCTCGCGTGCGCTCTCGAACACGCGGCTGACGCCGTCCCCCGGTGCGGCGTCGGCGGGAGCGCCCTCGCGCGCGAGTTCGAGCCGCAGGTGCTGGAAGCCCGTGAAGCCGAGCCGCTGGCAGGCCCGGATGACAGTCGCCGCGGACGTGCCCGCGGCCGCGGCGAGCTGCTGGGTGGACCACTGCGGCACCTCGACGGAGTGGTCCAGCACCGCTTTGGCGACCGCGCTCTCGCTCGGGCCGAGCAGGGCGGCATAGGCCCGGATGCGTGCGAGGGTCGAGCTTGCACCGGTCTCGAGGGCTCGTGATGCGGCGTGCGGTGACATGCGCACAGGCTAGTGCACGCGGATGTCGGCGGCATGAAGCCCCGCCCTCCCGGCCGCGGCGGGTCGGGCGCGGGTGGAGTCGGAGACGACGAGCAGCTCGCCCACCTCGCAGTCGAGCGCCCGGCAGAGCGCGGTGAGGGTGGAGAAGCGGATGGCGCGGGCCCGGTTGTTCTTGAGCACCGAGAGGTTGACGAGGTTCACGCCCACGCGCTCGCTGAGCTGGGTGAGCGTCATGCCGCGCTCGGCGAGCAGCTCGTCGAGGCGGCAGTGGATCGCGTGGCCCTCCTCGGGCTCGGCGGGGCTCACACCAGGCCCTCGGTGTCGCGCTGCATCCGCGCGCCCACGGTGAACGCGGTCAGGATCACCGCGAACGCGAAGGCCGCGATGATGAACAGCGCCGGATCGGCGACGAGGAAGACGAAACCGTCGCTGTTCCCGGCTCCCAGCTCGACCAGCACGCTCCCGCCGACCGCGCCGTCGAGGGCGAGGGCGAGGGCGGTGCCCGCGCCCTCGAGTCCGGTGATGCCGGCAGTGGTGGCCAGGGCGGTGTTGCCGCGGCCGAAGACGCGCCCGCGAAGAATGCTGCGGGCGAGGAGCACCGGGCGGAGGGTCACCGTGGTGACGGTGCCGAAGCGGATGACCTGCTCGAGGATCTCGAGCCCGAAGGTCGAACCGGTGAGCCGGGGAACCGTCACAGTGGCGGTGTCGACCTGGAGCGGCACCGCCTCTCCGCCGGGCCCGATCGGCGCTTGCAGCTCGAGGCCGATCGGCTGGACGGTGACGGGGATGCTCTCTCCGAGCAGTACCCGCATGACGCGGAAGCAGGCGCCGATGCCGGCCCCCAGCACGATTCCCAGCCCGGCGAATGTCAACCCCCGGCCCAGTCACGCCTGCGGCGAACACGGCCCCGCGATCCCGGATCAACCCGTAGCCTGGATGCATCGACCGGAGTCGCACCGTCGACGCGTCACCGGTTACAGGAGGTTATTGATGTTCGAGAGATTCACCGACCGCGCCCGCCGGGTGGTTGTGCTCGCCCAGGAAGAGGCGAAGATGCTCAACCACAACTACATCGGCACGGAGCACATTCTGCTGGGCCTGATCCACGAGGGCGAGGGCGTCGCCGCGAAGGCGCTCGAGCAGCTCGAGATCTCGCTCGACGCGGTGCGCGCGCAGGTGACCGACATCATCGGGACCGGGCAGCAGCCGCCGTCGGGCCACATCCCCTTCACGCCGCGCGCCAAGAAGGTGCTCGAGCTGAGCCTGCGCGAGGCCCTGCAGCTCGGCCACAACTACATCGGCACGGAGCACATCCTGCTCGGCCTCATCCGCGAGGGCGAGGGCGTCGCGGCGCAGGTGCTCGTGAAGCTGGGCGCCGACCTCAACCGCGTGCGCCAGACCGTGATCCAGCTGCTCTCCGGCTACCAGGCGGGCAAGGAGAGCGCTCCCGTCGGCGCCCCCGAGCAGCAGGGCGAGACCAAGGGCTCGCAGGTGCTCGACAACTTCGGCCGCAACCTGACGCAGGCCGCGCGCGAGGGCAAGCTCGATCCGGTGATCGGCCGCGAGAAGGAGGTCGAGCGGGTCATGCAGATCCTCTCGCGCCGCTCGAAGAACAACCCGGTGCTGATCGGCGAGCCCGGCGTCGGCAAGACCGCCGTGGTGGAGGGCCTGGCGCAGGCCATCATCAAGGGCGAGGTGCCCGAGACGCTCAAGGACAAGCAGGTCTACGTGCTCGACCTCGGCTCGATGATCGCGGGCAGCCGCTACCGCGGCGACTTCGAGGAGCGCCTGAAGAAGGTGACCAAGGAGATCCGCAACCGCGGCGACATCATCATCTTCATCGATGAGATCCACACGCTCGTCGGCGCGGGCGCGGCGGAGGGCGCGATCGACGCGGCCAACATCCTGAAGCCGATGCTGGCCCGCGGCGAGCTGCAGACCATCGGCGCGACCACGCTCGACGAGTACCGCAAGCACTTCGAGAAGGACGCCGCGCTCGAGCGCCGCTTCCAGTCGATCCAGGTGGCCGAGCCGAGCCTGCCGCACTCGATCAACATCCTCAAGGGCCTGCGCGACCGCTACGAGGCGCACCACAAGGTGTCGATCACCGACGGCGCGATCGTGGCCGCGGTGAACCTCGCCGATCGCTACGTGCAGGATCGCTTCCTGCCCGACAAAGCGATCGACCTGATCGACGAGGCCGGCGCCCGCCTGCGCCTGTCGATCCTGTCGAGCCCGCCCGAGCTGCGCGAGTTCGACGAGAAGATCGCGGTCGTGCGCGCCGAGAAGGAGCAGGCCATCGAGGCCCAGGACTTCGAGGCCGCCGCGAACAAGCGCGATGAGGAGAAGAAGCTGATCGCCGAGCGGTTGCGGCTCGAGAAGCAGTGGCGCTCGGGCGACGTCGCCACGAAGGCCGAGGTCGACGAGGGGCTCATCGCCGAGGTGCTCGCCCAGGCGACCGGCATCCCGGTGTTCAAGCTGACCGAGGAGGAGACCTCGCGTCTGCGGTTCATGGAGGAGGCCCTGCATCAGCGGGTCATCGGCCAGAACGAGGCGATCTCGGCGCTCGCGAAGACGATCCGCCGCCAGCGCGCGGGTCTGAAGGATCCGAAGCGGCCCTCCGGCTCCTTCATCTTCGCCGGTCCCACCGGCGTCGGCAAGACCGAGCTCGCGAAGGCGCTCGCCGAGTTCCTGTTCGACGACGAGGACGCGCTGATCTCGCTCGACATGTCCGAGTACGGCGAGAAGCACACCGTCTCGCGCCTCTTCGGCGCGCCCCCGGGGTTCGTCGGCTTCGAGGAGGGCGGCCAGCTCACCGAGAAGGTGCGCCGCAAGCCGTTCTCGGTCGTGCTCTTCGATGAGATCGAGAAGGCCCACCCCGACATCTTCAACTCGCTGCTGCAGATCCTGGAGGAGGGTCGCCTCACCGACGGTCAGGGCCGCGTGATCGACTTCAAGAACACGGTCATCATCATGACGACCAACCTGGGGTCGAGCGCGATCGCGGGCGGCCCGGTCGGCTTCCAGATCGAGGGCGACTCCTCGATCGGCTACGAGTCGATGAAGGGCAAGGTCAACGAGGAGCTGAAGAAGCACTTCAAGCCCGAGTTCCTGAACCGCGTCGACGACACGATCGTGTTCCCGCAGCTCACCAAGGAGGAGCTGCTGCAGATCGTGGACCTCTTCGTGAAGCAGCTGAAGGATCGCCTGCTCGACCGCGACATGCACATCGAGGTCTCCCCGGCAGCGCGCGAGCGCCTCGCCGAGGTCGGCTACGATCCCACGCTGGGCGCGCGCCCGCTGCGCCGCGCGATGCAGCGGGAGATCGAGGATCGTCTCTCGGAGCGCATCCTGGGCGCCGACCTGCTCGCGGGCGACCTGGTGAAGGTCGATTTCGTCGACGGCGAGTTCACCTTCGCGACCGACCGCCAGTCGCAGAAGGCGCACGGCGGGACCTCGGCTTCATCGGCAGCCGCGGTGGCGTCGACCGCGGCGACCCCGGGGGTCGCCGAGTAACGGAGTTCCGAGTAGCGGGATCCCGATCCCGCGCCGATCGGAAGGGTCCGCTGCTCCTCCGCTCCCCCCACCGAGACGCCACGGTTCTCCCGAAACACCAAGATATTCACGCGATTTTCGTGGCGTCTCGGGAGAATCGTGGCGTTTCGGCGCGGCCGCGGAACCGATCGGCCGTGGGCTCGCGTCCGCGCGCGCCCGCGGCAGTAGGCTGGGGAGATGAGCCAGACCTCCGAGATCCTGATTCGCAGTGCTCACACGGGCGACGTGCCGCGCATGGCCGAGCTGATGGAGCCTCTGGTCGCGCGCCGCATCCTGCTCGGCAAGGATCTGGTCGACCTGTACGCGGCGGTGCCCGAGTTCCTCGTGGCGGCCGGTCCCGGCGGCGAGGTCGTCGGCTACGGGGCCGTTCACGTGATGTGGGATCAGCTGGGCGAGGTGCGCACGCTCGGCGTCTCGGAGGAGTGGCTCGGTAGGGGGGTGGGGCACCGCCTGCTGGAGTCGCTCGAGGGGCGGGCCCGCGACCTCGGTCTGACGCGGCTCTTCTGCCTCACCTTCGAAATCGACTTCTTCGAGAGGCACGGTTTCGAGGAGCTGAGCGAGGACACCGAACTCGTCGCGGCCGAGGTGTACGCCGAGCTGTTGCGGTCGAGCGACGAGGGTGTGGCGGAGTTTCTCGATCTCGCGCGCGTGAAGCCCAACACCCTCGGCAACACGCGGATGCTGAAGCGTCTGTAGCGCCGTTTCCGCGTTACCCTGACGCCATGTCGACGCTGAAGGATCCGGTGGGCCCGAAGGACCGCAAGGTCTACATCAGGCGTCGCCTGCTGGTGCTCGCGGGGTTCATCGCGGTGGTCGCGGTCGTCGTGCTGGTGTTCGTGAAACCCGGATCGAGCGGCGGCGTGGAGGACGCCCGCGAGGTCGAGGTGCCCAGCGATCTGCCCGCCTCGCCGGAGCCCTCAGACGACTCCGGCTCGAAGGACGGGGGCGCGGTGCCGGCGTGCGCAGCCGGACAGTTGGCGGTGACCCCCGTGACCGATAAGACCGACTACGCGGAGGGCGAGCTGCCGCTGCTCTCGCTGAGCGTCGAGAACACCGGTGAACAGGCGTGCTCCGCCGACCTCGGAACCGCGGGCATGGAGTTCTCCGTCTCCAGCGGCGACGATCAGGTGTGGCGCTCGACGGACTGCCAGAAGAACGCCAAGAGCCTCGCGGTGGTTCTCGACCCGGGGAAGCCGCTCGAGACCGAGGGGATCAAGTGGGACCGCACGCGCTCCAGCCCAGAGACGTGCGATATCACGCGCGATCCGGTGGCCGCCGGGGGCGCCTCCTACCACCTGCGAGTGTCGGCCGCGGGCGCGCAGGGGACGGGGACGGCGCAGTTCCTGCTTTACTGACCCGCGCCGCCGATGGGCGGCGGGTGTTCCGATTCGGTGAAATGTGATGCCGAACACGTCGAAACGGAGTTATGGTTAGGCATGGAAAAGAAGAAGGCCTCGGAGACCGGCATCCGCATGGAGATCCCTCAGGGAACCGGCGAGGCCGTCGCCGTGGACGAGCTCATCGATGATCTCCTGCACGGCGACATCCGCGGGGCCCTGAACGCCCTGCACGAGCCTCACCGGGAGGCCGAGGTCGGCCCGGAGGCGGCGCCGAGCACCTGAAGTCGCGGGCGCTTGCTCCTCAGCTCGTCAGGTCCTCGAGGCGCAGCGCGAACCAGAGTTCTGCGCGATCGTCGGGGTCGGCGAGCGAACGCCCGGTAAGACGTTCGACGCGGGCGATCCGGTCCCGCAGGGTGTTGCGATGGATCCCGAGCGCCGCCGCCGCGGGGCCGCGCTGTCCGCCGGTCTCGAAGACTGCGCGCAGCGTCTCCCTCAGCAGCCGGCGCTCCGGCGCGGGCAGCCGCTCGTCGTGCGCGGAGAGCGGGCCCAGCACGCGAGCGCTCAGCGCGCGGGGCGGCGCATCCGGTGAAGCGGGATCGGCGGTCCCGGATCCGCTTCGGGAGGCGCCGGGACCGCCTCCGCGTTCCTCGGCTCGCTCCAGGTCCGTCAGGGCCTCGAGCAGCGGCGCGTCGCGATCGGCCCGGACGATCTCCGGGACGCGGGGCTGGGCGTAGAGGGGAGCGGTGAGGGAGAGCGAGCGCAGTCGAGCGCTCGCCGAGCGCCGGCTCAGCACCGCCTCGGAGATCGACTCCGACCGGCCGATCACGACGTCGAGTCCGTGTTCGGCCGCGGTCGCGAGAGCCCGCTCGAGCGCCGCCTCCGTGTCCGGGCACAGCTGCCAGGCGAGCGCGATGCCGGGGCCCCGTGGCGCCTCGTCCCCGGGCGCGATGAGGCGGTCGAGGCCGCTGCGGGGCCTCCTGCGCCAGTCGGCGATGTTCTCGGCGCCGCCCTGCACCGCGACCGCGCGCACCCGATCGGGAAGCGGCAGTTCGGGGGCGAGGATCCGGGCGGCGCCGAGCGCCTCGCCGCCGCGCAGGAGCGCCGCGGTGAGGCGCTCCCAGCGCTCCCGCTCGCGCGTCTCCTCGGCGCGGTCGCCGCGTAGACCGAGGCCGAGTACCATCGAGCCCGCCGCGATGACGGCGTGCCCCTCGGGGGTGAGCGGCGCGTCACCGGCGACGGCGAGCTGAAACGCCCCGTCTCCGTCGAGCGAGACCCGCTCGACATTGCCGTCGCGCGCCGCCGCGAAGCCCGCGGTGCTCGCCAGAACGGCTCCGTCCGAGCCGACGAGGGCGAGCTGCTTGCCGGTGGCCTGGGCGATGCTCGCGATGATCTCGGCCGGATCCCGACCCCCTCTCGCCCCGTCGAGCAGGCGCTGCTGGGCCTGCAGCGCCGAGCGGGCGGCGCGCAGCTCGTCGGAGCGCAGCAGCGCCGCTATGGCCTTGGTGACGGCGATGAACGGCACCGGCAGCGGGATCTCGAAGAGCGCAACGCGGTACTCGCTGGTCGCTCGGGTGAGCGGCGGCGGGATCCGATCGTGGTTCACCCCGACCCCGAAGCCGATCGCGGCGACGCGCGCCCGGTTCAGGCTCGCGACGAAGTCCCGCCAGCGCGGGTCGTCGAAGCTTAGGGCGAGGCCCGTCGTCAGGATGATCTCGCCGCCCTCCAGGTATCCGCCGAGATCGAGCAGCTCGGTCGTCGAGCTCCAGCTGATCTCGGGATCGCCCGGGCCGGCCTGAACGAGACGCAGGCCGAGATCCGGGAGCGCGAGCAACTGGGAAAGCGTGGCCATGAGGAGATTCTTGCACAGAGCTAACGGGCATGCCTATGCAAGGATGCGCCGGACGGTGAAGGGGGCGCCCGTAGACTGACGACATGACGCGACGCGGGCCGAAGGGGCGGCGTACGGACCCGGACGAGAGGTGCGAAGTGAGCGAGCGAGCGGATCAGGCCGGGAACGGCGGGGCGCTGACGGGGATCCGCGTCGCCGATTTCTCGCGAGTGCTCGCCGGCCCCTACGCCACCATGATCCTCGCAGACCTCGGCGCCGACGTCATCAAGATCGAGAGCCCGGACGGCGACGGCACCCGCCAGTGGCGGCCGCCCGTGAACGCGATCGGGCAGAGCACCTACTTCGCCGGCGTGAACCGGGGCAAGCGCTCGGTGGTGTGCGACCTGCGCGATCCCGACGGGATCGCGCGCGCCCGGGAGCTCGCGCGCACCGCCGACGTCGTCATCGAGAACTTCAAACCCGGCACCATGGAGAAGTTCGGTCTCGGCTACGAGGCCCTCGCCGCCGAGAACCCCGGCCTCGTCTACTGCTCCATCTCCGGTTTCGGCGACGCCGCCGGACGGGACCTGCCCGGGTACGACCTGCTGGTGCAGGCCGTCGGCGGGCTCATGAGCATCACCGGTCAGAGCGACGCCGAGGGCGGGGAGCCGACCAAGGTGGGGGTGGCGCTCGTCGACATCCTCACCGGGCTCAACGCCGTGATCGGCATCCAGGCCGCACTGCGCGCCCGAGAGCGAGCCGGAGCCGGGCCGGACGAGGGCGCCGATTCCCCCACGGCCGGCCGCGGCCAGCACGTGCGAGTGACCCTGCTCGGATCGCTGCTCTCGGCGCTCGCCAACCAGGCCTCCTCGACCCTCGAGACGGGCGTATCGCCGGGGCGCATGGGCAACGCGCATCCGTCGATCGCTCCGTACGAGACCTTCGCTGCGGCCGATCAGGCGATCGCGCTCGCCGTCGGCACCGACGGGCAGTTCGCGCGCCTCGGCGAGGTGCTCGGGATCCCCGAGATCGCGAGCGACGACCGCTTCGCGAGCAATCCGCAGCGCGTCGCGCATCGCGCCGAGCTGCGCGCGACCCTCGAGGAGCGCCTGCGCACGCGCGAGGCCGCGCACTGGATCGATGCGCTCACGGCGGCGAGCGTCCCCGCCGGGCGCGTCAACACGATCGCCCAGGCCATCGAGCTCGCCGAGTCGCTGGGCCTCGATCCGGTCGCCCGCACCGACGCCGCGGCTCCCGACGGCGCCCGCCACGTGCTCAGCTCCATCGCGACGCCCATCTCGCTCTCCGGCACACCGGCCGCCTACCGCCTGCCGCCGCCGGGCGTCGGCGACCACCAGCACGCCGGCTGGCTGCCCCGCTAGCGCGACCCGGCCCGATCCCGAACGTTCCCACCGAGCAAAGGACCCGTCATGACCACCACCATCGACCAGCTCTTCGACGTCTCCGACTTCGTCACCGAGGAGGAGCGCGACTGGCAGCTGCGGGCGCGCGAGTTCGCCCGGACCCGCATCCGGCCGATCATCGATCAGGCGTTCGAGGAGCGCCGCCTGCCCGCCGAACTGCTGCCCGAGGTGGGCGAGTTCGGAGCCTTCGGCATGTACATGGACGGCTACGGGCTGCGCGGCGCGTCGTCGGTGGCGTACGGCCTCGTGGCGATGGAGTTCGAGGCGGTCGACTCCGGCTTCCGCACCGCGCTGTCGGTGCAGGGCTCGCTCGCGATGGGGGCCATCTACAAGTTCGGCTCCGAGGAGCAGAAGCAGCGCTGGCTCCCGGCCATGGGCCGCGGCGAGGCGATCGGCTTCTTCGGCCTCACCGAGCCGCAGGGCGGATCCGACCCCAACACCATGATCACCACCGCCCGGCGCGATGGTGGGGAGTGGGTGCTCAACGGCAAGAAGCGATGGATCGGCCTCGCCACCATCGCGCAGGTCGGCGTGATCTGGGCGAAGGACGACGAGGGGATCGTGCGCGGCTTCGTCGTGCCGACCGACACCTCCGGGTTCAAGGCCACCGCCATCGAGAACAAGCTGTCGATGCGCGCCTCGCTGCAGTGCGAGATCGAACTGACCGACGTACGGCTGCCGGCCGACGCGATCCTGCCCGGCTCGAAGGGGCTGTCGTCTCCGTTCAAGTGCCTCAACGAGGCGCGCTACGGCATCGTCTGGGGGGTCATGGGCGCCGCGCGCTCGTGCCTCGAGGCCGCGGTCTCGAGGGCCCAGACCCGTGAGGTGTTCGGCGCGCCGATCGGGGGCAAGCAGATCATCCAGGCCAAGCTCGCCGACATGTTCGTCGAGTACGAGAAGGGCCTGCTGCTGGCGCTGCACCTCGGCCGTCTCAAGGACGCGGGGAACCTCTCGTACGGGCAGATCTCGGTGGGCAAGCTCAACAACGTGCGCGAGGCCATCGGGATCGCGGGGACCGCGCGTGCGATCCTGGGCGGCGACGGCATCACGAGCGACTTCCCTGTGATGCGCCACATGGCCAACCTCGAGTCGGTGCGCACCTACGAGGGCACCGACGAGGTGCACCAGCTGGTGATCGGCCGCGAGCTGACGGGCATCGCCGCGTTCTAGCTTGTGCGGCGAGGCGCGGCGGCCCTGTCGGCTCGTCGGCGGCCCGTGCCGGCCCGTCGGCGATCCGTGTGCGCCTTCTTGCCGCTCGCACCGAGACGGAGTGGCAAGAAGGCGCACACGGATCTAGGGCGGGGCGGGATCCGGGCGGGATCCGGGGCGGGATCTAGGGCGGGCGGGATCCAGGGTAGGGCGGGGCGGAATCGGGGCGATCCGTCGAGCAAATAGTTCTATCCGAGGTAGAGTTATTGCCATGCTGGTGAGAGTGAACGAGGCGAGCGAGCGGCCCATCTACGCCCAGATCGCCGACTCGGTGCGCGCCGACATCGCGAGCGGCCGGATCGGGCCCGGCACCGTGCTGCCCCCCGCCCGGGAGGTGGCGACCGGGCTCGGCATCAACGTGCACACGGTGCTGCGGGCCTATCAGCAGCTGCGCGACGAGGGGCTGGTCGACCTCAAACGGAGGCGCGGGGCGGTAGTGACGCAGCGCGCGACGGGATTCGGCGAGCTGCGCGACGAGGCGCGGGCGCTGGTACGCCGAGCGTCGGAGCTCGGGGTCGGCCCCGACGCGCTCGCCTCTCTCATCACGGGCGACGCCGCGGCTTCGGCATCCGAGGAGCGGTTCGAGCAGGTTCGGAAGCGCGCCGCGACGGGCTCTGCGCCGGGAGACGCGGGATCCTTGGCCGGCGGAGCAGCTGCGTGACGGGCGACCGCCACCTCCGCGTGGTGGGGGAGACCGGAGAGGACCCCTGGGGCGGCCCCGAGGCGATGCAGCCCGGGCTCACGGAGCATCAGCAGCGCGATCTCGCACGCGCGCGGCGCGCGGCGCTGTGGGCCGGGCTGATCCTGCCGATCTCGCTCGTCGCGACGAGCTCCCTGCTGCTGATCCTGTGGCTTCCCCGCCTGCCCGATCCGCTCGCGACGCACTGGTCGGGCGCTGCCGGCCCCGACGGGTTCGGCCCGCCGTGGCTGAACGTCGTCGCCAACGCGGGCATCGGCGTCGGTATGGCGCTCATGTTCTGGCTGATCGTGCACTTCGGCAGCCGTCCCTCGGCCGGCGCGCGGCTCTCGGGCGGCCGGGCGCTGCCCGCCTGGTCGGCGTGGCAACGCGCCGTCGCGGCGATGGGGTGCGGAACGGTGCTGTTCACCTGCTTCATGTTCGTCGCGACGACCTGGATCCAGCTCGATCTCGATGATGCGCGCGACGCGCCCGGCGTCACCGGGCTGATGGGGATCGGCTTCCTCCTCTGGATCCTGGTCGCCGTCGCCGCGTTCCTCGTGCAGCCGAAGGTGAGGATCGACCGTCCGGGCGGGGGCGATGCCGCGCCGCTCGCGCTCGAGAGGACCGAACGCGCCGTGTGGGTCGGCGAGGTGCGGCCGTCGGGAGTCTTCATCTGGGTGATGGGCGGCGCGATCGTCTTCATCGGGGCGATCACGGCACTCACTTTCCTGGATCCGAGCGCTCCGCCGTTCGCGCGCTGGGTCATGATCGGATCGACGACGCTGCTGATCGTCCTGGGGGCGACGAGCCTGTGGTATCGAGTGCGCGTCGACGACGCGGGCATCGAGGCGCGCTCGATCCTGGGGTGGCCCCGGTTCCGGGTGCCGGTCTCCGACATCGACCGGGTGGCCGCGGGGCAGATCAACCCGCTGAGCGACTTCGGCGGCTGGGGGTGGCGATGGTCGCCGGGCCGCTTCGGGATCGTGATGCGCACCGGCGAGGGCATTCTCGTGACCCGGAGGAACGGGGGCGTCTGGGCGGTGACCGTCGACGGGGCGCAGGAGGGCGCCGCACTGCTCGCGGCCGTCGCCGACCGCACGCGCGAGGGCGGCGGAAGGCCCACCGGAGGAGAACGAGCGACGGGAGCATAGTGGAGGAGCAGATGGAGAACACGGCGCACCCGGCCCCCGGCGGGTTCGACGCGCGCGCGGATCGCCCGGCGCGGGGCGTGCCCTGGGGAGCCGTCGCGCTGTTCGTCGTGCTCGCTTACGGCCTGGCCTGGCTCGTCGCGCTGCCGCTGTGGCTCAAGGGGTCGGCCGACCCGGCCTTTCCCGCGCTGTTCGGCCTGCTCTCCGCAGCGATGATGCTCACGCCGGCCCTCGCCACGCTCGGCGCGCTCTTCGCGGCGCGCACGCCTCGCCGGGAGCGACTGCGCTTCCTCGGCATGTGGCCGCTCCGTCCGGCGAAGCGGGTCGTCTGGTTCACCGTCGCCGCGCTGTTCGCGCCGCTCCTCGTGGCCATGCTGACCACCGGGCTGGCGGGAGCGCTGGGTTGGGTACGGCTCGACCTCGTGAACTTCTCCGGCTTCGCGGAGGCGAACGCGGCCGCACTGCCCGAGGGCGTGGATCCCGGCATCCTCCCTCCGCCCGGCGTGCTCATCGCGATCCAGCTGCTCACCTTCCCGGTGCTCGCGCTGATCCCGAACTCGCTGCTCGGCTTCACCGAGGAGATCGGCTGGCGCGGGTGGCTGCTGCCCGCGCTCCGGCCGCTCGGGATCTGGCCGGCCCTGCTCCTCTCCGGCGCGATCTGGGGTCTGTGGCACATGCCGCTGACGCTGCTCGGCCACAACTACGGGCTGACCGACTGGCGGGGCGTCGCCCTCATGACCGTCAACTCGGTGCTCTGGGGCATGGCATTCGGGTGGCTCCGTCTGCGCAGCGGCTCCGTGTGGCCCGCGGCGGTGGGGCACGGCGCCTTCAACGGGGTCGGCGGCACGATCATCTGGTTCGCCGCGGCGGGCGCCGAGGTGCGGCCCGAGCTCGTGACGATAGTCGGCGCCGCCGGGTGGATCGTGATCGGGGTGATGATCCTCATCCTCGCCCTCGCCGGGCAGTTCCGCAGGGAGCCGGAGCTCGCGCCGTCTCGCCGCCGCCCGCGAACCTGAGCGCCGCGGAGCGCCGGGCGCCCGGATTCCTCCTACGGCCGCGCCGGGAACCACCAGGAGGGCGCCAGCGCGGTGACCGACCGCAGAAAGGACCGCCGGTCCGAGACGCCGCTCAGCACCCACGCCTTGATCGCGCCCACGAGCCCCATGCCGAGAAAACGCGCGACGACGTCCACCTCGAGCTCGGGCAGCGGCGGCTCGTACAGCGCGCGCTGCTCGAGGTACTGCTTGAGCGTCTCCGTGAAGTGGTCGGCGAGCAGGTTGGGCACCGTGCCGTCGCGCGGCGTGTTGATCGACAGCAGGTAGAGGCCCCGGTGCCGGTCGATGTGGTCGAGGATCTGGTCGACGCTCGCGACGAAGATCTCGACGGGGTCGGCGGTGAGCTCGGCGTAGCTGGTGATGAAGTGCTCGCGCGCCGGATCGAGCTCGAGGCTCAGGGCCGAGCCGAGCGTCTCGGCGGGGCTGGCGAAGTGCTTGTAGAAGGTCACCCGGTTGATGCCCGCGCGCTCGGCGAGCTCGGAGACCGTGATGTCGGGGACGGGCTTCTCGGTCGCCAGCTGGATGATCGCACCGTGCAGCGCCGCTCGGGTGCGAACGATTCGCGCGTCGGTCATGAGACCACCCTAGTGCGCCGGGGCCTGCAGCGGGCGGGTGAGCTCGGCGATGCGCCCGGCCGCGGCGGGGTGGCGCCGCTGCAGGGCCCCCCGCTCGCCCAGCTCGAAGCCCTCCCAGCGGAACGGGGGAGCCATCGTGGTGCCGACGAGCGTCCACTCGCCGAGCGGGGAGGATCCCTGCATCACGCCCGGCGCGACCACGGCCTGGGGCAGCTGCCCCGCATCGGGATCCGGCCCGAGCAGGAGTTCCTCGGCGCCTCCCCCCGGGTGCAGCAGCAGTATCCGCAGCGGCGATCCTGCGTACCAGTGATACACCTCCACCGAGTCGAGGGCGTGCAGTGCCGAGAAATCGGGGCGCGCGAGGAGGTAGTAGATGGCGCTCGAGTGCTCGTCGAGGTGCGTGCGCCGGAACAGCCCGCCCTCATGCTCGAGCGGCTCGAGGTCCAGGCGATCCGCCCAGCGCGCGGCCTCGGCGGGAAGCGCGTGATCGCAATTCACGCGAGCGCCGCCTCGCGCGTCCTGCGGAAGCGCCTGCTCATCAGGATCAGCACCAGCAGGGTCACCACGTAGGGGCCCGCGTCGGTGAGCTGCTGGGGCAGCCCGAACGACTGCAGGCGGAATCCGAGCGCGTCGGCGAAGCCGAAGAGCAGCGCGGCGCCGAGCACCCCGACGGGGTGGGCGCGCGCGAGCATCACGGCGACGACCGCGATCCAGCCGCGGCCCGCCGACATGTTCTCGGTGAACTGCACCACGTTGCCGAGCGCGAGCTGCGCGCCGCCCAATCCCGCGAGGGCGCCCGAGGCGATCACCGCGCCCAGCTGGTACCGCTGCGGGTCGACGCCCATCGTGGCCGCCGCGAGCGGGCGCTCGCCCACGCCGCGCAGCCGCAGTCCCAGCGGCGTGCGGAACATCACGATCCAGAGCGCGGGCACGAGCAGCAGCGCCAGGTAGCCGAGGGGCGAGAGGGCGAACAGCGCCCCGAGCACCGGGATGTCGGCGAGGATCGGGATGCGCCAGATCGGGATGCCGTCGATGCCCGGATCCTGGAACACGCCCTGCACGTCGAAGATCGCGACGAGCAGGAAGCTGGTCATGCCGACGGCGAGGATGTTCATGGCGATCGCGAGCACGATCGGGTCGCCCCGGCGATAGACCGCGCCGTAGCCCAGGATCAGCGAGAACAGCGCCCCCGCCACCGTGGCGACGATCACGCCGACGATCCAGTTCTGGGTGAAGAACGACGCGGCGACGCCGCAGAAGGCGCCGATGAGGATCATGCCCTCGAGGCCGATGTTGAAGATGCCGACGCGTTCGGCGAGCATGCCGCCGAGCGCCGCGAGCAGGATCGGGATCAGGGAGCGCAGCACCGAGGAGAGGAGATCCTGATCGAACAGGTCGAGGAAGTTCATCGCTCGGACTCCTTCGACTCGGCCGCGGTCGGGGTCGCGGCTACGGGGGCGGGCGCGTGCGTCGTGAGCGGCGATGGGCCCATCGGCGTCTCGTCGAGGGACGGTTCGCCGCTCGCGGCGCCGCGCTTCCCTCGACGGAATCGGGGGAGCGCCACCCGGAAGGCGAGCAGGATGATGACGAGCGCCTGGATCACCGCCGCGATCTGCGGCGAGAGGCCGAGCTCGCGGCCCATCGCGTCGCTGCCCACCATGATCGCGGCGAAGAAGAGCCCGGCGATCGCGATGCCGACGGGACGGTAGAGGGCGAGCAGCGTGACGAGCAGCGCTGTCCAGGCGTAATTGGTCTGTATGAAGTAGCCCTCGATGAGGCGCGTGTTGGGGGCGCCGATGGTGAGCATGAGGCCGAAGAGACCCGCGAGACCGCCGGAGAGCGCCATGGTGCGCAGCACGAGGGGCCCGGGCTTCACCCCGCCGTAGCGCACGAACTCGGCGTTCTGCCCGCTGAGGCCCGACTCGAAGCCGTAGCGGGTGCGGCGGTTCATGAAGATCACGCCGATCACCACGACGGCCAGCGCCACGAGCGACCAGTTGACGCCCGTCAGCACCGCCGTGACCGGGTTCGTCGGGCCGAGGCCGTTCCGCAGGGTGTCGGCGAAGGCGGAGTCCCGCGGCACGAGCATGGAGAGCTGCACCTCCGGGCGCAGCTGCTTGCTGGCGACGAGGTCGGAGGTGGGCTCGTCGAGCCTGAAGCGGATGAGCCAGGAGGAGAAGTAGCGCGCGGGGTAGTTGAGCAGCAGGGTGGAGAGCAGGATCGGCACCCCGAGCAGGTTCTGCAGCACCGCGGCGATGAGGCCCCAGGCGGCGCCGACGGCGATCGCGGCGACGAGGGCGAGCGGCACGATGAGCGCCGCGGGGCCGGGAACGTAGATCGCCACCATGCCGCCGGCGAGGGCACCCAGTCCGGCCTGTCCCTCGGTGCCGAGGTTGAGCACGCCGGCGCGGAACGCGATGGCGATCGCGATCCCGATGCCCACGATCGGGATCGCCCGCTGCAGGGTGTTGGCGATGCCCGGGCCGGTGCCGAACGATCCGTTCACCATGGCCACGTAGCCGCTCACGGGATCCACCCCCGCCAGAGCCATGAAGCACGCGCCGATCAGCAGCGCGAGCACGATCGAGACCGGGATCGGGCCTGCGAGCCAGCGGCCGAATCTCTGCGGGGCGTTCACGAGGCGGCCTCCCTCTGCTCGGTGCGCAGCGCGGCGAACACCCCTGGGCGGTGCCGTTCCTCGGGTTCGTGCCCGGCCATGTACAGGCCGAGCAGCGCCTCGGTCGCCTCCGCCTTCGGCACCTCGGCGACGACGCGTCCGTCGAACATCACGAGGATGCGGGAGGAGAGCGACAGGATCTCGCTCAGCTCGGCTGAGATGAGCAGCAGCGCGCCGCCGCCGTCGCGATACTCGCAGAGCTCGCGGTGGATGGACTCGATGGCGCCGATGTCGACGCCGCGGGTCGGCTGCTCGGCGATGAGCACGGGGGAGCGGTAGTCGAGCTCGCGCGCCACGACGACCTTCTGCAGGTTGCCGCCCGAGAGCGTGCCGACCGGCGTGGCGGGCCCGGCGATCTTCACGCCGAAGCGCCGGATGAGGCGCTTCGCGTGCTCGAGCATGGCGCCGCGCGAGAGCAGTCCGCGGCGCAGCAGCGGGGCGCTGCGGTGGTGGCCGAGGGCCAGGTTGTCGACGGCGTCGGCCGTGCCGGCGCTGCCGACCGCGTGGCGATCCTCGGGGATGTACGCGATGCCTCCGTCGCGCCGCTGGGCGATCGATGCGCGGCTGAGATCCCGGCCCCGCACCGACACGCTGCCCGAGCCGGCGCGCCGCATGCCGATCACGGCCTCGGCGAGCTCCACCTGGCCGTTGCCCGCTACGCCCGCGATGCCGACGACCTCGCCCTCGCGCACGAAGAGGCTGACCCCTGAGACGGCGTCGCGGTCGCCCGACCCCGGTACGCTGAGATCGCGCACCTCGAGCACCGTCTCGCCAGGCTCTCGAGCGGGCGGGGGAGTGCTGAGGTCCACGTCGCGGCCCGTCATGTGGCGGGTGATCTCGCTGGGCGAGCTCTGCGCGGTGACGAGGGTCGCGACGTTGCGGCCGTCCCGCAGCACCGTGACGCGGTCCGAGATCGCCATGACCTCGTTCAGCTTGTGGGTGATGAGGATGATGGTGCGGCCGTCGGCCCTGAGCGCGCGCAGCACGTCGAAGAGGCGCTCGGTCTCCTGCGGGGTGAGCACGGCAGTGGGCTCATCGAGGATCAGCACGCGCGCCTCGCGGTAGAGCGCCTTCACGATCTCGACGCGCTGCAGCACGCCGACGGGAACGGAGTCGACGCGGGCCGTCGGATCGAGCGCGAGGCCGTACCGCTCGGCGATCTGCGCCACCTCGCGGTTGGCCGCCTGGCGGTCGATGAGCCCGCGCTTCGTCGGCTCACTGCGGAACACCACGTTCTCGGCGATGGTGAGCGACGGGAAGAGCTTGAACGACTGGAAGACCATGCCGATGCCGGCGTCGATCGCGTCGAGCGGCGACGCGATCTCGCGGCTCTCGCCGCGGATCGAGATCTCGCCCGCGTCGGGCCGGTGAACTCCGGCGAGCATCGACATGAGGATCGACTTGCCCGCGCCGTTCTCGCCCATGAGGGCGTGGATCTCGCCGCTCTCGACCTCGAAGTCGACATCGTCGTCGGCGAGCACCCCGGGAAAGCGCTTGGTGATCCCGCGCATCGAGACTTCGGCGACCATCACCGCTCCTATTCGTCGTGTGGATGAAGCGCCGGTGGCCGGGCGAGCACCCCGCCCGACCACCGGTCGACGCTACGCGGTCGGATCGGTGACCTCGATCTTGCCCGACACGATGTCATCGCGCACCTGCTGGACCTTCGTGAGCACCTCGGCGTTCTGCATGACCGTGCACTGGGAGTCCTTGGCGCCATCGGAGAGGCTGACGATGTTCATGCCCTCCTCCTTGAGGCCGAAGGAGGTCGTGGCCTCCTTCGCGCTCTTGCCGTCCATGATCTCGCCGACCACGGTCTCGACCACCTTGTCGACGGCCTTGATGGTGCCGTCGACCACGAAGCCGGGGGCCATGGGGCACTGGTTGGCGTCGACGCCGTAGGTGAAGAAGCCCTCTTGGGCGGCGGCCTCCATGATGCCGCCGTTCGAGGCCGCGCCCACCGCGAACACCTGGTCGACGCCCGTGCCGGCGAAGGCGATCGCCTGCTCCTTGGCGCGCGCGGTGTCGGCGAAGGGATTGTCGCCGCCGATGACCTGCGGGGCGACGGTCTCGACGTCGGGGTTGACGCTCTTCGCTCCCTCGGCGAAGCCGTCCGAGTACTTCTTCAGCAGCGGGTTGTCGACCGAGATGACCGAGCCGACCTTGTTCGCCTGCGTGAGCATGCCCGCCTCGACGCCGAGCAGGTAGGAGGGCTCCTGCTCGCGGAAGGTGGCCTGGTAGAGGTTCTCGGGGGCGCCGTCGACGAAGGTGTCGATGAGCAGGAACTTCTGCTGCGGGTTCTGCTCGGCGAGCTCGGCCGCCATGTCGCCGAACTGGAAGCCGAGCATCACGATGACCTCGGGGGCCTTCGAGATCGCGGCCTCGACGTTCTGGCGACGCTGCGCGTCGTCCTTCGACTCGTAGGTCTCCTGGGTGCCCTCGAACTGCTCCGCGACGTTCTCGATGCCCGTCTTGCCCGACTTGAGGAACTCGTTCTGGCCGATCGGGTCGCTCGTGATGTAGATGAAGCGGGGGCCGTCGGCGCCCGTCCCCGCGGATCCGTCGCCGTTGCCGCTCGCGCAGGAGGTGAGCAGGAGGGCTGCGGAGGCCGCGCCTGCGATCAGTGCCGCACGAGCGCGGCGCTTGGTGAAGAACATGCTGCTTCCTTTACTGATGAGAAGTGGGATTGGGAATGAGCTTAGGAGCGAAGCGCGTCGAATGGTACATCGGCGAGGGTTTCGCCCCGGCCCGGCAGGATCACGCGCCGCTCGGTGACGATGGCGGTGACGAGCTCGTGGGGGGTGACGTCGAAGGCCGGGTTGACGGCGTCGACGCCCTTGGGCGCGGTGCGCGTTCCGCCGAAGCCGGCGACCTCGTCCGGGCCGCGATCCTCGATCTCGATGTCGGCCCCGCTCGCGGTGGCCATGTCGACGGTCGACTCCGGGGCGACCACGATGAAGGGCACGCCCGCGTGCCGCGCGGCGAGAGCGAGCGAGAAGGAGCCGATCTTGTTGGCGGAGTCCCCGTTGGCGGCGATGCGATCGGCGCCGATGAACACCGCGTCGGCGATGCCGCGCGACAGCAGGAAGGGCCCGGCGGAGTCGATGATGAGCCGGAAGGGCGCATCCATGCGCTGCAGCTCCCACGCCGTCAGACGAGCACCCTGAAGCAGAGGCCGGGTCTCGAGCGGGAAGGCCTCCTCGAGCGACCCCTGCTCGAGGAGGGTCTGGATCACTCCGAGGGCGGTGCCGCGCTCGACCGTCGCGAGGCTGCCCGTGTTGCAGATGGTCATCACCCGCACGCGGTCCTTCCCCGTGAGCTCGCGGGTCAGATCGGCGCCGCGCAGCCCCATGGAGACGCAGGCGGCGATGTCCTCGTCGCGGATCGCGAGAGCCTCCTCGAGGATCGCGGCGGCTCCCCGGTCGAGGCGCGTCAGCGCGCGATCGACGCCCCACGAGAGATTGACGGCGGTGGGGCGCGCCTCCCGCAGCAGGGCGGCCTGGCGGCGCACCTCGTCGCGATCCAGCTCCTCGTCCCCGTTCGCCGCCTCCACGCTCGCGGCGATGAGCGCGACCCCCATCGCGCCGGCCACACCCAGGGCGGGGGCACCGCGAACGGCGAGGCGCCGGATGTCGTCGATGAGCTCGGGAAGTTCCGTGACGCGGAGCATTTCGAGTCGGTGCGGCAGCAGAGTCTGGTCGATGAGCTCGATGGCTCCGTCGACCCAGTCGATCGTACGCAAGCGGTATCCTTCCCGTTCTCCCCGACGTTCAAGAATACCCCTCCACGCCGCTCGGACGCGCGCGATCCGGTTCACAGGGCGGATTCAATTGGTTGTCGCAACACCCTG
>NZ_KZ983993.1 GCF_003569785.1 Leucobacter sp. wl10 | reverse complement strand
AATCATGAGTTGACAACTATAGGAGCATCAACGCGCTGCTCGTGGTGGCGATGCGCGTGGGCTGGGTGCCGGCCCTCCTCCTCGTGACGACGCTGGCCGTGGCCGTGATCCGGATCCTGCGCAGGGAAGGTGCGAGCGTGGCGAATGTCGCCGTCGCCGGCCAGATTCCCGGCTTGCTCGCCGTCGCCTTCATCACCCAGTACTCCGTGTTCTTCTGGTTCTCGACGGGGCTGGCGGTGGCGATCGGCGTCGCATCGCGGCACCGACGGGAGCGCCCACTCGGCGGAACCGTCGGCACGCTCGCGCACCGCGTCGGCGCTCCGCCCGCCGATGCTCTGATTCGGCTGTCGGGCAGAGGGCACCGGACGGCGTTGGGGGGTTCGACGTGACCGAGAACACATCCGCCTGGACGTTGGGAGCCGTTTGGGCCGCGCTCAAGAAGCGCTGGTATCTCATCGCAGCCGCCACCGTGATCGGCGGGGCCGGGGGTCTCGCGATGTCGCTGCTCGCGACGCCGGTGTTCCAGTCGACCGCAACGCTGTTCGTCTCGATCAACCAGGGCTCCAGCGGCACGGACCTCAATCAGGGCACCACCTACGCTCAGAACCAGATGCAGTCGTTCGCGCAGTTGGCCACCTCCTCCCGCGTGCTGGACCCGGTGATCGAGAAGCTCGGACTCGAGATGACGCCCGGGGAACTGTCGCGCAACGTGCAGGTGGTCACTCCCGGGAACACCGTGATCCTCAGCATTCAGGCGTCGTCGACCTCGCCCGAGCGCACCGCCGCGATCGCCAATGCCGTTGCGGAGAGCCTGGCGGAGGTCGTGAAGGAGGTGTCCCCCGCCGGCGCCCAGGGAGCGCCGTCGATCACGGCCTCGCTGGTCGACACCGCAACGGTTCCCCGCTATCAGGTGTCACCGAACAAGCCCCGGGATACGCTGCTGGCCGCGGCCATCGGATTACTGGTCGGCATCGCCGCGGCACTCGTCTGCAGCCTGCTCGATACCCGGATCCCGAACGCGATGGCGCTGCGAGCCGCGGTTCCCCTGCCCGTGCTCGGCACGATCTCCCGGGTGCGCAGCGGGAACCAGGGGGTGGGCCTCGCCGTCGCGCAAGACCCTCTCGGCCACGCCTCCGAGGAATTCAGGCGGGTGCGTTCGGCGCTCACCTACGCGGGAGTCTCCGATCGGTTGCAGCGGATCCTGGTCACGTCGACCTCGGAGGGCGAGGGCAAGTCGACGTTCAGCGCAAACTTCGCCCTGACGCTGGCCGAGCTGCGCAGCCGGGTGCTCCTCATCGACGCCGACTTCCGCAAACCCCGGATCAGCGACGTCTTCGGAGTGGAGGGCGCTGTCGGCCTGACCTCCGTGCTGCTGGGCGATGCGACGTTCGAACGGGCCAGAATCCGCAGGCGGGGAACCACGCTCGACATCCTGACCGCGGGGACGATCCCCCCGAACCCCTCGGAGATGCTGACCTCGGATGCCATGCGGCAGCTGATCGACGCGGTGGCCCCGCAGTACGACTACGTGATCATCGACTCCCCGCCCATTCTCAGCGTGGCGGACGCCAGCCTCACCTCGCCGCTCGTCGACGGCGCGGTGCTCGTCGTCGACGCCGGCAGAACCAGGCGATCCCAGCTCTCGCAGGCGGTGGCGAGCTTCGAGACCGCGGGCGGGCGGATCATCGGGGTCGTCCTCAACAAGGTTCGGCGCCGGGGGAGCACCGACGGCTACTACACGGAGACGGGCCGCCGCACTCCGCGACCAAGCACTCGGCGGCCCGTACTCGACGCCAGCATTGCCGGGCGAGCATGAGGATCCTGATCGCGTGGGCCGACGACGTGTCGCCGAATCTCGGCGTACGGGCCCTCGGGCGCGGGTCGCTCGACCTCCTCTCGTCCGTGCACTCCGATGCCCGGTTCGAGGTGATGAACTACGGATCCCGCCCCGGCGCGATCGCCTGGTCGCCGCGCACCCTCGTCAAGAACCGCGCTCTGCCGCGGTCGGGCATGATGGAGTGGCTGTCGTCGTTCGACGTCTTCTGGGACACGCGCTCGGGCGACAGCTTCACCGACATCTACGGGATGGATCGGCATCTCACCATGTCGCTCATTCACGAGTTCGCCTCGCAGGCGGGCGTGCGATGCGTGATGGCGCCGCAGACGATCGGGCCGTTCGCGAAGCGCGCGGCCAAGTGCCTGGCCGCGCGCAATCTCAAGCGCTCGTCCCTCGTATTCGCCCGTGATCCGAAGAGCGCGGACGCCGCGGACGCGCTCGGGCGCCCCGTCGATGCGCTGACGACGGACCTGGTGTTCGCCATCGACCAGCCTCCTCCCGCTCCGCCACGCGACGTCGTCCTCAACGTCTCGGGGCTGCTGTGGCGACCGAACCCCCACGTGGACTACGAGGAGTACCGCCGGTCCGTTCGCCTCGTGATCGACGGGCTGCGCGCCGACGGACGGTCGATCACGCTGATGCCGCACGTGCTCGCGTCGAAGGATCCCGACAGCGATATCACCGCCGTCCAGGAGGTGCGGGCCGCCTACGACGGCGACCTCGATCTGCTGCTGCCCGCCGACCTCGACGCGGCGCGCGGCGCGCTCGCGGCGGCGCGGGTCGTGATCGGCGCGCGCATGCACGCCTGCCTCAACGCCCTCTCGACGGGAACACCCGCTGTGGCGATGGCGTACTCCCGCAAGTTTCGACCCCTGCTCGCCGAACTCGGCTGGGACGGCGTCGTCGAGGTGCGAGACGCGTCGAGCACGAGCGGCGCCGTGCTCGACGCGGTGCGCTCGCCGGGGCTGGCGGAGCGCGCGCAGGCCGCGCAGGCCGAGGGCCGGGCGCGCATCGGCCGCCTGCGGCCCTACATCGAAACCCTCGCGTAAGATGAACGGCGGTGCAACGATGACCGGCGATCTGGCACGCTCCGCCGCCCGCGGGGCGCTCTTCACGATGGGCGCCCAGCTGGCCCGCATTCTTCTGCAGCTGCTCTCCGTCGTCATCCTCGCGAGACTGCTCACGCCCCGCGACTACGGCCTGCTGACCGTCGCGCTCGTCATCGTGGGCATCGGCGAGATCTTCCGGGACTTCGGGCTCACGTCCGCGTCCGTCCAGGCGCCGTCGCTGAGCACCGGCCAGCGCGACAATCTGTTCTGGATCAACTCCGCACTGGGGACGGCCCTGGCCGGGATCGTGTTCCTCGTCGCGTGGCCGCTCTCGCGGGCGAGCGGCGATCCCGAGCTTCTGGGCATCGTGCAGGCGCTGTCCGCCGTCTTCATCTTCAACGGGGCTGCGACGCAGTATCGGGCGCACCTCATGCGTGACCTGAGATTCAGGGCGCTCGCGACCGCCGACGTCGTCTCCGCCGCCCTGGCGCTCGTCGCCGCCGTCGGCGCGGCGCTTCTCGGCGCCGGATACTGGGCGCTGGTGCTGCAGCAGCTGACCGCGGGGGGCGCTCTGCTCATCCTGCTCGTCTCGTACGGGCGGTGGCGCCCGGGACGGTACTCGCGCCGTCACGAGGTCGGGGGATTGGTCAGATTCGGCTGGCACCTCGTAGCCACCAACCTCATCACCTACGGCTCGTCGCAGGTCGACACGATCCTGGTCGCGGCGAGGTTCGGAGCCGTGCCGCTCGGCCTCTACAATCGCGCGTACCAGCTCGTGATGACGCCTCTGCACCAGATTCGCTCGCCCCTCACGAACGTGGCGCTGCCGATCCTCTCCCGAGCTCAAGACGACCGGGAGCGGTTCAACGGCTTCGTCTCCGCGGGTCAGCTGGCGCTCGGCTACTCGCTCGGCCTCCCCCTGCTGCTCGTGTGCGGCATGGCCGAGCCGGTCGTGGCCATCATGCTCGGCCCCCGGTGGGAGGCGGCCGTGCCCATGCTGAGGTTCTTCGCGTTCGCCGGCGCGCTCACGACGCTGTCGTTCGTCGGATACTGGGTGTACGTCTCCAGGGGGCTGAGCAGGCAGCTCCTCCAGTACTCGCTCGTCTCGACCGGGATCCGCGTGGTCTGCATCCTCGTCGGCTCCCTCTTCGGGGTGGTGGGGATCGCCGCGGGGTTCGCGATCGCGCCCGCCATCGCCTGGCCGCTCTCGATCCTCTGGTTGTCCCGGCTGACGGTGCTCCCGGTGCGCGCCCTGTACGGCGGAGCATTGCGCATCCTCCTGGTCTCGACGTGCGGCGCGGTCGCCTCGTGGGCCGTGTCGGGTGCGGTCGAGCCGATCGCCGGAGACTGGGTCGCGCTCGGCGCCGGACTGCTGAGCGCGGCGGCGGCGATCTGCCCGCTCCTGCTCATCCCGCAGCTGCGGCGCGACGCGCGCACACTGCTCGCACTGGCGAGGCTCACGGTTCGGCGCCGAGGAGGCGCATAGGCGCAGTCCGGTCAGACGGTAAGGTAGCACCACGTAGAATGCAAGATCCGGTACAGGGGAGGAACACGTTGAGTACCGTCCGCGAGCAGGTGGCCAGAGTGCTGCGGGCGGACGCGTGCTCGGGATGCGGAGTGTGCACGATCCTGGATGCCGGTCTTTCGATGCGACTCGACGACTCCGGCCATCTCCGTCCCGCGGTTTCGGGACCGGCCGACGAACGGAGCCGCGCGGCGCGCATCTTCAAGCGCGCATGCCCGGGGCGGCAGGTCGTGGCGAAGCGACCGCGCGGCAGCACCCGCCACCCGCTCCTGGGCTCGTACTTCGGCATGTGGGAGGCGTGGGCGGTCGATCCGGAGGTGCGCCATCGCGCGAGCAGCGGCGGCGCGCTCACCGCGATTCAGGGGTGGCTGCTCGCGTCCGAGGCCGTCACCCAGCTCTCCACCGCGGCGGCGGACCGGGACCGGCCCGTGCGGACGGTCCCGGTCCGAATCGTCTCGAAGGAGGAGGCCCTCGCCGCGGCCGGTTCCCGCTACGCGCCCGTCGCCGTCGGCTCGCTCACGACCGGCGATCCGGCTCACGCCGTCACCGCCAAGCCCTGCGAGGTCGGCGCCATCCGGGCCCTGTCCGGCGGGAGGTTCGGCGGCACCCCCGTCCTTCTCTCCTTCTTCTGCGCCGGCACGCCGAGCCAGCACGCCACCGAGCGGCTGATCCGGGACCTCGGAGGCCCGGGCCCCGAGGAGATCACGGATCTGTGGTACCGGGGCCGCGGCTGGCCTGGCCGCTTCACGGCCGTGTTCGACGGGGGCGAGGTGAGCGCCGACTACGACGAGTCCTGGGGACGCGCGCTGGGGCCCACGACGCAGTGGCGGTGCAAGATCTGCCCCGACGGCGTGGGCGAATCAGCGGATATCGCCGCCGCCGACTCCTGGGAATCGGATGAGCGAGGATATCCGACGTTCGATGAGCGGGAGGGCCGGAGCGCCCTGCTGGCCAGGACCGAGCGGGGACTCGCCATCGTTCTCGCGGCGCATGAGGCCGGCGTCATCGAGTTGCGCCCGCTCGATCCGGCGCGGCTCGCGCAGGCGCAGCCCCTGCAGACCGGGAGGCGCCAGTACCTCGCAGCGCGACTCTGGGGTGCACGATTGGGGGGTCGGGCGGTCCCCCGGTATCGCGGCTTCGGCCTCACCCGCCTGTCACTGGCGCACCCCCGCCTCGCGCTGCGCGCGCTGCGCGGAACGCTCAGACGGGTGCGAGAGGCCCGGGGGCCCCGGCGGAGGGGCGAGACGCCATGAGGGGATCGATTCTCTTCGTGTGCACGGCCAACGTCTGCCGCTCGCCTCTCATGCAGTACACGTTTCTGAGCGCCGCGCCCGACCCCGGGGAGTGGAGCGTCGCGAGCGCCGGCGTCGCCGCGCGGGAGGGGGCACCGATGTGCAGGATCGCGCGCGCCCTCGTGCGCTCTGAGCAGGAGCGCTGCTCGGCAGACGCCCACCGATCAGCGCCGCTCGACGATGCCGGCCTGCAGACGGACCTGGTGATCGCGGCCTCTCGTGCTGAACGCGCGGCGCTCGCGCAGCGATCCCCCGAGGCGCGCTGGAGGGTGTTCACGCTGTCCGAGGCGGTGCTCCTCGGCCGCTACGTGGAGACGCTCGAGCCCTGCGACGCGACGCAGCCGGGTACCGCCGACCAGTATGCCCAGCTGCTGGACGCGCAGAGGGGCATGCTCGTCGTTCCCCGCCCGCAGCGGCGGCGACGCGTGCTGGGACTCGGCGAGCGCGCGCATCCTCTCGACATTCCCGACGGCCATCGTCGACGGCGTCGCGCGCACACGGGCGCCCTCAAGCGGGTGCGCGCCGAGGCCGCGGAGCTCTCATCGCAGTTGGCGAGCTTTCGAGGCGCCCCGGCGCGCTGAGAGCGGCATACTGGACTCATGAACGGGGGAAGAGGCCTCTCCGTCGCGATGATAGGCACCAGGGGCGTGCCCGCCGCGTACGGCGGCTTCGAGACCGCGGTCGAGGAGATCGGCCGCCGCCTCGCCGCGCGGGGGCACCGCGTCCTCGTGTACACGCGCGGCTCGGAGAGCAGCGGGCGCGAGTACCTCGGCATGGAGATCGTCCACCTCCCAGCGGTGCCCGTGAAACAGGTGGAGACGCTGAGCCATACCGGACTGTCGACGGTGCACGCGCTCGCGGCGCGGAGACCTGACGTCGCCTTCGTCTTCAACGCCGCGAACTCGCCGTTCCTGCCTCTCCTGCGCGCACGCGGGATCCCGACCGCGCTCCACATGGACGGTCTCGAGTGGCGTCGATCGAAGTGGGGGCCGCGCGGCCGCGCGTACTACCGCTGGGCTGAGCTGTTCGGAGTGCGGCACGCCGATGCGCTGATCGCGGACGCTCCCGGCATCGCCGATTACTACCGGCACCAGTTCGGCATCGCGGCGGAGCTGATCCGATACGGTGCGCCGATTCTCGATTTCGCCGCCGACGGCGGGATCCACGGACTCGGCCTCGAACCGCAGGGGTATCACCTGGTGGTCGCCCGATTCGAGCCCGAGAATCACGTGCGCGAGATCGTGGAGGGCTACGCCGCGAGCGACGCGCGGCTGCCGCTGGTCGTCGTGGGATCGGCGCCCTACAGCGCCGACTACACCCGGCGGATCCAGGCGATCGGCGAGGGCGACAGCCGCATCCGGTTGCTCGGCGGCGTGTACGATCAGCTGCTCCTCGACGCGCTGTACTTCCACGCGTTCACCTACCTGCACGGGCACTCGGTCGGCGGCACCAATCCTTCACTGCTCCGCGCGATGGGCGCCGGCACCCCCGTGATCGCCTTCGACGTCGGCTTCAACCGCGAGACCGCCGGAGACGGGTGGTTCTTCTCCGACGGCGACGGCGTCTCGCGGGCGGTCCTCGCCGCAGAAACCGATCCCGAGGGCGCGGCTGCGGCGGGCCGAGCGGCGCGCGACCGCGCCGCCGCCGAGTTCGACTGGGACGCCGTCGCCGATCGATACGAGAGCCTGGCGCGGCGCCTCGCGGCCGGCGACTCGATCCACCGGACCGCGCGACGCGCGAGGCGCTCCCCCCTGGAGTGGACCGGATGACCGCGCCGCAGACCGTCCTGGCCGTGCACCCGGGAGCCGAGCTCTTCGGCTCCGACCGCATGTTCCTGGAGAGCGTCATCGGCCTCAGAGAGGCGGGCCTCGATGTCGTCGTGGCGCTGCCCGAGCGCGGCCCCCTGGTGCCCCGGCTGCAGGCCGCCGGCGCACGGGTCGTGCTGATCCCCATGCTGGTGCTCCGCAAGGCTCTCCTCCGCCCATCCGGATGGGGGACGCTCGCGCGCGACGGCATACGCGGCCTCGTCGCCGCCCACCGGCTCCTCTCGCGGGTGCGACCGGCCGCCGTCTACGTCAGCACGATCACGCTTCCGCACTGGCCCGTCGTGGCACGGCTGCGCCGAGCGCGGGTGGTCGGCCACGTCCACGAGGCCGAGGAGTCGATCAACCGGTGGGTCAGCACCGCCGCATACCTGCCCCTCGCCGCGGCGCACGCCGTGATCGTCAACAGCGAGTATTCGCGGGAGACCCTCGTGGCGCGCCTCCCCGCTCTCGCCGCGCGGTCGACGGTGATCCACAACGGCGTCGAGGGGCCCGACGACCCGGAACCTCCCCGGGCGGATCTCTCCGGACCGATGCGGGTCTGCTACGTCGGGCGCCTGTCGCCGCGCAAAGGCCCGGATCTGCTTCTCGACGCGGCGCGGTTGCTCGCGCAGGCGGGCGCCCCGGTGCAGATCACGCTGGTCGGTTCGGTCTTCCCGGGCAACGAGTGGTACGAACGGGAGTTGCGCGAGACCGCCGACGCGCTCCCGGACGGCGCCGACGCCCGCTTCGTCGGCTTCGATCCCGACATCTGGCCGCATCTCGCCGCCGGCGACGCCGTCATCGTCCCGTCGCGCCTGGACGAGTCGTTCGGCAACACCGCCGTCGAAGGGGTGCTGGCGCTGCGCCCCGTCGTCGCAGGCGATATCAGAGGCCTGAGAGAAGCGGTCGGCGACTACGCCTCGGCGGTGCTCGTCGCCCCCGGCGACGCGCGCGCGCTCGCCGACGCCCTCGCGTCGCTGCGGATGGACTGGCCCTCGCTGCGTGCAAGCGTCGCGGACGCTCGCACGCGCGCACTCGCCCGTCACGCGCCCTCGATGTATCGCGCCTCGATCGGCCGGGCGGTCGCCGAGGCCGCCGGCGGCCGTGCAGGCGCTCCCCCGAGTGCGCCTCCGCACGCTGGAGACGCGACCTAGCGGTTCGAGCCCTCGTGGCCGGCGAGCGCATCGAGGTACTCGGTCAGCGCTTCTGCGGCGTCGCGGGGCGCGAATCCGGTCGCGACGATCCTGTCGAGGGCGAGGAGGCTGTTGCGGGGGCGGGGCGCGGCCTGCTCGCCTGCGAAGTACTCCGCGGTGCTCACCCCGGTGACGCGGGCGGGGTCGTGGCCGGTGAGCTCGAAGACGCGGCGCGCGATATCGGCCCAGGAGGTGGCGTGCCCGCTGCCGGTGAGGTTGTAGATGCCGTAGGCGGGACGGGTGTCGAGCAGGTGGCGGATGCCCGCCGCGAGGTCGCGGGCGAAGGTGAGGCGGCCGACCTGGTCGTCGACCACGGACGGGTCGACGCCGCGAGCGGCGAGGGCGGCCATGGTGCGCACGAAGTTGCCGCCGTCGCCGATGACCCAGCTGGTGCGCACGATGTAGTGGCGCGGCACGGTGGTCGCGATCGCGTCCCCGGCGGCCTTGGTCTGCCCGTACACGCTCAGCGGCGCGATCGGGTCGTGCTCGGTGTAGGCGGAGTGCTTGGCGCCGTCGAACACGTAATCGCTGGAGACGTGCACGAGGGTGAGGCCGTGCCGGGCGGCGTGGCGGGCGAGCCGGGCGACGCCGGTCACGTTCGCGTCCCAGCAGTCGACGCGCCCCCGGGGAGTCTCGGCCTGATCGACGGCGGTGTAGGCGGCGGCGTTGATCACCGTGTCGTAGTCGCCCCATCGCACGCTGTCGAGGGTCTCCTCGTTGAACAGGTCGATACGGGACCGGTCGGCGAAATCCGCGCCGGGCACGGTCTCCCGCAGCGCCCGCCCGAGCTGCCCGTTCGCGCCGAGCACGAGGGCGCGCCTCGGCCGCATCGGGCTGACCTCGGCGAGACGGGGATGGGCCAGGTCCCTCTCGGACCGCTCGGCCTGCTCCAGCGGGATCGGCCAGGCGATCGCGGCCGTCTCGTCGTCGAGGTTCAAAAAGGTGTACTGGCTCTGCGCCTGAGCGCTCCAGTGATCGTTGACGAGGTACACGTACGCGGTGTCGTCTTCGAGGGTCTGGTACGCGTTGCCCACCCCGCGCGGCACGAAGACCGCGGTGCCGGGGCCGAGCTCCGCGGTGAACACCGTCCCGAAGGCGGGACCCTCACGCAGATCCACCCACGCGCCGAAGATGCGCCCGGTCGCCACCGACACGTACTTGTCCCACGGCTCGGCGTGGATGCCGCGGGTCGCGCCCCGCCGGTCGTTGAAGGAGATGTTGTTCTGCACCGGCCCGAAATCGGGCAGCCCCAGCGCGACCATCCTCTCCCGCTGCCAGTTCTCCTTGAACCAGCCCCGGCGGTCGCCGTGCACGGGAAGGTCCAGGAGCAACAGCCCCGGGATCCCGGTCTCGCTCACCCTGAGCGACCGCGCGCTCTCGAACCCGGCCGCCACGCTACTGCCCCTGCTCCCGGTACTTCGCCTCGGTCACGGCCTTCTGCGGCCGCCACCAGTCCTCGTTCTCCCGGTACCAGTCGATCGTCGCCGAAAGACCCCGCCCGAAGTCCCGGAACGCGGGACGCCAGCCGAGCTCCTCCCTCAGCTTCGTGGAGTCGATCGCGTAGCGCAGGTCGTGACCGGCCCGGTCCGCGACCCGATCGTACGCGTCCCGAGGCCGCCCCATCGCGGTCAGGATCATCTCGAGCACGGTCCTGTTGTCCCGCTCCCCGTCCGCGCCGATCAGATACGTCTCCCCGATCCGGCCCGCCTCGATGATGCGCAGCACCGCCGACGAATGATCGTCGGCGTGGATCCAATCCCGCACGTTCACGCCCTCACCGTACAGCCTCGGCCGCTCCCCCACCAGGATGTTCGTGATCTGGCGGGGGATGAACTTCTCCACGTGCTGCCGCGGCCCGTAGTTGTTGGAGCAGTTCGAGATCGTCGCCGCGACCCCGAACGAACGCGCCCACGCCCGCACCAGCAGATCCGATCCCGCCTTCGTGCCGCTGTACGGCGACGACGGGTTGTACGGGGTCCGCTCCGTGAAGCGCTCCGGATCGTCGAGCGCGAGATCCCCGTACACCTCGTCCGTGGAGACGTGGTGGTACCGCTTGCCGTGCCGTCGCACCGCCTCCAGCAGCGTGTACGTGCCCACGATGTTCGTGTCCACGAACGGACGCGGATCGCGCAGCGAGTTGTCGTTGTGCGACTCCGCGGCATAGTGCACCACGACGTCGGCGGCCGCGACGAGCTCGTCGACCAGCCCGGCGTCGCAGACATCCCCGCGCACCACCGCGACGCGGTTCCCCGGCAATCCCGCCAGCGACGCCGCGTTCCCCGCGTAGGTGAACTTGTCCAGCACCGTCACCGCGTCGTCCGTGCGCCCCACCAGATAGTGCACGAAATTCGAACCGATGAACCCGGCCCCGCCCGTCACCAGCACCCTGCGAGCCATCATCGGCCATCCTCGAGGAGCCTGAGCAGGTAGTTGCCGTATCCGCTCTTGACCAGCGACGCCGCGAGATCGGCGAGCTGCGCGTCGTCGATCCACCCGTTGCGCCAGGCGAGCTCCTCCACGCAGCCGATCTTCAGCCCCTGCCGCTCCTCGATGACCCGCACGTAGTCGGAGGCCTGCATCATCGACTCGAAAGTGCCCGTGTCCAGCCACGCCGTGCCCCGGTCGAGCACCTGCACGTGCAGCCTCCCCGCGCGCAGGTAGTGCTCGTTCACCGACGAGATCTCGAGCTCGCCCCGGGCGCTGGGCGTGATGCTCTTCGCGATCCCCACGACGTCGTTGTCGTAGAAGTACAGACCCGGAACCGCGTAATTGCTCTTCGGATTCTCGGGCTTCTCCTCGATCGACAGCGCCCTGCCGTCCCCGTCGAACTCGACCACGCCGTACGCGCGAGGATTCGCGACGTGGTAGGCGAAGATCCTCGCCCCTTCGATCTCGGCGTGCCGCTGCAGCGCCGTGCCCAGGCCCGTGCCGTGGAACAGGTTGTCGCCGAGCACCAGCGCGGCGCTCTCGCCCGCGATGAAGTCCTCGCCGATGATGAACGCCTGCGCCAGGCCGTCCGGAGAGGGCTGCACCGCGTACTCGATCCGCATCCCCCAGCCCGAGCCGTCGCCGAGCAGCGCCCGGAACTGCGCGTTGTACTCGGGGGTCGTGATGATCAGCACCTCGCGGATGCCGGCGGCCATCAGCGTCGCCAACGGATAGAACACCATCGGCTTGTCGTACACGGGCATCAGCTGCTTCGAGATGCCCCTGGTGATGGGCCACAACCGGGTACCGGAACCCCCTGCAAGAACAATGCCGCGCACATCGCACCTCACCTCCGGCTGCCCGAGGCGCCGGCCGGACGGGCCCGCACCAGGTCGCCTCTGATCTGGATGCTCCGATCCTCTCACGAGGAGCCCGGAATGCGGCAACCACCGGACCGCAGCGCGATCGCCTCGGGACGGGCCATCGCGGCGCGAGTCCGCCGATCTGCGCGGCACCCGGTCGGCCGGGCTCAGCCCGGCAGCTCGGCGAGCCCGGGGCCCGCTTCCCCCTCGATCTCGGTGAATGTCAGACTCTCCCCAGATACTCACCTGGTTAGAAACGACATTTGAATCCGACGGCACCTCACGGGAGACCCAGCACTTTTGAAGCATCGATGAGATTCGCTGACTGTGTCAGAGATTGCGGCCCCGGCGATCGGAATTCACAGGTCTCACTTTGACGCCCTCACATCAGTCGTCAGGTCTTCTTCATAGGTTGTCGAGGTCGAAGGCGCCGTCATCCTCCTCCGCAGAGACGGCGACTTGGCGATCCTGCAGATTGTTAATGTGAAGTGGGTCATTGAGATTTTCGGGTTCCCGACGAACGCATTCCCATAGGCCGTCGATATGCTCGTGCAGAGAGTCGGAAATGTGAGCCCACATGGGATCGAGCACAAAATCAATACCCGCGCGTCGCGCGTGCTTCGCTGCAGGCACGAAATCGCTGTCACCCGCGATCATGATGATCTGATTGACGTGGCCGTTCATGGCCAGTGTTGCAATATCGAGGCCGAGCCTCATATCTACACCCTTCTGGGTGATATCGAGTGTGAAATCAGCTTCAGTGAGGTCACGGACGGCGATTGAGCCTCCCAGTAGGCGCTTCAGCTTGTCCGGTTTCAGCTGGTAGCCGGACTGAGTTTCAAGAACCTCACCGCGCCTCAGTGCCACCTTACGTCGTTTGACAAGCGCCTGATGAAATTCGACCATCCAGTCGTGATCCTTCGTCTTGGCGAGATTGATGTCTCGCCTGGTCAATGGATGGAATAGGACTTTCTCGGAAGGCGGGCAGTCGTAGTAGAAGATTCGATAGAGCCGAGACTTTGCTTTCCTCGTATGACGGCGACAATACTCGAGAAGCTCATCAGCACGTTGTTCCGGCGTCTTGTGGCCGAAGAGACGCGCGGCACGACGACGATAGAAACCGCCGTCAACCAAGATGGCAGTGACCTGCTCGGCTCGCGTCGGAAGCGGGGAGGAATTCCGATGGCCCGTAACCGCTACTGGTTCAGTCCCAGGGCTACCGCGCCGTCCTCGTCCGCCTGCCATCTGCAACCTCTTCTGTTTATAGAAAAGGCCCCTGTCATCGGCCGACCCATGATCAATCGGGTGGTCAACGGCAGGAGCTCTTGTTCGCATGATTCTACCTCAACTCTGCGAGTCGGGCGGCATCTCTGACAATGCGAACTGCGCTCAGAACCCCTCGATGGCCCGCTCCAGCCGTTCGAGCTTGCCATCCAGCTCCCCCTCGTAGCCGGGACGGATGTCGGCCTTGATCACGAGCGAGATGCGGGAGCCGAACGGCTCGACCGCCTCGGTCGCGCGCTTCACGACGTCGAAGACCTCGTCCCACGAGCCTTCAACCTCTGTGAACATTGCCGAAGTCCTGTTGGGCAGGCCCGAGTCCCTGACGACCTTGACGGCGGCCGCGACAGCGTCGTGGACCGAACCGTCAGCACGGCCGTTGCCGGACGGGGCTACCGAGAATGCGAGCAGCATGACGGTGTCTCCTTAGATCGCTTCCGGGCTGACAGACAACCCTTGTCCTAGATTGACGATATTTGTGAACATGCTGCTCGTGCGGTGCGTCGTGATCGATTGATGCGTTCCGCAGCCGGGCCGCTCAACCCTCGACCGGAATCCTGACGCCTCCGGTGCGCGCCGGCCGCGGGCCGAAGAACAGCGCGATGGCGGCACCCACCAGGATGATGCCCAGGGGCATGAGGATCGACTGCGTCATGGCGGTGGCGAAACCCTCGCGCAGTGGTTCTGGCAGCGCAGAGCCGGCCGATCCGCCCTCGCCTCCGAACCCGCCGGCCCCGACGGCCGCGTCTCCGAGCTGGGCCGCGATGCGCGCGTTCATGAGCGCCGCCATCGCTGCGGAGCCCATCACCGCGCCCACCTGCCGGCTCGTGTTGTAGACCCCGGATCCCGCCCCCGCGAGCCGCGGCTCGAGGCCGAACGTGGTGATCGAGGCGAGCGGGCCCCACATGAAGGCGTTGCCGAAGCCGAGCACGGCGCTCGGGATCAGCAGGAGCCAGACCGGGGTGTCGGGGCGCACCAGCAGCGCGTAGAGCAGCAGCCCGGCGGCCACGAGCAGCAGACCGAGCAGGGGGAGGCGTCGCGGATCCCGGCGGTCGATGAGCAGGCCGACCGGTCGCGCGAGCACGATCGAGAGGATCGCCATCGGCACCATCATCAGCGCCGACTGCGTGGGCGTCAGCCCGAGCACCAACTGCAGGAAGAACATCAGCGGCAGGCTCATGCTCGTCACCGAGAGCCCGACCGTCACGATCACCGCGGCGCCGACCGAGAAGTTGCGGTCTCGGAAGATGCGCAGCGGGATCAGGGGCTCCCCCCTCTGCACCCGCTGCCACACGACGAAGAGGGCCAGCACCGCCGCGCCCGCGATGATCAGGCCCCACACCGTGATCGGCCCCCAGATCACGCCCCAGTCGTAGCTCGAGCCCTCCTGGATCCCGAACACCAGCATGAACATGCCGGCCGCGCTCAGCAGCACCCCCAGCCAGTCGAAGCGATGGGCGCTCGTGGGCAGCTTCGGAACGAAGCACATCGCCAGCACGAAGGCGATCATCCCGACCGGCACGTTGATGAAGAAGATCCACTCCCAGCCCCACGCGTCGAGCAGGAAGCCGCCGAGGATCGGGCCGACGAGCGTCGCCGCTCCCGCGGTCACGCCCCAGATCGCCATGGCGGAGCCCCGCTCCCGCGGCCCGAAGATGCGGGTGATCACGGCCATCGTCTGCGGCGTCATGAGCGATGCGCCGAGCCCCTGGAAGACGCGGGCGCCGATGAGCGTCTCGATGTTGGGCGATATCCCGCACGCGAGCGACGAGAGGGTGAACACGGTGAGCCCGATCAGGTAGATGCGCCGCGGGCCGAAGCGGTCGCCGAGGCGGCCCGTGATCAGCAGCGGCACGGCGTAGGCGAGCAGGTACGCGCTCGTCGCCCACAGAGTGGCCACCATGGTGGTTTCGAGGCCCTGCATGATCGACGGATTGGCCACCGACACGATCGTGGTGTCGACGAGGATCATGAAGAAGCCGAGCACCATCGACCAGAGGGCGGCCCACGGTAGGATCTGGGGGCGCGCCGACTGCGCGGTCTGATGCTGCATCACTCAGTCAGCCTACTCCCGACCGCCGACGTCGCCGCCCTCCCCGTGCGCCGCGTGCGCCTCGTGCGCCGCGCGCCTCGTCGCCAGAACCGCCCGAGCCGCACCGACTTGACCTCGGTGCACCAGCTGGACCGTTCCAGGCGGTGCCGCAGGGCAAATCGGTGCAGTTGAGGAGTCGGCGATCGCGGGATCGGGTGGTCCCGGCCCTCAGAGCGCCTTGCGCCACTCCGGGACGCGCGCCGTCACGCGGTGCGAGAGATCCTTGATCTCGACCTCGCCGCCCGGGTTCGCGAAGATCGCCTCGTGGGCGATGCCGGTGAAGAGTCCGTTCTCGACCACACCGGCGATCCAGTTCAGGTTGGTGTCGAGCAGCACCTTGTCGCGCAGTTGCCCGAGGTGGGCGTCGATGATGAAGTTGCCGCTGTCCGTGACGACGACCTCGCCGTCGCGCTCCCGCAGCACGAGCGGCACGTCGGCGCCGTAGCCGAGATCGACGAGGAGTGCTCGGATCGAGTTGCGGGTCGCCTTCCAGGCGTAGGGGATGACCTCGATGGGCAGCGGGAACCCGCCCAGCCGGTCCTTCAGCTTCGAGTCGTCGGCGATGCAGACCATCCTCTCCGAGGCCTCCGCGACGAGGCGCTCCCAGAGCAGGCAGGCGCCGCCGCCCTTGATCATGTCGCCATCGTGGTCGATCTCGTCGGGGCCGTCGATGGTCACCTCGAGCCTGCGGCCCTCGTCCGCGAGGTCGTTGAGGTCGACGAGCGGGATGTCCAGCGAGAGTGCGAGCTCGCGGGTGGAGTTCGAGGTCGGCACACCCGTCACTCGCAAGCCCTCGGCGACCTTCTCGCCGAGGGCCCGCACGAACCAGGCGGAGGTGGTCCCGGATCCCAGTCCGAGCAGCGCGCCCTCGTGCGCGTAGCGCTCCACGGCGGCTCTGCCCGCCGCGTACTTGGCGGCGTCCTGCGGAGAGAGGTTTTCGTACATGATTCTTCCTTCGATGATGTGGATGAGGTCGAGAGACGCCGGGTGTCACCCCCCGGGGGGCGGTACGGTTCAGCACCCGGTCGAGACGAGCGACAGGAGATCCGAGAAGCTGCGCAGCCCGGTCCTGGCATCGGCGAGGGGTCGGCCCCAGGCCACGTGGGCGTAGCGAACACCGGCTGCTGCCGCGGTCTGCGCGTCGATATCGGTGTCGCCGACGTAGAGGCACTCATCGGGCGTCGCGTGGAGTTCGGCGAGGGTCTCGAGCAGGTGAGCCGCGTCGGGCTTCGAGCGGCTCGCCCGGTCGCTGCCGACCACGGAGCCGAAGCAGTCGCGCACGCCGAGGTGGTCGAGTACGCGCTCGGCGATGTCGGTGCGCTTGTTCGTGCACACGCCCAGCTTGAGGCCGCGCGCGGCGAACTGCGGGAGCACATCGGCGGCATCGGCGAAGAACGTCGTGCGATCGACGGGGTGCGCGCGGTAGGCGGCCGTGTACGCCTCGACGAGTCCGTCGAGGCGGCGCCGGTCGGCGCTCCGCCCCACCGCGTCGATTGCCTGCTGCACGAGCGCCCGGGGCCCTCCGCCGAGCATGGCGAGCACCTCCGACGCGGTCAGCTCGCGGACGGCGAGCGGCGCGAACGCGGTGTTCAGCGCGGCCGCGATGTCCGGCGACGAGTCGACGAGCGTTCCGTCGAGGTCGAACACGATGCTGGTCGCGGTCACGCCCTGCCCTCCTCTCCGGCGCTCAGGGTGGCAAGTCCCGCCTGCACCCCCGCAAGCTGTTCGAAGAGGCCGGCGTGCACGCGGTAGACGCGATCGTATCGGCCGGCACGATCGGGATCCGGCCGCACACGGGCGATCTTCTCCACCTCGGCGAAGACCTGCTCGTAGTCGGACCACAGGCCCGCCCCGACGCCGGCGGCGAGGGCGGCGCCGAACGCGCCCCCCTCTGCGCCGGCCGCGAGCGTCACGACCTCCCGGTCGCAGACGTCCGCGAGGATCTGCACCCACAGGGGGCTCCTACTGGCACCGCCGGAGGCGACGATACGCGCGCAGGGCACCCCGAGCTCGTCGAATTCCTCGAGGATGCGCCGGAGGTTGAGGACGGCCCCCTCGATCACGGCGCGCGCGAGATGCGGTGCGCCGTGCGTGCGCGTCAGGCCGACGAACGCGGCGGTGGCATCGGGGGCCACGTGCGGCGAGCGCTCGCCGTTGAGGTACGGCAGGAAGAGCAGGCCGCCGCTTCCCGGCGGGGCGGCGGCGGCCAGCTCGGTGAGCGCGTCGAAGTCGGGGCGCTCGAGGCCGGCGTACTGCGCGACGATCTCGCCGAACCACTGGAAGGCGCCCGCAGCGGCCAGCGAGACCCCCATGATGTGCCAGGCGCCGGGGGCGTTGCCCACGGAGACCTGTACGCGCGCCCCGGCGTTGTCCGGGCAGAAGTCGGTCGAGGCGGCCACGATGCCGGCCGTGCCCAGCGTGATCCCGACGTCGCCGGGCGCGATGATCCCCATCGAGGTGGTCTGGATCACGGCGTCTCCGCCACCGCCGAACACCGGCACGCCGCGGGGCAGGCCGAGCTCGTGCGCGATGTCGTCGAGTACCGCGCCCGTCTGCTCGGTCGACCCAGCGATGCGCGGCAGCATCGACGGCGTCGCGCCGCACGCCTCGACGACCTCGGGCACCCAGCTCCGGGTGCGCGGGTCGAAGAAACCGGTGCCCGAGGCGTCGGACTCGTCGGTGACGAGCAGTCCGGTGAGGCGATAGCGCAGGTAGTCCTTCGGCAGGCAGAGCCGCGTCATCTTCGCGTAGAGCTCGGGTTCGTGATCCCGGAACCAGCGCACCTTGCCCCCGGTGAACCCCGGCAGCATGCGGTTGTTGGTCAGCGAGACGAGCGCGTCGAGGCCGCCGAGCTCGGCGGTGATGAGCTCGCACTCGGCTGCGCAGCGCTGGTCGTTCCACAGGATCGCGCGCCGCAGCACCCGGCCCGCGTCGTCGAGCGCGACGAGGCCGTGCATCTGGCCGCTCAGCCCGACTCCGGCGATCTCGGCACCGCCGAGTTCGCCGACGAGCGCCGCGATCCCCTCTCGGGTGGCGTTCCACCAGTCGAGGGGATCCTGCTCCGACCAGCCCGGCCGTTCCGAGTAGAGCGGGTAGTCGCGCATCGTGCTCGCGACGACGACGCCGCGCTCGTCGACGGCGACCGTCTTGCAGCCGGAGGTGCCGATGTCGACCCCGAGAGTGACGACGCCCATCACGCTCCCGACGCGCCGTGGTGGATCCGCGTGTGCTTGATCTGCAGATAGCCGTGCAGGCCCTCGGAGCCGTGCTCGGAGCCGAACCCGCTGCCCTTGCGGCCGCCGTACGGCGCGTTCATGATCCCGGGATCGGGGTTGTTGATCGCCACGTTGCCGTAGTCGAGAAGGGCGCTCAGGCGGTGGGTCTCGCGCAGGTTCTCGGTGTAGGCGTAGGCGGCGAGTCCGGAGTCCCTCCGATTGGCGAGTCCGATCGCCTCGTCCAGGGAGTCGACCGGGGCGACACCGACGATGGGGCCGAAGGTCTCCTCCCGCATGACCAGCATCTCAGGCGTGCAGTCCGCGAGCACGGTGGGCGCCACGAAATAACCCGTGTCCGGTACCCGCCGCTCCGCCGTCAGCACGCGAGCGCCCAGAGCCACCGCATCGTCGACGTGCGCCCGGGCCTTTCGCTGCCCCTCCTCGTTCGCAAGCGGACCCATGTCGACGTTCTGCTGCGCGCCGTCGCCGACGCGGAGCTCGTCCACCGCCGCTGCGAGCAGCGCGAGAAACTCCTCGTAGCGGCTGCGGTGCACGTAGATGCGGTTGACGGCGATGCAGATCTGGCCGGCGTTGCGAAACCCGCGTCGAGCGGCTCCGGCGGCGGCCTTCGCCACATCGGCGTGCTCGGTCACGATCATCGGGCAGCTGCCGCCGAGCTCCATCGAGAGCGGGATGGCGTGGTGCACCGACCGAGCGATGCGGTTGCCCGTCTGCGTCGACCCGGTGAAGGCGATCTTGCCGACGAGGGGGTGCGCGACGAGTTGCGGTCCGATGCCGCGACCGTAGACGAGATTCGCGACTCCCGCGGGTACGCCCGCCTCTTCGAGGCACTCGAAGAGCGAGGCCGCGGAAGCGGTCGAGTACTCGGAGGGCTTCACCACGATGGTGGCTCCCGCCGCGAGCGCGGCGCAGAGCTTCCAGCCGATCAGCTCGAGCGGATAGTTCCAGGGGGTGATCGCAGCGACGACGCCGACCGGCTCGTAGCTGACGAGGCTCGTCACGTCGAGCGTCTCGTTGGGCACGATCTCGCCCATGATCCGCACGGCCTCCTCGGCGTAGAAGCGGAATGCTCGGGCGAGTTTCTGCACTTCGCCGGAGGACTCGGCGAGCGTCTTGCCCATCTCCCTGGTGACGGCGAGCGCGAGCTCGCCCTCGCGCCGATCGACGATGTCCGCGATCCCGCGCAGCAGCTCGGCGCGTTCGAATGGCGTGGTGCGGCGCCAGCTCTGGAACGCCGCGTCGGCGGCGACCACGGCGGCGTCGACGTCGTCGGCAGTGGCCTGCGCGACCCTCGCCAGTTGCCCGCGGTTCGCGGGATTCAGCACGGTGAAGGTCTCGGCACTCGATCTCCAGGCGCCGTCGATGTAGTTTCGGATCTCGATCATCGAATCGTTCACGGCAGCAAACCCCTCTACTCGGTCACAGCCGCCGGATGCGGCACCGGACGGTTGACAGGACAGCGCAGCGGCTCACCCAGCGCGGCGCGCTGGGCTTCTTCCACGGCCAGGCGCTGCAGATTCTGCATGGAGCTCTCCGAGTAGAAAGCCGCATGCGGAGTGAGGATCGCATTCTCGAGCGAGCGGATCGGGTGATCCTCGGGGAGAGGCTCCGGCTCGAACACGTCCAGGCCGACACCCGCGAGCTGTCCGCTCTCCAGAGCGTCGCCGACGGCGTCCAGGTCGACGAGTGCCCCGCGGGCGGTGTTGACGACGTACGACCCGCGAGGCATCGCGGCGATGCTCTCGGCATTGACCGCGCCGACCGTAGCCGGCGTGGCGGGAGCGTGCAGCGTCACGAGATCGGATCGGCTCCAGAACTCGTCCAACGCGACGAGCTCGATCCCGAGCGCATCCAGCTGATCCTTGTTCGCGTAGGGATCGTGGGCGAGCAGGGTGAAGCCGAATGGCCGCAGCCGCTCCGCCACGGTCAACCCGATCTTGCCGGTGCCGAACAGGCCGATCGTGGTTTCCGAGAACTCCTGGATCGGAGCCTGGCTGGCGGGCTTCACCCACCCACCGGCGGATATGACGGCGCTGAACTGGTGCAGTCGGCGCAAGAGAGTCAGGGCGAGGCTCACCGCGTGATCGGCTACGGTCGTGGTGCCGTAGTCGGGCACGTTGCACACTGAGACGCCGCGCTCGGCGGCGGCGACGACGTTGACGTTGTCCCAGCCGACTCCGTAGCGGATGACCACGGCCCCCGGCGCAAGGGCGTCGAGCACGGCGGGGGTCACCGGGGCGAAGTTCACAAAAACTATGTTCGCACCACCCACGGCTTCGATGGTTTCGTGTTCGGAAGTGCACTGGGCCGAGCGGAACTCGGCTCCGATGCGGGCCGCGAACGCTCGCTCCCTCTCGAGGTCCGCGAAGATGTGGTCGGTGACGACGACGACGGTCATGCGTATCCCCTATCGGCCGACGCGCTCGAGGAGGCCGCGATCGCGGAGGTTGGCGATGAATGCGCGCAGGCCGAAGGTCCAGGGCTCGGCCCGCTCGGAGGTGTTGACGCGGTTGACGAGCGCGCCGAGCTTCGGACTCGAAATACGGACCACGTCGCCGACGGTGTGCGTGAACCCCCTGCCCTCGGCGCCCCGGTCCTTCGTGGGGGCGAAGAGCGTGCCGGTGTAGAGCACCAGGCCGTCCGGGTACTGGTGGCTGTCGCTCACGGTGTACGCGGCGAGAAACTCGACATCGCGGCTGATCTGGTCCATGCTGCTGGTCTCGTCGAGCACGAACCCGTCCTCTCCGAGCACCGTGAGGTCGACCTCGGCGATGCGCACGTCGTCGATGGTGAAGTGCTCGTCGAAGAGCCGGATGAAGGGGCCGAGCGACGCCGAGGCGTTGTTGTCTTTCGCCTTGGGCAGCAGCAGCGCCGAACGCCCCTCGACATCGCGGAGATTCACGTCGTTGCCGAGCGTCGCTCCGAGGATGCGGCCGCCGGAGCTCAGCAGGAGCACGACCTCCGGCTCGGGATTGTTCCAGTCGGAGACCTCCGCGACCCCGATCTCCTGGCCGAACCCGACGGCGGAGAGCGGCTGCGCCTTGGTGAAGATCTCCGGATCGGGTCCGAGGCCCACCTCCAGATACTGCGACCACAGCCCCTGCTCCACCATCGTGCGCTTGAGTTCGGCGGCCCCCTCGCTGCCCGGCGCGATATCGGCGAGGTCGACTCCGACGGTCTCTTCGAAACTCGCGCGGATCTCGGCCGCCTTCTCGAAGTCGCCGCCCGCTCGCTCCTCGATCAGGCGCTCGACGAGCGAGGCTGCGAAGGTGACCCCGGCCGCCTTGACCGCGGCGAGATCGATCGGCGCCAGCAGATGCACCGCATCGCGACGCTGCCCGAGCGAGTTCTCCAGCACGTCGGACAGCGGCCAGCTCGCTCCGCCCTCCACGGCGCGTACCGCGGCGAGCACATCGTCCTGCTCCGACAGGTCGGTCATCGTCGGAAACGTCTCACTGATGTCGACCAGTCGGTCCTCCCGGAGCGCGACCACGGCCGGGCCGCCGAACTCCGGCACATGGACCCTGCCGACGAGGGTTGCGCGCCCGACGTCCTCGGGAAGCGCGTCTCGGGTTGTCTCGATCAGAGGTATGGACATCGTCGTGGTCACTCCTTGGCGGTCCCGCTGCACCGCTTCGGGCAGCTCCGTTTTTTCGGCATCGATTCTCGATACTTAAGATCATAATATGATCTTGATGATGAGGACAAGCTACGCTGGAGACGCAGGCGCGGATTCGTCGGGGCTTCCGAGGGGTCGCGCCCGCTCATTCCCAGAGGAGTTGCAGGACACCATGTCATCGACCGACCAGCCGCACCGGGCTCCTCAGCGACCCAAGCGCCTTCCGGAGATCGTCGCGGACCAGCTCCAGGAGTACATCCTGAGCAACGGACTCAGCGCGGGGGATCGGCTTCCCACCGAACCCGCCCTCACCGAGATGTACGAGGTCAGCCGACAGGTCGTGCGCGAAGCCGCCCGGCTCCTCGAGCAACGGGGCGTGGTCGAGATCCGAGCCGGGCGCGGCATGAGCGTCGCCGACGTCTCGGTGGACCGCGTTCACGACATCTACCGCCTCTTCCTCCGCTTCAAGCCTGAGAACTTCCAGGACCTCCTCGCCACTCGCCTCGTACTCGAGCCCGGGACGGCCGCGCTCGCCGCCACTCAGCGCAGCGAAGAGGACATTGCACGCATGAGGGAGACGCTCCAAGCCAGCAAGAGCCTGGCCTCGGATGCGTTCAGCGAGCATCTCGCACTCGACCTGGAATTCCACCGACGGGTCAGCGACGCCTGCCACAATCCGTTCCTCATCGCGCTCTCCACACCCATCAACGAATCCCTGCGCGAGGTGTACGCCGAACCGATCGCCTATCTTTCATCCCTTCCTCGAACCCATGCCGAGCACGAGACCATCCTGGAGGCGATAGCCGCCGGCGACGAGGAGGCGGCGCGCACGGCCACCGTCGCACACCTCGGCAGAGTGCGCGACGAGGCCCGGAAGCTGATCCCCGACGCCGGATGACGCGGGCGCCGGGAGCGGAACCCCGCCTCTGCCCCGCACCCGGCGCTACCGACGACGAGGCTATCGCAGCGAGTAGCCGCCGTCGACGAGCAGCTCCGACCCGCAGTAGTAGCTCGCGTCCTCGCTGAGGAGGAAGGCGACCGTGCCGGCGATCTCCTCGGGCCGCGCAAAACGACCCGAGGGGGTATGCCCCAGCCACTCCTCGAACTGATGCCGCTTCTTCGCCAGCAGAGGGGTGTCGACGTAGCCGGGCGCCACCGCGTTGACGCGCACACCCCGGTCCGCCCACTCGGAGGCGAGCGACCGTGCGAGGGCCGACACCCCGGCCTTCGAGGCGTTGTACGCGCACTGCTTCTGCGGCACGTTGACCACGTGATTGCCGCTCATCGACGAAATGAGCACGATGTTGCCGGCTCCGCGCTCGAGGAACTCCCGGCCGAACGCCTGAGCGGAGAAGAACAACCCGCGCAGGTTCACTCCGAGCGTGAAATCGAAGACCTCCGGGCTCATGTCCTCGGCCGCCACATCGTCCTCGACCACGCCGGCCGCCGCGACCAGGCCGTCGACCGAGCCTTCAGCCTCCACGACGGCGGCCACCGCCGCCGCGAGCGACGCGGGGTCGGTGACGTCGACCTCGATCCCGTACGATCCCTGAGCCCGCAAGTCGAGCTCGTAGACCGTCGCGCCCTCGTCGCGGAGCCGAGCGCAGACGGCGAGACCGATCCCGCCCGCCGCGCCGGTGACCGCGTACACCCGTCCCGAAACACCGCGCATGCTAGGCACCAGCCGTTCCGACATGGGCTTCTCTCGCGGCCTGGCGACGCCTGATCACTCCACGCCAGTAGTTGAGGAACTTCTCGCGATTGGCCCTCGTGGTGCCGAGTTTCGCGGCCAGTACCGCGCCCACGAGCACCACGCCGTTGAAAACCGGCTGCACCCAGGCATCGGCGCCCATCATGAAGAGGCCCGTGGTACCGGCGGCGACCAGGAACACCGCCACGAAAGTGCCCCACACGTTGTAGAAGCCGCGGCGGATGGAGGTCTCTCCGAGGAAGCAAGCGGCGATGGCGGGCATCAGGAATTCGGAGCCGTTCGTCGGCGCCGCCGATCCCACCTGAGCGACCTGCACCACGCCCCCGAGGCCCGCAAGGACCGCGCCGAAGACGAATGAGCCGACCACCGTGCGCTCCACTCGGATGCCCGTGAGGCGCGCCGCGTCCTCGTTGCCTCCGATCGCGTAGAGGCGGCGTCCGATCGGACGGAAGTAGAGCACGAACCAGATGACGAGCGCCGCGATGAGCGCGTAGACGAAGGGCAGCGGAATTCCGGCGGGACGAGTCTGACCGAGCGCCTTGAACTCATCGGGAATGCCGCTGTATATGACCTGCCCTTTTGAGTAGAGCAGGATCGCGCCGAAGAGGATCGTCTGCGTGCCCAGTGTCACGACGAGGGATTGCAGCTTGAACAGCGCGACCAGAACGCCATTGATGAGCCCGACCAGCGCGCTCACGGCGACCACGATCAGGATCGCGATGGACCAGTGGGGCACGGTGCCGTAGGCCATGAGTCCCGTGGCCAGGACGCCCCCGAAGCCCGCCATCGTGGCGACGCTCAGGTCGAAGTGGCCGGCGATGAGCGGCAGCATGAGTCCGAGCGAGACGAGCACGATCGACGAGTTCGCCTGCAGCACGGAGCCGAAATTGCCGAGCGTGGGGTAGGTCTCGGGGCGCAGAACGGTGAAGATCGATACCACGACGATCAGCGCGATGACGATGCCGTACTTGCTCGCCTGCTGACCGACGACGCGCAGGCCCCGTGGTTTCGTAGCGTGTTGCTGGGTGGTCATGTTTCTCCGTTGGTAGCGGTGGTCTGGTCGGTGGCGTAGCTCGCCGCGGCGATCGCGTCGACGGTGACTTCCTCACCGATGAGCTCGGAGACGAAACGGCCGGAGCGCATGATCAGCACCCGGTCGGCGTACTCGGAGATGAGATCGATGTCGGAGTCGAGCAGGAGAACGGCGAGCCCGCTCCGCGCGATCCGCTCGACGATGGTGCCCAGGATCGAGCGTCGGGCGCCGACGTCGACGCCATAGGTGCACTCGTCAAGGATCAGCACCCGCAGGTCGAGTTCGAGCCATTTGCCGAGGATCGCCTTCTGCTGGTTGCCTCCGGAGAGCTCGGAAATCTTGCGGGTCGCGTCGGGCGGCCGCACGTCGAGCGCCGCGATGGCCCGATCGGCGGTGCGGCGCTGGCTGCGCTTCGAGAGCACCGGGCCGCGCAGATGCCGCTCGAGCGTCGCGAGCGTCAGGTTCTCGATGAGATCGAACGTCGCGATCGCCGCCTGCTTGCGGTCCTGCGGCACATAGCCGATGCCACGCCTGACACTCGCATGCGGTGATATCCCCGACAGCGGTTCGCCTTGGTACTCGATCGAGCCGGTCGTCAGCGCCTGCGACCCGAAGAGCAGGCGCCCGATCTCGCTGCGGCCGGATCCGGCGAGTCCCGTGACGGCGAGCACCTCCCCCGGGTACAGGCGAAGACTGGCGTTCTGCACTCGCGCGCCGGAGACGCCGAGAGCCTCGAGCACGGGCGGCGTGGTGCGCAGCTGATGCGTGACGGTGTCGTCGAACACGGCGCCGGGACGCCGATGACGAGCGGCGGCCTCGGCGCTCAGCCCGGTGATGACGGAGGTGAGCCGGTCCTCGTCGGTCTCGGCGATCGCGCCCGAGAAGACGAGGTTGCCGTCGCGCAGCACCGACACGGTGTCGGCCATCGCGAAGACCTCGTCGAGGCGGTGCGAGACGTAGATCAGCGCGACTCCCCGGTCTCGCAGCGCGCGGCAGCGCTCCAGCAGTTCGTCGACCTGGTCGTTGGGGAGCCTCGCCGTCGGCTCGTCGAGCACCAGAATGCCGCCGGAGTCGATGATGCCCTTGGTAGCGCGCGCGACTGCCACCAGCGTCTGCTGAATCGGCCCCAGGTCGCGCACCAGAGTGTCCGGATCGATGTCGTCGATCCCGACGGCCGCGAGATCCTCACGCACCTCCTCGCGCTGCCTCCTCCAGCCGATCGCGGGGCCCGAGGTCTTGTAGCCCAGCGAGAGGCCGAAGTTGTCGGTGACGGAGAGATCCTCCACCAGGCCCAGGTCCTGGTGCACGAAGCGCACACCGCGCTCCCGCACCAGGACCGGGGTCAGCTGCTGCCCCACCTCCTCGCCGCGCAGCAGGATCTGCCCGGAGGTGAGGGGGTGGTAGCCCGCGAGGATCTTGATCAGCGTGGACTTCCCGGATCCGTTCGCCCCGAGAAGCGCGTGGATGGATCCCGACCGGAAATCCAGGTTCACGCGGTTCAGCACCCGGTTCTCGCCGAACTCCTTGACCAGATCCACGAAGGAGACCGCGGGCGTTCCCATGCCGGCCCCGTCTCGCGGGTCCGCACCGTTCGTCATCGTCGCTTCCTCCGAGTGGCTACTTCAGGCCCCAGAGCTCTTCGAACTTCCCGCGGAAGTCGAAGTTGCCCTGCCAGCCGAGCTCTTCGAGCTCGGTGGCCTTGTCCTTGGGCAGCGCGTCGAGCACGTCCTTATCGAATAGCGCCACCGGGATCGCCGACGTGTAATCGAACGGGTCCTCACCGTTGGTCATGCGGTTCACGTTGTCGACGGTGGCGTAGGCGAGCCACTCACGGGGATCGGCGAAGCACACCTTCTGGCTGCCGCGGGAGCGGATGATGTCGATGTTCTCCGGGTTGCAGTCGAAGCCGGCGCCCGATACCCGATCGGTGATGCCCGCGCGGTCGATCGCGTTGGCGACGCGGAAGAGGCAGCTATCGAAGCACGAGACCCAGTTCAGCGATGGGTCGGCCTGCAGCGCGGCCACGGCCTGCGCGGCGGGGCCTGTGTTGGGATCCTCGAAGTTCGCGAGACTCCACTCCTTGGTGGTGATGTTGCACCCGGGGCAGTTCTCGCCGCTCTGCAGGTACTCCTGGCTGCCCTTGTACTGACCCTCGACGGTGATGTAGAGGTCGCTGTTCTTCATCTGCAGCAGGTTGAGGTCGCCGCCGCTCTTCCACACCATGTACTGGGCGATGGCCTGACCCGAGCGCACCCAGTCGAAGCTGACGTCGGGCACGGTCTCCGGCGTGTTCTTCAGCGATCCGAGCGTGATGATCGGGATGTTCGCGGCGATGGCGCGCTCGACGCCCGACTGCACGCGGGTCGTGTCGACGAAGATCAGCACGATGGCGTCGGCCTTCTCATCGACGGCCGAGTTGACGGCGCTCAGCTGCACGTCCGGCTGGCCCTGGCCGTCGGAGATCTTCGCGTTCCAACCCAGCTTGGCCGCCACGTCCTTGATGGCGTTCGCCGGACGACTCGAGCCGGTCGAGGCCATCTGCTCGGGGATGATCGTGATGTTCAGCCCCTCGATCGGTACCGGGCTCGAGTCGGGACCGGTCCACTTGTTCTCCTGGGAGGCCGCGTTGATCAGTTCCATCGCGCCCTCTTTCGCCTTGGCGACCGCCGCCTCACGGGCGGCGGGATCCACTTCGCCGCTCCCGCTGCCGCTCCCGCCGCCGCTCCCGCCGGAGCAGGCGGTCAGCAGCATGCTGGCTACGGCGATCCCCCCGACAGCCGCGAGCAGACGCCCGAGCAGCTTCGATTTCCTGAGTCTCATAAGTTCACTTCCTTGTGCATCGATCGGATGTCGCCCGTCACTGTGTTTCGCGCTCGTGACCCCTCAGTTACCGAGCAGGTTCAGCCTACCAGTGTTTCAGATTATCAGCAGACCATATGATGAATTTGTTACCTTCCTCGGCTCCTTGCCGCGATCCGCCTCGGCCCACCAGAGAGTGTGCCCGCCGTCGACCGGCAGCACGGCACCCGTGAGGCTTCCGCCGCCAGTGAGCGAACCGCGTAGGCCACCTCCTGCGGCGGTCCCCGCGCGCCGCACCGCGGGGTCCCCGAGCGCACTCTCGAGCATGTCTGTGACGACATGGCCGGGCGCGACCGTGTTCACCCGGATCCCATAGCGAAGCCGCACACTCCGTCCGCGAGGGCCCGCACCAGCACCTCGTCGGCGGCGGGACTCGGCACCGGCCGCGTCTCGGTGCGGATGGCATCGGACCCCACCAGCACGCTGGCTCGCCGCTCCCGCATGAGATCCTCCTTGATCACTAGTCGTTCTGACGCTACATGCGATGATACGATCATATTACTATCTAGTTTCTCGAACAACCCGGAAGACTCCGCCATGAGCCAAACGCATCTCCTCATCGCCGACACCCCTGAGGCCCTCGAGCCCGTTCTCGCGGCCGCGGCCGCGGCCGCCCAGCCGTTCGCGGCACTCGCTCCCGCCGCCCGGGCCGCCGGACTGTGTCTCATCGCAGAACGCCTGGAGCAGAACGCCGACCGCCTCATCCCTCTCGCGCAGCAGGAGACCGGGCTCGCAGAAGCGCGTCTCACCGGCGAGCTCAAGCGCACCGCCGTGCAGCTGCGGCTCTTCGCCGAGGTCGTCCTCGACGGCGGCTACCTCGACGCGCGCCTCGATCAGGCCGATCCCCGCTACGCTCTCGGCGTGCGCCCCGATCTGCGTCGCTCGCTGCGCCCCGTCGGTCCCGTGGTCAACTTCTCGGCCAGCAACTTCCCCTTCGCCTTCTCGGTCGCGGGGGGCGACAGCGCGGCGATCCTCGCCGCAGGCTGCCCGCTCATCGTCAAGGGCCACTCGGGGCACGGCGAATTGTCCCTGGCGACCGCCGATGTCGTAGCGACCGCGGCTCGGGATGCGGGGTTCCCCACCGGCGCTTTCGCGCACATCACCGGGCAGGAGACCGGAGTCGCCGCCCTCCGCGACCCGCGGGTGCAAGCCGGATCATTCACCGGCTCCATCGCCGCGGGTCGTCTCCTCGCCGACATCGCAGCTTCCCGCCCGCAGCCCATCCCGTTCTTCGGCGAGCTCGGCAGCGTCAACCCAGTCGTCGTCACGCCTGCGGCTCTCGCCGAGCGCGGTGAGGAGATCGTCGAGGGCTGCGTGGCGAGCGTCGGCGGGTCCGCGGGACAGCTGTGCACCAAACCGGGATTCGTCTTCATACCGGCAGGCCATGGACTCGACGAGCCGATCGCGGCGGCGGCCACGCAGATCGCGCCGCATCGCCTGCTCAATCCCCGCATCGCGCGCGGCTACGAGGAGCGGCTGCAGCGGGTGCTCAGCGCCTCGGACGTGCGCACCATCGTTCGGGGAGACAGCGAGCCGTCCGTCGACGGCAACGCTCTCGTCACCCCCACGATCGCCGCGATCGCGCTCGCCGATTTCACAAGCGCGGACCCGCAGCTCCACGAGGAGGTCTTCGGCCCCTTCTCGCTCGTCGTCGAGTACGGCGACCTCTCCGAGGTGCCCGTCACGATCGAAGCCGCCTTCCAGGGCAATCTCACCGGAACCCTGCACCTGGGCGAGGCCGAGTACGCGGGCACCGCGCCCGGGGAGCAGCTCGAACGCCTGCGCGAACTCACCGCGCTGCTCGCGAGGACGGTCGGCCGAGTACTCTTCAACGGCTGGCCCACCGGCGTCGCGGTGACGCCGGCACAGCAGCACGGCGGCCCGTGGCCGGCGACCACCAACGACTCGAGCACCTCGGTCGGCACCGCCGCCATCGGGCGCTTCCTGCGCCCCGTCGCCTACCAGAACGCTCCCGAGCACCTGCTGCCGGCCGAGTTGCAGACCGCCAACCCGCGCGGGGTGCGCCGGAGCATCGACCCGGCGGGCTCCTCCCTGACCTGGGGTCGAGGCCACGCCTCCTGAGCTGGTGTGGCGGAGCGGTGCGCGGACGCGCTGCAGAAGCTCATCCCCGCCCCTCCCGGCCGCCCCCGCCTCGCCGTCCGCCCCCGCCTCGCCGTCCGCTTCCGCCTCGCCGAGACGCCACGAATTCCCCGAGACGCCACGATATCTACACGAATATCATGGCCTCTCGGGGAAACGATGTGGTTTCGGCGGGGATGCTGGGCAGGGTCGGGGCGGCTGGGCAGGGGCAGGAGCAGGAGCAGGATCGGGGCGCGGGATCCCGCACGGGGGCCGGGCATGCAAAGCCCGGCCCGAGGCTCTCAGGGTCTGGACCACCTACCCCTTGATCGCCTCGCTCAGCTTGACCTTCGCGCCCGTGCGCAGAATCGAGTTGCTGTAGATGCGCGATCCGATCAGGAGCACCACGGCGATCGAGATGAACAGGATCGCGAGCGACAGGAGCGGCTCCCACCACTCCGCCGTACCGAGATATAGCCGCATCGGCATGCCGATGGGTGCCGAGAAGGGAATATAACTCATGATCGCGAGCGCCTGCGGGTTGCTGTTGAAGAAGATGATCGCGAAATAGGGCAGCATCACGAGCCACATGACCGGGCTGACCGCCGAGGCGACGTCCTCCTGCCGCGAGACCAGCGTGGCCAGGGCCGCGTACATCGTCGCCAGCAGCACGAAACCGAAGGCGAAGAGAACGCCGAACCAGATGAGCGAGGTGCCCAGTTCGCCGAGCAGCAGATCCTGGCCCGTGGCGAGCAGGCCCACCGACGCGACCGCCACGATGGCCACCACCTGCGCGAGCGCGAGGATGCTGTTGCCGAGGATCTTTCCCGCCAGCATGGTGCGGGCCGAGACCGTCGCGAGCAGGATCTCGACGATGCGGGTCTGCTTCTCCTCGACGACGCTCTGCGCGATCGTGGTGCCGAACGTGATGGCGCTCAGCATGTAGATCACGCCGAAGGCGACCGCGATGAGGTAGGCGAGCGCGGGGTTGTCGGCGGTGGGCGCGAGCAGTTCGACGGACGGCGCCGCCGAGAGAGCCTGGATGAGCTCGCTGGGCGGGCTGTCCTCGGCCAGCACGGTGAGGCCGACCGCGGTGTCGCCGCCCGGCACGACCGCCGCGTCCGCCTCGCCGTCGAGCACGAGCTGCTCGGCGGCAGCGCGATCCTCGGCCTGCGTCACCTCGAATCCCTTGCCGTCGAGCGGCTGTACCGCGGCGGTCGCCTCTCCGACGGCCGCCACCCGGGTCGGCCCGCCGAAACCGCCGGAGTTCGCCATGAAGCCGCTGAACAGCACGCCGCCGAGCACGAGCAGCAGCAGCACCGCGCTCGAGACGATGTACGCCTTGCTGCGCAGCTTGGTGGTGATCTCGCGCTCGGCGACGAGCCAGGCGCCCTGCGCGCCGCCGATGGGCCGCGCGCCGTCCGGCCCCCTGTTGATGGTCTGGGTGCTCATTTCACGACCTCCTTGAAGATCTGGGCCAGCGAGGGGGTGACCGGTGCGAAGCGGCGCACGGCGGCTCCGGATCCGGAGGCCTGCGAGGAGGCCACCGCTCGGGCGAGCACCGCCTGGGCGGCCTCGTCGGAGGCGTCGAAGCGGGCGAAGCCGCCGTCGAGGTGCGTGACCTCGACCCCCGGCTGATCCCGCACCCAGCCGGCGTCGGCCGAGGGGCCCGCCAGCTCGATCTCGAAGGCGCTGCCGGAGTGCTCGGCCCGCAGCCCCTCTCGGGAGCCGGAGGCCAGGATCCTGCCGTCCCCGATCACCACGACGTCGTCGCAGAGCCGCTCGACGATGTCGAGCTGGTGCGAGGAGAAGAGCACGGGCGCGCCCTGCGCCGCGTAGTCGCGCAGCACGCCGAGCACCACCTCGACGGCGATGGGGTCGAGACCGGAGAAGGGCTCGTCGAGCACGAGCGCCGTGGGCTCGTGTACGAGCGACGCGGCGATCTGCGCGCGCTGCTGGTTGCCGAGGGAGAGGCTCTCGAGCGCGTCGTTGGCGCGCTCGGCCAGGCCGAGCCGCTCGACCAGGGTGCCCGCCGAGGTCTTCGCGGCCGCAGCGCTCATGCCGTGCAGCCTGCCGAGGTAGACGAGCTGCTCGAGCACCTTCATCTTGGGATAGAGGCCGCGCTCCTCGGGCATGTAGCCGAAGCGCGCGCGATCCGCGGCGGTGAGCGGCGCCCCGTCGAGGCTCACCGTGCCCGCGTCGGCCGAGAGCACCCCGAGGATGATGCGCATGGTCGTGGTCTTGCCCGCGCCGTTGCCGCCCACGAAGCCCGTCATGCGACCGCCCTCGACGCGGAAGCTCACGTCGTCGAGCACTCTGCGGTTTCCGAAGCTGCGGGACACACCTGCGATGTCGATCATCTCGCTCCTTTCGTCCCCTCCAGACTGGCGGAGCCCGCGCGGAGACGCCTCCCTCGCGCGGCTGATTCTGGCCGAGGTTCCCGCGNCCCCGGCCCCCGGCCCCCGGCCCCCGGCCCCCGGCCATCCGTGTGCGCCTTTCGGTCGCTTGGCTTCTCCGAAAGCGTCTGAAAGGCGCACACGGATCGGGGCGGCGGAGGATCGGGGCGGGCGGCGGAGGATCGGGGCGGCGGGGGCCGAGGATCGCCGGCGGGCGGCGCCGGATCGGGGCGCCGAAGACGGGAATGAGGAGGCGGGGACGTGGGACCGGCTCCCCCTGGCGGGGGAGCCGCCGCGCGGGGATCCCCCCTACGCTGGAGGCATGACCGCGACCGCCCCCACGAGCGCCACAGGCGCTGCGACCGCCGAGTGGGTGCGCCCGCGCCCCGGCCGCGAGGGCATGCAGGCCGACATCGGCATCGCGGTCCTGCTCGCCATCGCCTCGCCGCTGATGGGCCTGCTCTACCTGCGCACCGGGCTCTACGAAGACGTCGCCGAGGCCTGGGTGTGGGTGGTCGGGATCGCCTTTGTCGCGCTGCCCCTGGCACTGCGCCGCCGCTTCCCCGTGCCGGTCGCGATCCTCGTCGCCATCGGCTTCTTCATCTGCGTCCAGTTCACGGTGCCCGACGGGCTCATCGTGCAGATCTGCCTGGTGCTCGCGCTCTACACCGTCGGCGCCTGGGAGCAGAATCGCCGACTGGCGCTGTGGACGAGGTTCGGGATCGCCGCCGGCATCGTGCTCTGGGTCGTGCTCAACCTCATCGTCACTTCCGCCGACGAGAACTTCCTCCCCGGGCTGCCGCGCACCGGCATCTTCTCGGCCTTCGCGACCTTCGCCGCGATCCAGATCATCACCAACCTCATCTACCTCGGCGCCGCCTTCGTCTTCGGCGAGCGCTCCTGGCGGGCCGCCCAGAGCCAGGCCCAGCTGGAGGCGCAGGGGCGAGAGCTGGAGCTGGAGCGGCAGACGAGCGCCGCGCAGGCCGTGGCGCTGGATCGGATCGAGATCGCGCGCGAACTGCACGACGTGGTGGCGCACCACGTGTCGGTGATGGGGATCCAGGCGGCCGCAGCCCGCCGCAGCCTCGACCCCGACCCCGACCGCGCGCGAGCGGCGCTCGAGGTGGTCGAGAAGAGCGCGCACTCCGCGGTGGAGGAGCTGCGGCGACTCGTGCGCACGCTGCGCACGCCCGAAACCGAGGGGGCGTCGACGGTGGGCATCGCCCAGCTGTCGGCGCTCGTCGCCGAGTCGCAGAGCGCCGGCGTGCCGGTCACGCTCATCGTGACCGGCGATCCGCTGCCCGTTCCGCTGCTCGTCGACGTGGCGCTCTACCGGGTGGTGCAGGAGGCGCTCACGAACGTGCGCAAGCACGCGGGGCGCGGGGCGACGGCCGAGGTGCGGCTGCGGTTCGAGACCGGCGCCGTCGAGGTCGAGGTGAGCGACGACGGCGTGAGGCAGACGCTGGAGCATCACGATGCGTCGGGGTCTCGACTCGGTCTGCGCGGCATGCGCGAGCGCGTCGGCGCGGTGGGCGGCGACCTGAGCGCGGGGCGCCGGGAGCGCGGCGGATTCATGGTGCGGGCGCGCGTGCCGCTCGCCCGGTACGAGGGGGTGGCCGCGTGATCCGCGTGATGCTCGTCGACGATCAGCAGCTGGTGCGATCCGGCTTCCGCATCATTCTGCAGTCGGAACCCGACATCGAAGTGGTGGGCGAGGCCGCGAACGGGGTCGAGGCCGTGGAGCTCGCCGCGACGGCGCGCCCCGACGTCATCTGCATGGACGTCGAGATGCCGCGGATGGACGGGATCGAGGCGTCGAGGCGGATCCTGTCAGGGCGGGCGGGCGACGCCGCCGCGGGATCCGGTATCTCGATCCTCATCCTCACCACCTTCGGCCACGAGACCTACCTCTTCGACGCCCTGGCCGCCGGGGTGAGCGGCTTCCTGCTGAAGACATCGCGCGCCGAGCAGCTGATCGAGGCGGTGCGGTCGCTCGCCGCGGGCAACGCGCTGCTCGGACCCGACGTGACGCGGGCGGTGATCGAGCGGGTCGCGGCGGAGCGGGCGGGCGCTGACGGGCAACGCGGGGCGCCCGGTCCGGATCCGGAGACCTCGCCCGCCGAGCGCGCCGCCGCGGCGTTCGACCGCGCCGGGCTCACCGAGCGGGAGCGCGAGGTGCTGTCGCTGCTCGCCGAGGGCAGGTCGAACGCGGAGATCGCGGCCGAACTGTTCCTGGGCGAGGCGACGGTGAAGACGCACGTGTCGAACGTGCTGCAGAAGCTCGGGGTGCGGGATCGCATCCAGGCCGTCGTGTGGGCGCACACGCGCGGCGCGGCGGCCGCTCTCGACTGAGATAATCGTTGACGATGAAGGCGCACGAGGTGGTCATGGCGTGGGTGACCGAGGAACTGCGGAGCGGACGGCTCCACATCGGCGACCACCTGCCCGGGGAGCGCACGCTGGCCGAGACGCTGCAGGTCTCCCGCAGTTCGCTGCGCGAGGCGCTGCGCGTGCTCGAGGCGCTGGGCACGATCCGCACCGCCACCGGTTCGGGCCCCCGATCGGGCACCGTCATCACGGCGGCCCCTGAACAGGCGCTCACGCTCGCGCTCAACCTCCAGCTGGCGACGAGCCAGGTGGAGCACCGCCACGTGTACGAGATGCGGCTGCTGCTCGAGTGCTGGGCCGCCGAGCACTCGGATCCGGATCGCGGCGACTGGGAGCGGGCGGCGCGCCTGCTCGAGCTCATGGACGATCAGGAACTCCCGGTCGAGGAGTTCCTGCCGCTCGACGCGGAGTTTCACGTGCTCCTCTCCCGCGCGGCGGACAATCCGCTCATCAGCACGCTCATGGACGCCCTGCGCACCTCCATCGCCGACCACACGCTGCAGCGGGCGCAGGCGCTGCCCGAGTGGGAGCGCACCGCGCAGCGGCTGCGAGACGAGCACCGCGGCATTCTGGCGAGTCTGAGGGAGGGCGACCGGGAGGGCGCCGTCTCCCGGATCCGCTCGCACATCCGCGGGTACTACGTCGAGACCGCGCGCTGAGCGCCGCTGCTCGCCCGCGCGCCCGACCCCGCACCCGATCCGACTCCAGCCCCGATCCGACCCGACCTCTCGCCCGATCCGTGTGAGCCTTTCGGCCGCTGGGGCGGGGAGCGAGCCGCCGAAAGGCGCCCACCGATGCTCCCGGCGGGCGGCGGACGGCGGGCGGCGCTCGGCGCGCGGCGCGGCCGGCGCGAGGCGCGGCCGGCGCGCGGCGACGGGCGCGAACGCGGGCGACGCCCGCGTTGGTTTGACGGATCGCCCGGATCGACCTACACTACTTGTGGTCATACCACATGGTCCGACCACACTTGTTTCCAGAACATGAAGTTCTCGCCAAGATCTCAAGGGAGAGATGCCATGACAGCCACAGCAGCCCAGCCCGGAACCGGACTGAACTACCGCGTACTCCTCGGCAGCCTCAGCGGCAGCGTCATCGAGTGGTTCGACTTCCTCGTCTACGGCACCGTCGCCGCGCTCGTGTTCAACAAGCTCTACTTTCCGAGCGACAACGAGTTCGTCTCCACGATGCTCGCCTTCGTGTCGTTCTCGCTCACCTTCTTCTTCCGGCCGCTCGGCGGCATCATCTTCTCGCACATCGGCGATCGCATCGGCCGCAAGAAGACGCTCTTCATCACCCTGACGCTCATGGGCGGCGGCACCGTCGCGATCGGCCTGCTGCCCGACTACGCGGCCATCGGGGTAGCGGCCCCGATCCTGCTCATCTGCTTCCGCATCCTGCAGGGCCTCGGCATCGGCGGCGAGTGGGGCGGCGCCCTGCTGCTCGCCTACGAGTACGCCCCGAAGCACCGCCGCGGCCTCTACGGCGCCGTGCCGCAGATGGGGATCAGTCTCGGCATGCTGCTCGCCGCGGGCGTCATCGCGCTGCTCACCCAGCTGCCCGACGGCCAGTTCATGACCTGGGGCTGGCGCGTGCCGTTCGTCGCCAGCATCGTGCTCGTCTTCATCGGCCTCTGGATCCGCAACGGCCTCGACGAGACCCCGGAGTTCAAGCGCGTGCAGGAGACCGGGGCCCGCCTCAAGCTACCCATCAAGGAGGTCGTGACGAGGCACTGGGGCGCCGTGCTCGTCTCCATCGGCGCCAAGGCGGCCGAGACCGGCCCCTTCTACATCTTCGGCACGTACATCGTCGCCTACGCCACCGACATCCTCGGCGCGCGCGACAATGTCGTGCTGCTCGCCATCGCGGCTGCGGCACTCGTCGCCACGGTCTGGATGCCAGTCTTCGGCAGCATCTCCGACCGCGTCTCCCGCGCCGCCCTCTACCGCTGGTCGGCCTGCACCACCATCGTGCTCGTGGTGCCTTACTACCTGATCCTCAACACGGGCGAGACCTGGGCGCTGTTCGCCGCCACCATCCTCGGCTTCGGCTTCCTGTGGGGCAGCGTAAACGCGATCCTCGGCACCCTCATCGCCGAGAACTTCGCGCCCGAGGTGCGCTACACCGGCGCCTCCCTCGGCTACCAGCTGGGCGCGGCGATCTTCGGCGGCACCGCCCCGCTCATCGGAGCGTGGCTGCTCGAGATCAGCGGCGGGCAGTGGTGGCCGATCGCGGTGTACGTCGCCGTCTGCGCGGCGATCTCGGTCGTGGCGTCGTTCTTCATCAAGCGCGTCGCCCACGTCGAGGAGGAGCACGCGCAGGATCCCCTCCCCCGCCTCGGGCAGATGGCGTAGCATCCCGGCATGCCGCCGCCCCCGATCCCGAACCGATCCGAACAGGAGCCTCAGATGAAGCGCCAGCTCCCCAACCCCGCCGAGCTCTTCGAGCTCATGCGGTTCAAGAAGCCCGATCTCAACGCCAGGCGGCGGCGCCTCGACGCGGCCCTCACCACGTACGACCTGCTGCGCATCGCGAAGCGCCGCACGCCGAAGGCCGCCTTCGACTACACCGATGGCGCAGCCGAGGGCGAGCTGTCGCTCGATCGAGCCCGCAGGGGCTTCGAGGACATCGAGTTCCACCCCGACATCCTGAAGCCCGCCGAGCACGTCGACACCTCGACCGAGATCCTCGGAGGCCGATCCGCGATGCCCTTCGGCATCGCGCCCACGGGGTTCACCCGGCTGATGCAGACCGAGGGCGAGATCGCGGGGGCCGGGGCAGCGGGAGCGGCGGGCATCCCCTTCACGCTCTCGACGCTCGGCACCACGTCGATCGAGGACGTGCGCGCGGCGAATCCGCACGGCCGCAACTGGTTCCAGCTCTACGTGATGCGCGAGCGCGAGATCTCCTACGGGCTCGTCGAGCGCGCCGCCGCGGCCGGATTCGACACCCTCATGTTCACCGTCGACACCCCGATCGCCGGGGCCCGGCTGCGCGACAAGCGCAACGGCTTCTCCATCCCTCCCCAGCTCTCGCTGGGCACGATCGTCAATGCGATCCCGCGCCCGTGGTGGTGGATCGACTTCCTCACGACGCCCAAGCTCGAGTTCGCGTCGCTCTCCTCGACCGGCGGCACCGTGGGCGACCTGCTCAACGCGGCGATGGATCCGACCATCTCCTACGAGGATCTCGAGGTCATCAGGGAGATGTGGCCCGGCAGGCTCGTGGTCAAGGGCGTGCAGAACGTTCCGGACGCGGTGAGGCTGATCGAGCGCGGCGTCGACGGCATCGTGCTCTCGAATCACGGGGGCCGCCAGCTCGACAGGGCCCCCGTACCCTTCCACCTGCTGCCGCAGGTCGTGCGCGAGGTGGGTCGCGACGCCGCGGTGATGATCGACACCGGCATCATGAACGGCGCCGACATCGTCGCCTCGGTGGCGCTCGGGGCCAAGTTCACCCTGGTCGGCCGCGCCTACCTCTACGGGCTCATGGCGGGCGGGCGGGCGGGCGTCGACCGCATGATCGCCATCCTGCGCAGCGAGATCGAGCGCACCATGGCCCTGCTCGGGGTGTCGTCGCTCGAGGAGCTGGAGCCCCGCCACGTGACTCAGCTGCGGCGCCTCGTGCCGGTCTCGCCGGAGGGCGCGCGGGCGGGCGCCGAGAGGTCTCCTCGGGGCTGATCCCGAGGCGCCCCGATCCGCGGTTCAGCCGGGGCCCGCACTCACCCGCGCAGGGGGTCTACGAGCAGGTCGAGCTCGCCCCAGAGCTCTTCCGAGACCTCGAGCTGCCGCCTGGTGCGCTCTGGGTCGATGCGGGCGAGCGTCGCCATGATGCCCTGCTGCACCGCTATGGGCACCGTGAGCGACGCGAAGAAGGAGGTTCCCTCGGCGGGGATGAGCACGACCTCCTCCGCAACGGGAGCGAGCGCCTGCGGGAGGTAGTCCGAGATCACGACCACCTTCGCGCCCCGGCGCCGAGCGGCGATGGCCGCGCCGACCACGACTCGGTAGTGCCGCCAGTAGCTGCACACCACCAGCACGTCCGAGGGCCCGAGCCGGGCGACGGTGTTCGCGAGGAGCGGGTCACGGTCGAGCAGCCCGTACGAGGGGTACCCGGCCAGCAGCAGGTTGTGGCTGAGCGCCTGCCCGACGGCCGCGAAGCTGCCCATCGCCGCGACGTGGATCTGGCTCGCGTTCGTCAGCAGTTCCGCGATCCTTCGTATCGCGTGCTCGTCGAGATCCCTGACGGCCTGCGTCAACGAGGAGATGTCCCTGCGCATGGCGCTCTGGAAGGGGGTGTCCGTCACGCCGTGAACCTCGGAGACGTCCACCATGCTGAGGCCTGAGAGGTAGCGCGCGCGGAGGCTGCGCTGCAGATCGGGCCAGCCGTCGAAGCCCAGCTGCTGCGCGAGCCGGGTGACGCTCGACACGCTCACGCCTGCCACGCGGGCCACCTCGGCGGCGCGGGCGTACACCGCCTCACCGATGTTGGTGAGCAGATAGTTCAGCAGCGTCTTCGCCGAGGAGCCGAGGCCGCCGGCGGGCACGCGCGCCCGCAGCCATGCCTCGGGAGCCATGTCGCGCGCCCCGCCTCGGGCGTCGTCGGAGCCCTTCTCCGATCGTGTCCTCATGCGATCCATTGTCGCGGACTCGGACCCCCTTCCGCATCTGCTACGCAATTTTTCTTGCATATACCTCAGTTATGGAATTAACATTGCCAACTGTGCGGCGCAGCCAGGGTCGCCCCTCTTCCGACAAAGGAGTCATCACCATGTCACTGAGCGCTCGCTTGGACCGACTGCCGATGAGCCGGCCGCACTTCCTGCTGCTGCTCATCGGCGGCCTGGGCTACACCTTCGACGGCATGGACAGCGCCGTCGTCGCCTTCCTCATGCCCAGCGTGCGAGAGGTGTTCGCCCTCGAGCAGGCGCAGCTCGGGATCGTCGGATCCGCGGCGCCGTTCGGCTTCCTGTTCGGAGCGCTCATCGCCGGCTATCTCGGCGACAAGATCGGCCGCAAGCAGGTCATGATGTGGGCCCTCGCGGTCTACGCCGTCGCCTCCCTCGCCGCCGCCCTCTCGTGGAGCTTCGAGAGCTTCCTGCTGTTCCGCATCATCGCCGGCGCCGGCGCAGGCGCCGAGAGCGCGATCATCGCCCCCTTCCTCTCCGAGTTCGTGCCGAAGCACCGTCGCGGCTGGTTCCTCGGCGCACTGGCGGGCTTCTTCTCCTTCGGGTTCGTCGGAGCCGCGCTCATCGGGCGCTTCGTCGTGCCCGCGTTCGCCGAGGGATGGCGCTGGGCGCAGGTCATCACCTTCATCCCGATCGTGATGCTGCTGTGGTGGCGCCGCTCGCTGCCCGAGTCGCCGCGCTACCTCATCACGCAGGGCAGGCACGACGACGCGGAGCGCGTCGTCACCGACTTCGAGCAGCGCGTCGGACGAGCCACCGGCCGCGAACTCCCGCCGGTCGACCCGAACGCGCCCGCCGAGGAGCCCCCCACCAAGTTCGCCTTCGGCAAGGCGATCCGATACCTCTGGGGGCGCAGCATGTGGCGGATCACCGCAACGACGTGGCTCATCTGGTTCGTCATCACCTTCTCCTACTACGGCTTCTTCACGTGGATCCCGACCCTGCTCGTCGATAAGGGGATCGACGTCACGACGAGCTTCACCTACTCGCTGTTCATCTACCTCGCGCAGATTCCGGGCTACTTCAGCGCCGCCTGGCTGAACGAGAAGCTCGACCGCAAGTTCACGATCGCGATGTACCTCACAGGCGGAGCGCTCGCGGCGCTCTGGATGAGTCGGGCCGAGGATCCGGCCCTCGTCACGCTCGCCGGGGTCACCCTCTCCTTCTTCCTCAACGGCACGTACGCCGGCGTCTACGCCTACACGCCCGAGGTCTTCCCCACCTGGCTGCGCGCGACCGCGACCGGCATGAGCTCGTCCTTCGGGCGGGTCGGGTCGATCACGGCGCCGATCATCATCGGCCTGTTCGCCGCGCAGTGGGGCTTCGTGGGCGTCTTCGGCCTGACCACGGCCGTGCTCGCGGTCGGCGTCATCTGCACGCTGCTCTTCGCCGTTCGCACCGCGGGTCGCTCGCTGGAGGACATCACCGGACCGGTCGAGACGCGCGCCGCGAAGACGGGTGGACCCGCATGACCGCCGCACGGCCCGCGAGCCCCGAACGCAGCTGGGCGGCGATGCACGCGGCCGTCTCCCGAGACGTCGGCGTCATCCTGTGCACCGTACTGGTCTTCACCCGCGGCGGCACCCGCATGGAGCGCGTCTACTCGTCCCACCCGCAGGAGTACCCCGTCGGCGGCTGGAAGGACGTCGCGACGGAGGTGTCGCCCGACTGGATCGCCGCAACGCGCGATTCCGACGGCGTCTTCGTCGCGCAGACCGGAGCCGAGATCGACCGCATCTTCGGCGACGCGGAGCTCATCAGGTCGCTCGGCTGCGGGGCCATCGTCAACATCCCGCTCCGGCGCGCGGACGGCAGCAACTGGGCGACCGTGAACCTGCTCGGCCCGGAGCACGGCTACCCGCCCGAGAGCGTCGCGGCGGCCGAGCGCATCGTCGCCGAGACATCGCCCGCAGAATCCACCACGATCACCGATCAGGAGGGTACGCCGTGACCAACGACCTCATCGTCCGCAACGCGACCTGGCTCGACGTCCACGCCGGGGAGTATCGCGAGGGGACCCTCGAGATCCGGGAGGGCCGCTTCGTCGATCTCGAGGCGGGGACGGGCCCGGCCCCCGGCGACGCGCCCGAACTCGACGCCCGCGGCGGCTTCGTGCTCCCCGGCCTCATCGACTGCCACGTCCACGTGACCGCCCACACGGCGGCGCTCGACCGCCTCGGCTCCGAATCGCCGAACTACGTGGCGCTGCAGAGCGCTCGCCTGATGGGCGACATGCTCGATCGCGGCTTCACCACGGTGCGCGACGTGGCGGGAGCGGACTTCGGCCTCCACGACGCCCAGCGAGAGGGCCTGCTCCGGGGCCCGCGGCTCTTCTTCGGGGGCAAGGCCCTCTCGCAGACGGGCGGGCACGGGGACGCCCGGGGCCGCGGCGAATCGCACGTGCGGAACGATCCGACCTGCGCGAACATCGGCCGCGTCGCCGACGGCGTCGCGGCCGTGCGCGAAGCCGCCCGGGACGAGCTGCGCAAGGGCGCTCACCACATCAAGATCATGGCCGGGGGAGGCGTCGCCTCGCCGACGGACCGCGTCGACTCGACGCAGTACTCGCTCGAGGAGATCCGCGCGGTCGTGGAGGAGGCCGAGGCCGCAAGCCGCTACGTGTCGGCGCACGCCTACACGGCGCGGTCGATCAACCGCGCGCTCGCCTCGGGCGTGCGGGGCATCGAGCACGGCAACCTCCTCGACGACACCTCGATCCCGCTGTTCCTCGAGCACGACGCCTACCTGACGATGAACCTCGTCACCTATGTCTACCTGCAGAAGGAGGGGCGCGAGTTCGGGCTCTCGCAGGAGAACTGGGAGAAGGTCGACGCGGTGCTCACCGGCGGCATGGCAGCGCTCGAGAAGGCCTACCGGGGCGGCGTGAACCTCTGCTACGGCTCCGACCTGCTCGGCGGCATGCAGCGCCACCAGCTGCGGGAGTTCGAGGTGCGCGCAGACATCGTGCCCGTCATCGACACGATCCGCAGCGCGACCAGCACCGCAGCGCGCCTGCTGCAGCGCGAGGGAGAGCTCGGCGTCATCGCGCCGGGCGCCATGGGCGACCTCGTGGTGCTCGACGGCGATCCGCTGGAGCGGGTGAGCGCGATCTCGGAGGGCCGGCCGCGGTCGGTCGTGCAGGGCGGGCGCGTCGTCGCGGGCCGGTGACCCACCCGTCGCCGTCCGCTCACCGCTCTCCGCTCACCCGAGCCTCGGAGACGCCCAGTCGCCGGGCAGGTGCCGGGAGATCCGGTGCTCGAGGCCGAGGCGCACACCGGGCCACTCGGGCTGCGTGATCGAGAACACCACCGTGTCGCGCAGGTAGCCCGCCGCCTGCCGCAGATGGGCGCGCAGGATCCCGTCCTGCTTCGCCCCGAGGCGCGCGATCGCCTCCCGCGACTGATGGTTGTGGAAGTCGGTGCGGAACTCGACGGCTGGGCAGTCCCACACGTCGAAGGCGTGACCGAGCAGCAGCAGCTTCGACTCCGCGTTCGTGCCGGTGCCCTGCGCGCTCGCGGCGTTCCACGTGGAACCGATCTCCACGCGCGGGGTCGCCGCGTCGATGTTCATGAAGGTGGTCATGCCGATCGCGCGGCCCGTATCGGCGCGGCGAACGGCGAAGGGCAGCATGCTGCCCTGATCCTGCAGCGCGAGCCTGCGCCGGATCTCCGCGTCCATCCCCTCCGGGTCCGGGATCCGCGTGTACCACAGCCGCCACAGCTCGCCGTCCCGCACGGCGTCGACGAGCTCGTCGTGGTGCTCCAGCGAGAGCGGTTCGAGGGTGACGAGGCGGCCACGAAGCGTGCCGGGGTGATCGAGTTCCATGCGGCTATTCTCCCCCGGTTTCAGCCGTGCGGGCCTCGGCCCGCGGCGGGCGGCCGGTTCGCGTCGGGCGAGCACCGGTTCGAGCGGCCTCGGCGATGCGGCGCAGTGCCGGCCTCCCTCGCCGATCCGGCCTCCCTCGCCGATCCGGGCGATGATCGCTCACGGCCGCTGCGCGCCCGGCAGGCACTTGCGCACCTCGACCGGCGAGTCCACGCCCCTCGCGAGCCGCGCCGCCAGCTCCAGAGCGCGCTCGCGATCCTGCACCCGCACCACCCACGCCCGCTGCAGCGGCGACCCCTCGCTGTTGAACCACCCCTCGCCCGTGCCACCGGGCCCGACCAGCACGGCGTGCTCCTCGTCGTCGAGCACCTCGGTCCACTCCAGCTCGGAGCCGACCGCGAGCTCGTCCTCGAAGCGCGCGAGAAAGGCCACCGCCGCCTCCCTGCGGTCGGGGGTGCGGCGCTGGAACTCGGCCTCCCGGCCGTGCAGCAGAAGCATGTAGCGCATGGTGCCCTCCGCATCCCCGGGCCCAGACCCCCGGTGCCTCCATCGTGGCACGAAGCCGGGGCGGCGTCGAGCGAGGGCGCATCTTCGCGCCGCCTCAGCCGGGCGCCGCCTCAGCCGGGCACCGCCTCGAGCGCGGGGCGCGGAGCGAGCGCGGTCGCGAGGATCGCGCGGGCGCACCGGTCGTGGATGCGGAACGGCAGCGAGTCGATGCCCGGGCGCGTGAACGCTCCCCCGCCGGGCCCGGCGACGAAGGGTCCGAGCGCGAACTGGGGCGCCGGCCCGTCGATGCGCCCGTCCGGGGCGGCCTCGATCAGCCCCGTCGTCAGCACGGGGGCGGCGTCTCCGGGGCCGTCGGGCACCGCGAGCTCGCGCACGCGCCCGCTCTCGACGAGCCCGCGAAGCAGCGGATTGTCGCTCCTGGCCGCCGATGCCTCGGGGAGCCACGCATCGATCAGGATCCGCGCGCTCGCCCCCGAGCGAGCCGTCCGGCTGCCGACCACTGCGCTCCCCGAGACCGCGAACTCGCCCCGCTCCTCATCGGCGACGAGATCGAGGTCGCCGCCCAGAAACCGCACCGCTCCGGCCTCAGCCAACGCGATGAGCTCCTCGAGTCGGTGCCCGGGCGGGCCGCTCGCGAGGTAGCTGAAGCAGGCGTGCCAGCGCTTCGGAAGGTCGCGCGTGCGGCTGCGGGCGCTCCACAGTTGCGGCGGCACCTCGGCCAGCGAGAGGTAGACGTGCAGCGCCGTCATGAAGAGGCCGAGCGTCGCGCTGTGCCGCTGGGAGGTGCGGTGCCGCAGATCGCGCTCGATGTGCTCGCGCACGCGATCGTGCACCGTCGTGTGCGCGGATCGCTGCTCCGCCTCCGTGAGCGGGTCGGCGAACGCGAGCGGCCGGTCGAAGGCGTCGAGGTCGAAGCGGTCGTCGGGATCGGGGACGTGTGCGCGGATCAGCCCGGCCAACTCCGCCGAGGCCTCTCCCAGATGCCTCCCGTTCAGGATCCGCCGCAGCCGCGGGGCGAACCGCTCCCAGGGGGCGGCGACGCGGTCAGGGTGCCCGGTGAAGAGCTCGCGATAGTAGCCGGTCACGAACTCCGCGGCGATCAGGTGCCGGACGTCGCGCTCGAAGTCGAGCGGCTCCGACCGTCTCGCGAGCGACGCGTGGAAGCCGGGACCGAGGTACTCGAGCTCGACGGGATCCCCCGACAAGCGGCTCGTGATCTTCGAGCGGTACGGCACCCCGCGACGGGATCCGAGGTGCAGCACCGGTTCCCGGCCGCTCGGCACGTAGCGCAGCGCGCCGTCGCGGCCGCCGTCGCGCTCGAAGCGGCCGCCGCGGCCCTCGGTCAGCAGCACGACCAGGTCGACCGCCGCGAGCCCCATGCCGCGCACGATCACGTCGGCTCCGGAGGGCACCCACCCGAGGTCGACGTCGGCCGTGAAGGCCGGCGCGACGTAGCCGAGGCCGTGGCGGTCGGCGAAGTCGGCGAGCCGGATCGACTCGTTCGTCGGGTGCGCGCCGCTGTGGCCCAGCGCGTAGACGACGATGTCGGCGTCGAGCCCGGCGCCCGAGGCGAGGCGCACGCGCTGCGGGCGATCCCCCTCGGCTCCCTCCTCCACCGCCACGGCGACGTCCTCGAGCCACTCGACGCGCACCGCATCGCCGCCGCGCAGCACCGTCTCCTCCAGAGCCCAGCTCAGGTAGGCGTTGTTCAGGCGGCGCGTCGGGAAGTCCCGCTCGCCGATCCCGTCGATCTCCCGGTCGAGCGCGGCATCGCTCCACGCGGGCCGCGCGATCCGCCCCTCCCGCACCGCGCGCACCCACTCGGCGAGCGTGGGCCCGGGCTCGATGGGCCCCTCGATGCGGCACGAGGGATCCGTGAAGAACGCGACGTCTTCGAGCATCGAGTTGAGCTTGAGCAGGGGCGACTGGTCCCGCCGCCAGATGCGCCCTCCGCCGGGCGGGTGCGGGTCGACGAGGCGCACCTCGAGCCTCGCGCCGGGGGCCGTCTGCGCACGATTCGCGACGATGCGCTCCAGCAGCATCGCGGCCGCCGGCCCGGCGCCGATGCAGACGATGCGCACGGGCGGGGCCGTCGCGGGAGGCGTCGAACCGCTCACGGCTTCGGGAGCCCGGGCGGGTTGACGAGCGACTCGGTCACCGCCTCGTCCTCCTGGCCCCAGCGCGCGAGTACCTCGTCGTAGACGCCCGTCTCGATGAGCTCGTTGAGCACGATCGCGACCGGCTCCGTCAGCCCGTTGCCCTTCGCCGTGGCGGTGCCGACCTGCCCGGTCACGGGGTAGGCGCTGTTGAACTTGCCGACCACGCGCGTCTCGCCGAGCGTCGCCTCCTGGAACTTCGCGAGCGAGTACGGCTGAATGCTGGCGTCTGCGCGCCCGGAGGTCAGCGCGAGCAGGCCGGCCGCGGAGTCCTCGTAGTAGACCGCCTCGCCGGACGGGATCCCGGCCTCCTCGTTCTGGGCGATCCAGTCGAGCAGGAACTTCTCCTGGTTCGTGCCGCTGCCCACGATCACCCTGAGACCCGAGATGTCCTTCGGCTTCGATATCTTCCTCACGGCGCTGTCGTCGGCGACCGTGAACCCCATGATCGCGTCCCGGTAGGTGGCGAAATCGAAGAGCTCCTTGCGCTCCTCGGTGACGCCGATGTTGGTGAGCGCCAGGTCGTACTTGCCCGACTCGATCCCCAGCGGCCAGTCGGCCCACGCCACGTTCTCGGGCGCGTACTCGAGACCGAGGCCGTCGGCGATGAGCGACGCGAAGTCGGGGTCGCTGCCGATGATGGTCTTCGCGTCGTCCTCGGCGAAGAACGAGGTGGGCGGGGCGCCGGCGCCGAGCAGCGCGACCGTGAGCCTGCCCTTCTGGATCGGCTCGAAGCCGCTCGCCCGCAGAGCCGCGACGGCATCGGGGACCGGGTCGATGCGGGGTCGCGTCTTCAGGTTGCCGGTGGTGAGGTCGAACGCGGCGGTCGACTTCTCGGGAGCGGGCCCCTCGTCCGCGGTCCGGTCGGTGACGACCGCGGAGCACGCGGTGAGCGCGAGCGCGAGCGCGGCCATCGTGGCGAGCGCGATGCGGGCGGTGGCGGGGGTGTGTGGCATGGGGCGCTTTCTGGTCGGCGGCTTGGGTCGGGTGAGGTCGGATCTGGCCGGGTCTGGTCGGTGCTACGGTCGGGGCAGCCCGGGCGGGTTGACGAGCGACTCGGTCACGGCCTCGTCCTGCAGCGCCCAGCGGTCGAGCACCTTCCGGTACTCGCCGCGCTCGATGATGGCGTTGAGCACGATGGACACGGCGTCGATGAGGCCGTTGCCCTTCGCGGTGGCCACTCCGATCTGCGCGTTCTCGGGGAAGCCGCCGTTCACCGCCCCCACGATCTTCGTCTCGCCGTCGACGGCCGCCGAGTACGCGTTCGTCGAGTTGGGCTGAAAGATGGCGTCGACGCGGCCCGACGAGAGCGCGAGCTTGGCCGCCGCCGTGTCTTCGTAGTAGACCGCCTCGCCGGGCGGCAGACCGTTCTTCTCGTTCTCGGCGAACCAGTCGAGCAGGATCTTCTCCTGGTTCGTGCCGCTGCCGACGACGACCTTGAGGCCGGAGACGTCCTTCGCCTCCTTGATCGAGGCGATACCGCTCGTCGCCTGCACCGCGAAGGAGATCACGTCGTCCCGGTAGGTGGCGAAGTCGAACAGGTCCTTGCGCTCCTCGGTGACGGTCACGTTCGCGAGCACGACGTCGTACTTGCCCGATTCGACGCCCAGCGGCCAGTCGGCCCAGGCGACGTTCTCGGGCGCGTACTCGAGACCGAGACCGTCGGCCAGCAGCTGCGAGATATCCGGGTCGGCGCCCAGCAGCGTCCGGTTGTCGTCCTCGGCGAGGAAGCTGAGGGGCGGCGTGAAGGCGCCGTTGGCGACCGTGAGCCTGCCCTTCTGGATCGGCTCGAAGCCGCTCGCCCGCAGAGCCGCGACGGCCTCGGGGATCGGCTCGATGCGGGGTCGCTCGTCGACGCCCGCGCTCGTCAGGTCGAACGGCGAGTCGTTCCGGGCCGCGGCGCCGGAGCCCGTGTCGGATGACGCGCTGCCGGAGTCGACGATCGCGCTGCAGGCGGTGAGGCCCGCGAGGGCGAGCGCCGCGAACGACGCGGCGGCGAGGGAGAGGGTGCTGCGGGCGCCGGATCGGCGGGTGCGGGCGGGTGGCGTGGTCATGGGAGGGTGCGGTCCTTGCTGTGCTCGTGGCGGGGTCTGGGATGGGATGGGATGGGATGGGAAAGAAGGGTCAGATGACCCAGTCGAGGAACTCCTGCGTGCGCGCCTGCTCGGGAGCGCGCAGCACCCGCTGGGGCGGCCCCTCCTCGATGACGCGCCCGTCGTCGAGGAAGACGACGTGGTCGGCGACCTCGGCGGCGAATCCGATCTCGTGGGTGACGATGATGAGCGTGGTGCCGCCGTGCGCGAGGCCCCGGATCACGCCGAGCACCTCGCCGACGAGTTCGGGATCGAGGGCCGAGGTGGGCTCGTCGAACAGCAGCACGTCGGGATCGAGCGCGAGCGCTCGGGCGATCGCGACGCGCTGCTGCTGGCCGCCCGAGAGCTGGCGCGGGTACTTGTCGGCGTGATCCGCGAGGCCGACGCGTGAGAGCAGCTCGCGCGCGCGCTCCGTCGCCCCGGTGCGGTTCGCCCGCCTCAGGCCGATCGGAGCCTCGATGATGTTCTCGAGCGCGGTGAGGTGGGGGAACAGATTGAAGTTCTGGAAGACCATTCCCACCCGGGTGCGCCGCTGCAGCACCCGCTTCTCGGGCAGTTCGTGGAGGCGGTCGCCGCGGCGCTCGTATCCGATGAACTCGCCGTCGATGGTGATCGATCCGGCGTCGATGGTCTCGAGATGGTTGATGGCGCGCAGCAGGGTCGACTTGCCCGAGCCCGAGGGGCCGAGCAGGGCGACGACCTGGCCGGGTTCGACCGTGAGCGTGATGCCGTGCAGCACCTCGTGGGCGCCGTACGACTTGTGCACGCCCGAGATCTCCACGAGGCCGGTGCGCGGGGCGTCGGGGGCCTCGGAGCCCGCGAGGCCCCCGACGCCCGTGTCGATGGTGTCGATGGTGTCGATGGTCATTTCGGTCTCCTAGCGCTGACTCGAGGTGATCGCGGCGACGGACGATGCCGGAAGCGGCAGCCCGCCGCGCCCGCGGGCGCGGTGCCCCCGGATCGCGCGCCGGGCCCGCTGGATCGGCGTGGGCGGCAGCTCGCGGGCGGTGCCGCGAGCGAAACGGCGCTCGATGTAGTACTGCGCGATGCTCAGCACGGTCGTGAAGATCGTGTACCAGACGGCCGCCACGAGCAGCAGCGGGATGACCTGCTGGTTGCGGTTGTAGATGACCTGCACCGTGTAGAAGAGCTCGGGCAGGGCCACGATGAAGACGACCGAGGTGCCCTTGACCAGCCCGATCACCTCGTTGAAGGCGTTGGGCAGGATCGCGCGCGCCGCCTGGGGCAGCACGACGCGGAAGAATCGGCGGGAGCGCGGGATCCCGAGCGCCTTCGCCGCCTCGATCTGACCCTGGTCGACCGACAGCAGCCCGCCGCGGATGATCTCGGCCGAGTAGGCCGCCTGGTGCAGCGAGAGGCCGAGGATCGCGGCGACCGACGAGGAGAGCAGCCGCACCGTGTCGAACTCGACGACCCAGAAGTCGTAGGTGAAGGGCCAGCCGACGCCGAGCGTGGGGAACAGGTATCCGAGGTTGTACCAGATGACGAGCTGCACGATGAGCGGCACGGAGCGGAAGAACCAGATGAAGCCCCACGCGAACGAGCTCAGCAGCGGCGACCCCGAGAGGCGCGCGAGCGCGAGGAGGCCCCCCAGCACGAAACCGATCGCCGCCGAGACCGCCGTGAGCCAGAGCGTGAGCCAGAGCCCGCGCAGCACGGCGCCGTTGAAGAAGTACTCGGCGAAGACGGGCCACCGCCACTGCTCGTTGGAGAAGAAGGTCCACGCGAGCTGCGCGAGCAGGAAGACCGCGACGGCGCTCAGCGCCCAGCGCCACCAGTGGCGCAGCGGGACGACGTCGAGCGCGGCGGGCCGCGCAGAGCCGCGGTTCGCCGCCTCGGTCTCCGGGGGATCGAGTGTGAGGGTCATGGTCGTGCTTCCTTTGCGGTTTCGGCCCCGACCGCCGCGGTCGGGGCGAGGAGCTTCTCGAAGGGGTGGACGCCGATCTCGTGCGCGGGCAGCGCGGGATCGAAGAGCGGGGTGTAGCCGGAGCGGCGGTACAGCCGCACGGCCTCCGGTTGCCGCGGGCCCGTCGTGAGGTAGATGCGGCGGTAGCCCGCGGCCTCGGCGCGACGCTCGATCTCGGTGAGCACGAGCCCCGCGAGGCCCCGCCCCCGCAGATCGGAGCGCGTCCACACGCGCTTCACCTCGGCGGTCGCGTCGTCGTAGCGCATGTACGCGCCGCCCGAGATCGGCTCGCCGTCGCGCAGCAGCAGCAGGAAGAGGCCGTTCGGCGGGGCGAACGCCTCGGCCGGGTAGCGGTTGATCTCGACGTCGGCGGTCTCGCCGAAGACCTCGGTGCCGTAGCGCGCGTCGTACTCCCGCTCGAGGTCGGCGAGGAGCGGGGCGCCGAGCGGATCGGTGTAGGCCGCCGTCGCGAAGGCGTCGCCGGGCTTCGCGCCGTATGCGCCGTCCGGCGCGCCGGATCGCGCGTACGGCGTCGCGGTGCTCATGCGGCCGCCTCCTCGGCGACCCGCTCGGCGGGCTCCCCGGCGCGGATCGCGGGGCGGGGCGGCCGCGGCAGGCCCAGCGTGCGGCGCAGCGTGGGGTTCGCACCCGTGACCCGGTCGGTCTCGTAGGCGGTGCGGAAGACCCCGCGCTCCTGCAGCAGCGGCACCACCCGATCGACGAACTCGTCGAGGCCGCCCGGCGTGAGGTGCGGCACGAGCACGAAGCCGTCCGATGCGCGGCCCTGCACGGAGCGGTCGATCTCGGCGGCGATCGTCTCGGGGGATCCCACGAAGCTGTGCTGAGCGGTCTCGGCGGCCACGAGCTCGCGCAGGGTGAGTCCCTCTCGCGCCGCGCGGCCGCGCAGCCGGGCGGCGCGAGCGATCCGGTCGTCGACGCGCGTCGACACCTGGCCCAGCCGCTGCTCCCCCTCGCCCGGGTCCTCGTCGGGCAGCGCGCCGTCGGGATCGAGGCCCGGGAGCTCCCGGCCCCAGATCGCCTCGATCCAGGCGACCGCGGTCTGCGGACTCGTCTGGGCGAGCGCGATCTCGCGCGAGCGATCCCGGGCTTCGGCGTCGGTGTCGCCGATCGCGAACGTGGCTCCCGGCAGGATCAGCAGCGAATCCTCGCCGCGTCCCGCGGCGGGCAGCCGGCCCTTGACGTCGCGGTAGAACGCCCGCCCCTCTTCGAAGCTCGTGTGGCGGGAGAAGATGACCTCGGCGTTCGCGGCGGCGAAGTCCCGTCCGGCGGGCGAGTCGCCCGCCTGCACGATCACGGGGTAGCCCTGCGGGCTGCGCGGCACCGTGCTCGTCGCCGCGATGTCGAACTGCGGCCCCCGGTGCAGCACGCCGCGCACGCGATCGGGGTCGACGAACCTTCCGCTCGGCGCATCGGCGACGATCGCGTCGGCCTCCCACGAGTCCCAGAGCGCCTTCGCGAGCACCACGAACTCCTCGGCGCGGGTGTAGCGCTCGGCGTAGGGCAGGTAGCCGCCGCGCCGGAAATTGCCCCCGTGGAACGCGTCGGGCGAGGTGACGACGTTCCATCCCACGCGCCCGCCCGAGAGGTGGTCGATCGTGGCGAGCTGGCGCGCGAGCTCGTAGGGCTCGTTGAAGGTGCTCGACAGGGTGCCGACCACGCCGATGCTGCGGGTCACCGACGCCAGTGCGGCGAGGATGGCGAGCGTGGCGGGGCGCCCGGCCACGTCGAGGTCGTGGATCCTGCCCCCGTGCTCGCGAAGGCGCAGGCCCTCGGCGAGGAAGATGTAGTCGAAGAGGCCGCGCTCGGCGGTCTGCGCGAAGTGGCGGAACGACGAGAAGTCGATCTGGCTTCCCGACTCCGGATCGCTCCAGACGGTTGTGCTGTTGACACCGGGGAAGTGCGCGACGAGGTGGACCTGCCGCTGAGCGGGGTCGCCGCCGAGGGCGCTCATGCCGCCACCTCCTCGGTCGCGGGGGCGGTCGCGGGGGCGGTCGCGTAGCGATTGGCGGCCTCGGGAAGGCCGAAGCGCTCGCGGAGGGTTCGCGGGGCTTCGGCGCGGCCCGCGAGCCCCCGCGCCCGCAGCACGGGCAGCAGCCCGTCGGCGATCGCGTCGAGATCGCCCGGCAGCGTCAGCGGCCGCAGCCGCACACCGTCGACGCCTGCGTCGCGCCACTCCTCGATGCGGGCGGCGATCTGCTCGGCCGGCCCGACGGCGAGGGCGGCGTCGCTCTCGAAGCCGCCTCCCGCGAGCGCGTCGAGGCGGCGCAGACGCTCGTCGGCCCGCTCCCCGGCGGCGTCGAGCGCGACGACCAGATCCGCCACGATGCGCAGAGGCTCGAGTCCCAGCACCGCGCGATCCACCGCGCCCTCCGCCGCGCGCACCTCCGCGACGACCTCCGCGGCCGGCTTGTCGCGCGAGGCGCCGGCCCTGACCGACGGGCTCTCGGGGGTGACGAACACCACGTCGGCGGCCCGCGCCGCGAGCGCGTGGACGGGCGCGGAGTGCGCCAGCAGGGTGACGGGCAGCTGGCCCTGCGGCGAGCGCGGCACGATCGATGGCCCGATGACGGAGAAGCGCTCGCCCGCGAAATCGATGTGGTGCACCCGGTCCCGGTCGAGGAACCTGCCGGTCGCGACGTCGCGGATCACGGCGTCGTCCTCCCAGCTGTCCCAGAGCCGCCGCGCCGACTCGGCCGCGTCGCCCGCCTCGCCGATCAACTCGTCCAGCCCCGCATCGGGTTCGCCCGCCGCGATCCGCTCGGCGTCGATCTCCGGTGCGGGCTTGCGGCCGAACGCCGCGGCCGCGGCCGCTTCCGCGGAGAACCGCAGCTGCCAGCCGGCCCGGCCCTCCGAGATGTGGTCGAGCGTCTGCAGCGCGGTCGCCACGTGGAAGGGCTCGGTGTGGGTCGTCGTGACCGTGGGGATGAGGCCGATGCCCCGCGTGCGGGGGGCGACCCAGCTCGCGACGAGCAGCGCGTCGAGGCGCCCCTCCACGATGGCCGGGGCGGGGCGGGGCGGCAGCCCGCGCGCGGCGCCGCGCCCGAAGGGGTCGGCGCTCTGCAGTCGCAGCGCATCCTCGATCGTGGCGTAGTCGATGCCGGCGGCGTCGGCGCGGGCGATGAGGTCGTGCCAGTACTCGGGCGAGAATATCTCGGCCGCTCGGGCCGTCGGTTCCCGCCACGCGGCGGGGTGCCAGCCGGCGCCGTCGAGTGCGACGCCGACGGTGAACTGAGCTTCGGCAGCTTTCGTATTGGTTATGGGAGACATGCTGTGAGCTTATGTGTGCTCCGCGGGGGCTCCGCAACCCTCATGACGGAAAATGACCGTTACGCTCCGTTGCGCCGCCTGGCCGCCATCGCCGGCCAGCACCTACACTGGCTTTCAATCCGCAGGATGAGATCCCGCGGCGACCCGCGACACCGCATCGCGGATCACCCTCCGCCCGCGCGGCCGCCGCCCCCGAAAGGAGCGCCATGTCCACCGTCTCCGTCGTCGTCGGAAACCCCAAGCCGCACTCGCGCACGCGGCAGATCGCCGAGGATCTCGCTCAGCGCATCGCCGCACTCACGGGTGCCGAGCTCCGGCCGACCGTCGACCTCATCGAGCACGCCGACGAGCTCTTCCGCTGGCCCTCGACGACCCTCGATCCGTTGAGCGAGCAGCTGCGGGCGTCGACCTGCGCCGTGATCGCCTCCCCCACCTACAAGGCCAGCTACACGGGCCTGCTGAAGGCGTTCCTCGATCGCTCCCCCGCGCGGGGCCTCGAGGGGCTCGTCGCCGTGCCGGTCTTCACGATCGCCTCGGCCGAGCACGCGCTGGCCGTCGAGTTCACGCTGCGCCCGCTGCTCGTCGAACTGGGGGCGAGCGTGCCCACGCGGGGGCTCGCGTTCGCAATGCACCGCTTCGACCATCGCGACGAGGTGCTCGACGAGTGGATCGCCGGCCAGGGCCGGCTGCTGCCCGGCTCCGCCGCGCGGGCCGGGACGGGCGCATGATCCCGGACACCGCCGCGACCTCCCCCGCGCCGTTCGACGAGCGCGAGTACCGCGACGCGATGGGCGCCTTCGCGTCCGGGGTCACGATCATCACCACGCACGGAGCCGCCGGCCCGGTCGGCTTCACCTGCCAGTCGTTCACCAGCGTCTCGATCGATCCGCCGCTCGTCTCCTTCTCGATCGCCCGCACCTCGCAGAGCCTCGCGGCCGTGCGCGACCACGCCAGGGTCGTCGTCAACTTCCTGAGCGCCGAGCAGCAGTATCTGAGCTCGCAGTTCGCGCGATCCGGCACCGACAAGTGGCGCGACGTGTCCTGGCACCCGTCGGAGGCCAACGGCGCGCCCGCGCTCGACGGGGGAACCGGCTGGGTGGCCGGGGAGGTCGAGCGCGAGGTCGAGGCGGGGGACCACCTCATCTTCCTCGTGCGAGTGCTCGGCATCTCGACCGACCCGGATCGCCCCCCGCTGCTCTTCTACCGCGGGGCCTACCGCGAGCTCGAGTACATGATCTGAGCGGCCGCGCTCAGCGGGCGACGATCCCGCGGCCTCCTCCACGGGTCGGTCGGCGCGCTGCACGCGGTGCGGAGCCGGATACTGCGGGACCGCAGCGCACCGCCGCCCGCGGAAGCCGTGCCGAGCGCAGCGGATTGCGCCCGCGCCCCGCGGGGATAGCATCGAAGGCGAACGGCCTCACCACCGCATCACGAAAGCGAGCGCCCATGTCCTCCAGCACCATCATCTACCGCAACGCCGCCGTCTTCACCGGCGACGCCTCCGTCGCGCTCCGGGAGAGCTTCGCCGTGCGCGCCGGCCGCATCCTCGCGGCCGGCGACCTCGACGCCGTACGCCTCGCCGCGGGCGGCGGCGACGTCGAGGAGGTGGACCTGGGCGGCGCGCTCGTGACGCCGTCGGTCTGGGAGGGCCACGCGCACGTGCTGATGCTCGGCGAGGCGCTGTCGAAGGTGCAGTTGCGCGACGCGACATCGGTCGCAGAGGTGCAGGGGCGCATCGCCGCCGCGCGCGCCGCCGACCCCGATGCGCCGCGCATCACCGGCGTCAGCTGGCGCTTCGACATCTTCGAGCAGGGGCAGCGGCCCACCGCGACGATGCTCGACGCGGCCGTCTCCGACGTGCCCGTGTTCCTCGACGCGAACGACCTGCACACGATGTGGGTGAACTCGGCGGCGCTCGAGGCCATGGGCATCACCCGCGACACCCCCGACCCCGTCGGCGGCGAGATCGAGCGCGACGAGAACGGCGACGCCACCGGGTTCCTGCTCGAGACCGCGGCCATGCAGTACGGCTGGGGCTACCTCGACCAGGTGGCGACGGACGAGGATCGCGACCGCTGGCTCGCCGCCGCCTTCGAGGCCTACCTCGAGACCGGCGTCACCGGGGCCTCCGAGATGTCGTTCGGGCACCCCGACCTCGAGGCCTACCGCCGTATCCTCGACCGCGACGGCCGCCTCCCCTTCCCCGTCAACGCGCACTGGATCCTCACCGCCTCCGGCGACCTCGAGACCGACCTCGCCGAGGTCGCCGAGGTCGCGAGGATCCGCGACGAGGTGGCGGCGCGGTACGGCGACGAGTGGCTGCGCATCGTGGGCGTGAAGTTCATCCTCGACGGCGTGATCGATGCGTGCACCGCGGCGATGCGCGCGCCCTACGCGAACGGCGCGATGCCCGGCCCGATCTGGGAGCGGGAGTTCGCGCTGCCCGTCGCCGCCGCCGCCGACGCGGCCGGGCTGCAGCTCGCGCTGCACGCGATCGGCGACGAGGCGAGCACCATCGCCCTCGACGCGGTGCAGGAGTGCATCCGCGTGAACGGTCCGCGGGCGGATCGCCGCCCCCGCGTCGAGCACCTCGAGTCGGTCGCCGACGACACGATCGCGCGCATGGCGGCGCTCGGCGTCACCGCCTCGATGCAGCCGGTGCACTGCGACCCGGCGGTGCTCGACAACTGGCAGGCCGTGCTCGGCGACGAGCGCGCGCTGACCGGCTTCCCCTGGCACAAGTTCCGCGAGGCCGGTGTGCCGCTCGCGCTCGGCACCGATGCGCCCACCGCACCCCACGTGGCCCCCGACAACCTGTTCATCGCACTCACCGCGAAGTCGGCGCTCGAGCGCAGCCGCGAGCCCTACCAGCCGCGGCGCGTCTTCACCCCGGCACAGGCGCTCGAGGGGCTCACCCTGGGCGCCGCCTACGCGACCAAGCGCGAGCACGAGCTCGGCCGCATCGCGACCGGCTACCGCGCCAACGTGACGGTGTGGACCGCGAACGCGCTCACCGACGCGCCCGACGAGCTCCTGGGCACGACCGCGGCGCTGACGCTCGTCGACGGCGAGGTCGCCTACCGGGCCGCCGCGTAGCGGCGGGCCGGCCGCCCCGCCGCGCCTTCGTCGCAGGCCGCAATAAAAATACCCGCACGAACAGATCCCCCGCATAGAATGAAGTTTTGGCGATTCTCACCGACGGTCGCAAGATGGAGACGTTCATGAAATCTCGGAAGTACCTGCTGCTCGGAGCAGTCGCAGCTCTGGGTCTCACCCTGGCCGGGTGCGCGAGCTCCGCCGAGCCGGCCGCACCCGAGACCGCGCCGGAGGCGGTCGAGGTGACCCCCGAGATCGAGCAGATCCGCAAACTCATCCCCGCCGAGATCGCCGCCAAGGGCTTCCTCAACGTCGGCTATCAGAACACCGCCGGCCTCCCCTACGGCGAGATCGACGAGAACGGCAAGGACCGCGGGCTCTCCGTCGACCTCGCCAACACGCTGGGGGGCGTCCTCGGGCTCGAGGTGCGGGGCAAGGGAGTCGACTTCGCGACCCTGATCCCGGGCCTGCAGGCGGGCCGCTACGACCTCGTCACCAACATCACGACGGACAAGCCCGACCGCCGAGAGGTCGTGGACTACGTCGACGTCATGTTCGGCGAGCCCTCCTCGCTCGTCGTGCAGGCGGACAGCCCGCTCAAGGGAACCGGGCTCGCCGACGCCTGCGGCCTCACGATCGGGGTCGACACCGGCTCCAGCCAGGAGGAGCAGGTGAACACGCAGTCCGATGCGTGCGTCGCCGCGGGCGAGAAGAAGATCACGGTCCAGGCGTTCCAGGGCATCCCCGACATGCTCCTCTCGCTCAAGAGCGGCCGGTCGGACGCCGTCTTCCTCTCGATGGGCGCCTCGCGCTACACCGCCAGCCAGGACGACACCCTCGCCCTCTCCAAGACCGGCAACGAGCTCGTCGAGCTCAACGGCATCCTCACCCCGCAGGGCAACGGCATGAAGGAGGCCGTCAGGGCCGCGATGCTGTACCTCGTCGGGAACGGCGAGTGGGAGAAGATGCTCGCGAAGTACGGGCTCGAGGATCTCGCTCCCACGGAGGAGGTCGTGAACAACGACAACGCCGACTACACGGCCCTCCTCGAGGCTGCGCAGGCAGAGCGCCAGTAACCTCGGCGGCGATCCGATGACCCCTGTGAAAATCGTCCCGCGGCGCCACATCGCCCGCAGGGTCTTCAGCCTCGCGGTCATCGTCGCGGTGCTCGGGCTGGCGAGCACGCTCGTCACGAACGAGCGGTTCCAGTGGGGCGTCGTGGCGAACTACTTCACCTCGACGCTCGTGCTCCAGGGCCTCTGGAATACGATCCGGCTCACGGTGCTCGCGATGCTCATCGCCCTCGTGCTGGGGGTCATCACGGCGCTCATGAGCCAGTCGGCCTCGTGGGTGCTGCGCGGGATCGCCTCGCTCTACCTCTGGCTGTTCCGCGGCACGCCGCTCATGGTGCAGGTCATCCTGATCTTCAACATCTCGGCGCTGTACCCCACCATCGCGTTCGGGGTGCCGTTCACACCGTGGCAGATGGCTCCACTCGACGTCAACGAGCTGATCACCCCCTTCATGGTCGGCGTGCTGGCACTCGGCATCAACGAGGGCGCGTACATGGCCGAGATCATCAGGGGCGGGATCCTCTCGGTGCCGCGGGGGCAGGTGCACGCGGCGCAGGCCCTCGGCATGGGGCCGGCGAGGGTGTTCTCGAGGATCGTCTTCCCGCAGGCCATCCGCACGATCCTGCCTCCGACGGGCAACCAGGTCATCTCGATGCTGAAGGCGACCTCGCTCGTCTCGGTCATCGCGTTTCCCGACCTGCTGTACTCGGTTCAGGCGGTGTACTCGCGGACGTTCGAGACCATCCCCCTGCTGCTCGTCGCGACGATCTGGTACCTCATCGTGACCACGCTCCTGATGATCGGCCAGCACTTCCTCGAGAAGCACTACGGCAAGAGCGATCGCGACTCGGCTCGTACGAGGCTCGCGTCCTCGGCGAGGGATCCCGAGTCGGCGGACGCAACGGTGGAGGCCGGCGCCGGGAGGGCGGAGCGATGACCGGACGGATCGCGATCGACGCGCAGCGGGTCGTCAAGAACTACGGGTCCCTCGAGGTGCTGCGCGACGTCGACCTCCGCGTGGACTCGGGCGAGGTCGTCTGCATCGTCGGCCCCTCCGGCTCGGGCAAGAGCACGCTCCTCCGGTGCATCAATCACCTCGAGAGCATCGACGGGGGCACCATGACGGTACTCGGGCAGCGCATCGGGTACCGGGCCAGGGGCGACAAGCTGTACGAACTGCCCGAACGGGAGATCGCCAAGATGCGAGTGGACACCGGGATGGTGTTCCAGCAGTTCAACCTCTTCTCGCACATGACGGTGCTGCAGAACCTCATCGAGGCCCCCGTGGGAGTCGCGCGGATCCCGAAGCCCCGCGCCGTCGCGACCGCTCACGAGCTGCTGGAACGAGTGGGCCTGGCCGACAAGGCCTCCGCCTACCCCGCTCAGCTCTCCGGCGGGCAGCAGCAGCGCGTGGCGATCGCCCGCGCGCTCGCGATGAACCCGAAGGTCATGCTCTTCGACGAGCCCACCTCCGCGCTCGACCCGGAGATGGTCCACGAGGTGCTCGCCGTCATCAGGGATCTCGCGGGGGAGGGCAGGACGATGGTCATCGTGACGCACGAGATGGGCTTCGCGCGCGAGGTCGCCGACCGGGTCGTCTTCATGGACCGGGGCCGCGTCGTCGAGGAGGGGCCGTTCGACCGGCTCATGAGCGAGCCCGTCCACGAGCGCACGCGCGCGTTCCTCGCGAGCATACTGTAGTGGCGCCCGCCGGGCTTCCCGGCTGCGACGCCGCCCATCGATACGGAGGGATCCACCATGAACATCATCGGCGCCGGCGACATGATATTCGGCAGTCGCCGCCTTCGCGAACGGTTCGACCCGACGATCACCGAGCTGTTCGACCGATCGGACGCGATCTTCGCGAATGCCGAGTTCACGGTGCCGAACGACTCGACCCCCGCCTACCCCCACGGCTACACCCTCGGCAACCACCGCTGGGCCGCGCAGGAGATGCGTGAGCTGGGGATCTCGCTCGTCTCGGGCGCGAACAACCACACCGGAGACTACGGCCACCTCGGAGTCCTCGACACGATGCAGGCCTTCGCCGAGCAGGGGCTCGTGCTCGCCGGGGTGGGCCGCACCCTCGCCGAGGCCCGGCAGGCGGCTTTCGCCGACACGGCGAAGGGCCGGGTGGCGCTCATCGCGGCCTCGACGTCGGGGGCCGACGAGTTCCGCGCGGCCGACGCGGGAAGGAACGTCGCCGCGCGCCCCGGGCTGAACCCGCTCCGCTGGCGGGTCTCCTACGAGTTGCCCCCGGAGCAGTTCCAGCAGATCCTCGGCATCGAAGCGGCGCTGGGAATCGACGCGACCCACCGCGAGACGGACCGGATCGAGATCCGGGAGAACCTCGATCCGGATCTCACGACGTTCGGAGGCGTGCCCGTGCGCCGCGGCGACGCCGCCCGAGTGCGCTGGGAGGTCAACCGTCACGACCTCGACGAGATCCGCCGCTCGATCGTCGACGCGAGCCGATCGGGCGACACCGTCATCGTGAGCCTCCACGCCCACGAGGGCGAGCGCGACGGCTGGTACTCGGACCAGCCCGCGGAGTTCATCGTGGAAGCGGCGCACGCCATGGTGGACGCGGGCGCCCACGCCGTGTTCGGGCACGGCCCTCACATGCTGCGCGGGATCGAGGTCTACCGGGGTGCGCCGATCTTCTACTCGCTCAACGGCCTGACCTTCGACCTCGAGTCGGGCTACCGGGTGCCCGTCGAGATGTATGAGAAGTACTCGCACCCGGCGGACGCGTTCCCCTCCGATCTGCACGGCGCCCGCCGCCGCGGCGCGAACGGCGAGCGGCTCGGCTTCTACAGCCAGGAGCGCTTCTCGCAGGCACTGCTCGCGGAGCTCGAGACGGACGAGAAGACGGGCGGGGTCGCGAGCGTCGCGCTGCACCCGCTCGACCTGCAGATGAACAGCGAGCAGCGATCGCTGCGGGGCATGCCGCGCATCGCCGCCGGCGACTCCGCCGAGACGATCATCGATGAGCTCTCGCGCCTGAGCGAGCCGTTCGGGACGCGGATCTCCTTCGACCGCACGCGCGGCGTCGGGGCTGTGGAGGTCGAAGCGCCGGCGGTCCGGGCATGACGAGCCCGCCCCCGCCCTGGCGGCGCGCAGCCGGACCGACCAGAATGAGGACATGAGCAGCGAGACGCCCGGGTACGCCGAGTTCAGCTACATCGATGCTCACGGCGTCGAGATCTTCGCCTACGAGTGGGCCGCCGAGGATCCGGTGGGCGTGGTGCAGATCTCGCACGGCATCGGCGAGCACGCCAAGCGCTACGACGCCTTCGCGGGGCACCTGGTGGAGGCGGGCTTCACGGTCTACGCCGACGACCACCGCGGCCACGGCGAGACCGGACGCAAGCAGTACGCCGGCGACCTCTCGAGGCTGGGGCGTCTCGGCGCGGGCGGACTGCCCGCCGCCGAGGCGGCGATCCTGCAGCTCACCTCGATCATTCGCGAGCGGCACCCCGATCTGCCGGTCGTGATGTTCGCGCACTCGTTGGGCTCCCTGATCGCGCAGCGGATCCTGAACGAGCATCCACGCGCCTGGAACGCGCTCGTGCTCTCGGGAACGGCGTTCCGCACCTTCAAGCACATGGAGAGCGGGAAGCTCAACGCGCGCTGGGCGGGCCCGGAGGCCAGCGGCTTCGAGTGGCTCAGCCGCGACCCCGAGGTCGCTCGGGCCTTCGCGGATGACCCGCTGTGCTTCGACGCCGACACCGCGAAGCTGCTGGGCGTCGCCGACGGCCTGCGGCTCTTCGGCAAACCGGGGCACGGCCTCGCAACCGAGGTGCCCATCCTCATCGTCTCCGGCGGCGATGACGCGCTCAACCGCGGCGACGGCGTGCGGCAGCTGGCCGAGGCGTACCGCAGGCGCGGGGTGCGCGACGTGACCGTCAAGGTGTATCCCGGTGCGCGTCACGAAACGCTCAACGAAACCAACCGGGACGACGTCTTCGCCGACCTCTCGACCTGGATGCTGGACCGCGTGGCGGGCGAGTGAGCTGAGGCGTAATCTAAACCTATGAGCATGCACGGTGAGTACAAGGTCCCCGGCGGCAAGCTGGTCGTCGTCGACTTCGAGGTGGTCGAGGGCCGTATCCGCGACTTCCGCCTCTCCGGCGACTTCTTCCTCGAACCGGACGACGCGCTCGAGTGCATCAACGGCGCCGTTGACGGCCTGAATCCGGCCAGCACCATCGAGGAGGTCGGCGACGCCATCCGCAAGACGCTGCCGAGCGAGGTGCACCTGCTCGGCTTCACGCCCGACTCGGTGGGCGTCGCGATCCGGCGCGCCGTGACCGGGGCGGCGCACTGGCGCGATTACGACTGGCAGATCGTGCACGAACCGCCGGTCGCGCCCGTGCTCAACGCCGCCCTCGACGAGGTGCTCACCGCGGCCGTGGGCGAGGGGCTGCGCGGACCCACGCTGCGCATCTGGGAGTGGAACGCCCCCGCGGTGTTCATCGGCAGCTTCCAGTCGGTCAAGAACGAGGTCGACGAGGAGCAGGCGGGGGCGTATGGCGCCCGGATCGTGCGCCGCATCTCGGGCGGCGGCGCCATGTACATGGAGCCGGAGGCCTGCATCACCTACGCGCTGTACGTGCCCGGCGAGCTGGTGCGCGGCATGAGCTTCGCCGACTCCTACGCCTACCTCGACGAGTGGGTGCTGGAGGCGCTGCAGGCGCTCGGCATCGACGCGCACTACAAGCCGCTCAACGACATCACGAGCCCCCACGGCAAGATCGGCGGAGCCGCGCAGAAGCGCCTCGGATCGGGCGCGGTGCTGCACCACGTCACCATGGCCTACGACATGGACCCCGAGGCTATGACGCAGGTGCTGCGCATCGGTCGCGAGAAGCTCTCCGACAAGGGCACCGCGAGCGCGCAGAAGCGGGTGGATCCGCTGCGCAGCCAGACCGGCCTCGAGCGCGAGGCGATCATCGAGAAGATGATCGAGGTCTTCAAGCGGCGCCACGGCGGCACCGACGGCGAGGTCACCGAGGGCGAGTGGGACGCGGCCGAGCGCCTCGTCGAGAAGAAGTTCACGACGGAGGCCTGGCTGCGGCGCGTGCCGTAGGGATCGCCGTCCCGGCACTGCACCTGCACATGCCTTGTGCATGTGCAGGATCCGGCGTAGGCTGCGGTCATGGCCACCCTGGAGAAACGAGTGCAGGTGCTCTTCGACCCGGAGCGCTACGCGGCGCTCGAGGCCGAGGCGCGCATCCGCGGCGTGAGCGTCGGCGCGTTCATCCGCGAGGCCGTCGACGAGCGGGTGAACGCGCTGCACAGGCGGAAAACGGAGATCCTCGAGCGAATGCTCGCGCGGGCCGATGCCGCGCCCCAGGATCCGCTCCCAGACTGGAACGATCTCAAAGCCGACTACGAACGCGAGATGGACCCCTTGCATCAGTCGACCCGGAACAACGGCGAGGCCGCCGCGTGATCCCTGAGATCATGGAGGACGCGGTGCTTCTCGACGCCAACATCGCCATCTATGCGCTCTCCGATTCGGGCAGGTACAAAGCCCCATCCATCGCCATGCTTCGAGACCTCGCGGCGGGGCGTGGACGCGGCTACGCCAGCACGGAGATGATCCAGGAGGTCGTGCACCATCGCCAGCGCGTCACCGGCGACCGTGAGCTCGCAGTTCAGGAAGGACGCGACCTCATGGCGATGCTCACGATCCTGAAGTTCGACCACGAAGTGCTCGATACCTCGCTCAAGCTGATCGAGCAGCTGCCCGGCGTCGGGGGCCGCGACGCCGTGCACGCGGCGACGGCGCTGGCGTACGGCATCGAGAAGATCGCCTCGACCGACCGGGGCTTCGACGGGATTCCGGGCATCACGCGCATCGATCCCACCGCGGATCGCTGACGCGCGCTCAGTCCCCCAGAGCGGCGTGTCGCGCGTGATGCGCACCGCCTCGATGCCCGCGGCCCGCCGGCCCCGACCCTCCCCGGGGCTCAGAGCGTGAGCACCCGCAGTCCCGCCCTCAGGTTTCCCCTCACTCCTCGCCGGCCGCGCCGACGATCTCCTCGACGAACCGCAGCGCGGCGACCCCGCCGGGATCCCGCTGCCCGATCGACCGCTCCTGCTGCCAAGCGGCCCGGCCGCGGCGCGACCGCCACCCCGCGGTCTCCTCGACAGCCGCCGCGGCGACCCCCGAGAGCTCCTCGGGGGCGGCACCGGCTTCGAGCGCCGAGACCACTGGAGCGAGCACGTCGAGCAGGGTCTTGTCGCCCGGCTCAGCGCCCCCGCGCTCGGCGATCCGCTCGGAGAGCGCCCGAAGCAGGCCGGCCGCACCGTCGACCCCGAGGTGCGCGCCGCGCTCGAGCGTGTCGGCCGCCCCGATCAGGCCGCTGCCGACGAGGGCCGCGAACGTCGACGGGTTCGCCGACGAGAAGGCGAGCCCAGCCACGCGCAGCACGCTGCGGGCGTCAGCGTCCTCGGGGAGCCCCGCCACCGCCCCGGCCGCGGCCCGGCTGCCCGCCGACACCGTGATGCCCAGGTCCCCGTCCCCGAGTATGGCGTCGAGCTCGCGCAGCTCGTCCGTGTGCCGCTCCATGCGCGGCAGCGCGGCGATCAGCGTCTCGCGCAGTCGACTCGGGCTCCCGGCCGACACGATGTCGGCGACCGCCGCAGCGCTCACCGGCACGATCGGCGCATCGCCCGCCGCGGCCTCGGGCACGGTCGCATCGCCCTGCCGGAAGAACGGGGACCCCGCGGGATCGTGCAGCAGCTCCTCGAGCTCGTCGTCGAGCTGCATGATCGACAGCGACGCCCCGGCCATCTCGAGACTCGTGACGTACTCGCCGACGAGCCGGTAGGCGATCTCGACCCCGCGCTCGGCGAGCACCCGGTGCACGCGACGGTAGACGACGTAGAGCTCCTCGAGCGGGGTCGCGCCGAGCCCGTTCACGAGCACCGCGACGCGCGACCCGGCGCTCAAGTCGAGCTCGGTGCCGAGCTCCGCGAGGAACCGGTCAGTGATCTCGTCCGCGGTCTCGATCGGGCCGCGATGGCTGCCCCGCTCCCCGTGGATCCCGACGCCGATCTCCATCTCCCCCTCGTCCAGCGCGAAGGTCGCCTCGCCCGCCGCGGGCAGGATCGTCGGCGACAATCCGACGCCCATCGTGCGGGTGGCATCTGCCGCTCGTTGCGCGACTCGGGCCACCTCGTCGAGCGAGGCGCCGCGGTCCGCCATGGCGCCCGCCGCCTTGTAGACGAGCACGAGGCCGGCGACCCCGCGGCGCATCGCGGCCGATGCGGGCGGGGCCGACTGGACGTCGTCTGCTCCCAGCACCGTGCGCACCTCGATGCTCTGCCCGCGGCACAGCTCGGCCGCGATGTCGAAGTTGTAGACGTCGCCGCCGTAGTTCCCGTAGAGGTAGAGCACCCCCGCCCCCCCGTCGACCGCGACGGACGCCGCGTGGATCTGTGCCGGGCTCGGCGAGGAGAACACGTTGCCGACGGCGACGGCCGAGCACAGCCCGCGCCCGACATAGCCGAGGAAGAAGGGCAGGTGACCCGATCCGCCGCCGGTGACGATGCCGACCCGACCGGCTGCGGGGGAGTCGGCGCGCACGAGCGCCCGACGATCCTCGGTCGCCGCCCGCAGCTCGTCGGGGTGCGCCAGCAGGATGCCTTCGAGCACCTCGTCCACGAACGCGTCGGCCCCGTTGATGATCTTGCGCATGGTGTCTCCTTCGATCAGTCGCCGGCCAGCACCGGCGCGTACCGCTCCCCGTCGATCAGCGCCTCGCCGTCGATCTCGAGCCGACCGGAGGGCCGCAGGTCTTTCACGATGTCCCAGTGGATGGCCGACTCGTTGAGGCCACCGCACTGCGGGTACGAGCGCCCGAGGGCGATGTGCACCGTGCCGAGGATCTTCTCGTCGAGCAGCAGGTCGCCGGTCATGGTGCGCATGCTCGGGTTCGTGCCGATCCCGAGCTCGCCGACGACCCGCGCGCCCGGCGCGGCGAGGACGCGGTCGACGAAGTCGGCGCCCTCGGCTGCCTCGGCCCGCACGACCCGGCCGCCCGAGAACTCGAGCCGCAGGTCGGTGATGCGGGCCCCGCCGAACCAGAAGCGGCCGGGGAAGGAGATACGGCCGTCGACGCCGTCCTCGCGGGGCGCCGTGGCCACCTCGCCGTCCGGCAGGTTCGCCTCGCCGGCGAACGGCACCCAGGTGCGGCCCGTGCAGTCGAGGATGAGGTCGGTGCCGGCGTCGACGATGCGCACCGTGCGGACGCCGTTCAACCGCTCGCACAGCCGGTCGAGGTGCGCCCGGTGGGCCTCCCAGTCGGCGAGCGTGCCCGCGAAGAACTCGCGCTCGAGCTGCGCCGCGGGCACCCCGACGAGGTCGGCCCACTCCGCGCTCGGAATGCGCACGAGGGTCCACCTCGTGCCCCGCCACCGGGCCGTCGAGACGACGCCCTTGCCCTCGCGCTGCAGGCTCAGCCGCGCACCGTCGATCTCGGCGGCCGGCGGCTCCATGCCGCGGAAGGAGACGTGCACGTCGGCCCACTCCATCGAGGCGAGCTCGAGCGGGGCCGGCACACGCAGCACCTCCTCGTCGGCGTGGGCGAGCGCGTACCGGTCGTAGCGCTCCTCGGTCAGCAGCACCTGCGGAACGCCGCCCAGCCGGTAGACCTCCTCGACGAAGGCGGCCACGGCGTCGAGCGCGCCGACCGTCGTCGCGAAGATCCCGACCTTTGTGCCGGGGCCGACCCCGTTCACCAGCGCCAGGTGCGCGGCCAGTTCGGGCCAGCGACTCATGCGTGCTCTCCCTCTCTGGCCGCCCGGAGCGCCCAGTACGTGCGTTGGAAGCGGTCGTGTGCGAGCCGGATCTCGCGCACCCCGGCGTCGCCGTCGGCGCCCGGCGTCGCCGGCTCGAGAAACCCAGGCCATCCCGCGCCCTCCGCCTCCGAGATCGCACCGACGCCGATTCCGGCGAGGATCGCGTCGCCGTACGAAGCGCCGACGGTCTCCGCGAGCGCCAGCTCGTGGCCGGTGACATCGCAGATGGTGCGGGTGATGATCGAGTTCTTGATTCCGCCGCCGACCGCGACGACCCGCGGGTCCCCGCCCCCCTCGGCCACGAGCGCGGCGAGCGCCAGGGCGATCGAATGGCCGACACCCTCCGAGACCGCCCGCGCGAGGTCGGCGCGGTCCGTGCCGAGGCTCATCCCGACGAACGCGGCGCGCGCGTCGGGGTCGTGGAAGGGCGTGCGCTCACCGCTGAAGTGCGGCAGGTGCAGCACCCCGTTCGCGCCGATCGGGGACGCCCCGGAGAGTTCCATCAACCGGCCGAACAGCGCAGCGTCGCCGTCGCCGCGCTCAAGGTCGAGCTGATCCGCGATCCAGCGGGTCGCGGTGCCGCCGGTCGACGTGCCGGCCGCGAGCACGAATCGGCCCGGCATCACCCACGGGGCCGCCCAGAGCACGTCGCTCGTCGCCGGCCGATCGCCGATCCGGATCAGGTAGCCGGTGGAGCCGAGCTGCAGCATGAGGTCGCCCGGCGCCATGACGGAGGAGCCCACGGCCTCGGCCGGCGAGTCCGTGGTGCCGACGACCACGGGCAGCCCCTCGGGGAGACCGGTCTCGGCGGCGGCGGCCGCGGTCACCGTCCCGGCGACCTCGGCGGACCACGCCGCCTCGGGCAGCTTCTCCTCCGGCACCGTTCCGGCGAGCCCGTCGCAGTTGTAGCGCAGCTCCGCGAGTTCGTAGAACGGGTGGGAGTAGCCGGCGGTCGCGTGGTCGACGACCACCCGGCCGGTGAGCCGCGCGACCAGGAAGCTCTGGCTCGTGAGGTACCACCGGGTGCGCGCGGCGACGTCCGGCTCGTTCCGCTCGATCCACAGCATCTTCGGGCCGGCGGACTGGCTCGTCAGCGCGTTACCCGCGCGGCGGAAGATCTCCTCGCGCCCGAGCCGCTCCTCGAGCTCGGCGATCTCCGCCGAGGCCCGCGTGTCGACGCCGTAGAGGATCGCGGGCCGCAGGGGGCGCAGCGCCGCATCGACCGGGAGCACGCACGGCCCGATCGCGCTGCACCCGAGGCCGATCAGTTCGTCGCCCGGCCCCGCGTGCGACGTGAGCTCGCGGGCCACCCGGACGAGGTCGGCCCACCACACGGTCTCGGCGTCGTGCTCGACCCACCCCGGCCGCGGCGTGCTGATCCCGTGCCGGGCCCGCGCCTCTGCCCGCACCGCCCCGGCCGCATCGACCAGCACGCCCTTGGTCTCGTAGGTCCCGATGTCGATGCCCATGAGCAGTCGGGTCATGGTGTCCTCCGCCTCGTCCAGCCGGTCATCTCGGTGCCCGGGTGCCTTCCGCCCCCGCGGTCTCGGCGGCTGCGGCGGTCGCCACGATACTCGTCGGCGTCGATGGGGCCTCGCGGTGACGCCGGCGCAGCCGGACCTGGTCGAACACCATGACCGCGATCAGGATCACTCCCTGCGCGATGGCGTACTCGTAGGCCGAGAGCCGAAGCGCCGTGAAGCCCGACTGCACGACCTGCAGCACGAGGGTCGCGAGCACGACGCCGGTCACGGTGGCGTAGCCGCCCACCGGGTTGGTCCCGCCGAGCACCGCGATGACGATGACGAGCAGCACGTACGAGCTGCCGTAGTCGGCGCTGGCCGTCGGGTTGCGGGCGAGGAAGACGAGGCCGGCGCAGCCCCCGAGGAGGCCCGTCAGCAGATAGGTGCCCATGAGCACGCTCGATCCGCGGATTCCCGAGTAGCGCGCCGCGACTCCGTTCGCGCCCTGGAGCATCGTGCGGCGGCCGAAGGGTGTGCGCGACAGCAGCACGCCGACGATCAGCGCAATGACGATGAAGACGAGGAACAGCACCGGGATCCCGGCCACGGTCGACTTGCCGACCGCGGCGAGCGCCTCGGGAGCGCCGTAGAGCGTCTTACCGCCGGTCCACACGATCGCGAGGCCGTTGTAGATCTGCATCGTCGCGAGAGTGGCGAGGATCGGGGCGATCCCCACCGACGAGATCAGAAACCCGTTCACCGCGCCCCCGAGCAGCCCGACGCCGAGACCGAGCAGCAGGATCAGGGGCGCCATCGCCTCGGCCTGCGCCGGGTCTCCGGCGGCCACGGCCGTGTACGCGGTGCTCACGGTGACCGCGGTGAGGTTCGCGATCGCGACCAGGGAGAGGTCGATGCCGCCCGTCATCATCGCGAACGCCATCGCGACCGCCAGGATCCCGATCTCGGGGGACGCGACCATGAGGTTCTGCAGGTTCAGCGGGTTCAGGAAGATCCCGGGTTTCAGCACCGCGAAGAAGGCGGACGCGATGGCGAGCAGCACGACCATCCGGCCGATGCCGCGCTCGACGTGGACCCTGCCGAGCAGCGCGCGGAACGAGCGGTCGACGTCGGCGTTGATCCGGGCGACGCCGCCCCGGTCGGATTCACTCGGCATGAGCCGCCTCCCTCTCGGAATTGCCCGGGCGCGCGCCGTCGGTCCGGGGGGTTGCGGCCGGACCCCCGCCGTCGATCACGAATGTGCGTCTCGCCGCCCGCTTCGCCATGAGCGCCTGCACGCCGACGCCGAGCGCGAGCAGAACGCCGACCGCGGCGCGCTGCCAGGCCGTCGGCACGCCCATCAGGATCAGACTGTTGTTGATGATCTGCACGAGCAGGACGCCGAGCACCGTGCCGATGACGCTTCCGCGCCCGCCGAAGATGGAGGCTCCGCCGAGCACGACCGCGGCGATCACGTCGAGTTCGGTGCCGACGAGGTCCTGCGGGTTCGCGTTCTGGCCCAGCACGACGTGCACGAGGCCGCCGATCGCGGCGATGGCCCCGGCGAGCACGTACAGCAGCACCTGGTAGCGCACGACCGGGAAGCCGGCACGCCTGGCGCCCTCGATATCGCCGCCGATCGCGTAGAGGCCGCGCCCGAACATCGTCTTGCCGAGCAGCAGCGAGACCGCGACGACGAGGACGACGACGGGCACCGCCGCCATCGGCAGGTACGACCGGCTGCCCTCGACGGCGATGAGGCTCGAGGTCGAGAGCTGGGAGACGCTGCCGGGCAGATCCGCGATGTAGCGGGAGCCGACGTAGGCGAGCAGCACCCCCTTGAAGATCCCCTGGGTCGCGAGGGTGACGATCAGCGTCGGCAGCCTGAACCTCGCGATCACCGCACCGTTGACGAGTCCGAGCAGCGCGCCGATCGCGATCGCCATCACGATCACGCCGATCAGACCGGGGTCGAACTGCCCCTGCTGCGCCAGGAATACCGTCGTGTACGCCGCGAAGATCGCGATGGCGGGGAACGAGACGTCGATCCCGCCCGAAATGATGACGAGCAGCACGCCGAGCGCGAGCACCATCGGCACGAGCGCCGCCCGGAGAATCGAGAACAGCGTGTGCACGGTGAAGAAGGTCGGATTCACGAGGCTCATCACGACGACGAGCAGCAGGATGATGCCGACGAGCACCAGCTCGCTGGAGAAGGCCGAGGCACGCAGCCTCGAGCGGCCGGTTCTCAGTGCGGCGCTCATGCTGCGATCACCTCCTGAATTCGATGGGTCTCGATGCGGTCGTCGGTGAACTCGCCGACGATCTCGCCCCGTCGCACGATGAGCACGCGGCGGCAGATGGAGACGAGCTCGGGTACGTCATCGGAGATCATGACGACTCCCATGCCCGCGGTCGCGGCCTCGCGGAGGATCTGCAGGATCTCCTCCTTGGAGCCGACGTCGACCCCGACCGTCGGTCCGTTCAGGATCAGCACGCGCGGTTCGGTCGCGAGCCACTTGGCCAGCACGACTCTCTGGGCGTTGCCGCCCGAGAGCGACCGCACGGGGGCGGCCACGCTCGGCGCCTTGATCCGGAGCCGGTCGAACAGCCGGGAAATGGTCTCGGCCGTGCGCCGGGGGCTCAGGAAGAGCCGTCCGCGCGCGTGCTCGCCGAGCGAGCTCGCGATGATGTTGTCCGAGATCGGCTTGTCCAGGAAGAGCCCCTGCGTCAGGCGGTCCTCGGGCACGTAGCCGAATCCGGCGGCGATCGAGGATCGGATGCTGCCCGGCCGCACGCGGACGCCGCCGAGCTCGACCGTGCCCGATTCCGGCTTCAGCACGCCGAAGAGCGCCTCGGCGATCTCGCCGCGGCCCGATCCGAGGAGCCCCGTCAGACCGAGCACCTCCCCCGCACGCAGATCGAAGGAGACGTCGGTGAAAGCGCCCGGGAGCGTGAGCGATTCGACGCGCAGGAGCGGGCCCGCGCCGGGGTCGACCTCCACCACGATCCGGGAGTCGTCGACCTCGCGCCCGGTCATGGCCTCGGTCAGGGAACGCACGTCGAATTCCTCGACCGGGCCGTGAGCGACGAGCCGCCCGCTGCGCAGCACCGTTACCTCCTGCGACACCGACAGCACCTCCTCCAGCTTGTGGCTCACGAAGACGAGCGCGACCCCGCGGCCCTGCAATCGGCGCACGAGTTCGAACAGTCGCTCCACCTCGGAGTGGGTGAGCGCCGTGGTCGGCTCATCCATGAAGATCACCCGTGCCTCCTGCACGAGCGCGCGGCAGATGGCCGTGAGCTGGCGGTCGGCCACGGAGAGCTTACCGACCTCCTCGTCGAGGTCGAGGCTCAGGCCGAGCTCCTGCACGATGCGCTCGGCCGCGGGCCGCAGGCGTTTCGCGCGGTACAGCTTGCTGCGCGCGGCGATGGCGGCCGGCAGCACGATGTTCTCGGCGACCGTGAGGTTGGGGAAGAGCGAGAAGTCCTGATAGATGACCTGGATGCCGGCCCGGAGCGCCGCCGTCGGCGTCATCCGCGACACGGGCTCTCCGTCGATCAGGATCTCCCCGGTGTCGGCCGGCTCCACGCCGCTGACGATCTTGATGAGCGTCGACTTGCCGCAGCCGTTCTCGCCCGCGAGACAGTGGACCACGCCGGGGCGGAGCGTGATCCCCACGTCGTCGAGCGCCACGACGCCGCCGAAGGTCTTCCGGACACCCCGCACCTCGAGCACGGGAGGTGCTGCTGCGGGGGCTGGGTCTGCGGTCATCGGGTCTCCTCGGGTGGGTCAGCGGGCGGTGCCGGCGGCCGGGCGAGCGGCTCAGAAGTCGTACTCGTCGACGTTCTGCTTGTCGACGGTGACGGCGGCGTCTCCCACGAAGACGTTGTCGTACCCCTCGAGGGCCGTGAGCGACTCGTAGCCCTCGATGCCGAGGTCGGTGCCGTCCTTGATCTCCTCACCGTTGACCAGCATCTCGGCGATCTTCAGCTGGGCCTTGCCGGCCATCGCCGGATCCCAGAAGAAGATCTTGTCGATGGAGCCGTCGGAGAGGTACTTCTTCGCCACCGAGGGGATGCTCGTGCCCATGACGCACACCTGATCGGCCAGTCCGGCCTCCTGCACCGCGCGCGCCGCGCCTGCGACGTCGGTTCCGGCCGAGCCCTGGATGCCCTTGAGGTCCGGGTACTTCGCGAGCAGCTCCTTGGTGCGCTGGTAGGCCACGTTCTCGTCCTCCTTGCTCTCTACGGGATCCTCGACGCGCTGCATGTCGGGAAACTTGGTCTGCTGCTGATCGTAGGCGCCGCCGACCCAGTCCATGTGGGTCTTCGCGGTCAAGCCGCCCACGAACTGCACATACTTGCCCTCGCCGCCCATGCACTGGCCGAGGTTGTCCATGATCTGCGCGCCGTACGACTTGTTGTCGAAGGCCTCGATGTCGATGTCCGCGTTCTTGATGCCCGCGGCCTCGTGCGCGACGACGACGATCCCCTGGTCGCGGGCCTGGCCGAGGACCGTCTCGAGCGCCTCGGGCGAGTTCGGGACGACGGTGATCGCGTCGGGCGCCTGCGGGATCAGATCCTGGATGATCTGGATCTGCTTCTCGGGGCTCGCGTCGTCCGCACCCTCCTGGCGGACGTCGTTGCCGCTGTCCTGCGCGTACTCGTTCACGCCGACCTCCATGCGGTCGAACCAGCCGACCCCGGTGATCTTGACGACCGTGACCATCGTCAGCGGGCCGCCCTTGGAGCCGCCGTCCGCCGAACCACCCGCCGAACCGCCGCCGCCGACCTGACCGCAGCCGGTGAGAGCCAGCGTCGCAATCGCTCCGATACCGAGTCCTGTTACCAATCTGCGCCGCATTTGACACTCCTTTGTGTGAGTTTCCATCATTAATCCCAAGTTCTGGGACGAAATTTCATCGTTTGGGAAGAGTAAAACCATCTCCGAGGCGTTGTCAACACACGACCCGGCGGGTTCCCAGTTCGGCCGCGCGCGGAAGCCCGGGCGACGGGACGCGGCGACGGCTCGGCGACGGCCCGACGACGGCCGGACGACGGCCGGAGCGGCTCCGGGTCGCTCAGAGGGAGGGCACGCACTCCACGGTCACGCCGGCCGCGCGCAATCCGACGAGCGCTGGGTGGTCCGCGGGCCCGTCCGTGATGAGCAGGTCGATCTCGCCAGGCAGGGCCACGTTCGTCAGGTGCACCCGACCGAGCTTCGAGGCGTCGGCGACGACGATGACGCGCTCGGCCGCGCGCAGGGCTGCGCGCTTCACCGCGGCCTCCTCGTTGCTGTAGTCGGAGAGCCCGCGCTTCCCGTCAACCCCCGAGACGCCCATGATGTACACGTCGCAGTTGTAGCGATCGAACGCCGCGACGGATTCGGCCCCGATGAGGCTCAGCTCGCCGGGCCGCACGGTGCCCCCGGTGACGAGCACGGTCGTGTTGGGCTCGTTGTGCAGCTCGGCCGCCACGAGGATGCTCGGCGTGACGACCGTGAGCCCGAGGCCCCGCCCCACGATCGTGCGGGCGACCGCGAGCGCCGTGCTGCCGCTGTCGAGCACGACCGTCTCACCCGGGATCAGGTGCCCCACCGCCGCGATCGAGATGCCCACCTTCTCGCGCGCGCTGACCAGCGCCCGGGCATCGAAGCCCGGCTCGACGGCGGTGCCGTGCGCGGCGATCGCGCCGCCCATGATCCGGCGCACACTCCCCGACTGCTCGAGCAGCTCGAGGTCGCGCCGCACCGTCATCTCCGAGACGCCGAACTCCTGCGACAGCGTCTTGAAGGAGGCCTCGCCGTCGGAAAGAATCCGCCGCTCGATGAGCTCGCGTCGCTCCTGCGCTTCCATGCACGGCCTCCAGTCGTCAGGAACCAGGATAGAACACCCCATTGTGTTATCGAATCTCTTGTGATTAGCTCATCGTGAATTATTCACAAATCTTTCACATTCCGAACCTGGAACGAGGAACAATGGCCAACTGGCTCCCCGATGTCTTCGGCACGCACAAGCCCGTCATCTCGATGCTTCACCTCGCGGCCCTCCCCGGGGATCCGGGCTACGACTCGACGGGCGGCCTGTCGGCGATCGTCGATCGCGCGAAGCGCGAGCTCGGCCGGCTGCAGGAGGGGGGCGTCGACGGCGTCCTGATCTCGAACGAGTTCAGCCTCCCCTACCTGACCAAGACCGAGCCCATCACGGCGATCACGATGGCGCGCGTCATCGGCGAACTGCAGTCCGAGTTCGAGGTGCCCTACGGCGTCAACGTGCTCTGGGACGGCCGCGCGTCGATCGACCTCGCAACCGCGACCGATGCGAAGTTCGTGCGCGAGATCTTCACGGGGGTCTACGCGAGCGACTTCGGGCTCTGGGACACGAACATCGGCGAGGTCGCCCGCCACCACCACCGCATCGGCGCCGGCAGCGTCAAACTCCTGTTCAACATCGTCCCGGAGTCCGCGGAGTACCTCGCCGACCGCGACCTCGCCTCGATCGCCCGCTCCACCGTGTTCGCGTGCCGGCCTGACGCGCTGTGCGTCTCTGGCCTCACCGCCGGCGCGCCGACCGACGCCCAGTCGCTCTCCATCATCAAGGAGAACGCGGGCGACACGCCGGTCTTCGTGAACACGGGCGTGCGCGCGAGCAACGTCGCCGAGCAGCTCGCGGTCGCCGACGGCGCCGTGATCGGCACCTACTTCAAGCGCGACGGCGTCTTCGAGAACGAGGCGGACCTGGCCCGCGTGCAGGAGCTCATGGGCGAGGCCCGCGCATTCCGCGACGCGCTGTAGAAGACGGGCGATCCCGCTTGCGCTCCGCTTCCGAGCCTCTCCCGGTCCCGACGACTGAACGTGCGAGGCGAGAGCGGCCTGCTCACGGCTCGAGGATCACCTTGCCCGTCGTCTCCCGGCCCTCAAGCGCCGCGTGCGCCGCGGCGGCCTCGGCCAGGGGAAAGCGCACGCCGATGCGGATGTCGAGCGCCCCCGCGGAGATCGCGTCGAAGAGTTCGCCGTAGCGCCAGGCCCGCTCCTCGGGCGTGCGCAGGAAGTGGCCGAGCGAGGGACGGGTGACCGACAGGGATCCGCCGGCGTTGAGGCGCTGCAGGTCGAACGGCGGCACGGGGCCGCTCGCCGCTCCGAAGAGCACCAGCTCGCCTCGCACGCGCAGGGCGCGCAGGGAGTCGTCGAAGGTGCTCCTGCCGACGCCGTCGTAGACGACGGCGACGCCGTCACCGTCCGTGAGCTCGCGCGCGCGATCCGCGAAGCCCGCGTAATCGAGCACCTCGGCGGCGCCCGCGCCCCGGCTCAGCTCCCCCTTCTCGGGCGTCGAGGCGGTGGTCAGCACCCGCACCCCGCGCGCGACGAGCAGCTGCGTGAGCAGCAGGCCGACGCCACCGGCGCCCGCGTGCACGAGCACCGTGTCGCCCGGCTGCGGTCGCGCCGCGGAGGTCGCGAGGTAGTGCGCGGTCAGCCCCTGCAGCGGCAGCGCCGCCGCGGTGTCGGCGCCGATCGTGTCGGGTACGGCGACCGCGCGCTCCGCCTCCACGACGAAGCGCTCGGCGTAGGTGGCGCGCGCCTCGGCCGTGGCGATCAGGTCGCCGACCGCGAAGCCCTCGACGCCCTCGCCGACCGCGAGCACGCGCCCGGCACCCTCCGCACCCGGCGTGAACGGGAACGGCACGGAGTAGAGGCCGGACCGCTGGTACGTCTCGATGAAGTTCACGCCGACGGCCACGGTCCGCACGAGCAGCTCCCCCGGACCGGCCTCGGGATCCGGAACCTCCGCGATCCTCAGCGCCTCGGGACCGCCGGCCTGCTCAGCAACTATCGCGCGCATCGTCATGCCTCGAGCCTAGCCCCGCCGTCTCGCCTCGCGGAACCCCGCCCGAGCCGCTCAGGGGCGCCCCGGCCTCGGATCCTCTCCGCCGAGTGCGACCACGCGATCCCACAGCCGGTCGGCGAGGCTCGGCGCGACTTCCCGGTCCGCCTCCCCCCGGGCCCGGCGGATCAGGCGGCCGCCCCGGCCCTCGATGAGGTACGCGCCCGCGTCGTCAGTGAAGATCTGCGTGTAGTACTCCTCCTCGTCCCACTGCGACCAGGCCCCCCGATCCCGCTCGATCGCCTCGTCCATCTCGCCGATCTCGGCCGCGGTCATCAGCCGGAAGGAGTCGCCCGCGCCCCACAGCGCGCCGGTGCCGGGCTCCTGCCCATCGTGCCACGCGAGCACCCTCCACTCGCCGCCCGAGTCGCGCGCCGTCTCGCGGTCGAGGGGCGGGCGCAGGGAGGCCGCCAGCGCCTCCGGCATCACGGCGTCGAGCGCGACGAGCGCCTCCACGAGTCCCGTGCCGAACATCTGGTCGCGCAGCGTGCGCCACGCCATCTCCCCGGTGCCGGCACGGCGATGGTCGTCCATCGTGCGCACCCCGCGCTCGATGGGGTCGAGGAACGCGCGCGCGACGATCATGCCGCCCTGCGCCACCTCGTCGGTCGGGTCCTCCCGCAGCACGCGCCGGAACAGACCCTCAGCCTCCTCCGCGCGATAGTGGTACAGATAGGCGTAGGCCAGGGTGGTGGCGAGGATCGGGTCGCTCGGATCCGCCGCGAGCGCCTCCTCCGCGGCGGGCAGGAAGCGCTCCGGCGGCGCGCCCGAGGCGAGCAGCCGCGTCGCGCGCTGCCCGAGCGCCATCGCGTACTGTTCGGGATCCACCCGGGCGGTCGACTCGACGGCCTCGTCGATCACCCGCCACCCGCCCCCGGGATCGCCGGTGAAGATCAGCGCACTGCCGTAGTCCATGCGGTCCATCCAGTCGGCCTCGGGGTGCTCACGCAGCACCATCTCGGCGAGGCGCAGCGCTTCGGCGTAGTTCTCGTCCGAGAACTCGAGGTCGCGCAGCTTCTTGAGCACGTTGAGATACTGCCGGTCTCTCCGGCCCATCAGATCCTGCAGCAGGCGCCTGGCCTCCTCGACCTCGCCGCACGCCTCGCGGTGCAGCGCCGTGAGGATGATCATGCCGGTGAACGTCGGCTCCCGTGCGAGCACGCTCTGCGCGAGCTCCGGGATCCGCGGGTGCTCGGGCCGCACGTCGTACAGCTCCCAGGCGAGATCCCTGTCCCGCTCGATCGCCGCGCGCTCGATGTCGTCGTGTGCGCTCATGCGCTCCCCTCCTGCAACATTCACCCGTCCGCCTCGACGTCCACCTGTCCGCTCGGCAGTAGATGCTCTTCTTTCACAATTCTCAAGCATCTACTGTCGAGCTGAGGGGGCTCCGAACCCCGAACTCCGAACTCCGAACCTCGAACCCCGAACTCGGGAGCCGGGACTGCGCCAACGTGCGGATACCGTGCTACCGGCCCGGCCGGCGTTCCTCGCCGCCGAAGGCGACGACGCGATCCCACACCCAGTCGGCGAGGCTCGGGGCGACCTCCCGGTCCTCCTGCCCGGCGCAGCGGCGATGCAGCACGCCTCCGGGCCCCACGAAGAGGTAGGCCCCCGCGTCGTCCGCGCCGATCAGGGTGAAGTACTCGTTCTCGGAGTCCCACTGCGGCCACGCGGCCGGATCCCGAACGATCGCGTGCTCCATCTCGTCGACCTCGGCCGCCGACATCAGCCGGAAGGGCTCGTCGAAGCCCCACAGCGCGCCCGTGCCCGGCTCCTGGCCGTCGTGCCACTCGAGCAGCTCCGTCTCGCCGTAGCTCTCCCGCGCCGCCTCTCCGCCGAGGGGCGGGCGCAACGAGCGGGCCAGGTCGTGCGGCAGCACGGCGTCGAGCGCCTCGAGCGCCTCGTCGAGGCCCGTGCGGAACATCTGATCGCGCATCATCCGCCAGGCGAGCTCCCCCATGCGGAACTCTCGGAGCGCGTCGAGCGTCGTGTCGCCGCGCTCGATCGGGTCGAGGAACCCCCGCGCGACGGTCATCCCGCCGAGGGCGCCCCTGTCGGTCGGATCCTCCCGCAGCAGACGCCGGAGCAGCTCCTCGGCACGGTCGGGCCGGTAGTCGAAGAGGTACGCGTACGCCAGCGCCAGGGTGATGGTCGGCTCGGTGGGATCCGCCTCGACCGCCTGCTCCGCGGCGGGGGAGGAAGCGTATCGGCGGCGCGCCCGTGGTGAGGAGCCGCAGGGCGCGCTGGGCGAGGGCGTCGGCGTACCAGTCCGGGTCGGTGCGGGCGGCCATCTCGACGGCGTCGTCGATCCGCCGCCAGCCTTCCTCGGGGCTCCGCACGAACACCTCCGCGGTGCCGTAGTCCATCCACTCGGTCCAGTCGGCCTCCGGGTCCTCCCGCAGCACGATCTCGGTCAGGTGCAGGGCCTCGGCATACTTCTTGTCGGACAACTCCAGATCGCGCAGGTTCTTGACCGCGTTGACGTACTGGGGATCGCGCCGCCCCGCCAGCTCCCGCAGCAGGCGCCGCGCCTCCTCGACCTCGCCGCAGGCCCGGCGGTGCAGCGCGAGCAGGATGATCATGCCCGTGATCTGAGGCGCCCGCGCGAGCACGCTCCGCGTGAGCTCCGCGATGCGCGGATGCTCGGGACGGGTCTCGTACAGCTCCCACGCGAGCGCGCGATCCCTGGCGATCGCCTCGCGCTCGAGATCGTCGGCATCGAACCCGCCCCGATCGAACTCCGGATCCTCGTCCATGCGCTCGTCCCCTTCCCCTCTTGCGCCCCGTCACACCCGCCCGGGCCGGCGCTCCTCGCCACCGAGGGCGACGACGCGATCCCACACCCAGTCGGCGAGGCTCGGGGCGACCTCCCGATCCTCCTGCCCGGCGCAGCGGCGGTAGAGCCGACCGGCGAAGCCCTCGAAGAAGTATGCGCCGGCGTCGTCCGTGGCGATCAGGGTGAAGGACTCGTCCTCGGCGCTCCACTGCGGCCAGGCCGCCGGATCCCGCTCGATCGCGTGCTCCATCTCGTCGATCTCGCGCGACGACATCAGTCGGAAGGGCTCGTCGAGCCCCCACGCCACGCCCGTGCCCGGGTCCTGCCCGTCGTGCCAGGCGAGCAGCGTCGCCTCACCCAGCGTCTGCGGCACCGCGGACTTCCTGAGACCCCCGCGCAGCACGCGGACGAGCGCGCGCGGCAGCACCCTGTCCAGGGCGGAGAGCGCATCCTCGAGCCCGGTGTCGAACACCTGCTCGTACATGGTCCGCCACGCCATCTCCCCCATGCCCGCGCGGCGGAACACCTCCATCGTGGCGTCGCCGCGCTCGATGGGATCCAGGAACCCTCGAGCCATCATCATGCCGCCCTGCGCCACCTCGTCGGTGGGGTCCTCCCGCAGCACGCGCCGGAACAGCGCCTCCGCCTCCTCCGCGCGGTAGTGGAACAGGTACGCGTACGCGAGCGCGATCGACAGCACCGGCTCGACGGGATTCGCGGCGATCGCCTCCTCCGCCGCCGGGAGGAAGCGGTCAGGCGGCGCCCCCATCTGCAGGAAGCGCGCGGCCCGCTGCGCGAGCGCACTCGCGTGGTGCTCGGGGTCGGTGCGGGCGCTCAGCTCCACCGCCGCGTCCATCCGCTCCCACCCCGCCTCGCGGCCTCCGGTGAAGACCAGGGCGCTGGCGTGGACCATGCGGTCCATCCAGTCCGCCTCCGGATCCTCTCGCAGCACCGCCTCGGCGAGCCGCTGCGATTCGGCGAACCGCTTGTCGGAGTACTCGAGGTCGCGCAGGAGCCTGAGCGCGCTGAGGAATTGGCGATCCTGCCGCCCCAGGAGATCCTGCAGCAGGCGCCTGGCCTCGTCGAGTTCGCCGCGCGCCCGGTGATGCAGCGCGATCAGGATGATCATGCCGGTGAAGCTCGGCTCCCGCGCGAGCACGCTGCGCGCGAGCTCGGGGATCCGCCGATGCGTCGGCTGCGCGTCGAACAGCTCCCAGGCGAGATCGCGATCGCGCTCGATGGCCGCGCGCTCGAACTCGACGGGGTCCTCGGGCTCGCCCCCCGAAGCACCCGCGCCCCCGAAGGGGTTCCACCTGATCATCGCATGCCGTGCCTCACGCGGTAGCTGCGCAGCTGCTCGAAGGTGCCGTCGTCGACGCCGTACTCGATGACGGGCGCGACCTGGTCGAACCACGAGGTCGTCGACGGCGTGATGCCGGCCGCCGCCTCGAGCACGGCCTCGGTCGTCACGGGCACGATCGCACCCGCGCTCATCGACGCCTGCATCGACTGCTGCAGCGCGATCTTCGCCACCTGCGCGATGTCCGCGCCCGAGAAGCCCTCGGTCGCCGCCGCGACCGCGACGACATCGACGTCCTGGGCGGGCTTGCCCTCGAGGTCCCCCTGCAGGATCGCGGAGCGCGCGATCGCGTCGGGCGGCAGCACGAGCACCGTCTTGTCGATGCGGCCCGGGCGCCTGAGGGCGGGGTCGATGTCCCACGGGCGGTTGGTCGCTGCGAGGAAGTAGACGCCGTCGTTCTGGCTCGTGACGCCGTCGAGCTCCTCGAGAAGCTGCGTCACCACCATGCGCATCGCCTGCGACCCGCCGCCGCCCGAGCTGCGGCGCCCGCCGAGGGCGTCGAACTCGTCGAAGAAGATCACGCAGGGCGCGGCCGCGCGCGCATCGCGGAAGATGCTCTGCACGGCCTTCTCGCTGTCGCCGACCCACTTGCTCAGCAGATCGGCGAGTGTGACGTGGATGAAGGACGCGCCGAGGTCGCCCGCGATCGCCTTCGCGAGGAACGTCTTGCCGCAGCCCGGCGGGCCGTACATGAGCAGCGATCCGCCGGGCTTCTGACCGAAGGCGGCCGCGAGCTCGGGGTTGCGCAGCGGCGCGAGGAACGTCGAGTCGAGGTGCTGCTTGACCTCGGCGAGGCCCGCCACGTTGGCCAGGGTCACCGAGGGGCGCTCGGCGTCCCACAGGCCCGGCTGGCTGACATCGTCGTCGGAGGAGTCGCTCGCAGTCGGGGCGGGGACCGGGGCCGGGCGGGGGGCCGGGGGCGCAGGATGCTTCGACGGCGCCGGGGCGGGCGCCCCGCCGCGCATCCGGGCCGCCATCACGCGCGCCCGCAGCACGCGGGCGCGATCAGGATCGCCGCCGTGCGCCTCGAACGCCGCCACCTCGTGCGCCGCGCGGTCGAGATCGCTCTGCAGCAGCAGCGTGATGAAGTCCTCCCGCAGCGCCGGGTTCTGCGGATCCCGAACCACCTCGGCCTCGATCACCTCAAGGAAATCGTCGCCCTGTGTCATCCTGCTCTCCCCTCAGCCGAGACCGAACCATTTCGATTCTGTCAGCCTCCGGGTGAGCATACCCTCGGGATCCCCCGAAAGCGGGAGTCTCGAATGGCTGCTTCATGCGGTATCGCGGCAACCATTCGGGACTCCGGTCCCCGGGGATGGAGAACGCGAGGCGTTTAAGCCTTTCCGACGCGGTGGCGTCGGCGCGAAAAGCGGGAAAACGCTACGCGTTTTCCCCTAAGCCTTTCCGACGCGGTGGCGTCGGCGCGAAAGGCGGGAAAACGCTACGCGTTTTCCCCTAAGCCTTTCCGACGCGGTGGCGTCGGCGCGAAAGGCGGGAAAACGCTACGCGTTTTCCCCTAAGCCTTTCGCGCCCTTCGCACCGCGAGAGCCGTGAGCACGAGGCCTCCGAGGCCCCACAGTGCCAGCAGCAGCGCCGCGACGCCCGCACCGGAGGCCTCGGTGGCGATCGCCTGGAAACCCCTGAGCGCCGAGCCGACGGGGCTCGCGTCGCCCACGGCGGCGAGCGGGCCGGGCACGGTCGAGACGATCCCGACCGCGAACGCGACCACCAGCAGAGCGAACGCGACGAAGCGCCCGAACCCACCGAGCAGCGCCGAGAGCCCCTGCACCACGAGCGCGAACGCGACACCGGCCAGCAGGGCCAGTCCGAAGAACGCCGCCCCGCGACCCAGCTCGTAGCCGAGCGCGATCGGCAGCACGACGCCGGCGATCGCCCCCTGCACCGCGCCGAGCGCCGCCGCCGGCGCCGCGCTGCGCAGCGCGATCCACCCCACGCCGCGGGCCGCCTCGCGCGTGCGGCGCCACAGCGGCGCGAGCACGAGGAACGACGCGAGCGCGCCCGCCCACAGCGCGATCCCGGCGAACAGCGGCACACCCGAGGCGTTGAACAGCTCGTCGCCACCGCCTCGAGCCTCGACCGGGGCGACCGCGATGTCGGCGAGCTTCTTGCGCTGGGCCTCGGTGTAGTCCGGGATTCCACTCGCGGCCTCGCCCAGGCCAGTCGCGAGCGCGCCCGCGCCGTCGGCCGACTTGCCCGCGCCGTCGGCGAGCTGGGCGGCGCCGTCGGCGAGCTGCGGCGTGTTCGCCGCGAGCTGCGCGGTGCCGGTGGCGAGCTGCGACGCGCCGCCCGCGAGGCCCGCGGCACCCTCAGAGAGCTGCGCTCCCTGAGCCGCGAACTCGTTGAGACCGGTGCCGAACTGCCCGGCCCCGGCGATGAGCTGGTCGAGCTGTGCGACGGGATCGACGTTCGGATCCGGCTGTGTGCCCCCCTGCATGGTCGCGGCGAAGTTCTGCTGCGCCGTCGCGAGACCCGTCATGCCGCCCTGCACCGCCACGAGGCCGTCGCCGATCTGGCCGGCGCGCGCGCCGAGCGTCGACTGCAGCTGCGCGCAGAACTCCGCGCTGGCGCCGGAGGCGTAGCACTCCGCGACGAGGGTCGCGATGTCGGCGGGCAGCCCGGTCTGCGGATCCATGGCGCCGCCGACCGCGGCGAGTCCCTGAGCGACCTGCTGCTGCGGCGCCGCGCTTTCGGCCTGCAGCCGACCGATCGCCCCGATCGTCGTCTTCAGCTGGGTGGCGGCGGCGACGGTTCCCTGCCCCAGCGGCGCGTAGGCCTGCGCCAGCTGGGAGGCCCCGCCGACGTACTGGCCCACGCCCGTCGAGAGCTGCGACGCCCCGCTCGACAGCTCGCCGGCGCCGCTCGACAGCTGCTGGGTGCCATCGGCCAGCTGGCGGGTGCCGTCCGCGAGCTGGGTCGCGCCGTCGGCCAGCTGCGCGCCGCCATCGGCCAGCGCCGTGGCGCCGTCGGCGGCGTCGCTGATCCCGCCGCTCAGCTCGCTCATGCCCACGAACACGCTGCCCACGAACTGCGCGCCGAGCTGCCGGTTGAGCACGCCGGTCGCGGTCTGGGTGACGATGCTCGACAGCGCCGTGTCGATGAGGCGTCCGCGGTCGCTCTCCGCGATGTCGATGCGCGCGGTCTCGGCCTTGTCCGGTCCGTTCGAGAGCGAGGTCGCTGCGGCCGAGAAGTTCTCGGGGATCGTCACGACCGTGGTGTACCGGCCGTCGTCGAGACCCGACTTGGCGTCGGCGGCGTCGGTGAGCACCCACGTGAAGTTCGCGCCGCCGGCCTCGGACGACGCGCCGCCGATCAGCTCGCCCGCGAGCACCCGCCCGAGCGGCGTGGGCTGCCCGTCGATCTCGACCGGCTCGTCGTTGTTGACGACGGCGGCGGTGACGGTGCCGAGTCGTTCGGTGGGGTTCCAGAGGCCCCAGAGCAGCACGCCCGCCACCGTGAGCGGCACGAGCATCAGGCCGAAGATCGTGGTCCAGTGCACGGGCCGCGCTCCGGTGCGGCGTACGAGCGACAGGCTCATCGTGCGGCTCCTTCCATGGTCTGCGCGGCGCCGACGGCGGCCGGCTGCACGAGCACCGCCCCGTCGGGCAGCAGCCGCTCGGCGAGATCCCGCCCGCCGAGCACGGCGACGGTCAGCGCCGGCGCCGACCCCCGGTTCGTCTCGACGACCGCAGCGGCCAACGCCGAGCGGACGTCCTCGGCGGCGGCGGGGGTCAGCGGTCGCCCGGCGGCCGCGCGCAGGTCGAGCAGCAGGAACGACGGGCGATCCCGCAGCGCCTCGCGCAGCGATTCGGGATCGGCCCACGCCGAGCGCGCCCGCAGCGAGGACGCCCGCTCGGGCAGCAGCAGCCCGCCCACCTTCAGCGTGCCGGCGACGATCGGACCGCGGCCGGTGAGGGTCTGCGCGAGTGGCAGCGACACGGGATCGCGCGGGTCGAGCACCAGGGCCTCCCCCGGCGCGACCCGCAGCTCGGGCGCCCTCACCTGATCGGGCAGCAGCAGCCGGTCGGCTGCGATGACGGCCTCGGGCATGTCGGCGGGCCAGTCGGCGTGCGCGATCTCGCGCGCGAGCCCCTCGCCCTCCACGTCGAAGGCGGGCAGCAGTCTCGACAGCCGCCGCGGCATCCACCAGGCGCGGTCGCCCAGCAGTGCCAGCACGGCCGGCACGAGCGTCATGCGCACGACGAACGCGTCGACGAACACGCCGACGGCGAGCCCCAGCGCGATCACCTTGATCGACGGATCGCCCTCGGGCACGAAGGCCGCGAACACCGCGAACATGATGAGCGCCGCCGCCGTGACCACTTTCGCGCTGCCCACGAAACCCCGATGGATCGCATCGCGGGCCTTCGCGCCGTGCACGTACTCCTCCCGGATGCGCGAGACGAGGAACACCTCGTAGTCCATCGCCAGGCCGAAGAGCACGCCCATGAGGATGATCGGCATGAAGCTCAGCACCGGGCCGGTCGAGGCGACGTCCAGCAGGTCCGCGAACCAGCCCCACTGGAACACCGCCACGACCGCCCCGAACGCCGTTCCCACCGAGAGCAGGTAGCCGAGCGTCGCCTTGATGGGCACCCAGACCGAGCGGAAGACCATGGCGAGCAGGATCAGCGACAGCCCGACCACCAGGACGCCGAAGGGCAGCAGCGCCCGCATGAGCATCTCGGAGACGTCGATGCCGACCGCGGTGAAGCCCGTCACGGCGAGGCTCACCCCGTACTTCCGCTCCCACTCGTCGCGCATGTCGCGCAGCTCGCGCACGAGCGCGGCGGTGCTCTCGGCGTGCGGCCCCTCCTCGGGAACCACCTGGATGATGCCCGTGTCGGCGCCCTGGTTGGGGGTGGCGAGGGGCACGTCGGCGACGCCGGGCACCCGGCGCACCTCGTCGGCGAGGTCGTTCATGAGCCCGAGCGGGTCGTTGCTCTCGATGATCGATCCCGTCAGCAGCAGCGGCCCGTTGTAGCCCTCGCCGAAGCGTTCGCCCGTGAGCTCGTAGGTCACTCGCGCCGGGTCGTCGGCGGGCAGCGAGGTCGCGTTGGGGAGGGCGAGGCGCAGCTGGAGCGCGGGGACCGCCGCGATGCCGAGCAGCACGAGCACGGAGAGGATCGTGACGAGCGGGCGCCGGGTGACCGCACGCACCCACCCCCCGAAGAAGCGGTCGGCGCGCGAGGGGGCGCGGGTCTGCTCGGCGACGCCCGCCTCGAGCGCCCTCCGCTGCTTCTTCGGCAGGATCCGGGTGCCGGCCATCGCCATCACCGCGGGCGTGAGCGTGACCGCGACGAGCACCGCCACCGCGACCGCGGCGGCGGCGGCCACGCCGAGCGCGGTGAGGAACGGGATGCCGGCGACCGAGAGCCCCACGAGCGCGATGATCACGGTGAGTCCGGCGAACACGACCGCGGAGCCGCTCGTCGCCGTCGCCCTGGCGATCGACTCCTCGACGGGCGCGCCGGCCCTCAGCTGCTCCTGGTGCCGGCTCACGATGAAGAGGGTGTAGTCGATGCCCACCGCCAGGCCGAGCATGAGCGCGAGCATGGGCGTGGTGGAGGTGAGATCGGCGAACGCCGTGACGAGGAAGAGGCCGGCGATCGAGACGCCCACGCCGAGGATCGCGATGATGAGCGGCATGCCGGCCGCGATCAGCGAGCCGAGGGTGAGGATCAGCACCACGAACGCCACGAGCACGCCGACCGCCTCGGTGGGGCTGATGCTCGGGACGGACGATGAGAACACCTCGCCTCCGTACGAGCTCTGGGCGCCCTGAGGCAGGCGATCCTGGATCCCCGCCGTGGCGCGCTCGATGCCCTTGATCGTCGCGTCGGGCACCGTGCTCGTGTCTCCCTCGATCTGCACGGTGATGAGCGCGGCGCTGCCGTCGTCAGAGAGGCCCCCGCCCGCGAGCTCGCTGAAGGGGGTCTGCACCGCGATGACGCCCTTCACGTCCTCGAGTTCGGAGGCCGCGTCGGTGACGACCTGCTTGTACGGCGCGGCGTCGACCCGCTCGCCGTCGGCCGCGACGACGATGATCGTCGCGCTGGCGCCGCTCACCTCGGGGAAGGTGCGTCCGAGCTCCGTGATCGCCTCCTGAGATTCGGTTCCCGGGATGTTGATCGGCGCATCGGCGCCCTGGCCGAAGAGGCCCGCTCCCGCTCCCAGCAGGGCGAGCACGGCGATCCAGAGAACGAGCACGAGGGTCTTCGCCCGGGTGGCCCAGCGGCCGAGGGCGTAGAGCAGCGTGGACATGCGGGCCTTCCGATCGGAACGATTCACACTTGATACACGAATGTATCGAGTTCGATGCACCAATGTATCGGTACAGGCTTCGAGGGTGCTGAGCGTGCGAAGATGGTCGCATGTCGACTCCGAGTGCCAGACGCCAGGAGACCCGGGCGCGCCTTCTCGACGCCGCGACCGAGGTGTTCGTCGAGGGGGGACTGCAGGGCTCCTCCGTCGAGGCGGTGTGCGCCCGCGCCGGGTTCACGCGAGGAGCCTTCTACTCCAACTTCTCGAGCAAGGAACAGCTCCTCCTCGCACTGCTCGAGCGCGAGTTCGAGCAGCGCGCCGAGAGTCTGGCCGTCAGGGCGCGCGAGCTGGAACCGACGCTGCGCGAGCGCAGCGGCTGCATCTCCCCCGCAGAGGCCGGGCGCTACGTGGTGGAGTTCTTCGCTCCGGCGAGCGACGCGACGGCCTGGTTCGTGCTCGAGACGGAGTTTCTGCTGCTGGCCATGCGCGACCCCTCGATCGCGCCGGGGCACCACGAGTTCATGGACCGCTTCTACACCAGCATCTCCGGCGCGGTGGAGCGGGTGGTCTCGGCCGCCGGCCGCCGTTTCGTGATCCCCGTCGAGCGCGCGATACCGGTGTTCAGCGGCGTCTACGAGCGGGCGCTGCGCACGGCCGCGCTCGCGGGGCCGCACACCGACGGAGGTTTCGACGAACTCGGCGATCGCCTCGCAGAGCTGCTCTTCGCCCTCACGGAGGAGGTTGGAGACGAGGCGGGATCCGGCACCGAGACGGCTTCCGCCGATGAGCGCCCTCCGCTGCCGGCCGGGGAGCAGGCACCCGGTCCCGGCTTCATCCCGCCGACCGGGCTGCGTCTCTTCTGAGGGGAATGCTCTGTGCAGTACAAGTGGAATATTCTGCACAATAGAGTCGGAATGTTCTGTGCAATAGGAGTGGAATATTTTGCGCAGTAAAAACGGAATATTCTGAGCAATAGACTACTCATGCACAGTGCGAAGGCCGTACAATAGGCAAAGTAATACACGATGCAAGAGACGACTGAGAGCTTGTGCCGACAGGCACTTGTCGTACTGCACACAGTCGCAGAATCCACGACTGGGTCCGGCTCTCTGGCACGGCCGGGAAGGGCTTCCGATGTATCGCACTCGAGTAGTCGACTCCGAGCTGGATGAGATGCTCGCGGCTGTCGGAGCCGTGCTCATCGAAGGCCCCCGGGCATGCGGCAAAACCGCTACCGGGGCCACGCGATCCAGAACCGCCTTCAGATTCGACATCGATGATGCCGCGCGCCGGACAGCCGAAGTCGCGCCGAGCCTGCTCATGCAAGGCGACCCGCCGATCCTGCTCGACGAATGGCAGCTCGAACCGCAGTTGTGGAATCACGTCAGACGCGCGGTCGATGATCGATCCGGCGAAAAGGGAATCTTCATCCTCACCGGTTCCGCCACCCCCTCCGACAACGCGAGCCGTCATTCCGGAGCAGGACGGATCGCGGCGCTCCGCATGCGCCCGATGTCCCTCTTCGAGTCGGGTCACTCCAATGGTTCGGTATCACTCGAACGGCTGTTCACCGGCGCGCAGGAACCCGCGAAGGGAGCCGGGCTCGAGGTCACCGACGTGATCGATCGGATCGTTACCGGCGGATGGCCCGCCCTGCAGCAGGACGGACCGCGTACGGCGGCACGGGCGCTCCGAGGCTATCTCGATCAGATCAGCAACGTCGACCTGCCTGCAGTCGGCCATCGCACCCGCAGTCCGGAGAGGATCCAACGCCTTCTCAGCACGCTCGCACGCAATGTGGCGACGGAGGCTCGCATCACGCAGATCACCGCTGACGTCGCGGGTGCGGACGGCACCGTAACCCGATCGACGGTGACCAACGACATCAACGGGCTCGCGCGCCTCATGGTTCTTGAGGATCAGCCTGCGTGGGGGCCGCATCTTCGCTCGAGAACTCCGGCCCGCGAAGCCGCAAAGCGGCATTTCACCGACCCCTCTCTCGCGGTGGCGGCGATCCGCGGCACCCCCGAACGGCTGCTCGCCGACTTGAACTGGACCGGCCTCCTCTTCGAGTCTCTGGCGGTACGGGATCTGCGCGTCTATTCGCAACCTCTTGGAGGCCTCGTCTCTCACTTCCGAAATGCCAAAGGACTCGAAGTCGATGCGATCGTGCAGCTCGATGACGGGCGCTGGGCCGCGTTCGAAGTCAAACTCGGCCAGCGGGCTGTCGATGCCGCCGCAGAGGGACTCCTGAAGTTCGCGAACCAGATCGATGAGGTACGCACAGGTACACCTGCAGCTTTGGCGGTCATCACCGCCACCGGCATGGCCTACCGACGCAGTGACGGAGTCTGGGTCATTCCTATTGACGCACTCGGGCCCTGACAGGGGCAGACGAGGACGGGTTCAGCCGAGAACGCGCTGCGCAACACGATCGGGGCTCGGTGTGGCGGGTAGTCGCCGGTTCCGAGCCTGAATACGCCCCAAATACCTACTTGAGTTCACCCCAAATCCATACGTGGCGGTTCTTCAGATCCACACTTACCGGCACTGTGGAGATCTGGTTGCAAGCTACCTGCCGCGCATCTCTGACTCGATTCGTGCGGAATCTCGACGCCAGCTGCACTCCTCCGCCGAGCGCAGGAGCCAGCTCAGGATCACGTCGCAGGCAGCGACGCTCCGAGCTCGCGCACCCGGTCGAGCGCCCGCGCGAGCTCCTCGGCGGCGAGCGCGGCGTCGAGGTCGGGGACGGCGTCGGCCAGGGTGCGGCTCGTCGAGACGACGTGCACGTCCATGCCGAGCCCGTCGCCCAGGGCGAGCCGCAGCGGGGCGAAGACGTGCTCGAAGGCGCCGTCGTCGTCGGTGGCGCCGCGCGCGCTCACGATCACGGCGGGGCGGCCGGCGAGCGGCTGGGTCGGCTCGTCGAACGGGGCGGTGACGCCGGGCACGTGGACGAAGTCGAGCCACGCCTTCAGCGTCGAGGGAAAGGTGTAGTTGTACATGGGCGCGCCGATGACGACCGCGTCGGCCGCGAGCAGCTCGGCGATCAGCTCACCCTGCAGCGCGGCGGTCCCGGCGTCCAGCACGGCGCCGCCGCGCAGGCGCTCGGGCCAGTGCTGGGCGGTGTCGCCGAGGTGCGGCGGCGGGGACGCGTTCAGATCCCGCGCGACCACGGAGAACTCCTCGCCGCGGGCGAGCCAGGCCCCGGCGAGCTCGTCCGTGATGCGGCGGGACCTGGAGTCGGCGCCGCCGGCAGAGGAGTCGATGCGGAGCAGTACGGGCATGCGGAGTCCCTTCGGCGGAGGTGTGCGGGTCGTTCGAGCCTAGACCAGCAGACCCAGCGGCTGCTCGATGCGCTTCGCGAAGGCGGCGAGCCACTCGGCGGCGAGCGCGCCGTCGAGCACCCGGTGGTCGGCGGAGAGCGTGACCGTCATGGCCGAGATCACCCGCCGGGGGCCATTCCCGTAGACTCGACACGTGCTGCTCTCAGACCGCGACATCAACGCCGAACTCGAATCCGGGCGCATCAGGCTCACGCCCAGCGAGGCCTCGATGGTGCAGCCGTCGAGCGTCGACGTGCGGCTCGACCGCTACTTCCGTCTCTTCGACAACCACAAGTACGCGGTCATCGACCCCGCCGAGGAGCAGCCCGAGCTGACCCGCCTCATCGAGGTCGACCCGGCCGAGGGCTTCATCCTGCACCCCGGCGAGTTCGTGCTCGGTTCCACCTTCGAGAAGGTGGGCCTGCCGGACGACATCGCGGCCCGCCTCGAGGGCAAGAGCTCGCTCGGCCGGCTCGGCCTGCTCACGCACTCCACCGCGGGCTTCATCGATCCCGGCTTCGAGGGGCACGTCACCCTCGAGCTCTCCAACGTCGCCACCCTGCCGATCCGCCTCTGGCCCGGCATGAAGATCGGCCAGCTCTGCTTCTTCAAGCTGCTCTCGCCGGCCGAGCGGCCGTACGGCGCGGGCGCAACGTTCTCCCGCTACCTGGGCCAGCGCGGACCCACGGCCTCGCGCTCGCACCTCAACTTCCACCGCGCCGATGTGACCGTCACCGACGAGGGGCACGCGGGCGGCTGAGCCCTCGGGCCAACGTTTTCCCGATCCCGATCGCATCGCCCGCCGCTTGGAACAGCGGACACGAGAAGACCCCCGCCGGGCGACGAACGCCGAGCGGGGGTCTTCAGGGAGAGCGGGTTACTTCACGGCAGCCTTGAGCTTCGAGCCGACCGACACCTTCACGCGCTTGCCTGCGGGGATGTCGATGGTCTCGCCGGTGCGGGGGTTGCGGCCGGTGCGAGCAGCGGTGGTCGCGGTCTCGAAGGAGAGCCAGCCGGGGATCGACACCTTGTCGCCTGCGGCGACGGTCTCGGAAACCGCGGCGAAGAGGCCGTCGATCACGCTCGAAACAGCGGCCTGGCTCTGGCCGGTCTCGGCGGCGATCTTCGCGACAAGCTCAGTCTTGTTGAGTGCCATGTTGTGTCCTTCCAGGGCGAAGACGCAGTGCTCCCCAGCCCCTGATCGTGTTCAGGTATCCCTCCCGGTTTGGGAGGGTCCGATCGGTTGATCGCTACGAATCTACCCCAATTCGGCGGAATTCTGCGGAACTCGGCGGGGATTTTGTGTCGCGGCGTGTCATATGGGGCCGCCGGCGGCTCGCGATACGTCATCGGGCACGAAAGCGGGCGCGGATCCCGGGGGACCCGCGCCCGCTTCGATCGCGGCCTGCGAGGCTTGCTTACAGCACGAGCTGCTTACCAGCTCGACTTCGTGATGCCGGGCAGCTCGCCGCGGTGCGCCATGTCGCGGAAGCGCACACGCGAGACGCCGTACTTCGACAGCACGCCGCGGGGGCGGCCGTCGATGACGTCGCGGCTGCGCACGCGCACCGGCGAGGCGTTGCGGGGGAGCTTCTGCAGGCCCACGCGGGCGGCCTCGCGGCTCTCGTCGGTCCCGTTGGGGTCGATGAGGGCCTTCTTCAGCTCGGCGCGCTTCTCCGCGTAGCGGTCGACGATCGCCTGGCGCTGCTTGTTCTTCGCAATCATGCTCTTCTTCGCCATGATTAGCGCTCCTCTCGGAACTCGACGTGCTTGCGGATGACCGGATCGTACTTCTTGAGCACGAGGCGGTCGGGGGTGTTGCGGCGGTTCTTCTTCGTCACGTAGGTGAACCCGGTCCCCGCGGTCGAGCGGAGCTTGATGATCGGACGTACGTCCTTGTCCTTCGCCATTAGAACTTCACCCCACGCTTCTGCAGATCAGCCACGACGGCGTCGATGCCGCGGGCATCGATCACCTTGATGCCCTTGGCCGACAGGGTGAGGGTCACCTTGCGGCCGAGCGACGGCACGAAGTAGGTCTTCTTTTGGATGTTCGGATCGAACCGGCGCTTGGTACGACGGTGCGAGTGCGAGATGTTGTGACCGAAGCCGGGAACGGCGCCGGTCACCTGGCACACTGCTGCCATGGTGTTTCCTCTCATACCGTGAGGCCGGACGGCCCCACCCAAGATTTCTTGTCTGCAGGTGCCCCGGCCTGACAAGTCATTCCGGTCTCGAGGCGAGCGGCCCCCGCGGTCTGCGCACTGGGACGGCGCGCAGCCAAACATCGATTCTATGTCAGGATCCGGTATCGCACAAGCCGGGCGTGTCGCCCGTGCTCCGACCCGTCTTGCGCCGCCCTCGCCCCTTCCTCTCCCGAACCGCCCCGTCCCCGTCCTGCCGCCCGCCCCCTCTCTCGCCCGCGCCCCCTCGCCCGCCCGCCCCTGCTCTCGGTCCGCACGCCTTTTCGCACACCGAAGCACCACGGCCCTCCCGAGACACCACGGTATTAGCGCGATTTTCTTGGCCTTTCGGGAAGATTCTGGCGTTCCGACGGCGGGCAGGGCCGGGGAGCGGCGGGCAGGGCCGGGGAGCGGCGGGCAGGGGCGCGGTGAGACGGGCGTAGGCTGGGTGGGTGGGTGACGGGCAGGCTGAGCGAGAGCACCGGGTTCGGGATCAAGAGGCGGGGGATCGCAGCACACACGATCCCGCTGCGGAGACAGCCGCCCCGGCCGCCCATGCAGCACCGCGGCCGGAGCGGGCGCGGATCCGCTACGTCGCCGTCGGCGACAGCTTCACCGAGGGCGTCGGCGACGAGCAGCCCGACGGCTCGGTGCGCGGCTGGGCCGACCTCGTCGCGCGGGGGATCGCCGAGGCGACGGGCGAGCCGATCCAGTACGCGAACCTCGCGATCCGCGGTCGCCTGCTCGCCCCCATCATCGCGGAGCAGCTCGAACCCGCGCTCGCCCTCGGCCCGACGCTCGTCAGCTTCAACGGCGGCGGCAACGACATGCTGCGCCCCGGCACCGACCTCGCGTGGATCAGCGCGGAGACCGAGCGGGCGCTGGTGCGGATCCGGGAGGCCGGAGCCGAGCCGCTGCTGCTCGCCGGGGCGAACCCGACGGCGGGGCTCCCGGGCGGCGACCGGGTGCGGGCGAAGGGCGACGAGCTGGTGCGGGAGGCGCGCGGCATCGCCGAGAGGCTCGGGATCCGTTTCGCCGACAACTGGAGCGATGCCGAGCTGGGCGGGTCGCAGTACTGGTCGCCCGACCGCCTGCACCTCGCACCCGTGGGGCATCGCCGCGTGGCCGCGAACGTGCTGCGGGCGCTGGATCTCGCGCCGCCGAGCGGCTGGGCGATCGAGGCGGCGCCGATCCCGCGGCCCACCCGCCGGGAGCAGCTGAGCTACGCCCGCGACCACGTGGTGCCGTGGGTGAAGCGGCGGCTCACCGGCCGCTCGAGCGGCGACGGCCGCGCCGCGAAGTTGGCGGAGTGGACGCGGGTCGCACCGACGATGTCGCCCGGTGATTCCGGGTGAGCTGCGCCGGGCCCGTCCGACCGGATCGCCCGGCCCTGATCATGGCGGTCGGCCCCCGCTAGGGTGGGCGGCATGGTCGCATACAGATACCTCGGCAACAGCGGATTCAAGGTCTCGGAGATCACCTACGGCAACTGGGTGACCCACGCCTCGCAGGTGGACGACGACGACGCGATCGCCACGGTGCACGCCGCGCTCGACGCGGGCATCACCACCTTCGACACGGCCGACGCCTACGCGAACCTCGCGGCCGAAGAGGTGCTCGGCCGCGCGCTCAGCGGCCAGCGCCGCGAGAGCCTCGAGATCTTCACCAAGGTGTACTTCCCCACCGGTCCCAAGGGGCCGAACGACACGGGCCTCAGCCGCAAGCACGTGCTCGAGTCGATCAACGGCTCGCTCCGCCGCCTGGGCACCGACTACGTCGACCTCTACCAGGCGCACCGCTTCGACGCCGAGACCCCGCTCGAGGAGACCTTCCAGGCCTTCGCCGACATCGTGCGGCAGGGCAAGGCGCTCTACATCGGCGTCTCCGAGTGGACCGCGGAGCAGCTCCGCGAGGGCCACGCGCTCGCGCGCGAGCTCGGCGTGCAGCTCGTCTCGAACCAGCCGCAGTACTCGATGCTGTGGCGCGTCATCGAGGGCCGGGTGGTGCCCGCCTCGCAGGAGCTCGGGATCTCGCAGATCGTGTGGTCGCCGATGGCGCAGGGGGTGCTGTCGGGCAAGTACGCTCCGGGCGGGGCGGTACCGGAGGGGTCCCGCGCCACCGACCGACGGGGCGGGGCGAAGTTCATCGAGTCCTTCCTGCGCGACGACGTGCTGGCGGCCGTGCAGCGCCTGCGCCCGATCGCCGAGCAGGCCGGGCTCACCATGCCGCAGCTGGCCATCGCGTGGGTGCTGCAGAATGCGAACGTCGCGTCCGCCCTCGTCGGAGCCTCGCGCCCCGAGCAGCTCGCCGAGACCGTGCGGGCGTCGGGGATCAAGCTCGACGCCGACACGCTCGCGGCGATCGACGACGCCCTCGGCGATGCCGTGTTCGCCGACCCCGAGCACACCTACTCGATGGCGCCCGAGACGCGGCTCGCCTGAGGCCTCGATCCCGGAGCGGCGAGCCGGTGGGGTCCGCCGCTCCGGGTCTCCCGACTCATACTTCGGGCTGATCCGAAATAGCACCCTGGGAGGATGCGCGACCGCCGAACACCCGAGAGGCTGAGGGTGTCTCCGGCGAGGGTGCGGTGCGCGGAGTGCGCATCGCCGGCGTGCGCCAGCGCGCACCCCGTCATTCCGGCCGAGGTGCGCGCCCCGGATCCGGCGACGACATCGCCGCACCCCACCGAAAGGCCCCATGTCCTTCCTCACCCGCACCAGCCTCAAGAACCGCCTCATCGTCGGGTTGACCACGCTCGCGGTGGCCGTGCTCGGCGTCTTCGCGATGAGCTCGCTCAAGCAGGAGCTCATGCCGCCGATGCAGGCCCCGATGGCGTTCGTCTCGGTGCAGTCCTCCGGCCTCGCCCCCGAGGAGATGGCGCGCGTCATCACCGAGCCGACGGAGCAGGCGATCGGCGCCGTGCCCGGGGTGACCCGGGTCGCCTCGTCCACGTCGAGCGGATCGGCGGAGATCACGGTCGAGTGGCCCTTCGGCGAGAACGACGCCGACACGCTGCGCACCATCCGCTCCGCCGCCGAATCCCTGAAGTCCTCGTTTCCGAACGGCACGGAGGTGCAGGTCTTCTCCGGGGGCTCCGACGAGATACCCGCCATGGTGCTGAGCGCGGGCACCGCGAAGGATGAAGCCGCGTTCGGAGACGCCCTCGCGCAGGAGGTCGTGCCGGCGCTGCAGGGGTTGAGCGGCGTGCAGCGGGTCGACCTCGCGGGTCGTCAGGATCAGCGGATCCTGATCGCGCCGCGCCCGGCCGACGTCGAGCGGCTGAAGGTCGACCCCGCTCAGATCGCCCCCGCACTCGAATCGCGCGGCGCCGCGCTCCCCGCCGGCCAGGCCGAGACGGCGGACGGTCCCGTGTCGGTGACGGTCGGATCGGCGCCGAGCTCCTCCCCGGAGAAGGCCGTCGAGGAGATCTCCGCGATGCCGCTCACCGTGGAGAGCGGCGGCGAGAGCGGCGTCGTGCGCGTCTCCGACTTCGCCGACGTGAGCGTCGAGGCCGTGCCCGCCGACACCATCTCGCGCGTCAACGGCAACCCCGCGCTGACGCTGCAGGTCTTCCCCTCCCAGGGCGCGAACGTCGTGGACATCTCGCGCGCCGTCACCGCCGAGCTCGACCGCCTCGCGCCGGGCCTGCAGGCCGAGTTCGTCTCGATCTTCGATCAGGCGCCGTACATCGAGCAGTCGATCAAGGACCTCTCGGTCGAGGGCGGGCTGGGCCTGCTCTTCGCCGTACTGGTGATCCTCGCCTTCCTCGGCTCGTGGCGATCGACCGTGATCGCGGCGGTCTCGATCCCCCTCTCACTGCTCATCACGCTCGTCGGGCTGTGGTGGAGCGGCAACACCCTCAACATCCTGACGCTGGGCGCGCTCACGATCGCGATCGGGCGGGTCGTGGACGACTCGATCGTGGTGATCGAGAACATCAGCCGACGGCGCGGATCCGGACCCCTCACGCCCGCGGGGGTCGTCGCCTCGGTGCGGCAGGTCGCGGGCGCGATCACCGCCTCGACGCTCACCACGGTGGCGGTGTTCCTGCCGATCGCCCTCGTCTCGGGCATCGCGGGGCAGCTGTTCCGCCCCTTCGCGGTGACGGTGACGATCGCGCTGCTCGCCTCGCTGCTCGTGGCGCTCACGATCGTGCCGGTGCTGGCGTACTGGTTCATGCGCGCGACGGCTGCGAGGGCGAGGCCCGTCCACGAGCGGCACCGCGACGGCGACGCGACGGATCCCGCGGCGCCCGAGAGCGATCTGGCAGAGATCCACACGGCCCCCGATCGTCTGCAGCGCGCCCTCATGCCCGTGCTGAACGCGACGCGGCGCCACCCCGCGATCACCCTGATCTCGTCGACGCTCGTCCTCGTCGCGACGCTCGCGATGACGCCGTTCCTGCAGACCGACTTCCTCGGCTCCTCGGGCAACGAGAGCCTGCGGGTTACCCAGACGCCGCCGGTTCCGGTCGGAGGCGGCGCCGAGGCTGCGGGGTCGGGAGGCGGAGATGCCCTGGTCGCCGCGGCGGAGCCGGTGGAGCGCGCACTCGGCGAAGTGGCCGGCGTGCGCGACGTCATGACGTCGATTCCGCTCGGAACCGCCGGAGCGGGCGGTTCCGGAGGCGCGACGGAGGCGATCTCGTACGACCTGCAGCTCGAGGACGGAGCCGACGCCGCGGCCGTCGGCGACGCGGTGGAGCGAACGCTCAAGACCCTTCCCGACGCCGGGAAGGTGCAGCTGCAGACGCAGGACGCGTTCGTCGGCGGAGCGGCGGGCGACGGGATCGCCCTGCAGATCAGGGGATCCGACCCGGCCGCGCTGCAGCGCGCCAGCGACCTGCTGCAGAAGGAGCTCTCCGGGGCCGCCGGCGTGCAGGCGGTGCGCAGCGACCTCGCGGGCGAGCAGCCCGTGATGCGGGTGAAGCTCGACGAGACCGCAGCCGCCCGCTCCGGCTTCGACCGCGCCCTCGTCGCCCGCTCGGTGCAGGAGGCACTCGAGGGACAGCCCGTGGGCCGCCTGATGCTCGAGGGCCGCGAGCGCGACATCGTGCTGCGCACCCCGGGAGCCGGGCGCACCGCGGAGCAGCTCGGCGAGATCGTGCTGCCGGTCACGCCGCAGCAGACGGCTCAGGCGCAGAAGCAGGCCTCGGACGCTCTCCAGGAGAAGGCGGACGCCGCCGCCGAGGAGCAGCGGATCAAGGCGAGCGCCGAGCTGAGCGATCAGCTGAACCAGGCGGCGGCGCAGCGCTCCGAACTCGTCGCGCAGCTGGGGCCCTTGAACGAGCAGCTCGCTCAGCTGCGGAGCATGCCGATCGTGCCGGGGGAGCCGCGCACGCCCGAGGAGGAGGCCGCGGTGCGCGCCCAGCAGCAGCGCACCGAGCAGATCGCCTCGCTCGAGGGGGCGATCGCGAGCGCGCAGGGCGGCATCACCGGAATCGACGAGCAGATCGCCGGTCTGCAGCGGGCGCAGTCCGACGCCGCGGCCCAGCTGACGGAGCAGCAGGCGGCGGAGGCCGAGCAGCGGGCCGCCGCGGAGGCGACCGGCACCGCGATCCGGCTCGCCGACATCGCGACGGTGGAGGAGGAGCTCACGGCGCCCACGATCACCCGCGCCGACGGCGAGCGCCAGGTCGCGCTCACGGTGACGCCCCGCAGCGGGCAGCTCGACGCGGCGAGCAGCGCGGTGGATCGCGCCATCGCGACCGTCGACCTACCCGCGGGCGTGAGCTTCGAGCTCGGCGGAGTCAGCGCCGAGCAGGACGAGGCGTTCGCCCAGCTCGGCGGCGCCATGCTGGCGGCGATCGTGCTCGTGCTCCTCGTGATGGTGGCGACCTTCCGGAGCTTCCGCGGTCCCTTCGTGCTGCTCGTCTCGATCCCCTTCGCCGCGACGGGCGCGATCCTCGGCCTGCTGATCACGAACACGCCGCTCGGCCTCCCGGCGCTCATCGGCCTGCTCATGCTCATCGGCATCGTGGTGACGAACGCGATCGTGCTCATGGACCTCGTGAATCGGCTCAGGGAGAGCGGGGCGTCGCTGGAGGAGGCGGTCGAGCACGGCACACGGCTGCGGCTGCGGCCGATCCTGATGACGGCAGCCGCGACGATCTTCGCGCTGGTGCCCATGTCGCTCGGGCTCACCGGCGGGGGAGTGTTCATCTCTCGGCCGCTCGCCATCGTCGTGATCGGCGGCCTCATCTCGTCGACGCTGCTCACCCTGGTGCTCGTACCGATCCTGTACGCGCTCGTCGAGCGGCGCAGAGAGCGGCTCGCGCTCCGAAGGGCGCGGCGGCGCGCCCGGCGCGTCGTCAGGCGGCGTGCGCGCCGCACGGACCGGGGGCCGAAGGCCGACGATCGCTCCACGGCTCCCGCGCTGCAGGGCTCGCTGCCTTGAGGCCGGATCCCGTGAGCACGACCACCGCGGTCTCGTGCGGGCGGAGCGCGCCGTCGGCGACGAGGCGAGCGTGCGCGGCCGCCGCGGTCGCGCTCGTCGGTTCCGCGTAGAGGCCCCGCCCGGCGAGAGCGGCATGTGCCGCGAGGATCTCCTCCTCCGGCACGGCCACGGTGCCGCCGCGGGTCCGGCGGAGCGCGGCGAGCATCTCGGCGAGGCGCAGCGGGGCGCGGATCGCCGTGCCCTCGGCGACGGTCGGCAGCACGGGCCGCCCGACCTCTCCGCGCAGCGCGGCGTCGACCGGCGAGCAGTGCAGCGGCTGAGCGGCGTACAACCGGGGCACCCGGTCGATCGCCCCGGCCCGCCGCAGCTCGCCGAATCCGAGGGAGCAGCCGAGCAGGCTGCTCCCGGCCCCGACGGGCACGACCACCGCGTCCGGAGCGCGAAAGCCGAGATCCTCCCAGATCTCGTACGCCAGCGTCTTCGTGCCCTCGAGGAAGAACGCCTGCCAGTTGTGGCTCGCGTAGCAGCCCTCTCCGCGCTCGGCCGCGGCGATCGCGGCCGCCTGCGAAGCCTCCCGCGGCCCCTCGGTCAGCTCGACGCGCGCGCCGTAGGCGCGGGCCTGCACCAGCTTCGCGGGCGAGGTCGATGCCGGGGCGAACACCGTGACGTCGATCCCGCCCGCCGCGCCGTACGCCGCGACGGCCGCCCCTCCGTTGCCCGACGAGTCCTCGATCACCGCGGTCGCCCCCTGATGCCGCAGTACCGACAGCATCACGCTCGCGCCACGGTCCTTGAAGCTGCCCGTCGGCGAGAACCACTCGAGCTTGAAGTACGGCCGCGCCCCCGCCCACTCCCTCTGCACGAGCGGCGTGCAGCCCTCGCCGAGGGTGATCGGATGCTCGATCTCCAGCGCCAGCGCGGCGCGGTACCGCCACAGGCTGCGCTCCGCACCGTCGACGTCGCCCGCCCCGATGCCCCGGCCCGGAGTGATCAGCAGCGGCCCACCGGCGTCGGAGCGCCAGCGGGGCGCGTCGAGCGGGTACCGGTCGCCGGTCGCCGGGTCGAGGTAGGCGCGCTCGCGCGGGGCGGACGCGTCGGCCGACCACCGGCCCGGGGCGGCCGCGGGCTCGCCCGCTCGGCGAGCGGGCCTCAGGACGGCCTCTCGGCCCCGGGCGCACCCGAGGCGGCGCCCATCGCACCGTCTCCGCCGCCCCCGGCGTCGACCGCCGCGACGGCGGCGACCGCACCGCCCGCCCTGCCGCCGCGCGCCGCTGCGAAGCGCGCCATGCGGCGGCCGAACCACGACACGCTGAGGTTGATCGCGAGGTAGATCACCACGGCGACCACCCAGAAGGTGAACAGATAACGGTTGCCGTAGAACGTCGAGGCGTCCTTCACGGTCTTCGCCAGCTCCGGATAGGCGACGATGTACCCGAGCGAGGTGTCCTTCAGCAGCACCACCATCTGCGCCACGAGGATCGGCAGCATCTGCGTGAAGGCCTGCGGGAACTCGATCATCAGCCGGGTGCGCACGGGAGTGAGCCCGATCGAGAGGCCGGCCTCGCGCTGCCCCTTGTTGAGCGCGAGGATGCCGGCGCGCAGCGCCTCGCCGACGATCGCCCCGTTGTAGATGATGAGCGCGATGACCACCGCCCAGAACGCACCGGTCGAGGCAACCAGCAGGATGAAGAGCATCATCAGCAGCACGGGCATGCCCCGGAAGAACTCGAGGATCACGCTCACCGGCACCCGGACGAGCGCGCTTTCGGCGAGCCTGCCGAAGGCGAAGAGCATCCCCAGCAGCATGGCGCCGACCATGGCGACCGCGGCGGCGCGGATCGTGTTCCAGGCGCCTCGGCCGAGATACTGCCACACCTCGGCATACCCGAGCACGTCCCACCGGGAGGGGTCCAGCATGCCGGGCGTGACGTTGCCGTTGACCGCCACCTGCGGCTGCGCGAGCCGCCAGGTCACCCAGCCGAGCAGCCCGAGCACGGCGAGGAGACCCACGATGGAGATGGTCCGGGAGCGAGCGCGGGCCCGGGGGCCGGGGGCGTCGTAGAGAACGGTGGCCTGACTCATCGCAGTACCCGCACCTTCTTCTCGATCTGCCCGGCGATGAGACCGAGCGGAATGGTGATCAGCAGGTAGAAGCAGGCCACCCCCACGAGGATCGGGATCACCGCCTGCCCGTTGGCGTTGGTGAGCTGCCGGGCCGTGGCGAACAGCTCGACCACGAAGAAGCCGCCCGCGACGGACGTGTTCTTCGTGAGCGCGATGAACACGTTGATGAGCGGCGGCACCACCATGCGCAGGGCCTGCGGCAGCACGATGAGCGTGAGCGTCTGGCCGAAGGCGAGGCCGATCGAGCGGGCCGCCTCTGCCTGGCCCACCGGCACGCCGTTGATACCGCTGCGCAGGGCCTCGGCCACGAACGGCGAGGTGTAGATCGCCAGGCCGATCGACGCCAGCACCTCGTACGGAGGCCGATTCGGAGCGATCAACGGCAGCACGAACACCATGAACATGAGCAGCAGCGTCAGCGGGGTGTTGCGTATCAGCTCGGTGTAGACCGTTGCGAAGCTGCGCAGCGACGCCACCGGCGAGATGCGCATGGTCGCCACGACCAGGCCGATGGCCATCGCTCCGAGGCCGCCGAAGAGCAGCAGCCTGAGGGTCATCAGAAACCCGGCGATGACGGTGCCGGAGTTCGCGAGGAGCACGTCCACGTTCGGGATCCCTTCTCCGAGGAGAGGTCCGCCGGGCGGCGCATCGCCGCCCGGCGGACCGGGTCAGTAGCGGTCGACCGCCGGCGGCTCCGGCGTGGAGAGCACCTTGCCCGCCGTGCTCTCCCAGGCCGCGGCCCAGGAGCCGTCCTCGTACGACTGCTCGAGCACGTCGTTGATGAAGTTGCGGAACTCCTGGTCTCCCTTCTTCAGCCCGATGCCGTAGGGCTCCTCGGTGAAGGGGTTGTCGAGCACCTCGAATTCGCCCTGGTTCTGGTCGGCGAGGCCCGCGAGGATCACGTTGTCGGTAGACACCGCGACGACCTGGCCCGACCGCAGCGGCTCGAGGCAGTTCGAGTAGGTGTCGGTGGCGAGCACCTCGACCCCGGCAGCCTGAAGGTTCTGCTCGGAGGTCGACCCGGTGACCGAGCAGACCTGCTTGCCCTTGACGTCCTCGATGCCCTTGATGCCCTCGGGGTTGCCCTGCAGCACGAGGAGGTCCTGCCCGGCGATGTAGTAGGGGCCCGCGAAGTCGATGACCTGCTTGCGCTCGTCATTGATCGTGTAGGTGGCGACGACGATGTCGACCTCGCCGTTCTGGATGAACGGCTCGCGGTTCGCCGAGACCGCCTCCTTCCACTGGATCTGCTTGTCGCTCAGGCCGAGCTTCGAGGCGATGAGCTTGCCGATCTCGACGTCGAACCCCTCCGGCTGATTCGTGCCGGGATTCATGAGGCCGAAGAGCGGCTGATCGTACTTCGTCCCGATGGTGATCTTGCCCGCGTTCTGCAACTTGGCCATGGTGGTGCCCTCATCGAAGGTCACCTCCTCGACCGGCGCGGTGGTCGTCTGCTCGTTCCCGGCATCGTTCGGCGATCCGGAGGCGCACGCGGTGAGCGTCAGTGCTCCCGCCGCCGCGAGCACTGCTGCGTACTTGGCGATTCTCATGAGTTTCCTGCCTTCTCTTCCTTGGGGCCCGGTTCGTGCCGGTCCTTCGATATCGTTCCGGTCTCGGGCGGTGGCCCCCGGAACGGGCTCAGTGACCCAGGATCTTCGAGAGGAAGTCCTTGGCTCTGGAGGTCTGGGGATCGGTGAAGAACTGCTCGGGTGTCGCCTCCTCCACGATCTGCCCGTCGGACATGAAGACGATGCGATCGGCGGCCCGGCGCGCGAATCCCATCTCGTGCGTCACCACGACCATGGTCATGCCGTCGTTCGCGAGAGCGATCATGACGTCGAGCACCTCGTTGATCATCTCCGGATCGAGCGCGCTCGTCGGCTCATCGAGCAGGATCAGCTTCGGATCCATGGCGAGGGAGCGCGCGATGGCGACGCGCTGCTGCTGGCCGCCCGAGAGCTGCGACGGGAGCTTCTTCGCCTGATCCGCGATGCCGACGCGGTCGAGCAGCGCCATCGCCTTCTCCTCGGCGGCCTTCCGGCTCATGCCGCGCACCTTGACGGGACCGAGCGTCACGTTCTCGAGGATCGTCTTGTGCGCGAAGAGGTTGAAGGCCTGGAACACCATGCCGACGTCGGCGCGGAGCTTCGCGAGTTCCTTGCCCTCCTCGGGCAGCGGTTGGCCGTCGATGGTGATCGTGCCGGAGTCGATGGTCTCGAGCCGGTTGATGGCGCGGCAGAGGGTCGACTTGCCCGAGCCCGACGGGCCGAGCACCACCACCACCTCGCCGCGACCCACCTGAGTGTTGATGTCGTTCAGCACGTGCAGCTCGCCGTAGTGCTTGTTCACCTCGCTGATGATGACGAGTGGTTGCCGATCGTCGCGGGCCACTCTGACCACTGTCGTCTTTGCCTGTGCCATACGGCGATCGTAGACACGCCCGCACCCTTCGCGATAGTCCTTGTGGCGACCTACAAATTTTCTGTATAATAGGTGAAAATTCCCGATCAAAGCGTAAATAATGCGCCGCTGACCACCGGGTACCGCGCCGCATGGGACGATGCTGTCCCGACGAGGCCCGCGATTGTTATCGTTCTGTCACCTTGCGCCGCCCCTGTGGGCGAAGCGCGTCTCTTCGGGCGGGCGCTCGCTCCGGCAGCGCTCGCAGAGGCCGAACAGGTCGACCACGTGCTCGATATCGGTGAAGCCGTGCTCCTCTCCCACCCTCCTCGTCCACTCCTCCACGACCGAGGCCGCGAGCTCGCGGGTGTCGCCGCAGCCGCGGCAGACCAGGTGGTGGTGGTGGCCGGGAGCGGCGCAGGAGCGGAACAGGTTCTCGCCCTCGGGCGACTGCAGCGAATCGGCCTCGCCCGATTCGGCGAGACCGGCCAGCGCGCGATAGACCGTGGCCAGGCCGATGGTCGACCCGCCGTCGCGCAGGTCGCGGTGCAGTTGCTGAGCGCTCACGAACCCCCGGCGCTCGGCGAGCGCCGCCCGCACCGCCTCGCGCTGCCACGTGTTCCGCTTCGGCTGCATCGAGCACCTCCGATCCTCATCCCACCGTAGCGAAGTTCCGGGCGCACGGTCGCCGGGTTCGGCGCGCCCATGCCCGCGCGACGAACGCCAGCAGGAACACGCCGGTGATCACGAGCCCGACCGAACCGCCGGCCGCGATGCCGAACTCGCGCGAGATCCGCATCCCCGCCAGGCCCCCCGCGATCCCGAGCGCCGCCGAGAGCGGTGGCACCCACTCGAGCCGAGACACGAGCACCCGCGCCGTCGCCGCCGGGCCGATCAGCATCGCCACGCCGAGGATCGCCCCGACCGCGGGCATCGACACCACCACGGCCGCGGCGGTCACCGCGGCCGTCACGAGTTCGACGGGCCACGCGCGGAACCCCGCGGCCGCGAAGCCCGCGGGGTCGAAGGCGTGGAACAGGATCCGGCGCCACGACAGCGCGAGGATCGCGAGCGAGGCGATCAGCACGCCTCCCGTGGCCGCGACGTCGCCGGCGCCCACGCCGAGCAGCGACCCGACCAGCAGGGCCTCAACCGGCACGCCCAGTGCGGGGTTGAGGCTCGCGAGCAGCGAGCCGAGCGCGAAGCCGAACGAGAGCACGACACCGCTCGTCACCTGCCGCCCCTGCCCCGGGATACGGCCCAGCAGCGTCATCGCGAGCACGAGCAGCACCGCGAAGAGCGCCTGGCCGAGCAGCAGGTTCCAGCCCGCGACCGCGAACACGACGCCGCCGGGGAAGGTGGCGTGGCTCAGCGCGACCGCGAAGAACGAGCGGCGGCGCAGCACGATGAGCGCGCCCGCAAGCCCCGAGAGCAGGCCGAGCAGCGTGAGCTCGAGCGTCGCGAGGCCGCTCACGATCGGCCCCCCGCGATGCGGTCGGCCTCCGCCTGCGGATCCGCGATCGTCGCTCGGCTCACGATCGCGCGCGCGAGCGCCGCGAGCAGGTAGAGCCCCACGAGCAGCAGCACGACCACGGCGCCGGGCGAGACGGGCGCCCCCGATCCGACCGACCACTCGAACGCGAGCCACAGCCCCAGCGCACCCGCCACGAGCGGCAGCAGGATCGCGATCGGGATCAGCAGCGCGAAGCCGCGGGTGAGCAGCCGGGACGCGGCCATGGGCACGGTCAGCAGCGCGACGACCATGAGCACGCCGAGCGCCTGCACGCCCGCCACCACGAGCAGCGCGACCGCTGCGCCGAGCGTCAGGTCGGTGCCGAGCGGGCGGAAGCCGGCGGCCTCCGCGCCGGCTGCGTCGAAGGCCCTGAAGAGCTGGGCGCGCCGCGTCAGCGCGACGAGGAGGATCGCGACGACCGCGACGACGGCGATCTGCCGCAGCTGCGACGGAGTGACCGTGAGCAGACGCCCGAAGAGCAGCTCCTGCAACTGCGAGACGTAGCCCTCCCGGCGCGAGACCAGCACGACGCCCAGGCTGAACAGGCCCGTCAGCACCACCGCTATGGCGGCGTCGGCGTCGCCCCTGCGCCCGATCGTCGCGAACAGCGACGCCGCCAGCGCGGCCGCGATCGCCGCGCCGGGGAGCAACCCCGCCGTGCCGCCCAGCGCGGCGCCCACGACGAGCCCCGGGAACACGGCGTGCACGAGGGCGTCGCTCACGAACTCGAGCTCGCGGAGTCCGATGAAGAGGCCCACCACGCCCCCGGCGATCGCGAGCACCGCGACCGTCAGCAGCGCGCGCCACATGAAGGGGAGCGAGAAGGCGTCGAGGGTCGCCTCCACTACTCAGCCTCCCGCACGGTGGCGGTGGTGCGCGGCTCCGGGACCGTGCCCCCGAGCGCGAGCGCCTCGGCGAGCGGCCCGAACGCCGCCGGGCGGCCGGGCTCGCCCGGGCGACGCCCGGAGCGGAGCCGCAGCGCGTGGGTGCAGACCCGCCGCGAGATCTCGGGGTCGTGCGTCGACACGACGACCGTGCGCCCCTCGTCGCGCAGCTCGCGCACGAGCCGCAGCAGCGCTTCGCGGTTCTCGCCGTCGAGTCCGTTGAACGGCTCGTCGAGCAGCAGCATCCGGGGGCCCGAGACGAGCGCCCGGGCCAGGATGCCGCGCTGCTGCTGGCCGCCCGAGAGCTCGCCGAAGCGGCGCCCGGCGAGCTCGGCCAGGCCGACGCGCTCGAGCGACCCCGCGACCGCGGCGCGGCCCGCGCGGCCGATCGGGCGCAGCGCCCCGCGGGAGCGGTAGAGCCCCATCGTGACGACCTGCCGCAGCGTCACCGGCAGAGCGGCGTCGCGCGTGTCGGCCTGCGGCAGCGAGCCGATGCGGGGCCGGGCGCGACCCGGGGCCTCGCCGAGCACCCGGGCGCCTCCCGCCGTGAGATCCGCGAGCCCCAGGATGCCCCGCAGCAGGGTCGACTTGCCCGATCCGTTCGGGCCGACGAGCGCGACGGCCGAGCCCTCGGGCACCTCGAGGGTGAGCCCCTCCACCCGGGTCCTCCCGCCGTAGCCGAACGCGGCGCCGCTCAGCGAGAGGGCGTCGTCGCGAGCGCCGGACGATGCGCGCATCATCCGCGCAGGGGAGCGGGCAGCGGATCCACCGTCGCGCCCCAGGCCTCCAGGATCACCCGCGTGTTGTGCGCGGTCGCCCCGATGTAGGTGGCCCCGTCGCTGCCGGGCGCCCCGAGCGAGTCGGCGTAGAGCGCCCCGGCGTCGGCCACCTCGACCCCGGCCTCCCGGGCGATCGCCCGCGCCAGCTTCGGGCTCATCGACGACTCGACGAAGACGGCCCTCACCCCGCGCTCCTCGATCGAGGCGACGAGCGCGTCGACGTCGGCGGCGCTCGGCTCGGCGTTGTCCTCGAAGCTCGGCAGCATGGAGCCGACGAACTCGATGCCGTAGTCGTCGAGGTAGGCGCCCAGCGAGTCGTGGCCGCTCACGAGCACGCGCTGCTCGGCGGGCACGCGCTCGAACTGCGCCGCGATCCAGGCGTCGAGCGCGTCGAGCCGCGCGGCGTACGCGTCGGCGCGCTCGGCGTAACCGTCGGCGCGCTCGGGATCGATGCGGGCGAGATCGCCCGCGATCATCGACACCATGCGCGCGGCGTTGCGGGGCGAGGTCCAGATGTGCGGATTCGGCTCGCCGGGATCGGGGCCGGGGTCGATGCTCTCGCTCGCGGTGACGATCTCGCCGTCGAAGCCCGACGCCTCGACGGCGGAGTCGATGAACCCCTCGAGGCCCGCGCCGTTCGCGATGAGCACCTCCGCCTCGCCGAGCGCGACCAGGTCGGCCGGGGTCGGGTCGAAGCGGTGCGCCGATCCCCCCGGGGCGAGCAGACCCGTGAGCTCGATGTCATCACCGCCCACCTGCCGTGCGAAGTCGGCGAGCTGGGTGGTGGTCGCGACCGCCCTGAGGCGGTCGGATCCCGAATCGTCGGCCCGGGATCCCCCGCCGCTGTACGCGCCCAGCACGAGCGCGGCGAGCGCGGCGCCTCCGAGCGCGGTGGCCTTGAGGGGGTGAGTGCTGCGAGGAGTGCGTGACATGCCCGACTTTCTATATGAGAACGATTATCACTATAGCGTAGACCGCCACCGCGGCGCCGAGACAGGTCCGCCGCCGCCCGCCGCTGCTGACCCGCCCGCATCCGGGCCGCCGGCGGATGGCCCGGCACGCCCCTGCGGGAGGGCGATCGGCGCGTAGCCTGGTGGCATGAGCAGATTCCCCGAGACCGCGCTCGAACTGCGCGACGCCCTGCGCACCGGCGAGGTGTCGGCGCGCGAGGCCGCGACGCACTTCCTGAGGCGGATCGCCGAGCGCGAAGACCTCGGGGCCTTCATCGCGGTGACGGCCGAGCTCGCGCTGGCCGAGGCCGACGCGGCCGACGCCCGCTTCGCGGCGCTCGCCCCCGAAGAACGGGCCGGGCTCCCCCCGCTGCACGGCCTGCCCCTCGCGCACAAGGACCTCGTCGACGTCGCCGGGGCGCCCACCACCCTGGGCAGCGCCGCCCTACCGCACCCGATCGCCGAGCAGGACGGGCCCGGCGTGGCGGTGCTGCGCGCGGCCGGCTCCATCTCGCTCGGCAAGACCCAGGTGCCCGAGCTGGGCCTCAACGCCTACTCCGAGAACCTCATCGCACCCCCCGCCCGCAACCCCCTCGACCCCGAGCGCACGCCGGGCGGATCGTCCGGGGGCAGCGCGGCCGCGGTAGCCGCGGGGCTGCTTCCGGTCGCCCCCGGCAGCGACGGGGGCGGGTCGATCAGGATCCCGAGCCTCGCCTGCGGGCTCATAGGCCTGAAGCCCGGCCTCGGCGCCGTGCCCACCGATCTGGAGGATGGGCCGGTCGACGACTTCGGGGCCCCGCGGCTCACGACCTCGGGCCCCATCGCCCGCGGCGCCGAGGACGCGGCCGTGCTCTTCGACGCGATGCGGGGCGGCCCCGAGACCACGCTCCGCGCGGTGCGCGAGGCCGACGCCCTGAGCGCGCTGCGGATCGGGATCAGCGCGGCCTCGCCGTTCGAGGCCGCGCACCCCGTGCCGCTCTCGCCCGAGGCGCGGCTCGCCTGGCGACTCGCGGCCGAGAGACTGTCGGATCGCGGACACCTCGTCGAGGAGGCGGACCTGCGCTACGACCCCCGCTACCCCGAGGCCTTCCGCATCGGATGGATGGCGAACCTCTCGCTGCTGGAGCTGCCGGAGGGCCACGAGGATCGGCTGATCCCGTACACCCGGGTGTTCCGGGAGCGCGCGCTGGCCCGGCCGCGCCCGGCGCACCTCGAGGCGGCGGCGGCCCTGCAGGAGATCGCGGCCGAGCTGCGCCGGCAGTGGGGCGCCTACGACGCGGTGCTCACACCGGGGCTCGCGGCGCTGCCGCCGCGCGTCGGCGCGTTTCTGAAGCTCGCGCCCGACGACGACTACCGGGCGCAGTGCGAATGGACGCCGTTCACGTCGATGGTCAACGTCTCGGGCCTGCCCGCGGTCGCGGTGCCGATCCTCGAGGTGCCGAATCCCTCCGCCCCGGGCTCGCTCCCGATGGGCGCTCAGCTGATCGGGAGGCCGGGATCGGAGGCGCAGCTGCTGCAGCTCGCCGCACAGCTCACGACCGTCTGACGCCGCACCCGCTCCCGCACGGAAGGCCTGCGCTCACGCGAACAGGACCCCGGCAAGGGAGGGGCGCGGGGCGGGGACGGGGGCCGGAGGCGAAGCAGAGCACAGCGCGAGCGGAACGGGGGCGGGGCCGAATGCCTCAGCGTGCGTTCGAGGCGGAAGCCGGATCCCCCATCAGCTCCCTGGCCTGCTCCATGAGCGAGATCGTCGCGAGCGTCTGGTCGAGCGTGCGCAGCGGCGACTCCGCGAGCCCGGCCTCGACGCAGCGGGCGACCTCGAGCGCCTCCCAGAAGAGCTGCGTGTGTGCGAGCGCGGGTTCCTCGTAGCGCAGCCGCTCGCCGTCGTGGAAGCGCACCACGACCGGCCCGGGCTGGTAGAACGGCGCGTCGAGCGAGAGCGTCGCCTCCGTGCCCGCCACGTACGCGGTGGAGGGCGTGTCCGCGAGCATCGAGGCGCTGACGGTGGCCTGACGACCCGCGCCGTCGCCCAGCAGCGCGTGGAACTGGCCGACCGCCCCGCGCGCCGCGTGGCGCTGCCCGTGCGCCGCGAGCACCCGCAGGCCCGGCAGCACCTCGTTCGCGAACATCATCGCGTAGGTGCCGATGTCGTTCATCGCGCCGCCGCCCTGCACCGGGTCCATGGCGCGGTGGTGATCCACCAGCCGCTCGCCGAGGTTCGCGTGCACCTCGACGACCTCGCCCAGCAGCCCCTGCTGGAGCACCTGCCGCACCACCGAGTAGCGGGGCAGCGCCAGCGACCACACGGCCTCCATCGCGAAGACCCCCCTCGCGCGCGCCAGGTCGGCGAGCGCGCGCGCCTCGGAGAGCCTCGGCGTCATCGGCTTCTCTATGAGCACCGGCCTGCCGGCCTCGAGCGCGAGCGTCGCGTGCGCGAAGTGGTCGAGGTGGCCGGTGGCGACGTAGACCGCATCGACGTCGGAGGCGACGAGCTCCTCGTACGACCCGTACGCCAGCTCGATTCCGTGCTGCGCGGCGAACTCCGCTGCTCGGGCGGCGGTGCGGGATCCGACCGCGACGACGCGCTGCGCGGTGTGCTGCTGCAGCGCCTCGACGAAGCGGGCGGCGATCCAGCCGGTGCCGAGGATCGCCCAGCGCAGCGAGGGGACCGACAGCGGGTCGGGCACGACGGGGCGGGGCAGGATCCGGCCGCTCATCGCACGTCCCCCACCCTCACGAAGGCGCCGCCCGCGCGCATCGATGCCGCCGCGGCCGCGGCGACCCGGGTGGCGGTCGCCCCGTCATCTATGGTGGCGAGCGCGGGCGCGCGCCCCTCGCCGAGGGCCGTCACCCACTCCTGCAGCTCGAGCCGGTAGGCCTCGGCGAAGCGCGGACGGAAGTCCTCGGGCACCGCCGTGCAGGCGACCAGCGAGGTCGACACGGCCACGCGGTGCGGCTCGGCGATGGACACCGCGCCCGTCTCGCACACCACCTCGCAGCGCATGTCGTAGCCGTAGCGGGCGTTGAGAAAGACCTCCACGGTCGAGAGCGCGCCGTCTGCGGTGCGGAGCAGCAGGAGGAAGCGGTCCCGGAGACCGCCGCCCGTGCTGCTGGGCGCTTCGGGAGCGTGCCAGCTCACCTCGGTCACGGGCGCGTCGAGCAGCCACGGCACGAGGTCGAGGTCGTGGATGGCGGAGTTGAAGATGACGGACTCGTCTGTCGCGCCCGGGCCCGAGGTGACGCCGCGGCCCACGGAGTGCACCATGAGGGGACGGCCGTGCGCACCCGAGGCGACGACCCGCTTCTGCTCCACGTAGCCCGGGTCGAAGCGGCGCATGAACCCCTGGTGCACGAGCGGGATCCCGTCGCCCACGGCGGTGCGGTGGGCGACGACGACCCGTTCGGCCTCGTCGACGGAGTAGGAGAGCGGCTTCTCGCAGAGCGTCGGCTTGCCCGCGGCGATGCAGGCGAGCGTCTGCTCGGCGTGCAGCGCGTCGGGCGAGGCGATGAGCACCGCGTCGACGTCGGGGCAGTCGATCAGGGCCTGCGCGTCGTCGAAGGCGAGGGAGCCGGGGATCGCGGCGGCCGCCGCGCGGGCGCGATCGACGTCGGAGTCGGCGACCGCGGTGACGGTCGCCCCCGACACCTCCGCGTGCAGGCACTGCGCGTGGAAGGCCCCCATGATCCCCGTGCCGATGATACCGATCCTCATGCCGACTCCTTTGTGCTGACAAATTCGAACGGATCGAATCTAGCCGAAAGCCGGGGCGATGTCGATGCGGGATCGGGCGGCTTCAACAGGCGCGCTTCCGCCTCCGCGACACGCCGCTCCCCCGAGATCAGGCTGCGCGGATCCGCGAGGGCCCGCTCACTCAGGCGGGCGTCGAATGCGCACGTGTAATATACCTCGCTCCCAATGACTCAAGTGTGACCGCTCGCGCAGAGCCCGAACCGCCAAATTCGAGAATCTGTGAACAACTCGCGGAACTGCCACGACTTGAGCGAAGCGTCCCCTCACGAGCCGAATCTGGAACCGCGCAGCCAACGCGGTCAGGCCGAGGATCCCGCCGAGGACCCGGCCCAGGGACTCAACAGTTCCACACCGAGCGACTCAAAATCTTTGAGGTTGCGTGTGGCGACTGTCAACCCATGCACCTGAGCCGTCGCGGCGATCAGCGCGTCACGTTCAGCTCGAGGATCGGGGACATGCATGCGGGCAGCCGCTCGGGCTACGGCGATATCGACGTCGAGCACTCGCCCTGCGAACCCATCCAGAAGTTCGTCGTCGAGCCACGCTCTCAACACCCCAGCCTGTGGGGCATCTCGTCGCTCCAAGCGGGCGATCCCCAACTCGATCTCAAGAATGGAGATAACACTGAGAAGCAGTTCGTCAGCGTGCTGCGCTGCGAACCATGCCCGCACCTGCGCATCGGCGACACGAGCCGGCTTACGGATCTCGCTCACAACATTCGTGTCGAGTAGAAACCTCAAAACTGCGCCGCTCGCGCAAACCCGCGCACCGGCTCGGGCTCGAAGTCGAAGTCGTCATCCATGCTGAGCCTGTCGAGCAAAGCCTGACCGGAAGAGGCGCCGCACATTTTGCGGTACTCGGCGATCGAGATCAGAACGAACGCCGGATTCCCCCGATCGGTGATCACCAGAGGCCCCTCGAGCGCTGCCCGCTTCGCCGCGCTGACATCGCGATTGAACTCTCGCGCAGATATCGCATTCATCGCCATCGCTCCAAGATAGGTACGTACCTACATCGTAACCGAGCGGCGGTCGCCTCGTCAATAGCAGTGCAGTGCGATGAGGGATCACGCCGTCGGCTCGAAGCGCGAGATGCGGTCGAGCGCGGCCTCGGGATCGCCGAGAGCGCGGCGATCCCGGCTCCACGGGGGCGGCGAGCGCGACGGGCACGTAGAGCGGATCATCGCCGCCGCCCGCTCATCGAAAAGCCTCGCCCCTACTGGTCGTACGCCCCGGGCACGTTCTGGTCCCAGTCGATGACGGACCCCGTGACCACGCCGCTGCGGTCGCTCAGCAGGAAGACCACCGCGTCGGCGATCTCGTCGGGCCGCCCCAGCTTGCCCATGGGCTGCGCCGCCTCCGCCCGTACGAGCCAGTCGTCGCCCGCGTCGTGGAAGGTTCGCTGGGTGGCCGCCTCACCCGGCGTGGCCGTCCAGCCGATGTTGAGGCCGTTGATCCGGATGCGGTCGAAGCGGTGCGCGAACGCGGCGTTCCTCGTGAGACCGGCGAGGCCGGCCTTCGAGGCCGTGTAGGGCGCGAGGTACGGCTGGCCGCCGTGCATCGCCATCGAGATGATGTTGACGATCGTGCCGGGTTCGCCCCGGCGGCGCATGTCGGCGACGGCGGCCTGCATCGTCATGAAGGGGGCCACGAGGTTCACGGCGAGGTGCTCGTCGAGCAGCTCGCGCGTGGTGTCGAGCAGCGTGCCGCGGCTCGTCGCGCCCGCCGCGTTCACGAGGCCGTCGATGCGCCCGAAGCGCTCGATCGTCTCGGCGACGGCGCGCTCCGCCTCGCCCGGTTCGGCCAGATCGGCAACGATCGGGAGCGTCTCGACGACGTGCCCCGCACCCCGCTCGCGGATCGCGGCGGCGGCGGCTTCAGCCTTCTGCGCGCTGCGCCCCACGACCGCGACGCCGGCCGCGCCCTCGCACGCCGCGGCCTCGGCGACGGCCAGACCCAGGCCCTGACTCCCTCCCGTCACGAGCAGGATCTTGCCGGTCATGAGCTGCTGCATGTGTTCGCTCCTCTGCGATCGGGTTCGGTCGGAGGCGGGGCCCGATCAGAGGGGATCCGCGCGTTGCGTCACGGACGCCGAATCTCCGACCGGAACCGCCCCCGCTCAGCCGAGGCGGCCGGGCCTCCTAGGCATGCCGCTCTCGGCATATACTGCGTCGAGCAGGGCCATCGTACGCCGCGAACGGCCGAGCAGCGCCGCGGAGCGCTGGTCTGCGCGCACCGCGTCGCGCACCCGCCGCAGCTGATACGCGTACGACGACGCCCCGCCCGTGCGCTCCACGCGCTCCTCGGCGCCCACCCCGCTCGTGCTGCGCACGATCAGCCTGCCGTCCTCCTGCGGCTTCACGAAGTTCGGCAGATACGTCTCGCCCAGACTGCCCGTCACCCGCAATCCGAAGTCCCACCCCGGGCCGGCCATGCTCGCGTGCATCGCCACCGGCGCTTCGCCCAGGCGCAGCCGCGCGCGCACGGTCGCGTCCACCCGCCCATCTCCCTCGTACGGGTCGGCCTCGGCCGAGATCAGCTCGACCGGCTCGCCGAGCGCCTCGCCGAGCAGCAGCAGCCCGTTCAGGGCGTAGCAGCCGAGATCCATCATCGCGCCGCCGGCCAGATCGAAGCTCCACCGAGGATCGCTCGCGGGCGGCGCCGGCATGTCCATGTGCACGTCGATCCCCCGCAGCTCGCCGATCTCGCCGGATCGCACGACCTCGATGAGCCGGTGCACGGCCGGGTGATCGGCGTAGTGGAACGCCTCCCAGGCCCACCCTCGCGACGACTCCAGCCGTGAGGCGACCGCGTCGAACTCGAGCAGGTTCGAGGCGAACGGCTTCTCCACGAGCACGCTGCGCCCGGCGTCGAGCGCCCGCACCGTCCATTCGGCGTGGAGCCCGTTGGGCAGGCCGATGTAGATCAGATCGAGGGTGTCGTCGGCGATGAGCTCCTCGTAACCGTCTCGGATCCCCTCGTAGCCGTGCTCCGCGGCGTACGCACGCGCGCGCTCGGGATCCCGCGCCGCCACGGCGGCGCGGACGTCACCGGTTTCGCGGCTCGCCTCCGTGATCGCGAGCTCCGCGATCCTCGACGCCCCCAGCAGGCCAATGCGCAGCGGATCGCTCATGCCGCGACCGCCTCGCGGATGAACGCCACGCTGCGCCGCGCGTTCTCGAGCGCGCGGAGGGCGTCCTCCTCGCTCTCGACCACGGTGTCCTGCTCGAGCACGTACCAGCCGCCGTAGCCGGCATCGCGGAGCGCCTCGACGATCTCGCCGATGCGAGCGTCTCCCGCGCCGAGCGCCCGGTACATGCCCTGGCGCACTCCCTCCCGGTAGTCGATGCCGCCGCTGCGCACGCGAGCTGCGACGTCGAGGCTCACATCCTTGAGGTGGGCGTGCACGATGCGGTCGGCGTGCTGCCGCACGAACGCCACCGGATCCCCACCGCCCAGCGTGTAGTGGCCGGTGTCGAGGCACAGTCCGATGCGCGATCCCGCGACCACCCGCTCGACGGCCCGAGGCGATTCGACGACGGTGCCGAGGTGGGGGTGCAGCGTCGCGACGACGCCCACGGCCGCCGCCGCGTCGAGCGCGCGGTCGAGGTTCGCGAGCAGGGTCGCCCACTCCTCCTCGCCGAGATCGGCCGCACGGTCGTAGCCGTCCTCGCCGGTGACGGCCGACAGCACCATGGTTCCGGCGCCCGCGGCGACGTACGCCTCGAGCTCGCGCTCGATGACGGGCAGCGGATCCTCGTCCGACCGGTGCAGCACCACCGGGAAGAAGCCGCCCACCGCGCGCAGACCCGCCGAGGCCAGGGCCTCGGCGCGCTCGGCCGGCGCGTCCGGCAGAAACCCCTCGGGGCCGAACTCGGTCGCCTCGATGCCGAGGCCCACCATCTCGGAGAGCACTCGCTCGCGGTCGAGCTGCAGGCCCCAGCCTGGGACCTCGATGACGCCCCAGCTGATGGGGGCGGAGGCGATGCGTGCGTTCATGGGGCTCCTTCTTGGATGGTTGCGGGGCGGGGCGGCGAAGGAGGAGTTTGGGGGCCGAATCCTCGATTTCGGCCGGGAAACTCTTCTTTCGGCGCGGGGCGTCGGGCGCGGGGTCTCGGGCGGGCGGGATGCGGGGCGGGATCAGGCCCGCATCGCGGCGGTCGTGCCGCTGACGGGGGCGATCGTCTCCCAGCGGCGAGCCTCGGCGGACCGTTCGGCCGCGGTGACCACCTGCGCAGCGGAGAGCGCGTCCTGGATGTTCGACCCCAGGTGCTCGCGACCGAGCACCGCCTGCAGAAACTTCTTGGCCTCGATCACCTTCAGGTCGTCGTAGCCCATCGAGGTGCCCGATCCCGGCTGGAAACGCCCGAAGTCGCCCATGCCCGGGTGCGCCATGACGCGGGTGTAGCCCTGGTTCTCGGCGCCGAGGCCGCCCGAGAGCCGCAGTTCGTTCATGCGCTCGAAGTCCCACAGGGCCGAACCCTCGGTGCCGTAGACCTCGATGCCGTAACTGGCGCGCGGGCCGACGGCGACGCGCGAGGCCTCGAGCGTGCCCACCGCGCCGGCGGCGACCGCGGCGCCCGAGAGGCGCACGAGCATGGCCGCGTAGTCCTCGTTCTCGACGGGCTTCATCTCGACGTCCGCACCCTCTTCGATCACGGCGAAGTGCGTGCCGGTGCCCATGGGCAGCTCGGGGCGCTCGGTGTAGACCCTGGACGTGAGCGCGCTGACCTCGGCGATGGGCCCGAGCGTGTACTGCACGAGGTCGACGAGGTGGCCCATGAGATCGCCGAGCACGCCGTTGCCGGCGAGGCCGCGCACGAAGCGCCAGGACAGCGCGCCGCGGGGATCGGAGGAGTAGTCGGCGAACATCTGCCCGCGCACGTTGGTGATGCGGCCCAGCTCGCCCCTCGCGATGATGGCGCGCAGGTGCTCGACCGCAGGGGCGTGGCGGTAGTTGAAGCCGATCGAGGAGATCACGCCGGCCTCGGCGGCCGCCTCGGCGACGGAGCGGGTCTCGCCCTCGCCGCGGCCCACGGGCTTCTCGATCCAGAAGTGCTTGCCCGCCTCGGCGGCGGCGATCCCGATCTCGGCGTGGAGGAAGTTGGGGGCGCAGATCGAGACGACGTCGACCTCGGGATCGTTCAGCACGTCGCGGTAGTCGGCGCCGGCCCGCTCGTAGCCGAGCGCCTCGACCGCCTCCTGCGCGCGTGCAGGGGCGGGGTCGGCCGCGTGCACGAGTCGCGGCTTGATCTTGAGCTCCGGGTAGACGTACCGCAGGTTCGAGTAGGCGCGGCTGTGCAGCCGACCCATCCAGCCCACGCTGATCAGGCCCACGCCGATGGTCGTGGAGCCGTCTTCGTTCGTCTGCATACTCGCGCTTCTCCCGGTCGAGGTGCTATCGGAACCGTGCTTCATCGCGGATCCGGGCTCAGATAATGGACCGGTCCAAATTGTAGGGACAGGCGACCCTCCATGTCAATGCGAAACGCGCGGGGAGCGTTACCGGACCTGCGCGGATGGGACAGTGGCCGCAGAGTTACCCCGGGGGGTATCGGGCGCACTCCGCGTTGGCCGAGGCGAAGCGTTCGGGAGTGGAAGCGGGGAGCGATTGCACCGATCGCCTCGCCGATATCGAGCCGGGTTTGGCGGAGTGGCTCTCCGACATCATCGACGCGAACGCCAGCAAGCACGGCGTTCGTCCCGAACACGCCACCTGGGAGTAGTCACGCCGAGCCCGTTTTGACACTCACGTCGCGTGAGGCCGCACGCTGGTGCGCATGGCGGCGGAGGCGATTGCGGCAGAGACGGGTGCACCGGGTAGGGTGCAGTCGATCGACAGCGCTCGCCACCCGGTCGCCCGCCGCGTCGCCGATACTCTCCGCAACCGCAGCCAGAAGCCCAGGGTCTTCATCATCGATGACCGAGAGAACATCGAGCAGGCTGTGGCGTGCGGGATCAGGCTCGACAGCCTGTATGCGGCGGCATCCGCTGCAGAAGACAGGTTCATCTTTGCCGCCGATCATCCCCGCACGCCGCTCTACATCCTTGGTGACGCCGTGATCGGGAGGCTGTTCGGGGAGCAGAAGCGAGCCCGCGTCTTCGCACTCGCCCACTCTCCGAGACGCCCTCGGCTCCGGGATCTGAGCCGTAACTCAGGCGATGTCATCGCACTCGATGGAGTGCGACTGATCGGCAACATCGGCGCGACTACGCGGACGGCATGCGGACTGGGCGCTGCGGGCGTCGTGCTGCTCGAGAGCGGTCTGCGTACGGTTCTCGACCGGCGCCTGATCCGTGCGAGTCGAGGGCTGGTGTTCGCCACGCCCGTCGTCACGGCCACGCGAGAAGAGTTCGCCGGCTTCGTCCACCGTGAAGGGCTCCCGGTGGCGGCGCTGTCGGCGGGCGCCACCGAGCCGCTCAATGCGATCCGCTCCGTGCAGGAACGCCTCGTCATCTCGCTGGGAGGCGAACGCGACGGGCTCTCACCCGAGATGGCGGCCCTCGCGACGCACCGATACGCGATTCCCATGGCTTCGAGGGTCGAGTCGTTGAATGTCTCCGTGACCGCGGGAATCGCGCTCTACGAACACCGCTACGGCCGGCGGTAGGCCCCTCCTGAGCTCCCGGCCGCGCATCGCGCACCTCCCGCGCCCGGCCCGGTTGCGCATGCGGACGGTGGATCGTCCCTCACGCCCGACCGCTCCTCTCAGCAATGCGAGATGCACCCCGAGTCGAGGTGACGCCGAGCCCGGGAAGACGAATCCGGGGATCCGCTCTCGCGAGCGGATCCCCGGATCTCGGCGGAGCGCGCAACTACTTGCCGTCCTCCTCGGGGACGTCCCCGATGTTCACGGCCTCGGTCACCGTCACGCGGCCGACCCCGGCCGCCTCGTCATGCTCGATCTCGTCGCGAATGGTGCGCACCGTGTCCGTGCTGGTACCCACCTGACGCAGCTCGTGCACCAGCTGCTCGAGCTCGGCACCGCCCGCCATGAGGCCCGTGAGCTCCTCGAGAGAGATCTCCGACTTCTCGTGGTAACCGATGCTCTGCCCGCGCTTCAGCAGCAGGAAGCGGTCGCCCACCGGATAGGCATGGTGCGGGTTGTGCGTGATGAAGATCACGCCCAGACCGCGGTCGCGCGCCTGCACGATGTAGCGCAGCACCACGCCCGACTGCTTCACCCCCAGAGCGGCGGTCGGCTCGTCGAGGATCAGCACCTTCGCGCCGAAGTACACCGCGCGGGCGATGGCGACGCACTGGCGCTCGCCGCCCGAGAGGGTGCCGATGGGCTGATCCACGTCGCGCAGATCGATGCCCATGTCGAGCAGCTCCTTCTTCGCAGTCCTGCGCATGAAGTCGACGTCGAGCCTGCGGAACGGCCCCCATCCCGTCGTCGCCTCCGACCCCAGGAAGAAGTTGCGCCACACCGGCATGAGCGGCGCGACCGCCAGATCCTGGTACACCGTTGCGATGCCCCGGTTGAGCGCCTCGCGCGGCGAGTTGAACCTCACCTCCTCGCCTTCGACGAGGTAGGCGCCCTCGGTGTTCTGGTGCAGTCCCGCGATGATCTTGATGAGCGTGGACTTGCCGGCGCCGTTGTCGCCGAGCACGCACATCACCTCTCCCGGGCTCACCTTCAGGCTGACATCGCGCAGCGCGATGATGTTGCCGTAGCGCTTGCCCGCATCGCGAAGCTCGACGAGCGGCTTCTCAGCGGTTGCCGTGGCGTTCATTTCTTGCCTCCCCTCGCTGCGCGGCGCTGCAGGGTGAAGTTCAGCACGGTCGCGCCGAGGAGCATCGCGCCGAGGAAGAACCTCAGCCAGTCGGGGTTCCACTCCGCGTACACGACGCCCTTGAGCGCCATGCCGTAGATGAGAGCACCGATCGCGCCGCCGATCGCGCTGCCGTAGCCGCCCGTCATGAGACACCCGCCCACGACCGCGGCGATGATGTAGAGGAACTCGTTGCCGATGCCCTCGCCCGACTGCACGGTCTTGAAGGCGAAGAGCTGATGCATGCCGAGCAGCCAGGCGCAGAAGCTGACACCCATGTACAGGCCGATCTTGGTCCATACGACCGGCACGCCCACGGCGCGGGCCGCATCCGGCGCTCCGCCGCTCGAGAAGACCCAGTTGCCGGTCTTCGTGCGCTGCAGGATCCACGTCGCGATGATGACCAGCAGGATCCAGTAGAACACCGTGATCTTCACGTTCACCCCGAAGACGGGCACGTCGGAGGCGAAGACCGCGGCCGCCGACTCGAAGCCGGGCCACTGCTCGATCGAGGGAGCGGCGACCCCGCCCGTGATCGCGCGGGTCACACCGAGGTTGAGACCGGTGATCATGAAGAACGTCGCCAGGGTGATGATGAAGCTCGAGAGCTTCGTCTTCGTGAGCAACCAGCCGTTGACGAAGCCGAGGAGCAACGACGTGACGAGGCCGATGATCACCCCGATCCACACGTTGCCGCCGAACCAGTACAGGAACAGCGAGGCGGAGAGCGCCGAGAAGACCACGCCGACGCCGGCCGACAGGTCGACCTCGCCGCCGATCATGAGGAGCGAGACGCCGACGGCCATGATGCCGACGGTCGAGGCGCCGTAGAGGATCGTGGCGATCGATTCGGGCCTGGTGAACTGCGGTGCCACCACGGCGAACATGATCACGAGGACCAGTGCTGCGGCGGTGGCGCCGGCCTCCGGCTTGGTGAAGAACCTGGTGAACAGGTTGCCGGAGGCCAGGCGCTCGTCAGCCTTGGGGGCTGTTGTCGTAGACATGTGAGAGGCCGCCTGCTTACTCGAACTGCGCTGCGACGCTGTCGAGGTTATCGGCGTTCACAACCGAGGGGCCGGTCAGCACGGCCTGACCACCGCCGAGCACGTAGCCGCCCTGATCGTAGAGGCGAACCGCCTCGACGCTGGAGTACCCCTGCATGAACGGCTGCTGATCGATGCCGAACAGAATCGTGCCGTCCTTGATGGCGTTGTAGACGTCGGCGTTGAGATCGGTCGTCGCGAGCTTGGCGCTCGAGCCGGCGTCGGCGATCGAGCTCTGAGCGGTCAGCGCGAACGGAGCGCCGAGCGTCAGCACTCCGTCGATATCGGAGTTGGTCTGCAGTTTCGAGGTGATGGTGGAGGCGACGTTGGTCATATCGGTGCCCTGCACGTAGAGCACCTCCGACGAGCCGGTGAAGGTGTCGGCCAGACCCTCGCACCGGGATTCGAGGCCGACGTGGCCCTGCTCCTGGATGACGCAGACGACCCTCTTGAGGCCCGCCTTGTTGAACTGCTCGCCCGCTGCCTGCCCGGCGATGAACTCGTTCTGCCCGAAGTGGGCGAGCACGCCCATGTCCTTGTACTGCTCCTCACCCGCGTTGATGCTGAAGACGGGGATGCCGGCGTCGACGGCCTTCTTGACCTCGCCCGCCATGGCATCGGCCTTCGCCAGCGTCACGACGATGCCGTCGACCCCCTGGTCGACCGCCTGCTGCACCAGCTGCGCCTGGCGCGCGCCATCCGGATCCGAGCTGTAGAGCAGCTCGATGTTGTTCTTGGCGGCGGCGTCCTCCGCACCCGCGCGGATCGTGTCCCAGAAGGTGTCTCCCGGGGCCGCGTGTGTGATGAGTGCGACCTTGAGCGGCTTGAGGTCGGAGCCTCCGCCATCGCCGTTTCCGCCGGCGGCGCCTCCCCCCGCGCCCGCGGGAGAACCGCACGCGGCGAGCAGCAGCGCACCAGCGGCTGCGATTGCGGCAAGACCGAGTCTGCCCCAGCGACCCTTACGTGACTTCAACATTGCTTCACTCCATCGTGTAATTGAACTAATGTCGTTACAAAGCTTGCGCTCTATTTTTACAGTACCGTAACTTTCCCATCGAAGTGAACCGTCGCGGTAAAAGTTCGATAACGACGTCGCCGGGCTCTTTTTTCGATCCCGCCGAGCGCATCGGCATCGCCCCGCGTCGCGCGCTGTCCGGCGGATCAGCTCGCCCACCCGGGATCGATATCGATCGGCCCTCGCTCACGGACACCGCATGCCGCAAGATTGGACCGGTCCAAATTTTTACACGGATGCAACTTCCCTGTCAAGGCGGGCGCGAGATGCCCGACGGTGCCGCGCAGCGGAGCGATATGACGACCACCCCTCAACTCCTCGCCACCTGCTGGACGACGGCGGGGAGAGCGACTCCCGACGGTCCGACTCTCCGAAGCCCGCTCTCCGTCGAGGAGCGCATCGCGGCCGCCGAGGCGCTCGGGACGAAGACGGTGAAGGCGGCTCCCGACACCTCCGCTCCGGCCGATCCCGACCGCCTCGCCGAGCGCTTCGACACGCTCGCCCTCATCAACGCCGTTCGGGCGACGCGGTTCGACGGCATGCGGGGCGTCGAGATGCTCTCGAGCCGGCACCGTTCCCTGCCGCGCCCGCAGGCGCTTCGCGAGGCGCGCGAGGCGCCGCTCGCCTGCTTCGCCGAGGCCGAACTCCGCGAGTTCACGAACCCCGCGCCCGGCTACACCGTGGCGACGTGGGCCGGCGAACGGCCGGCCAGCACTTCCGACACGGCCTCGGCAGCCATGCGGAACGTGGTCGCCGTCGCGCCCTCCGAGAGCCCCGTCGTGTGCGGGCTCAGCAGCGCGCGGGGGTGCCCGGCGAGGGGGTGATCCCGAACCGGCTCGGTCTCGAACACGTCCAGTCCGATGCCGCCCAGGGCGCCCTCGTCGAGTGCGGCGCGCAGCGTCTCCGTGCGCACAAGGTCGGCGCGGGCGCAGTTCACCAGCACCAGCCCCGACCGCGCGGTGCGCAGCAGCTCGATCGGCAGCAACTCGCCGCCACCGCCCGGAAGGTGCAGCGTCACGGCGTCGGCCCTCCGCACCGCCTCCTCGAGGCTCACGTTCTCGTAGGCCTCGGCCCGCACGAAGGGATCGTGCACGATCACCCGCATGCCGAAGGCCTCCCCGAAGCCCGCGATGACACGCCCGATGCGCCCGAAGCCGAGCACCGCGAGCGTCTTCCCGAAGAGGTCGCCGGGCACCGGGACGGGTTCGCCGCCCCACCGCCCCGACGCGACGAACGCGTGGGACTCCCCAACCCGCTTCACCAGCGAGCAGACCATCGCGAAGGCGCCCTCCGCGACCGCCCGACTGTTGCTGCCCGGCGTCACCGCGACCGCGACGCCGCGCTCGGCCGCCGCCGCGACGTCGACGCGGTCGACGCCGACGCCCGTGCGCGCGGCCACCCGCAGCCGCGGCATGCGCGCCAGCAACCCCCGATCCACGTCGAACGCGGCACGCACGATCGCACCCTCGGCCACCGCGAGGTCGGCGGCTGAGGGATCGGCCACGAAGAGGGCATCATCGGGCAGGTAGGGTACGACGAGCGCCGGATCGACCGGACCGAGACCGACCACGACGGGGACATCGCTCATCGCCCGGTCCCCAGGCCGTCGGGGATCGAGGCGCGAACGTGGGAGGCGAGCAGCGTCGCGTCCGAACCGATGGCGAGGAAGCCGAAGCCGCGATCGCGGTAGCGCTCGACGGCCTCACGGTCGTTCGCCAGAATCCCGGCGACCTTCCCGTGCCTGCGGCAGGCGTCGACGACGCGATCGAGCACGGCCTGGAAGCCGGGGTCGTCGAACCTCCGGGGCAGGTCGAGAGCGTAGCTGAGATCCTGCGGGCCGACGAAGAGCACGTCGGCACCCGGAGTCGCGGCGATCGCCTCGAGATCCTCGACCGCGCCACGGGTCTCGATCTGCACGATGCCGATCACCTGCTCATTCGCCCCCTCGAGGGCCGCGGTGTCGAGCGTCCAGCGCGCGGCGCGGTTGTAACTGGCCACGCCGCGGTCACCCTCCGGCGGGTACAACTGGTGCCGCCGCGCCTCGGCGGCCTCGACCGCGCTCGAGATGCGCGGGAGCATCACGCCTGCGGCGCCGGCATCGAGCGCTCGCCCGATGCGGATGCGCTCCGGCTGCTCCACCCGCACGAGCGTCGCGGTGCCGTACGCGCCCGCGGCGGCGGCGATCGCGCCCACCTGATCCTCGTCGCCGCCGCCGTGCTCGAGGTCGACGAGCACCCAGTCGAGGCCGGCGGCCGCGCACACCTCGGCGGCGGTCACCGAACCCAGCCCGAGAAAGGTGCCGACGGTCGGCTCGCCCGCGAGGAAGCGCTCGCGCAGCGCACGACCGGCGCCGAGCGGACCGGCCGCGCGATCCCCGGCGCTCACCCGTGCCACCGCTGCAGCGCGAGACCCTCGCCGTACTCGGCGAGCTTCTCGGAGGTGTCGACGTGCTCCCACACCTCGGCGGGCGACACGTCCCACCACACCTCGGAGGACGGCAGGTCGGCGTGCGGGATCGTGGGCACCACGATCACCACCGGGCCGCGTGCATCCCGGGTATCGTCGAGCGCCGCGCGCACCTCGTCGGCGGTGACGGGCCTGCGCACCTCCGCGCCGAGCCCCGCCGCGATCTGCGCGAGGTCGATCTTCAGGTAATCGCCCTCGAGGCGATCCGCGCGCGCCCGAGCCGACTCCGCCCGCTCGACCGCCCCGGTCAGCGCGCCCTCGCCCTCGCGGTAGCGGAACTCGTTGCCGAAGTGCTCGCCCGTGCGCCACATCTGCAGGCGGCGGATCACCTGATAGCCGTGGTTCTCGGAGATGACCACGGTGAAGGGGATCCCCTCCTGCGCAGCGGTGACGATCTCCGTGGGCATCATCACGAAGGTTCCGTCGCCGATGAACGCGGTCACGCGATGCGCGGGATCGGGATCGGCGACGCGCACGCCCATGGCGGCGGGCAGCTCGTACCCCATGCACGAGAAGCCGAACTCGAGGTGCGCGTGGCGCCCGCCGGTCGCGTCCCACACCTTCTGCAGGTCGCCGGGAGGGCCTCCCGCCGCTGCGACGATCGTGTCGCCCGGCCGCGCGTGCTGCTGCATGAGCCCGATGAGCTGGCCCTGGGTGAGCACGGCGTCGGTGTTGGTGTTGGTGCCGTCGGGCAGCTCGGGGTGCCGCTCCGTCGGGAAGCGGGTGCCGGGATCGAGCGCGGCGTCGCGCGTCGGAATCCACTCTGCGCGGGCGGCCTCGACCTCGGCGGCCCACGCCGCGGGCACCCGGTAGTCGCCGAGCTCGGCGGCGAGCGCCTCGAGCGCGAGCTTGGCGTCGGCGATCGCGGCCGTCGCCCCCTGCTTCACGGCGTCGTGCTCGACCACGTTGATCGAGGCGAAGCGCACGCCGGGGTCGGCGAACAGCGACTGCGACGCGGTGGCGAAGTCGGTGAGGCGCGTGCCGATGTGCACGACGAGATCGGCGCGCCCGGCGAGGCGATTGGTCGTGGGCGCCCCCTCGAGACCGATGCCGAACACGCTCCACGGCCCGTCCTCGGTGATGGCGCCCTTGCCCGCGAAGGTCTCGCTGACGGGCAGCAGCGTCCGCTTGCCGAGCCGGGTGAGTTCGGGCTGCGCATCGGAGTAGATGACGCCACCGCCCGCGATGACGAGCGGGCGCTCGGCGTTCTTGATGAGCTCCGCGATCCGCGCGATCTCGGCCGCGTCGGGCACGCGGCGGCGGATCGCCCAGTCGCGCTCCTCGAAGAACTCGACGGGGAAGTCGAAGGCGTGCGACTGCACGTCCTGCGGCAGCGCGACCACGACCGCGCCGGTCTCCTCGGGGTTCCCGAGCACTCGGAACGCCTGCGGGAGCGCGGTGAGCAGCTGCTCGGGGCGGGTGATGCGGTCGAAGAAGCGGGCGACCGGGCGGAACGCGTCGTTCACGGTGACGTCGGGGGCGCCCGGCAGGTCGAGCTGCTGCAGCACGGGGCCCTGTCGGCGGGTGGCATACGTGTCGCCGGGGAACAGCAGCAGCGGAACGCGGTTCACGGTGGCGAGCGCCGCGGCCGTGACGAGGTTCGTCGACCCCGGGCCGATGGACGCGGTCACGGCGAGGGCCCGCTGCCGCTTGGAGGCCTTCGCGAAACCGGTGGCCATGTGCCCGAGCGCCTGCTCGTTGCGTCCCTGCACGAACGGCAGGCGATCCGCGTGCTCGGCGAACGCCTGCCCGAGGCCCGCGACGTTGCCGTGGCCGAAGATGCCGAGTGCCGCCGGCACGAAGCGGCGGCGCTCGCCGTCGGCGACCGAGTACTGGGCGGCGACGTATCTCACGATCGCCTGTGCGACCGTGAGGCGGACGGTCCGCCCGGAGTGTCCTTGGACCATGTCAGATGCTCCCTTGCTTCCTGTGACTACTGCTTGTTCTGAGTACTTGCTGCTCGACGAGGCCTGGTCGGCCGCGCGAGCGGTGCCCGAGACGTCTGGGAACCGGAACTCCCGGCCAGCGCCCAATGCAGACTGTTGAACTGTGCGGGTGACCCCGGCGGCCGGCCGAGCGACCGTCCGGGTTTCTCCCGCGAAGCTTGGCCGGGTCTGGCGGGAGCGATCGTGGTTCGGCGCGCAGCGCCGGACACGATCGCGGATGGATGAGCTTCGCGGGAGAAACCCGGGCGGTCTCGATCCCGATCCCGATCCCGAATCACCCGTGCATGATGACGGTCTTCACCTCCGTCATCTCCTCGATGGCCGACCGCACGCCCTCCTTGCCGTAGCCGCTGGCCTTGAGGCCGCCGTAGGGCATGAGGTCGGCGCGCCACAGCGGCGTCCAGCCGAGGTGCACGCTGCCCGCGTCGATCTCCCGCACCGCGCGCACACCCTCCGAGAGGGTGCCGCCGAACACGCCCGCCGCGAGCCCGTAGGGGGTGCCGTTGGCCGCCTCGACCGCTGCGTCGAAACCGTCGACCGTGGTGACGGCGACAGCCGGGCCGAAGAGCTCCTCCTGCGCGAGCGCCTGGCGGGTGGCGACACCCGTGACGACCGCGGGCGACACGAAGCCGCCGTCCCGCTCGCCGCCCGTGAGCAGCGTGGAGCCGTCGGCTACGGCCCGGGCGATGCTGCGCTCGACGCGCTGCGCCTCGCGCTCGGTGATGAGCGGCCCGAGGGTGACGCCCTCGGCGAAGGGGTCGCCCGCGCGGATCGCCCGCACCTTCGGCAGCAGGGCGTCGAGGAAGTCGGCCTCGACGTCGCGGTGCACGACGACGCGCTGCACCGAGATGCACACCTGGCCGGCGTTGACGTATCCGCCCGCGGCGACCGCCGAAGACGCCCTCTCGATGTCGGCGCCCGGCAGGATCAGCGTCGGGGAGGAGGCGCCGAGCTCGAGCGAGAGCTTCTTGACCCCGGCGACGGCGGCGATCCGCTCGCCCACCGCGGTTGACCCGGTGAAGGAGATCTTGCGCACGCGCGAATCCGACACCAGCGCGTCGCCGAGCACGCCGCCCGAGCCGGTCACCACCGAGACGACGCCCTCGGGCACCCCGGCCTCGACGAAGAGCTGAGCGAGAGCGAGAGCGGTGAGCGGCGTGGCCGCCGCGGGCTTGAGAATGACCGCGTTGCCGGAGGCCAGGGCCGGGCCAACCTTGTGCAGCACCAGCAACGCGGGGTAGTTGAAGGGGGTGATGGCGACGACGATCCCCACAGGCTGGCGCAGCGTGAAGCCCACCTTGTCCTGCCCCGTACCCGGATTCGCGTCGAGCGGCAGGCTGTCGCCGTAGAGCTGGCTGCCCTCGTGCGCCGAGAGGCGGATGATCGCCCCGGAGCGGCGCGCCTCGCCGAGCGCCTCGCCGAGCGGCTTGCCGTTCTCGGCCGAGATCGTGGCGGCGATCCGATCGGCGCGGGCGTCGGCGAGGTCGGCGGCGCGGTTCAGGATCGCGGCGCGCTCGTGCGCGGGTGTGCGGCGCCAGACCGGGGCGCCGCGCTCGGCTGCCGCGATGGCGGCATCGACGTCCGCGACCGTTGCGACCGCGACCTCGCCGACGGCATCGCCGTCGTAGGGCGAGCGCACCTCCGCGCGGGCGCCGTCCGCGGCCTCGCGCCACTCGCCGCCGATCAGCAGCCCGCAGCTGCTGTACTCTCGTGTGACCTGCGTGCCCTGCGCGTACATCGCCGTCCTTTCATCCTTGATTTGGACCGGTCCAAATTGTAAGCACAAGGGCCCGGGCGCGTCAACTCCCGCCCCGCGGGCGTTTCGCGGGCGTTTCGCGGGCGCGGGGATCGCGACGCGCCGAACCCCCTCGCCGAAACCGCACGACCTCACCGATACGCCAAGACATTTGCGCGATTCTCTTGGCCTTTCGGGTAACCTCTGGCGTCTCGGCGCCCGCCCGGTCGAGGTGTTCGCGGTCGCCGACGCGCTCGCATACCCCGAGTTCAAGGAGGCGGGCCTGCTCGACACCGCGGTCGTCACGGTCCGCTACGACAACGGCGCGATCGCCACGGCCGAGGCCAGCTTCTCGGCTGCCTACGGCTACGACGTGCGCGGCGAGATCTTCGGTTCGGCCGGTATGGTCACCGCGGGCGACGCACGCGAGCACAGCGCGCGCCACTACACCGCGGCGGGCGAGGCGAGCGCCACCACGCGCCTCAACATCGACCTTTTCCACCAGGCATACACCGACGAGCTCGTCTCGTTCGCGGCCGCGGCGCGGGGCGGCGAGGTCGCGGGAGCCCGCGGCGAGGACGCCCGCGCCGCGCTCGTCATCGCGCTCGCCTCCGTCGCCTCGGTACAGGAGCGGCGACCCGTCGCGCTCGCGGCCGACGGGTCGCTCGCATAGGGCACCGCGGGCTGCGGCTCCGGGAGCGCAGGAGCCGGAGCCGGGAGGTATCGGGGCGAAGGACGCCGGGGCGTGCCCGAGCGACGCGGGATCAGCCCCCCGTCGACCCCCGCACCACGAGGCTCGGCGGGATCAGCACCTCGCGCCCGCGCCGGAACGGCCCCGACGCGGCGAGCAGCGCCTCCGCCGCCTCCCGGCCGATGCGCCGATTGTGCGGGTCGACGCTCGTCAGGGAGATGCGCGGGATCGAGGCGAGCGTCGAGTCGTCGTAGCCCGTCACACGGCAGTCCCCGGGCACCCGCACGCCGGCCTCTTCGAGCGCGGCGATGACGCCGAGTGCGGTGAGGTCGTTCACGGCGACGATCGCCTCGGGAACGCGGCCCGCGGCCAGGAGCCGCTCCACCGCGCGTCGCGCGTCGCGCTCTGTGAAGTCGGCTCGCTCCACCGCGGTCGTCCCGCTCAAGCCGCGGCGCTTCGCCGCCGCTCGGAAGGCGCGCTCCCGCGACGCCGACACCGTTCCGCCGTCGCCGCCGACGAAGACGATGCGGGCGATGCCCTGATCGGCGAGATGGTCGACGACCAGATCGATGCCGGCGCCGTCATCGGTGCGCACCGCCGCCACCGTGTCATCGGTCGCATCGATGGCGCTCGCGACGACGGTGGGGATCGTCGCGGTGAGGTCCGAAAGCTCGGGGAACTCCGGGATCGTGCCGACCGTGATGAGGCCCGCGGGCCTCAGATTGCGCAGCACGGCGAGGTTGTCGCGATCGAGCACGGACTCGCCGCTGCCGTCGTCGACCTGCGCGGTGACGATCATCGTGCGCTGGCCGGCCTCGCCGAGACGGGCCTTCGCCGCGCCCACGATCTCGGCGAAGATCGGGTTCGACAGATTGGAGACGAGGATCGCGACGAGATCGCGACGCCCCGCCGAGAGGGACTGGGCGACGAGATTCGGGCGGTAGCCGAGGGCCTCGGCGGCCCGCAGCACCCGCTCTCGCCGCTCCTCGCTCACGTTCTCGCCGGCGTTGAAGACGAGCGAGACGAGCGACTTCGAGACTCCAGCCTCGCGCGCGACGTCGCGGATCGTGGGCGGGCGCGCCGGTACCATGGGCGCGGCGACCGCGGCTTCGGCCTCGGGGGGCGCCGGTGCAGGCGCGTCGGTTCCCGCTCGCTCCGCCATCTGCACTACCGCCCCTTTGCTCGCACACGCCCTCGCCGCCTTGTACCGTTCCAAGCCATTCTACCGCCGACCCGTGAACCAGCCCTGCGATGCGCCCCCACCGTGGATACGGGATCTGCCGTAGATATGGCCGACGCACCTGGCTGGGAACATATCTACGGGAGATCCCATACCTCCGGCCGCTCAGCCGGCCGGAGTCTCGCTCGGCTCGCCCGCGGGATCAGATAAGAGGCCGAAGATATCGGGGGCCTCGAGCACGGCACCGTCCTGCGTGAGCAGCCAGAGCAGTCCGAGCGCGCCGACAAGTCCCGCGACGAGCACGACGACGCGGTAGACGTTGCGCTCCCGGTCCCCTCTCACAGCAGCCGAGTCTACGCCCCGAACGCCGCCGCGAACGCGTCGAGCGCCGCTTCGGGATCGCCGCTCGCCCAGGCCTCCATGCCGATCACGCCCTCGTAGCCGAACTCGCGCAAAGAAGCGGCGATCGCCTCGTAGCGGATCTCGCCGGTGCCGGGCTCGCGGCGGCCGGGCACGTCGGCCACCTGGATCTCGCCGATCCACGGCAGCGCCTCGGTGACGAGGGAGATCAGGTTTCCCTCGCCGATCTGCGCGTGGTACAGGTCGAGGTTGAGGCGCACGCCCGGCCGGTCGACGGCCCGCACGAGCGCGAGCGTGTCGGCGGCCCTCGCGAAGGGGGTACCGGGGTGGTCGACGGCGAGGTTGAGGTTCTCGAGCACGAAGATACGGCCCGCGGCCTCGCCCAGCGCGGCCAGCTCGCGCAGGGTGTCGGCGGCGCGGATCCAGTCCTCCCCCGTCGCGCTCTCGCGCGGCACGACGGGCAGCCCGCCCTCGCCGAGCCCGGTGCCGTGCAGGTTGAGGCGCGGCGCATCGATGATCTCGGCGGCGCGCAGCGACTCCTTCGCGGTGGCGACGAGTTCGGCGCGGCCCCCGTCGGTGGTGAGGTCGCCGCGCAGGTAGCCCGTCATCGACGAGAACTCGGCGCCGGTTGCGGCGAGCGCCTCGAGGTCCTTGGCGCTCCAGTCCCAGATCTCCACCAGGAAGCCGCGGTCGTGGATGCGGCGCACGCGCTCCTCGAACGGCAGCTCGAGGAAGAGCATTTCCGCGCAGGCGGCGAGGCGGTAGGTCATCGGCGGGTCCTCTCGGGTGGTTCGGGATCGGCGCTCGAGGCGCCCGGAGTTCAGATCTCGACGGAGACGGCGACGCCCTCGGTGGCCGACCGCTGGGCGGCGTCGGCGAGCATGAGGGCGGCGCGGCCGTCCTCGAAGGTGGGGCTGGTCGACACCTCGCCGCGCACGAGCTTGACGAACTCGGTGAGCTCGTCGGCGTAGGCCTGCGCGTAGCGCTCGAGGAAGAACGCGCCGAAGGCGGGCTTCGCGTCGACCGCGTCGGCGGTGGAGGCGCTGACGAGGCTGGTGGGGGCGTTCGCGACCTGCAGCATGCCCCTCGCGCCGAAGGCCTCGAGGCGCTGGTCGTAGCCGATCGCGCTGCGGCGCGAGTTGACGATGGTGACGATGGCGCCCGAGGCGGCGCGCAGCGTGGTGACGGCGGTGTCGAAATCGCCGTGCTCGCGAGCGCCCGGGTCGAAGGCCTGGGTGCCGGTGGCGCTGACCGAGACGATCTCGGGCAGGAAGAAACGGGCCATGTCGAAGTCGTGGATGGTCATGTCGCGGAAGATGCCGCCCGAGACCCTGACGTAGTCGGCGGGCGGGGAGGCCGGGTCGCGGCTGATGATGACGAGCTGCTCGAGCTCGCCGATCTCTCCGGAGGCCACGCGATCCCGCACCGCCGAGAAGTCGCGATCGAAGCGGCGGTTGAAGCCGAGCGCCACGGGCACCCCGCTCGACTGCACGAGCGGGCGCAGGGCGTCGACGCGGGCGATGTCGAGGTCGATGGGCTTCTCGCACAGCACCGGCAGGCCGGCCTCGACCGAGGCCCGGATGAGGTCGACGTGGGTGGGCGTGGGCGAGGCGATGAGCACGGCGTCGATCTGCCCCGATGCGCCCGCGGCGATGAGCTCCTCGGCCGAGTCGGTGGCGGTGCCGCCGAAGTGCTCGGCCACGCCGCGGGCGCCCTCGATGAAGGGGTCGGCCACCCACGCGAGCGCCGAGTCGGGGGCGGCGGCGATGCCGGCGGCGTGCACGCGGCCTATGCGGCCGGTGCCGATGAGTCCGAAACGTACGGGGGTCTGCGTCATTGCCGTGTCCTCTGCGCTGTGAGATGGGGATCGTGGGGATCGGCGGGCCCGTCGCGGCGATCCCATGTTTGATAAGACATTATGTCGAACACAGTATAGGGCTTGGACCGATCCGACACTGGCCGTACGCGGAGTTCTCCGGCTCGGATCTCAACGACCGCGGCACCGGCTCGAGCCACCGGTCCCGCGCCCGCACCGAGCGCCCGACCGCGCCGATTCGTCCCGGCGAGCGAGCGCCCAGAGGCTCGAGCACCAGCGGCCGGCTAACGCCCGGAGACGAGCATGTCGGCGAAGCCGGCGACCTTCTGCCGGAGCGTCTCCACGCGGCGCTCGCGGGCGGCGGCCACATCGAAGCCCTCGTACGCCGGCGGGGGATCGTTGCGCACGTTGCGCGAGCACTCGAAGCCCCGGCAGAGCAGAAGGCCCACGGTCGCGCCGCGGCGGCCGGCGTCGCCGACGCGGCGGGCGCTGTAGAAGACGACATCGTTCGGCAGCCGCACGTCCCGGCACCAGTCGCACATGGCGCGGGAGCGCGGGGAGGCCTCCGCCTGCCGCAGCACGACGCCGACGGGATCCCCGCCCGGCAGGGGCAGGATCGCGTAGGCGCGCCGCGCGAACTTCGGGTCGCGGAGGCCGAGGTAGTCGAGCGACTCCCAGTCGCGCGTCTCGAGGTCCTCGGGCATCACCATCTCCTTCACCTCCCTGCGCGAAGCATTGACGAAGGAGGAACGGATGATGGACTCGGTCAGGGGAAGCATGTGAACCGTGCTCTCGGTCGGGGTCCCGGGCGGTCGCGCGCACGCGAGAGCACCCGGGACGGGGTGGATGCTGGCAGGCCTCGGCCGCCGCGCTCGCTGACTGAGCGCGGCGGGGGCGGGATCATCGCTCACCGGCGGCAGCGCCGCCGGTGACCTCCCAACGCCCGACAGGGGCGGAGCACCGAGCAATCACCCGGCCAGCTTAGCACTCGCCTGCAACGCTCGAGTCCCCCGGAGGCGCGGTCGACCGGCGCACCACGAGATTCGGGGCGAGCAGGCCGGCAGGTGCTGGATCGTCGGCACCCTCGAGCAGCTCGGCCAGCGCCCGCCCGGCGGCCTCGCCCAGCTCGCGCGGATCGCCGCTCACCGAGGTGAGCGCGATGAGCTCGTAGGCGGCGAGCGGGGAGTCGTCGTAGCCCACGACCGAGAGCGCCCGGGGCACCTCGATGCCGCGATCGCGGGCGGAACCGATCACGCCGACCGCCATCGGGTCGTTCACGGCGAACACCGCGGAGGGCGCGGGATCGGCCGCCTCGAACAGCTCCCCCGCCGCCGTGCGCGCCGCGGCCTCGCTGGTCTGCGCCGCGCGCAGCACCCGCGGCGCGAGGCCGCGATCCCGCATCTCGGCCAGATACCCCGTCTCGCGCGCGGCGGCGCTCGCGCCCGGCCCGGTGACGCAGACGATGTCGCGATGGCCGAGCTCGGCGAGGTGGGCAGTGGCGATCCGCCCGCCCCCGAGTTCGTCGCTCGCCACGACCGGGGCGCCCGGCGGCCGCAGCGCGCGCGTGCCCAGCACCACCGCCGGCACGGTCAGGCGCTCGAGCGCGTCGGCCGACACATCGCCCGCGAGCACCACGCCGTCGACGCGCAGCGAGCGGAACACCTCAAGGGGATCGAGCCCCAGGTGCGCGTTCAGCGACGCATCTGCGACGCTGAGGCTGTATCCGCCGGCCCCGAGCGCCGCGCGCAGGCCGGCGAGGACGGGAGCGAACCACAGGTTCTCGAACTCGTCGATCACCACGCCGATGCCGCGGGTGCGACTTCCCGCGAGGCCCGCCGCGAGACGACTGGGCGTGTAGTCGAGCTCGGCGACCGCGGCGAGCACAGCCGCCCGCTTCTCGTCGCTGACCCGCGGCGAGTCGCGCAGCACGAGCGAGACGAGCGACTTCGAGACGCCGGCGCGCTCGGCGACGTCGTAGATGGTGGGCGGTCTTCTCACGCGTCTCCTCCCGGTTCGTATGATCGCGAATCCCCGCCGCCGGTGCGGCCGGGCGGAATCCCCGGGGTTTCGCATTGACAGCGCGGCCTCGACAAGATTAGCGTGATCCTGATTGGAGCGCTCCAATAGTGAACCGGCCCCGCAGCGCCGCCGCGTTCTCCCGCTTCGACCGCCCCGAACCGCTTCGAACCACTTCGAGAGGAACCCCCGTGACCGCATCCATCGGCGTCGCCGTCATCGGCGCAGGCATGGCCGGCAAGGCGCACGCCGCCGCCTACCGCGCAGCCTCCACGCTCTACAAGCCCGCCCTCCCCCCGATCCGCCTCGTCTCGATCGCGGACATCAACGTCGAACTCGGCAGCGAGGCCGCCGCGCGCTACGGCTTCGAGCGGCACGACGCCGACTGGCGCGCCATCGTCGAGGACGACTCGATCCAGGTGGTCAGCGTGGTCGTCGCCAACTTCCTGCACCGCGAGATCGTCGAGGCGCTGCTCGCGGCGGGCAAGCACGTGCTCTGCGAGAAGCCGCTCAGCGACACGATCGACGACGCCCGCGCCATGGCGGAGGCCGCCCGCACCGCCGCCGAGCGGGGCGTGCTCGCCCGCATCGGCTACAGCTACCTGCGCGCGCCCGGCATCGCGTTCATGCGCGAGCTCGTCGACGACGGCCGCCTCGGCGAGGTGCTGCACTTCTCGGGTCGCTACTGGACCGACTACGGCTGCCGCCCCGACGCCCCCATGAGCTGGCGCTACCAGGGACCCCCCGGATCCGGCGCGCTCGGCGACGTGGGGAGCCATCTCTCGTACATCGCCGAATACCTCTGCGGGGAGGTGCAGCGGGTCTCCGGCGGCCGCTTCCACACCTCGATCGCCGAGCGCCCGAAGCCGCTCGGCGCCGTCGCGGGCCACACTCGCGGCAACGTGAGCGACGAGCTGGCGCCCGTCGAGAACGACGACTACGCCACGTTCAACGCGCGCTTCGAGCGCTGCGTGGGCACCCTCGAGGTGTCGCGCGTCGCGGCCGGCCACCCGAACGACCTCTTCCTCGAGCTGTTCGGCTCGAAGGGCGCCGCCCGCTGGTCGCAGACCAACCCGGGCCAGATCGAGGTCATGCTGCACGACGAGCAGGACGACCTCGCGGGCTACCGCACCGTGCCCCTCGGCCCCGCCCACCCCCACTACGCCGGCGGCTGGGCCATGGACGCACCCGGAGTCGGCATCGGCCAGAACGACCTCTTCGTGCACCAGGCGCGAGCCTTCCTCGAGGAGGTCGCGGGCGTCCCCGAGACCGCCTCGCTGCCTCGCTGCCGCACCTTCGCCGACGGCGTGCACAACATGGAGTTCCTGGCCGCCGTCGCCGAGTCCGCCTCGCTCGGCGGCGCGACGGTGCCGGTCGCTTCGCGCTGACCGCGATCCCGCACCGCCCTGCCCGCGGTGCTCGCCGTCCCCGCGCCGCAGCCTCCACCCCGCAGCCCCCGCCCCGCAGCCCCCGCCCCGCGCCGCAGCCTCCGCCCCGCGCCGAGACGCCATGAAACCACCGAGACGCCACGGAATTCACGTGATTTCCATGGCGTCTCGGAAGAACCGTGGCGTCTCGGCGGAATCACCCCGAACCAAGAAAAGAGCACCCCATGAAACTCGGCGTCTACAACGCGATCCTGCACGACCGCAGCCTGCCCGAGGCCATCGAGGTCGTGAGGCACCTCGGCCTCACGGGCATCGAGCTGAACACGGGCGGCTTCCTGCCCCCGGTCCACATCCCGAACCGCGAGGAGATCCTCTCCTCCGACACGGCCCGCGACGAGTTCCTCGGCCAGTTCGAGGGCACGGGGGTCTCCATCGCCGGCCTCAACTGCAACGGCAACCCGCTGCACCCGAAGCCCGTGATCGGCGACGCGCACGCCGCCGACGTGCGCCGCTCGATCGAGCTGGCCGCTCGCCTCGGCCAGAACCGCGTCGTCACCATGTCGGGCCTGCCCGGCGGCGAGCCCGGCGCGACCGTCGCCAACTGGGTCGTCAACGCCTGGAACTCGGCGGCGCTCGACGTGCTCGACTACCAGTGGGACATCGCCGCGAAGTTCTGGCGCGAGATGGACCGCTTCGCCGCCGACCGCGGTGTCAAGGTGGCGCTCGAGCTGCACCCGCAGAACATCGTCTTCAACTCGGCCGATGTGCACAGGCTCGTCGAGCTCACTAGTGCCACCCACGTGGGCGTCGAGCTCGACGCCTCGCACCTGTTCTGGCAGCAGATGGATCCCGTCGCCGTGGTGCGCCACCTCGGCGAGCTCGTCTTCCACGCCGCGGCCAAGGACGTGCGCGTGAACCCGCGGTGGGCGCGGCTCAACGGCGTGCTCGACAACTCGTTCCGCCGCCTGTCGCCCGAGGAGCCCCGCACCAACCTGGGCGGCGACGAGTGGGCCAATGAGTGGCCGAAGGAGTCGGCCTGGGACTTCGTCGCACTCGGCAGAGGACACGACACGACGTTCTGGACCGAGTTCCTGCGCGCCCTGCGCGAGGTCGACCCGGAGATGTGGGTCAACATCGAGCACGAGGACGTCTCGCTCGGCCGCATCGAGGGCCTCGAGGTCGCCGCGAAGGTGCTGCGCGAAGCCGACGCCGCACTGGAGGCGTAGCGGGATCCCGGATCCGCGAGAGAACCCCCGCCCCGATGCTGGTTCGGGGCGGGGGTTCTCTCGTCGAAGCGGCGCTACGGTCGATTGGACAGGTAGATGGCGCCGGTCGTCACGTCCTCCTCGAGCTCCTCGAGGGTGCGGCCGCGGGTCTCGGGCACGAACCTCCAGACGAAGAGCAGCGCGAGCGCTCCCACCGCCGCGAAGAGGTAGAAGGTTCCCGTGATGCCGACCGCGTCGACCAGGGAGAGGAAGTAGAGCGACAGGAAGCCGTTCGTCACCCACAGCATGAACACCGAGAAGCCCATGCCGAAGCCGCGCATGTGCAGCGGGAAGATCTCAGAGAGGTAGACCCACACGGCCACGTTGAGGAATGTCTGCATCGAACCGACGAACAGCACCACGAGGAACAGGATCACCCACGGGCGCAGCGGGTGCCCGACGGGCAGGGCCATCGAGGCGATGCCGATGAGCAGGTGGCTCGCCGTGGTGAGGATGAGACCGGTGATGAAGGTCTTGCGGCGGTCGAAGCGGTCCATCATGGCGAGCGCGATGATGGCGCCGATCACGGCGATCACGCCGGGGGCGATGTTGGCGACCAGCGCCGCGCTCTCGCTGAAGCCGGACTCGACGAGCACCGTCTGACCGAAGTACATGATCGAGTTGATGCCGGTGAGCTGCTGGGCGATGCCGACGCCCACGCCGATGAGCAGGATCCTCAGCAGGTTCTTGTTCGAGAAGACCGCGCGCCATCCGAGCTGCGTCTCGGCGGCCTCCTCGGCCGCGATGCGCTCGAGATCGCGCATCTCGGCCACGGCGCGATCCTCGGAGCGAACGGACTTGAGCACCGCGAGCGCCTCTGCGCCGCGCCCCTTCTCCATGAGCCATCGCGGCGACTCGGGCATGCGCAGCATGCCGAAGAACAGCGCGATGGCGGGCAGTGCGGAGATGGCGAACATGATGCGCCAGACACCGTCGAGGTCTCCGAAGACATTGCCGATGATGGCGTTCACGACGAACGCGGCGAGCTGGCCGGTGACGATCATGAACTCGTTGCGGCCTGCGAGCGAGCCGCGGATCTCGTAGGGGGCCATCTCGGCGAGGAACACCGGCACCACGGTCGACGCCCCGCCCACTGCGAGACCGAGCAGGATACGTCCGATCACGAGAACCGTGAGCCCCGGGGCGACCACGACGAACAGCGTGCCGACGAAGAAGAGCACGGCGAGCAGGATGATGGTCCTGCGGCGGCCCCAGCCGTCCGAGAGGCGGCCGCAGAACATCGCACCGATCGCGGCGGCGAAGATGAGGGAGCTCGTGACGACGCCCTCGGTGAAGGGGTTGAGGCCGAGCTCGGCGGCCATGGGGCGCAGTGCGCCGTTGATGACGCCGGTGTCGTAGCCGAAGAGCAGACCGCCGAAGGTCGCGATCAGCGCGACGAGACCGAGGCGTTTCTTGTGCGGCCCGTCGGTCAGCGGCGGCAGCGTCGATTTACTGGGGTCGAGTGTTCCTGAGGACAAGTGGGACTCCTTCGTCATTCGGGCGTCCTGCGTCGAAACAGCACGCACACCGAATCTTAACAATGTCGTTACATTTGAACAAACTTACCTTCGGGTAGGGTGGCTCGGTGATGCCGATTGTCCCCGATCTCGCCCCCTTCGCCTGGGTGCTGCTCGCGCTCGCCGCAATGCTCGTCGGCGTCTCGAAGACCGCGCTGCCGGGCATCAATACGCTCTCCATCGCCGTGTTCGCCGCCGTCCTGCCCGCGAGGGCCTCCACCGGGGCCCTCCTCCTGCTGCTCATCGTCGGCGACCTCTTCGCACTGCTCAGCTACCGGCGGCACGCCGACTGGGCCACCCTGATCAAGCTCATCCCGGCGGTGGTCGCCGGTCTCGCGATCGGCGCCCTCTTCCTCGCCGTCGCCGACGACGGCTGGGTGCGCCGGGTCATCGGCGTGATCCTGCTGCTCATCATCGCCTTCACCCTGTGGCAGCGGCGACGCGCCGCGGCGAACGGGGCCGGAGGTCCCACCACCGGGCGCTCCGGCCGATTCGGGCGCATCGGCTACGGCTCGCTCGGCGGCTTCACAACCATGGTGGCGAACGCCGGCGGCCCCGTGATGTCGATGTACTTCCTCGCCGCACGGTTCCCGGTGCGGGCGTTCCTGGGCACCGCCGCCTGGTTCTTCGCGATCATCAACCTCGCGAAGGTGCCGATCTCGGTAAGCCTGGGGCTCATCAGCCCGAGCACGCTCGTGCTCGACCTGCTGCTCGTCCCCGGCGTGATCGCCGGGGCGTTCGTGGGGCGCTGGATCGCGCTGCGCATCGAGCAGCGCGTCTTCGAGAGGGCCGTCATCGCGTGCACCGCGCTCGGCGCCGTCTACCTGCTCGTGAGTTGAGCGATCCCGCACTCCTCGCGAGAGCTCCGGGCCCGACTAGCCAACTCCACCGAATCACGGGTATCTTTGTCACGACAAATCAACCGGGCAACGGTGCCCGCCATCCACGGAGGTATACGTGACCGCAGCCGACTCTTCGAACCACACGGCTCCCCTGGCCCGCGCCGCTCGGGAGACGCCGACCGCGCTGTGGAACGACTCCGCCGATCCGAACGAACTCGCGGCCTCGATCGGCTTCGGCGCCGTGGGCGCCACCTGCAACCCCGTCATCGCCTTCACCGCGATCAGCAAGTACCCCGAGACCTGGGGCCCGCGCCTGCGCGAACTCGCCGCCGAGCACCCGACGTGGGGCGAATCGGCCCTCGGCTGGGCCGCGGTGCGCGAGCTCTCGATCGACGCGGCGAGACTGCTGCTGCCCGCGTTCGAGGCGAGCGGCGGGCGCAACGGGCGCCTCTCCATCCAGACCGATCCCCGCCTCTACCGCGACACGGCCGCGCTCGTCGAGCAGGCCGTCGAGTTCTCGCAGCTCGCCCCCAACATCATCGTCAAGATCCCGGCTACCGCGACCGGCATCGCTGCGATGGAGGAGGCCGCGTACCGCGGCGTCAGCATCAATGCGACCTGCAGCTTCACCGTGCCGCAGGCGCTCGCGGTCGGCGAGGCCCTCGAACGGGCGCTGGATCGCCGCTCGGCCGACGGCCTCCCCGAGCAGGAGTTCGGCCACGTCGTCACGATCATGGGCGGTCGCCTCGACGACTGGCTCAAGAAGTGGGCCGACCAGCAGCGCATCCTCGTCACTCCCGGCGCGCTCGACTGGGCCGGCGTCGCAGCGCTCAAGCGCGCGCACGCCATCTTCGCGGAGCGCGGCTACCGCAGCCGCGTCCTCTCCGCCGCCTTCCGCAGCTTCCTGCACTGGTCGGAGCTCGTCGGCGGCGACCTCGTCGTCTCGCCGCCGTTCGACTGGCAGGCGCGCATCAACGAGAACGGCATCCCCGCCGAGCACCGCATCGACCGCCCGGTTGCACCCGAGATCCTCGACGAGCTGGCGCGGCTCAGCGAGTTCCGCAGGGCCTACGAGCCCGACGGCATGAGCGTCGACGAGTTTCTCGACTTCGGGGCGACGCGCAACACGCTGCGCCAGTTCCTCGACGCCGACGCCCAGCTCGACGCGCTCGTGCGCGACGCGATCCTGCCGGGGGCGTAGGGGCGGGCTTCCGGCCCCGATATCGGTGCGCCGGGTCAGGCTCCCAGGAGCGCGAGCGGAATGACCGCGATCCCGTACGCACGACGGTATGCCTCCTTGCCCGAATAGATCACAACGAGATCGGCCACACGATCACCCAGTTGTCCGCGAAACCACTTCAGGTGCTTCACGTGACGGTCGTCGATGTGCGCGGAGAGCTTCACCTCGATCCCGATCACTTCTCCGTTGAGTCCCTCTACCACCAGATCGACCTCGTGGTCTCTACGCTGCAAATCGAATAGCTTTTACGCTTCACATGGAAGAGGGCATGACCCGCGCCCGCGTTCCAGACCGATCCCGGCCTCACGCTCGGCGCATCGGCTCAGGCTCAGCACGACTTGCGACAACGGGCTGAAACCGGGAAACCTGGTAGGCCCTGCACCGACCGCCTGCGATAGATACCGGATCTGTCGAAGACACGACCGTTCCCGCCGAGACGGGCACATCTTCCGCAGACCCCACGAAACACGGGAAGCGGTCACGCCGCCGCGATCAGTTCCCTGATCTTCGCGAGCTGGTACTTCGACACCTCATCGGCGCGCTCGTCCTCCGCGAACACGTTCGACACGATGAGCGCGTCCTCGCGGTCGAGGTAGCCGGTCTGCTTCAGCGTGCCGAAGAGCTCCGCCCAGTCGACGTCGCCGTCGCCGATCGCCAGGTGCTGGTGCACACGCACGGCGTTGCCGGGCGGGTTGGTGATGTAGCGCAGCGCGTTCGAGCGGGTGTGGTCGAAGCTGTCCGAGACGTAGACCGCGCCCAGGCGGTCGCCGACCTCGGGCAGCAGCGTGGCCGCCCGATCCCCGTAGTGGAAGGTGTGCGCGCCCACGTAGACGAAGCCGACCCGGTCGGTGTTCAGCCCGCGGATGATGCGCCACGCCTCGAGGCCGTCCTCGACGAAGTCGTCGGGGTGCGGATCGAAGTTGAGCTGCACCCCCTCGCGCTCGAGCACGGGGATGAGCGCCTCCATCGCTTCGTAGAAGCAGTTCTCCGACTCCTCCTCGCGCTCGGGGCGGCCCGAGAACTCGGTGTTGAGGATCGGCGCGTCGAGCTCGGCCGCGATCTCGATATAGCGGGTGGTGTTGCGGATCGCGGCGCGCAGCTGGTGCGGCTCGGGGCCGCCGAGGCGCTGCACGGGCAGCACCGAGGTGATGGTCACCCCGGCGTCGCTCGCGCGCTTCTTCAGCTTCGCGATCATGTCGCTGTCGACCTTCGGGTGGTGGAAGTGGCGCCCGAAGTCCGGGTTGGGCGTGAGCTGCAGGTACTCGTAGCCGAGCCTCGCGACGAGGTCGGGGAAATCGAGCAGGTGGACGGTGCCGTTGTAGGGCGTGGGGTCGAGTGCGATGCGGACCATGATGCTCCTTTGCTGGTGTGATGCCGGGGACTCGACGGGCTCGATCGGAGCGAACAGATCAGGCGTAGAAGGCGGGTCGCTCGGGCGCCTCGACGGGCACGACACCGCCGCCGTGCAGGGCCTTGACACCGGCCTCGCACGAGAGCGCCACGAGGTAGCCGTCCCACGCGTTGGGGCCGTCGATGAGGTCGCCGCGGCGCACCGCGTCGACCCAGCGCTGGATCTGCGCGTCGTAGGCGGCGGCGAAGCGGGTGACGAAGCTCTCGTGATCCTTCACCCGGAAGTAGCCGGCGTCCCAGCGCTGCAGGCCGGCCGGCTGGCCGATGCGGGCGATGCCCTTCTCGAACACCGCCTCGGTGGCGACCTGGTAGCCGAACTGCACGCTCACGTTCATCTCGACGTCGACGAGCACGCCGTTCTCGAGCTCCATGATCACGAGGATCGGCTCCTGCAGCCGCTCGGGGGCGAGCGAGTTGCGGCGCGGGTGCTTCACCTCGACGCTCACGACCCGCGACCCGGCGAGCCACGGCACCACGTCGAACTCGTGCACCACCGAGTCGGTGATGAGCATGTCGTTCGTGTAGCTCTCGGGCACCGACGGGTTTCGGTGCAGCGCGCGCACCATGAGCAGTTCGCCGCTCTCGCCCGAGACGACGAGGTCGCGCAGCTGCTGGTACTCGGCGTCGAAGCGGCGCATGAAGCCGAGCTGGATGTGCGGGCGGTCGAGCCGCTGCTCGATCTCGAGGATCTCGAGCGAGCTCGCGGAGTCCTGCGTCAGCGGCTTCTCGCACAGGATCGGCAGCCGCGCCTCGAGCGCGGGCTTGAGCACGGGCGCGTGGAACTGCCCGGGGGTCGCGATGAGCACGGCGTCCATCGCATCGGCCTCGATCGCGTCCTCGAGGCGCGTGAACGCGGCGGATCCCGGGGCGTCGGCCGCTGCGGCCTCTGCACGGCCGGCGTCCGGCTCGACGATGGCCGAGACGCGGGCGCCAGCGATGCGGTGGGTGATGCGCTTGACGTGGTCGGCGCCCATCATGCCGGCGCCGACGACGGCGATGCGGAGTTCTTGGGTCATTGCGGGTCCTCTCGGATGGTCAGCTGACGCGAGCGAGGTGCGTGCAGCCGAAGATGTGCTCACGCGTGCGCTTCGCGATGGGGAACGGGCGGTCGACGTCGCAGCCGTACATGTCCTGCTCGACGATCGCGAAGATCTCGGGGTCGATCCGCGCTGCGGCCTCGATCACGGGCGCGAGGTCGGGGATGCCGTGCGGCGGCTCGACCATGACGCCCTCGGCCACCGCGTCCACGAACGACGTGTCGTTCTTCAGCACGTCGAAGAGCAGCGCGGGGTCGACCTGCTTGAGATGCAGGTAGCCGATCCGCTCCGGGCGCTCCTCGATGAGCTTCACGCTGTCGCCGCCGTAGTAGGCGAAGTGACCGGTGTCGAGGCAGAGGTTCGTGTAGCGCGCATCGGTCTCGTCGAGGAAGCGGACGACCTCGCGCGTGGTGCCGATGTGGCTGTCGGCGTGCGAGTGGAACTGCTGCTTCATGCCGAACTCCTCGAGCAGCGCCTTGCCGAGCCGGTCGTGGCCCGCGGCGAGCTTCTCCCACTGCTCGTCGGTGAGGGTGCGGGGCTCGAGGTTATCTCCCGTCACGTCGCTGCGCCACAGGTCGGGGATCACGACGAGGTGCTCGGCGCCCAGCCTCGAGGCGAGGCCCGCGACGGCGAGGGCCTGATCCCAGGCCCGCTGCCACTGCTCGTCGCCCTTGTGGAAGCCGGTGAAGACCGTGCCGGCGGAGAGCTTCAGGTTGCGCTTCCCGAGCTCGTCCTCGAGCCGGTGCGGGTCAGTGGGCAGGTACCCGTAGGGTCCGAGCTCGATCCACTCGTAACCGGACTGGACTGCCTCGTCGAGGAAGCGCTCCCAGGGCACCTGCTTCGGATCGTCGGCGTGCCACACCCCCCAGGAGTCGGGGGCGGTGCCGATGCGGAGACCGGGGTTCTCGATTGCTTCGTCGCTCATCTGCTCACGCACTTTCTCGCGATGATCCATTACCGGAACATCCTAGCGCCGAATTCCGACTTTGACAGGACAATAGGCCAAAAAGAAGATGGGATTCCCTCATTCGAATCGCCCATCGGAATAAGCGCCCCGCTATTCCAGAATTCGACATCGAACTGGAATCGCACCATCGCTATTCCGGCGGGTCGGCCCCCGAGAGAGCCTCAGTTCTTCGCAAGTTTCTGAAACAAAAAATTTTGAGTGATTTTGCTTCATTTTGCTAGACTCATCAGCATGCCTCTTCGCAACCCTTCACCGGATTTCTCCGCACTCCAGCGAGAACTCATGGCCCAGGACAGCGAACGATTCTTTGGTCTTCTCACGATGTCGACTCTCGACGATTCCCGGTACCTCCACTGGGACGAGATATCCCGAAGAACCCCTCCGGCTGACCTCACACGAGACGAGTGGTGGGTTGCGCTCAAGTTCAATCGCTCCGCCCAGTCCCGCCGACTCCCCCTCAGGATGAAAGACGGCAGCGCATTCACCGTCAACCTCACCGATGAAGTCCTGCAGCTCTCGGAGGAAATCGCACGACGAGCAGGCGGAACAGTCGGCGGCGCGAAGAACGACCTCAATCGCACAGGCACCGACACCTACCTCGTACGTTCACTTCTTGAAGAATCGATTCGCTCCAGTCAGCTCGAAGGCGCTTCTACGACGCGACGCATCGCCATCGAAATGATCGATAGCGGCCGCGACCCTCAGGATGTGTCGGAGACGATGATCCTGAACAACTACATGGCCATGCAAGAAGCGAAAGCCGCTGCCGAGCGCGAGCTCACCCCAGAGCTCATCCTCGACCTGCACCGCACGCTTACAGAAGGAACTCTTGAAGATCCGTCAGGAGCAGGACAACTTCAATCACCAGACGATGCTCGTATCAGCGTGTGGGCCGGGGAGGTCTGCGTGCACGTGCCTCCGGCCGCCGAAGAACTCCCCGAGCGGTTGAACGAACTCACGCGCTTCGCGAATGGCGCACCAGAAGACTCTCCTTACTTGCCCCCCGTCGTGCGGGCAATCATCACACACTTCATGTTCGGCTACGATCACTACTTCGAAGACGGGAATGGAAGGACTGCCCGCATCGCGTTCTACTGGGCTATGCTGCACAACGACTACTGGCTCACCGAGTTCGCCACAATATCGGGCATCCTTCGAAATGCACCCGGCAAATACGGTGATGCCTATCAACATTCTGAGGACGATGACGGCGACCTCACATATTTCGTGCTCCACCAGCTTCGAGTCTTCAAGCGGGCCCTCGAACAACTGGACCGGTACATCGAAGCAAAGCGGCTGGAGAACTCTCGACTGCAGCAAGCGCTGAACAACGCAGGTGAACAACTGAATTTCCGTCAGAGCGAGATCTTGGAGTCTCTCTCCAGCCAGGAGTACACCACGGTGAGCGCCGCAACCATTGCAAACCGCTTCAACGTGACCAGTCAGACCGGCCGGAACGATTTACGAGACCTCGAAGGCCTCGGCCTCCTTCTCCGACTTCCGAAGTCACGTCCGGCGGTGTGGGTTGCCAGCGGCAACCTTGCAGAGCGTCTCGCCGATCTCCACTCACTCAATACGAGGGCGCCAGCGCCCTCTCGGTAGAGATACGCACGAAACAAAACTCTTTGTTTTGTTTTGTTTGATTTTGCTATCGCTGCCCGCCCGCAGAAGCCTTCTCCCGGGGCGGATCGAGAATGCCACGCACGAGAACCGACGGTCCCAGCGAGCGCGGTCGAAAGATATAGGATCTGCGGAAGATATGCCCGATCCGCCGGCTTGAATCGCATATCTTCCGCAGATCCCATACAAACGGCGGCCCCGATCCCGGACCCCGCGCCTCAGCCCAGCAGCGGCTTCTGCGCGGCCACCTGCTCCTCGTACTCCGCGCGGGCGCGCTGCGTCGACTCGAGCGTCGACACCTGCGGCACCGGCACGTCCCACCAGCCCGCGCCGTCGGGCGCGTAGATGAGCGGGTCGCTGTTGATGTGGATGAACGTGGCGCGGTCCGACGCCTTCGCGGTGGCGATCGCGGCCTGCAGATCCTCGATCGCCGAAGCGCCGGGTTCGACCTCGATGACGTCCATGCCGTAGCTGCGCGCGTTCATCGCGAGGTCGACCGGCAGGATCCCGCCGCCCTGGAAGTTCTTCGCGTCCTCGTCGTAGGAGCGGTACCAGGTGCCGAAACGCTCCGATCCCACGGTCTCCGAGAGGTGGCCGATCGAGGCGTAGCCGTGGTTCTGGATGAGGATCACGATGATCTTGATGCCCTCGGCCACCGCCGTGACGAGCTCGGTGTTGAGCATGAGATACGAGCCGTCGCCCACCATCACGATCACGTCGCGGTCGTCGCCATCGGCGAGCAGGCCGCGCTTCGCACCGAGGCCGCCCGCGATCTCGTAGCCCATGCACGAGTAGGCGTACTCGACGTGGTAGCCGAGCGGGTCGCGCACCCGCCACAGCTTGTGCAGGTCGCCCGGCAGCGATCCCGCCGCCTGCACGATCACGTCCTCGGGCGCGGAGGCCTGCTGCACAGCGCCGATGATCTCGGGCTGGCCTGGCAGCGTGAGCCCGGAGGGCGCGAAGGCCTCGTCCACGGTCGCGTCCCACTCGGCCTTCTCGCGCGCGACGCGCTCGGCATAGTCGGCGTCGACGCGCAGATCGGCGAGCTCGTCCGAGAGCTCGAGGATCGCCTCGCGGGCGTCGGCGACCACGGGGAGCTGCGTGCCGTGCTTGTGGGCGTCGAACGACGCCACGTTGATGTTCACGAAGCGCACGTCGGGGTTCTGGAACGCGGTGCGCGACGCGGTCGTGAAGTCGCTGTAGCGCGTGCCGATCCCGATGATCAGGTCGGCCTCGGCCGCGATCCGATTCGCCGCGAGCGTGCCGGTCGCGCCGATGCCGCCGAGGTTCTGCGGGTGATCCCACGTGAGCACGCCCCCGCCCGCCTGCGAGGTTCCGACGGGGATGCCTGTCGCCTCGACGAACGCGCGCAGCTGCTCCTCGGCGCCGGAGTAGAGCACCCCTCCGCCCGCCACGATGAGCGGCCGCTTCGCCTCGCGGATCGCCCGCACCGCCGCGGCGAGCGCGTCGCGCTCGGGTCGTGGCCGGCGGATCCGCCACTCCCGCGGCTGCAGGAACTCGATCGGCACGTCCATCGCCTCGGCCTGCACGTCCTCGGGTAGCGCGATCGTCACGGCGCCCGTCTCGGCGGGATCCGTGAGCACGCGCATCGCGGCGAGCGCGATCGAGAACAGCTGCTCGGGGCGCTGCACGCGGTCGAAGAACTTGGAGACGGGCCGGAACGCGTCGTTGACGGTGAGCCCGATGTCGTGCGGCTGCTCGAGCTGCTGCAGCACCGGATCGGCGACGCGCGTGGCGAAGGTGTCGCTCGGCAGCAGCAGCGCGGGCAGGCGGTTGGTCGTCGCGAGGGCCGCGCCCGTCAGCAGGTTCGTGGCGCCCGGGCCGACGGAGGCTGCGGCCGCGTAGGTGCCGCGGCGTCGGTGCATGCGGGCGTAGCCCACCGCCTGGTGCACCATCGCCTGCTCGTTGCGGGCCTGGTAGTAGGGCATGAGATCCGGCCGATCGACATTGAGCTGCTTGAGCGCCTGACCCACGCCTGCGACGTTGCCGTGGCCGAAGATGCCGAAGGTGCCCGGGATGGTGCGCTCGCGGATCCCGGTGCCGTCGACGGCGCGATCGACCGTCCACTGATTCGCCAGGAACTCGACGAGCGCCTGGCTGACGGTCATTCGACGGGTGGTCATCGTGCGGCCTCCGTGTCGGTGCGGGCGGTGAAGGGGAGCCTGGAATCGAGCTGCTGGCCCTCCCAGGCGTTGCGCACCCAGCCGTGGGCGGGGTCGTCGCTGATGAGCCAGGTGCGCTCGGGATCGGGCCCGGCCATCACGTTGAGGTAGTACATGTCGTAGCCCGGCGCCGCGACCGCGGGGCCGTGATAGCCGTACGGCACGAGAGCGACGTCGCCGGTCTTCACCTGGGAGTCGATCTCGATCCGCCCCGCGGGCGACGAGTAGGTGCTGAACAGGCCGAAGGCGTGCTCCTCGCTCACGCCCTCGGGCGCGCCCTCGGCGGGCGCGACCTCGAAGTAGTAGATCTCCTCGAGCTGCGACTCGTGGCCGGGGTTGTGCTCGTCGTGCTTGTGGGGCGGATACGACGACCAGTTCTCGGCCGGCGTGATCACCTCGACCACGATGAAGCGGGCCGCGTCGAGCGCCTCCTTGCGGCCGAAGTTGTGCACCTGGCGGCTCGAGGCGCCGGCACCGCGCAGCTCGACCGGCACCTCCTCGACCGGCATGTACCGCGAGGGCCGGACGGGGTACGCGCCGTCGAGGGGCACCGGCGAGGTGGCCACGAGGAAGCGGCTCTGGCCCCCGGAGGTCGCCGTGACGGCGCCCGTCGCCGCGGCCGAGAGATAGAGCACGTCGGTCGGGCCGTCGAACACGGAGGCGCGGCCGACGAGCTCGGTGACCGTCTGCTCGCCGTTCTCGGCGTGCGTCACCGAGAACGAGCCGCAGAGAGGAACGATCAGACGCTCGACGCCGGTGCCCTCGAGTTCGAGGGACTCTCCCCGCTCGAGCCTGCCCACTCGAATGCCGGTGTGCTCCCAGCCCGGGATGCGCTCGTCGACCACGGTCTCCCAACCGCCCTCGGCGAGCTCGCCGCGGCGGTGGAACCAGCGCTCGGCCTGCTGCGTCATGTCGCCCCTCTCTCCGTCGTTCTCAGTCGTTCTGCGGGAATCCGAGGTTGATGCCGCCGTGGGTGGCGGGATCGAGCCAGCGGCTGGTGATCGCCTTCTCGCGGGTGAAGAACTCGAAGCCCTGCACGCCGTACGCCTTCGAGTCGCCGAACAGCGAGGCCTTCCAGCCGCCGAAGGAGTGGTAGGCGACCGGCACCGGGATCGGCACGTTGATGCCGATCATGCCGACCTGGATCTCGTGCTGGAAGCGGCGGGCCGCGCCGCCGTCGTTCGTGAAGATGGCGGTGCCGTTGCCGAACGCGCCCGAGTTGATGAGGTTCACGCCCTCCTCGAAGGTCTTGACGCGCACGATCTCGAGCACCGGGCCGAAGATCTCCTCGGTGTAGGCGCGCGAGGTCGTGGGGAGGTTGTCGATGAGCGTGGGACCGACGAAGAAGCCGCCCTCGTGGCCGTCGACCGTGAAGTCGCGGCCGTCGACGACGATGGTCGCGCCGTCCTGCTCCGCGATGTCGATGTAGCCCGTGACCTTGTCGCGGTGCACGTCGGTGATGAGCGGGCCCATGTCGGGCTCGGGGGTCGACGCTCCGTTGCCGATGCTGAGCTTCGCGATGCGCTCCTTGACCTTCTCGATCAGCTCGTCGGCGACCGGCTCGACGGCCAGCACGACGGAGATCGCCATGCACCGCTCGCCCGCGGCGCCGTAGCCCGCGTTGATGGCCTGGTCGGCGACGAGGTCGAGGTCGGCGTCGGGGAGCACCAGCATGTGGTTCTTCGCGCCGCCGAGCGCCTGCACGCGCTTGCCGTGCTTCGAGGCGGTCTCGTAGATGTACTGGGCGATCGGGGTCGAGCCGACGAACGAGATCGAGTCGACGTCGGGCGAGGTGAGCAGGCCGTCGACGGCGAGCTTGTCCCCGTTGAGCACGGTGAACACGCCGTCGGGCAGACCGGCTTCCTTCCACAGCTCGGCGAGCCACAGCGATGCCGAGGGATCCTTCTCGCTCGGCTTCACGATGACCGCGTTGCCCGCGGCGATGGCGATCGGGAAGAACCACATCGGCACCATGGCGGGGAAGTTGAAGGGCGAGATGATGCCGGCCACGCCGATCGGCTGCTTGATCGAGTAGACGTCGATGCCGGTCGACGCGTTCTCGGAGAACGCTCCCTTGATGAGGTGGGGGAAGCCGGTCGCGAGCTCCACGACCTCCTGGCCGCGGAGGATCTCGCCCATGGCGTCCGAGAGCACCTTGCCGTGCTCGGCCGTGATGATCGCGCCGAGCTCGCTCTTGCGCGCGTTCAGCAGCTCGCGGAACTTGAAGATGACGTTCTGGCGCTTCGCCATCGACATCTCGCTCCACAGCTCGAAGCCGCGCCGCGCCGAGGAGACGGCCTCGGCGATCTCGGCCTCGTCGGCCAGCGCGACGTGCGCCTGCACCTCACCGGTGGCGGGGTTGTAGACGGGGGCGGTGCGGCCGCTCGCCGACTCGCGGCGGGCGCCGTCGATCCAGTGCGGGATCACGGGGAGGTCGGTGCTCATGGGGTTCCCTTCGGTGGAGGTGTGTGTCCGCGTATTCTGCGCGGAGCCACTGACATTCTTATCGGTAAACGGGCTTTCGCGGGAGGGTCGGGGCGATCGGATCTGCGACGCGCTCCGACCCCGCGCTACGCGAGACCCCGGTGCACGAGGCGCGCGGCGGTGTCGACGGCCGCCGCCACGTCGTCGTCGTGCGGGTAGAGGAGCGTGCGGCCGACGGTGAGGCCGCGCACGCCGGGCAGCGCGAGCGCCCGCTCCCACGAGGTGAAGGTCTCGTCGGGATCGCCGCCGTTGTCGCCGCCGAGCAGCAGCGTCGGCATGGTGGTGGCCGCCATCACGCGCTCCATGTCGTGCACCACCGGCAGCTTCATCCAGGTGTAGGCGCTCGAGTTGCCGAGACCGGAGGCGATGGCGGTCGAGAGGATCACCGCGTCGGCCGAGAGGTCGTTGACCACCCTGCCGTCGATCCGGCGGCTCATGAAGGGCTCGAGCATGATGGGCAGCTCGGCCGCGGCCGCCGCGTCGACGGCCCTGGCCGTGGCCTCGAGCGTGGAGGCGGTGCCCGCGTCGTCCAGGTCGACGCGGATGAGGGTCTTCGCGAAGTCGATGCCCTGCCGCTTCATGGCGGGCACGTCGTAAGCGGTGTAGCGGTCGTCCATCTCGAACGAGGCGCCGCGCAGGCCGCCGCGATTCATGGAGCCCACCACGATCTTGTCTTCGAGCAGGCCGAGCGCCGCGAGGTCGTCGATGACGTCGGGGGTGCCGAGCACGCCGTCGACGCCGGGACGCGAGACGGCGAGCGCCATGCGCTCGAGCAGCTCGTAGCGGTCGGCCATGGCGGTGGGGTTCGACCCGACCGCGACGGCGCCGCGGGCCGGGTGATCGGCGGCCACGATGAAGAGCCTGCCGTCGCCGCGGATCACCTCGCGGCGCTTGCGCCCCGCGAGGGCCCGGCCGACGGCCGCGGGGTCGGCCGCGCGGATCTCGCGCAGGCGCTCGAAGCCGGCTTCGTCCACCACTCGTTCGGCCATCTCAGGCTCCCTCCGCCAGAACGGCTTCGACCTCGGCCGCCTCGGGCATGGCCGTGGAGCACTCGAGACGAGTGGCCACGATCGCGCCCGCCACGTTGGCGAAGCGGAGCACGCGCTCGAGACCCCACCCCTCGAGCAGGCCGTGGCAGAGCGCGCCGCCGAAGGCGTCGCCCGACCCGAGGCCGTTAACGACGTCGACGACGTGCGGGGGCACCTCGACCCGCTCGTCACGGGTCTTGGCCAGCACGCCCTTGGGGCCCTGCTTCACGATGGCGAGCTCGATGCCGCGCTCGAGCAGGGCGTCGGCGGCGCGGTCGGGTTCGATCTCGCCGACCGCGACCTCGCACTCCTCGCGATTGCCCACCGCCACCGTCGACTTCTCGAGCCCCAGAGCGGCCTGAGCGGACGCCTCGGCGGGATCCTCCCAGAACATGGGCCGGTAGTCGAGGTCGAAGACGGTGTGCCGCCGCCGCCCGCGCGCCTCGAGCGCGGCGTGGTGGGCGGTGCGGCTCGGCTCCTCGCTCAGGCCGGTGAGGGTGAACCAGAGGATCCTGGCCCCGCCCACCGCGTCGAGGTCGAGGTCCGCGCTCTCGATCTGCAGATCGGGGGCCTTGGGCTGCCGGTAGAAGTACAGCGGGAAGTCGTCTGGCGGGAAGATCTCGCAGAAGGTGACGGGGGTCGAGTACCGCGGGTCGACCCCCACCTCGCGCGGATCGACGCCGAGGCGATCGAGCTCTCGCAGTAGGTAGCGGCCGAAGGGGTCGTCGCCCACGCGCGAGATCAGCGCGGCGGAGCGCCCGTACTTGGCGGCGGCCACCGAGACGTTCGCCGCGCTGCCGCCGAGGTATTTGCCGAAGCTTTCGACGTCTTCGAGCGGCCCCTGCTGCAGCGGGTAGATGTCCACTCCCAGCCTGCCCATCGCCAGCACGTCGTCAGGACGCCGCTGCTCCGACATTCGCTACCCGCCTTCCGAGGTGACGCGCCGCGCGAGCTGCGCCGCTGCATTTGTCTTAACAATAGCACGAACGTTTCCGGTGCACTCCGTCATGGGCGCCAGGAGGTAATGTTGTCCTCACAAAGCGTCGCCGGATCGGCCGATCAGCGCCGCTCGATGCTCCAAGGAGGGACCATGAGCTCCGCACCCGTGTGGCCGGACGAGCTGTTCACCGACCTCGACCGCAGCGGCCCGGTCCCCCTCTACTTCCAGATCTCCAGCCGCCTCGAGCGCGCGATCCGGGAAGGCGTCATCCCCGCGGGCGCCCGGCTCGAGAACGAGATCTCCATCGGCGAGCGCCTCGGCCTCTCGCGCCCCACGGTGCGCCGGGCCATCCAGGAGCTCGTCAGCAAGGGCCTCCTCGTGCGGCGCCGGGGCATCGGCACCCAGGTGGTGCAGGCGCGCGTGAGCCGGCCGGTCGAGCTCACGAGTCTGCACGAGGATCTCACCCGCACCGGGCACCACCCCTCGACGAGGGTGCTCTCGCTCGAGCGCGTCATCGCGGACGAGGACGCGGCGCAGCGCCTCCACGTCGAGCCGGGGGACGAGATCACCCGACTGCGCCGGCTGCGCAGCGCGGACGGCACCCCGATGGCGATCCTCGAGAACCTCCTCCCCCCGGAGTTCTCCGGCCTCACGGCCGAGCAGCTCGAGCGGCAGGGCCTGTACGAGATCCTGCGGGCGCGCGGCATCACGATCAAGATCGCGAACCAGGTGATCGGAGCGCGGCGCACGCACGGCGACGAGCACGAACTGCTCGAGATCGCGAAGGGCAGCCCGCTGCTGACGATGGATCGCGTGGCCTTCGACCACGGCGGGCGCGTCGTCGAGGCCGGCCACCACTGCTACCGCCCGGATCTCTACTCCTTCGAGACGACGCTCGTCTCGCGCTAGCCCGCGCCGCGTCCGCCCGATCCTCCCCCGGCTCGGAAACCCTCGCTCAGCTCGGGAATCCGGATCCCGTCCGGAGAGCGATCCCGCTCCGACCAGGGGCCGGCCTGCCAGCGGCCGAGGGCGGCCGCCGGGGTCGGTCGGACGAGCACCGGAGCGCGGCAGAGCGTCCGATGAGGTACGGCTAGCGCCCCAGCAACTCGAGGTAGACCTCGAGCAGGCGCTCGGCGGAGACGTCCCAGCTGCGCCCCAGCGCGTGGGCCCTGGCGGCCTCGCCCATGCGCTTGGTCAGTTCCTCGTCGCCGAGCAGACGCTCGATCGCCTCGGCCCAGGCGCGCGGATCGTCGACGCCGGCCTCGCCTCCGGGGATCAGCATCCCCGTCTCGCCGTCGGCCACGGCCTCGCGCAGACCCCCGGTATCGCGGGCGATCACGGGGATCCCCGAGGCGGCCGCCTCGAGCGCGACGAGCCCGAAGGTCTCCGAGTGCGAGGGCACGAGCATGATGTCGGCGCGGTGGATCCGCTCCGCGAGGTCGCTGCGGCGCAGCGCGCCGTCGAAGGCGGTGGTGCCGAGCATCCCGTGGCGCGCGACGGCCTCGTGGAGCGCGCGCACGTAGTCGTCGCCGTCGGGCGGCGGGGCGCCCACGATGCGCAGCACCGGGCGCCGATCCGGATCGATGGCCGCCACGGCGTCGATGACGAGATCGAAGCCCTTCAGCGGGTGCAGCCTGCCGACCACGATCGCCTCGGGGCGGCCGCCGCTGATCAGCCAGTCGCGATCCTCGTCGCACTCCCGTCTGACGCAGGGGTGGAAGAGCTCGGTGTCGACCCCCAGGGGCACCACGCGCACACGGTCCGCGTCACCCTCGAGCCGCTGGAGCACGGTGCGCCGCTCTGCCTTGCTCACGGCGATCACGAGATCCGCCTCGCGCGCGAGCAGGCGCTCCCCGGCGAGGCGCCCCGGCGATTCGGGGCGCTCGCCCTCGCCGAGGGGCGACTCGGGCGGGGCGGCGATGGAGTGGTAGCTCTGCACGAGCGGGATGCGGAAGCGTCGGGCGACGGGGAGCGCGGCGATGCCCGAGAACCAGTGCTCGGCGTGCAGCAGATCCACCGGGCTGCGCCGCAGCTCGGCGTCGAGCAGCTCGCCGAACCGCTCCATCACGCCCTCGTGCTCGCCCTTCGCCAGCAGGCGTGCCGGGCCGGCGTCGAGGTGCACCACGGTGAGGCCGGGCCGCAGCTCGGTGCGGCGGGGCAGCGCCGGATCGCTGCGCCGGGTGAAGATCAGCACCTCGTGGCCGGCTCGCGCCAGGGCGTCGGCCTGCGCGCGCACCACTACGTTCATCCCCCCGGCGTCCTTCGTGCCCGGCACGTCGAGCGGCGAGGTGTGCAGCATGACGAAGCCGATGCGGAGCGGGTCGTGTTCCATACGTCGAGGGTATCGGGTGACGCAGCAGCAGCAGCAGTCGCTCATTTCTAGATTGTCAACAATTTACAATCCTGCTACACTGAGGGCGTGCCTGCGTACGATCCGGCCCCTCTTCCCGAGCCCGCAGCCGGAGCCCCCGAGGAGACCGTCAATCGGGGGCCGGCCGCACGACGCATCCGCGCCACAGCAGGCGTACGATTGTCTACAATTCAACGGAAACGAACTCGTGAGGAAACTCTCATGCAAGGTGTGCAGGCGCTCTCGGCCATCAACAGCCGCCCGACCGCGGTGGTCATCGCCGACCAGCTTCGAGAGAGCATCATCATCGGGGCCTTCGGGCCCGGAGACCAGATCAACGAGGCGCAGGTGGCGAACCAGCTCAACGTCTCCCGCGGGCCGGTGCGCGAGGCGCTGCACCGCCTGGTGCAGGAGGGGCTCCTCCTCTCGCGCCCCAACAGAGGGGTCTTCGTGCAGGAGCTCACGGTGCGCGACGTCGCCGAGGTGTACGAGGCCCGAGAGGTCATCGAGTGCGCCGCGGCGGAGATCATCACGAAGATGCTCCCCGAGGATCGCGCCCGGATCGTCGACGGCATGCGCCCGATCATCGATCGCATGCACGCCCCGCTCGCGCGCGACGACTGGGCGCAGCTGGGCCGCATCGACCTGGAGTTCCACACCGCGCTGGTGTCCAGCGCCGGAAACACGCGCCTGGCGCGCGCCTACTCGACGCTCGCGACCGAGTCCCTCATCTGCCTCTCCAGCTTCCCGAGCGCGTATCCCGAGCCCGATCGCGTGATCGTGGGCCACACCGAGATCGCCGAGCTGCTGCTCGAGGGGTCGATGCAGCAGCTCCACCTCGCCCTGCACCGCCATCTCTCGCTGGACGACTACGAGCTGCGTTCGAGCGGCGAGGACGATGCGTTGCGGCACGGCCGCAACGAGTAGTCGGCGGGCTCCGTCCCGCCGCACCCCATCGCACCGATACCCGGAGGCAGCCCCGCATGACCACGCACCCCCCGACTGAGGGCGGCACCGCAGCGACCGCCCGCCGCAACGTTCTCATCACCGGCGCGTCGAGCGGTATCGGCGAGGCCGTCGCGGAGCGCTTCCGCTCCGATGGGTCACGCCTCTTCCTGACGGGCCGACGCGCCGATCCCCCGGCCGCGCTGCGCCCCGACGAGCGCTATCTCGCCGGCGACCTCTGCGACGAAGCCTTCGTCGAACGGCTCGTCTCGGAGGCGGTCTCGGAGCTCGGTCCCCTTGACGCCGTGATCGCCTGCCACGGGCTGCAGGCCTCCGGCGGCATCACGGAGATGCCCCTCGCGGAGGCCTCCCGAGTGCTCGACGCCAACCTGCTGAGCGTCTACGCGGTGATCAAGCACGCAGTGCCCGCAATGCGCGAGGGCGGCGGGGCGATCGTGCTCGTGAGTTCGCGGCTCGGCCTCGCGGGCATGCCGCACGAGGTGCTCTACAACGCGGCGAAGGGCGGCCTCATCATGCTGGGCAAGGGTGCGGCGCTCGAGCTCGCGCCGCAGAACATCCGGGTCAACATCGCGGCGCCGGGCCTCACCGAGACCCCCTTCATCGAGGCCGGCTTCCGGCGGGCGGCCGACCCCGAGGCGCACCGCGCCGCACGAGCGGCCACCATTCCGCTCGGCCGCATGGCCCGAGCCGAGGAGGTGGCGGAGGCGATCCACTTCCTCGGCTCGCCGGCCGCCTCGTACATCACGGGGGCCGTGCTGCCGATCGACGGCGGCTACACCGCCGCATAGCGAGCCCCCTGCGCCCCGGGAGGCGGCGGGAACGCTACCGGGGCCGCCCGAACCGGCTGACGGGAACGCGGTCGATCGTGCCGTCCGCTTCGAGGACGAGCAGCTCACGGACGTTCTGCACGACGGTGCACGAGTGGTTCGGGATCAGCGGCAGCACCGTCCCGATACCGTGCCGCGGGCCGTCCCCGACGTCGAGGAAGCCGTGGTACTCGTTCAGCCGGGCGACGGTGCCGCCGTCGCCCGCGATCCAGCCGTAGCCGCCCCGCTCGTCCACCTCCCGGCCGAGCGCCATCGTGCCGACGTCGAGAATCTGCGGGCCGTCCGGGCCTCCCGGGCCGTTGCTCACCACGGTCGCGGCCACGAAGAGCGCGATGTCCTCGCCCCGGCACACCTCGTGCCGGTACTGGTCCATGGAGTAGAACACGTACTCGCCGGGCCGGATCTCGGTGACGCTCCCGGCGGGCGAGTGCTTCGCGGTGGGCGTCGATCCGGCGCTCACGATGCGCGGCTCCACGCCCGCGGCCCGAAGCGACTCGGCCGCGTCGTGCAGCGCGGCCGCCTGGTCCCGCGCGGCTCCCTCCGCCGCCCCGTGGGCCCAGCCGTGCCCGGGGTAGGTGAAGACGCCGGCGACGCGCAGACCGCGCGAGAGCGCGTATTCCGCGAGAGCGCCCGCCAGATGCGGGACGAGGCCGCTGCGCCGGGCGCCGCAGTCGACCTCGATCACGAGCTCCAGGCGATCGTCGCCCGAGAACCCCTGCTCGACGATCGCGTCGACCGCCGCACGGCTCTCGACGCCGACCTTCAGCTCGGTCCGCTCGAGCAGTCGGCGCGCGCGCTCCGCCCTCGCCCGCGACATCCACAGCGGGAACGCGACGAACACGTCGACGATGCCCGCCGCGGCGAAGACCTCCGCCTGATGCAGGTCGCTGACCGTGATGCCCGCCGCGCCCGCGCGGATCTGCATGAGGGCGATGTCGACCGACTTGTGGGTCTTCACGTGCGGACGCAGGGCGACGCCGTGATCGTCCGCGAACGCCTGCATCCTGCGGATGTTCTCGCGCAGGACGTCGCCGAGCACTACCGCGGCCGGCGTCTCGAGCGCCTCGCCGTGATCCCTCACGGCCTGGATGATCTTATGCATGGCTGCCTCCGCTCACGGGGCCCAACCCATGCGATTCAGGATCACGTTCTTCGGCTCGCTCATCTCGCGCACGGCCTCGGCCACGCCCTCCCGGCCCACGCCCGAGCGCTTGGAGCCGCCGAACGGCATTGCGTCGATGCGGAAGTCGCTCGTGTCGTTGACGAGCACGCTGCCCATGTGGAGACGGTCGACGGCGCGCATCGCGCTCTGCAGCGAGGCGGTGAAGACCCCCGCCTGCAGGCCGTACTCGGTGTCGTCGACCGCCTCGAGGGCGGCGTCGAAGTCGGTGAACGCCTCGACGAGCACCACCGGCCCGAACACCTCTTCGCGATACACGCGCGCGTCGTTCGGCACGTCCACGAGAACGGTGGGCCAGTAGTACGCCCCCTCCCGCCTGCCGCCGACCACCACTCGGGCCCCGCCGTCGACGGCCTCGGCGACCCAGTCCTCGACCCGGCGCGCCTCGCGCTCCGAGATGAGCGGGCCGACATCTGTCGCCGGATCCCGCTTCGACCCGACGGCGAGCCGCGCCGTGCTGTCGGCGACGAGCGAGACCAGCCGCTCGTAGTGCGACGCGTGCACGAAGACGCGCTGCACGGAGAGGCAGTTCTGGCCGGCCACGCCGAACGCGCCGTCGACGATGCCCTCCGCGGCCGTCTCCACGTCGCCGTCCTCGCAGACGAGCACGGCGTTGTTGCCGCCGAGCTCCATGAGCACCCTGCGGGCGCCCGCGATGCGGGCGATCGAGTCGCCCGTCGCCGGGCCGCCGGTGAAGCTGATCGCCGCGATGCGGGGGTCGCCGACGAGCGCCGAACCGACCTCGCGATCCGACGCGAGCACCGCCATGCGTCTCGCGGGCATGCCCGCGCGGAGCAGGATGTCCTGCAGTGCGAGCGCCGACAGGGGGGTCGCGGCGGCAGGCTTGAGCACGATCGCGTTGCCCGCGAGCAGGCCCGGCCCGACCTTGTGCGCGACCAGGTTCATGGGATCGTTGAACGGCGTGATGGCGGCGACCACACCGAGCGGCACGCGCCGGTAGTAGCCGAACTTGCCCGCGCCCCGCGCCGTGTCCTCGAAGGGCAGGGTCTCGCCCTCGAGCAGGGCCGCCGAGTGCGCCGAGATCTTCAGGGTCTCGGCCGTCCGGGCGACCTCGCGAGTCGCCTCGGTGATGGTCTTGCTTCCCTCCGACGAGATGATCCGCGCGAGGCGCTCCCCCTCCCCGCGCACCAGGTCGGCGGCCCGCTCCAGCACCTCGCGGCGCTCCCACAGCTCCCAGACATCCTCGCTCAGGCTTCGCCGCACGCCCGCGATCGCCCGGTCGACGTCGTCGACCGTCGCCTCGTAGACGCGGGCGACGAGCGAGCCGTCCTCGGGGTCGGTCACCTCGAGGGCGAACGGGCCGCGCACCCACTCGCCGCAGAGGTAGCCTCCGCCCGGGATCCCGAGCCCGCGCAGCAGCTCGTCCTCCGCCTCGACTCTCACGGGCTGCTCCGCGCACGCGCAGTCGCTCATCGTTCGCATCTCCTTCGCTCGTTCGAGGGGCTCAGCTCAGCTTGTCCTGCAGGCCGTACCAGGCGCCTCCCGCGCGCAGGTGCAGCCAGGGGTTGCCGAAGTAACCGGGAATCCACGGGTTCTTGAGGTCCCGCCAGATGTTGGCCTCGGGGCGGCCCGAGACGACCTCGGCCATCACCTTGCCCATGTAGGTGGCCATCTGCACGCCGTGACCCGAATAGTTCAGCGAGTAGAAGAGGCCCTGGTGCTCGCCCGCGTGCACCATCTGATCCATGGAGATGTCGACGAGACCGCCCCACATGTAGTCGATGCGGGCGTCGCGCGTCTGCGGGAAGACGTGGTGCATCGCCTTCTTCAGGATCTCGCCGCTCTCCCGATCCTGCGACGGATCGGAGAGCGCGAACCGGGCCCTGCCGCCGAAGAGCAGCCGGTTGTCCGGCGTGATGCGGAAGTAGTAGATGAAGTTCTTGCTGTCGGAGGCCATGCGCCGGTTGGGCAGGAGCTCGTCGACGAGTTGCTGCGGCAGGGGCTCGGTGACCACGATGAAGCTGCCCACGGGGATCACCCGGCGCCGCTGCCAGCCGAAGGGCTTGCCGGTGTAGCCGCTGGTGCCGAGCACCACCGCGCCCGCACGGAGGTCACCGCGCGTGGTCTTGAGGTCGTGCACGGTTCCGCTGCCGATGCGCTCGACGTCGACGACCTCGGCCTTCTCGTGGATGGTCGCTCCGGCCTCGATGGCGAGGCGGCCCAGCTCGTGGCCGAACTTGCCCACGTGCATGCCGGCGCCGAGCGGATCGACCATGGCGCCGTGGTAGACGTCGGAACCGATCTCCCGGTGGATGCCGGCCCGGTCGACGAGCTCCACCGGCTGGCCCACGAGGCGCTTGAGCGCCTCGGCGGTCTTCTGCATGCCCTCCCAGTGAGAGGCCTTCCAGGCGAGGTTCATCTTTCCCGAGCGCTGGTAGTCGACCTCGAGACTGTGCTCCTGCACGATGTTCTCGATCAGGTCGATGGCCTCGTTGTACTCCCGGAAGTAGCCGATCGCCCGTCGCTCCCCGTAGCGCTTGATGGCGTTGCGGAACCCGATGGCGAGGCCGGTGGTCGCCATGCCGCCGTTGCGACCCGATGCGCCCCAGTTCACGGTGTTGGTCTCGAGCACCGCCACCGACTTGCCCGCCCGCGCCGCGTGGTACGCGGTCGACAGGCCGGTGAAGCCGGCGCCGACGACGGCCACGTCCACCTCCTTCGGCACCGGTGTGTGGGTGTAGTCGCCGCTCGGCGTTGCCGTGTCGAGCCAGTAGGAGTGCATTTTCACGTTGGGTGCTCCGATGATTCTGTGATGGGTGTGTGGAGGCGGCCGGCGCCGCGGGACCGGCACCGGCCGCCGGGGTTCAGCCCGCGGGCGCGGTCTGCTCGGTGATCAGGCGCCGCTCGAGGGGATCGCGCACCACGTTGGTGAACGTTCCGGCCTCGGCCTGCACCACCCGCTCGTGCACGAGCGGCACGACGCTGTCGAGTCGCAGAATGGCCGCCTCGGCGTCCATGGCGGCCTGCTGGCGGGCGTCGCCGGTGGCCTGCAGGCCCTTCTGCACGATGCCGTCGACTCCGGCGTCGCAGAGCTGGGCGACGTTGAAGCCGCCCGAGCAGGTGAAGTCCTGCGAGAAGAACGAGAGCGGGTCTCCCGTGTCGAGCAGGATGTTGCGCGAGATGATCACCGCGTCGAACCCGCCGCCGAGCATCTCCTCCTCCATGTTCACGTACTCCCGCACGTCCTGGGTGACCACGAAGCCCGCCTCCTCGAGCTGCTTCTGCAGCTGCACGGCGATCTCGGGGTTCTCGGCGCGGTCGGAGTAGGTGGCGAGCGTGATCGGCACGCCGTCGACCTTGGCGGGCTCGGTGGCCGACTCGATGTTGCCGCGCAGCTTCTCGGCCCAGGGCAGCGCAGGGCCGAGGAGCCCGTCGGCCGGGTCCGCCTGCCCCTCGTAGACCGTGTCGACGATCCCCTTCGGGTCGATGGCGGCCCGCGCGGCCGCGCGCACGGCGGGATCGGCGAAGGGCCCCGATTCGCTGTTCAGCGTGAGGAAGGTGGTGCGGGGCATGAACACCTCATTGACCTGCTGAGGATCGAGCAGCGTGACCTGAGACACGGGGATGCTCTCGGCGCCATCCGCCTCGCCCGAGCGGATCGCGCCCGCGCGCGCCGTTCCATCCGGCACGAAGTCGACGTCGATACCCGCCGCTTTGGCTTTCTCGCCCCAGTATCCGTCGTAGCGCTCGAGCGTGGCGGTGGTGGTCCCGTTGACGTCCGTGAGCTCGAACGGGCCCGTTCCGGTGCCGATGGGGCTGATGGTGCCGTCATCGCGGTAGGCCGCCTCCGAGAAGATCGACAGCTGCGGGCTCGCGAGCCGGTTGGTGAGCAGCGGATCCGGGGTGTCGGTGGTGATGGTGACCTCGTACTCGCCGGTGGCCTCGGTGCTGATCTTCACCCCGTTCAGGGCGCGCGGCGGCGTCGTGGCCGAGACGGCCTTGTCGAGCGTGTTCTTCACGGCCGCCGCGTTGAAGGGTGTGCCGTCGTGGAAGGTGACGTCGTCGCGCAGGGTGAACACCCAGGTCAGGTCGTCGACCTGCTTCCACTCTGTCGCGAGCAGCGGCTCGATCTCGATCTTGTCGTTCAGCCGCACCAGGGTCTCGCCCGTGCTCCATCGCGAGAGCTTCGCGACGTCGTCGCTGAACGGGTTGAGCGCGGCGGTGGGCGGCTGCATCATGGCGATCTTGATGCGGTCGCCTCCGCCTCCGGCGCTGCCGCCGCCGGCGCAGCCGGCGAGCAGCAGTGCAGCCGAGGCCATGAGACCGACTGCGGCCGCGACTCTGCGGCCAAATCTCTTGCTCATTTGTGTGGGTACCTTTCCTGTTCTCGCGGAGTGATTGGAGTCCCGCTCGGGGTGGATGGATCAGACGATGCCGAGCGCGCGGTTGACCTCGTCGAGCGAGCTCACGCGCACGGCGCCGTAGTGGGGCAGATCGGGGTCGTAGCCCCGGTCGAGGAAGACCTTGTTGGTGAAGCCGAGTTCGGCCATCGGAACGTGGTCGTAGAGCTGGTGCGACGAGATGTGCAGGAAGTCGCCGGGCTCGGCGTCGAGTTGCTCGAGCATGTAGTCGAACGCGCGCAGGCGAGGCTTGTAGGCGCCCGACTGCTCGGCCGTGTACACGGCGCGGAATGGCGCGCCGAGTCTCGGGATGAACGCGTTCAGGTGCCGGTCGTCGGCGTTGGACAGCGCGATGAGCGGGAAGTGCTCGGCCATCTTCGCGAGCGGTTCGGGCACGTCGGGGTGCGCGCCCCAGGTGATGACGTCGCGCTGGATCGCGGCGACGTCCTCGTCGGCGACCTCGAGGCCGAAACGGGCGCAAGTGCGGCGGAACGAGCGGTCGAGGATCTCGTCGTAGGGCCGGTACTCCATGATCTCGTCGTAGCGGTCGAGCCTGAATCGGTTGAAGAAGGCCTCGAGCCGTTCGCCCGGCAAGCGGTCGGCGACGATGGGCTCGACCGTCCTGCGCATCTCGAAGTAGATGAGCGTGCCGATCACGTCGAACGAGATGTACTTCGGGCGGGGGAGTTCGATGGACATGCGTACCTTTCGTTGCGGGTGGGAATGGTTACTCGGCGCGGGCCGTGATGTCGACCGCCCCGGTGGGGGTGAGGCCCGCCGCGGGGGTCTGGCCGGTCGTCGCCGTGCGGAGGCTCGTGACGGGCTTGCGACGCTTGCTCGCGCCCATCCGGCCACCGCGGAAGTCGATGCTCAGGCTCGAGAGCGACACCGCGAAGATCGAGAGGATCACGAGCGCTCCCGCCGGGACGATCACGACGAGCGGGGCGCGTTCGACGTAGGGCATGCCCTCGCCGAGGATGAGCCCCCACTCGGGCTGCGGCGGCTGAGGGCCGAGCCCCAGGAAGCCGAGCGCGGCGAGTGCGAGGCAGATGCCGGGCAGGCGCAGGCACGCGTGGCGGAACACGGGTCCCACGACGCTCGGCAGCACGTAGCGCAGCATCATGCGCGCCTTGCCCACCCCGAGCACCGGGGCGATCTTGACGTGGGGCTGGGCTTTGACCTCGGCGACGAGCGCCGCGGTGTGGGCGGCGAGCGGGGCCCAGCTCACGGCCGCGACGGCGATGGCCGCGCCGAACGACGAGGGCCCCATGGCCGCGGCGACGATCAGTCCCGCGAGGATCGGGGGCGCCGCGTTCGTGATCTCGATGGGCCCCGCCCCGAGGTTCGGGAACATGCCGATCACGAGGCCGATCACCAGGCAGACACCGGCGACGATCGCGCCGATCCCGAGCGTCGACAGCGCGCCGTGGGAGATCCGGGCGAGCACGTCGCGGCCGCTGGCGTCGGCGCCGAGCGGCAGCTCCCAGCTGGGCGCCTGGAGCCTCGTGTAGTCGAGCGCGAAGGGGTCGCGCGGCAGGCCCGAGACGATGAGCAGCACGAGGAGCACGAGCATGGTGGCGGGCAGCAGCAGCCCCCACTTGGAGCTCGGAGTCTTGGGCACCGGGGCGGGCAGCGAGTTGGAGCGCAGCGCGGGCCCGAGCAGCAGGCGCCGCAGCAGGGTCGCGCCGACGCCCAGCAGCACCGCCAGCAGCATGAGCAGGATCACCCCCGCCTGGAGCGTCGGCAGATCCTGCGACTGCACGGCCACGAGGGTCGCGCGGCCGATGCCCGGGATCGCGTAGACCTGCTCGATCACCACCGCACCCGCCGTGATGGCGACGAGGATGAGCGACATGGGCGCGGTCACGCCCGGCAGGGTGCGCCGGATCACCGCCAGCACGATGCGCGTTCTCGAGTAGCCGGCGACCTGCCACGTCGCCACCCAGCGCTCGCTGAAGGTGCTGGCGAGGGCGTCCGACAGGAGCCGGCCGAGGAACCCGCCGGTGGGCAGGCCCATCGACAGCGCCGGCAGGATCGCGTAGTTGATGCCGCGCCACCCGAACGGCGGCAGCCACCCCAGCCAGACCGCGAAGACCACGAGCAGCACGGAGGCGAGCAGGAACTCCGGCAGCGCGGTGAACGCGGCGGCGAGCCCGCCTCCCGTGCGATCGGAGCGCCCGGCGAGGCCGCGTCGGAAGGTGGGGATGGTGAGGAGGCCGCCGAGGATCACCCCGACCAGAAGGGCGGCGAGCATCACCGCGAGCGAGTTGCCGAGCGCCTCGAGCATGTCGGGCAGCACCGGTTGCCTGGTCGCCCAGGAGACGCCGAAGTCGCCCCGCACGACCCCGCCGAGCCAGGAGAAGAAGGCGCCGATCGCGCCGTTCTCGAGGCCCAGCTCCTTCCGCAGCGCCTCGAGCGCCTGCGGATCGATCTCGCCCTCCGCGTACCGCGAGCGGTAGACCGACACCGCGATGTCCCGGCCGGAGAGCAGGGGCAGGATGCCGAGCAGGAACACCACCGCCGCGATGGTCACGATGCGCGAGATCGCGGAGATGAGCACGGCTTTCGACCCGCCCGAGAGCGAGGTCTTGCGCTGTGCGCGGCGCAGCGCGGGAACGGCTTGTGTGGAGATGGCCATTCGCTTTCCTTTCTCGATGGTGAGGGCTCGACGGACTGCGGCGTCGCGCGAACCCGTTGAGATTCAGACGGCTGTCGTCGTGTCCTCGTGCGCGAGATGCAGCTCCGGGATGGCGTCGAGCAGTTCCCTGGTGCGCGGGTGCCGCGGATCGGTGAGCAGCTCCATGGTGGGGCGATCCTCGACGACCTCGCCCGCGTGCATCACGACGGTGCGCTCGCAGAGGCTCGCGACCATCGAGAGGTCGTGCGAGACCACCGCGATGCCGGTGCCGCGCTCCTCGGAGATCTGCCGCAGAAGCGCGACGATGGCCTCCCGCATGGGCAGGTCGAGTCCGCTCACGGGCTCGTCGGCGAGCAGGAAGTCGGGCCGGGTGGCGATCGCCCGGGCGATGGCGAGCCGCTGCGCCTGCCCTCCCGAGAGCTCGTTCGCCCGGCGGCGCGTGAACGTCTCGTCCAGCCCGACGGAGGCGAGTGCCTCGCGCACCATCGCGTCGTGGTCGCCGGGCACCCCGAGGCGCACGAGCGGCTCGCGCACGAGCTTCTGCACCGTCATGAGCGGGTCGAGGGTGCTCGCGGGATCCTGCGGCACGTACTGCACCTTGCGGCGATACCACTTGAGCCTGCTCACCTCGGCGGGGTAGACCTCCTTGCCCTCGCAGGTGATCGCACCGGTGTCGGTCGTGTCGAGGGCGAGCATGAGGCGCAGCAGGGTCGTCTTGCCGGATCCCGAGACGCCCACGATGCCCACGCGCTCACCGGCGCCGATGGTGAGACTCGTGGGGAAGAGCGCGGTCTTGAACTCGCGTTTCGCGAGGAGCCCCTTGCGCGGCATCGGGTACTCGCGGCTGACCTCGCCGATGTCGTAGAAGATCTTGCGGGCGGGGCGCCGCGCGACCTCCTCGGCGCGCAGTTCGCCGAGCTCCTCGGTGAATTTCTGCACGTAGGGCTCGACCGTCGCGGCGCGTGCCGCGCGGATGAGTTCGCGGGTGTAGGGGTTCTCGGGGGCCGCGAAGATGGAGCGGATGCGCCCCTGTTCAACGACGTCGCCGTCCTTCATCACCACGGCGTCGCTGCACAGCTCCGAGGCGACCGCGAAGTCGTGGGTGATGAACAGCAGTGCGGGCGTGTTCTGCCCCGCCGTGTACTTCTTGAGCACGTCGAGCACGCGCCTCTGGGTGACGACGTCGAGCGCCGTCGTCGGCTCGTCCGCCACCATGAGCCGGGTGTTGCAGGCGAGCGCGAGCGCGATGCAGACGCGCTGGCGCTGGCCGCCGGAGAGTTCGGCCGGGAACCGCTCGATGATCAGGGCGGGATCGGGCAGCCCGACCGACTCTGCGAGCTCGGCGGCCGCCTGCAGCGCCGTCTCGCGGCCGAGGCCCCGGTGGCGGCGCAGCGGCTCGACGATCTGCTCGCGGATGCGCACCAGCGGGTTGAGCGCGACCGCCGAGTCCTGGAACACCATCGCGACCCGTGCTTCCTCGGGTCGCTTGGAGGCAGGGACGCCGAGCACCTCGACGCCGTTGACCATGATGCTGCCTTCGGCCTTCGCGTTCGCGGGGAGCCGGCCCAGCACGGCGCTCGCGGTGAGCGACTTGCCCGACCCCGATTCGCCGAGCAGGCAGACCCGCTGGCCCTGGCTCACCGAAAACGTGGTTCCGTTGACGATCGTGCGTCCGCCAATGGATATCGTGAGATCTGTCACCTCGAGACTGTGCATGCCCGCTCCATCGAATCTCCGTGCTCCCGCAGCTCCGCGAGATACTGGCGAGAATAGCCTCACGCTCGTTGGATTGTCAACAATCAAACGATTTCGTCACCGTTTTGCAGCACTCCCGTTACACGCCGCGCGCGGAGAGCTCGGCGACGACCGCGGCTCCGACCTCCGCCGTCGTCAGCTCACCGCCCAGATCCGGGGTCACCGCACCGCGCTCGACGACGGCGGTGAAGGCCGTCTCGATCGACCCCGCGATCTCCTCGTGCCCCAGGTGGCGCAGCATCATCGCGCCGGCCCAGATCTGACCGATGGGGTTCGCGATGCCCCGCCCGGCGATGTCGGGGGCCGAGCCGTGCACGGGTTCGAACATCGACGGGCACCGCCGCTCCGGGTTCAGATTCGCACTCGGGGCGATTCCGATCGAACCGACCGCCCCGGCCAGGAGGTCGGACAGGATGTCTCCGAACAGGTTGGAGGCGACGATCACATCGAGGGTCTGCGGTGCGCGCACGGCGCGCGCCGCGAGCGCGTCGATCAGCACCGGCTCGAGGGCCACCCCTCCCCCGCGACCGACCACCTCGGCGACCACCTCGTCCCAGAAGGGCATCGTGTGGATGATCCCGTTCGACTTCGTCGCCGAGACCAGCCGCCCGCTGCGGGCTCTCGCCACATCTGCGGCGTAGGCCGCGACGCGCTCGACGCCGCGGCGGGTGAAGACGGACTGCTGGTACGCGGCCTCGAAGGGGGACCCCTGACCGCTCCGGCCCCCGACCGCGGAGTACTCGCCCTCGACGTTCTCGCGCACGATGACGACGTCGATGTCGGGGGATCCCGCGAGCGACGAGCGCACACCCGAGAACGAGCGCACCGGCCGCAGGTTGATGTACTGATCGAACTCCCGCCGGATCGGGATGAGCATGCCCCAGAGCGTCTCGACGTCCGACACCTCCGGGTGCCCCACCGCACCGAGGAAGACGGCGTCGGTGCCCGCCATCGTCTCGATCGCATCGGTCGGCATCATCCGGCCGCGGCGCCGGAAGTAGTCGCTGCCCCAGGGCTGCTCCCGCCACTCCAGGCGCACGCCGCGATCGCGCGTCGCAGCGTCGAGCACCTCCATCGCGACCGGCATCACCTCGATGCCGATGCCGTCTCCCGCGAGCACTGAGATCACGTGAGCGTCCATAGTTGCCTCCTCGTCCAGCAGCTCTGGTGGTGAACTGTCAACAATCTACAAGAATGAGGCGAGCCGCATCGTCCACCACCCCGATCTTCCAAGAATCGTAGTATTGCCCTACAATCCATTTCAATCCGTTTCTCTGCGATGCCACGTGACCGAAGGAGACCACCGACCGTGAACCCCACCCCCGACACCGGCTCAGCGCTGTGGAGCGCGCAAGCCCACATGCCATCCGTACTCGGCCGTCAGCTCGTCGTCAATCGCGGCGAGGGCAACTACGTCACCACGACCGACGGACGGCGCCTGTTCGACGGCACGGCGGGCCTCTGGCACGCCAACATCGGCCACGGCCGGCCCGAGATGGCGGAGGTCGCCGCAGAGCAGATCCGCACGCTCGAGACCTACCACGTCTTCGGCCGGTACCTGAACGACCGCGCGGTGGAGCTGGCCGAGAAGGTCGCCTCCATCTCGCCCATCGCCGACCCGAAGATCATCCTCAACAGCGGCGGTTCCGACTCCATCGACGTCGCGCTGAAGCTCGCCCGCCGCTACTGGCAGCTGCGCGGCCGCCACGAGAAGACCATGGTGCTCAGTCGCGACCTGGCGTACCACGGGCTCCACGCCTACGGCACCAGCGTCGCCGGGCTCGAGTTCAACCGCGAGGGCTACGGCACCGAATCCCTCGTGCCCGAGACCGCGCGCTTCGACACCCACGACATCGAACGGGTGCGCAGGACCGTCGCCGAGATCGGCCCCCACCGCATCGCCGCGCTCATCGCCGAGCCGATCCAGGGCACGGGCGGCGTGATCCCGCCGTCGCCCGGCTACCTCGAGGGACTGCAGCGGATCGCCGACGAGCACGACATCCTCCTGATCCTCGACGAGGTGATCACGGGCTTCGGCCGCACGGGCGAGTGGTTCGCCGCCGACCGGTACGGCCTGCGCCCGCACATCATCACCGTGGCGAAGGGCATCTCCTCCGGCTACTCGGCGGTCGGGGGCATCATCGTGGCGCCCGCGGTCTGGGCCCCGTTCTACGAGACGGGCGCCCCGATGTACCGCCACGGCACCACCTACTCGGGGCACGCGACGTCGGCCGCGCTCGCGTTGAAGAACCTCGAGATCATCGAGCGCGAGGGCCTGCTCGCGCGCGTGCGCCACCTCGAGGGCGTCCTCGGCGCCGAGCTCGGCGCCCTCGCCTCGGACGATCGCGTCGCGGACAGCCGCGTCGCCGGCCTCATCGGCGGCATCGAGCTGCGGCCCGAGTACTCCGCGGAGCGGGTCACCGACGAGATGGTCGAGCAGGGCTGGATCGCCCGGCCCCTGCGCGGCAACGTCATCCAGATCAGCCCGCCGTTCACCACGACGGACGACGAGCTTCGCGGCATCGTCTCCGCCGCGATCACGGCGCTCGACACGGTCGGTGCGGCGGCGACGACGCGGGAACCGGCGGTGACCCGATGACCCTGCGAGGCGTGCAACAGCATCTGATCGACAGCTCCGAAGCCGCGCTCGCGAGTGTGGCGCTGGATCCCCTCGGCCTCGGGACCGGCACCTTCGAGGTACGCGATCCCGCCACCGAACGGGTCATCGCGACCCCGCCCGACCACTCCGTCGAGACGGCGCTGATCGCGCTCGCCCGAGCCGACGAGGCGGGGAAGGCCTGGGCCCGCACCACCGCCCGCCACCGCTCGGACGTGCTGCATCGCGCGTACGGCCTGCTCGTCGAGCAGCGGGATCGCCTCGCCCTCGTCATCACCCGCGAGATGGGCAAACCGCTCGCCGAAGCGTACGGCGAGGTGCAGTACGCGGCCGATTACGTGCGCTGGTACGCCGAGGAGGCCCTGCGGCCGTCGGGCAACTACCGCGAGAACCCCGCCGGCGGGTCGACGATCCTCACCACGCGCGCGCCCATCGGCACCACCCTGCTCATCACGCCCTGGAACTTCCCCATGGCCATGGCCACCCGCAAGATCGCCCCGGCCATCGCCGTCGGCTGCGGGGCGGTGGTGAAGCCCGCCGCGCTCACGCCGCTCACCACGCTCGTGGTGGCCGAGATCTTCGTGCAGGCCGGCGTTCCCGAGGATCTCGTGCAGGTCGTCACCACGAAGAACTCGGCCGGGCTCAGCTCGGCGCTCATGGCCGACGGACGCGTGCGCAAGGTGTCGTTCACGGGCTCCACCGGCATCGGCAGCGTGCTGCTGGGACAGGCGGCGGAGCACGTCATCAAGAGCTCCATGGAGCTCGGCGGCAACGCACCGCTGATCGTCTTCGACGACGCGGATCTCGATCGCGCCGTCGAGGGGGCCGTCGTGGCGAAGCTGCGCAACGGCGGCCAGTCGTGCGTCGCCGCCAACCGCATCCTCGTGCAGGACGGGATCGCCGACGCCTTCGTCGAGGGCTTCGCGGAGCGGATGGGCGAGGCGGTGCTGGGCAACGGTCTCGCCGAGGGGGTCACGCTCGGGCCCGTCATCGACGATCGCGCGGTGCGGGGCTTCGCGGGCCTCGTCGAGGACGCGGTGGCGAGAGGCGCGGATCTGCGCCTCGGAGGCGCCGCCCCCGAGGGGCCGGGCCACTTCTTCGAGGCCACCGTGCTCGACAACGTGCCGGCCGGCTCCGAGATCGCGAACACCGAGATCTTCGGTCCCATCGCCGCCATCACGCGCTTCGGCACCGAGGACGAGGCGATCGAGCGCGCCAACAGCACGCCCTTCGGCCTCGCCGGCTACGTCTTCTCCGAGAGCATCGACCGCGCCTTCGAGGTCGCCGACCGGCTCGACACCGGCATGGTCGGCATCAATCAGGGCATCGTCTCGAACGTCGCCGCCCCCTTCGGCGGCGTGAAGGCCTCCGGCCTCGGCCGCGAGGGCAGCGGCGAGGGACTCGAGGAGTACCAGGAGATCCGCTTCTACAACCTGGCGCGCCGAGGCCGCCCGTGACCCCCGCGTAGCGGGCGGCCTCGGCGCTGTGATCCCGATCTCGTCGCTCCGCGAGGATCCGACGGATCGGGATCCCGCGCGTCCCCCCAGCGAAGCGTCGAGAGGAGCGGCGGTCAGCGCGATCCCGCCGAATCGTCGCTCGCCGCAAGGATCTGCCGGATGCGCTGGTGATTCTCGCGGAGGTGCGCGGCGAGCGCCGCACGCGCCGCCTCCGCGTCGCCCGAGACCACCGCCTCCAGCAGCCGCCGGTGGTGGGCGAGCACCGCCTCGTCGACTCGCCCGGGCTCGTCGTCCACGTGGGAGAGGATCAGCAGGTAGTACCCCATCTCGGTGGCCACGGTCTCGAAGAACGCGCTGAGACGCTCGCTCCCGAGGCGGGCCACGAGCGACGAGTGGAACGCCATGTCGGCGGCCACGATCTCCCTGGCCTGGCCGGTGTGCGCCGCCGCCACGAGCGCTTCGAACGCGCGCTCGAGCGCGGCGACCTGCTCCGGGGTCGGCTCGGCTCCGACGGCGAGCGTCTCCAGATGCATCCGGGTGCGGTACAGGTCGTCGAGCTCGTCGATCGACGGCGTGGCGACCACGGCGCCCCGGTGCATCTCGTAGCGAACCAGACGGCCCCGCTCGAGCAACCGGATACCCTCTCGCACCGAGTTCCTCGAAATCCCGAGGGACTGCGCGAGCGCGCTCTCCCGCAATCGCTCTCCCGCGACGAGCGTGCCCTCGAGAATGAGGCGGGTGAGCCGATCGGCGACCTGCTCCGCGGCGCTCGTCCGATCGAGCGCGAGCGGCACCCCTACGCGACCTGCGTTCTCCGGCTTCCGGCGCGCGGGCCCCGCCGGACCGGGCGCGGAGGGAGCTGCACTCATCCGCGGCAGATTACCACCCCCCGCTGGGCGCTCCCCGGTTGCGAGACGGTCGCACCGCTCGGCGCTCCGACGAATCGCCCGTTCGCGACCCCGCGCGACCGGGCTGACTTCAGCCCCTCACCTTGACATAATGGACGAAACTGAGAAAATCCCGAATGTTCCAGGAAAGTGAGCCGAAAATGACCGGTACGGTACGCAACGCGGTCGCTGAAGCCCTCGCGACCCTTCTGTTCGTCTTCGCCATCGTCGGCGCGATCAACAACGCGGGCGACTTCACCCCGCTCGTGATCGGCTTCACGCTGATGGTGCTCGTCTACGCGACCGGCCATCTCTCGGGCGCACACCTCAATCCCGCCGTCTCGCTCGGAGCGCTCATCCGCGGCGCGCTGAGCCTCGGCGACTTCATCGCCTACGTCGTCGCGCAGCTGGTCGGCGGCGCGATCGGCGCCCTCCTCGCCACGGCCCTGTGGCCGCGCGCCACCGAGACCGTCGCCATCGAGGTCGGCCCCGCCTTCATCGGCGAGCTCGTCGTCACCTTCGTGCTCGTGTACGTCGTACTCAACGTCGCCACCTCGAAGGACAGCGCCGACAACTCCTTCTACGGCCTCGCGATCGGCACCACCGTGTTCATCGGCGCCGCCACCGTCGGCCCCGTCTCGGGCGGCGGCTTCAACCCGGCCGTGGCCTTCGGACTCGCGGTCCACGGGGACTTCGCCTGGAGCAACCTGTGGCTCTACGTGCTCGCACCCCTCGTCGGCGGCGCACTCGCCGCGCTCGCCTTCCTCGCGCTCAACACGCACGACCGCCTCAGGGTGGGTTCGGCCGCGAGCTGATCCCCCGCGGCAGCGGGCCCGCCCCGATCCCGCGCCGGAGCGGGCCCGCTGCCGCACGCGACCGGCGCGCACGGAGAGTGCGACACGCCCGATAGTTCCGCACGCCCGCGCGGATCACTATTTTGAGTCGCTCAAAACACGTAGGCTGGGGGTATGAGCGCGCGCGCCCCGGCCTCGTCCGAGCATTGGAGCAGTCTGCTCCACGCGCGCGGTCTGCGGGTCACCGAGGGCCGCCTCTCGGTGCTGGGGCACATCGACGCGCACCCGCACAGCTCCGCCTCGGCGATCCACGCGGCCCTCGCCGAGCGGCGGCCGCCGCTCTCGCCCCAGTCGGTGCACAACATCGTCAACGACCTCACCGAGCACGGCCTGCTGCGGCGCATCGACCCGCCGGACTCCGACAGCGCCCTCTACGAGACCCGGCTCCACGATAATCACCATCACGTGCAGTGCATCGTCTGCCACTGCATCGAGGACGTCGACTGCGCCGTCGGCGCGGCCCCGTGCATCCTGCCGCCGCAGACCCACAGCATGCGCATCATCGAGGCGACCGTCACGTTCCGCGGCATCTGCACCGCCTGCGACTGCCCGGACGCGCACGGCTCGCACGGCGCTGCGACGGGTCCAGAGGCCACGCCCACGGCTGCGGGATCCCGCTCAGCCACCTGCTCGCCGCCGAGCACCCGAGACCTCCACCACGCACGAACACCGCCGAAGAAAGGAATCAGCATTGACTGACGAGCTCAAGTGCCCCGTCGACCACAGCGGAAAGGGCCCCACGCCGACCGAGGGCGCAGCCAAGCCCGCCGCGGGCGCGCCCGGCAACTCCGACTGGTGGCCCGACCGCCTCAACCTGAAGATCCTCGCCAAGAACCCCGGCGTCGCGAACCCTCAGGGCGCCGACTTCGACTACCGCGCCGCCTTCGAGAAGCTCGACCTGGCCGTGGTCAAGAGCGACATCGCCGAGGTGCTCACCGACTCGCAGCCCTGGTGGCCGGCCGACTTCGGCAACTACGGCCCGCTCTTCATCCGCATGGCCTGGCACTCGGCCGGCACCTACCGCGTCTTCGACGGCCGCGGCGGCGGCGGCACCGGCCAGCAGCGCTTCGCGCCCCTCAACAGCTGGCCCGACAACGTCGGCCTCGACAAAGCCCGCCGCCTGCTGTGGCCCGTCAAGAAGAAATACGGCAAGTCGCTCTCGTGGGGCGACCTCATGATCCTCGCCGGCAATGTCGCGCACGAGCAGATGGGCATGCCCACCTTCGGCTTCGGCGGCGGCCGCCCCGACGTGTGGGAGCCGGACGACGACGTGTACTGGGGCTCCGAGGCCAGCTGGCTGGGCGACGAGGCGCGCCTCGGCGGGGACGGCAAGGCCAAGCTCGCCGAGCCGCTCGGCGCCACCATGATGGGCCTCATCTACGTCAACCCCGAGGGCCCGCGCGCCAGCGGCGATCCGCTCGCCGCAGCGCACCAGATCCGCGAGACCTTCGGCCGCATGGCCATGAACGATGAGGAGACCGTCGCGCTGATCGCCGGCGGCCACACCTTCGGCAAGACCCACGGCGCAGCCCCCGAGGGCGAGCACGTCGCGGCCGAGCCCGAGGGCGCCCCCATGGAGCAGATGGGCCTCGGCTGGAAGAGCGGCTTCGGCGCCGGCCACGGCAGGGACGCCATCGGATCGGGCCTCGAGGTCACCTGGACCTACCACCCGACCCGCTGGGACAACGAGTTCTTCCACATCCTGTTCGCGTACGAGTGGGAGCGCGTCGAGGGCCCCGGTGGGCACCACCACTGGAGCCCGAAGGACGGCGGCGGATCCGACATGGTGCCCGAGGCCGACTTCAGCGGCCGCCGCGAGCCTCGCATGCTGACGACCGACATCTCGCTGCGCGAGGATCCCGCATACCGCGAGATCTCGCTGCGCTACCGCGACGACCAGCAGGCCTTCACCGAGGCCTACCGGCGGGCCTGGTTCAAGCTCACCCACCGCGACCTCGGCCCCAAGTCGCGCTACCTCGGCCCCGAGGTGCCCGAAGAGGACCTGATCTGGCAGGATCCCGTGCCCGTCCGCGACTACGAGCTGATCGACGCCGCCGACGTCGCCGCCCTCGAGCAGCGGATCGCCGACAGCGGCCTCACCGTGAGCGAGCTCGTCTCGACCGGCTGGGCTGCGGCGGCCACCTACCGCGGCAGCGACAAGCGCGGCGGCGCGAACGGCGGTCGCATCCGCCTCGAGCCGCAGCGCGACTGGGAGGTGAACAGGCCCGAGCAGCTCGCGCGCGTGCTGGGCGTGCTCGAGAGCATCAAGGCCGCCTTCGACGCGGAGAACGAGGCGAGCGGCAAGCGCGTCTCGATCGCCGACCTCACAGTGCTCGCCGGCAACGTGGGCGTGCAGCAGGCGGCGGCCGCCGCGGGCCGCGCGGTCTCGATCCCCTTCACCCCGGGCCGCACCGACGCCACGCCGGAGCAGACCGAGGTCGAGCAGTTCGAGTACCTCAACCCGGCCGCCGACGGCTTCCGCAACTACGAGAGCGACCGGGCTCTCGGCCGCCCCGCCGAGCACCTCCTCATCGACCGCGCCAACCTGCTCACCCTGTCGGCGCCCGAGATGACGGCGCTGATCGGCGGCATGCGCGTGCTCGACACCAACTGGGACGGCTCGAGGCACGGCGTCCTCACCGACCGCCCCGGCGTGCTCACGAACGACTTCTTCGTGAACCTGCTCGACCTGAACACCGACTGGCGCGCGATCGACCCCGAGTCGCGCACCTTCCAGGCCGTCGACGAGACCACCGGCGAGGAGACCTGGACGGGCACGCGCGCCGACCTCGTGTTCGGCTCGAACAGCGAGCTGCGCGCCGTCGCCGAGGTGTACGCCAGCGATGACGCCGCCGACCAGTTCGTCGACGACTTCGTGCGGGCCTGGGTCAAGGTCGCGAACCTCGACCGCTTCGACGTGCGGTAGCCGGAGCGCGGGGCGTCGGCCCGCGCCGCAGGGCGCCCTCGGTCACTCGACCGGGGGCGCCCTGCGGCGTTCGGGGCGTCCTGCGTCAGCGCTTGCCGATGTCGGCGGTGACGCCCGCGCCCGCCCTCAGTCGAGCAGCAGCGCCGGCTCCTCGAGCACCGAGGCGACGTCGGCCACGAAGCGCGAGATGACGTCGCCGTCGACGACGCGGTGGTCGAAGGATCCGCCCACCGTCGTCACCATGCGCGGACGCACCTCGCCGTCGACCACCCACGGCTTCTGGCGGATCGTGCCCATCGCCATGATGGCGACCTCACCGGGCACCAGGATGGGGGTGCCGAAGTCCATGCCGAACACCCCGATGTTGGTGATCGTGATCGTGCCGCCCCGCATGTCCTCCGGGCGCGTGCGTCCTTCGCGGGCCGTGAGCGTGAGCTGCTCGATCGCCCTCGCCAGCTCGAGCAGGCTCAGATCCTGCGCCTCCTTGACGACCGGCACGATGAGGCCGCGCGGAGTCGTCGCGGCGATGCCGAGGTTGACGAAGTGATGGCGGATGATCTCGGTCTCGGTGAAGGTCGAGTTGATCTCGGGGCTGCGCCGGACCGCCCACAGCATCGCCTTCGCGAAGATGAGCAGCGGCGACACCTTGACGCCCGCGAAGTCGGTCGAGCTCTTGAGGCGCTTCACGAACTCCATGGTGCGCGTCGCGTCGACGTCGGTGAACACGCCCACATGGGGGGCCTCGAACGCGCTCGTCACCATCGCGTCGGCGGTGGCCTTGCGCACGCCCTTGAGCGGGATCCGCTCCTCGCGCGCCTCGGGGTGGGCCTCCGGGGTCGAGAGGTTGCGGAAGAGGCTGGCCTGCGAGGCCTGTCGCACCACGTCGTCGCGCAGGATCTCGCCGGCGATCCCGCTTCCGGTCACCTGCGCGAGGTCGACGCCGAGATCCTTCGCCAGCTTGCGGATCGGCGGCTTCGCGATCACGGGCGCGGCCTCCGCGACCGGGATCGGGGCCTGCGGCTTGCCCGTCAGCAGCGGCTCTCCCCCGCGGCGGCGGCGCGAACTCACCGTGCCGGCCGCGCCGTAGCCGACGAGCACCGCTCCGCCGTCCGCCTCGTGCTCGACGGTGCCCGCCGCATCGGCCACGGCGTCGCGGGTCTCCTCCGATTCGGCCGGCGCGTCGGCGGGCGCGGGATCCGCCTCGTCGGCCGTCCCGGCCACGGAGACGCGCAGGATCGGCTCGCCGACCGGCACCGTCTGCCCCACCTCGGCGAGCACCTCGGTGACCGTGCCCGTGAACGGCGAGGGCAGCTCCACGAGCGATTTCGCGGTCTCGATCTCGCAGATCACCTGGTTGAGCGCGACGGTGTCGCCGACGGCGACGTGCCACGTGACGATCTCGGCCTCGGTCAGCCCCTCGCCGACGTCGGGGAGGGGGAAGGTCATCTCGCTCATGGTTGCTCCTAGTAGTGCATGGTGCGGTCGACCGCCTCGAGCACGCGGTCGGCGTCGGGCAGGTAGAGGCCCTCGAGGCGCGCGGGCGGGAAGGGCACGTCGTACCCCGCCACCCGCAGCACCGGCGCCTGCAGCGAGTAGAAGGCGTGCTCGGCGACGTGGGCGGCGATCTCGCTGCCGAGGCTCACGCCGCCCTGCGCCTCCTGGGCCACGACGAGGCGGCCGGTGCGGCGCACCGACTCGAGCAGCGGCGCGTAGTCGACGGGCGAGAGGCTGCGCAGATCGACCACCTCGAGGCTCGTGCCCTCGCCCTGCGCCACCTCGGCGGCCTGCAGCAGCGTGGTCACCATGGCGCCCCAGCCGACCACGGTGCAGTCGGCGCCCTGGCGCGCGATCCGCGTGCGGTGCAGCTCCGCGGCGGGGGCCGCGGGGTCCACCTCGCCCTTCTGCCAGTACTTGGCCTTGGGCTCGAAGAACAGCACGGGGTCGGACGACTGGATGGCCTGCTGGATCATCCAGTAGGCGTCGTTGGGCGTCGAGGGCGCGACCACCCGCAGGCCCGGCGTGTGAGCGAAGTAGGCCTCGGGGCTCTCCTGGTGGTGCTCGACGGCTCCGATGTGCCCGCCGTAGGGCACCCGGATGACGATGGGCATCGGGATCCTGCCGTCGTGGCGGCTGGTGAGCTTGGCGAGCTGCGTGACGATCTGGTTGAAGGCGGGGAAGATGAAGCCGTCGAACTGGATCTCGATGACGGGGCGGTATCCGCGCATGGCGAGCCCGATCGCGCTGCCGACGATGCCCGCCTCGGCGAGGGGGGTGTCGAGCACGCGCGCCGACCCGAACTCGGCCTGCAGCCGGTCGGTCACCCGGAACACGCCGCCGAGCGGGCCGATGTCCTCGCCCATGAGGATGACGCGCTCGTCGGCCGCCATCGCCGCGCGCAGCCCCTCGTTGATGGCCCTGGCGAGCGGCAGGGTGGCGTGCTCGGTCAGGGGGCCCGGCGGGGTCGCGGCGCTCATCGGGCCGCCTCCTCGTCCGCGAACGACGACTCGTAGCGCTCGAGCCACTCGCGCTGCTCCTCGATGCGCTGGTGCGGCTCGGAGTAGACGTGCGCGAACATCGAGTCGGCCTCGGGCGCCGGCAGGTGCAGGATCGCGTCGCGCACCCGCTTCGCCTCGCGATCGGCGGTATCGCGCACCTCGTCGAAGAAGTCGTCGCCGACGCCGAGCGAACGCAGGTGGGCCTCGAGGCGGTCGATGGGATCGCGCTGCTGCCAGCGCTCGAGCTCGCCCTCCTCGCGGTAGCGGGTGGGGTCGTCGCTCGTCGTGTGGGCGCCGATGCGGTAGGTGAGGGCCTCGATGTAGCCGGGCCCGCGGCCCTCGCGCGCGTCTCGCAGGAAGCGGCGGCCCACCGCGTACGCGGCGAGCGGGTCGTTGCCGTCGATCTGCACGGCGCGCAGGCCGAAGCCGAGCGCGCGGCGGTAGAGCGGCGTGCGGCTCTGACGCGTGACGGGCACGGAGATGGCCCAGCGGTTGTTCTGCACCACGAAGAGCTCGGGGGTCTGGTAGCTGGCGGCGAAGATCATGGCTTCGTTGGCGTCGCCCTGGCTGGTGGTGCCGTCGCCGTAGAACACCATCGTGGCCTCGCCGGTCGCGGTGCCGGGCTCCCCCGCGTCGAGCGCCGTGTCGGCGGCGCGGCGCTTGGCGTCGAGCACCTGTCCGAGCGCGTGGCCGGTGGCGTGCTGCGTCTGGGCGCCGAGCACCAGCGTGTACAGGTGGAAGTTGCCGTGCGCGGGATCGGTGACGTCCCAGCCGCCGTGCGTGAGTCCGCGGAACTGCGCCGCGAGATCCACGAAGGAGACGCCGCGGATCCTCGCGACGGCGTGCTCGCGATAAGCGGGGAAGATGTGGTCCTGCGGCTCGGCGGCGTGGGCGAGGCCCACCTGGCAGCCCTCCTGGCCCACGCTCGGCACCCAGAGGGCGAGCTGGCCCTGCCGCTGCAGGTGGGTGCACTCCGTGTCGAAGGCTCGCGTGGAGACCATGTCGCGGTACCACCGCGAGAAGTCCTCGAGCCCGACGCCCGCGAGCTCGTCGGCGAACTCGGCCGCGGTCTGCGAGGGCGCATGGTTGCCCGCGTCGTCGAGGAAGCGGACCGGCTCGGGATCCGCGCCGCCGTCGAGCAGCGGGCTGAAAGTCTCTTCGCTCATCCCGACCCAGTGTAATCGGGCGCCATGTCGGAGGGCGGATATTCGGCCGGTTCGCACTCGGGCGGACGCGTGCGCACGGCGCCGGACGCCTACCCTCCCAGACGCGCGGCCACGTGCTCCCGCACGACGCGCAGCACCTCGGGCAGGCTCTCGAGCTCCCCCACCGAGACGCGCACGCCGTGCCCCGCGAACGGGCGCACCAGGGTGCCCGCCTCGGCGAAGTCGGCGGCGAGCGCCGCGGCATCCGCGACGCCGCCCGCCCCCTCGGGGATCCACGCGAAGTTGCCCTGCGCCTCGGGCACGGCGATCCCGAGTTCGCGCAGCGCGGCCGCGAGCGCGTCGCGCCTCCGGGCGAGTTCGGCGATGCGTTCGGCGTGGATCCCGCGCGCCTCCGGGGCGAGCGACGCAAGCGCGGCGCTCTCGGCGATACCGGTCACCGAGAGCGGGATCGAGACGCTCGCCGCGGCCGCGAGGATCGCGGGATCGCCGACGCCGTAGCCGACCCGGAGGCCCGCCAGGCCGTAGGCCTTGGAGAAGGTCCGCAGCACCACGAGGTTCGGATGCTCCCGCAGCACCTCCTCCCCGCGAACGGCCTCGGGATCGGTGACGAACTCGCGGTAGGCCTCGTCGAGCACCACGAGCGTGTCGGCGGGCACGCGCGCCATGAAGCGGTCGAAATCGGCGCGCCGGATCGCCGGGCCGGTCGGGTTGTTGGGCGTGCACAGGAGGATGACGCGCGTGCGGCCGGTGACGGCGGCGGCCATCGCGTCGAGGTCGTGCTCGGCCCGCGCGTCCAGCGGGACGGCGACCGGCGTCGCGCCCGAGGCGAGGCCCAGCGCGGGGTAGGCCTCGAAGCTGGGCCAGGCGTGCACGTACTCGTCGCCCGGCCCCGCCGCCGCGTGCACGAGCTGGTAGAGGATCGCGACCGAGCCGGCGCCGAGGTGCACGTGGTCGAGGCTGACGCCGAAGCCGCCCGCGACCATCGCCCGCAGTTCGGGCATGGCCGCGGCCCCGTAGCGGTTCGTCTGTTCGGCGCGGCGGGCCATCGCCTCGAGCACACCGGGCAGCGGTCCGAAGGGGTTCTCGTTGCTCGACAGCTTGAAGCCGGGCTCGGCGGGCGCGGCGCCCTGCCGGTACGCGGGCGCGGCGAGCACTGCGGGGCGCAGACGTACGGGCGGCACGGCGTTTTCGCTCATAAGACGAGAGTGTATCGCTTGCCCCGCGGACGCCGACGACTGAGGCGCCGCGCAGCACGAGCTGTCAGACTAGAGGCATGCGCACCGTCATCCGAGTTCTCGTCGGCGCATTCGCGCTGTGGCTCACCACGCTCATCGTGGGCGGCAACGGCGAGCGCGGGGTGTGGATCGTGCCCATCAGCGACGACGACTACGCACCGCTGCTCACGCTCGTGCTCGTGGCCCTCGTCTTCGGGCTCGTCAACGGCACGCTCGGCCGGGTGGTGAGGTTCGTCTCGATCCCGCTCTACATCGTCACGCTCGGGCTCTTCGGCCTCATCGTCAACGGCTTCCTGTTCGCCGTCGTGGCCTGGCTGTCCGATCTCGCGGGCTTCGGACTGCGCATCGAGACGTTCTGGTGGGGCGTGCTCGCGGCCCTCGTGATGTCGCTGCTCTCCGGCCTCATGAACGCACTGCTCGGCACCGGCAAGAAGAAGGATCGCTGAGCGGGGCCGTGCGCCTGCGTTCGGGCAGACTGGGGGCATGAGCGCCGACGACTCCAACCGCCCCTTCCGCATCGGTTTCGTCTGCTCGGGCAACATCTGCCGCTCCCCCATGGGCGAGGTGATCTTCCGCGCTCTCGCGGAGCGGGAGGGGCTCGGCGATCGCTTCCTCGCGACCTCGCGCGGCACCCACGGCTACCACGTGGGCGATGGGGCCGATCCTCGCACTCTCGCCGCGCTGGCGGCTGCGGGGTACGACGGCGGTCGGCATCGCGCCAGGGAGGTCACCGACGCCGACATCGCGGGGCACGACCTGCTCATCGCGCTCGATCGCGGCCACGAGCGCCACCTGCGCGGCCGCGGCGCCGATCCGGATCGCCTGTCCCTGCTCACGGCCGTCGACCCCGAGCGGCCGGCCGATCCTGGGCGGGCGTGTCTTCCCATGCGGTGATGATCGGTTCGACCCCGAACTCGGCCTTGTGCTGGTCGATGTACATGATACGGTCACTCATCGGGAGGGGCGGTCGAACTCCGCCGCGAAAAAGCCGCCGAAGACTTCAAGATCGCGTTGGCCCGGCGCAGCTCACGCACCTCGCGTTCGAGTGCTCTGATCCGGGCCTCGTCGCTGCTGGTCGTGCCCGGGCGGAGGCCCTCGTCTTGCTCGGCGCGATGCACCCAGGTGTGCAACGCTTCGGGATGCACGCCGAACTGCTCGGCGATACGACGGTACGCGCCCTGCCGGGTGGCGGGGTCTTTGCGGGCCTCGACGCAGAGCCGGGTCGCGCGTTCACGAAGCTCTGCGGGGTACTTCGAGGTTCCATCGGTCAAGGGGTCCTTCCGGATTCATGCACCCTCCATCAAACCCGACACGCTCCGCATCTTCTTCTTCGGTTCAGCAAGCGACGAGGTTGAGATTTTGGCGTACCCGGATGGGTGGGTCCACATAGCCCCCGTCATCGCGACCACGGTGTATCACGGTCTCAGCACGAGCGAAGTCACCGCGGGCTCGTTCGAAGTTCTGGTGAGGATATCCACCACTCAGCCGTCCTCGAGGTGGCAAGCGGGCGGTGCGACCGCGAGCGGGGGAACCAGTTTTGTGGCTCATCGTAAATGGGGGTGTAGGTGCGGCCT
>NZ_KZ983992.1 GCF_003569785.1 Leucobacter sp. wl10 | reverse complement strand
CTACCACGAACTGGGTTCCATCACATGCCGATTCGCCTGAGCCTCCCCCCGACGCTGCGCGAGCGCCTGGCCTCGGCCGACCGTCCGCTGATCGGCCTGTGGGCCTGCGCCGGCAGCCCCATCACCGCCGAGATCGTGGCCGGCAGCGGCTGCGACTGGGTGCTGCTCGACGCCGAGCACTCCCCCAACGGCCTCGAGTCGGTGCTCGCCCAGCTCTACGCCATGTCGGGGTACCCCGTGGCGCCCCTCGTGCGGCCGCCCTACGGCGACACGGTCGCCATCAAGCAGTTCCTGGACCTCGGGGCGCAGAACCTGCTGATCCCCATGGTCGACTCGGCCGAGCAGGCCGCCGAGATCGTGCGCGCCGTGCGCTACCCCGACGGCACCCCCGCGGGAGGCGTGCGCGGCGTGGGGGCGGCGCTCGCGCGATCCGCCCGCTGGAACCGCGTGGAGGGCTACCTCGGCCGAGCCTCGGAGACGGTCAGCCTCACAGTGCAGATCGAGTCGGCCGCGGCGGTCGCCGACGTCGAGCGCATCATCGCGGTCGACGGCGTCGACGCCATCTTCGTCGGCCCCTCCGACCTGGCGGCGTCCATGGGATTGCTGGGCCAGCAGAACCACCCCGAGGTGGTCGAGTCGGTGCTGCGCGCGATCGCGGCCGGCGTCGCGGCGGGCAAGCCCGTCGGAGTCAACGCCTTCGTGCCGGCCGACGCCGAGCGCTACATCGAGGCCGGCGCGTCGTTCGTCGCCGTCGGCGCCGACGTCGCGATCCTCTCCCGCCAGACCGAGGCTCTCGTCGATCGCTTCACCGGCGCCGGGAGCGGCGAGCGCGCGAGCTACTGAGGCCCCGCGCCGGGCACCGCCACCGGACACGGGCCCGGTGCGGAACCCGGCGGGGATGGTCACGGCCGGCCCCCTCGAAAGGGGGATTTCCCGGCGCTTTTCGCGGGAACGGCCGGGAAATCCCGCTTTCGAGGGGATCTTGCGAACCGTTCCTTCCCAAGCCCGCCTAGATCATATACGATAAGAGATATAACGTGCCGGGACCGGGCGGGCCCGGCACGGAGAGACGAGTGAGGTCGCCATGACGTACGGAATCGAGCAGTTGGGCATCGAGACCCCCGGCAAGGTCATTGCCGTTCACCTCAACTACCCCTCGCGGATCGCGCAGCGCGGCCGCACCCCCGAGTTCCCCTCGTACTTCTTCAAGCCGGCCTCGTCGCTCGCCCCGACCGGCGGCACCATCGAGCGCCCCGCCGGCACCGAGCTGCTCGCCTTCGAGGGCGAGATCGCCCTCGTGATCGGCGAGCCGGCCCGCTGGGTCTCGCCCGAGGACGGGTGGAAGCACGTGGCGCAGGTGACCGCCGCCAACGACTTCGGCCTGTACGACCTGCGTGCGGCTGACAAGGGCTCCAACGTGCGCAACAAGGGCGGCGACGGCTTCACGCCGATCGGCCCCGCCGCGATCCCCACCGAGGGCATCGGACAGGACGCCTGGCGGGTGCGCACCTGGGTGGGCGGCGAACTCGTGCAGAACGACACCAGCGACACGCTCAGGTTCCCCTTCGGCCAGCTCGTCGCCGATCTGTCGCAGCACATGACGCTCGAGACGGGCGATGTGATCCTCACGGGCACCCCCGCGGGTTCCTCGGTCGTCGTGCCCGGCGACGTGGTCGAGGTCGAGGTCGACGCCCCGAACGCGCCCGGCGCCCCCACCACCGGCCGCCTTGCGACCACCGTCACGCAGGGCGCCAACGCCTTCGGCGACTTCGGCAACACGCCCGCCATCGACGACAAGCAGCGCGTCGAGGCTTGGGGCGACGAGGACGCGCACGCCGCGGCGGTCGCCGCGGGCAAGGCCTCCCCGCTCGAGGATGAGAGCCGGGCCTCGACCGGCTCTCCGCTCACCGCCGAGATCCGCGAGCTGCTCGACGGCGTGGCCGTGGCGACCGTCTCGGCGGCCCTGCGCAAGCGCGGCTACGTCGACATCTTCGTCGACGGCGTGCACCCGAACCACGAGGGCGACCGCATCCTCGGCACCGCCAAGACCCTGCGCTTCATCCCCTTCCGCCCCGACCTGTTCAAGGAGTACGGCGGCGGCTTCAACGCCCAGAAGCGCGCCTTCGACACCGTCGAGGCCGGCGAGGTGCTCGTGGTCGAGGCCCGCGGCATCCCCTCCACCGGCACCGTGGGCGACGTGCTCGCGCTGCGCGCCCAGTACCGGGGCGCAGCGGGCATCGTCACCGACGGCGGCGTGCGCGACTTCGCGGCCGTGCAGGAGTTCGACCTCCCCGTCTTCTCGCGGGGCGCGCACCCGAGCGTGCTCGGCCGCCGCCACGTGCCCTGGGAGACCGACGTGACCATCGCCTGCGGCGGCGCGGCCGTGCAGCCGGGAGACATCATCATGGGCGACCGCGACGGCGTGGTCGTGATCCCGCCGTTCCTGCTCGAGGAGGTGGCCCGCGAGGCCGCCGCCCAGGAGGACGCCGACGCCTGGGTCGCCGAGCAGGTCGCGCAGGGGGCGCCGGTCGACGGCCTCTTCCCCATGAACGCCGAGTGGCGCGCGCGCTACGAGGCGTCCCGCGCCTCGACACCGGCCGGCGCCACCGAGGCCGAGCGGGAAGCGCGGGCCTGACCGTGACCGCGGAGTCGAAGTCCGAGCGCGCGTACCGCCTGATCCGGGAACGCATCGACAGCGGCCGGTACGTGCCCGGCTACCGCCTCGTGCTCGCGCCCATCGCGAACGAGCTCGGCATGTCGGTCGTGCCCGTGCGCGAGGCGATCCGCCGCCTCGAGGCCGAGCAGCTCGTCACCTTCGAGCGCAACGTCGGCGCGCAGGTCGCCCTCATCAAGGAGACCGAGTACCTGCACACCATGCAGACGCTCGCGCTCGTCGAGGGCGCCGCCACCGCGCTCGCGGCGCCGCGCATCACCGAGGATCAGATCCGCCGCGCACGCCTCGTCAACCAGACGATGCGGGAGTCGCTCAGCGCGTTCGACCCGCAGCGCTTCACCGAGCTCAACCTCGAGTTCCACAGCGTGCTGTTCGAGGCCTGCCCCAACCCGCACATCCTCGACCTCGTGCACCGCGGCTGGAACCGCATGAAGGTGCTGCGCAACTCGTCGTTCAGCTTCGTGCCCGGCCGGGCGCGGGAGTCGGTCGACGAGCACGACCGGATCCTGCAGCTCGTCGAGGATCGCGCCGCGCCCCTCGAGATCGAGATGACCGCCCGAGCGCACCGCACGGCGACGCTCGACGCCGTGCTCGCCTACTCCGACGAGCACCGGCACGCGGGAGAGCGGACGGCCGCACCGGCCGCCTGACCCCGCAGCCCCACCCCGACCATCCCCATCACCACTGGAGAGAGACATGACCCAGGAGAAGCCCGCCGGGCTGCCAGACAAGATCCGCCACTTCATCGACGGCGAGCACGTCGACTCCGTCGGCGGCGAGGAGTTCGAGGTCCTCGACCCCGTATCGAACGAGACCTACATCATGGCCGCCTCCGGTCAGCAGGCCGACATCGACCTCGCGGTCGCCGCAGCGAAGCGCGCGTTCGACGAGGGCCCCTGGCCGAAGATGCTCCCCCGCGAGCGCTCGCGCATCCTGCACAGGGTCGCCGACATCGTCGAGTCGCGCGACGAGCAGCTCGCGCGCTTCGAGAGCTTCGACTCGGGCCTGCCCATCACGCAGGCCAAGGGCCAGGCCCGACGCGCCGCCGAGAACTTCCGCTTCTTCGCCGACCTGATCGTGGCGCAGCACGACGACACCTTCAAGGTGCCCGGTCGCCAGATCAACTACGTGAATCGCAAGCCGATCGGCGTCGCCGGCCTCATCACCCCCTGGAACACGCCGTTCATGCTCGAGTCGTGGAAGCTCGGGCCGGCCCTCGCGACCGGCAACACCGTCGTGCTGAAGCCGGCCGAGTTCACGCCGCTGTCGGCCTCGCTGTGGGGCGAGATCTTCCGCGAGGCGGGTGTGCCCGACGGCGTGTTCAACCTCGTGGGCGGCTTCGGCGAGTCGGCGGGCGACGCCCTCGTGAAGCACCCCGACGTGCCGCTCATCTCGTTCACGGGCGAGAGCCGCACCGGCCAGATCATCTTCGGCAACGCCGCCCCTCACCTCAAGGGCCTGTCGATGGAGCTCGGCGGCAAGAGCCCCGCCGTCGTCTTCGCCGACGCCGACCTCGAGGCCGCGCTCGACGCCACCGTCTTCGGCGTGTTCAGCCTCAACGGCGAGCGCTGCACCGCGGGCAGCCGCATCCTCGTGCAGCGCGACATCTACGACGAGTTCGTGGAGCGCTACGCCGAGCGCGCGAAGAACATCGTGGTGGGCCTGCCCAGCGATCCGGCCACCGAGGTGGGCGCGCTCGTGCACCCGGAGCACTACGACAAGGTGATGAGCTACGTCGAGATCGGCAAGAGCGAGGGCCGCCTCGTCGCCGGCGGCGGCCGCCCCGACGGCTTCCCCACGGGCAACTACGTCGCCCCGACCGTGTTCGCCGACGTCGAGCCCGACGCCCGCATCTTCCAGGAGGAGATCTTCGGCCCGGTCGTCGCGATCACCCCGTTCGACACCGACGAGGAGGCGCTCGCGCTGGCGAACAACACCAGGTACGGCCTGGCGGCCTACATCTGGACCTCGAACCTCAAGCGCGCCCACAACTTCGCGCAGTCGGTCGAGGCCGGCATGGTCTGGCTCAACTCGAACAACGTGCGCGACCTGCGCACCCCCTTCGGCGGCGTGAAGGCCTCGGGCCTCGGGCACGAGGGCGGCTACCGCTCGATCGACTTCTACACCGATCAGCAGGCCGTGCACATCACCCTCAACGAGGCGCACAGCCCCCGCTTCGGCGCCGGCAACAAGTAACTCCCACCACTGCAAGGAAGCACATCATGGCAAAGCTCAACGACAGCGACAAGACCTCCTCGGGCTTCTGGGTCACCGAGGAAGCCCCGATCCACTCCGACAACCCCGTCGCCACCCCGCAGGCCGAGGCGCCCGACATCCTGCGCTGCGCCTACATGGAGCTCGTGGTCACCGACCTCGCCGCCTCGCGCGAGTTCTACGTCGACGTGCTCGGCCTCTACGTGACCGAGGAGGACGACGAGGCGATCTACCTCCGCTCCACAGAGGAGTTCATCCACCACAACCTCGTGCTGCGCAGGGGCCCCGTGGCCGCGGTCGCCGCGTTCTCGTACCGCGTGCGCACTCCCGGGGATCTCGACCGGGCGGTCGACTTCTACACCGAACTCGGTTGCGACGTGCGCCGCAACGAGAACGGCTTCGTGAAGGGCATCGGCGACTCGGTGCGGGTGGTCGACCCGCTCGGCTTCCCCTACGAGTTCTTCTACCAGACCGAGCACGTCGAGCGCCTCGCCTGGCGCTACGACCTGCACAAGCCCGGCGAGCTCGTGCGCCTCGACCACTTCAACCAGGTCACCCCCGACGTGCCCCGCGCCGTGCGCCACTACCAGGACCTCGGCTTCCGCGTGACCGAGGACATCCAGGACAACGAGGGCACGGTGTACGCCGCGTGGATGCGCCGCAAGCCGACCGTGCACGACACCGCCGCGACGGGCGGCGACGGCCCCCGCATGCACCACGTCGCATTCGCCACGCACGAGAAGCACAACATCCTCGCGATCTGCGACAAGCTCGGCGCGCTGCGCATCTCCGACCGGATCGAGCGCGGTCCCGGTCGCCACGGCGTGTCGAACGCGTTCTACCTGTACCTGCTCGATCCCGACGGCCACCGCGTCGAGATCTACACCCAGGACTACTACACGGGCGACCCCGACAACCCGGTCGTCACCTGGGACGTGCACGACAACCAGCGCCGCGACTGGTGGGGCAACCCGGTCGTGCCCTCGTGGTACACCGAGGCCTCGCTCGTGCTCGACCTCGACGGCAACCCGCAGCCGGTCGTCAGGCGCACCGACGACTCCGAGATGGAGGTCACCATCGGGGCCGACGGCTTCTCGTACACCCGCGAGGGCGACGAGACCAGGGGCTTCAAGCTCGGCGAGACGCTGTAGATCGCTGCTCGGGCCTGCGCAGCGGGTTCGGGATCGGGGCCGGGGCGCGGTGCGCCCCGGCCCCGCTTGAGCGGCGGCACGCCGACCGCCACCGACCGCCACCGACCGCCGCTGACTTTCCATTTGGATAGCCCTGCGCCGATCCTCATGCTCCTTGCGCTCTGTGCACAGGCGCGCCCTTCTCCTCTCGTTCGCCCCTCCCTAGACTCGGCAGCAACAGCCCTGCGGCCGGCACCGAGGCCGGTGCGCAGTGAGGCCAGGAGAGGAATCCCCACCATGAGCGCTCATTCCGCGCCTGAAGCGGCGCAGCACGATCCGGGTCTCAGCCGCCGCACGCTCGGCGTCCCCGCGATCACCTTCATGATCATCGCGGCATCGGCTCCCTTGACGGTCGTCGCCGGCGGCGTCACCACGTCGTTCGCGGTCACCGAGTCGCTCGGGGTACCGCTCGGCTTCCTGCTCATCGCGGTGATCCTCGCGGTCTTCGCCGTGGGGTACACGGCGATGAGCCGCTACATCACCAACGCGGGCGCGTTCTACGCCTACATCTCGCAGGGCCTCGGCCGCCCGCTCGGCGTCGGCGCGTCGCTCATCGCGCTCGTCGCCTACAACGCGATGCAGATCGGCATCTACGGTCTCTTCGGCTTTCAGCTGTCGACGTTCCTGGAGGCCAAGTTCGGCTTCGCGTCGCCCTGGTGGCTCTGGATCCTGCTCTGCATCGTCGTGGTCGGCGTGCTCGGCGTCAACCGGGTCGACCTCTCCGCCAAGGTGCTCGGCGTGCTGGTGGCCCTCGAGTTCCTGGTGGTCATCGTCTTCGACATCGTCTCCCTCGGCGCCGCTCCCGAGGGTGTGACCGCACAGACGCTGGACCCCGCGACCCTCTTCGGCCCCGCGCTCGGCATCATCCTCGTCTTCGGCGTCGCCGCCTTCATGGGCTTCGAGGGGGCCGCCATCTACGGCGAGGAGGCCAAGGACCCCAAGCGCACGGTTCCCCGCGCCACCTACGCCGCGGTCGCCATCATCGGCATCTTCTACGCCTTCAGCGCGTGGGCCTTCTCGGTCGGGATCGGCCCGTCGCAGATCGTCGAGCAGTCGCAGGCCTCCGGCCCCGACCTGATGTTCGTGTTCATGACCGACCGGGTGGGCGTCGTATTCGCCGACATCATGACCCTGCTGTTCCTCACCAGCCTCTTCGCGGCGCTGCAGTCGTTCCACAACGCGGTGGCCCGCTACTTCTTCTCGCTCGGTCGCGAGGGCGTGCTTCCTCACCGGTTCAGCCGCACCAGTGCGGCCGGCGCCCCGTGGGCCGGCTCGGTGGCGCAGACCGTGATCGCGCTCGTCGTCGTGGCCGGCTTCGCGATCACGGGAGACCCCCTCGGCGGCGCCGAGGCGATGTTCGGCGACATGGCGTTCCTGTACCCCGTGCTCACCATGTTCACGTGGCTCACCAACACGGGAGCGGCCGGGCTCGTGCTGCTCATGGCGATCATCGCGGCCGCCGTCATCGGGTTCTTCCGCCGGGACCGCCGCGGCCTCGGCGTCTGGACCGTCGTCGTCGCGCCCCTCGTCTCCGGCCTGGCGCTGCTCTGGGTGTTCATCATGATCCTGGCCAACTTCCAGCTCATGCTCGCTCAGGAGCAGCCGGACGCGACGACGTTCATCCTGCCCGGCATGATCTTCGTCGCCGGCGTCGCGGGCATCGCGTGGGGGCTGAGGCTCCGCTCGTCCAAGCCCGACGTCTACCGCCGGATCGGGCACGGCACCGAGCCCGGGGCCTACGGCACGGAGGCGGTCGACGTGGTCGGGGCGTAACGAGCTCCGCAGTTGGGGCTCGCGGTGATCTCGCTCGGCGGCGGGTACCCGCGGCTGTGCGCACTGGCGAGGCGCCCGTCGGTTCGGGGTGGTTCTTCCGGGGGGTCTGGGATCCCGGACGTCGGGGGTGGGATCTGCGTTGCCGTGGTTGCTGTGAGGCGGTGTGATGGATGCGAGGCGGTGTTGCCGCCGCGCATGATCGAAAGGAACCTCACCATGACGCTTCCCGGCGCCCGCCCCGTTCGAGCCCCTCGCGGCACCGAGATCTCCGCGAAGAGCTGGCAGACCGAGGCGCCGCTGCGGATGCTGATGAACAATCTCGATCCGGAGGTCGCCGAGCGGCCCGACGATCTGGTCGTCTACGGCGGCACGGGGCGCGCGGCCCGCAGCTGGGAGGCGTTCGACGCGATCGTCGGCACGCTGCGCGATCTGGAGGAGGATGAGACGCTGCTGGTGCAGTCGGGCAAGCCCGTGGGCGTGTTCCGCACGAGTGCGTGGGCGCCGCGGGTGCTGATCGCGAACTCGAATCTCGTCGGCGATTGGGCGACGTGGCCGGAGTTTCGCCGGCTCGAGGCCGAGGGCCTCACGATGTACGGGCAGATGACGGCGGGGTCGTGGATCTACATCGGCACCCAGGGTATTCTGCAGGGCACGTTCGAGACCTTCGCCGCAGTGGCCCGTAAGCGCTTCGCGGGTTCCCTGGCCGGAACGCTCACCCTCACGGGCGGCTGCGGCGGCATGGGCGGTGCGCAGCCTCTCGCGGTGACCCTGAACGACGGCGCCTGCCTCATCGTCGATGTCGACGAGAGCCGTCTGCGCCGACGGGCGGGCAAGCGCTATCTCGACGAGGTCGTGACCGATCTCGACGAGGCGCTCGCCCGGGTGCAGCGGGCGAAAGCGGAACGGCGCGGCTGGTCGGTCGGCCTCGTCGGCAACGCCGCCGAGGTGTTCCCCGAGATCCTGCGCCGCCACCGCGCGGGCGAGATCACGATCGACATCGTGACGGATCAGACCTCGGCGCACGACCCGCTGTCGTACCTGCCGATCGGGTACACGGTCGGGGAGTGGCGGGATCGCGCAGCGAGAGATCCCGAGGCCTTCACCCGCGACGCCCGCGCGTCGATGGCCGCGCAGGTGCGAGCCATGGTCGAGTTCCAGGACGCCGGCGCCGAGGTCTTCGACTACGGCAACTCGATCCGCGACGAGGCCCGCCACGGCGGCTACGACCGCGCCTTCGAGTTCCCCGGCTTCGTGCCCGCCTACATCCGGCCGCTGTTCTGCGAGGGCCTCGGCCCGTTCCGCTGGGCCGCGCTCTCGGGCGATCCCGAGGACATCCGCGTCACCGACGAGGCGATCCTCGAGCTCTTCCCCGAGAACGAGCATCTGCGCCGCTGGATCCGCGCCGCGCAGCAGCGCGTCGAGTTCGAGGGCCTCCCGGCCCGCATCTGCTGGCTCGGCTACGGCGAGCGGGCCCGCGCCGCGGTGCGCTTCAACGAACTCGTCGCCGAGGGCAGGCTCAAGGCGCCGATCGTGATCGGCCGCGACCACCTCGACTCCGGTTCCGTCGCCTCACCCTACCGCGAGACCGAGGCGATGGCCGACGGCTCGGACGCGATCGCCGACTGGCCGCTGCTCAACGCGCTCACCGCCGCGTCCTCGGGCGCGACCTGGGTGTCGCTGCACCACGGCGGCGGGGTGGGTATCGGCCGCTCCATCCACTCGGGGCAGGTCTCGGTCGCCGACGGCACCCCGCTCGCCGCGGAGAAGCTGCAGCGGCTGCTCACCAACGACCCGGGCATGGGCGTGATCCGGCACGTCGACGCGGGCTACCGGCGCGCCGCGGACGTGGCGGCCGAGCGCGGCGTGCGCGTGCCGATGGCGCCCGTGATCCGCAACACGGACACGGCGTGGTAGCGTGCCGCAGCGCGGGCGCCCGCGCTCCGCTGCCGCGGGTGGCGGGACGCGCATGACCTCGCTGCTGATCGACCGCATCGGCGAGCTCACCACGAACGACGATTCGCTCGGCGAGGGCCTCGGCGGCCGCCTGCGCGACGCCGCCGTGGTCGTCGAGGGGTCGCGCATCGCCTGGGTCGGGCCGGCGGCGCAGGCGCCCGCCGCCGACGAGCGCGTCGACGCCGAAGGCCGCGCCATGCTGCCGGGGTGGGTCGACTCGCACACCCACCTGGTGTTCGCGGGCGATCGCACCGCGGAGTTCGAGGCGCGCATGGCCGGCGAGGCGTACGCGGCCGGAGGCATCAACGTGACGGTCGAGGCGACGCGGGCCGCCTCCGACGCCGAGCTCTCCCGCAATCTGACCCGGCTCGTCGCCGAGGCGCGGCGCGGCGGCACCACCACGATCGAGACGAAGACCGGCTACGGCCTCACGATCGGCGACGAGGTGCGCGCAGCCCGCATCGCGGGCGAGCAGGCCGACTCGGTCACGTTCCTGGGCGCGCATGTCGTGCCCGCCGGCGAGGACCCCGAGGCCTACCTCGACCTCGTCACCGGGCCCATGCTCGACGCCGTCGCCCCCCACGTCAGCGCCGTCGACGTGTTCTGCGAGGCGGGAGCCTTCGACGAGGCCGCCACCCGGCGCGTGCTCGAGAGCGCCCGCGCGGCGGGCCTCGCCACCCGCGTGCACGGCAACCAGCTCGGCCACGGCCCGGGCGCGCGCCTGGCCGTGGAGCACGGGTCGCTGAGCGTGGACCACCTCGGGTTCCTCGAAGACGCCGACATCGCCGCGCTGGCCGGCTCCTGGGCCGAATGGCGGGACGGGGCCGGACCCCGCGGCACCGTCGCCACCGTGCTCCCCGCCTGCGACCTCTCCACTCGCGTACCACTCGCCCCCGCACGCCGACTGCTCGACGACGGCGCCGTGCTCGCGATCGCCTCCAACTGCAACCCGGGCACCTCCTACACCAGCTCGATGGGCTTCTGCGTCGCGACCGCGGTGCTGCAGATGGGACTCACGATCCAAGAAGCCGTCCGCGCGGCGACCCTCGGCGGCGCGATCGCGCTCGGCCTGCACCAGGACGGATGGCGGAACCCCCGGGGCGAAACGCAACCCGCGATCGGCGCGATCCGGCCCGGCGCCCGAGCCGACCTGCAACTGCTCGACGCGCCCTCCGCCACCCATCTCGCCTACCGCCCCGGCATGCCCCTCACCACCGCCGTCTGGCACGCAGGCAAACGCCTACACTGAACTACGCCGCACCCTCGAACATCGAGGTGACCGACCCGTCCTCGAAGACCTCGTGGATCGCCTTCGCCAGCAGCGGCGCGATCGAGAGCACCGTGAGCTTGTCGAACTGCTTCTCGGGCGGGACAGGCAGCGTGTCGGTGACGACCACCTGGTCGATGAAGTCCTGCGACAGATGCTCGGTCGCCCGGCCCGAGAAGATGGCGTGCGTGCAGGCGATGGTCACGCCTCGGGCGCCGTTCGCCTTGAGCGCCTCGGCGGCCTTCGCGATCGTGCCCCCCGTGTCGATCATGTCGTCGACCACCACGCACCAGCGATCCCTCACGGTGCCGACGATCTCGTGCACCGAGACCTGATTCGGCACGAGCGGGTCGCGGCGCTTGTGGATGATCGCGAGCGGGGCGTCGAGCTTGTCGCTCCACACGTCGGCGACGCGCACGCGGCCCATGTCGGGCGAGACGACGGTCAGGTCGTCGCGGTCGATCGTCTTCTTGAAGTGGTCGAGCAGCACCGGCATCGCGAACAGGTGGTCGACGGGGCCGTCGAAGAACCCCTGGATCTGCGGGGCGTGCAGGTCGACCGACATGATGCGGTCGGCGCCGGCGGCCTTGAACAGGTCGGCGACGAGGCGGGCCGAGATGGGCTCGCGACCGCGCCCCTTCTTATCCTGGCGGGAGTACGGGTAGAAGGGGGCGACCACCGTGATGCGCTTGGCGGAGGCGCGCTTCAGGGCGTCGACCATGATGAGCTGCTCCATCAGCCACTCGTTGATGGGGTCGGTGTGCGACTGGATGACGAACGCGTCGGAACCGCGCACGCTCTCGTCGAAGCGCGCGTACAGCTCGCCGTTGGCGAAGGTGCGCGCGTCGGTCGGGACGAGCTCGGCGCCGAGCTCGGCGGCGACCTGCTCGGCCAGCTCGGGATAGGCCCGGCCCGTGATGAGGACGAGCTTCTTCTGGCCAGCCATCTCGATCTTGCTCATGTACTAGTTCCCGCCGTCCTTCGCAGTGTTCGATCGCTCCGCCGCTTCCGCGGTGCTGGTGCCGGGCCGGTGCTCCGCCACCCACCCCTCGATGTTGCGCTGCGGCGCCACGTTGAGCGCCAGCGATCCCGAGGGGACGTCCTTCCGCACGACCGTGCCCGCCGCCGTGTACGTGCCGTCTTCAATCGTAACGGGCGCGATGAGCACGTTCTTCGAGCCGACGCGCACGGCGTCGCCCACCCGCGTCTGGTGCTTCTTCACGCCGTCGTAGTTGGCGAAGATGGTGCCCGCCCCGATGTTGCTGTCGGATCCGATGATCGCGTCGCCCACGTAGCTGAGATGCGGCACCTTGCTGCCGTCGCCGATGCGGGCGTTCTTCGTCTCCACGAAGGCGCCGATCTTGCCGCCCTCCCCGAGCTCCGTGCCGGGCCGGATGAAGGCGAAGGGGCCCACCTCGGCGGACGGTGCGAATACCGCGAGCGTGGCCTCGCTGCGGCGGATCCGGGCCCCCTCGCCCACCTCGCAGTCAACGAGCGTGGTGTCGGGCCCGATCACGGCTCCGCTCGCGATCGAGGTCGCGCCCTGCAGGAAGGTGCCGGGCAGGATCTCGACATCGGGCTCGATCGAGACATCGGCGTCGATCCAGGTGGTGGTCGGATCCTGGATCGTCACGCCGGCCCGCTGGTGCGCGCGCACGATCCGCGCGTTGAGCTCGCGGCCCGCCTCGGCCAGCTGGGCGCGATCGTTGACCCCCGCGATGAGCCACGGGTCGTCGGTCGCGACGGCCTCGACGTCGCCGCCGCTCGAGAGGATGCGGGCGGCCGCGTCGGTGAGGTACTTCTCGCCCTGAGCGTTGTTCGTGCCGATCTCGGCGAGCGCGGCCTCGATGGCGCGGCGGGCGAACACGTAGACGCCGCCGTTGATCTCGGTGATGCGGCGCTGCGCCTCGTCGGCGTCCTTCTCCTCGACGATGCCGGTCACGGCCCCGCTCGGGTCGCGCAGGATCCGGCCGAGGCCCGTGGGTTTCTCGAAGATGGCCGAGAGCATCGTCATCGCGCGGCCGCCCTCGAGGTGCCCGCTGACGAGGCGCTCGAGGGTGGTCGAGTCGATGAGCGGCACGTCGCCCGACAGCACCACGACCGAGCCCTCGAAGTCGGCGGGCAGTGCGGCGAGCGCCTGCTCGACCGCGCGGCCGGTGCCGGGAACCGCGTCCTGGTCCACGATCACCGTGTCGGGGGCGTGGTCGACGATCGCCTCCGCCACCCGATCCCGATCGTGACGCACCACCGCGAGCACGCACTCGGGCGAGAGTCGGGCGGCAGTGTCGAGCACGTGCGCGATGAGCGAGCGGCCGCCGATGCGGTGCAGCACCTTCGGCAGCGACGACTTCATGCGGGTGCCCTGCCCCGCTGCGAGGATGACGACCGCGAGTGACCTGTTCGCCATGATGTGTTCTCCGTTCTACCCCGTATCGGAACTGTTCCCGGATCAGCTCCGGTCGGAGCTGATCTCGGCGAGAGCCCGCTCCCCGCACACGGAGAAGCTTCGCTTCACTCAGCTCCGCCCCTAGGACTCGAACCTAGACCTCACAGCTCCAAAGGCTGTCGTGCTGCCATTACACCAAGGCGGATCGCGCCGCCAGGGCGCCGTACAAGTCTGCCAGATTCCCGGGGGCGTTGCGTGCGCGGGGCTGCGCACGAGGTCGCGTCGAGCCGTCTCGAGGATCGATAATGGAGGGATGAAGCACGAGGACGAGGTCGACCGGATCATCGCCGCCTGGGGGCGGGAGCGCCCGGATCTGGATCTGGCGCCGCTCACGGTCTTCTCGCGGCTGTGGCGCATCGCCAAGCACGTGGATCGCTCTCGGGCGCGCGCCTTCGAGCGCTCGGGGCTCGCCTCGTGGGAGTTCGACGTGCTCGCGGTGCTGCGGCGCGGCGGCGCACCGTTCACGCAGAGCCCCAAGGTGCTCGTGCAGCAGACCATGGTGTCGAGCGGCACCATGACCAATCGCATCGACCGCATGGTCGAGCGCGGGCTCGTGCGGCGGCTCACCGATCCCAACGACGGTCGCGGGGTGCTCGTCGAGATGACTCCGCTGGGGCTCACGCTCGTGGACGCCGCGATGACCCGGCTGAGCGACGCCGAGGAGCGGCTGCTCGGCGGCCTGCCCCGCTCGGAGCGCGATCGCCTCTCCGTGCTGCTGAAGCGGCTCGCGGCGAGCGTCGACCGCTTCGAGCCGGAGACCGAGCAGGTCGAGCCGCCGCACGCGGAGTAGCCGCGGGGCGGGCGGCCTCAGGCCCCCGGCCGGTCCTCGGGGAGTGCGGGCGTCGATGCAGGCGGGCGGCGCAGGGTGCCGGATCCGCCCGCCTCGAAGGCCGCGGCGTAGCCGAGCAGCTGCGGGTCGGCGTAGGCGGCCCCCGCGAAGGTGAGGCCGACCGGCATGCCGATGTCGCTCATGATCCCCATGGCGACCGTGACGCTCGGAATCCCGAGGTGGCGCAGCGCGTAGTTGCCGTTCGAGAAGAACACGCCGTTCGACCAGGCGTGGTCGGCGGCGTCGATGTCGCGCTCCGCGTTCTCGCGAGCCGCGTCGGCGTTCGCCGGGAACACGACGCCGTCGAAGCCGTTCTCGGCGAGCCACGACTCGAAGAGCTCCTCGCGCAGTCTCACGAGGGCTCGCAGCCCGTCCGCGAAGTCGGGCCGCTCGCGCGGATCCGGGATTCCCCGCTGCGCGTACGCGACGGTTTCGCGGTAGCGATTCTCGTAGTCCTCGACCTCCTCGTAGCGGTCGGGCAGCGTGCCTGGAGGCCGCGGGAAGATCCGATCCGGATCCACCACCGCCAGTTCGGGAATCGCGGGATCGCCGTTGGCCCGGAGGAAGTCGTCCCAGCCGAACGCGAGGAAGTCGGTGAACTCGGTGTCCATCCACCCCTCGGGCAGCACGCCCAGCGCGCCGACGTTCTCCTGGCCCGGGCGGTCGCCCTCGTACTGCTCGATGAGCGGGAAGCCGGTCACCACGATCTCGGCACCGAGCGTCTCGAGCCGTTCGCGCGCGGCCTCCCACAGCGCGAGCACCGACGGCCGCACCGCGATCGGGAACGCCGGGTCCTCGCCGAGGTACATGCGCGGCACCGCGAAGCGCTTGCCTGCGAGTGCCCCCGGCTCGAGGAGCTCCAGGTACGAGGCGGGCCGGTGCTCGCTGGGTGTCGGCAGCTCGACCACTTCCTGGTTGCGCCAGAAGTCGCCGCGGGTGACCGGATCGTCCTGCACGAGCACGTCGAGCAGCCGCAGCATGTCGGGCACCGAGCGGGTGTGCGGCACCACGACGTCGCGGGCGGGGAACAGCGGCCAGTTGCCGCGGATCGACAGGATGCCCCAGCTGGGCGTGTAGGCGCAGAGCCCGTTGTTGGACGCGGGGCTGCGACCGGACGACACGGTCTCCTCCCCCATGCCGAAGACGGCGAGGTTGGCGGCGGTCGAGACTCCCGAGCCGTTGGACGACCCCGACGCGTAGGCCGCCGCCAGGTAGTCGCGGTTGTAGGGGCTCTCGGCGCGCCCGTAGACGCCGCGCTGCATCCCGCCGTCCGCCATCGGGGGCATGTTGGTCTTGCCGATCAGCACCGCGCCCGCCTCGCGCAGCTTCGCGACCGAGAACGCGTCCCACTGCGCCACGAGGTCCTCGAACGCCGGGGACCCCGACGCGACGGTGAGCCCCTCGACCATGTACGAGTCCTTCACCGTGAAGGGAACGCCCTCGAGGGGACGCGCCGCTCCCGCGGCCAGGCGGCGGTCCGACTCGGCGGCCTCCTCGAGCGCGCGCGGGTTCGGCACGACGACGGCGTTCAGCCCGTCGGGGCCCCGGTCGTACGCCTCGATGCGCGCGAGATACCGCCCGGTGAGCCAGGTGCTCGTGATCTCGCCTCGGCGCAGGGCGTCGAGCACGTCCGCGATGCTCGCCTCGATCAGGTCGAATGATTCGGTGCGGTCGTTCACGGTCCCTCGTCTCTCTTGCTGCGGCCGTTGCCGGTCACGGCCGTCCGCCGTATCCTGAAAATAGTTTCAGTTCTGAGCGGGCCGGTGTCAAGTGCCGCGCGCGATTCCAGCGGGAGGGAACGGCGACGATGGCGAGCGAGACGCGCGAGCGCATCATCGAGGCGTGCGAGCGGGTCATCGCGCGCGGCGGGCTGCGCGGTTTCCGCATGGGCGACGTGGCGCACGAGGCCGGCGTCTCGATCGGGCTGCTCTCCTACCACTTCGGCGATCGCGACGGGCTGCTGCAGGCGGCCCTCGACCACGTGAACGAGAGCGCGGCGCGGCGCTCCGAGCAGGGGGCGGCGCGGGAGCCCGCGGACGAGCCGCGACCGCCCGGGGAGCGGCTCGCCGACCTGCTGTGCTCGGAGTTCGGCGACGAGCCGCAGGTGCGCGCGGGATCCATCGCGTGGAACGAACTGCGGGCCGCGGCCGTGTTCGATCCGGATCGGGCCGCGGCGGTCACCCGCGCCACCGCCGACTGGCAGTCGGAGGTGCGCCGGCTGATCGGCGAGGCCGCGCACCACGCCGAGCCGGACACGGCCGCGCTGGTCCTCACGGCCCTCGTGGAGGGGCTCTCCGGACGCTGGCTCACCGGGCAGACCACCGCGCACGAGGCGCAGGAGGCGGTGCGCGCGGCGCTGCGAGGTCTGGGTCTGCTCACGACGTCCCTCTGACCCCTGGCTCGATCCCGACCGCTCGCGCCGCACCCGCGCGATTCTCCACGACCCGGCGCAGGATCTCTCCGAGCCACCGTGCCACCGGAGGGATCCCGCGGCGCTGCGTCACGAACATCACGCGCCGCTCCCCCAGATCCTGCACCGTGGGGCGCAGCACGACGTCGAAGTCCGCATCGACGGCGGCCGCAGTCGTGAGCGCGCACCCCAGTCCCTCCTCGACCAGCCCGTGAATCATGTAGAGGTCGTCCGTGCGCATGAGCGCGCGCACCGGGTGCCCCATCGCGTGGCAGACCCGGCGCAGCACCCGATCCGAGGCCTCGTCATCGCTGCGGCTGCACAGCCAGGCGACGCCCGCCAGCTGCGCGAAATCGAGCGTCTCGTGTCGGGCCCACTCGCTCTCGCGGGCTGTCATCACGCGGTACGGCTCGGACAGCAGCGTCTCACGAGCGAGATCCGGCGCCTCGAACGCCGGCTCGGCCGAGGCATCGTAGATCAGGCCGGCGTGCACTTCGCCGCTCCGCAGCAGCCGCACCACCTCAGTGGGCTCGGCCTCGACCACCTCGACGCGCACCGAGGTGCGCTGCTGCAGTTCGGAGATCGCGGCGGGCAGCAGCCGTGAGCCGAGCGAGGCGAAGGCGCCCACGCGCAGCGTGACGAGCCCAGCGTCGCGCTGATCCGCCACCGCCTGCTCGGCGCGATCGAGACGTTCGAGGATCCCCTCGATCTCCTCTGCGAACGATGCTCCGATGGGCGTCAACCGGCTGCCGGAGCGTCCGCTCTCCACGAGCTTCACCCGGAGATGCGATTCGAGTCCGCGCAGGTGGTGCGTCACGGTCGGCACGCCGTAGTGCAGCGCCCCGGCCGCGCGCGTGAGGCTGCCGTGCTCCCGCACGGCGAGCAGCACGCGGAACTGCTGCAGATTCATCATGGAATAGAGACTATGCCACCGACAACGAAAAGCTGATATATCGTCTGAGTGGCCGGATGCCTACGCTGAGTCCATGTTCGCTCCCCGCCAGTTCGAGACCCCCTACGCCGATGCGCTGCGCTCCCTCGCCGAACACGACTGGCAGCGCCTGCACGTCCCCGCCCACCAGGGGCGGGCTGAGAACGCCCCGGGACTCGCACAGCTGGTGGGTGCGGAAGCGCTGGGCATCGATGTTCCGATGCTGTTCAGCGGGGTGGATCAGGTCACCTGGCAGCTCGCCGCCCCCGGCCGGGCCACTCCGCTCATGCGGGCGCAGGAACTCGCGGCGGAGGCACGGGGGGCGCGTCGCGTCTGGTTTCTGACCAACGGCTCGTCGGGCGGCAATCACATCGCCACGACGGTCGCACGGGGCCTGGGCACGGAGCTCGTCGTGCAGCGCAGCGTGCACTCCAGCGTGATCGACGGGCTCACTCGCGTCGGGCTCTCTCCGCACTTCGTGCACGGTACGCTCGACGCCGAGCTCGGTTCGTCCCACGGCGTCACCGCCGCGCAGGTCGAGGAGGCCCTGGTCGAGCACCCGGCGAGCGCAGCCGTCTACATCGTCTCCCCCAGCTACTTCGGGGCCATCGCGGATGTCGAGGCCATAGCCGAAGCGGCGCACGCCCACGGCGTCCCGCTCATCGTCGACGAGGCCTGGGGCTCTCACCTCGGTCTGCACCCGGATCTGCCGGTGAACGCCGTTCGCCTCGGTGCCGACCTCCTGATCTCGAGCACGCACAAGGGCGCGGGCTCCCTCACGCAGTCGGCCGTACTGGAGCTCGGACACGGAGAGCACGCCGGCCGGATCGAGACGCTCGTGGACCGGGTCGTGCGCTCGTACCAGTCGACCAGCAGCAGCGCCCTGCTGCTCGCTTCGATCGATGAGGCCCGGCGTTTCATCGTGACGCGTCCGGATGTCGTGGAACGCGCGCTCCGGAGCGCCCAGGAGATCCGCGGCCTGCTGCACGAGGACCACCGCTTCCAGGACGCGACGCCGGACATCCTCGCCTACCCGGACGTGGTCGCCGTCGACCCGTTCAAGATCGCGATCGACACCCGCGGGGCCGGCATCACCGGCCACGCGGCACAGCACCTGCTGCTCCGCGACCATCGCATCTACTGCGAGCTGTCGACGCCGTCGGCGCTCCTCCTCCTCATCGGCGCGACCTCCCCCGTCGATGTGGGGAGGTTCTGGGAGGCGCTCACGTCGCTGCCCAGGGCAGAGCCGCAGCCGGAACGCTCGTTCCCCCTCCCCTCGGCCTGCTCGCGGGCCATGGGCCTCGACGAGGCGTTCTTTGCACCGGTCGAGGCGGTGCCGTACGACCGCGCGCCCGGCCGCGTCTCGGCTGATTCACTCGCCGCATACCCGCCGGGTGTGCCGAACGTCCTACCGGGCGAGATCCTGAGCGAAGAGGTCGTCTCATTCCTTCGCCGCACCGCCGCTTCGCCCACCGGATACGTTCGAGGAGCGGTGGATGCGGAGCTCCGGACATTCCGCGTCGTCGCGCAGTGACCCGCGCTGCTCGGGGACGGCCGCGAACCGCGACGCCGCCGCCCTCCGAGCGCGCCGAAACCCGCTAACCGGAGACGCGCGCCGCGTCTCGCGCGGCAAGCGCGAACCAGAGCCCCATCCGGATGTCGGGTGAGTCCAGGTCTGCGCCGAGGTGGACCTCGATGCGGGCGATGCGTTTCACGAGGGTCTGGCGGTGAATGCCGAGCTGTCGGGCTGCGGGGTCCCAGCGACCGTGATGGGCGAGGAAGGCCCTGAGGGTATCGACGAGCTCGTCGCGCTGCCCGCTCGATTCGAGCCCCTCCAGGGGCGCGAGCGCCGTGGCTGTGAAAGTGGCGAGCGCCGCAGGCGGCGCGAGTCCGATGATCCGGTCGTAGTAGCGCAGTTCGCGGAAGTGCACGATGTGCGTCTCGTTCCGGCGCCGCGCATGCGAGAGCGCGAGAGAGGCCTGGTTGTAGGAGAGATGCAGCTGCGAGAGCCGGGCCGGCTCGCCGATGCCGATCTGGATGGCCGTGCTCTCGAAGCGCTCCGCCAGGCGGTCGAACTCCTGCTCGCTCTCCGTGCTGCTCGTCGTGATCAGCGAGTACACGCCCGGAGCGTCTCGATCCTGCACCGTGATGCTCGTACCGCTGCGCGGCGAGAACACGTCGTGCAGCTTCCTGATGACGCTCTCCGGAGGCGTGTTGGGGATCCAGGCCCTGGCGACCGTCAGCGGAGCGCTCGGGCTCAGCCCCAGACCCGCAGCGGCGTGCGAGAACCGTTCCGGAGGCGTGTCGGGGTCGAGCAGCGTGTCGCCGAGCAGATTGGCCGCCGCCATGCGCTGCGGAGAGAGGCTCAGACGCTGCTCGAGGACGAACGAGAGCAGGGACGCAGCGCTCGCCGCGATCATCCGTTCGGAGGTGTCCGGCGGAGCCGACTGTCCGAGCAGCAGCATGCCGCGCACCCGGCCGGGTGCGCCCAGCGGGTGTATCGAGATGTGCTTTCCGCTCCGGTCCGAGACCGAGACCGCGGTGCCGGATTCCAGCACCCGCTCCAGATCCGGCAGAAGGGCCGGATCCATCAGGGCAGCGGCCGCGGGATACGCCTCGAGCACCTGACCGCTCGGCGCTACGACGCTCGCCCAACCACCGGTGAGCTCGGCGAGTCGTGAGACGAGCCCCCCGATCGCATCTCCCGAGAGCGCGATGTGGGTGAGCTGCTGCTGCGCTCGGTACGCGAGCTGGGTGACCCTGAAGCGCTCGGCGGCCTGCTGAGCTGCGACGTGCTCGGCGATCACGATGAAGGGGGTGTCGAACGGAACCTCGATGAGCGGCATTCCCAGCTGATCGGCCCGCTCACGCATCCGTTCCGGCACCGCCGAATGCATCCACGACTCCTCGCCGATGCCGAAGCCGATACCCGCGATACCGTGCTCGTGCAGCTTCTCGACGTACTCGGCCATCGACTTCGCCGAGCCGAGCCGCACCGCGGTCGTCAGCAGGAACTCACCGCCCTGCACCCAGGGCGTCGGGTCCTGCACGTCGCTCACATGGACCCAACGCACCTCGGAATCGAGACCCTCCGCCCCGGCCAGCAGCACCAGGCCCGTATCGGGGATCTCGAGGATCGATCGGACGGTCACCTTCACGGGATCATCATATACATATAAGTGTTTTCATTTTGTCTAGGTGTCGTAAATGTATATATCTCTGCGTCGCTCCGTCCCTTACGGTGGGGTTCGAAGGCTCAATAGCTCGGCCCGTTCCGGCCACAGACCTGGAGGCAGATTTCAATGTCGAAACACACACGCCGCTTCGCGTTGCTCGCGTCAGCAGCCGCGCTTCTCCTCTCGGGCTGCGCCGTCAACGACTCGCAGGACGGCGGCCCGAACGCCGGAGGCGACAGCGTCACGTTCGGGTGGCTCCTCCCCCAGACCGGCCCGATCGCCAGCCTCGGTGCCCCGCAGATCGCGGCCCTCGAACTCGCGGCCGCCGACATCAACGAGGCCGGCGGAGTGCTGGGTGCCGAGTTGAGCTTCAGCGGCGGCGACGAAGCCGGCGACCCCGCCATCGCGGGCCAGGCCGTCGACCGGCTGCTGTCGGAGGGCGTCCCCGTGATCATCGGCGCCGGTTCCTCGTCCATCTCGCTCTCCGTCATCGACAAGATCACCGGCAGCGGCACGGTGCAGTGCTCGGGCATGAACACGACTCCCGAGCTCAGCGACTACCCCGACAACGGCCTCTACTTCAGAACCGTGCCATCCGACGTTCTCCAGGGAGCGGTCCTGGCGCAGCGGATCGCCGACGACGGCGGTGAGAACATCGCGATCATCTCGCGCAGCGACTCCTACGCGACCGGCATCGCGAATGCGACGGCGGCCGCCATCGAAGAAGCCGGCATGAACGTGGCGAAGCGCGTGGACTACGATCCGAACGCCACCAACCTCGACGCCGAGGTGCGCTCGATCGTCTCGGCGCAGCCCGACTCCATCGTCATCTTCGCATTCGACGAGGGTTCGAAGATCCTGCAGGGTCTCATCCAGGCGGGTGCGGGTCCCGCGGACGTGCAGCTCTACGGCACCGACGCGATGCCGATCGCCTCCCTCGCCGAATCGGTCGACCCGTCCAACCCGGCGGCCCTCGAGGGTATGACCTTCACGCAGGCGTCCTCGGGCGAGGGGGGATCGTTCTCGAAGCGCCTGCTGCAGGAGAACCCCGATCTCGAGACCACGGCCTTCACCCCCTACTTCTACGACTGCGCCATGCTCAGCGCACTGGCCATGGAGCAGGCCGGATCAGCCGATCCCGCCGATTTCTCCTCGGAGATGATCGCGCTCACGAACGGCGGCGAAGAGTGCACGAGCTACGCCGACTGCAAGGCGAAGATCGCCGAGGGCGCGGACGTGCAGTACGTCGGCGCAGCGGGCCCGCTGCGGTTCAGTGAGGCCGGTGAGCCCACGACCGGTCTCTACGATGTGCTCGTCATGCAGGCCGACGGCAGCACCCAGACGGTCGACACCGTACGCGAGCCGCAGAGCTGATGAGCACGTCGAGTCCGACGAAGACTCTCGCGCTGGGTTCGGGTCCCGAGTCCGCGAAGCGCGGCGGTCGGGCGGCGCCGCGGATCCTTGCGGTCGGCGGAGTCGTCCTCCTGCTCCTGATTCTCGGCGCCGTCACGCAGGGAGCCGGCCCCACCCTGCAGAGCGTGGTCGACGGCCTCCGTCTCGGCCTGGTGCTCTCCCTGATCGGCGTGGGGCTCTCCCTGATCTTCTCCACCACCGGTATCTTCAACTTCGCGCAGGGAGAGTTCGCCACGCTCGGCGCGGGCGCGGCGCTCCTCCTCAACTCGGGGCTCGGCCTGCCGCTGATCCTCTCCGCGCTCGTCGCGGTGGCGCTCGGAGCGGCCTTCGGCATCACGAGCGAGAAGCTGCTGTGGCGAGCGCTGCGGGCGAGGCGGGTGGGCACCATCAGCACCCTGGTCGTGGCCATCGGGCTCGGCATCGCACTGCGCAACCTCCTCCTGGCGTTCATGGGCGGCAGCAGCCGGTCGTACACCGAATTCGCGGTGCAGAGCCCCGTCAGGTTCGGCGGGGTGGACATCACTCCCAAGGCGCTCTGGTCGATCGCCGTCTGCCTCGTCGCGCTCGGCCTGCTCGCGCTGTTCCTCAAGCGCACCCGTGCGGGCCAGGCGATCCGCGCGGTCGCCGACGACCCCACTCTCGCCTCCGCCACCGGTATCGCGACCGGTCGGCAGCTTACCCTCGTCTGGGCGATCGGCTCGGCCTTCGCCGCGCTCGGCGGCGTGCTGCTCGGGCTCGTGGAGCAGGTGCGGTGGGACATGGGCAATCAGCTGCTGCTGCTCGTCATCGCCGGTGTCACCCTCGGCGGACTCGGCACCGTGCTCGGCGCGGTCATCGGCAGCGCGCTGATCGGCATCGCGACGCAGGCGAGCACACTCTGGATCCCTGCCGAGCTGAAGTACGTCACCGCTCTCGCGCTGCTGGTGCTGATCCTGCTCTTCCGCCCCCAGGGCCTCTTCGGACGGAAGGAGCGCGTCGCATGAACCCGTCTTCCCGCCTCCCCGTCACGCGCATCGGAACGGAGGGCCCTTCGTGGACGGCATGAGCATCCTCGTCGACGGGCTCCGAGCGGCCCTCGCCCCCACCTGCGCCGCATACGCGATAGCCGCGCTCGGACTGAACCTGCAGTTCGGCTTCGCCGGACTCATCAACCTCGGGTTCGCCGGCAGCATGGCCGCGGGAGCCTACGGACTCGCGGTGACCGTGAGCCTCGGCGGCGGCTTCTGGCTCGGCATCCTTATGGCCCTCATCGCGACAGGCCTGTTCTCACTGCTCGTCGCGCTGCCGACCGTTCGGCTGCGGGCCGACTATCTGGCGATGACCACAATCGCAGCGGCCGAGATCCTGCGTCTCGTACTTCGCTCGAGCTGGGCGCAGCCCCTCACCGGCGGCGTGTACGGCATCCAGCGCTTCGCCGACGAGTTCTACGCGCTCAGCCCCTTCCCCGCCGACCAGTACGCGCTCGGCCCCGTCATCGTCAGCGGCCGCACCCTCTGGCTGCTCGTCGTCGCGTGGGCACTCGTCGCGCTGATCGCGCTGGGGCTGTGGCTGCTGCTGCGGGGTCCCTGGGGCAGGCTGCTGGCGGGTGTGCGCGAGGACGAGTCCCTCGTGACGAGCTTCGGCAAGAACACGTTCCTGGTCAAGGTGCAGGTGATGCTGCTCGGCGGACTGCTGGGCGCGATCGCCGGAGTCGTCCTCGCGGTCGACCAGCAGAACGTCAACCCCGACAACTTCGCGGCGACCACCACCTTCCTCCTGTTCGCCATCGTGATCCTCGGCGGCAGGGCGAAAGTCTTCACCCCGATCCTGGGGGCCGTGGCGTTCTGGCTGATCATCTCGATGACCGACGGGGTGCTGCGCGGGATCGCGGATCTCTCGAGCGCGAGCGGCGGCTGGTTCGGACAGGAGCAGGCCGGAGCCATGCGGTACGTGCTGGTCGGGATCGTGCTCATCCTCGCGATCGTCTTCCGCCCGAACGGGCTGTTCGTGAGGAGCGGTGCTCCCCGGATGAAAGCGACGGTGGCAGCGTGATGACGACGTTCCCCGAACCCATGCTGACCGCGACCTCCGTCAGCCGATCCTTCGGCGGCGTGAAGGCCGTAGACGTCGCGGAGTTCGCCGTGCCCACGGGCAGGCTCACGGGCCTCATCGGACCGAACGGCGCGGGCAAATCGACGCTCTTCAACATCCTCACCGGTTTCGAACGGGCCGACTCCGGCGCCTGGCACTTCATGGGCGAGGACATCACCGGCGTTCCCGGCTACCGGATCGCCCGCTCCGGTCTCGTTCGCAGCTTTCAGCTCACGCGCCTCGTCCCCGGCATGAGCGTGCTCGAGAATCTCCTGCTCGCCGCCCCCGAGCAGCCCGGCGAGCGTCTCGCGCTCGCCGGGCTGTCGCCCGCGTGGCGGCCCCGGGAGAACGCCAACACGGCGCGCGCGGAGGAGCTGCTGGCCCGGGTCAGGCTGTTCGAGAAGCGGGACGAGGATGCGGCCGGCCTGTCCGGGGGTCAGCGCCGTCTGCTGGAGATCGCGCGGTCGCTGATGCTGGAGCCGAAGCTGCTGATGCTCGACGAGCCCCTCGCCGGGGTAAACCCGGCTCTGCGGGAGACCGTCATGCAGCACCTCGTAGAGTTGCGGGACGAGGGACTCACGATCCTGTTCATCGAGCACGACATGGACGCGATCATGAATCTCAGCGACCACGTGATCTGCATGGGCGGCGGTGCGGTCATCGCCGTCGGCACCCCCGCCGAGGTCGCCTCCTCCCCCGAGGTGGTGGAGGCCTATCTCGGCAAGGGCGGAACGGGTACGCCACTCACGGTGGCGGGTGCGTCGAGCTCGACCGGCACGGAACCGCCTAAGCTCGTGGTGACCGGAATCGTCGCCGGCTACCAGCCGGGCAACCCGATCGTCAACGACGTCTCGGCCGAGGTGCGCCCCGGTGAGATCGTCGCGATCATCGGAGCAAATGGCGCCGGCAAGTCGACGCTGCTGAAGGCGGTCGCGGGAGAGGTCCGAGTGAGCGAGGGCGGGATCGCGCTCGACGGCGAGCCGATCGAGAGGCTCCCCATGCACCGGCGGGTCGATCGGGGCATCGGCTACGTGCCGCAGTCGAGCAACGTGTTCCCGAGCCTCACCGTGCTCGAGAACCTGCGCATGGGCGGCTACGCGCAGCCGAGAGAGACCGAGGGCCGGATAGCGGAGGTGCTCGAAAGCTTCGAGGTGTTGAAACCCCTGCTCGGCCGTCTCGCCGGTTCGCTCTCGGGCGGCCAACGGCAGTCGGTCGCGATGGCCCGTGCCCTGGTCGGCGGACCGCGCATCCTGCTGCTCGACGAGCCGTCGGCGGGTCTCTCCCCCTCCGCGCAGGAGATCACGTTCGAGCAGGTGCAGCGGATCGCCGAGTCAGGCGTGGGCGTGCTCATCGTCGAGCAGAACGCACGCGAGTGCCTCGCCATCAGCGATCGCGCCTATGTGCTCGAGCAGGGCCGGGTGGCGCTCACGGGCACCGGCCCGGAGCTGCTGCACGACGAGCGCGTCATCGAACTCTATCTCGGCTCGTTGCGCACCGGCGGCGGGACGGACCCGAGGAACACGACCACCGATTCAGAAGGAAGCTAGATGAACCACCAAACAGGCAGCCCGCGGTCCTTCGATCTCGTAGCCGTGCCCTACGACGGAGCGGCCACCCTCGGCTGGCCGGGATCCCGGTACGCGCCCGGCAAGATCAGGGAGGCGCTAGGCTGGATCACGATGCGCGCCGAGAACGGCCATGTGTACTCAGTGGAGACCGAGGAGCTCAGGCCCGCGCCCGATCTCCGCATCGACCTCCCCGATGTGGACGTGGTGCCGCACGATCTGATGGCCACCCTCGACGCGGCATCGGCAACGGTGTCCGATACGGTCCGGCACGGTCGCGTGCCGATCCTGCTCGGAGGAGACGACTGCCTGCTCTACGCCGGCGTCAAGGGCCTGCACGACGCGGTCGAGGGATCGGTCGCCGTCGTGCACTTCGACGCGCACCTCGATCTCATGGACCACAACCCGAGGCAGGGCAGCTTCAGCCAGTCGAGCGGGATGCGCCGCTCACTTGAGCTCGAGCGCGTGGATCACCGCCACACCATCCAGCTGGGCCTCAGGCACTTCAATTTTCCCTCGTCGCTCGAGTTCATCAGGCGGGAGGGTCCGGCCCAGATCCCGGCGCTGGAGTTCTCGCGGATCGGGGTCGAGGCGGCCATGGAGCGCATCCTCGACCGGGTGCGATCCGCCGAACACCTGTTCTTCAGCTTCGACATCGACACGATCGATCCCGCCTACGCCCCGGGTGCGGGAGCGCATGAGCCGGGTGGACTCACCTCGCGCGAGGGCATCGAGCTCGTGAAGGCGCTGGCGCCCTACGCCGACGGCTTCGCGGTGACCGAGGTCAACCCGATGACCGACCTGGGCGACCGGACCTCGAACCTCGCCGCCTACCTCTGCTATTACTTCGCGATGTTCGGCGGAGAACGGCGGAGAGCATGAGCGCACCGGCGGACGGCGTCTTCCGGCGCCGAGACGGGGCCCGCACCTACGGCTACGAGGTCGGGGTCGTGTGCCTCGATTTCGATTCGCCGTTCATCCCGGGGGACGTCGGGCACGCGGCGACCTTCGGCGCGCCGACCCTGTACCGGCGGGTGCCCCGTCTCAGCGTGCCCGCGATCCTCGCCGATGCCGGCCGCGAGTTCGAGGGGGCGGTCGTCGAGGCTGCCGGTGCTCTCGCCGGTGAGGGCACCGGGATCGTGACGAGCAACTGCGGCTTCATGATCCGCTACCAGGCCGCGGTTGCGAGGGCGCTCCCCGGGAGTCAGGTCCTGCTGTCGAGCCTGCTGCAGCTGCCCCTGATCGCGGCGATGCTGGGCGACACCGTGCCGATCGGCATCGTGACCGCCGACTCCCGAACCCTGACCGAGGGGTTCCTGCGCGAGGAGTTTCCCGGTCTCCCGAGTCCGTTGCTGGTCGCCGGTCTCGAGGAGGCTCCGAGCTTCCACTACACCATGTTCGGCCCGGGCGACGCACTCGACCGCCCGGCCGTCGCCGAGGAGGTCGTCACGGCCTCCGCCGGACTGCATCGGGTCGGGGCCGGCGCGATCCTGTTCGAGTGCGCGGCCCTGCCCGCCTATGCCGCCGAGACGCAGCGGCGCACCGGGCTGCCCGTCTACGACTTCACGACGATGGTCGGGCTCGCGATGAACGCTGCGCACCGCCGCCCGTTCTGACCGGCGCGCAGCGCCTCGCCGCATGGCGCCGGCGCCGGCCACGGGCGACCGATGACGATACGAAAGGAAGCAGCGCGATGAACTGGAAGGTGCTTGCAGGCTGGCACGCGGACGAGCCGGAACTGGCGAGGGTGCGCGATGGCCTCGGCCCCGACGCGGAGGTGCAGGGCCTCTCCTGGTCACCCGGCCTCGATATACCCTACGGAGCGGAGCGGAGCGAGTACCTCGCGAAAGCCGCCGATGCCGACGCGATCCTGACGTGGACCCTCCCCGACGAGGTCGTGGAGGCCGCCGCTCGACTGCGCTTCGTGGCATGGATGCACTCGGGGTGCGACCGCTTGCCGCTGCGGTCGATGGCCGAGCGCGGTATCCGGCTGGCCAATGTCCCGAACGCGCATCAGCCCGCCATCTCCGAGCACGCCTGGGCGCTCGTCCTCGCGTGCGTGAAGCAGATCGTGCGGAAGCACGCCGAGCACGTCGCCGGCCAGTTCGTGCCCTACTGGAGGGACGGCGGCGTCGGGAGCGTTCTCCACGGCAGTACCATCACCATCGTCGGCGCCGGGCAGATCGGCACCCGCGTCGCGGCGGTGGCCCGGGCGTTCGAGATGGAGGTGCGCGTCGTCCGCCGTAACCCTGCGGCGCCGACCCCGTCAGCCGACCGGGTCTACGGCCAGGGCGGACTGCACGAGGCCCTGCGCGGAGCCTCGGTCGTGGTGCTGGCGGCTCCGTCCACCGACCTCACACGGGGCATGATGGACCGCGCGGCGTTCGCGGAGATGGATCCGGGGGCCTGTCTCGTCAACATCGCACGCGGCGACCTGGTGGTCGAGCGCGCGGTCTACGACGCTCTGACCTGCGGCGAGCTCGGCGCGTTCGCCTCTGACGTCTGGTGGGACTACGAGGATGCGATGCCGCCCGGCCGGCACTTCAGCACCCCCTCGCGGCTCGGCGTGCACCGCCTACCGAATGTGGTCGTGTCGGGCGATCAGGCCTCGAACGCCTATTTCGTGCGGGACGTGATGCTCGAGAGCGGCGTCTCGGATCTGCGCGCCATGCTCGACGGCCGTCGCGCCGACCATGAGGTGAATCTCCTGGCCGGCTATTGACGCGCCGTCGAGCCTGCGCGCGACCTCGAGACGTTCGCCCGGCCGGCGGGAGCAGCGGGAGCCGGGCGCCCCTAGGCGAACGCCGAGACTCCCGTGATGTCGCGGCCGATGATGAGCGCCTGCACGGTCTCGGTGCCCTCGTAGGTGTGCAGGGCCTCGATGTCGGCGAAGTGGCGGGCGACGCGGTTCTCGAGCAGGATCCCGTTGCCGCCGAGCAGGTCGCGCGCGTTGCGGGCCATGTCGCGGGCCGTGCGGGTGGCGGTGTACTTGCCGAGAGATGCCGCGGGGCCCGAGAGCTCGCCCCGCTCCTCGGCGCGCGTGAGCTGCATGAGCAGCGACTGCAGCGAGGTGAGCTGGCTGAGCATCTCGGCAAGGCGCGCCTGCACGATCTGCGAGGCGGCGAGCGGGCGGCCGAACTGCACGCGCTGCTTCGCGTAGTGCACCGCGGTCTCGTAGACGGCGGTGGCCTGCCCGAGCGCCCCCCAGGCCACACCGAGCCTCGTGGCCTGCAGCACGCGCGCGGTGTCCTTGAAGCTGCGTGCGCCCGGCATCCTGGCGCTCGCCGGCACGCGCACGCCGTCGAGTTCGATGCGCGCCTGCCAGATGCCGCGCAGCGACACCTTGCCCCCGATCGTCGACGCGCGGTAGCCGGGCGAGTCCTGCGGCACGAGGAAGCCCTGCACCTGTCCGTCGCCGCCGCGAGCCCAGACGACGGCGATCTGGCCGACGCTGCCCGAGCCGATCCACTTCTTGTGCCCGGTGATCACGTAGTGGTCGCCGTCCGCATCGGCGCGGGTCTCGAGGCTGACGGAGTCGGATCCGTGCGTCGGCTCGGTCAGGGCGAAGGCCCCGAGCTCGGTGCCGCGGGAGAGCGGCTCGAGCCAGCGGTCCCTCTGCTCGTCCGATCCGCAGAGGGCGATGGATCGCAGGGCGAGCCCGCCCTGCACGCCCACGATCGTGGCGATGGAGCCGTCGCCGCGGGAGAGCTCCATCGTGGTGAGGCTGGCCGCGAGCAGGCTCTGCTCGGGGAAGCCGGGCACCTCGATCCCGTCGCGCAGCAGGTCGAGCTCGCCGAGCCGGCGGGCCAGATCGAGCGGGTACTCCGCGCGGTCCCAGATGCCGGCGATGACGGGTCGCACCTCGGTCTGCACGAACTCGCGCGCGCGGTCCCGGTAGGCGAGGTCGTCGGACGACACGCCGCGGAACACGCCCGCGGCATCGGGATCGAGCGGCTCCCAGAGCTCGTACTCGGGCTCCTCGGTTCCCTGGCTGACGGGGGCTGGCCGCGTGTTCGACATCGAAGGTCCTCTCTGCGCCGCTCCTGCACCGGCGCCCTGCTTCGAGCATGCCTGAGACCCGGTCTCACGTCAACCCCGCCCCGATCTTCATCCGGGACGAAGGCGGCACCGATTCGCCATTTTCGACACTGAAACCTAGTGCCAATACCTGGCCCTGTGCTAACTTCTGCGTATGGTCACCAGAGCCCCCCGCACCGCGGCTGCGCCCGACAGCTCGGCGGCGGCGATCCGCCGCCTCGCCGAGCGCGGCTACGACGCGACGACGGCCGAGGACCTCGCCGACGCGGTGGGCATGAGCCGCAGCACCTTCTTCCGCCGCTTCGGCAGCAAGGACGACGTCGTCTTCGCCGATCACGACCAGGCCCTCGCGCAGCTGGAGTCCTTCCTCGAGACGACCCAGCTGCCCGCCGGCGAGGCGCTCGTCGAGGGCACGGCCGACGTGCTGCGCCTGCTGATCCGCGATCCGGAGGCCGCCCGCCTGCGCTCCGACCTCATGCGCCACACACCGTCGCTGCGCGACCGGGAGCTCATCATCACGCACCGCTACGAGCGCGTCTTCGCGCGCTACATCCGGGAGAAGCTGCAGCCCTGCAGCCCCGGCTGGGCTGCCGCGGCCCTCGCGGCCTCGCTCGTCGCGGTGCACAACGCCACCCTGCGCGACTGGCTGCGCGACCGGGTGGCGGACGCCCCGAGGGCGGTGACGCGGGATCTGCGCCAGCTCACGGCGCTCTTCGAGCACTGGCTCTCCCCCGAGGCGGCCGAGGGCGGCCGGCGCGTACTCGTCGCCGTCTACGACGCCGCGGGATCGCCCGACGCCGTGCTGGGCGCGGTCGCGGCGCAGCTGGGGCGGGAGCAGTAGGCTTCGCCACGGTTCCCGAGCGGAATCGAATCGATTGTGATCGCCCGGCCGGGTGCACGCCCGCTCCGCTTCCAACCGGGTCGAGAGCGGAGTTTCCCGGCCATGTCCCGCTCAACACCCCGGCAACTCCGCTCTCAAGGAGCCTCCTCCACAGGATGAGGGATCCTGCTCGCCTCCGGCCAGGCGTCCTCGAGGGACCGAGCCCACTCGAGGGCCTGAACCCTCGAGGATCCAGGACCGGCCGAGCCAACCACCGCCTCGCCAGAGCGCTGCCCCGAGCTTCGCCCACAGCCAGCATTCTGCGCCCAGGAAGGCGAAAAACTGTGTACATCTCGGCAAATGCCCCACTGAGCGCCCCAGCCTGAGGGAATGACCCCCGGACTCAGCGCAGACGATGCTTTCGCCGAACGCCCGTTCCTCGTTCGCGACGCCCTGCGCCTCGGATACGGCGCGGACGTGTTCGACCACCCGCGCTGGCATCGGCCCTTCCGGGGCGTACGATCGAAGCTACCGCTTCCCGGCCACCTCAGCGGGCGAGCGCTGCAGTATCTCCCCCGGTTGCGCCCGCACGATCGCTTCAGCCACGCCACCGCACTCGCGATCCTCGGCTGCCCCATCCGGGTTCCGAAGAACGCGCCGGTCGACGTGTCCAGCCCCGAGCGCCCCGGCCCGGTCGCCTGTCGCGGCACGCGGGGGCACCGGCACCGGTCTCCGTCGGAGGAGTACCTCGCGGCGCACCCGGACCACGACCATTGGATCCCTACCACCCCGCCCCTCGAAGCAGTGCTGCAGTCAGCGATCGGGCTGCCCTTCCCGGAGCTGGTGGTCGCGCTCGACTTCCTCCTACTGCCAGACCCGAAACGATACGACCAGCACCTGCACATCTCCCCGGAGGAGCTCCGGCGGTTCGCCGCAACGGCGAGGGGACGCGGGGCGGCACGGTTCCGCGAGGCAGCGGCGCTCGCGAGGGTGGGCGCGGAGTCGCGGATGGAGACGCTGATGCGTCTGGCGAACGCCCGCGTCGGCGGGCCCGAGCTGCGACTTCAAGCCGAGTTGCGAAGCGCCGCCGGGGAATGGATCGGCCGCTTCGACGGCGTCGATGACGGGACCCGCAGCATCTTCGAGTACGACGGCGAGCAGCACGTTCTCTCGCGGAGACAGCGCCGCCGGGATCCCCGCAAGCACCAGGCCGCACGCGACGCGGGCTGGCGGCTCATGGTGCTCTACAGCGAGGACGTCCTGGTGCCGGGCGCGGAGGCCGGCCGCAGGATGCTCGCGTTCAGCGGACGCGAGCAGCGGCCCATCCGCGCGGCACTCGCCCGGTTGCTCGACGAGCGATCGGGCGACGACACGGAGTCCGCGGTCCCACTCCCGCGGCGCGAGTGGGAGCCGTGATCCGGCGCACCCTGGGCCGGTGGATCGGGCGCCCGCCCGAAAAAGCCGGTCGAGAGCGGAGTTTCCCGGCCGTTTCCCCTGCCGCAGCCCCGAAACTCCGCTCTCGCGACCGGGCAGCGGTATCGACGCCGCGGCACCAAGCTCGATCGCCGAGGGACGGCGCTTCAGCGACCCCGGTCGATCCACTCCTGCAGGTGGGGCTTCTCGGCGCCGATCGTGGTCGTGTCCCCGTGCCCGGTGTGCACGACGGTCTCCTCGGGGAGCGTCAGCAGCTCGTCGCGGATCGATTCGATGATCGTCGGGAAGTCGCTGTACGAGCGGCCGGTCGCGCCAGGGCCGCCCTGGAACAGCGTGTCACCGGTGAACACGACGCCGAGCAGGGGCGAGACGAAGCACGTGGACCCCGGCGAGTGGCCCGGCGTGTACCGCGCGTGCAGCCGGGTCCCGGCGACCTTGAACGTGTCCCCGTTCAGGATCTCCTCGTCGGGAGCCTCGTCGTGGACGGCGTCCCACAGCATCCGGTCGGCGGGGTTCAAGTGCAGCCTCGCCCCCAGCAGTCCGGCCGTCTCGCGCGCCGCGCGGACGTGGTCGTCGTGCCCGTGGGTGAGCAGGATCGCGCGCACGGCCCGATCCCCCACCGCCTCGGCGACCGCGCGCGCGTCGTGGGCGGGGTCGATCACGATCGCCTCGGCGTCGTCGCCGACGATCCACACGTTGTTGTCGACCTCCCAGGTGCCTCCGTCGAGCGAGAACGTGCCGCTCGTCACCAGGCGCTCGATGCGCGCGGCCATCAGAGCACCACCACCGAGCGCAGCACGGCGCCGTCCGCCATCCGACCGAACGCCGCCTCCACGTCGCCGAGGCCGATGCGCTCGCTCACGAAGCCGTCGAGGTCGAGCCGGCCCAGCTTGTACTGGTCGATGAGCATCGCGAAGTCGCGGCTGGGCAGGCAGTCGCCGTACCAGGACGACTTCAGCGATCCGCCCCTGCCGAACACGTCGAGCAGCGGCAGCTCGAGGCGCATCTCGGGCGTCGGCACGCCGACGAGCACCACGCGCCCGGCGAGATCCCGCGCGTAGAAGGCCTGCGCGTAGGTCTCGGGCCGCCCCACGGCGTCGATCACCACGTCGGCTCCGAAACCGCCGGTGAGCGCGCGGATCGCCTCGACCGGGTCCTCCGAGCGCGAGTTCACGGTGTGCGTCGCGCCGAAGCGCCTGGCCTGCTCGAGCTTCGCGTCGTCGATGTCGACCGCGACGATGGTCGTCGCGCCGGCGAGCTGCGCGCCCGCGATCGCCGCCGTGCCGACGCCGCCGCAGCCGATCACCGCGACCGACTCGCCCCGCTGCACCTCGCCCGTGTTGATCGCCGCCCCGATGCCCGCCATGATCCCGCAGCCCAGCAGGCCGACCGCCGCCGCGTCCGACTCCTCGTCGATCCTCGTGCACTGGCCGGCGGCCACGAGCGTCTTCTCGACGAACGCCCCGATCCCGAGCGCCGCCGACAGCTCCGTGCCGTCCTCGAGCGTCATCTTCTGCGCCGCGTTGTGCGTCGAGAAGCAGTACTGCGGCTGCCCCTTGGCGCACGCCCGGCACGCCCCGCACACCGCGCGCCAGTTCAGGATCACGCGGTCGCCCACCGAGACCTCCGTGACGCCCTCGCCCACGGCGGCCACCCGGCCCGTCGCCTCGTGGCCGAGCAGGAACGGGAAGTCGTCGCTGATGCCGCCCTGCTGGTAGTGCAGGTCGGTGTGGCAGACCCCGCTCGTGATGATGTCGACCACGGCCTCGCCCGGGCCCGGATCCGGTACGAGGACCGTCTCGATCGTCGCCGGCGCGTTCTTCTCGCGCACCACCACGCCCTGCACTCGATAGACCATGGGAACTCCAATCCGTCCTGAGGCGCCCGGCGACGCCGCTTCGCGCGGGACTCGCCCGCCCTCCGACCAGGCTACCGACTCCGCGCGACGGCATCCAGCCGCCGGTTCGACTCGCTCGCGCGGACGGCCGGGAGTAGGGTGGGAGCAGCACGCCGACCAGCCCGACGAAGGACCGGAACCATGTCTCCTCGAGCCCCCCGCGACGATTTCTCCGACGCCGATCTCGAGGTCTCCGAGCCGAAACGGTACGCCGCGGGCATCGGCGGCGTGCTCCACTCGATGGAGCCGGCCATCAAGCAGATGGGCCTTGCGCGCACCGCCAAGCTCATGACGAAGATCAACCACAGGGGCGGCTTCGACTGCATGAGCTGCGCGTGGCCCGATCCCGACCACCGCAAGATCGCCGAGTTCTGCGAGAACGGCGGCAAGGCCGTGACCTGGGAGGCGACCCCGCTGAAGGTCGAGCGCTCGTTCTGGCGGGAGCACTCGCTGAGCTCGCTGGAGGACAGGACCGAGTACTGGCTCGGCATGCAGGGCCGCCTCGTCGAGCCGGTCTACAAGGCGAAGGGGGCCGACCACTACGAGCCGATCGACTGGGAAGAGGCGTACCGCATCGTCGCCGAGCACCTGCGCGCGCTGGACGATCCGAACGAGGCCGCCTTCTACACGAGCGGCCGCGCGTCCAACGAGGCGGCGTTCCTCTACCAGCTGTTCGCCCGGGTGCTCGGCACGAACAACCTCCCCGACTGCTCGAACATGTGCCACGAGTCCACGGGCACCGCGATGCTGCAGACGGTCGGCATCGGCAAGTCGACGGTCTCGTACAGCGACTTCGCGCAGGCCGACCTCATCATCATCATGGGGCAGAACCCCGGCACGAACCACCCGCGCATGCTCACGGCGCTGCAGGAGGCCAAGGAGAACGGCGCGCGGATCGTCGCGGTGAACCCGCTGCCGGAGGCCGGGCTGATCGGCTACAAGGATCCGCAGCGCATCAGAGGGTACCTCGGCAAGCCGACGCGGATCGCCGACCAGTTCATCAAGGTGCGGCTCGGCGGCGACATGGCCCTGCTGCAGGCCGTGTCCAAGCGGGTGCTCGAGGCCGAGCGGCTGAACCCCGGGACCGTGCTCGACCGCGAGTTCATCGAGCGCTACTGCGACGGCTTCGAGGCCTTCGCCGAGCACGTCGCCCGGGTCGACGAGCGCGCCGTCGAGCAGGCCACGGGCGTGCCCGCCGCAGAGCTGGACGAGCTGGCCGAGCGCTACATCTCGTCGGACCGGGTCATCGTCTGCTGGGCGATGGGGATCACCCAGCACCGCAAGGCCGTCGACACGATCAAGGAGATCATCAACCTGCTGCTGCTGCGCGGCAACATCGGCAGACCCGGCGCGGGGGCCTCTCCCATCCGCGGCCACAGCAACGTGCAGGGCGACCGCACGATGGGGGTGTGGGAGCAGATGCCCGACTCGTTCCTCGACGCGCTCGGCGAGGAGTTCGGCTTCGAGCCGCCGCGCGACCACGGCGTCGACGCGGTGCACGGCATCCGCGCGCTCGACGAGGGCAGGATCAAGGTGTGGATGGGGCTCGGCGGCAATCTGCTCGGCGCGATCTCGGACACGAGCCTCGCGGAGTCGGCCATGCGCAAGACCCGTCTCAGCGTGCAGCTGTCGACCAAGCTCAACCGTTCGCACGTCGTCACCGGCGAGGAGGCCCTGATCCTGCCCGTGCTCGGCCGCACCGAGGTCGACATGCAGGCGAGCGGACCGCAGTACGTCACGGTCGAGGACTCCGTGTGCGCGGTGCACGCCTCGCACGGGCAGATCGAGCCGATCTCCGACCGGGTGCGCTCGGAGACGGCGATCGTCGCCGGTATCGGCCACGCCACCCTCGGCGACCGGCACGGCATCGACTGGCTGGGCTTCGCCGACGACTACGACCTGATCCGCGACCGCATCTCGCGCGTCGTGCCCGGCTGCGAGAACTACAACGAGAAGACCAGGCGCCGCGACGGCTTCGTGCTGCCCAACGGCCCGCGCGACGCGAGGCGCTTCGACACCGAGACGGGCAGGGCGCGCATCACCGTCAACGAGCTCGAGCCCGTCGAGTGCCCTCCCGGGCGCCTGCTGCTGCAGACGGTGCGCTCGCACGACCAGTTCAACACCACCATCTACAGCCTCAACGACCGCTACCGCGGCATCAAGAAGGGCCGATACGTGATCTTCGTGCACCCGGACGATCTGGAGGAGCTGGGGATCGAGGACGGGCAGACGGTCGACGTCTTCAGCGAGTGGAGGGATCAGCCCGACCGGGTGCTGCGCGGCTTCCGCGCGGTCGCCTTCCCCACTCCGCGGGGCTGCGCGGCCGCATACTTCCCCGAGGCGAACGTGCTCGTGCCGCTCGACAGCACCGCCCTCGAGAGCAACACCCCGGTGTCGAAGGCCGTGGTGATCCGGCTCGAGCCGTCGTCGGCGCCCGCGGGGGTCGGCCGCCCCGCCGTGGTGTGAGGGGAGCCGTTCAGCGCTCCCCGGGGTGCTCCCCGCCTGCCAGGCCCCGCCGCTGACCGACGAGATGCTCGAGCACCGGGCCGAGCACGGCGAGCCCGTCGCGCACGCCGCCGGGGGATCCCGGCAGGTTCATCACGAGCGTGCGCGCCACGAATCCCGCGACGCCGCGGGTCAGCAGCGCCGCGGGAGCCTGCTCGGCCCCGCGCCGCCGCAGCTCCTCCATGAGCCCCGGCAGCCGAGCGTCGAGCAGGGGCTCCGTCTGCTCGGGCGTGCGGTCGCCCGGGGCGACGCCGGTGCCGCCGGTCGTGAGCACCACCCACGGATCCGAGGCGAGCGACGAGCGGATCGCGTCCCCGACCGCGGCGCCGTCCGAGACCACGATCGGCCCGTCGACGGCGAAGCCCCGCTCCGCAAGCCAGGCCCGCATCACCGGTCCGGTCCGGTCCGGTGCCAGGCCGGCCGCGGCGCTCGTCGAGGCGACGATCACGGCGGCCGTGCGGGGCCCCTCCGGTTGCCCGCCGGCGGCGCCAGGCGCGCTCATCCGCGCGTCCAGTCGCCGCTCTTGCCGCCGGACTTCGCGAGCACCTCGATATCGCCGATGCGCGCGTGCCTGTCGACCGCCTTGATCATGTCGTAGAGGGTGAGCGCCGCCACGCTCGCCGCCGTGAGGGCCTCCATCTCGACGCCGGTCGCGCCCCGCGTCGTCACCGACGCGAGCACCCGCACCCGGTCCCCCTCGGGCTCGAAGTCGACCGAGACCCTGGTGATCGGCAGCGGGTGGCAGAGCGGGATGAGCTCGGAGGTGCGCTTCGCGGCCATGATGCCCGCGATCCTCGCGGTGCCGAGCGCCTCGCCCTTCGGCAGCTCGCCCTCGACGAGCATGCGCACCACGTCGCCGCGCGTGGCGAGCACCGCCTGCGCCCGTGCCGTGCGCTTCGTCGCGGCCTTCTCCGTCACGTCGACCATGTGCGCGCTGCCGTCGCCGCGCAGGTGGGTCAGCTTCTCCGTCATGCGATCCTCCACGTGTCCACGATCGTGCCGGCCGATGCCCGCGACACCCCGACCGGGATCTCCACGATCACGTCGGCGTCGGCGAGGTCGCCGAGCAGGTGCGACCCCGGGGCCGTCACCGAGACCGCGCCGTCGGGGGCGACGCGGCCCCGGCGCAGCTGCAGCTTGCGCGGCGGCGAGGAGACGTCGTGGGCGAGCGCCCGGCGCTCGCGAGGCCTCTCCCCGGGCAGCCCCGCCGCCTCGCGCAGCGCCGGCAGCAGGAACAGCTCGGCCGAGAGCGCCGTGCTGACGGGGTTGCCCGGGAAGCACAGCACGGGCAGCGGACCCGCGCCGCCCGAGCGCTCGATGAGGCCGAGGCCCTGCGGGCCGCCCGGCTGCATGGCGACGCTCGCGAACTCCGCGCCCAGGGGCGCGAGCGCCTCGCGCACCACCTCGAAGGCCCCCGCGCTGATGCCCCCGGAGGTCACGACGAGGTCCGCGTCGCCGGTCCGCTCGATCAGCGCGCGCAGCGCCTCCGGCCGGTCGGCGCAGCGGGTGGTGCGCACGATCGCGCCCGCGCTGCGCAGCAGGGCGGCGAGCATGGGCGTGTTCGCGTCGTGGATGCGGCCGGGCAGCAGCCGCCCGCCCCGGGCCGCCAGCTCGTCCCCGGTGGCGCACACGAGAACCCGGGGCCGCCGTCGCACCAGCACCTCGACGACGCCCGCCGCCGCGAGCGCGCCGATGCGCGCCGGCGAGAGCCGCGCGCCGCGCCGCACCACGACCGCGTCGGCCTCGAGGTCCTCTCCCCTGGCCCGCACGAACGCGCCGCACACCACGGGCGCGTCGAACACGACGGTACCCGCCGGGCGCTCGCGCGGCGCGGCGGTCCCGCCGGCGGCGTCCACGCCGCGCACGAGCGACGGGAAGCGGCCGCCTCGGGTCGCCTCCACCGGCACCACCGCGTCGGCGCCCCGCGGCATGGCCGCGCCCGTCATCACGGGCGACGCGGTACCGCCGCGGTGCACGAGCGGCGCGTCGCCCGCGGCCGTCGCGTAGCCCACCGGCAGCTCGACGGGGCGCTCCCCGCTCGCGCCGCTCAGGTCGGCGGCGCGCACCGCGTAGCCGTCCATCTGCGAGTTGTCGAAGGGCGGCAGCGGGAAGGCGGCGCGCACCTCGCCGGCGCTCACCCGCCCCGCGAGTCCGTCGTGGTCGATGCCGAGGCGATCCGGCTCCCCCTCGGCGAGCCGGGCCAGCACCGGCGCGAGCAGGGATCGCACCGCGCGCAGGTGCTCCTCGACGCTGCGCACCGCGCTCATCCGCCCGCGAACGGGGGCAGCACGTCCACCACGGCCGCCCCGTCCGCCCCGATGCGCAGGTCGCCGCCGCGCCGCACCGTGCCGTCGACGAGGAAGGAGCCCCCGCGCAGCACCCGCGCCATCGACGCGCCGTAGCGCTCGGCGAGCGCGGCGCGCAGCGCGTCGAGCGTGGGCGCCTGCGCGCTGTCGAAGCACTCCTGCTCGGTTCCCGCGGCCTCCGCCGCGGCGGCGAAATAGCGAACCGTGTACTGGGCCATGGCCCCCATCGTAGGCCATCTCCCGGAGCCCTAGACTGGATGCCATGTCGGGAGGGAACGCGTGGCACGGGATCCCGCTGGTCGAGCCGGCGGAGGCGCTCGGCGCCGAAGAGGCCGCCCGCGCGCACCGGCAGATGCTGCTGCCGGGCTTCGGCGAGACGGCGCAGCGCCGGCTGCGGGCCGCCCGGGTGCTCGTGATCGGGGCCGGGGGCCTGGGCAGCGCGTGCGTGCCGTACCTCGCGGGCGCTGGCGTCGGCGCGATCGGCATCGTCGACGACGACGAGGTCGAGCTGTCGAACCTGCACCGCCAGGTCGCGCACGGCACCGCCGACATCGGCCGCGCCAAGGCGGAGTCGCTCGCCGAGACCGCGCGGTCGATCAACCCGGGCGTCGCGATCGAGCCGCACCGCCGGCGCCTCACCGCGGAGAACGCGCTCGAGCTCTTCGGGCGCTACGACCTCGTGATCGACGGCAGCGACAACTTTCCCACCAGGTACCTCGCGAACGACGCCGCCGAGATGCTCGACATGCCCCTCGTGTGGGGCGCGATCCTGCAGTACCACGGGCAGCTGGGCGTGGCGTGGCGCCGGCACGGTCCGGGCTACCGCGACCTCTTCCCCGCGCCGCCCGCGCCCGAGGACGTGCTCGACTGCGGCACCGGGGGCGTGCTGCCCGGCCTCTGCGGCACCGTCGGCTCGCTGCTCGCGACCGAGGCGATGAAGCTCATCACGGGCCTCGGCGAGCCGCTCGTCGGCCGAGTGCTGCTCTACGACGCGCTCGCCGCGCGCACGCGCGAGCTGGCGTACAGCCGGGACCCCGAGCGAGAGCCCGTCGCCGGGCTCATCGACTACGAGGCGTTCTGCGGCGGTGCGGGGCGGGAGCCGGGCGCCCCTCCGTTCGTCACCGCCGAGGAGCTCGCCGCGCTGCTGCGCTCCGGCGAGGCGCCGGTGCTGCTCGATGTGCGCACACCCGAGGAGCGGGAGCGGCTGCGGATCGCGGGATCCCGCTCGCTTCCCCTGCGCGAGCTGGAGGACCGAGGGTCGCGCTTCGACGGCCCCGTGCTGGTCTACTGCGAGCGCGACCCGCGCTCGATGCGCGCGGCCCGCCTGCTGCGGGACCGGGACGGCGCCGAGGCGCGCTTCCTGCGCGGCGGGATCCGCGGCTTCGCCGCGATCGCGCCCGAGCTGACCGAGAGGAGCGCCTGAGCCATGCCCGAGCCCCGCGCAACCGAGCCCTACGCGCGCGTCTCCGAGGCCCCGATCGACGAGGCGGCCGTTCGCGCCGCGGTCGGCGACGACGGCTGCGGCGCCGTGCTGGTGTTCTTCGGGGTCGTACGCGACCACGACGGCGGGCGCGGCGTCGCGGCGCTCGACTACCGCGCGCACCCGGATGCCGAGCGTTTTCTGCGCGCCTGCCTGGAGTCCGAGGCGCGCGAGGGCGTGCGGCTCGCAGCCGCGCACCGCGTGGGCGCGCTGCGGATCGGCGACGCGGCTCTCGTCGCGGCTGCGGCGTCGGCGCACCGGGCGGAGGCGTTCGCCGCGCTCGAGCGGCTCGTCGCCCGGATCAAGCGCGAGGTGCCCATCTGGAAGCGGCAGCACTTCGCCGACGGCGTCTCGGAGTGGGTGGGCCTGTAGGACGTCGCGCCCTACCCGCCGATGTACGACATCTCGATGCGGCGCCGGGGCGTGCCGAGCGGCCGGATCTCGGAGCGCTCCGCCGACCGCAGCTCCGAGTAGCGGTCGTCCCGCTCCCTCCAGACGCCGGCGAGCGCATCCGCGAGCTCCTCGTCGCCCGCTCCCCCGCGCAGCAGAGCGCGGAGGTCGTGGCCCTCGCTCGCGAAGAGGCAGGTGTAGAGGCGTCCGTCAGCGGAGACCCTGGCCCGCGTGCACGACCCGCAGAACGCCTCGGTCACGCTCGAGATGACGCCGATCTCGCCCGCTCCGTCGCGGTAGCGCCAGCGGCGCGCGGTCTCCCCCGGCGCGCTCGGCTCGAGCGGCTCCAGCGGGTGCACGGCGGCGATGCGGCGCACGACCTCGGCCGACGGCACCACCTCGTCGAGCACCCAGCCGTTCGTGGCGCCGACATCCATGTACTCGATGAACCGCAGCGCGTGCCCCGTGCCCCGGAAGTGCTCGGCGAGGGCGAGGATCTCGTCGTCGTTCGCGCCGCGCTTGAGCACGGTGTTGATCTTGACCGGCCCGAGCCCCGCCTCCGCGGCGGCCGCGATGCCGTCGAGCACCCGGGACACCGGGAAGCGCACGTCGTTGATGGCCTGGAAGCGGTCGTCGTCGAGCGAGTCGAGCGACACCGTGACCCGGCGCAGCCCGGCCGCCTTGAGCGCCGCGGCCTTGACCGGCAGCGCGGAGCCGTTCGTGGTGAGCGCGAGATCGAGCGGATCGCCCGCCGGCGTGCGCAGGGCGGCCAGCTCGGAGATCAGCTCCTCGATGCCGCGGCGCAGCAGCGGCTCCCCGCCCGTGAGGCGCAGCTTGCGCACGCCGAGACCCGACGCGACGCGGGCCAGCCGCACGATCTCGTCGAAGCTCAACAGCTCGTCCCGCTCGAAGAACGCGTAGTCGCGGCCGAAGATCTCCTTCGGCATGCAGTACACGCAGCGGAAGTTGCAGCGATCGGTCACCGAGATGCGCAGATCCCGCAGCTCGCGGCCGCGGCGATCCGGCAATCCTGTCGACGGGAGCTGGCGCACGTCTACGAGGGTACTCCGGGGTGCTCCGACGCGGCCGCGGATCCCGGATCCGCCGGTCTCACCCGCACGGCGGCCGGATCGATCGAGACGATCGCCTCGCCGCCGGGCGGCAGATCGGCGACGCCGCACCACTCGGCGAGCGGGACCTCGCTCGTCAGCACGGTGCCCCGCTGCGTCGAGACGGCGCGGAACAGCAGCCGCCCGAACAGCCGCGTCGCGAAGGCGGCCGCGGGCTCGTCGAGCACCTCGTCGACAGGCCCCTCCTGGGTCGCCCGTCCATGCTCCAGCACCAGCACCCGATCGGCCACCGCCGCGAGATCGGCCGGGTCGTGCGTCACCATGAGGGCGGGCACCCCGAGGCGCCCGAGTTCCCCCCGCACGAGGTCGCGGAGGGCGCTCGCGCTCGATACGTCGAGCGCGGCGAACGGCTCGTCCAGGAGCACCAGATCGGGGTCGCCGGCGAGGGCGCGAGCGAGCGCGATGCGCTGCTGCTGCCCGCCCGAGAACGCGGAGGGCCGGTCGCGCTCGCGCCCCGGCAGCCCGACGCGCGCGAGCCACTCCGCGGCGATCCCGCGCGCCTCGCGCCTCCTCGCGCCCCGGGCGCGCAGGCCGAAGGCGATGTTCTCGGCGGCGTCGAGGTGCGGGAACAGCCGGGGCTTCTGATCGAGGTGGCCGATCCTGCGCTCGGAGCGCGGGAGCGACCGCGCGCGACCGCCGCGCTCACCGCCCGGCTGCGCGGCGAGCACCCGGCCGCCGACGGCGATGCGGCCCGCCGCGATCGGCAGCGCCCCCGCGACGGCGCCGAGCAGCGTCGACTTGCCCGCGCCGTTGGGCCCGACGATGCCCAGCGTCTCGCCCGCCGCCGTCTCGAACGCGACGCGCAGCACGAAGCCGCCCCGCCGCACCTCGGCGTCGAACGAGAGCCCGCCCCGCGCCCCCTCCCCGGCCGTCGCCCCGCTCACGCGCGCACCTCCGCGCCCGGCAGACGCAGCAGCAGCGTGGCGAAGGCGATGCAGATCAGCAGCAGCGCGAGCGCCAGGGCGGTGTCCTGCCCCACTCCCGCTCCGTTGAACGCCGTGTAGATGGCCAGCGGGATGGTCTGCGTCCTCCCCGGCGCGTTGCCCGCGAACATCGCCGTCGCCCCGAATTCGCCGAGCGCGCGCGTGAAGCTCAGGATCGCCCCCGAGATGAGCGCCGGTGCCACGAGCGGCAGCGTGATCCGGCGCAGCACCGTCAGCGGTCGCGCGCCGAGGCCCTCGGCGACCCCCGGGAGATCCGGATCGGCGCTGCGCAGCGCTCCCTCGACCGAGATCACCAGGAACGGCAGCGCCACGAACACCTGCGCCAGCACCACGGCCGGCGTGGTGAACGGGATGCGCACGCCCGCGGAGAGCAGCGCCTCGCCCAGCAGGCCGCCGCGCCCCAGCAGCATGAGCAGCGCCATGCCGCCGACGAGCGGCGGCAGTACGAGCGGCATCATGACGACGCCGCGCAGCAGGGTCGCGGGCCAGCCCCGCATCGAGGCCAGCTGCACCGCGAGCGGCACGCCGAGCAGCACGCAGAGAACGGTCGCGGCACCCGCCGTGAGCAGCGAGAGCGCGAGTGCATCGAGCGCGGCCCGGGAGACCAGGATCTCGGGGACCCTCGGCCACTCGATGCGGATCAGCAGGGCGATGAGCGGCAGCAGCAGGAACAGCACGGCGACCCCCGCCGGAACCCACAGCGCCGCCGAGCCCCGCGCGCGCTGCGGGGCCGGCGCCTGATCCGCGACCGCGGTCACGGCGCTCCGAAGCCGTACCCCGCGAGGAGCTCCCGCCCGCGTTCGGAGCGCACGAACTCGACGAAGGCGCGCGCGGCCTCGGGCGAGGCCGACTCCCGCAGCACCGCGATCGGGTACGCGTTCGGGTTCTCGGCGGCGCCCTCGATGTCGACGCCGTCGACCTCGCCGTCCGCTCCCCGCACATCGGTGCGGTAGACGAGCCCCGCGTCGGCCTCGCCCGCCACCACCTTCGCGAGCGTCGCGCTCACGTTCTGCTCCTCGCTCGCGGGAGCGAGCGCGACGCCGTTCAGATCGAGCAGCGTGCGCGCCGCGCCGCCGCAGGGCACTTCGGCTGCGCACATCACCGTGATCGGGGGTTCCCCGCTCGCCGTGGGCGCGGCCAGGTCGGCCAGCGACTCGATGCCGAGCGGGTTGCCCGGGGCGACCGCGATGACGAGCTCGTTGGTCGCGAACGTCTGCGCCGGCCCGGCGAGCAGGTCCGCCTCGTCCGCCTTCTCCATGTTCGCCTCGTCCGCCGACGCGAAGACGTCGGCGCGCGCCCCGCCCTCGAGCTGGGTCACGAGCACCGACGAGCCGTCGTAGACGGAGGGCGCGAAGGCGACGCCGGGGTTCTCACTCGCGAACTCGGCGGCCAGCTCGTCGAAGGCCGCCTGGAGCGACGCCGCGGCGAAGACGGTGAGCTCGCCGCTCAGCGCCTCCTCGGATCCCGCCGCGCCCCCGGGGCGCCCGCCCGCCCCCGAGGCGCAGCCGAGCAGCGCGGTCGCGAGGCCGACGGCGACGCCGGCACCGGCCAGGGCGCGGCCGGTCCTCCTTCGAGCCGGTGCCGAGGAGCGATTCACGACCCCCTCGATTCCCGGCGCGCGGCTTCCACGACGACCTGCGTGGCCTTGACCGAGGCGGCCGCGCGCGAGCCGACCTCCAGCGCCAGCTCGCGGGCCGCCTCGGCGGTCATGAGCGAGACGACGCGATTCGGCCCGCACTGCAGCTCGACCACGGCCACCAGCCCCTCGACCTCGACGCGGGTCACGATGCCGACGAAGCGGTTGCGCGCGCTGCTCACGACGGACGGATCCCCGCCGGCGTCGGGCGCGAGCCGCTGCACCCGCTCGGCGAGCGAGCGCCCGGACACCGTCCGCACGCCGGCGTCGTCGACGCCGGACTCGAGCAGCCCCTCGGCCGCCCACCTGCGCACGGTGTCGTCGCTCACACCCAGCAGGCTCGCGGCCTCGCGGATCCTGAAATGCGTCACATACGAGACTGTATCACCGACGATGCGTCTACTATCTGGGCTCTGCGTCCGCAATTCGGTCGGCGCGGCTGTACGCCACCATGGACGGGCCGCGCAGGAAGCCCACGAGCGTCAGGCCCGTGTCGGTCGCGAGTTCCGCGGCCAGCGACGACGGAGCGGACACGGCCGCGAGCATCGGGATCCCCGCCATGAGCGCCTTCTGCGTCAGCTCGAAGCTGGCGCGCCCCGACACCATCAGCACGCAGCCCCGCGCGGGAAGCCGGTCGTGCATGAGCGCCCACCCCACCACCTTGTCGACGGCGTTGTGCCGCCCGACGTCCTCGCGCAGCACGAGCATCTCTCCGTCGGCTCCGTCGAAGAGCGCCGCGGCGTGCAGCCCGCCGGTCCGCTCGAAGACGGCCTGCGCGGCGCGGAGGTCGTCGGGGAACCGGGTCAGCAGCTCGGGCGCGATGGTCAGCGGATCCTCGTCGACCGTGAACCGCGACGCCGTGTGCACGGCCTCGATGCTGGCCTTGCCGCACAGCCCGCACGAGCTGGTGGTGAAGAAGTTGCGCTCCAAGCTGGGATCGGGCGGCTCGACGCCGGGCGCGAGCGTCACGTCGAGCACGTTGTAGGTGTTGCCCTCGTCGGCCGTGCCCGGCGCGGGCGCGCAGTGGATGGCCCGCGCGAGCTGGTCGCCCCGGTGGATCACCCCCTCGGAGACGAGGAAGCCCGCAGCGAGCTCCACGTCGTGTCCGGGCGTGCGCATGGTGACGGCGAGCGAGCGCCCGAGCACCCGGATCTCGAGCGGCTCCTCGACCGTCAGGTAGTCCGCCCGGCGACGGCGGCCCTCTCCCACGGTGATCCGGGTGACGCGGCGGCGGCTGGCGATGCGGGACACCCCTCTTGACTAGCATGGAGGGGTGCACCGGAGCAAGCGATGACCATCACCCCGGAGCAGCATCTCGGCTGGATCCTCGAGCGCGTGCCGCGACTGCCCGAGGAGCGGTTGCCGCTGGGCGGGGCCGCGGGGCGCACCCTCGCCGCCGACATCCGCGCGCAGCACTCGCTGCCGCTCTGGGACAACTCCGCGATGGACGGCTACGCCGTGCGCAGCGCGGACGTGGCCTCTGCGAGCCCCGGCCGGCCGGTCGCGCTGCGCGTGATCGGCGAGGTGACGGCCGGCAGCGCCGAGGATCCCGCGCTCGCCCCCGGGGAGGCCGTGCGCATCATGACGGGCGCGCCGGTGCCGGCGGCGGCCGACGCGGTCGTGGCGGTCGAGCGCACGAGCGGTGAGGCCGGCGAGGGGCGTTGGGCTCGGCGGCGGGTGGAGATCGCAGAGGCGGCTGCGGCGGGGCGCAACATCCGCCGCCGCGGGGAGGACATCGCCGCCGGCGCGGTGGTGGCCCGCGCGGGCGATCCGCTCACGGCGCGGCGCCGCGCCGCGCTCGCCGCGGCCGGGGTCGCCGAGGCGCCCGTGAGCGCCGTGCCCCGGGTCGCCGTGATCGCGACCGGCGCCGAGCTGCGGGCCCCGGGCGCGCGCCTCGCGCGCGGCGAGATCCCCGAGACCAACTCCGCGCTCATCTCCGGGCTGCTGGCCGAGGCGGGCATCGCGGCGGCGGCGGTGCGGCGCAGCTCCGACCGTCCGGAGGAGCTCGCGGAGCTGCTGAGCGCCTGCGCGAGGACCGCGGACGCCGTGATCACGACCGGCGGGATCGGCCCGGGGGTGCGCGACGTCACCCGCATCGCGCTTGAGGACGAGCCCGGAGTGCGCGCGGTGCGCGTCGCTGTGCGACCCGGCGGGCCGCAGTGCGCCGGGCCGCTGCGGAACGGGGTCTTCGCGTTCGCGCTGCCGGGCAACCCGGTGAGCGCCGCCGTGAGCTTCGAACTCTTCGTCCGCCCCGCCCTGCTCGCCATGCAGGGGCGCCGCGAGATCCACCGGCTGTGCGCGCCGGCGATCGCGGCGGCCGACTGGCGCGGCGCGCCGGACCGCCTGCAGGTGCTGCCCGTGGCGCTCTGGAACGAGGGCGACGCGCTGCGCTGCGCTCCGGCGGTGGATCCCGGCGGGGTGTCGCACGCCGTCGGCGGACACGGCGGGGCCGACGGCTACGCGCTCGTGGGGCCGGATCGCGGCGATGTGCGCCGCGGCGAGACGGTGCCCGTGATGCTGCTCGACGGAGGAGGCCGATGACTCCCGCGGCCGGCGACGCCCCCGGCTTCGACGCGGTGCTGCTCGCGGGCGGGGCCGGCCGGCGGCTCGGCGGCGTGGACAAGGCCGCGATCGCGCTGCGGGGCGTCCGGCTGGTGGACCGGGTGTCCGCGGCTGCGCGCAAGGCCGGGGCGCGGCGCGTCGTGGTCGTGGGCCCCGAGCACGCCGCCGGTGCGCACGGCGTCCCGGTGCGGGAGGACCCGCCGGGCGGCGGCCCCCTGGCGGCGGTCGCGGCGGCGCTGCCGAGCGTCACCGCCGAGTGGGTGATGCTGCTGCCGTGCGACCTGGTGCACCCCGAGCCGGTCTGCGCAGCCCTGCGGCGAGCGCTGCAACGGCTCGCGCCCGCACGCCCCGGCACACCCGCGCGCGGGCCGTCGGCAACCGCGGGCGCCGACGACGTCTGGGACGGCGCGCTGCTGCGCGACGAGTCGGGGCGCCTGCAGTGGCTCGCGGGCGTCTACGCCGCGGGCGCGCTGCGGCGCGGTGTCGCGGCGCTGGGCGGCGAGCTCGCCGACGCGCCGCTGCGGCGCCTCTTCGACGGCGCCCGGCTGCTCGAGGTCCCCGCGCGGGGCGGGATCTCGGCCGACATCGACACCCCCGGCGACCTCGCGAGGGCCGAGTCCGAAACCCTAGACTGAAGACGGAGCGCTCCGACCCGCGCCGGCACCCCACCCGGGAGGATTCCCTCATGAACGCAGCCGCCCACCTGCCGCCCTCGGCCCTCGACGACTGGGTGATCGCCGCATCGGCCGAGCTGGGCCTCGATCCCGACACCGCGGCCACCTCCACCGTGCTCGACCTGGCGCGCGACGTGGCCCACGACGTCGCGAGACCCGCCGCGCCGGTGTCGGCCTACCTCCTCGGCCTCGCCGTGGGGCGGGCCGAGCGGACCGGCTCCAGCACGGAGCAGGCGCTCGCCGAACTGTCGCAGCGCCTGGTCGCACTCGCCGCCCGCCATCGCGGCGCCGGCGGCTGAGTCGTCGGAGCACCCGCTTCCGTCGAACGCGCTCAGCCGGACTCCGCCGGCCGAGCACGCATCTCCAAGCGGCGCCGGGCGGGACGGGCCCCGGGCCGGGCGGCGCCGGGCCGGGCGGGCGCCACGAGCACCAGGAGCGCGGCGCCGATGGTCGCGAGACCGATCCACCCCGCGGGCGGCAGCCGCTCCCCCACCACCAGCACCGCCAGCACCGCCGCGACCGCGGGTTCGCTCAGCGTGAGCGTGGTCGCCGTGCTGGCGCGCACCCGCGTGAGGCCGTAGCCGAAGAGCAGGTAACCGACGAACATCGGCACGAGCGCCATGTACGCGGCGACCCCGAACGACGACGCCGAGGCGAGCAGCGGCCCGCCTGTCGCGAGCAGCACGGGCATCAGCAGGGCGCCGCCGCAGCCGAACACTGACCCCATCGCCGCACCCCGCCCGACACCGCCGTTCAGCAGGCGGGCCACGACCCAGGAGTACAGCGCGTAGGCGGCCCCCGCGATCACTCCGAGCCCGATCCCGAGCACCGCCGCCGCGGCGTCATCGGGCGCCGCGCCCGCCTTCGACAGGCACAGCGCGGCGCTTCCCGCGATCCCGAGCCCCGCGGCGATCAGCCAGACCCCGCCGAGCCGCCGACCGTCGACGAGGCGCTCGACGAGCCCCGAGACGAGTGGCGCCGAGGCGAGCGACACGACCGTGCCCACGGCGACGCCGGCGAGGCGCATGGAGCTGTAGAACGCGAGAGGGTAGATCGCGACGGCCGCGGCGCCGAGCGCGATGAGACCCGCTCGGGCGCGCAGCAGGCGCCGCTCCCGGCGCAGCTCGCGCACCGCGATCGCCCCCTGCAGCAATCCGCCGATCCCCAGCGCGGCGGCGCCGATCGCGAGCGGGCTCGCCTGCGGGGCGAGAGTCGCCGCGGTGCCGGTGGTGCCCCAGAGCACCGCGGCGGCGAGCACCGCGGCCGGACCGCGCCACTCCCTCACAGCGCGTCCAGCAACCCGGCCGCGATGCCGCGGGCGCGCAGCAGGCGCGCGGGCACCCCCTCGAGCCCGGCTCGGGCCGTGGCCCCCTCGAGGAGGAAGCAGAGGTGCTCGGCGATGGCCGCCGCGCGCTCCGGATCGGTCAGTTCCGCGAGGTGCTCGCGGAGCAGTCGCTCGACCTGCTCCTTGTGCTCGCGGACCGCGGTGCGCGCCGGATCGTCGGCTTCGAGCTCGGCCGCCGCGTTGAGCAGCCCGCACCCCCGGAAGCGGTGCTCGTACGCCGCCTCGGCGTGGTCGACGTAGGCGTCGAACACGGCGAGCACCCGCTCGCGCGGCCCGGAGGCCTCCACCGCGCGCCCGCGATACAGCTCGAACCACTCCTGGTCGCGGGCGCGCACGTACGCGAGCACGAGCTCGCCCTTCGAGGCGAAGTTGTTGTAGAGGCTCTGCTTCGCGACACCGGCGGCGGCGGTGATGGTGTCGATCCCGGTCGCGACGATCCCGCGCGCATAGAACTCGCGCGCCGCGGCCTCGAGCAGCCGCTCCCGGGCGGATCCGGATCCGTCTGCCATGAGAGCCTCACCTCTGTTCGACGAGCTAGGTAGACCAGTCTACCTAGCTCCGGGGCCGCCGCAAGACCGCCGCATGGCGGGTGCGGTCCGGAAGGGTCGCGGACCGGGCTCTTCCGGGGCGCCAGAACCGGGGCCGCTCGCGCCCCGGCTTCCATCGATCGTCAGCGCGACGAGCGCGTTGACCGTGCCTTCCTCTGGGAGACCGGCTCCCTGCGGAGCGGACCCCTTCGCCGAGCGGCCCCAAGGCCTCGAGCGATCCGGAGATCTCCGTGACATCTCGCGGTTTCGATGGCGACTCGGCGGTTCGCTGGGCTTCCGGATCCGCGGTCGGTCTACGTCGGCGTGAACGCGGAGACGGGGGCGTTCATCCCCCACTCGTACATGGCGTCGAGCACGGGGCGCAGCTGCCATCCGAGATCCGTCAGCTCGTAGACGACGCGGGGCGGAATCTCGGGGTACGCGGTGCGCGTGACGATGCCCCGCGCCTCGAACAGGCGCAGGCGGTTGGTCAGGGTGTGGGCGCTGATACCCGGCAGGGCATCTCGGAGTTCGCCGAAGCGGTGCGGACCGTGCATGAGCTCGCGGATGATGAGCGTCGCCCACGGGCCGTCGAACAGCATCAGAAACCGGGCGACGCCGCACTCGGGAAGGTCGGCCTGATCCATCTTCGCCCCGTTCCTGTAGTGCAGTTGACGTAACCGATGCAGCATGTGCACTAATGGGAGTATCGCACACGCTCAGGGCAGTGCGAGCACCGGAAGACGGAACGAATGGAGAGTATTGAGATGAGCGAGAAGTCCCCGATCGAGGTTGCGAACGCCTACTTCGAGGCGCTGGGTTCGGGCGACGTCCCCGCGGCGATGGGCATGTTCGGGGCGGGTGTCGTGTGGCACCAGCCGGGCGCCAACCGGTTCTCGGGCGACCACAACGGCGTCGAGGGGGTCGGGGCGCTGCTCGGCGGCATGATGGAGGTCAGCCAGGGCACCTTCCGGCTGGCGGTCACCGGTCCGGCCATGGCCAACGGTGAGCTCGTGGCAGTTCCCGTGCGGTTCACCGGCGCCCGCGACGGCGCGGCGATGGACATGGCGGGCGTCGACCTGCTCACGGTGCGCGCCGGCGAGATCGCCGAGGTGCGCCTCTTCTCCGAGGACGGCCCGGCCGAAGACGCGTTCTGGGGCGCGGCCGAGTAGACACCGCTCCAGCGGGGCGGGGTCGGGAAACGGGGATCCCGCCCCGCAGCGCGAGCAGTGACGCCGCTCTACCCCTGGTGCGCGGTCTGCGTTCTCGCCAGCACCTTGAACGCGCACTCTGACCTGCAGGGCTCGTCGCTGTCGGGACAGGACACGACGTGATCTCGCGCGGAGACGAGATGGTCGCGCAACCGGGACAGTGCGGCGATCTGTCGATCCACCTCTTCGAGCCGGCCCGTGAGCACCGGCTGAAGGGAGGCCTTGACGCCGGTGCAGGTGCCCGCGTCCGCGAGCACCAGCAGGTCGAGAATCTCGGGGAGCTCCAGACCCAGCTGCTTCGCAGAGCCGATGAAATCGAGACGTTGGATGTCGCTCTCGGTGAACGCCCGGTAGCCGTTATCGGAGCGCCGCGGCGCGAGCAGTCCAAGAGACTCGTAGTAGCGCAGCGTGCTGGCCGGAACGCCGCTGCGCGCTTCCACCTCTGAGATCTTCATGCCCATGCGTCGACTCTAGATGCAGCCGACTTGACCTTCAACTCGGCTCTAAGGTTTAGGGTGGTGAACGTGACATACGTGATTGCCCTGCCCTGCGTCGACGTGAAAGACCGCGCCTGTGTCGACGAGTGCCCGGTGGACTGCATCTACGAAGGCGAGCGGATGCTCTACATCCACCCCGACGAATGCGTGGACTGCGGCGCGTGCGAACCCGTCTGCCCGGTCGAGGCGATCTACTACGAGGACGATCTCCCCGAGCAGTGGGCCGACTACTACACCGCGAACGTCGAGTTCTTCGACGACCTCGGCTCCCCCGGCGGCGCGGCGAAGGTCGGCCCCATCCCCAGGGATCACCCGATCGTCGCTGCGCTTCCCCCGCAGCATCAGCCCGAGTAAGTAACCGACAGCGGCACACGCCGCCGGACCGGCGTCGAGCCGGCCGCAGTCGGGAACCGCCCGAACCCGATGAGGTCAGAATGAGGTCCGTTGATATGCAAACGAGTGTGGCGTGGATGGAACGGCACCAGGTAGCGCTATACCTTGGCGGAATGGCCCTCGGCGCGATCCTGGGCTTGGTCATCCCGGGGCTCGCACACCCAGCCGAGACGGCCATCCACCCCGCGCTCGCGGTGCTGCTCTACGCCACGTTCCTCGGCATTCCATTCGGCAGGATCGGTCACTCCTTCCGGGACTGGAGATTCCTGGTCACGATCTTCGCCGTGAACTTCCTCGTCGTGCCCGTGGTGGTCTTCCTGCTGTCGAGGTTCGTAGCCAATGACCAGGTGCTCCTCGTCGGAGTGCTGTTCGTGCTGCTCACTCCGTGCATCGACTACGTCATCGTCTTCAGCGGGCTGGCGGGAGGCAGCGAGGAGCGACTGCTCGTCGCGGCCCCCCTGCTCATGATCACCCAGATGCTCCTGCTCCCCCTCTACCTCTGGCTGTTCGTCGGTGCAGAATTCGTTCAGTCCGTCGAGTTCGCTCCGTTCGTCGAGGCGTTCGTGCTCATCATCGCGATCCCTCTCATAGCCGCCGGCCTCACACAGCTCGCAGCCGGCCGCACTCGCTGGGGCGCGAAGGCGCAGAAGATCGTGACGGACGCGATGGTGCCGTTGATGGTGCTCACCCTGGCGATCGTGGTCGCTTCGCAGATCGCCGGGGTGGGAGCGCAGCTCGGATCGCTGCTGCTCACCGTGCCCATCTACGTGTTGTTCGCCGCGGTCATGATCCCCATCGGCGCGGGCGCGGGTCGTATTGCTCGCCTTGATCTTCCGGGCACGAGAAGCATCGTGTTCAGCGGCGCGACGCGGAACTCCCTGGTCGTTCTCCCCCTCGTGCTGGCTCTTCCGGCGAAGTTCGACCTGGCCCCCCTGGTGGTCGTCACTCAGACGCTCGTCGAACTCATCGTCATGGTGGTCTTCGTCCGGCTGATCCCGCGTCTCGTGCGAGGTTCGGCTGAGGCTGCGATTCCTTCAGGGATCGACGCGGATCGCAGATGAAGCGGGCACTTCGACGGCGATGATCGAGGCCCGCGTGCCTGCGGCCGCCGCCCGGGTGGGGCGGCGGCCGCAGGCACGCGTCGCGAGGTGTCAGCCTCGCCGGAGCCGTCGAGCGACCAGCGCGGCCCCGAGCACCATCAGGAGCGCTGCGATCACGACGTAAGGCGCGGGGGAATCGCCACCGGTGGTGGCGAGCGGGCCGCCCGAGCCGCCCGCACCGGTGCCGCCACCGGCTGCCGGCGTTTCTCCGGTACCGCCGTTCCCGCCGCCGTTCGCCGCGGTCACCGTCAGCGGCGTGGCGATCTCGGTGCCGTCGGCGGCGATCACCACGAGCTGGTGATCGCCGGCGGGCGTGTCCGCGGGGACGGTGACGATGCTCTGGAACGATCCGTCGCCGCCGACGCGCGCGGCGCCGACCCCGACCGGGTCGGACCGCAGCTCGAAGGCGACCTCGCTGCCGGGCTCGAAGCCCGAGCCTGCGACGGTGACCGTGCCGCCTGCCTCGACGCTGGCGGCGTCGAGCTTCACCTCGGGGCCTGCTGCGGGGGCCTCGGCGAACTTCACGGGGATCTGCGCGGTCGTGCCGGTTCCCGCGACGCTCGCGGTGAGCTGCTGCGCGCCGGCCGCGCCGGCGGGAACCGTGAAGGTCAGCGTCGCACGGCCGCCCTCGTCTCCGGTGTCCACCGCGGTCGGGTCCACCTCGCCGGTGGCCAGCACGGTGTCGCCGAGGGCGAGGGTCACCGCTCCGGGCGCCGGCTCGCCGCCGCTGAACGCCAGCGACGACAGCGCGACGGTGACCTCGGATCCGGCCGGGTACCCGCCGGCCGGGGCCGCGTCGAGGACGACGCCCACCGCGCGCTGCGAGTCATCCGGGGTCGCGGTGGTGTTCTGGGAGAACCAGTCGACCATCGACTGCAGGTCGATCTTGCCGCTGTCCTTCCGGTTCACGCCGTCGGCGAGGGTGGTGAAGTTGTCACCGCCGGCCGCGAGGAACGAGTTCGCCGCGACACGGTAGGCGGCCTCCGGGTCGACCGGTTCGCCGTTCAGCAGCATCGAGGTGATGCGTGAGCCTGCCTCGGCGGTCGGATCGTAGGTGTACACCAGCTCCCTGGAGACCCCGAGCTTCAGGAACGGCCGGCTCGCGCTCGCCGGCTGCCACTGCTCCTCGAGCACCTGCTTCAACTGCGCGCCGGTGAGGTCGAACGTGACCAGAGTGTTCGCGAACGGCTGCACGGTCGCCGCCTCCCGGTAGGTCACGTTGCCGTCGGGGTCGGATCCCCCGCTCGACGCGTACGTGAGGTCGGTGCGCAGTCCGCCCGGATTCATCACCGCCAGGTCTGCGCCGGTCGACTGCTTCTGCACGTCGGCGACGAAGTTGCCGAGCGTCGATTCGCCACCGCGGTTCTCGGTCGTGCCGTCGCTCTGCCGCGCCCGGTTGAGGTCGGCGGTGATCTCGCCGACCTTCTTGGCGCCTACGACATCGGCCTGCTTCTTCGCGTCATCGACGATCTTCTGCACCTCGGCCACCGGCTCGTACAGCGGCTTGCCGTCCTTGGTGAGCGGCTTGATCTCGTTGTTGATCGACAGCAGCTTCTTCGTCTTCGGATCGACCTGCAGATCCATCAGCCCGAAGTTCTGACCGTACTGCCCGGCCGAGACGACCGGTCGGCCGTCGATGACCTGGTTGTAGGCGAGGTGCGTGTGCGCGGAGACGATCGCGTTGACGTCGGAGTCGACCCCGTTCACGATCCTGCCGAGCGGCGACTCGGGCGTGATGCTCGAGACGTCGGTGGTCGTCGCGCCCTCGTGCACCAGCAGGATCACGACATCGGCCTCGCCGTTGGACTCGTCGCCGTCACGCAGGTCGTCGGCCGCGGCGTTCACCGAGTCGGCGATGCTGCGCACGTCGAGGTTCGCGATGCCGTCCGGCGACACCAGCGAGCCGAGCTCCTCGGTGACCGCGCCGACGAACCCGACGCGGACGCCGCCGACGTTCTTCACCCAGCTCGGTGCGAGCGCGGGCTTGCCGGTCTCGGTCGAGAACACGTTCGAGGAGACGTACTCCCAGTCGGCGCGATCCTGCACGCGGCCGCGCAGGTCGTCCCAGCCCCGGTCGAACTCGTGGTTGCCCGGGGCGCTGACCTCGAGACCGGCGGCGTTGAGCGCGTCGATCGTCGGGTTGTCGTCGAGGATGAACGAGGTGAACGTCGACGCGTTGATCAGGTCGCCCGCGGCGGCGAAGATCGTGTTCGGGTTCGCCTCGCGCTGCTGCTTCACGGCACCGGCCAGCACGGCGGCCCCCGCCGACGCGCCGTCCGCCTCGATCCGGCCGTGGAAGTCGTTGATCGTGGCGATGTCGACGTCGACCGGGCCCGCCTGGGCGGACAGCCCGACCGTGACCGGGTCGTGGTCGCTGGAGCGGTACGGGCTCCCGGCCTCGGCCGCGCCGAAGGCGTAACCGCGATCGCCCCACTCCGCCGAGTTGATCGCCCACGCGCCCGCACCGGTGATCGAGCCCACGAGCGAGGGCGAGGCGATGACGCGGACGAGCGATCCGCGCTCACCGTCGAACGTGTACGCGTACTGGCCGTCGGCATTCGCCGGCAGCAGGTCGGTCCAGCCCGCCTGAGCGAACACGTTGACCGGGTCCTCCTTCGCGTAGGAGTTGAAGTCGCCGGCCAGCAGCACGTCGTCGCTGCCGGACGCCTGCTGCACGGTCTTCGAGAGCTCGAGCACCGACTGCGCCTGCTTCACGCGATCCTCGTTGAAGAAGCCCTGTCCGTCGGCGGGCTCTTCTCCGGCGCCCTTCGGCGGCGACTTCGACTTGAAGTGGTTGGCGATCACGCTGACGATCCGGCCGTTCGCGTCGAAGGTCTGCGCGATCGGCTCGCGCGCGTTGCCCCACACCGTCTCATCGCTGACCGTCACCGCGTCGCCGACGGGCGCGACGGCGTCCTTCTTGTAGATGATCGCGTTCGTGATGTAGTCGGTGGTCGCGGCATCGGTCAGCGCCTTCGGCGTCGGAACGTACGCCCACTGCTCCGAGCCGAGCTCGGCGTTCAGGCCCGAGACGAGGTCCTTCAGCGCGCTGTCCGCCGGCTTGCCGAACTTGACGGAGTTCTCGATCTCCAGGAGCGTGACGACCTCGGCGTCGAGCCCGTTGATCGCCGCGACGGTCTTGGACTTCTGGGTCGCGAACTGCCCGGCATCCTTCGCGCCGCGCGCGTTCGAGCTCTCGCTCTTCAGGGTCGTGAAGTAGTTGTTGGCGTTGAACGCCGCCACCTGCAGGTCGCCGCCCACCTCCGGCGGCGCCGTCGGTCGCGGGTTGTTCGCCGTGAAGGTCGCCCTGTACTGGGCATCGCTGGAGTCGTCGATCGGCACGACGGGCTGCAGCCGCCAGTCGTTGAAGCCCCACTGCAGAATGTAACCGCGCTGGGCGAACTCGACCGCGTCGCCGTTGCGCACGACGGCGTCCTTCGTGTAGTACGGCTGCTCACCGGTGTGCGCGGCGTTGTTCAGCTGCAGCGACCAGCCGTCGTCCAACAGGATGCGCGATGCGCGGTTCGCCTTGGCGATCGCGTCGGCCTCGGAGCCCGGACGCGCCTGCTCGGTGCTCTTGACGTTGAGCGCGCCGGGGTTCAGCCACAGCGTGCCGTAGTTGTAGAGCTGGTGCGATGAGGCCACGAGGTAGGCGCCCTCCGGCGCGACGAGCTGATTCTCGTATGCCTCGCGGCCTGCGCCCACCACGTCGCCGGGCAGGGGCGTCGGCTCCGGCACGCCGACGCCGGCCTCGACCAGCTCCACCGCGCCGGCGTTCGCGGGAGCGATCTGCGTCTGCCCGTAGTACTCGCCGACCTGTCCCGTGACGGAGACCCGGTCGCCGATCTGCGGATCGCCGACGGCCAGGTTGTTCAGGAAGACGAAGATGCCGTCGGATGCTCCGGGCGTCGCGTCTTCCGTTCCGCCGGAGCCCTGCGTCTGGATGGCGATGCCCTTGTAGCCGCCGGTGCGGTAGTCGCCCGTCACCACGCCCTCGACGGTGACCGTCTGTCCGTCCATCGGGGAGACGTCTCCGGTGCCCTGCACCTCGGCGATGGAGACCGTCTGGGCGCCGCCCGGGTCGGCGCCGGGGTTCGTGCCGGGATCGGTGCCCGGGTCCGTGCCCGGATCGGTGCCGCTTCCGTCCCCCGAGTTCTGCGGGGTGATCGTCGCCGAGAGCGAGAAGTCGGCGCTGTTGTCGTCGGTGTCGGCGCCGCCCGTGCGGTTCAGCGACTTCACATCGGTGTTGTTCTGGGGCCCGGCCGCCGCCGCGCCCTCGAAGGTGTTCGAGGTGCCGTAGCCGAGCGCGTCGATGACGCCAGAGGCGCCCGCGAGGGAACCGGTCGGCAGCGCGACCGCGGCGGCGTCCTGCACCAGCGCGATCGTGCCGCCCGTTCCGCTCGGGTTCAGGCCGCCGGCCGTGGCGTCCGGGGCGGGCAGCGCTTCGCCGCCGGCGCCGTTGCTGCCGCCCTGCACGAGGAAGTAGCCTCCGGCCGCGATCTCGCCCGACAGCGGCAGCACGCTCGTGGACGCGCCGGTTCCGGAGGCGGAGCGGTACTGCAGCGACATCCCGTCCAGGGCGATCGCCTCGGTCGTGGGGTTGTAGAGCTCGACGAACTTGTTCGTGAACGCCGCCCCGGCGCTGCCGCCGGACAGGTACGCCTCGTTGATGACGACTCCGGTCCCCGTCGGTGCGGCGACTGCGGGCGCCGCGATCAACGAGCCGAGGCCCGTCGCGACGGCTGCGGTCATGGCGAGGGCGCCCAGGCGCCTCCGTCTCCGGCCAGAGGATGATTCGCGCCCCTCACGGGTCGCATCGTCAGGGGTGGGGATCATCGGTGTTCTCTCCTCAGAGGGTACTGACGACGGCCGCGGGAGGGACCGCCGGTGACGCAGCAGAAAGCGCACGACTCCGACACTAGGGCGGCCCGTCACCCCACCCGGGGGTGTTCGCCGAACGGTCACCGAGATTTCACGCAGCGGCGTTCGCCGGGTCCCGCTCCGGTGCGGACACCGCGGCACGCGCTCTCTCGCCACCGTTCGCCCGTCCGGCGGCGGCCGCGAGCGAGCCCCTCCGCGATGCGCAGCAGACCGGTCGCCAGGCGCCCGTCTAGCGGCGCGCCGGACCCGGTGTCCACGCCGGATCGGCCTCGGGAGTCAGCCGACGAGGGCTGTCAGCTCGAACCAGCGTTCCTCCAGCGCAGCGGTCTCCGCCTCGGCATCCCGCGACTCGTCGCTCAGTCGTCCGATGCCTTCGTAGTCGCTCTGATCGTGAGCGGCCATCCGCTCGTGGATGCTCGCGATGCGCTCGGCCAGCCGCTCCAGCTTCCGCTCGATCGCGGCGCGCTCCTTGCGCGCGGCGCGCTCATCCGCGCCCGACAGTCCTGAGCCATCCGGCACGGGTGCGGAGCCCGGTTTGGCCGCCGGGGGCGCACCGGTGCCGGCGTCCCGCAGCCGCAGATACTCGTCCACCCCGCCGGGCAGATGCCGCAGCCCGCCGTCGATGATCGCGTACTGCTGGTCGGTGATCCGCTCCACGAGATAGCGATCGTGGGAGACGACGACGAGCGTTCCCGGCCAGGAGTCGAACAGGTCCTCCATCGCCGCGAGCATGTCGGTGTCGACGTCGTTCGAAGGCTCGTCGAGCACGATCAGGTTCGGTTCCGACAGCAGCACGAGGAGCAGTTGCAGGCGCCGCTTCTGGCCGCCGGAGAGCTCTCCGACCCGAGCGGACAGGTGCTCGCGGGCGAAGCCGAGCCGTTCGAGCAGCTGCGCTGGCGTGAGCTCCTTGCCGTCGACGACGTAGCTCGCCTTCGTGCGGGCGAGCACGTCGCGCACTCGCTCGCCGGCGATGTCTTCCAGCTCGCGGAACTGCTGGTCGAGCACTCCGAGCTTGACCGTCTTGCCACGCTTGACCCGGCCTGCGGTCGGCTCGACGGTTCCCGCGATGAGGCCGAGCAGCGTGGACTTGCCGGCGCCGTTCGCGCCGAGGATCGCCGCGCGCTCACCGGGCGCGATCCGCCACTCGACGTCCCGCAGCACCTCGCGGCCGTCGAACGACACCGAGGTGTCGAGCAGGTCGATCACCTCCTTGCCGAGACGCGCCACGGCGAGGCGAGACAGCTCCAGGCGGTCTCGGGGCGGCGGCACGTCTTCGATGAGCTGATTGGCGGCGTCGATGCGGAACTTCGGTTTGGACGTTCGAGCCGGCGCGCCGCGGCGCAGCCAGGCGAGCTCCTTCCGCATGAGGTTCTGCCGTTTCGCCTCGATCGCCGCGGCTTGCCGGTCCCGTTCGACCCGCTGGAGCACATAGGCGGCATAGCCGCCCTCGAACGGCTCCACAGTCCGGTCGTGAACCTCCCAGGTGGTGGTCGCGACCTCATCGAGAAACCAGCGGTCGTGCGTGATGACCAGAAGGCCTCCGGCATTCCGCGGCCACCGCGTCTTCAGGTGCTCGGCCAGCCACGAGATGCCCTCGACGTCGAGATGGTTCGTCGGCTCGTCCAAGGCGACGATCTCCCACTCCCCGACCAGCAGCGCCGCCAACGCGACCCTACGCCGCTGTCCGCCCGAGAGCGTGCCGATCCTGGCCTCCCAGGGCAGGTCCGAGACGAGCCCTCCGATCACGTCGCGCACCTTCGCGTCGCCGGCCCACTCGTGCTCGGGCCGGTCGCCGACGATCGCGTGTCCGACCGTCGCGACATCATCCAGGGTGTCGGACTGATCGAGCACGCCTATTCGCACTCCACCGCGCCGCGTCACCCGGCCGGAGTCCGGCTCGATCCGGCCCGACAGCGTCGCCAGCAGCGAGGATTTGCCATCGCCGTTCCGGCCCACGATCCCGATGCGGTCGCCCTCGCTCACGCCGAGCGTCACCGAATCGAAGACCGCGCGCGTCGGAAACTCCAAGTGCAGGGCCTCGGCCCCCAGAAGATGCGCCATAACCCCTCCAGTCTAGGCTCCGCGGCGCCCTCGGCTCGTCGCATGCGGCGCGGATGCGCCGTGCGGACGCGCTAGGTATGCCGCGAGCCGCCACCGAAGCGGTAGACGAACGGGGAGAACGCGTACGCCAGATCCTCCAAGAGATCCCCCTGCTGTTCGCAGAAGTCTTCAGCCTCTTGCGGGCTGCTGCACGGCGCAACGATCCGGGGTTCGCTCTCGAACTCGGACACGGCGATCCAAACGCCGTCGCGAGGTTGGTCCCGAGGGGAACTGATGGCGTGTCGCCCCTCGACCTCCGACGGCACCCCGTCCTCGCGCACGCGGCCGGTTGCCGTCAGGCGCTGTGGCAGGATCCTCCGCAGCACGACCCGCCCGACTCCGCGTCGCCGAGCAGGTTGAGTATCTCGGCGCTCTCCGCCGTCGCCGCGGACGCGATGCCGGCGTCGGCGTTCAGATCGCTCGTCTCGGTCTTGGTGTTCTCGCTCATCCGTGTTCCTCCGTTGTTCCTCAGTGGTTCGATGCGCCTTCGCGCAGCCCGAGCACCTGCTCGAGAGCCTCGGCAAAGGCCTCGGCCGACTGCGCGCCCGATACGGCGTACTTCTGGTCTATCAAGAAGAACGGTACTCCGCTCACGCCGAGCATGCGAGCGCGATCGATATCCCGCTCGACGGCCGCACCGTACGCCTCGTCGTCGAGCGCCGCGCGCACGGCGTGCGGATCAAGGCCCGCCTCGGCGCCGAGCCGCACGAGCGTTTCGGGATCCGACATGTCCTCCCCCTCGGAGAAGTAGGCCCGGAACAGGCGCTCCTGCAGCGCCGTCTGTGCACCGTGCTCCTTGGCGAGGTGCAGGATCCGGTGCGCCCGGGCGGTGTTCGCGTGCCGCACGCGATCGAACGCGAACGTCACGCCCTCCGCCTCGCCCAGCTGCGTCATCTGCCCGAGCATCTGCTCGACCTGCGAGGCGGGCATCCCCTTGTGCTTCACGAGGAAGTCGACCTCGCTGCCCGCGAAGTCGAGCGGGGTGTCGGGCGCCAGCTCGAAGCTGTGCCCCTCCACCTCCACCTGGACGTCGGGGCGGCTCTCGCGGAACGCGGCGACGCCCGCCTCGAAACGGTGCTTGCCCAGGTAGCACCACGGGCAGGCGATGTCGGACCAGATGTCGACTCTGATGGTTGCTGACATGATCGATAGAACTACCAGAAGACCCTTGGTATTCCGAGAAATTTCATCTCTCTGTCGACCTACAGAAGATCGGCGACGACATGTGGCGACACCATGCGAGCTCTTGGAGATCACTTCTGGCTTGCGTCAGCTACGCGTCCAGGGATCGATGAGCTCGACGCCGGTATCGGTGAAGTCTTTAACGTTCCTGGTGGCGACGGCGAAGCCGTGCACTGCGGCAGTCGCGGCTATGTAGCCATGCGCCATGGGCATGGGTCGTCCGACTGCCCGAGCCGTCACCGCGATCTCCGCATAGCGTCGCGCGGCTTCTTGATCGAAGGGGAGCACCCGCCCGGGGAACAGCCCCAGCAGTCGGTCGAGAGCGCTGGCGAGCCGGTCTTTCCGCCTCCCCGCAGGCAGCGCCCCGATACCGAAGAGCAACTCCGCAAAGGTCACGCTGGAAAGGTACAGCGTCTCTGCGGACTGCGCATTGAGCGAGCCCACAACCTCGGGCGTCGGCTCGGGCCGCATCGCTTCGGAGACGACGTTGGTATCGAGGACGATCACTGGAAGGTCAGAGGTTCTGCCGGGGTACGATCGCGCGATGCCTCGAGCGCGTCCACCTCACCCCCGGTGAGCGCAAGGTCTCGACCGAGCGATGAGAGCGCGTCGCCGAGCAGCACCCGTTGCGATGGCACGACTGCCGCGCGCAGAATCTCCCGCACTTCAGCCTCTGCGCTGCGGCCGTGCTCAGCTGCGCGCACGCGCAGTGCCCGATGTACTTCATCGGGCACATTCCGCACCGTCAGAACAGCCATGATGATCACCTCAGAACCCTCCGTGACAGCATTCCAACAGAATGCTGTCACTCATACGACGCGTCGCCAGAACCTCGTTACCCGAGAGCCCCATCGCGAGAGTCGACGACTGCTCCACCCGCGTCGCAAGAACCCCCGGCGTCGTACGCCTGCACCACGGGCACGCGATGTCGGACCAGATGTCGACCTGGATCTTCTCGCTCCTGCGGGGTACCGCACCGGGGCAGACCCGCTACTCCTGGCCGCGGCGGATGCGTTCCCGACGGCGCGACCGCGACGGCGATCACCCCTCCAGCACCCTGGCGCCTGGCACCGGGCCGGTCACGGTGAGCGCGCGCACTCGCGCCCGGCCGAGCACGCTGCGCAGCTCGGCGGCCGCCTGCGCGCTGCCGACGAGGAAGGCCACGGTGGGGCCGGATCCCGAGACGATGCCCGCCAGCGCCCCGCGCGACTCTCCCAGCTCGAGCATCTCGGCCAGCTCGGGAGCCAGCTTGAGCGCCGCGACCTGCAGGTCGTTGTGCATGGCCTCGGCCAGGGAGCCGGCGTCGCCCACCCGCACCGCCTGCAGCACCGCGGTGTCGACCTTCACGGTGTCCGGCTGACGGCCGAGTGCGTGCACGTGCGCGTCGCGGTGCTCGTCGAGCGCGCGGTAGACGACGGGGGTGCTGAGCCCCGTGTCGGAGAGCGCCAGCACCCAGTGGAAGACGCCCTTGGCGAGGGCGGGGCTCAACTCGTCCCCGCGGCCCGTGCCGACGGCGGTGCCCCCCTCCAGCGCGAACGGCACGTCGGCGCCGAGCTCGGCGGCGAGCGGCAGCAGCCCCGAGCGGCCGAGACCGGTGCCCCAGAGCTCGTCGCAGGCCACGAGCGTCGCGGCGGCGTCGGCGGATCCGCCGCCCATGCCACCCGCGATCGGCACCCGCTTGAACACCGTCAGCGCCGCCCCGCCCGCGTGGCCGGTGCGTTCGGCCAGCAGCCTGGCCGCGGCGAGCGCCAGGTTGCTGTCGTCGAGCGGCAGCCCGCTCGCGTCGATCGGGCCGGTGAAGCGCACCGAGAAGCCCTCGGCCGCGGCGGCCGTCACCTCCTCGAACAGCGAGACCGCCTGGTAGAGCGACGCCACCTCGTGGTACCCGTCCCTCTGAGGAGCGCCGACGCGGAAGAACACGTTGATCTTGCCCGGCGCCCGCACCGTGACCGATCGCATCCCCCTGGTGCTCATGCACTCAACGCTAGCGCACCGCCGCAGCCCGAAGACGCTACTCGTCCCAAGAGGCCCGGCCGCTGCTCCGGGCGATCGCCAGGTAATCGGCGATGCCGAGCTGCTCGGCGCGCGCGGTCGGCTCGACCCCCGCCCGCTCGATCGCCGCGACCGCGCGATCGAGCGGGCCCAGCACCGGCTGCAGCGCCTGCCGCAGCATCTTGCGGCGCTGCGCGAAGGCGGCATTGACCAACTCGAAGGCGAGGCGCCGCTCCCGCTCGTCGCCGCGCGGCTCCGCGAGCCGCTCGTAACCGACCAGCACCGAGTCGACGCCGGGCACCGGCCAGAAGATGCGGCGGCTCACCGTCCCCGCGATCCGCCACTCCCCGTACCAGGCGGCCTTCGCGCTCGGCACCCCGTACTCCTTCGACCCCGGCGCGGCCGCGATACGGTGGCCGACCTCGGACTGGACCATCACGAGGCCGCGGCGCAGCTCGGGGACGAGCTCGAGCAGGTGCATGAGGATCGGCACCGACACGTTGTAGGGCAGGTTCGCGACCATCACCTCGGGTGCCGCGGGCAGTCCCTCGAGCTGCTCCGCCGAGAGCTCCAGGGCGTCGCTGCGCATCACCCGCAGACGGGGCGCGTCCGGATCGGCGAAGATCTCCGGCTGCATCGCGCGCGCGGTCAGCGGCAGCTCCGCCGCCAGACGGTGATCGATCTCCACAGCCGTCACGTCGGCGCCCGCCTCGGTGAGGCCGAGCGTGAGCGATCCGAGCCCGGGCCCGACCTCGATGACGCGGTCGCCCGCGGCGACCCCGGCGAGGCGCACGATCTTGCGCACCGTGTTGGGGTCGATCACGAAGTTCTGGCCGAGCTTCTTGGTGGGCGACACGCCGAGGCGCTCCGCCAGCCCGCGCACCTCGGCGGGCCCGAGCAGTGCGGATCGCTCGGGCGGGAGCGCATCGCTCCCGCGCGCGCGCCGCGCCGGCCCCGCCGGGCCGGGCTCAGGCATCGACGCCTTCCGGATCCCACGGGCCGTAGACCCGCTCCGTATTGGCGGCGATGCGGGCGCACACCTCCTCGAGCGGCTGCTCGAGGGTCTCGGCCATGCGGCGAACCGTGTGGGGCAGGAGGTAAGGCGCGTTGGGGCGGCCTCGGAACGGCTCGGGGGTGAGGAACGGGGAGTCGGTCTCGGCGAGCACGAGCTCGGGCCGGGCCACCGTCAGCGCCTCGCGCAGCGCCGGGGCGTTCCTGAAGGTCGCGGTCCCCGCGAACGACATGTACCAGCCGTACTCGTTGCAGACGCGGGCGAGCCGCGCGTCGCCGGAGAAGCAGTGGAACACGGTGCGCTCGGGCGCCCCGACGCGCAGCAGCGTCGCCACGACCTCGTCGTGCGCGTCGCGATCGTGGATCTGCAGCGCGATGCCGTTGGCCTTCGCGATGTCGATGTGCGTCTCGAACGACTCGACCTGCGCCTCGCGGCCGTCCTCGCCGGTGCGGAAGAAGTCGAGCCCCGTCTCGCCGACCGCTCGCACGCGCGGCTGGGCGGCGAGACGGGAGATCTCCGAGAGCTGAGCGCTCAGGCAGCCCCGGGCGAACAGCTTCGGCGCCTCGTTGGGATGCAGCGCCACGGCCGCGAGCACCCGGGGATCGCTCTCGGCCAGCCGCGCGCTCCAGCGGCTCGTCTCGAGGTCGGTGCCCACCTGCACGACGCCTCGCACGCCCACCGCCGCCGCCCGGTCGAGCGAGTCGAGCGGATCGAGCTGGTCCACGCCGTCCTCGAACTCGAGGTGCGCGTGGTTGTCGTAGAGCGGGATCGGCAGCGGCTCCGGGCTCTCCGGCCGCGTCAGGTCGCGACCGTTCGAGCTCGCCCGCTTGCGCAGGCCGCCCTCGGGTGCACTCATCGGGAATCGGCCTCTGCCGCCGTGTGCAGCACCGGCCGCTCAGCAGAAGCCGCCGCTTCTGCTTCATTCGCAGCCTCGATGCGCGGGAACAGCACCGCGAGCGGCCGCTGCTCGGTTCCGGCGGGGAGACGCCCCCAATCCCCCGCCTCGCGGATCGGCTGCTCGGCGAGCGCGCCCAGCGCCGCCTCCGCGCCGAGCGCCGCCCACAGCTTCGCGGTGGCCTGCGGGATCACGGGGGCGAGCAGCACGGCGAGCACCCGCAGCCCCTCGGTGACGGTGTACAGCACGGTCGCGAGCCGCTCCCGCTGCTCCGGATCCTTCGCCAGCCTCCACGGCTCCTGCTCGGTGATGTAGCCGTTGAGGGCGTCGACCAGCTCCCACACGGCCGCGATCGCCTCGTGGATCGCGAACTCCTCGACGCGCTCGTCGGCGCGGGCCGCGACCGTCGCCGCGAGATCACGGATCGCCGCCTCGGCCTCGGTGTCGGCGATCGCCGAAGCCTCGGGTACGCGGCCGTCGAAGTACTTCCGGTTCATGGCGAGCGCGCGGCTCGCCAGGTTGCCGAAGCCGTTGGCCAGCTCGGCCTGGTAGCGGGCGGCGAGATCCTCCCAGCTGAAGGAGCCGTCGTGCCCGAAGGAGATGGCGCGCATGAAGTAGTAGCGGAACGCGTCCGAGCCGAAGGTTTCGGTGATCTCCTTAGGCGCGATGCCGGTGAGCTTCGACTTCGACATCTTCTCGCCCCCCACGAGCAGCCAGCCGTGCGCGAACACGCGATCCGGGACCTCGAGGCCCGCGGCCAGGAGCATCGCGGGCCAGATCACCGCGTGGAAGCGCAGGATGTCCTTGCCGACGAGGTGGTGGGCCGGCCAGCGCCGCCCGAATTGCGCGTCGTCCTGGCCGTAGCCGATCGCCGTGACGTAGTTGAGCAGGGCGTCGAACCAGACGTAGGTGACGTGGCTCGAGTCCCACGGGATCGGGACGCCCCAGTCGAAGGAGGTGCGCGAGATCGACAGGTCCTCGAGCCCCTGCTGCACGAACGCGATCACCTCGTTGCGCGCGCTCGCGGGCTGCACGAAACCGGGGCGCTCCTCGTAGAGGGCCAGCAGCCGATCCTGGAACGCGCTCATCTTGAAGAAGTAGTTCTTCTCCTGCAGCAGCTCGAGCGGCTTCGAGTGGATCGCGCACACCTTCTGCCCCTCGAACGCGCCCTCGCCGTCGACGATCTCGCTCTTCGGCTTGAACTCCTCGCAGCCCACGCAGTAGAGCGCCTCGAACTCGCCGGCGTACACGTGGCCGTCGTCGTACAGCTTCTGCAGGAACTTGGCGACGCCCTGCTCGTGCCGCGCCTCGGTCGTGCGGATGAAGTCGTCGTTGGAGATGTCGATCGTGTCGAGCAGCGGCTTCCACGCCGACTCGACGAGGCGGTCGGCCCACTCCTTCGGCGCCACCCCGTTCGCGGTCGCGGTGCGCAGGATCTTCTGGCCGTGCTCGTCGGTGCCCGTGAGGAACCAGGTGTCGTCCCCCGCCTGACGGTGCCAGCGCGCGAGCACGTCGGCCGCGACCTCGGTATACGCGTGCCCGATATGGGGCGCATCGTTCACGTAGAAGATGGGCGTGGTGAGGAAGAACGAGGAGGGGTCCGATGCCATGGGTTCCATTGTATTCGGAACCCCCGCACGCGATCCGCCGCGTTACGCCTCGGGACCCACGACGATCTCGGGCTCATGCCGCACGGGGAAGCTCACCGAGTTCGCGATGAAGCAGACCTCGCGCGCCTCGGCGTGCGCGGCCAGCGCCGCTTCGACCATCGAGGCGTCGGCGACCGTCACCCGCGGTCGCAGCAGCACCTCGGTGAAGGCCCCGCCCAGTCCCTCCTGCCGCATGGTGCCGACCGCCGCGTCCTCGTACGCGGTGACGACCACGCCCGCGCGCACGGCCATGTGCAGGTACGACAGCATGTGGCACTGCGCCAGGGCTGTGACGAGCAGCTCCTCGGGGTTCCAGCGATCCGCGTCGCCGTGGAAGGCGCGGTCGGCCGAGCCCTCGAGCGCCGCCTTGCCCTCCGCGCGGATGAGGAGCTGACGGCCGTAGTCCCGGTAGCCGCTGGTTCCGGATCCGCGGTTGCCGGTCCACTCGATCTCGACGCGGTACTCGTGCAGATCCCTCATGGGCCCAGCCTATCCCGGGCCCCGCCCGCCCGCCCGGTCGCACCGCCCCCGCCGGCCACCCCCACCCGGAATCGGTGTGCGCCTTTCGGCGGCTCCGCCGCGGGTGAAGCGTCCGGAAGGCGCACCTCGATCGGGGCGGGGGCGCGGCTCAGCGGATCCGCCGCACCCCGAGGGTAAGATCGACCGTATGAGCGAAGCCACCCTTACCCAAACCGGCATTCCCCAGCAGCGTCTCGTCGTCACCGAGATCCCCGGTCCCCGCTCACGAGAGATCCACGAGCGCCGCAGGGCCGTCGTGCCCCCCGGCGTGCACAGCGTGCTGCCCGTCTACATCGAGCGCTCGCACGACTCGATCGTCGTCGACGTCGACGGCAACCGGCTCGTCGACGTCTGCGGCGGCATCGGCGTGACCACGATCGGTCACACCGACGACGCCGTCGTCGCGGCGGCCACCGAGCAGCTGAACAGGGTCACCCACACGCTCTTCACCATGACCCCGTACGAACCGTACGTGCGGGTCGCCGAGCGCCTCGCCGAGCACGTGCCGGGCTCCACCCCCGCGAGCCCCTACAAGACCCTGCTCATGAACTCGGGCGCCGAGGCCGTCGAGAACGGCGTCAAGATCGCCCGCAAGCACACCGGCCGCCCCGGCGTCGCCGTGCTGGAGCACGCCTACCACGGCCGCACGATGCTGACCAGCAGCATGAACCACAAGGGCGCCCCCTACGCGCTCGGCTACGGCCCCCGCGCCGGCGACATCTACCGGGCCCCCAACTCCTACCCGCTGCACGACCGCCTGAGCGGGCCCGATGCCGCCGCGCGCACCATCGCGCACCTCGAGAAGGTGGCGGGCGCCGAGGATCTCGCCTGCCTCGTGGTCGAGCCGATCCAGGGCGAGGGCGGCTTCATCGTTCCCGCCGACGGCTACCTGCCGGCCCTCGCCGCCTGGTGCCGCGAGAACGGCATCGTCTTCATCGCCGACGAGGTGCAGGCCGGCATGGCCCGCACGGGCACCGTATTCTCGATCGAGCAGTTCGGCGTCGAGCCCGACATCGTGCTCTCGGCGAAGGGCATCGCCGGCGGCCTGCCGCTCGCGGGCATCACCGGCCGCGCCGAGATCATGGACAGGTCGCAGCCCGGCGGCCTCGGCGGCACCTTCGGCGGCAACCCCGTCTCGTGCGCCGCCGCGGTCGCGGTCTTCGAGCAGATCGAGCGCGAGGGCCTGCTCGCCGAGGCGAAGCGCATCGAGGCGAGCTTCACCGCCGGCCTGAACGGGCTCAGGCAGAAGTACCCGGCCATCGCCGAGGTGCGCGGCAGGGGCGCCATGCTCGCCATCGAGCTCGTGAAGCCGGGCACCCTCGAGCCCGACGCCGAGCTGGTCGCGAGGGTCATCGACTTCGCCGCTCAGCGCGGCGTCATCCTGCTGAACGCGGGCATCTACAACCAGGTGATCCGCTTCCTCCCCTCGCTCAAGATGAGCGAGGAGCTTATCGCCGACGTACTCTCGGTGCTCGACGAGGCCTTCGCCGCCGTCTGAACCGTCGTGCGGCCGGGCCGTCGTGCCGCCGACGACCGCCGGAAATCACATCGTGATCTCCTCCGTGCGGTCGTCGCCCACCGCGTGCACGTCGATCACGATCACGGTGACGTTGTCGCGGCCGGCGTTGTCGACGGCCTGCCGAACGAGCGTGCGCGCAGCCTCCTCGGCGGTGGGCTGGGTCGCCAGGAAGTGCTGGATGCCGATGTCGGTGAGCTCCTTGGTGAGGCCGTCGGAGCAGATGAGCAGGCGCTGGCCCGGGATCAGGGCGAGCGAGGTGTAGTCCGGGATCGGCGCCTCGTTGAAGCCGACCGCGCGGGTGATCACGTTGGCGTGCGGGTGGACCTCGGCCTCTTCCTCGGTGATCGCGCCGGTGTCGATGAGGTGCTGCACCACTGAGTGATCCACGGTGATCTGGCTGAGCGCGCCCTTGAAGTACTGGTAGACGCGGGAGTCGCCGATGTTGAAGACCTTCCAGGTCGGCTCGTCTTCCTGGCTGATGCAGACGCCCGTCACGGTGGTTCCCGCGCCCAGCTCGGTCTCCCCCGCGTCGAGCTCGATGTCGTCGACGGCGTCGCCGAGCATCTCGTCGATGTCCTGCTCGCTCACGCTCGTGCTGCCGCCGAGGTCCGCCAGGCGGCGCACGACCGCGGCAGAGGCGATCTCGCCCGCGGAGTGCCCGCCCATGCCGTCGGCGACCGCGAAGATGGGAGGCGTCGCCACGTAGCTGTCCTGATTGGTGTCGCGACGGCGGCCGGCGTCGGTCAGCGCGAACCACGAGAGCTCGATCTCGACATCGCTGTCGCTGCGGTAGCGCAAACGCCGATGCGACGCGTTTTCTCCGCGCGTCGTCACTGCTTCCGCTCCATAGACATCCTGAATATCCTATCGCGCCCCGGCGCGGCGCGATGACGCGGCCGCGGGCGCACCGAGCTCGGTGACGAGCGTGATCGCCCGGCCGTCCTCGGACACCGCCATCTCGAGCCCCTCGCCCGCCGCCCAGGCGAGCAGCTGCTCGACGCTGTCGACGGGAGCACCGTCCGCGGGAGCGCCCTCCGCGGGAGCACCGTCGAGTTCGGCCCCGGATCGCGCCAGCCGTCGCACCAGGTCTCCCTTGGCCGCCTTGTTGAAGTGGTTCAGCGCGCGCACCCGGCCGTCGTCGCCGCGCTGCACCACGCTGACGACGTGCGCCGCGGGCGCCGGGGCCAGCGCGGCGTAATCCTTCGAGCGCAGGTCGAGCACCAGGCCCGCGTCGGGCCACTCGAGCGCCGCGTGCGCCTCTCCCCACACCCGCTTGAGCGGGGCCCCGAGCTCGGGCAGGCGCGATCCGGCCGAGAGCCGATAGGCGGGGATCGGATCCCCCGCCCCGAGCAGCCCGAACAGCGCGGACTGCACCAGGACGTGCGCGTCGATCCAGGCCCGGGCGCCGGCGTCCAGCGAGCCGACGTGGAGCGCGTCGTAGAGCACGCCCGTGTAGCGCTCGATCGCGGGCATCACGCCGCTCGAGTCGAGTCGCAGATTGTGCTCGAGCTCGCCGCGATTCTTCGCCCCGAGCTTCAGCGCCCTGGCCGCGGCCTCCTCGTCGCGGCTCAGGCCGACGAGCGCCCCGCGCACCCGCTCCCGGGCCGCGCCGAGCGCGTCGGCAGCGCGCAGCGCGCCGGGATCCAGCGCCCCCGATCCCCCGACCCGCTTGGTCTCGGAGGGCGGCAGCAGCACGAGCATTCGGTGAACTCCTTGCGTGGGGTGAGCGGCCTCCCCCTCCGATCCCTCCCCGAGGACCCGGGACGGGGATGGGAGGGCACGAGGCGGCGGGCGGAGAGGACGACGAGAGGCCGGAACCGCTCACGAGGAGCGGCCTCCGGCCTCGGCGTCGGATGGCGAGAGCTACTGGATCAGAGCTGCCCTGCCGGCGACGATGGTCACGTTGTCGTGGTCGACGGAGAGGAAGCCCCCCTCGGCGTCGACCTTGACCTTCTCACCGTCGGCGGTGGTCACGCGCACCTCGCCATGCGCGAGCATGGCGAGCAGCGGCTCGTGGCCACCGAGGATGCCGATCTCGCCCTCCACCGTCTTCGCGACGACCTGGGCGGCGGTACCGGTCCAGACCTCGCGATCGGCGGAGACGACACTGACGTTGAGCGCCATGCTCAGGCCAGGTCCTTCTGCATCCTGGCCCAGTTCTCCTCGACGTCCGAGATGGCGCCGACGTTGAAGAAGGCCTGCTCGGCGACGTGGTCGAACTCGCCCTTGGCGATCGCGTCGAACGACTCGATGGTGTCCTTGAGCGGCACCGTGGAGCCCTCGACGCCGGTGAACTTCTTCGCCATGTAGGTGTTCTGCGAGAGGAACTGCTGGATGCGGCGGGCGCGGGCGACCGTGATCTTGTCCTCTTCGGAGAGCTCGTCGACGCCGAGGATCGCGATGATCTCCTGAAGCTCCTTGTTCTTCTGCAGGATCTGCTTGACCGTGGTGGCCACGCGGTAGTGGTCCTCGCCCAGGTAGCGGGGATCGAGGATGCGCGAGGTCGAGGTCAGCGGATCCACGGCGGGGTACAGGCCCTTCGAGGCGATCTCGCGGGAGAGCTCGGTGGTCGCGTCGAGGTGGGCGAAGGTGGTCGCCGGCGCCGGGTCGGTGTAGTCGTCGGCGGGCACGTAGATGGCCTGCAGCGAGGTGATCGAGTGGCCGCGGGTCGAGGTGATGCGCTCCTGCAGGATGCCCATCTCGTCGGCCAGGTTCGGCTGGTAGCCCACGGCGGAGGGCATGCGGCCGAGCAGCGTCGACACCTCGGAGCCCGCCTGGGTGAAGCGGAAGATGTTGTCGATGAACAGCAGCACGTCCTGCTTCTGCACGTCGCGGAAGTACTCCGCCATGGTCAGCGCCGACAGCGCGACGCGGAGACGGGTCCCCGGCGGCTCGTCCATCTGGCCGAACACCAGCGCGGTCTTGTCGAAGACGCCGGCCTCGTCCATCTCGTGGATGAGGTCGTTGCCCTCGCGGGTGCGCTCGCCCACACCGGCGAACACGGACACGCCGCCGTGATCCTGCGCCACTCGCTGGATCATCTCCTGGATCAGCACGGTCTTGCCGACGCCCGCGCCGCCGAACAGGCCGATCTTGCCGCCCTGCACGTACGGGGTGAGCAGGTCGATCACCTTGATGCCGGTCTCGAAGAGCTGCGTCTTCGACTCGAGCTGGTCGAAGGCCGGGGGCTCGCGGTGGATGCTCCAGCGCTCGCTGATCTCGATGGTCTCGCCCTCGGGCAGGTTGAGCACGTCGCCGGTCACGTTGAAGACCTTGCCCTTGGTGACGTCGCCCACGGGCACGGTGATGGAGTCGCCCGTGTCGACGACCTCCTGGCCGCGCACGAGGCCGTCGGTCGGCTTGAGCGCGATGGCGCGCACGAGGTTGTCGCCGAGGTGCTGGGCCACCTCGAGCACGAGCTTCATGGGCTCGGAACCCTCACCCAGGTGGATGGTGGTCTCGAGAGCGTTGTAGACGCCCGGGATCGCGTCGTGCGGGAACTCGATGTCGACGACGGGGCCGGTCACTCGAGCGATCCGCCCGACGACCTTCGTTGCGGCCTCAGTCGCCACTGCGGCGGTTTCGGTCATGTTTCTCTCTCTTCGTGCTTCTTCTAGCTCGACAGCGCGTCGGCGCCGCCTACGATCTCGGAAATCTGCTGGGTGATCTCGGCCTGGCGAGCGTTGTTCGCGAGGCGCGTGTAGTCGCGGATGAGCGAGTCGGCGTTGTCGCTCGCCGACTTCATCGCCTTCTGCGTCGCCGCGTGCTTCGCGGCCGCCGACTCGAGCATCGCGTTGAAGATGCGCGACTCGATGTAGGCCGGCAGCAACTGGTCCAGCACGGTGTCGGCGTCGGGCTCGAACTCGTACAGGGCCTCGGGGCCGGTGGCCGCCTCCGCGACGCCCTCCACCACCTGCAGCGGCAGCAGGCGGTGCACCTCGGGAACCTGGCTCACCATGCTGATGAGACGGTTGTAGACGAGGTGGATCTCCTGGGCGCCGCCCTCGGCCGCGGGCCGACTGAAGATCTCGAGCAGCGCCTCGGCGACCTCCTTGGCCGTCTCGAAGCTCGGGTTCTCGGTGTCACCGGTCCACACGCGCTCCGACGGACGGCGGCGGAAGGAGAAGTAGCCCTGGGCCTTGCGGCCGATCAGGTAGTAGACGACCTCCTTGCCCTCATCGCGGAGCAACTCGCTGAGCTCCTCCGCCTCGCGCAGCACCTGCGAGTTGAAGGCGCCCGCGAGACCGCGGTCGGAGGTGAAGATCACCACTGCCGCCCGCTCGACCGTCTCGGCCTCGGTGAGCAGCGGGTGGTCGGTGTTCGAGTGCGTGGCCACGGCCGAGACCGCACGCGTGATCGCGGTGGCGTAGGGCGTCGAAGCCTCGACGCGGGCCTTCGCCTTCTGAATGCGAGAGGCTGCGATCAGCTCCATCGCACGGGTGATCTTCTTGGTCGTCTGGGCAGAACGGATCTTCTGCCGGTAGACCCGAAGTTGCGCTCCCATGTCTCTCCTGTACTGGTCGGGGCTGGCTGGTCAAGCGGTTCGGGATCCGGTGGGGGCTCCCGCCCCCACCGATCCGTCGCTACTTCTTGACGACCAACTGCTCCTGCTTGATCTCTGCCTCGTCGAGCGCGTCGAACTGCTCGTTCAGGCTCTTGCCGGACGACGTGCGGAACTCGCTCTTGAACCGCTCGATCTGCGCCTTGAGCTCGGCGACGGTGTCGTCGTCGAGCACGCTGGTCGAGCGGAGCGTGTTCAGCGCCTCCGAGTTGCGGCCCAAGTAGTCGAGGAACTCGCGCTCGAAGCGCAGGATGTCCTCGACCGGCACCTCGTCGAGGTAGCCGTTGGTGCCGGCCCAGATGGAGACCGTCTGCTCCTCGACCGGGTACGGCGTGTACTGCGGCTGCTTGAGGAGCTCGGTGAGGCGGGCGCCGCGCTCCAGCTGCTTGCGGCTGGCGGCGTCGAGGTCGGACGCGAACATGGCGAACGCCTCGAGCGCTCGGTACTGGGCCAGCTCGAGCTTGAGCGTGCCGGAGACCTTCTTGATCGACTTGACCTGCGCGTCGCCGCCGACGCGCGACACCGAGATGCCCACGTCGACCGCCGGGCGCTGGTTGGCGTTGAAGAGGTCGGACTGCAGGAAGATCTGGCCGTCGGTGATCGAGATCACGTTGGTCGGGATGTAGGCCGACACGTCGTTGGCCTTGGTCTCGATGATCGGCAGGCCGGTCATCGATCCGGCGCCCAGCTCGTCCGAGAGCTTCGCGCAGCGCTCGAGCAGGCGGGAGTGCAGGTAGAACACATCGCCCGGGTAGGCCTCGCGCCCCGGCGGGCGGCGCAGCAGCAGCGACACGGCGCGGTAGGCCTCGGCCTGCTTCGACAGGTCGTCGAAGATGATGAGCACGTGCTTGCCGTCGTACATCCAGTGCTGGCCGATGGCCGAGCCGGTGTACGGCGCCAGGTACTTGAAGCCGGCGGGGTCGGAGGCCGGCGAGGCGACGATGGTGGTGTACTCCATCGCGCCCGCGTCCTCGAGCGCGCCCTTCACGGAGGCGATGGTCGAGCCCTTCTGCCCGATCGCCACGTAGATGCAGCGCACCTGCTTGGTGACGTCGCCCGACTCCCAGTTGGCCCTCTGGTTGATGATCGTGTCGATCGCGATGGCGGTCTTGCCGGTCTGGCGGTCACCGATGATGAGCTGACGCTGGCCGCGGCCGACCGGGATCATCGCGTCGATCGCCTTGATGCCGGTCTGGAGCGGCTCGTGCACCGACTTGCGCTGCATCACGCCGGGGGCCTGCAGCTCGAGGGCGCGACGGCCCTCGACGCCGGCGATCTCGCCGAGGCCGTCGATCGGGTTGCCGAGCGGATCGACCACGCGGCCGAGGTAGCCCTCGCCCACGGGAACCGAGAGCACCTCGCCGGTGCGGGTGACCGGCTGGCCCTCCTCGATGCCGGTGAACTCGCCGAGCACGACGACGCCGATCTCGTTCTCCTCGAGGTTCTGCGCCAGGCCGAGCGTGCCGTCCTCGAAGCGCACCAGCTCGTTCGCCATCACGCCGGGGAGTCCCTCGACGTGGGCGATGCCGTCAGCGGCGTCGACCACGGAGCCGACCTCGGTCTTCTCCGCCTGGGTCGGCTCGTACGACGCTGCGAAGTCCTTCAGCGCGTCGCGGATCTCGTCCGGGCTGATTGAGAGTTCTGCCATTTCGTTTCCTCTGTCTGGTCCGGAAGCGCCGCCCCCGGGGGTGAAAAGTTGTGCCTTAAGCTGCGAGCCGCTGCCGGAGATCGTCCAGGCGGGCGCGGACGCTGCCGTCGATCACGTCGTCGGCGAGTTGGATGCGCACCCCGCCGACCAGCCCGGGATCGACGACGGTCGTGATCTTGACCGGTCGGCCGGCCGACTGCTCGAGCGCGCGGGCCAGACGATCCTGCTGCTCCGCGGAGAGCGGCGCCGCGACGGTGACGGTCGCGAGCTCGCTGCCGACCTGGTCCGCGGCGGTGCGGGCCGCCTGGCGCAGCGTGGCGTCGAGGCGCCGACCGCGCGGATTGGCCACGAAGTGGCTGACGACCGCCACGGCCGATGCGGAGGTCTTGCCCGAGAGCAGCCGCTGCACGAGGGCGACCTTGCCTGCGGGTTCCGCGAGCTTGCTGCCCAGGCTGAGCTGCAGCTCGTGGTTGCGATCCACCAGGTCGGCGACCGCGAGCAGCTCGTCGAAGAGCGCGGGATTGGCGACGCCCTCGGCGCGCAGGCCGAGCTCCTCGACCCCCGCGACGAACTCGTCGACGTTCGACCACCGGGCCTGCACCGCGGCGGCGAGCACGGAGCGCGCGTCAGCGGAGAGCCCGCCGAACAGCCGCTCGACCAGCCGGGCCTTCGCCTCGACGGGGGCCGAGGCGTCGCCGAGGGAGGCGGCGAGCGCCGGGCTCTCGGCGATGCGGCCCGCCGCCTGCAGCAGTTCGCCGCCGGCGGCCTGATCGAGCCCCGCACGCAGCGCGGTGCGGGCCTGGGTCAGTGCTTCGCGTGACGCGCTTCCCATTACTTCGCCGCCTTCTCGGATGCCTCGAGATCGGCGAGGAAGCGATCGACGAGCGCCGAGGCCTTCTGGTCGTCGGTCAGGCTCTCGCCGACCACGCTCGAGGCGAGGTCGATGGCGAGCGACCCGACGTCCTTGCGCAGGGAGACCACCGCGGTCTGGCGCTCCGCCTCGATCTGCGCCTGCGCGGCCTGGGCGATGCGGGCCTGCTCGGTGGTGGCGTCCTCCTTGGCCTTCGACACGATCTTCGCAGCATCGGCACGAGCCGCCTCGCGGATCTCGCCGGCCTCCTGGCGGGCGCTGGCGAGCTGCGCGGTGTACTCCTGCAGCGCGGCCTCGGCCTTCGCCTGGGCCTCGTCGGCCTTGGCGATGTTGCCCTCGATGGCCTCGGCGCGCTCATCGAGCATCGTCCGCATCTTGGGGAGGAAGACCTTCCAGAACGCGACGAGGATGATGGCGAAGACGACCGCAGACCAGACGATGTCGTAGGTCGCCGGGACGAGCGGATTCTGATTCGCTCCCTCTGCAGCGACGTAGACTGCGTTAATCATCGAGCCTCCCTTTCGAGACTAGGGAAGTGGATCGATCAGTTGGTGAAGATGAACGGCGTCGCGATCGCGATGAACGCGAGTGCCTCGGTGAACGCGATGCCGATCCACATCAGCACCTGGAGGCGGCCGGCGAGCTCGGGCTGACGGGCGACGCCCTCGATGGTCTTGCCGACGACGATGCCCACGCCGATGGCGGGGCCGATGGCGGCGAGGCCGTAGCCGACGGTTGCGATGTTGCCCGAGATAGCAGCGAGAACAGACACGTTGTGTGTTTCCTTCCGTATGGTGAGCGCGGCGGACGCCGAGCCCCGTGTGGTTTAGTGCTCTTCAGCCAGCGCGAGCTGGATGTAGACAGCCGTGAGAAGCGTGAAGACGTAGGCCTGCAGGACCGAGACGAGAATCTCGAAGAGGGTGAAGGCGAAGCCGAAGGCCAGGGTGCCGACGCCGAACAGTTTGAAGAAGCCCTCGCCCGAGAAGAGGAAGAACTGGGTCGCGGCGAACAGCAGCACGAGCAGCAGGTGGCCGACCATCATGTTCATGAGGAGTCGCAGCGTGAGGGTGACGGGCCGGATGACGAAGGTCGAGATGAACTCGATCGGGGTCACGATGATGTAGATCGGCTTCGGAACCCCGGAGGGGAACAGCGAGTTCTTGAAGAAGTTGCCCGGGCTCTTCTTGATACCCGCGTAGATGAAGGTGACGTACGACACGACGGCGAGCACGAGCGGGAAGCCGATCACCGATGTTGCGGCGATGTTCAGGGCGGGCACGACGCCCGTGACGTTGAACGCGAGGACCGAGAAGAAGATCGCGGTGAGAATCGGCAGGAAACGACGGCCGTCGACCTTGCCGAGCAGGTCCTCGGCGATGTTGACGCGCACGAAGTCGAGCGCCATCTCGGTGAGCGACTGCCCACGGGTGGGGATCACGCGCATTCTGCGCGTGCCGAGCCAGAAGAGCAGCAGCAGCAGGGCGGTCATGAGGATCCGGATCAGCATGATCCGGTTCATCGCGAATGGCGTCCCCTCGAACAGCACGATCTCGGGGAAGAATTCGGCCATCGTCGGCGGCTTGAACCCGCCACCGCTCTCTTGCGCGGTGAATACGGGGGCCACGAGTTGCATAGCGTTAGCGAACAGCGCCATTCTCCTGACTTAGGTGCAGACACGCTGCACGATGTCGAACGGTGGTCGTGCCCCGGCAGAATATAGGCATAGATCAAGCCCGCACAGCAGGGAACACGTCAATCCTAACAACAATTTCGCCGGAGGAGAAACCGGAACCGACCGACCGGCCCCACGGCGTCACGCCGCCTCGCGGGGCCGGCGCTACGGGCTCTGCACAACCGGAATACGCGACCTGACGATGATGATCACGTCGAGCGCGAGCGACGCGAAGACGCTGGCGATCACGCCGAAGAACATGACCCGCGTATCGAGCCACTCCCGGTCCCTCAACAGGACGACCGCGAGGATGAACAGGATGAATTTGAACACCCAGCTGCCGAGCACGATCCCGAAGAACGCGGTGATGTAGAAATCGCGCTCGACGAAGCGGTTGGCGAAGGCGATGCTGCCCACCGTCATCAGCAGGAACAGGCCTCCGAGACCCGCTCCGATGATCCCGCCCCACAGGCCGGGAGACTCCGACACCAGCCATCCGATGACGGCGAAGGCCGCGACGAGCACGCCGGTGACCGCGAACCCCCACCGCAGCGCCCTCAGCAGCACGGGCTGAGACGTCGGCATGGAACGGGTCGTGTCGGGCGCGGAACTCTCCGGCTGCACTGCGGGGCTGCTCACTCCTGGGTCCTCTCCTTCGGCTCGCCCGCGGCTGCGAGCGCGTCGGGGCCGGCATCCTCGTTCCCGGTCGGCCGCTTCAACCGTACCAAGCGTCGCTGCGCGCGTGCTGCGCGCAGCCGCGAGGCGGGCAGGAGCAGCAGCGCCGCGCACGCCACGCCCCCGAGCACCAGCACGGCGATCGGCAGCACCAGGCTCTGCAGGATGAAGACGAGCAGCAGCGCGACCGAGAGCACCGCCGTGCCCAGGTAGAAGATGAGCACGGCCTGCAGGGGCGAGTGCCCCATGTCGAGGAGGCGATGGTGCAGGTGCAGGCGGTCGGCGGAGAACGGGCTCTTGCCGGCTCGCAGGCGACGGATCACCGCCAGCGAGAAGTCGGCGAGCGGCAGCGCGAGCACCGCGACGGGCAGGATGATGGGAATGTACGCGGCCAGCACGAGCTTCTGGTCGAGCGCAGCCGGGTTGAGCTCGCCCGTCACCGAGACCGTCGAGGTGGCCATGAGCAGGCCGACGAGCAGGGCGCCGGCGTCCCCCATGAACATGCGCGCGCGATGCCAGTTGAACGGCAGGAACCCGACGCAGATGCCCACCACCACCACCGCGATGAGGCCGGCGAACGCCACCGAGTCGAACTGACCCATCTGCGCGTGCAGCAGGAGCGTGTAGATGAAGAAGAGCGAGTTCGCGATGATCGCGACGCCCGCCACGAGCCCGTCGAGACCGTCCACGAAGTTGACTGCGTTCATCACGAGCGTCATGAGGAACACGGTGAGCACGAAGTTCACGGCCGGCGAGCCCACGATGAGGGTGTCGCCGAAGGGCAGCGACACGATCTGCACGCCGTTCCACGCGAGCAGCCCGGCCGCCGCGAGCTGGGCGGCGAGCTTGATCATCCAGTCGAGATCGAGCAGGTCGTCGAGGATCCCCACGACCGCGATGACCGCGCACGCCCCGAGCAGCGCCCACATCCTCGACCCCTGGGCGTAGAGCGGCGCGAACTCCTCCTGCGTGCCCGCGATCCCGAACGCCGCGAGGATGCCGAGGAACATGGCGACGCCGCCGAGCCGGGGCGTCGGGGTGCGGTGCACGTCGCGCGCGCGCACCTCGGGTGCGAGGCGGTACCTGCGGCTCAGCCGCAGCACGGCGTACGACGCCGCGGCGGTGACGATGGCCGCCACCGCGATGACCACCAGGTAGGGCAGCACGTCAGTCCCCGAAGGACACCCCGGGCAGCAGCTCGGCGATCGCCTCGCGGCTCACCCCGCCCTCGCGCAGCACGCGCAGCTCGCCGCCCTCCTCGGCGAGTCCCGTCGCATCGACGATCGTGGAGGCGAGCCCGTCGCCCTCGGCCTCCCCCGCCTCGAGGTAGACGGCGACCGCGTCGCCGAGCATCTCCCGCGCCGCCTCCGCCGTCCGCCCGGCGGGCTCCCCGGTCCGGTTCGCCGACGAGACGGCGAGCGGCCCGGTCTCCTCGAGCAGTTCGAGCGCCAGCGGATGGTTCGGGATGCGCAGGGCCACCGTGCCGCCCGTCTCGCCGAGGTCCCAGCTGAGGGAGGGGTTGGCCCGGACGATGATGGTGAGGGCACCGGGCCAGAAGGTTTCGGCGAGCAGCGTCAGCGGAGCGGGGACCTCGGCGGCCAGGGCGGCGAGCGTGCCGGTGTTCGGGATCAGCACCGGCGGCGGCGACTGACGGCCGCGGCCCTTGGCGTCGAGCAGGCGCTGAACGGCCTCGGGCGCGAAGGCGTCGGCAGCGACCCCGTAGACCGTGTCCGTCGGAATCACCGCGAGTTCCCCCCGGCCGATCGCCCGGCGCGCCGTGCGCACCCCGGAGAGCAGCTGGAAACCATCGGAGCAATCGAAGACCTCGGCCATAAGTTCCAAGCCTACTCCTGCTCCGCCCCGGCATTCCCGTGAACCGGGGCCTCTCCGCCCCGCCGGCCCGCCGCCCGCCGGACCCCGCATCGCACGAACCCGAATCGGTGTGCGCCTTTTCGCCGCTCGAGAGCGGATGAAGCGTCCACAAGGCGCACACGGATCGCGGGAACGGGGCGCGGATCGCGGGAACGGGGCGCGGATCGCGGAGCGGGGCGCGGATCGCGGAGCGGGGCGCGGCTAGCGGACCGCCGTGGTGGCGCGATCCCGGCCCGTCAGGTCGGGGTGCGTCGCCGCGGCGCGCCAGCCGTCGGCCTCGAGCAGTCCGCGGATCGCGGCGCCCTGGGTCTCGGCGTGCTCGAGCACGAGGCTGCCGCCGGGGCGCACGAGGCCGAGTCCGATCCGGCTGATGCTCCGGATCAGCTCGAGCCCGTCGGGCCCGCCGTAGAGCGCGAGCTCGGGATCGTGCTCCCGCACCTCCGGATGGCGGGGCACCATGCCCTCCGGAACGTACGGCGGGTTGGACACGAGCACGTCCACGCGGCCCGCGAGCCGCGCGAGCGGCTCGGGATCCCGAACGTCGCCCAGCAGCAGCGTCACGCGGCCCGAGCCCCACTCCCGCACGTTGCGCTCGGCCCACGCGTGCGCCTCGGGGCTCTTCTCCACGGCCCAGACCTGCGCCGCGGGCACCTCGTTCGCGACGGCGAGGGCGATGGCGCCGCTGCCCGTGCAGAGATCGACCGCGATCGGCTCGGGATCCGGAACCGCCTGGAGGGCGTCGATGGCGAACTGCGCCACGGTCTCGGTCTCGGGACGCGGCACGAAGACGCCGGGACCGACCGACAGCTCGATCGAGCGGAACGGCGCGCGGCCCGTGAGGTGCTGCAGCGGCACCCGGCGTGCGCGCTCGCCCGCGAGCTCGCTGGCCCGCTCGAACTGCGCGCGCGGGATCGGCGAGCCGAGCACCGCGAGCGCCTGCGCCCTGCCGCGCGAGACGCCGAGCACGTGGCCGAGGATCAGCTGCGCATCGGTCGCGGGATCCTCGACGCCGCCCGCCGCGAGCACCGCCCGCAACTCGTCCAGCACCGCCGTCGCGCTCCGCTCTTCCACCCTGCAACTCTCCCACAGGTCGCGACGCGCTCCCGCCGCGCTCCGAGTCGGGTACCCGGCGGAGCGGCGTAACACCGCGTCGCATCGCATAACGGTCCGATACCCCTCGAATAACTTCACGCTATAGTTCATGGTGGCTCCAGACCGACTCCCATCATGCCCAGAACGGAGATCGAAGCGCATGTCACGCACCTACGACAACATCACCCAGGCCTTCGGCAACACGCCCCTCGTGCGCCTCAACCGCGTCACCGACGGCGCCGGAGCGGAGGTGCTCGCCAAGCTCGAGTTCTACAACCCCGCGGGCTCGGTGAAGGATCGCATCGGCATCGCGATCATCGACGCCGCCGAGCAGTCGGGCGCGCTGCAGCCCGGCGGCACGATCGTCGAGGGCACGAGCGGCAACACGGGCATCGCCCTCGCCTTCGTGGGCGCGGCGCGCGGCTACCGCGTGATCCTCACCATGCCCGAGACCATGAGCATCGAGCGCCGCAAGCTGCTCGTCGCCTACGGCGCCGAGATCGTGCTCACCGAGGGCCCCCTCGGCATGAGGGGCGCCGTCGCGAGGGCCGAGGAGATCGCCGAGAGCACTCCCGGCGCGGTGCTCGCCCGGCAGTTCGCCAACCCCGCCAACCCGGCCATCCACCGCACCACCACCGGCCCCGAGATCTGGAACGACACCGACGGCCAGGTCGACATCCTCGTCTCGGGCATCGGCACCGGGGGCACCATCACCGGCGCCGGCGGCTACCTCAAGGAGCAGAATCCGCAGATCGAGATCGTCGCCGTCGAGCCCGCCGACTCGCCCATCCTCACCGGCGGACAGCCCGGCCCCCACAAGATCCAGGGCCTCGGGGCCAACTTCGTGCCCGAGATCCTCGACCGCAGCATCTACGACGAGGTCATCGACGTCGCCCTCCCCGACGCGATCGCCGAGGCGCGCGCGCTCGGCACCGACGAGGGCATCCTCGCGGGCATCTCGGGCGGCGCGGCCGTGTGGGCCGCGGTCCAGGTCGCGAAGCGCCCCGAGAACGCCGGTAAGAAGATCGTGGTCGTGGTGCCCGACTTCGGCGAGCGCTACTTCTCGACCGTGCTGTTCGAGGACCTCGAGGTCTAGGCGCCGCGAATCGAGCCGATGTGAGCGTTCTCTCCCGCATCCGCGAAGACGTCGCGGCGGCCCGCGCGCACGATCCGGCGGCGCGCGGCGCCGTCGAGGTGTTCTTCGTGTATTCGGGCCTGCACGCCGTCTGGTGGCATCGCGTCTCCCACACCCTGTGGAGGCGCGGCCTGCGCTTCCTGCCCCGGGCCCTCTCCCAGCTCGCGCGGTTCTTCACGGGCATCGAGATCCACCCCGGCGCCACCATCGGGCGCCGCCTCTTCATCGACCACGGCATGGGCGTGGTGATCGGCGAGACCGCCGTCGTCGGCGACGACGTGCTCATCTACCACGGGGTCACCCTCGGGGGCACGGGCCACAGCAGGGGCAAGCGCCACCCCACGATCGGGGACCGCGTGATCATCGGCGCGGGGGCGCAGCTGCTCGGCGACATCGAGCTGGGCCACGACAGCGCCGTCGGCTCCAACGCCGTCGTCGTGCACTCCGCCGAGCCGTGGACGACGCTCACCGGCATTCCCGCCCGGGGACGCCCGCGACGCGGCGCCCCCCGCGCGGAGCAGCCCGACATGGCCGACTTCTACGTCATCTGAGGGCCGCCTCAGCGCAGCCGTCGGCCGTGCTCCTCCATCCACCGCTTCGTGCGCACGTACTCGACGGCGATCATCGTGATCCCGAGCAGCCAGAACGGGATCTGCACCGCGAACGCCACCCGGAACGCCCCGAGCGAGTACTGCTCGGGCGAACCCGCGCCCTGCAGGTCGAGCAGCAGGCCGACGAGCAGGATCACGAGCAGCGCCGCCGTGAAGCCGCCCGTGTTCACGAGGCCCGTGCCGAACCCCGCGAAGCTGCGCGGGGTGTGCGAGCGCGCGACCTCGAACGAGATCATCGAGGCCGGGCCGCCGAGCGGCATCACCACGAGCAGCACGACGAGCAGCCACGTCGGCGGGGTACCCGGCCACACCAGCACCGCGATCCAGACCGTCGCGATCGCCGCCGTGATGGACACGTTGATCCACACCCGGCGCTCGGCGTAGCGCGAGCTGATGGGCCCCAGCACGAGGCCCGCCACCATCGACGACACCACCGTCAGGCTCAGCAGCGCGCCCGCCGCCGACTGCGGCAGACCCGCCCCGCCCACCAGGAACGGCGTGCCCCACAGCAGGATGAACGCGGTGCCGGCGAAGGGCGAGGTGAAGTGCACCCAGTACGCGAGGCGCACCCCCGGCAGGCGCAGCAGGCGCCGTGCGCGAAACCAGAACCCCAGCCCCCGCGCACGGGGCTCCTTCACCACCGGGATCATCGCGGTGGCCGGAGGGGCCATCTCGACGACGCCCGTCGGCGGCGGCGTGGCGAGTGAGCGCGCGTTCCTGCTGAGACGACCCGGCCTGCCCGTGATCCGCTCGAACAGCGTGCCGTCGCCCGGGCGGTCCCGCAGCACGACCGAGCCGAGCAGCACCACGAGCAGCCCGACCGCCGCCACGCCCAGGAAGCCGTTCGTCCATCCGGCGACGCCCACCAGCAGCGCGAGCGGCGTCACCGAGACCAGCTGGCCGGCCTGACCGATGAGGCCGGTGAGCTGGCTCACGGTCGGCAGCTGCCGCAACGCGAACCACTCCGGGAGCATGCGCATCACGCTGATGAACGTGCACGCGTCGCCGGCCCCCACCAGCACTCGGGCGAGGATCGCGAGCGTCACGTCGGAGACGGTCGCCATGCCCACCTGCCCGACCACCATGAGCAGGCCGCCGCCGACGAGCATGTTCGTCGGCCCGAAACGATCGAGCAGCACCCCCACCGGGATCTGCAGGCCCGCGTACACGGCGAGCTGGATCATCGCGAACATCGACAGCGCGGTCGCGTCGATGCCGAAGTGGTCCTGTGCGGCGGGGCCCAGTGCCGCGAGCGAGGAGCGGTTGATGATCGCGATGGCGTAGGCGAACGCCGCGACCCCCCAGACGACCCAGGGCAGCAGGGGTCGACCGGTTCGCATGTGCTCCATGCTATCGCCCGGGTGATGCCGCGACGGCCGCTCAGGCGCGCGGCGGCTCGACGCTCAGGCGCGCGGCGGCAACGGCGGGCCGTCGGGGAAGTCGCGGCGCGTGAGGTCCAGGAACAGCGCGTCCTCGAGCCGCCCGCCCGGGCGCACCTGGTAGTCGCGCAGCACGCCGATGCGGCGGAAGCCGAGGCGCTCGTAACTGCGGATGGCGCCCTCGTTGCCGACATTGGGGTCGAGCGTGACGCGCGAGATGCCCTCGGCGAACTCCTCGCGGATCGCGAGCGCGAGCGCCTCCTCGCCGATGCGGCGTCCGCGGAACCCCGTGCCGATGAAGATGTGCATGACGGTCGTGGGGTATTCCGGATCGTCGCCGCGCAGCACGTACATGGCGCCGGCGCACTCTCCGCCGACCTCGATGATGCGCGTCGTCTCCGGCGCCTCGATGAACTCCTGCTGCACGCGCTCCGGCGTGTAGCCGACCCACCACTGCGCGACCTCGGGCTCGGCGAGAATCGCGAGGAGCGGGTCGCGATCGGCTTCCGCGGGCGCGCGGAGCGTCACGCACGGACCGACGATGGGCGCTGCGACTCTGCTGGGGGCGTTCACACCCTCAGCGTAGCGCCCATGAGCCCTCTCGCGGGATCGACCGCCCGCGCGCGGAGCCGCCCCCGCACGAATGCGGAACTACTGCCCCAGCGCCTTAAGCCGATCCGTCTCGTCCATGCGGATGCAGGACTCGATGACGGGGTCCAGCGCGCCGTTCATCACGGCGTCGAGGTTGTACGCCTTGTACCCGGTGCGGTGGTCGGCGACGCGGTTCTCGGGGAAGTTGTAGGTGCGGATGCGCTCGGATCGATCCATGGTGCGGATCTGGCTCGAGCGGTGCGCCGAGGCCTCGGCCGCGGCCTCCTCCTGCTGCTTCGCGAGCAGCCGGGCGCGGAGCACGCGCATGGCGGCCTCGCGGTTCTGCAGCTGCGACTTCTCGTTCTGCATCGCTACCACGATGCCCGTGGGCAGGTGCGTGATGCGCACCGCCGAGTCGGTCGTGTTGACCGACTGGCCGCCGGGCCCCGACGAGCGGTACACGTCGATCTTGAGGTCGTTCTGGTTGACCTCGACCTCCTCCGGCTCGTCGACCTCCGGATAGACGAGCACGCCCGTGGTCGAGGTGTGGATGCGCCCCTGCGACTCGGTGACGGGTACCCGCTGCACGCGGTGCACGCCCCCCTCGTACTTGAGGTGCGCCCACACGCCCTGCGACGGGTCGCCCGCGTTCGACTTGATGGCGACCTGCACGTTCTTGTAGCCGCCGAGGTCGCTCTCGTCGGCCTCGAGCATCTCGGTCTTCCAGCCCTTGGACTCCGCGTAGTGCAGGTACATGCGCAGCAGGTCGGCGCCGAAGAGCGCCGACTCCGCGCCGCCCTCGCCGCCCTTGATCTCGAGGATCACGTCACGGGCGTCGTCCGGGTCGCGCGGGATCAGGAGCCGGCGCACCTTCTCCTGAGCCTCGGCGAGGGACTCCTCGAGCGCCGGGATCTCCTCGGCGAACGCCTCATCCTCCCTCGCCAGCTCGCGCGCGGCCTCGAGATCGTCGCCGAGCTGCTGCCACTGCTCGTACGCGGCCTTGATCCTGCTGAGCTCGGCGTAGCGCCGGTTCACCTTCTTGGCCCGGCCGGCATCGGCGTGCAGGGAGGGATCTGCGAGCTCGTCCTGCAGCCGCGCGTGCTCGACGAGCAGCGCCTCGACCTGCTCGAACATCAGAACTTGCCGGAGCGCTGGATCTCGGCGAGCAGAGCGGAGTTCGACCCGGTGGCGCGCAGCCGCTCGAGCGCCTTCTCGGAGGCGTCGTCGTGGTCCAGCGCGGCGCGGAGCCGCGCGAGCACGACCGCTTCGTCGGCGCCGAGCAGCGCGTCGACGTTGCGGGTGAGCGAGTCCGAGAGATCGACGACGGGCGCGAGGCCCGGCTGCGCCTTCTTGAACCGGATCTCGCTGTTGACGACGGCGCGGACCTCGCGCAGCAGCATCTTGTCGGCGTCGATACCGGTCTTGGCGTGCACGGTGGCGAGCACGGTGAGCGATCCGCCGTTCTCCACGTTGCGCGCCGCCGCGAGCAGGCGCTTGATCTGCCCCAGCGCGAACTCGTCTATCTCGTCGAGACCGGGCCGCGCGGCGGTGTGCTGCGCCTGCGCGTAGGCCCTGGCCAGGCGGTTCAGCGAGTCGATCAGCACGACCACGTCGTGACCGAGCTCGACGAGGCGCTTGGCTCGGTCGACGGCCAGCTCGGCGATGGTCGCCTGGTCCTCGGCCGGGCGGTCGAAGCTCGCGGCGACGACCTCGCCGGCGACGGTGCGCTGCAGCTGGGTGATCTCCTCGGGCTGCGCGTCGGCGAGCACGAGCATCAGGTGCGCGTCGGGCTTGTTCGCGCTGACGGCATGCGCGATCTCGCCGAGCACCGCGACGCCGGACCGCTGCTCGGGGATCACCAGGAGGCCGCGCTGGCCGAGGCCGATGGGCGCGGCGATGTCGATCGCGCGGCCCACCAGCCGATCCTGCGAGGTCTCCAGGCGCAGGCGCTCCTGCGGGAAGACCGGGATCAGCTCCGCGAGATCGGCGCGCTTCTCGTTCTCGTCGGCCGGTCGGCCGTTGACGCTGTCGACCTTGACGATCGCGTTGTACTTCTGGCGGCCGCCGCCGTCACCCTCGCGGGGCTGGCGGATGGCGCCGGCCACGGCGTCTCCGCGGCGCAGACCGTACTTCTTGACCTGGCCGAGCGAGACGTACACGTCGCTCGTGCCGGGGAGGTAGCCGCTCGTGCGCACGAAGGCGTAGTTGTCGAGCACGTCGAGGATGCCCGCGATGGGCAGCAGCACGTCGTCCTCCGTGATCTCGGGCTCGAGATCGTCGTTCTGACCGCGGCGCTTGCGGTCGCGCTGGCGAGTGCGGCTGGAGCGCGCCGAGTTGTCGCCGTTCTTGTCGCCGTTCTGGGAGTGTCCGCGGCCCTTGCCGCCCTCGTCGTTCGCGGAGCTCTGCTCGGCGGCCTCGCCCGAGTCGGCGTTGTCGACCTTCTGCGAGCGGCCCCGGCCCCGGCGGCTGCGGCCCTGCCTCTCGCTCTCGGCGGCGCCCGCCTCGCCCTTCTCCCCCTCGGGCTTCTCGGCCTCGGGCTTGGCGGCGGCGTCCTGCTCGCTCTTCTCGCCCCCGGCATCGGGCGCGGCCTCCGCTGCCTGCGCGCGGCGACTGCGTCCGCGCTTGGCGGGGGCGGTGTCGGGGGCCGTCTCAGCCTCGGCGCTGCGGTCGCCCTCGGCGGCGGGACCCGCTTCCTCCGCACCGGCCCGGTCGGCCGCCGGGGCCTCGGCCTCGACGGGCTTCTTGCGGCTGCGCGTCGCGCGCTTCTTCGGAGCCTCCGCGGGCGCCTCCTCGGCGGCGGCGGCCTGCACTGGGGCGTTCCGCTCGCCCGCTCCATCGGCGGACGTCTCGGCCGCCGGGGCCTCGGCCTCGACGGGCTTCTTGCGGCTGCGCGTCGCGCGCTTCTTCGGAGCCTCCGCGGGCGCCTCCTCGGCGGCGGCGGCCTGCACTGGGGCGTTCCGCTCGCCCGCTCCATCGGCGGACGTCTCGGCCGCCGGGGCCTCGGCCTCGACGGGCTTCTTGCGGCTGCGCGTCGCGCGCTTCTTCGGAGCCTCCGCGGGCGCCTCCTCGGCGGCGGCGGCCTGCACTGGGGCGTTCCGCTCGCCCGCTCCATCGGCGGACGTCTCGGCCGCCGGGGCCTCGGCCTCGACGGGCTTCTTGCGGCTGCGCGTCGCGCGCTTCTTCGGAGCCTCCGCGAGCGCCTCCTCGGCGGCGGGGGCCGCGGCGGCCGCGGGAGCCGAGACTGGGGCGCCGGCTACGGCGCCGGCCTCGGCGGCAACGGCCTCGCTCGTGGCGCCGGCGGCCGCGGTCGCGCGGCGGGAGGCGCGGCGGCGAACCGGCGCGGCCTCCTCGACAGGCGTGTTATTGGTGTCTTCTACGTTCGTTTCCACGTTCTTCCTCTCGGAACGCCGCCGGAACAGCGCGCGCATTCGGCCTCGCCTTCCCGCGGTAGTGCACAGACGTGCGTCGGGATCACCGGACAAGTGGTCGCGGTGAGGAAATCGATCCGAACTCCGCGAGTCTGAAGCGAGCGGCGATCGCTCGCCGCTCATGGCTCGCACTGCACGCGCCCGGAGAGGAGACCGATCGCTCGCCCTCCCGGACCCGCTCCCGGACCGTCTGGGTCTCGGCTGCGTGAAGCCCGGGCGACTACGCGGGGATCGACTCCACTGTAGCACCCTTCGTGTCGACGGCCAGGGTCAGCGACTGCCATTCCGCGTGCCGCTCGGCCACGAGGTCGGCGGCGCGCAGGCGCTCCCCCGGTCCGTTCGAGAGCACGAGGATCGACGGGCCGGCTCCGGAGACCACCGCCGGGTGGCCGTCCGCGCGCAGCTCTCCGATCAGGTCGCGGGTGGCCGGCATGGCGTCTCCGCGGTAGTGCTGGTGCAGGCGGTCCTCCGTCGCCTCGAGCAGCAGCTCCGGGCTCTGCGTGAGCGCGGCGATGAGCAGCGCGGATCGCGAGACGTTGAACACCGCGTCCTCGTGCGGCACCTGCTTCGGCTGCAGGCTGCGAGCCAGCTCGGTCGACATGGTGAAGCTCGGAACGAGCACGAGCGGCGCCACGCCGCGATGCACCATCAGCCTCTTGAAGCGAGGGCCCCGCTCGGTCGTCCACGCGATCGTGAGCCCGCCGAAGAGCGCCGGTGCGACGTTGTCGGGGTGCCCCTCGAGCTCGGTCGCGAACGCGAGGAGCTCGTCCTCGCTCAGCTCCAGGGGCGAATCCGGGTCGCTCTGCAGCATCCCCGCCGCGATCATGATGCCCGCCACGATCGCCGCTCCGGACGAACCCATGCCCCGCCCGTGGGGGATGCGGTTGCGCGCGGCGATCTCGAGCCCCGGAACGGGGCGCCCGAGACGCTCGAAGACGTGCGCGGCCGAACGCACCACGAGGTTCGACGCGTCGGTGGGCACCTCCCCCTCGCCGACCCCTGTCACGCGCACCGTCGCGCCCGGCTCGTCCCGGGTCTCGGCGACGAGCTCGTCGCCGTAAGCGAGCGCGATGCCCAGCGTGTCGAAGCCCGGCCCGAGGTTGGCGCTCGTCGCCGGAACCTTCACGCGCACGGCGCGGTGCGCGGACGGCGCGGATCCCCCGCTCACTCGCCCCCCTCCAGACGCAGCACGCTGATGACGTCGAGCACCACGTCGGCGGCGCGCAGCGCGTCCACGGTCGCGGCGAGATCGGCCTCGCGCGCGACGTGCGTGCCGATGACCAGCGAGGCCCTGCCCTCGGCATCCTGGGCCACCGACTGCTCCACGCTGGCCGCCGAGACGCCGTGCTCGGCGAGGATGCCGGCGATGCCCGCCAGCACCCCGGGCTGATCCCGCACCTCGAGCATGATCTGATAGGCGGTGTTGACCTCCCCCACCGGCAGGATGGGAAGGTCGGCGTGCAGCGATCCGGCGATGCCCGGCCCGCCCGCGACGTGGCGCCTGGCCGCCGAGACGAGATCCCCCAGCACCGCCGAAGCGGTCTCGGCGCCGCCGGCGCCGGCGCCGTAGAACATCAGCTCCCCGGCCGACTCGGCCTCGACGAACACCGCGTTCTTGCCCTCGTGCACCGCGGCGAGCGGGTGGTCGCGGCTGATCAGCGCGGGGTACACGCGCGCCGAGATGCCCTCGACGCCGTCGGAGGAGGTGATGCGCTCGGCGATCGCGAGCAGCTTGATCACGTATCCCGCGCTCTTCGCGGCCTCGATCTGCTCGGCGGTGATGCCCGTGATGCCCTCGCGGTGCACGGCGTCGACCGGTACTTCGGTGTGGAACGCGATGCTCGCGAGGATGGTCGCCTTCTGCGCGGCGTCGTAGCCCTCGACGTCGAGCGTGGGGTCGGCCTCGAGGAAGCCGAGCTCGCTCGCCACCCGCGCCGCATCCTCGGCGCTGTCGCCGAAGCGATCCATGCGGTCGAGGATGTAGTTGGTGGAGCCGTTGACGATGCCGAGCACCCGGGTGATGTGATCGCCGGCGAGGCTCTCGCGCAGGGGGCGCAGGATCGGGATCGCAGCGGCCACCGCCGCCTCGTAGGAGAGCTGGGCGCCCACCTGCTCGGCCGCCTCGAACAGCTCGGGCCCGTGCTCGGCGAGGAGCGCCTTGTTGGCCGTGACCACGTCGGCGCCGCCCTGCAGCGCCTGCAGGATGAGCGTGCGGGCCGGCTCGATGCCGCCCATGAGCTCGATGACGACGTCGGCGCCCTGCACCAGCCGCTCGGCGTCGGTGGTGAAGAGATCGCGCGGCAGTTCGACGTCGCGCGGGGAGTCGACGTCGCGCACCGCGATGCCGGCGAGCGTGAGGCGCGCGCCGATGCGCGCGGCGAGCTCGTCCCCGTGCTCGAGGATCAGCCTGGCCACCTGTGCGCCGACCGAGCCGCAGCCCAGAAGAGCGACGCGCAGATCACGGTACCCGTTCACTTCGTATCTCCGTTTCGTCAAGAATCCGCCTGTTCAGGTGTCGAGGTGCGGAGGCCGGCTGCAGGATCAGTCTGCGGGCGGCCTCCGACATTCATGGGGATCCGGGGCCGACGACGCTCTTCGCCAGCAGCTCGTGCTCGGTCTCGCCGCGCACGATGAGCCGCGCCGCGCCGTCCCGCACCGCCACGACCGGCGGCCGCGGCACGTAGTTGTAGTTGCTCGCGAGCGACCAGCAGTAGGCGCCGGTCGCCGGGACGGCGAGGGTGTCGCCCGGGCGCACGTCGCCCGGGAGCAGGTCGCGCCGCACCACGATGTCGCCCGACTCGCAGTGCTTGCCCACCACGCGCACGAGCGCGGGCGCGGCGTCGCTCTCGCGGTTCGCGAGGCGCACCTGATAGTCGGCGCCGTAGAGCGCCGGCCGCGCATTGTCGCTCATGCCTCCGTCGACGCTCACGTAGAGCCGCTCGGCATGCCCGAGGTCGGCGGGGTCGGCGTCGACATCCGAGCCGGCCAGACGCACGGCCTTGGTCGTGCCGACCGTGTACAGCGTCACGCCCGCCTGCCCGATGATCGTGCGGCCCGGCTCGAACGCGAGCCGGGGCACCGCGATCCCGAGGTTCTGCGCGCCCTCCGCCACGATGTCGACGAGCTCGCGCGCGACATCGGCGATCGCGGGGGCCTCGTCGGCCTGGGCGCTCGTGTAGGCGATGCCGAAACCGCCGCCGAGGTTGAGCTCGGGGATGGGACGGCCCGCCAGGCGCTCGAGCTCGGGATACGCGCCGAGCAGCCGCCCGGCGGACTCACGGAAGCCGTCCGTCGCGAAGATCTGGGAGCCGATGTGGCAGTGCAGCCCGACGAAGTCGAGGCTGTCGTGGGCGAGGATCGCCGCGACGAGGCGGGGGGCCTCCGTGAGCGGCTGCCCGAACTTCTGGTCCTCGTGCGAGGTGGCGAGGAAGTCGTGAGTGGAGGCGTGCACGCCGCTGTTGACGCGCAGTCGCACCCGCTGCCTGCGCCCCGTCGCGGCGGCGGCCGCGGCGACGCGTTCCGTCTCGATCTCGCTGTCGATGACGATCGTGCCGACGCCCGCCTCGACCGCGCGCGCGATCTCGCGCTCCGACTTGTTGTTGCCGTGGAATCCGATGCGGGCCGGATCGACGCCGGCAGCCAGGGCCACCGCGAGCTCCCCGCCGCTGGCGACGTCGACGGACAGGCCCTCCTCGGCCATCCAGCGCGCCACCTCGACGCACAGGAACGCCTTGCCCGCGTAGTACACCGCGGCGGTCGTGCCGATGCGCTCGGCCTCGCGCTGCAGCGCCTCGCGCGCCTCGCGCGCGCGATCCCGGGCCGCTTGCTCGTCGATCACGTACAGCGGCGACCCGAACTCGGCGATGAGCTCCGTCGCGCGGACGCCGCCGAGCTTCAGCTCGCGGCACTCGCGGCCGCGCCGGGCCGCGGGGGGGAAGACGCGCGGATCGATGGCGTTGGGGTCTGCGGCGGCCTGCGCCTGCGTCATCGTTCGCTCCTGGTGGTCGGCGTTCTGGGCACGACCGGACTGCGCCGGCCGAGGGTCTGAGTGGTGTTCGCGCCCGCTCGCGCAACCGTGGGTCGGCCGATGGCGAGCGGACCCGGTTTGGCCCCTGAAGCCGTGCGAACGGAGGCTCAGCCTCTCAGAACGAACCCGATCAGTGTAGCGCGCCTCTCGCCGCCGCGCCGCCGCGCCGCAGCCCGATGCGCCCCGCGGGCCGCGGGAGCGCGAGGCCGGCGCCCTACCCGACGCCCTCGAGCATCTCGGCGTGGGTGTTTCCGATGTTCCTCAGCACCTCCGGCCGCTTGGCGCTGATCCACCAGAACCTGGCGAAGGCGAGCAGCATCGTGCCGACGAAGATGTACGGGATCGCGTTGAGCGGGAACGCCGGGACGGGCCAGACGTTGGCGAGGAACACATACGCCATCGCCGCCACGGCGACCACGGCGCAGATCCGCACCAGCGTGTTGGGCACGCCGATCCGTCGCGTGTAGATGATGCCCGCGATCGCCACGAGCGCGTAGGCGACCATGTACCCGTAGGTGCCGTAGGTGTCGACCCAGACCACGATCTCCATCGGCTGGGTCCCGGCGAGCAGCAGGACGATGTCGAGCACGATCGCCGCCGGGCCCGCGATGAGCAGTACGCGGTGCGGCGTGAGGTGGGCCTCGTGCGTGCGTCCGAAGCGCTCGGGTACGATGCCCTCCTTGCCCATCACGTAGATGATGCGCCCCACGACGTTGAGCGGAGCGACGACCACCGCGAAGAACGAGGCGGCGACGCCGAAGACGAGGACCGGCGCGAACCAGGCCGGCATGCCGACGCGATCGTTGATGGCCTGCAGCGGGCTCGCGACCTCCCCGAGCTCGTCGCCGAGCACCGCGATCTGAGTGTAGGCGGCGAAGACGTACAGCACCCCGACGGCCACCGCGCTCCACATGATCGCGCGGGGGATCGCCGTGCGCGGGTTGCGGGCCTCGCGGCCGAGCGCGTCGGCGGAGGAGAATCCGACGAAGCCGAGGATCCCCAGCACCATGCCCGCCGCGACTCCCTGGAAGGGCACGCCCTCGAACGAGAACTGCGCCGGATCCCACGCGTCGGGGCCGAGCCAGGCCAACGCGGCCACCAGCAGCACGAGGATGATGCAGACCGATACGAGCTCGAGCACCAGCGAGACCCGAGCGGAGATGCGGATGCCCCGGATCGTGAAGAATGTGGCGAGCGCGCCGATGGCCGCGGTGAGCACGATCAGCCACAGGGTCCCCGTGGCCGGCACGCCGAACAGCTGCAGCAGATCGGCGGCGTACGACACGGCGCCTCCGAGGGATCCGGCGGCGATGCCCCAGGAGCCGATGAGCAGCGCGACGCCCGCCGCGAAGGCGCCGGTCGGCCCCAGTCCCTTCGAGACGTAGGTGTAGAGGGAGCCCGCCGAGGCGTGCCTGCGGGCGAACACCGTGACGATGTAGCCGACGCAGAGGATCACGATGGTGGCGAGCGCGAACGCCAGCATGGTGCCGTTGCCCGCGCCGAGGAAGATGGAGGCAGCGGTGAAGGCGATAACGGCGCTCGGCGCGATGCTCGCGATGGCCTGGGCCGCGAGCTCGGGCCCGGACATCACCCCCTCGCGCAGGCCGGCGTCGGCCTTTCGCCCTGTCGTCTCAGTCATGTTCTCTCCTTTGAGTGTTAGAGGTGCAGCGAGCGCTGCCTTCAGGGGATGAGCAGCGTGCGCAGCACGCCCCCCGCTTCGAGGTCGTCGAACGCCTCGGCAGCCTCGCCGAGCGGCCGGCGGCCCGAGATCAGCGGGTCGAGCTTCAGCTGGCCGTCCATGTAGCGGTCGACGAGCGCCGGGATATCGATCGACGGCCGCACCGAGCCGTAGTTGGATCCGAGGATGCGCTGGTCGGCCTCGGCGAGCACCAGCGGCTCGAACGAGGCCCTGGCGCCGGTGGGCGGCAGCCCGACGATGACGGCGGCGCCGCCGAGACCGAGCATGCGGATCGCCTGCTCGGTGGTGGAGGTGCGGCCGATGGCGTCGAAGGCGTAATCGACCCCGTCTGGGACGAGCTCGAACAGCCGCTCGACCGCGTCTCTCCCGGAGCCGGCGACCTCGGAGGCGTCGATGCGGTCCGTCGCGCCGAACTGGAGGGCCATGCGGGTCTTGTCGGGAACCACGTCGATCGCGATGATGCGCTCGGCACCGGCGAGCTTCGCGCCCTGCACCACGTTCAGGCCGACTCCGCCGCAGCCGATCACGGCGACGGTGGCGCCCGGCTCCACGGCCGCGGTGTTGAGCACGGCGCCGACGCCGGTCGCGACCGCGCATCCGACGACGGCGATCACGTCGAGCGGGGCGTCGTCGCGCACCTTGATCGCACCGGAGGCCGGCACGACGACCTCCTCCGCGAAGGATGACACGGCGAGATAGTGGTGCAGGCTCTCGCCGCCGCTGCTCAGTCGCGAGGTTCCGTCGAAGAGCACGCCTCTCGGTGCGACGACCGTGGCGACCTTCTGGCAGCGCGCCTCGTGCCCCTGCAGGCAGTAGCGGCACTCGCCGCAGGGCGGTACCCAGCTCAGCACCACGTGGTCTCCGACGGCGAGGGAGGTGACCCCCTCGCCGAGCTCGGTCACGACGCCCGAGCCCTCGTGACCCATCACCATGGGCGCGGGCGCATTCCACTCCCCTCGCTTGACGTGCAGGTCCGAGTGGCACACCCCGGCCGCCGCGATCCGCACCCGCACCTCGCCGGCCTTCGGGGCGGCGAGATCGACGTCGACGACCCGGACCCTGGTCTCGGGATCGCGAAACACCACGGCCTTCATGCGTACTCCTTCGTCGCTCGCTCTGCGCGGATCGCGCCGCCCGCCCGCGAGCTCCGAAGCGGAGACGGCTGAGGAGATCGTACGGACCTCGAGCTCCCGTTGTCACTGCGCCAGAAGACGAATAAATCCCGATGACATGGACACTCGGTACACTCGGTACATGTCCCTCGATCTGTCGGCGGTCGCGCGCGCTGTGGGCGGCACGTGCGTCCCCCACAGCCTCCCGGACCGCACGCCGGTCGACGGGGTGTCGGCCCTCGAATCGTTCGTCGTCATCGGCAACCCCGACTACGCCACACTGATCACCGCTGCCCCGGATGGGCTCATCGCGGCGCTCGAAGCCGAGGACGACGGTCGCGAGGATCTGAGCGGAGCCGTGTACGTGAGCCCGGCGGACGATCCCCGTCTGCGCGCGGAGCTCGCGCGGCACGACATGACCGCCATCCTGGGAACCCGCGTCGGGGGCGCGGCGCTCCACGCCACCCTGGCGGCGCTGATCGCGGACGACCGGGCGGCGGCGGACCGGCTCGTCACCGCCGGTATGAACGTGCTGACCCAGGTCGCGCGGCGCGGAGGGGTCACCGCGGTGATCGCTGAGCTCGCCCATCGCATCGACGGCTGGGCCGTGCTGCTCGACGCCCAGGGCCAGCTCGTGGCGAGCGCGGGCGCCGGGCGCCTGCACGTGTCGGATGCCGCGGCGCTGGCCCTCGGCCGTCCGGTCCGCGTGCGCCACGACGGACTGCAGCTGCACCAGGTCGGATCGGACCGCGACCTGGCCGGATACCTCGTCATCGCCACGCGCTCGAGCCGCACGAGCCACTCCCGCGACCTCGCCTCGCTCGCCGCCGCACTGTTCGACCTGCTGCTCCGCACGCACGATCCCTCGCTCACCGAGCACCTCGGTCGGGAGGCGCTGCTCTCCACGCTGCTCGCCGGAGGCGGGAGCGCCCGCGAGCTGCTGCGGCGATGGGGCGTCCACGAACCGAGCCTGACGGCATTCGAACTCGGGGCGAAAACCCGCACGATCGACCTGGAGCGCCTGCTCCGGCGCTGGTTCGACGAGCTCGGCGCCGAGCACGTCTTCGCAGCGGATCACGACCGGATGCGGGGATTCGTGCGCGACGAGCTCGCGAGCGAGCTCGCACTGCGCGTCGAGTCCTTCACGCCGGTGGCGGGGCGCGGCGTGCACCTCGGCGTGGGCGCCTCCGCACCGGCCGAGGCGCTCTCCCGCAGCGCCGTGCAGGCGCGTCAGGCGCTCGACACCGCGCTCGAGGACGGGCGGCGAGTGATCTCCTACGCCGCGCTCGCCACCGTCGACCTCGTGCTCTCGACGCTCGACGAGGCGTCGGGCGAGGCGCTCTCGTCGATACTCGATCCACTGCGGGAGCCGTCGGGGAGGCACGGGGAGCTCGCGCGCACGCTGCACGTCTTCCTCTCGACGCACGGCGGCCATCGCGCGAGCGCCGAGCAACTCGGCATTCATCGCCAGACGCTCGCCTCGCGCATCCGCCGTGTCGAGGGCCTCACCGGGCTCTCGATGGATCGCGCCGACGATCGCGCCGCCGCCTGGCTCGCGCTGCGGGCCGCGGGTATCTGAGCGCCCGCCCTCAGCCGCAGCTCCCGGGTTCCAGCTGCGCCGGGTCGGAGAGGATCTCGGGCGCGAGATCCGCCTCGATCCTCACCGACCCGGTGCTCGAGAGCACGATGCCGGTCAGCGTGATGCCGGCGGGAATTCGGTCGCGCACGCACACGGTCTGCGGTTCGAGGATCGGGTCGAGCAGGGATCCGGTGGCCTGCGAGATCTGCTCGGCGCTGAGGTCGAGGCCCGCGGCGCTCACCCCCCGCGGATCGATCTCCACATCGCCGCCGGTCACCGCGATGCCGATGCGGGCCGTGATCGGCACGCTCTGCCCGAACGCCTCGACCGTGCGGCCGACCGCGAGCTCCCCGCCGCGCACCTCCCCGGTCTGGGCGACGCCCGAGGTGAGCAGCCCGATGACCGCGCCCAGCTGCTCCCTGGGCACCGTGAGCGAGGCCCTGCCGCCGCGGATCTCGCCCGACCCGGGGCTCCAGGGCGAGAAATCGGCGTAGGCCTCCGCGTCGACGGGGATGCCCTCGACCAGCGGAGCGTTCGGAATGTCGATGGTCGCGTCCCCGATGCCGCCCCGCAGCGCGTTCAGCAGCGCGGAACCGCCGAGCGTCACCTCGACCGGGTGGTCGTCGGTCAGCCGCAGCTGCTCGCGCACGATGCCGCCGACCACGCCGGGGATGACGAGGCGCAGCGCGACCTCCGCCGCCCCGGCGAGCAGCACGACGGTGAGCAGGATCGCCAGGATCCTGCGCCCCCAGCGCGACCTCCGCTTCGCCACGCGTCCCCTACAGCCGCTCCGGAGCCGACACGCCCAGCAGGTCGAGGCCGCCCCGCAGCACCTGGCCCGCCGCGTCGTTGAGCCACAGGCGCGTGCGGTGCAGCCCGCCGACCTCCTCGCCCGCGAGCGGCAGCACCCGGCAGTTGTCGTACCAGCGGTGGTAGGCCGCCGCGAGCTCCTCGAGGAAGCGCGCGATGCGGTGCGGCTCGCGCAGCTCGGCGGCTCCGGCCACGATGCCCGGGTACTGCTGCAGCTTGCCCAGCAGCTCGGTCTCGGTCTCGTGCGCGAGCAGTTCGGGCGCGAAGCCGTCCTCCCGGCGCACTCCGGCCTCGGCGGCGTTGCGGTCGACCGCGCAGGTGCGGGCGTGCGCGTACTGCACGTAGAAGACGGGGTTGTCGTTCGTGCGGCTGCGCAGCTTCTCGCCGTCGAGCGCCAGCGGGGAGTCCGCCGGGTAGCGCGCGAGCCAGTAGCGCAGCGCGTCGCTGCCGAGCCACTCGAGCAGGTCGTCGAGCTCGATGATGTTGCCCGCGCGCTTCGAGAGGCGCGCGCCGTTGAGGTTGACGAGCTGGCCGATGAGCACCGTGATGTCGGTCTCGATGTCGTCGCCCGCCGCTCCCGCGATCGCGGTGAGGCGGCCGATGTAGCCGTGGTGGTCGGCTCCCAGCAGATAGATCTTCTCGCCGAAGCCGCGGTCCATCTTCGAGAGGTAGTAGGCCGCGTCGGCGGCGAAGTAGGTGTAGACGCCGTTGCCGCGGGTGAAGACGCGGTCCTTGTCGTCGCCGAAGTCGGTGGTGCGCACCCAGATGGCGCCCTCCTCCTCGAAGACGTGCCCCTGCTCGCGCAGGCGGTCGATCGCCGCTTCGATGGGGCTCTTGCCGCCGCCCTCGCCCCGCTCGTGCAGCGTGCGCTCCGAGAAGAACACGTCGAAGTGCACGTTGAAGCGCTCGAGCGAGTCCTTGATCTCGGCGAGCTGCAGCTGGTAGCCGAGATCCTGCGCCTGCTCCAGCGCGGCGTCGCGGTCGCTCGCGGCGAGTTCCGCGAGACCCGGGATCCGCTCGCGCACCTTGCCGCCGAGCTCCCGGATGTACTCGCCCGGGTACGCGTCCTCGGGCGCCTCCTCGCCGAGCGCAGCCGCGAGCACGGAGCGGCCGAACTTGTTCATCTGCGCACCGGCGTCGTTGATGTAGTACTCGCTCGTCACCTCGGCGCCGGCCGCGCGCAGCACCCGCGCCGTGGAATCGCCGAGCGCCGCCCAGCGGGTGTGCCCCATGTGCAGCGGACCCGTGGGGTTGGCGCTCACGAACTCGAGGTTGATCCTCTGGCCCGCGAGCGCGTCGCCGCGCCCGTACGCCTCTCCCTGCTCGACGACGCGGCGCGCGGTCTCCCCCGCGCTGGCCGCGTCGAGGGTGATGTTGATGAAGCCGGGGCCCGCGACCTCGGCCTTCGCGACCCCCTCGATCGCGGCGGCGCGCTCGGTGATCTCCCGGGCCAGCTCGCGCGGATTCGTGCCGAGGCGCTTCGCGAACTTCATGGCCGCGTTCGAGGCCCAGTCGCCGTGCTCGCGGTTCTTCGGGCGTTCCACCTGCGTGTCCTGGTCGGTGACCTCGATCCCGGCGCCGCGGGAGGCGACGATATCGGTCAGGATGCGTGCGAGGGCGCTGGCGAGTTCTTGAGGCGTCACGGAGGTCCAGTCTACTCGGGATCGGCCGCGCGCCTCGCGCCCCGGGAGACGCGCCGGACGGCGCGAGGCGGGCCTGGCGGGTGGATCCCGAGACGTTGATGAACTCATCATCCGAGGGCGCTAGCCTGAGCGCATGGTCCCCGCCCCCGCCGCATCCGCCCCCAGTGCTCCCCCTGCGACCGGCCTCTCGCCGAAACGGCTCTACGGCATCGCCGCGACCGCGGAGATGATCACCTGGGCGCTGCTGATCGCGGGCATGGTCGCGCGGTACGGCTTCGGGTTCGACGCGCTGATGTTCCCCGTCGGGCTCGCGCACGGCACGGCCTTCGTCTCCTACGCGGTCGTCTCCGCCGTCGTGGGCCTGAACCAGCGGTGGCCCTTCGGGCGCCTGATCGCAGCGGTCGCGCTCGCGGTCGTGCCGTTCGCGACGCTCCCCTTCGACCGGTGGCTCGTGCGCCGCGGACTGCTCGAGGGCCCGTGGCGCACGCAGGCCGGCGACGACCCGCGGGACGCCTCCGCCATCGACCGCGCGCTGCGGTTCTGGCTGCGCCACCCCATCGCGCTCGTCGCGGTGCTCGCGCTCGCCGTCGCGATCGTCGTGGTGGTGCTGCTGCAGCTCGGGCCGCCGACGCAGTGGTTCGCCTGATCGGCAGATAACCCCGGAATCGGGCCGAGGCGGACCGAGCACGGTCGGGACGGGCCGACCGGCGCGAAAAAGCCCGGGTGGAACCGAACATCGGTTCCACCCGGGCTCGCGGCTGCCAGTGCCCCCGGAGGGATTCGAACCCCCGACCTACGGTACCGGAAACCGGCGCTCTATCCCCTGAGCTACGGAGGCGAGCAGCGGCAGCCGCGACTAGCCTAGCGCACATCCGAGCGCTCCCGGTGCACGGGTGCACGCCCTCGACTCCGTTAGGCTCGAATCGATGCCGACCGACCCCGGAGCGTGAAGATGCCCCTCGACCTGCTGCCCGCCGCCGACGCCCCCGACTTGCTCGGTGCTCCCGTGCGAGAGGCGCTGACGCGGCTCGATTCCGCGCTCACCGCGCGGGTCCGCGTCGCGGCGATCGACCCCGGGCTGGCCGACACCGCCGCGTTCTGCGACGCGTACGGCGTGGAGCCCGCCGCCTCCGCCAACTGCATCGTCGTCGCGGGACGCCGTGGCGACGAGGTCGCGTACGCCGCCTGCGTCGTGCTGGCCACGACCCGCGCCGACGTCAACCGGACGGTGCGCAAGCTCCTCGGGGCGCGCAAGGCGAGCTTCGCGCCGATGGACGAGGCGGTGGCGCTCACCGGCATGGAGTACGGCGGCATCACGCCCCTCGGGCTTCCGGAAGGGTGGCGGATCCTCGTCGACTCGCGCGTGCGCGACGTGCCCGAGGCGATCGTCGGCGCCGGAGTCCGGGCGGCCAAGATCGCGCTGCCCGGCGCGACGCTGTGCGCGCTGCCCGGGATCGAAGTGGTCGAGGGACTCGCGGCGGAGACGTGACCCGCCGCGAGCCCCTCGGCTCCGGACCGCGATCAGGCGAGCGACGCGCTCAGCGTGATGTCGACCGCCTTCAGCGCCTGCGAGACCGGGCAGCCCTCCTTCGCCGCCTCCGCGATGCGCAGGAAGTCCTGCTCCGAAATGCCGTCGACCCGGCCGACGACGGTCAGGTGGATGCCGGTGATGCCGGATCCCGCGACGAAGGTGACCTCGGCGCTCGTGTTCAGCTGCGCGGGCGGGGTGCCGTTGCCCGCCAGTTCGTTGGAGAGGGCCATGGCGTAGCAGGTCGCATGGGCCGACGCGATGAGCTCCTCCGGAGTCGTCACCCCGCCCGACTCCTCGCCGCGCGCCTTCCAGTTCACGTCGAACGTGCCGACACCGGAGGTCTCGAGGGTGGTCCTGCCTGAGCCGCTGGCCAGGTCGCCGTTCCAGACGGTGCTGGCCTTGTTCACGATGGGGGTGGGCATGTGTTCCTCCTGGGTGTCGTCGGTGCGGAAGACGCCAGCCGAGCGCCGGGGGATGCGGATCCGTCTACGAGGCCCTGAACGGAAGCGACGAGCCGCCGGTCGGACGACGCCCCCGCCGCAGAGCGCCCGCGGCCCGCGGCCCGCCACTGGTTCGCGTGCGGCCAGCCTACCCGACGGGTTCGGAACAATCGAGGCGGGCTACCGGTCGTCGAGCGGCTTCCCGCCGCGATCCACCAGCCCCCAGGTCGCGGTCGCGGCGACGATGAAGAACACCGCGAAGACGGTGAAGGTCAGCCCCGCTCCCCCCGCCGCGAGCAGCAACGGCACGAGCAGCGGCGCCGCGATCGAGGCGATGCGCCCCACCCCCGCGGCCCAGCCCGCCCCGGTGCCGCGCAGCGACGTCGGGTACAGCTCCGGCGTGACCGCGTAGAGCGCGCCCCACGCACCGAGGTTGAAGAACGAGAGCGCCATGCCCGACGCGATGATGGCCGCCTCCGCGTACACCGTGCCGAACACGATGGCCGACACCGCCGAGCCGATGAGGAACACGGAGAGCGTGAGCCGGCGGCCCCAAACCTCGATCAGCCACGCCGCGACGGCGTAGCCGGGCAGCTGCGCCAGCGTGATGACGAGGGTGAAGCCGAAGGAGCGCACGAGGCTGAACCCCGCGTCCACGAGAATGCTCGGGATCCAGATGAACGCGCCGTAGTAGGCGAAGTTGACGCAGAACCACACGAGCCAGATCGAGACGGTGCGGGCGCGGAACTCCGGCGACCAGAGGACCGCGAGCCGGGCGCCCGTCGAAGCGGCGAAGCGGCTCTGCCGATCCGTCGCGCCGGGCGCTGAGGGGTCGGGTTCGGCGGGCTCGGGCGCTCCCCGCGCAGGCACGGCTTGCGGCGCCGGGCGGGATCCCGCACCCGCCGACCGCTGCGCCGCGGCCTCGAAGTCGGCGACGATGCGCTCGGCCTCCTCTCCGCGCCCCCGGCTGATCAGCCAGCGCGGCGACTCGGGCAGGCCCCAGCGCACCGCGAGCGCGTACACCGCCGGGATCGCTCCGAGCGCGAAGGCCCAGCGCCAGCCGTTCTCGTCGGCGGGCACCACGAAGTAGCCGATCACCGCCGCGGCCGTCCAGCCGACGGCCCAGAAGGCCTCGAGGATCACGATGAGCCGGCCGCGGATGCGGGCGGGCGCGAACTCGCTGACGTAGGTCGAGGCCACGGGCAGCTCGGCGCCGAGGCCGAGGCCGACGAAGAAGCGCAGCACGATGAGCAGCGCCACACCGCCGGCGAGGGCGCTCGCACCGGTCGCGACGCCGTAGACCAGCAGCGTGAGGGCGAAGACCTGGCGGCGTCCGAAGCGGTCGGCCAGCAGTCCGCCCACGCTGGCGCCCACCGCCATGCCCGCGAAGCCGATCGACGCGATGAGCCCGCTCTCCGCCTTGCCGATGCCCCAGTGCTGCGTGAGCGCGGCGATGATGAAGGAGATGAGCCCGACATCCATGGCATCGAGCGCCCAGCCGATGCCCGAGCCTGTGAGCACGCGGCCGTGCCCGCGCGCGAAGGGGAGCGCGTCGAGGCGCTGCGAGAGCGCGCGGGGGCTCGCAGAAGTTTCGCTCATGCCTCAATCGTAGAGCCCTGCGGATCATCCGGGATCTGCCGAAGACATGGCTGGTGCCGCGTCAAATCGCATACGTGCTGCAGATCGCATATCCTCCGCGGGGGCTTCGGGTGCTCGCCGCCCGCGACTCCTCAGCACTCTATGACGTTGACCGCGAGCCCGCCCGTTGCGGTCTCCTTGTACTTGTCGCTCATGTCGCGCCCGGTCTCCCGCATCGTCGCGATGACCTGGTCCAGGCTCACGCGATGGGATCCGTCGCCCATGAGCGCCATCTTGGCGGCGTTGACCGCCTTCGAGGCCGCGATCGCGTTGCGCTCGATGCACGGGATCTGCACGAGCCCGCCGATCGGGTCGCAGGTGAGTCCGAGGTTGTGCTCCATGGCGATCTCGGCCGCGTTCTCGACCTGCTCGGGGGTGCCGCCGAGCACCTGGGCCAGACCGGCCGCCGCCATCGACGACGCCGACCCGACCTCTCCCTGGCAGCCGACCTCGGCGCCCGAGATGGACGCCTGCTCCTTGTAGAGCACGCCGACCGCCGCCGCCGCGAGCAGGAAGTCGGCAATGGCCCGCTGCTTGTCCTCGGCCGTCCAGGTCTCGACGCCCGGCGCGTAGTGCGTCGCGTAGAACAGCACCGCCGGGATGATGCCGGCCGCGCCGTTCGTCGGCGCCGTCACCACCCGCCCGCCCGAGGCGTTCTCCTCGTTGACGGCGAGCGCCACGAGGTTGATCCACTCCTGCCAGTAGCGGGGGTCCCGATCCGGATCCTGCTCGCTCAGCCGCCGATGCCACTCGGGCGCGCGACGCCGCACCTCGAGCCCGCCGGGGAGCACGCCTGTGCGCTCGAGCGCCGAGTCCTTGCAGGCCTCCATCACCTCCCAGGTGCGCGCGAGCCCCGCGCGCACCTCCGCCTCGCTGCGGAGCGTCAGCTCGTTCGCGAGCATCACGTCGGCGATGGACGACTCGCTGCGGCGCGCGTGCGCGAGCAGCTCGGCCGCGGTGGTGAAGGGGTAGGGCTGTTCGGCCGCCGCCGCCGCGAGCCGGCCCCGCACCTCCTGCTCGGCGCCCTCCCGCAGGATGAATCCCCCGCCCAGCGAGAAGTAGGTCTGCTCGTCGAGCGGCTCGCCGTCGGCGGCGAACGCCCCGAAGCGCATGCCGTTCGTGTGCCGCGGCAGCACCGTGAGCGGGTGCAGCACGATGTCGGAGACGCCGAAACGGATCTCGACCGGAGGGACTCCCAGCTGCGCGGCGAGGCGCAGAGCTCCTCCCTGCTCGATCCGGGCGAGCTCCCGGTCCACCTCGTCGGGCAGCACCTGCTCCGGATCGCAGCCCTCGAGCCCCAGCAGCACGGCCGTGAGCGTGCCGTGGCCTCGCCCGGTCGCCGCGAGCGAGCCGTAGAGGTCGACCCGCAGCTCGCGCACGGCGTCGAGCGCGCTCGCGCGGCACAGGCGCTCGACGAATCCGCGCGCCGCGCGCATCGGGCCGACGGTGTGCGAGCTCGACGGCCCGATGCCTACCCTGAAGAGGTCGAAGACGCTGACGGCCACGGTTGGTTCCCGGCTGGACGCCGCCCGCTAGAGCTCGGCCCCGTTGTCGGCGGCGTACTGCTCGGCGCTCAGCAGCGGGCCCTCCTCGGCGACGGCGACGCGGAACAGCCAGCCCTCGCCGTAGGGGTCGGAGTTGATGATCGCCGGGTCGGCGACCGCGGCATCGTTGACCTCCACCACCTCGCCGGCGACGGGCGAGAAGAGCTCCGACACCGACTTCGTCGACTCGACCTCGCCCACCACCTCGCCGACGGCGATGGTCGCGCCCGTCTCGGGCAGGTCGACGTAGACGATCTCGCCGAGGGCGTCGGCCGCCACCTCGCTGATGCCGACCGTGGCGGGGCTGCCGCCGTCGATCCACTCGTGCTCGGCCGAGTAGCGGAGTCCGGTCCGTACCTTGCTCATGTGCTGCTGCTTTCTCTCATCGGGTGTGGGGGCTGGAGTGCGGGATGCGGGAGCCGGGCGGCTACCGGGCCCGGCGATAGAACGGCGGGGAGACGACCTCGAAGGGCTCGGCCTTGCCGCGCAGGTCGACCTCGAGCGGCGTTCCCGCTTCGGCGCAGGCGGGCTCCACGTAGGCGATCGCGATCGGGTAGCCGAGCGTGGGGCTCGGCTGGCCGCTCGTGACCCGGCCGACGACCCGGCCTCCGGCGAGCACGGCGTAGCCCGCGCGGGCTGCGCGGCGTCCCGCTCCCCGAAGCCCGACGAGCACGGTCTCCGGCCCGGCCTCGCGACGCGCCTCGAGCGCCGCGCGGCCGGTGAAGCGCTCCTCCTTCGCGAGGGAGACCACGCCGCCGAGGCCCGCCTCGAAGGGGGTGACGTCGAGGCCGAGCTCGTTGCCGTACAGCGGCATGCCGGCCTCGAGGCGCAGCGAGTCGCGGGAGGCGAGTCCCGCGGGGATCAGGCCGTGCGGCTCTCCGGCCTCGATGAGCGCGCGCCACAGGCCGGGGGCCTCGTCGTTCGGCAGGTAGAGCTCGAAGCCGTCCTCCCCGGTGTAGCCGGTGCGCGCGAGCAGCACCGGGAAGCCGCCGACCGCGGCCTGCGCCGCCGAGTAGTACTTCATGTCGGAGACGAGGGCGCGCTGCTCGTCGGCAACGAGCGCGTGCAGGATCGCCACGGCGTTCGGCCCCTGCACCGCGATGAGGCTCATGTCGGCCGACTGATCGCTGATCTCCACGTCGAAGCCCGCGGCCCGCTCGGCGAACTCTGCGGCGACGGTCTCCGAGTTGCCGGCGTTCGGCACGACGAGGTAGACGTCCTGCGCAAGCCGGTAGCTGATGAGGTCGTCGATGATGCCGCCGTCGGGGGCGCAGATCAGCGAGTACTTCGCACGACCGACCGCGATCGCGCCGAGATCGCCGACGAGCGCCGTGTTGAGGAACGTCGCCGCGTCGGGACCCGCGACCCGGATCTCGCCCATGTGGGAGAGGTCGAAGAGGCCCGCGGCATCGCGGACGGCGCGGTGCTCGGCGAGTTCGGAGCCGTACTTCAGCGGCATGTCCCAGCCGCCGAAGTCGGTGAAGGAGGCGCCGAGCCGCTCGTGCTCGGCGTGCAGCGCCGTCTGCTTCGTTGTGCTCACGGTGTTCCTCAGTTCTCGAAGGCCTCGGGGGCGGGGCAGGAGCAGATCAGGTTGCGGTCGCCGTGCGCGCCGTCGATGCGGCCGACCGGGGGGAAGTACTTGTCGACGCGCAGCGCGGAGACGGGGAACGCGGCCTGCTCCACCGGGTAGGGGCGGTCCCAGCCGCTCGACACGACCGCGTCGGCGGTGTGGGGCGCGCGGCGCAGCGGCGAATCCGCGAGGGAGAAGTCACCGGCGGCGACCTGGTCGATCTCGCCGCGGATCGCGATCATCGCCTCGATGAAGCGCTCGAGCTCGCCCAGATCCTCCGACTCGGTCGGCTCGACCATGAGCGTGCCCGCGACGGGGAACGCGAGGGTCGGCGCGTGGAAGCCGAAGTCGATGAGGCGCTTCGCCACGTCCTCGGCGGTCACCCCCGTGGCGGCCTTGAGCTCGCGCAGGTCGAGGATGCACTCGTGCGCCACGAGTCCGCTCTCCCCCGTGAAGAGCACCGGGAAGTGGTCCCGCAGCCGGGAGGCGATGTAGTTGGCGTTCAGCAGCGCGGTCTTCGTGGCGCGGGTGAGGCCGTCGGCTCCGAGCATCGCGATGTACGCCCACGAGATCGGCAGCACCCCCGCGGAGCCGAACAGCGTCGCGACCACGGGGATCCCGTCGCGCACCGCGTACCCTCCCGTGGGATCGCCCGGCAGGTACGGCAGCAGGTGCTCGGCGACCGCGACCGGGCCGACGCCGGGACCGCCGCCGCCGTGCGGGATCGCGAAGGTCTTGTGCAGGTTGAGGTGCGACACGTCGCCGCCGAACTCGCCCGGCTTCGCGAGCCCCACGAGGGCGTTCATGTTCGCGCCGTCGATGTACACCTGCCCGCCCGCCGCGTGGATCCTGTCGCAGACCTCGCGCACGTCGACGTCGTAGCGGCCGTAGGTCGACGGGTAGGTGATCATGATGGCCGCGAGCGCGTCGCCGTGCTCCGCGATCTTCTCGTCGAGGTCGTCGAGGTCGATCGCGCCGGCGTCGGTGTTCTTCACCACGACGACCCGCATGCCCGCGAGCACCGCCGAGGCGGCGTTCGTGCCGTGCGCCGAGGCGGGGATGAGGCAGACGTCGCGCTGCGCGTCTCCGTTCGCCCGATGGTAGCCCCGGATCGCGAGCAGCCCCGCGTACTCGCCCTGCGAGCCGGCGTTCGGCTGCAGCGACACTCCGGCGTACCCGGTGATCTCGACGAGGCGCCGCTCGAGGTCGGCGATGAGCTCGCGCCACCCGGCGCTCTGGTGGTCGGGCACGTAGGGGTGGATCCCGGCGAACTCGGGCCAGGAGATCGACTCCATCTCGGCCGTCGAGTTGAGCTTCATGGTGCAGGATCCGAGCGGGATCATGGTGCGGTCGAGCGCGAGGTCGCGCCCGGAGAGGCGGCGCAGGTAGCGCAGCATCTGGGTCTCGGAGCGCAGCGAATTGAAGATGGGGTGCGTGAGGTAGTCGCTCTCGCGCACGAGGCGGGGAGCGAAGCCGTAGTCTCCCGCCGGGACGGTCTCGGCCACGGTCGCGCCGAAGACGCCGGCGAGGGTCTCGACGATCTCGTGCGTCGTGGTCTCGTCGGTGGAGATGCCGACGGTGTCGGCGTCGATGCGGCGCAGGTTGATGCCGGCCACCTCCGCGTCGGCGACGACCCGCTCGGCGCGGCCGGGCACCCTCGCCACGATCGTGTCGAAGAACTCGGTGCGGGCGAGCTCGACCCCCGCCTCGGTCAGTGCGGCGGCGAGGGTGCGGGCGTGCGCGTGCGCGCGCTCGGCGATCGCCTTGATCCCCGAGGGGCCGTGGTAGACCGCGAACATCGACGCGGTGATCGCGAGCAGCGCCTGCGCGGTGCAGATGTTGCTCGTGGCCTTCTCGCGGCGGATGTGCTGCTCGCGGGTCTGCAGGGCGAGGCGGTAGGCGGGCCGGCCCGCGTCGTCCCTCGAGACGCCCACCAGGCGTCCCGGCATGGAGCGCTCGAGGCCGGAGCGGATCGCCATGTACGCCGCGTGCGGGCCGCCGAAGAAGAGGGGCACGCCGAAGCGCTGGGTGTTGCCCACCGCGATGTCGGCGCCCTGCTCCCCGGGAGGGGTGATGAGCGCGAGCGCGAGCAGGTCGGCTACGACCGTGACCATCGCCCCGCGTTCCTTCGCCTCGGCGATGATCGCCGAGTGATCGACCACGGCACCGTCGTCGCCCGGCTGCTGCAGCACGATGCCCGAGATGTCGCCCTCGGGCAGCCCCTCGGCGAGGTCGGCGACCTCGACCTCGAAGCCGAGCGCCTCGGCGCGGCCCCGGATCACGGCGATGGTCTGCGGGAACAGGCCCGCGTCGACCACGGTCCTCGCCGATCCCTTCGCCCTGCCTGCGCGGCGCATGAGCAGCACCGCCTCCGCCGCGGCCGACGACTCGTCGAGCAGCGAGGCGTTCGCGACGGGAAGCCCGGTGAGGTCGGAGACCATGGTCTGGAAGTTGAGCAGCGCCTCGAGCCGTCCCTGCGAGATCTCGGGCTGGTAGGGGGTGTAGGCGGTGTACCAGGCCGGGTTCTCGAGCACCTTGCGCAGGATGATGGGCGGCGTGATCGTGCCGTAGAAGCCCTGCCCGATCATCTGGGTCTTCAGCACGTTCCTGCCGGCGATCTCGCGCAGCCGGGCGAGCGCCCCCTCCTCCGAGAGCGGAGCCGGGAGGTCGAGCGGACGGTCGACGCGGATGCCGGCCGGCACCGCGGCGTCGACGAGCGCGTCGAGGTCGGCGCATCCGAGCTGCGCCAGCATCCGTTCGACGTCGGCGCTCGCGGTCACGCCGATGTGCCGGTCGGCGAATACGGCTGCGTTCGGGACAGTGCTCAAGAGGATCTCCGTGGGGTGACCGCGCGGGCGCGCGTATTGACGTGGGATCCTCCCCGATCTGTTACGGAACCTGAGAGATTCGGGATCCCGCCATGCGGGCTCCCTTGCACCGTCGGTGGGCGGTCGCGATCCTGCGGGATCGGCGTCCGCCGCTTTCCAGAGTTGCCTCGCCGCGGCGGTACGGGGGCCTGAGAGATTCCCGGGGAGGGTTTGCTCCTACGGCGCCGGGTCGCGATATCGCGGATCCCGGGCTCTCCCGCCACGGCTTGACGGCCGATATTCAAGAGTGCGCTCAGCCTATCAGGCGACGGGGCGACCGGGGGCGGGATCGCCCGCCCGCGCACGACCCGGCTACTTGCCAGACTCGTCCATGCCGTCCATCGCGAGGAGCTCCTCCTCGACGGCACCGCCGTACCCCTCCCTCTGCGGGTCGCCGTGGAGGCCGCCCGAGACGGCGTACTCCTCCTCGGGCGAGAGTACGAGGTGGTGCCGCCCGTAGAGTCCGAACACGAGCAGTGCGATCACGTAGACGATCACGATCGCGATGATCGCCGGCTGGAAGGTCGCATTCAACAGGAAGCCGACGAAGATGAGCGCCGCGATGACGGCCGCCGCCCAGGCGCCGAACAGCCCCCACGGGCTGCGGTACGGACGGCTCGCGCGGGGATACTTCTTGCGCAGCACCAGGAAGGAGACCATCTGCATGAAGTACGCGAGCACCGCGCCCCACACCGCGATGTTCAGCACGATCGCCCCGGCCACTCCCTCGGCGCCGCCGGCGAGATCGACGATGATGAGAGCGACGAACCCGATGAGCGCCCCCGCGAGCAGAGCCACCCACGGGGTGTGGCGCTTGCCGGTGAGCGAGAGGAACTTCGGGTAGTAGCCGGCGCGGGAGAGCGAATACATGTTGCGGCCGTACGCGAACATGATGCCCTGCAGCGAGGCCAGCAGCCCGATCAGCGCGAAGAGCGCGAGCACGGCGGCCAGCTGGTCGCCGACGATCGCACGGAAGCCGTCGAGCAGCGGCTCGCCCGCCGTGCCCATCGCCTCGGCGCCGATGACGCCCGTGTTGAGGAAGAGCACCAGGAGCCCTGTGATGATGAGGGTGCCGCGCGCCCAGAGGCCCGCACGGGGGATGTCGCGCACCGGATCGTGCGACTCCTCGGCCGCGAGCGGCAGTTCCTCGATGCCGAGGAAGAACCACATGGCGAAGGGCATTGCGAAGAGGATCGGCAGCACGCCGTTGGGCAGGAAGACCGTCTGGCCCGCAGCGGGCTCGATGTCCCAGAGCGCCTCCCAGCTGAAGCTGCCGCTGAAGACCGCCATCGCCGAGAACAGCAGGATGATCCCGATCGAGATGATCGAGACGACGATCGCGAACTTGAAGGAGATGGCCGCGCCGGCCGAGTTGAGGCCGATGAAGACCGCGTAGAGGATGATCCACCACACCCAGGACGGCAGCGACAGCCCGAGCAGCTCGCTCGTGATGCCGTCGGCGTAGGAGGCCGAGAAGAACACGATCACCGCCGTGGTGGCGACGTACTCGACCGTCTCGGCGAGCCCGGTGACGAAGCCGCCCCACGGCCCCATCGCCGCTCGGCCGAAGGAGTAGGCGCCGCCCGTGTGCGGCATGGCCGCGGCCATCTCCCCGATGGAGAAGATGAGGCCGTAGTACATGACGACGAGGATCGCGAAGGCGATGAGCATGCCGCCGAAGCCGGCCGCGTCGATGCCGAAGTTCCAGCCCGAGAAATCGCCCGAGATCACGGCTCCGACGGCGAGGCCCCAGAGGCCCCAGACCCCGGCCGCGCGCTTGAGCCGGCGCTTCTCGAAGTATCCGGACTCGGCCGTCGTGTACGTCACGCCCGAGACCTTGAGGGTGTCCTTGGCCATCATCGGCCTCCTTCACGTCGCTGTGAATCGCAGTGGTCGGCTGCGCCCGCGCCGGCTGACACGGTCGTTGCAACCGACTATAGTGAATTCAATGGTCGAATCAACTACCTTTGGGAGAATCTTTCCGGGCTGATCCCGCACGGACCGATCGATGCGCACGAGCCCTCGCGCGCCGAGCATCCGCCATAAGGTCTTCGAGCAGACCATTCGCACCGCCACATCCACCGAACGCGACGCCCTCAGAGCCGAGGAGGAGCACCATGATCCCAGCCAGCGGGAACCTGAGCCCACAAGAACTGCGCGACGAGGTCGCGTCGGGAGCGATCGACACCGTCATCGTCGCCTTCACCGACATGCAGGGCCGCCTGGTGGGCAAGCGGGTCTCCGCCCGGCTCTTCCTCGAGGAGGTCATGGAGCACGGCGCCGAGTGCTGCAACTACCTGCTCGCGGTCGACGTCGACCTCAACACCGTCGACGGCTACGCGCTCACCAGCTGGGAGAGCGGCTACGGCGACATGGCGATGATCCCGGATCTCTCGACCCTGCGCCGCGCGCCCTGGCTGCCCGGCACCGCGCTCGTCATCGCAGACCTCACCCTCGCGAGCGACCACTCCCCCATCCCGGTCTCGCCGCGGCAGATCCTGCGCCGCCAGATCGACCGACTCGAGGAGCGGGGCCTCGTGCCCTACGTCGGCACCGAGCTCGAGTTCCTCGTCTTCGACGACGACTACCGCACCGCCTGGCGCAAGGGCTACCGCGACCTCGCGACGGCGAGCGACTTCAACACCGACTACGCCCTCCAGGCCTCGACGCGCCTCGAACCGCTGCTGCGCGACATCCGCAACTCCATGGACGGGGCGGGCATGTACTGCGAGGGCGTCAAGGGCGAGTGCAACCTCGGCCAGCAGGAGATCGCGTTCCGCTACGCGCACGCGCTCCCGACCTGCGACAACCACTCCGTCTACAAGAGCGGTTCGAAGGAGATCGCCGAGGCGCACGGCAAGAGCATCACCTTCATGGCGAAGTTCAACGAGCGCGAGGGCAACAGCTGCCACGTGCACGCGAGCCTGCGCAGCACCGCGGGCGACCCGGTGTTCGCCGACTCCGGCTCCCCCGACGGCATGTCGAAGACGTTCCGCCACTTCATCGCGGGCCAGCTCGCCGCCATGCGCGAGTTCACGCTGCTGTACGCCCCCAACATCAACTCCTACAAGCGCTTCGTCGAGGGCAGCTTCGCCCCCACCGCCGTGGCCTGGGGCCACGACAACCGCACCTGCGCGCTGCGCGTCGTCGGGCGGGGCCACGGCATGCGCGTCGAGAACCGGGTGCCGGGCGGCGACGTGAACCAGTACCTCGCCGTCGCGGGCATGCTCGCCTCGGGCCTGCACGGCATCGAGCGGCAGCTCGAGCTCGGCGAGCCGCTGGCGGGCAACGCGTACACGGCGGACATCGCGCGGGTGCCGACCACGCTGCGCGAGGCCGCCGACCTCTTCGAGCGGTCGCGACTCGCCCGCGAGGTCTTCGGCGACGACGTCGTCGAGCACTACACCCACGCGGCGCGCGTCGAGGTCGCGGCCTACGACGCGGCCGTCACCGACTGGGAGAGGGTGCGGGGGTTTGAACGGCTCTGAGACGCGGCGGGACGCGCCCGTCATCGGCATCACCAGCTACCTCGAGCAGGCGCGCACCGGGGTCTGGGACGTGCGGGCGTCGTTCCTGCCCGAGGTCTACCTCGACGGGGTGACCGACGCGGGCGGCATCGCCGTCGTGCTGCCGCCCCAGCCGGTCGATGCGCAGATCGCGCGCCGCATCGTCTCCACCCTCGACGGGCTCATCCTCTCGGGCGGCGCCGACGTCGATCCGGCGCGCTACGGGCAGGATGCGCACGAGCGCACCGGCGCGCCCCGCACCGACCGCGACGCCTTCGAGAGCGCCCTGCTCGACGCCGTCATCGAGACCGGGCTGCCCTTTCTCGGCATCTGCCGCGGCGCGCAGATGCTCAACGTCGAACTCGGCGGCACGCTGATCCAGCACCTCCCCGACGTCGTCGGCGACGAGCGCTACCAGCTCGGCGACGGCGTCTTCAACCCGATCGACGTCGAGGTGGCCGAGGGGACGCGCATCGCCGAGGTGCTCGGCGACCGCGGCGCCCGCGCGCATCTCTACCACCACCAGGCGATCGGCGAGCTGGGCGACGGGCTCGAGGTCACCAGCCGCACATCGGACGGCGTCATCGAGGCGATCGAGCTCCCGTCGGCTCCCTTCTGCATCGCCGTGCAGTGGCACCCCGAGGAGAATCGGGACGACCGCCGACTGTTCGAGGGCCTCGTGCGCGCGGCGCGCGAGCGCCGACGCGCCCGCGCCGCCCCATCGGCATCGGACCACGCCCCCCACAGCGCCCCCGGAGAGGAGCACCCATGAGCTACACCGTCGTCAACCCGGCGAACGAGGCCGTCGTCACCGAGGTCGAGCACCTCGACGCCGCGCAGACCGATCTCGCCATCGCGGACGCCGTGCGGGCGCAGAGGGATTGGGCGCGCGTCGCGCCCGCCGACCGAGCGAGGGCGCTGCGGCGCTTCGCCGACGCGGTCGACGCCGACGTCGAGCGCCTCGCGCAGCTCGAGACCGCGGGCTCCGGCCACCCCATCGCGCAGTCCCGTTGGGAGGCCGGGCACGTGCGCGACGTGCTCGAGTACTACTCGGCCGCGCCCGAGCGCCTCATCGGCCGGCAGATCCCCGTCGCCGGCGGACTCGACGTCACCTTCCACGAGCCGCTCGGCGTCGTCGGCGTCATCACGCCCTGGAACTTCCCCATGACCATCGCGGCCTGGGGCTTCGCGCCCGCGCTGGCCGCGGGCAACGCGGTCGTGCTCAAGCCCGCCGAGTGGACGCCCCTCACGAGCCTGCGCCTCGGCGAGCTGGCCCTCGAGGCCGACCTGCCCGAGGGGCTCTTCCAGGTGCTCGCGGGCCGCGGATCCGTCGTCGGCGAGCGCTTCGTGACGAACCGGCACGTGCGCAAGGTCGTCTTCACCGGTTCCACCGAGGTCGGCAAGCGCATCATGGCCGGCTGCGCCGAGCAGGTGAAGCGCGTCACCCTCGAGCTCGGCGGCAAGAGCGCCAATATCGTGTTCGAGGACGCCGATATCGAGCAGGCGGCGGCCACCGCCCCCTCCTCGGTCTTCGACAACGCCGGGCAGGACTGCTGCGCGCGCAGCCGCCTGCTCGTGCAGCGCAGCGTGTACGACCGCTTCATGGAGCGCTTCGAGCAGGCCGTGAAGGCGGTCGAGGTCGGCGATCCCGCCCTCGAATCGACCGAGGTGGGCCCGCTCGTCACGCTCGCGCACCGAGACCGCGTCGCGTCGTTCCTCACCGACGACGTGCCGGTCGCGTTCCGCGGATCCTGCCCGGACGGCCCGGGCGCCTGGTTCGCCCCCACCGTGGTCACCCCGCAGCGCGGCGACCGGGTGGCGACGGAGGAGATCTTCGGCCCCGTGGTCGCCGTGCTCCCCTTCGACGACGAGGCCGACGCGCTGCAGCTGGCCAACGACACCGTCTACGGTCTGAGCGGCTCGATCTGGACTCGGGATCTGGCCCGCGGCATCCGCGTGGCGCGCGGCGTCGAGGGCGGCAACCTCTCCGTCAACTCCCACTCCTCGGTGCGCTACTCGACGCCCTTCGGCGGCTTCAAGCAGTCGGGCCTCGGCCGCGAGCTCGGGCCCGACGCCGCCGAGCACTTCACCGAGACGAAGAACGTGTTCTTCGCGACCGAATAGCCCCCTCCCACCACCCACCTCGAGGAACAGCCCATGAACGACATCACCCCCATCGACCTCACCCAGCGGCTCGCCGGCAAGGTCGCCGTCATCACCGGAGGCGGCAGCGGCATCGGCCTCGCCACCGCCAGGCGCATGCGCGCCGAGGGCGCCAGGATCGTCATCGGCGACATGGAGCCCATCGGCGGCGAGGCCGCGGCCCAGGAGGTCGAGGGCCTCTTCGTGCGGGCCGACGTGACCGACGAGGAGCAGGTGGACAACCTGTTCGACACCGCCGCACGCGAGTACGGCTCGGTCGACATCGCCTTCAACAACGCCGGCATCTCGCCCGACGACGACGACTCGATCGAGACCACCGAGCTGCCAGCCTGGCAGAAGGTGCAGGACGTCAACCTGAAGAGCGTCTACCTCTGCTCGCGCGCCGCGCTGCGCCACATGACGAAGCAGGGTTCGGGATCCATCATCAACACGGCCTCCTTCGTCGCGGTGATGGGATCGGCCACCTCCCAGATCTCCTACACGGCGTCGAAGGGCGGCGTGCTCGCCATGACCCGGGAGCTCGGCGTGCAGTTCGCCCGCCAGGGCATCCGCGTCAACGCCCTCTGCCCCGGACCGGTGGACACGCCGCTGCTGCGGGAGCTGTTCGCGAAGGATCCCGAGCGCGCCGCGCGCCGCCTCGTGCACATCCCCGTCGGCCGCTTCGCCCGCCCCGAGGAGCTCGCCGCCTCGGTCGCCTTCCTCGCGAGCGACGACGCCTCCTTCATCACCGCCTCGACGTTCCTCGTCGACGGCGGCCTCACGAGCGCGTACACCACGCCGCTCTGAGCGCGGACGCTCGCCAGGGCCTCGGGCCTTGGCACGAAGGGAGAGCGATGCACGTACCGTCAGAGGGCGCCGAACTACTCATCGGAGCCGTCCGCCCGGCCAACGCCTACGAGGAGACCATTCGCCGCCTGCTCCAGTCGATCCGCCTCGGGCTGATCCCGCCCGGCGACCGGCTGCCGGCCGAGCGAGACCTCGCGGCCATGCTGAAGGTGAGCCGCGACACCGTGCGCGAGGCGCTCGCGACGCTCGCCGAAGCGGGGTACGTGGTCTCCCGTCGCGGCCGCTACGGCGGCACGTTCGTCGTCGACGGGCTGCCCAGCGATTCGGTGCTGCGCGCCGAGCTCGGCAGCCGCACCGGCTTCGACGAGGACGAGATCGAGGACACCGCCGTGCTGCGCCGCGTGCTCGAGGTGGGCGCCGCCCGCGAGGCGGCATCCAGAGTGCTGAGCGCCGAGGACCGCGCCGCCCTGACGCGGACCCTCGAGGAGTGCACGGCGGCCGACATCGCCGACCACCGGCGACTCGACTCCCGGCTGCATCTGCTGATCGCGGAGCTGTCGGGATCCCCGAGCCTCGTGCCGCTCGTCGCCAACCTGCGCTCGCGCGTCAACGCGCTGCTCGACGAGATCCCGGTGCTGCCCCCCAACCTCTCCCACTCGCACGCGCAGCACGCGGCGATCGTGTCGGCGATCCTGGCCGGCCGGCCGGAGTCGGCGGCCGAGGCGATGCTCGAGCACATCGAGGGGTCGACGGCGCTGCTGCGCGGCTTCCTGTCCTCGCGGTAGCTGGCGGGGCCGCGCGGCTACCGCAGCCGCAGCGCCGCCACAACCTCGCTCGCCGGGCGCACGGCGGCGAGCGATCCGACGCCCTCCCCGGCGTCGAGCGGCACGACCGAGTAGTCCCCGGCCGCCACCGCCGCGCGGAACTCGGCGCGGGCCTCGGCGTCGGCCGCGAGCTCGTCCTCGCGCCCCTGCCAGCGGTCGACGAACGGCGTGCGCAGCAGCCGCTCCGGGAACCGCGGGGGCCACGGTCGCTCGAGCGCCACGTCGAGCACCCGCGAGACCACGGTGTCGGCGCCGTCCGCGTCGATGAGCACGGCGCGGGCGGCGTCGCCGGTCAGCGCCTCCTCGCAGGCCGCGAACGCGGTGCCCGCCCAGGCCGCCGCGGCTCCCGCGCCGAGCACGCGCGCGACGTCCTCGGCCGTGCTCACCGCACCCGCGGCCAGCACCGGCACCTCGACCGCCTCCACGACGGCCGCCAGCAGCGCATCCCGCGGCTCGCGATGGTCGCCGTGACCGCCTCCCTCCAGCCCGCGGGCCACGACGGCGTCGACGCCCGCGTCGACCGCGCGGCGCGCCTCCGCGACCGTGGCCACCTGCGTCACGGCGAGCGCGCCGGCGGCGCGCACGGTCTCGACCCACGACGGGTGCGGATCCGCTCCCTCCCAGTCCCCGAAACTCACCGAGACGAGCGCCGGGGCCGCGGCGAGCGCCCGCTCGAGCATGGCGGGGTCGCGAGCGATCCCCCAGGCGACGAGGCCGATCCCGAACGGCCTGCCGCCGGTGTCGAGACGCGCGAGCTCGCGCTCGAGCGCGGCGACCGATCCCGCACTCCCCATGCCGATCATGCCGAGCGCCCCGGCGCGCGACACCGCGCCGGCGAGCCGCCCGCCCGCCACGCCGCCCATCGGCGCGCACACCACGGGCGCCGTCAGTCCCAGCCGACGCGCCCACCCCGTCTGCAGCCGGTCCGCCATGCTCGTTTCCTCCACTCCCGCGCCGCGGGCGGCGGCCGGATCCTCGCTCATGCCTCCACGGTACTCTCCGGCGGACGGATCGGCGGTCGCTGCGCGCGACGGTACACGAGGTCCCGGATCGCGCGCCCCCTCTCGGCGCCCTTCCGCTCGAAGGCGGTGAGCACGCGCCCCTCGAATCGCTCGGCCCACTCCCCCTCGAAGTCGCGCTCGAACTCCGGGGCGGCGTCGAGCACCTCGCGCATCCGCTCGGCGTAATCCTCCCAGTCGGTGGCGAGCCGCAGCACGCCGCCGGGGCGCAGCGCGAGCGCGGCGATGCGCGCGAAGTCGGCGCTGACGAGGCGCCGCTTGTGATGGCGCGCCTTCGCCCAGGGGTCGGGGAAGAACACCCAGATCTCGTCGACCGACCCGGCCGGCAGGTACTTCTCGAGCAGCTCGGGGGCGTTCACCTCGGCCAGGCGCAGGTTCTTCACCCCCGCGAGCTCGGCCCGGATGATGGTGCGGGCGAGCCCCGCGCGGAACACCTCGACGCCCAGGAAGTTCTTGTCGGGGCGCGACTCCGCCGCGTGCAGGATCGCGTGCCCCTGCCCCGTGCCCACCTCGACCACCAGCGGGGCGCTGCGCCCGAAGATGCGCTCCGGATCGCCGGCGACGCCGTCGGCGACGCTCGTGGCCGCCCGTCCGCGCGGAATGTCGAGCACGTAGTCGGCGCGATGCTGCTCCCAGGCGCGCGCCTGCGAGGGCGTCATGCGGCCGCTGCGCCGCACGAACGACACCGGCCGGTCACGGAAAGTGCCGGGGTCGAAGCTCTTCGGCGGCAGTGGCTGCTGGTCGGTCACCCGTCTACGGTAGCCGATCCCGCGATCCCGCGATCCCGGACGGCTGCCGGGGCGCGCCAGGCTCCCCTCCGCGGATTGCCGGTCCGCCTCGGGATCCGCCCGGGTACGATGGGGGTACGGCTTCGACGCGGAGGGAGCGCATCATGTCCAGACGGATCCTGCTGGTGAACGGCCCCAACCTCAACCTGCTCGGCACGCGCGAGCCGGAGATCTACGGCGAGGAGACCCTCGCCGACGTGGAGGTGCTCGTCTCGCGCGTCGCCGGCGATTTCGGCCTCGATGTGCGGGCCGTGCAGAGCAATCACGAGGGCGCGCTGATCGACGCGATCCACGCCGCGCGCGAGGACTGCTCGGCGATCGTCATCAACCCTGGGGCGTTCACGCACACGTCGATCGCGCTGCGCGACGCGCTCGCCGGCGTGGCCCTGCCCGTCGCCGAGGTGCACATCTCCAACGTGCACGCCCGAGAGTCCTTCCGCCACCGCTCGTACGTCTCGGGCATAGCCGCCTGCGTGGTCGTGGGCTGCGGGGTGCAGGGCTACGAGTTCGCGGTGCGCCGCCTCGCCGCGCTCATCGCGGGGTAGGGCGTCCGGATCCGGCGCGGAGCCCACGGCCCGCCGCCCTACGGCGCCGTGGGGAACACGTCGAACAGCTGCGGATTGTACGCGTGCACCAGCACGGCGAACACCACCGCGTCGAAGAGCAGGTGCACCGTCACGACGTAGGCCAGCGAGTGGCGCGTGCGCAGGTAGACGTGGCCCTGCATGAGGGCGAACGGGATCGTGAGGAGCGGCCCCCAGGCCCGGTACCCCAGCTCCCACAGGAACGACGCGAACACGATCGCCTGCAGCAGGTTGGCGGCCCACGGCGGGAAATGCCGCAGCAGCGCGGTGAAAACCGTGCCGATGAAGAAGAGCTCGTCCCAGATGCCGACGGCGCCGACGCCGATGAAGAGCCGGGCCATCAGCTCGGGCGTGTCGACCACGGGCCAGTTGAGGTACACGCCGGAGGAGATGAAGTACCAGGGCAGGATCAGCCACGCGAGCACCAGCGCGGCGGCCAGCCATCCCCAGTGCAGCCGACCCCAGCGGCCGGAGCCGAACCAGGGGAAGGCTGTGGCGCGATCCCGGTACAGGTAGCGCGATACCGCGTAGGGCACCGCGACCGCTCCGCCCAGCGCGAGCGTGAACTTGATCATCGACCAGTCGTCGAGCCCGGCGGCGAGCGGGATGGTGCGCACGATCGCGAGCCCGATCGCGATGAGGGAGAGGTCGCGCAGCAGGGACGGCGTCCGGCGGGCCATGCGGCCGGAGCTCTGCTCGGCGCCCCAGGCGAGTATGAGCCCCGCCACCAGCAGCGCGAAGCCGAGCACCGGCTGCTCGAGCACGAAGAACGCCGGGGCCGCGAGGCAGACGAGCAGCGCGGCCGACAGGTGCATCGCTCGGAGCCGCCCCGGTTCCTCCCTCATACCCCTAGCGTATCGGCCTCGGGCACCGGGGGCCGGGCGGCACCGGCGCCCGAGGCCGGGGCGCGTCTCGGGGGCCGATCGCGACCTCGGAAGACCGCGAACCGCGCGGGATCAGACGCGCTCGGTCGCGCGCGCCCTCGCCTGGCGGCGCTCGACGACCTTGCCGCGCACCGCGAACGCGATGACGAGCAGCAGGAGCCCGTAGAGGGCGATCGGGATCGGCCCCTGCACGAGCACCGCGAAGTCCCCGTTCGCGCTCATCGCGGCGTCGCGCAGGCTCGTCTCGGCGAGCGGGCCGAGCACCATGCCGATGATGAGCGGCGCCAGCGGGTAGTCGACCGCGCGCATCACGAAGCCGACGAGCCCGATCGCGAGCAGCATCAGGAGGTCGAAGGTCTTGCCCGACGTCGCGTAGATGCCGAGCGCGCAGACCATCGTGATGCCGGCGTAGAGATAGGGGCGCGGGATCAGCAGCAGCTTCGCCCACACCATCGCGAAGGGCAGGTTGAGGATGAGCAGCACGACCATCGCGATGAAGAAGCTCGCGAGCAGCGCCCAGACGAGATCGGCGGAGCGCTCGAAGAGCAGCGGCCCGGGCTGCAGGCCGTACTGCCGGAAGGCGGCGAGCATGATCGCGGCGGTCGCCGAGATCGGCAGGCCGAGCGCCAGCAGGGCGCCCATCGCCATGCCGGTGGTCGAGTTGCCCGCGGCCTCCGGAGCGGCGAGGCCGCGGATCGCCCCCCGGCCGAACTGCGGATGCCTGCGGCGCTTGTCGAGCCGCTTCTCGAGCCCGAAGGCGAGGAACGTCGGGATCTCGGAACCGCCCGCCGGCACGACGCCGAACGGCAGGCCGATCGCGGTGCCCCGCAGCCAGGCGGGCATCGCTTCCCGGAACTCGCGGCCGGAGAGCCACGGGCGGCCCTTCGGGCGGATGAGCTTGCCCCCGCCCACGTGGCGCTCGACGCACGCGACGTAGATGACCTCGCCGAGCGCGAGGATGGCGACCGTCACCGTGACGAGGGAGACCCCGTCGAAGAGGTTCGGCGAATCCAGTGTGAAGCGCGGAGCCCCCGAGATACCGTCGACGCCGATGACCGCGAGGCCGAGCCCGATGAACAGCGACGCGAGCCCCTTCACCGGGTTGTCCGTGACGACCGACGACGTGGCGACGAAGGCGAAGAGCGCCAGAGCGAAGAACTCGGCGGGCCCGAACTGGGTCGAGAAGTCGGCGAGGGCCGGAGCCATGAAGACCACGACGATCGAGGCGATGAAGCCTCCGATGAAGGCTCCGATGGCCGCGGTCGCGAGCGCCTGGGCGGCGCGCCCGTCGAGCGCCATCTTGTGCCCCTCGAAGGTGGAGGCGATGGCCGAGGCCTGCCCGGGCATGTTCATGAGAATGCTCATGGTGGAGTCGCCGAAGAGTCCGCCGAAGTAGACGCCGGAGAACATGATGAAGGCGGCGGTGGGCTCGAGCGCGAAGGTCACGGGCAGCAGCAGCGCCACCGCCATCGAGGATCCGAGCCCGGGCATGACCCCCACGGCGGTGCCCAGCAGGCAGCCGATCACCACCCACAGCAGGTTCTGCCAGGTGAGGGCGCCGACGAAGCCGTCGGCGAGCAGTTGCAGCGTATCCATGTCAGAACCCCCAACCCAGGATGCCGGAGGGCAGCGAGAGCCCGAGCAGCATGTCGAACGCGATGTAGGCGAGCGAGCTGGCGGTGAGCCCCACCAGCATGTTGAAGACCGGGCGCTTCTTCGCCCCGAACGCCCGCGCCACGCACCAGAAGAGCAGCGCCGCGGCGATGATCCAGCCCAGCAGCGGGAGCAGCAGCGTGAAGCCGACGAAGGAGCCGACGATCCAGATCATCGACCCCCAGTCGATGCCGACCCCCGTTCCCCGCTCCTGCTCCTCCTCGTCGGTGAGCAGCGAGAGCTCGGCCTCCTCGGCGCGCCGAGCCGCGGCCTCGGCGCGCTCTCGCAGCGCTCTCACGATCAGCAGCGCGGCGAAGAGGTACAGCCCCGCGGCGATGATCGAGGGGAGGAACTGAGGACCGGGGAACACCACGCCCTCCGGCACCCGCATGGTGAGGATGCCGACGAGCAGGTAGCTGGCGAACGCGACGAGCACCGCGGGCATCACGAGATGCTTCACCAGCACGGCGTTCGGGCTCGATCCTCGGCCCAGCTCGAGCTCCTCGCCGACGACGGCCGAGAGCGATGTGGGGTTGTTCGACGGCGTCATTGTCCCATCTCCTCGTACAGCTGTTCGATGCGCGTGCGCTCCTCCGCGAGGAAGCGGTCGAGCTCATCGCCCGTGATGACCTTCTCGGTCCAGTAGTAGCGATCGATCGCGTCGCGCCACTCGGGCGTCTCCAGGGTCTTGAGCACGAGGTCGACGAGCGACCCGGTCTGCTCGTCGGTCAGCCCCGACGGGGCCGACAGCGAGCGCCAGTTCGTGAGCGTGATGTCGTAGCCCTGCTCGCGTGCGGTGGGGATGTCGATGCCCTCGACGGGCTCGGGGGCGACGAGGGCCAGCGCGCGCAGGCGGCCCGACTCGATCTGGTCGATGTTGTCGGGGTATCCGCCGGCCGCGGCCGCGACGGTGCCGTTGAGCATCGCCTGGATCGCCTCGCCGCCTCCGTCGGAGGGGATGTAGGTCGTGTCGACGGGATCGATGCCGGCGGCGAGCGCGAGGTCGGTGACGACGAGCTGGTCGAACGAGCCCCCGCCCGACCAGGGCAGCGCCTTCGGGTCCTCCCGCCACGCCGCGACGAGGTCGTCGAGGGTCTTGTAGGGCGAGTCGGCCGGCACCACGATCACGTCGTACTCCTCGACCACCACCGCGAGCGGGGTCACGTCGTCGAGGGTGGCCGCGGAGTCGAACTGGATGGTCGCGGCCAGCAGGCCGGTCCCGCCGACGAGGATGTTGCCCGGCTGGCCGGAGAGCACCGACACGTTGCCGAGCGCGATGGTTCCGCCCGCGCCCGGCATGTTGACGACCTGCACGTTGTTGACGAGGCCGTTGGCCTTCTGCGCCTGCTGCAGCTCGCGGGCGAGCCCGTCCCAGCCGCCGCCCGCGGCGGCGGGAGCGATGACGGTCATGGAGGAGGAGATGTCGTCGCCCTGCGCCGCCGAGCTGACCGACCCGTAGGAGGCGATCCCGATGGCGCCCACCGCGATGAGCCCGCCGATGGCGCGCGCCACGAGTCTCCCCGTTCGTCTCCGGGCGGGCGGTTCCTGCCCGCGCTCCGCCGATGCTGCCGTCATGTTCCACTCCTTCGTGCAGACTCCATCGTCATCCGACTGCGGTAACTAGAATGACAGACGGGTAAGCGGTCTCGACCACGTGATGCGCTTTTTTGCTCTTTGATGCTCACGGCCCGACGGAGAGTCCGCGAGGAGGTGCGACGGTGGCGATTCGGATCCGTCCGCTCGCGATGCGCCTGGCGGTCCTGCTGCTGCCGAGCCTCATCGTGCTCGTCTCGGTGGGCCTCACGGCGAGCATCGCGGCGGCGGTGCAGGAGCGCAGCGTTCGCACCGCGACCGGGGAGCGCGTGCAGGACGTCGCGAGGACGCTCGCGGGGCTCAGCCAGGTCAGAGGCGCGCTGCAGCGCGCCGAGGCCGAGGGGTCGAGCGCGGGTCGCGAGCGGGCCACGTCCGAGCTGCAGCCGCTCGCCGACGTGATCGAGCGCGCCTCGGGCGTCGAGTTCGTGGTGATCACGGACGCGGCGGGGATCCGCATCACCCATCCGACTGCGGCGGAGCGCGGAGAGCCGGTGTCGACCGACAACTCGGCCGTGCTCGCGGGCGAGGAGTTCCTCGGCACCGAGACCGGAACGCTCGGTTCGACGCTGCGCGCGAAGGTGCCGGTGCGCGACGGGGCCGACCGGGTGATCGGCACGCTCTCGGTCGGCATACTGGAGGCGCGCATCGCTGCCGATCGGGACGAGGCCCTGCGGCAGCTCCTCCCCTGGGCGCTCGGCGCGCTCGTGCTCGGCACGCTCGCGAGCTCCCTGCTGGCGGCGGCGCTGGAGCGGCGGTTCCGGCGCCTCGACGGAGCCGCGCGCGAGCACGAGCGGCTGCGGCGCACGGCGACGGCCCTCCGCGAGCAGTCGCACGAGTTCAGCACCCGTCTGCACGTCATCCACGGCCTCGTCTCGCACGGCGACACCCGGGAGGCGCTCGCCTACATCGACGGGGTGACGCCGGTGCTCACCGGGTCGCACGACGAGTCGCTCTCGGGACAGCCGCTGCTCCGGGCGACGATCGAGGCGCTGCGGGCGGAGCTCGGGGCTCTCGGGGCGCGGCTCGAGACCGAGATCGACGTGGTCGACGAGGTCGACGAGGAGGTGCTGCTCGTCGCGGCCAACCTCTGCCGCAACGGCGGCGAGGCGGGCGCGACGCTGGTGCGGTTCGCGCTCGCGCAGAGCGGCGACCGGCTGCGGGGATCGGTGGACGACGACGGGCCGGGGATCGATCCGCGGGAGGCGGAGAGGATCTTCGCGGTCGGCTACACTTCGAAGCCGGATCCGACGGGGACGGGACGGGGGCTCGGCCTCGACCTCGTGCGGCGGGCCGTCGCGGCCCGGCACGGCACGATCGAGCTCGGCGGATCCGAGAGGGGCGGAGCGCGCTTCGCGTTCGAGATGGCGGTGAGGCGATGAGCGACGAGACGATCCGCGTGCTCGTGGTCGACGACGACCCCGGTGCGCGCTCCCTGCACAGCCGGTTCGTCTCGGGGGCTCCCGGCTTCTCGCTGGTCGGTGCGGCGGGCAGCGGCGAGGCAGCGGTGGAGCGCGGCCGCCGGGGCGGGGTCGACCTGATCCTGCTCGACATGCGGCTGCCCGACATCAGCGGCGTCGAGGTGCTCCATCGGCTGCGCACGCTCGGCGCGCGCTCCCCCGACGTGCTCGTCATCAGTTCGTCCCGGGACCAGGTGACGGTGCGGCAAGCCCTCGCAGCTCACATCGTGGGCTATCTCGTCAAGCCGTTCACCCAGGAGATGCTGCGCGATCGCCTTCGCGTGTACCGGGCCGAGCGACGGGCCCGGGAGCGGAACGAGCGCGATCGACCGCTCGGGCAGGGCGAGATCGATCGGCTGCTCTCGACGGGCAGGATCCGCGTCCCCGGTTCGGGGGAGCGGGGAGGGCCGCGCGGCCCGGGCGCGCGCGCCGCGCCGGCCGCCGGGCAGGGGCGAGGAGAGGCCGCCCGCCTCCCGAAGGGCCTCTCCGAGGTGACGCTCGCGCGCGTGCTGAAGGTCATCGACCCGGTCGCGGCCGTCTCGGCCGCGGAGCTCGCCGAGCGCTGCTCGATCTCGCGCGCGACCGCGCGCAGATACCTCGACTACCTCGTGGCCGAGGGCGCCATCGACCTGGCGCACCGGTACGGGAGACGGGGGCGGCCCGAGGTGCTCTACCGCCTGGCCCCGTCGCACCTCGGCCGCGGCGATCAGGAATGAAGAAGCCCGATGTCCGACCCCCGCGCTACGCTGTGCCCATGACCGACGAGCGCGCCATCACGCACCCCGCCGACCGCCACGATCGCATCCGCGTGCAGGGAGCCCGCGAGCACAATCTCAAGGACGTCAGCGTCGAACTGCCCAAGCGGCGGCTCACGGCGTTCACGGGAGTATCGGGTTCGGGCAAGAGCTCGCTCGTGTTCAGCACGATCGCGGCCGAGTCGCAGCGGCTCATCAACGAGACCTACAGCGCGTTCGTGCAGGGCTTCATGCCGTCGCAGTCGCGGCCCGACGTCGACGTGCTCGAGGGGCTGACGACCGCGATCATCGTCGACCAGGAGCGCATGGGGGCGAACCCGCGCTCGACGGTCGGAACCGCGACCGACGTCAACGCGATGCTGCGCATCGTGTTCTCCCGTCTGGGGCGGCCGCGCATCGGCTCGCCCAACGCGTTCTCGTTCAACGTGGCCTCCGTGAGCGGGGCGGGCGCGGTGACGATGGAGCGGGGCGGCAAGCAGGTGAAGGAGCGCCGCAGCTTCGAGGTGCTGGGCGGCATGTGCTCGAACTGCGAGGGCCGCGGCAGCGTGAGCGACTTCGCGCTCGACGAGCTCTACGATGCCGAGAAGTCCCTGAGCGAGGGCGCGCTGAAGGTGCCCGGCTACAGCATGGACGGCTGGTACGGGCGCCTGTTCTCGGCCCTGCTGCCCATGGACGTGCCGATCCGCGAATTCACCGAGCAGCAGCTCGAGGACCTGCTGCGCAGGGAACCGACGAAGGTCAGGGTCGAGGGCGCCAACCTCACCTACGAGGGCCTGATCCCGCGCATCCAGAAGTCGATGCTGTCGAAGGATCGCGAGGCCATGCAGCCCCACATCCGCGCCTTCGTGGACCGCGCGATCGTGTTCCACGAGTGCCCGGCGTGCACCGGCACCCGGCTCAACGAGACGGCGCGCTCCTCGAAGATCGAAGGCCGCTCCATCGCCGACGTCTGCGCCATGCAGATCTCCGACCTCGCCGGGTGGGTGCGCGCCATCGAAGACCCCGGCCTGGCGCCGCTCATCGAGAAGCTCGCCGACACGCTCGACTCGTTCGTGCAGATCGGCCTCGGCTATCTGTCCCTGGAGCGGCCGACGGGCACCCTCTCGGGCGGCGAGTCCCAGCGCACCAAGATGATCCGGCACCTCGGCTCCCCCATCACCGACGCCACCTACGTCTTCGACGAGCCCTCCATCGGACTGCACCCGCACGACATCCAGCGCATGAACCAGCTGCTGCTCAAGCTGCGCGACAAGGGCAACACGGTGCTGGTGGTCGAGCACAAGCCCGAGATGATCGCGATCGCCGACCACGTGGTCGACCTTGGGCCGCACGCCGGCGCGGATGGCGGCGAGATCTGCTTCGAGGGCACCGTGGAGGCCCTGCGCGCCTCGGCGACGCTCACCGGCCGCCACCTCGACGACCGGGCGCGTCTCAAGGACGCCGTGCGCGCCTCGACGGACGCCATCGAGGTGCGCGGGGCCGACCTCCACAACCTGCGCGACGTCGACGTCGACGTGCCGCTCGGCGTGCTGTGCGCGATCACGGGCGTTGCGGGCTCGGGCAAGAGCTCGCTGATCCACGGCTACGTGTCGAACCGCGAAGGGGTCGTGGCGGTCGATCAGGGCGCGATCAAGGGGTCGCGCCGATCCAACCCGGCGACCTACACCGGCCTGCTCGACCCCGTGCGCACGGCCTTCGCGAAGGCCAACGGCGTGAAGCCCGCGCTCTTCAGCGCGAACTCGGAGGGGGCGTGCCCCGAGTGCAAGGGGGCCGGCATCATCTACACCGACCTCGGCATGATGGCCACGATGGAGAGCGTCTGCCGGCTGTGCGAGGGCAAGCGCTTCGACGCGGCCGTACTCGAGTACACCCTCGGGGGCAAGAGCATCGCCGACGTGCTCGACCTGTCGATGACCGAGGCGCTCGAGTTCTTCTCCGGCGGCGCCGAGACCGGCGCGGAGGCGAGGATCCCGAAGGCCGTGAAGATCCTCGAGCGCCTCGTCGACGTCGGCATCGGCTACCTCAAGCTCGGGCAGGCGCTGTCGACGCTCTCGGGCGGGGAGCGGCAGCGGCTCAAGCTCGCGATCCACATGATCGAGGACGCCGAGGTCTACGTGCTCGACGAGCCCACGAGCGGCCTGCACCTCGCCGACGTGGAGCAGCTGCTCGGGGTGCTCGACCGGCTGGTGGACGCGGGCAAGAGCGTCATCGTGATCGAGCACCACCAGGCCGTCATGGCGCACGCCGACTGGATCATCGACATCGGTCCGGGCGCCGGAGCCCAGGGCGGCGCGATCGCCTTCGAGGGCACCCCGCGCGACCTCGTCGCCGACGGATCCACGCTCACCGGCCAGCACCTCGCGGAGTACGTCGCGTTTCCGTGAGAACGCGGATCTCAGCCTGAGAGGTGCCGCAAGAACCGTTCCGGGGCGTCGAGGAAGAGCCGCCAGTTCCGCACCATCTCGAGATCGTCGTACTCTGCGAGGCGCATCCCCCAGTCTCCGAACTCGTAGATGTCCGCGCCGCGCACCGCCGCGAGAATCGGAGAGTGCGTGGAGAGGATCACCTGCGATCCCTCGGACACGAGACTCCGCAGGTGCAGGATCAGCGACAGGCAGCTCGAGAACGACAGCGCCGACTCCGGCTCGTCGAGCAGCCACAGCCCATCGATCGCCGAGCGGTTCGAAAAGTACTCGACGAACGACTCCCCGTGGCTCTGGTGGCCCAGCCGCCCGGGCGACTCGATCGATTCGAGGTAGCCGAGATGGCCGTGCATGGTTTCGGCGCGGAGGAACACCCCCCTGCGTGAAGCACCCGCACCGCGGACGACGCGCAGATACTCGTCGAGCGGCGACTCCGTGATCTGCGTACGGTGCATCGCGCTGCTGGTGCCGCCCTCCGGGTTCAGCCCGAACGCCGACGCGATCGCCTCGACGATGGTCGATTTGCCGGCCCCGTTCTCGCCGACGAACACGGTGAACGAGCCCAGATCCAGCCCGTCCTCGAGCAGCTGCCTCACTGCCGGGATCCGCGCGACCCACTCTCGCGGGTCGATCCGCGAGCTCGGATCCCGCTCGACCCGTCGTATGGGCAGCGCGCTGAACTCGACCATTCCCCCAGCCTGCCACAGCGCCGGGGCCCGGCCAAGGTGGGCGGGGAGCATCGATACCCAGTTGCGGTCTCGACGGATGTCGGATGGTCCCCGCGGAGCACCGGGAGGCGATCCGCCGGAGCCGGGAGACCCCGCGCGGCCCCCGGCACCGGCCGCGAACTACGGCGCGCTCGGCAGCTCGTTGACCGCGCGGATCAGGCGGTACAGGTCCCCCACCCCCCGCTGCCGCGGCGTCAGCGCGATGCGGGGCAGGTCGGGCCGATCCCCCTCGGCGACCTCGGCGGGGCGCGTCTCGGCACGCTCTATGCCACCCCTGAGGCAGAGGCCGGAGAACCGGTCGTTGAGGTCGGCGAGCTCCGCGTCGCTCGGGGCGGCCCGCAGCCGCATCACGAGTTCGTCGTCGAACCACCTGAGCGAGTCGTAGTTGCGCCAGAACCCGGCGATCGCCTCGATCGCGGCGTCGACCGAGTCGGTGACGAGCACCCGGTCGAGGTCGTTGACGGAGATCAGGCCCGAGCCCGCGAGCTCCTCCGTCACGAAGCTCGCGAAGCCGCGCCAGAAGGTGCCTCCGACGCGATCGAGCAGCACGATCGGCATGGGCACCATCTTGCCGGTCTGCTGCAGCGTGAGCAGCTCGAAGGTCTCGTCCATGGTGCCGAACCCTCCCGGCAGGCAGATGAAGCCGCGCGACTCCTTCACCAGCATGAGCTTGCGCGTGAAGAAGTACTTCATGGCCACCCGGCGATCGTCGGTGGCGGTCGCCGCGCTGGGCCGCTCCTCGAACGGCAGGCTGATGGAGACGCCCAGCGACCGATCCGGCCCCGCACCGGTGGCCGCGGCCTCCATGATGCCGGGACCCGCGCCCGTCACGACCATCCACCCCTGCTCGGCGAGCCCTCGCGCGGCGGCCTCGGCCGCGAGCCAGAGCGGATCGCCGACGCGCGTTCGCGCGGAGCCGAAGATCGTGACCTTCGGTGTGTCCACGTACGGCGCGAACAGGCGGAACGCGGTGCGCATCTCCTCGACCGCGGCCGCCGTGATCTTCAGATTGAGGCGGCTCGTGTCATCCTGCCCCAGCCCGATGCCGGCCGTGAGGATACGCCGGATCAGACTGCGCTGCGCGGTGATCCCGGTGTCGGCGATCATGCGGTCCAGGGCTTCCCGCAGTGCGTCGTCGTTCGATGGTGCTTCCACCCTGCCAGCCTATCGGCGCTGCCCGGCCGCGGCACCGGCGGGACGTCCGCTCAGGCGGTGACGACCTCGGGCGCGCCCGTGCCCGCCTGGTGGCCCATATCGTCGGCGATCCGGTTCGCCTCCTCGATGAGCGTCGCGACGATCTCGCTCTCGGGCACGGTCTTGACGACCTCGCCCTTCACGAAGATCTGCCCCTTGCCGTTGCCGGAGGCGACGCCGAGGTCGGCCTCGCGCGCTTCACCGGGGCCGTTCACGACGCAGCCCATCACGGCGACGCGCAGCGGCACGCTCATGCCCTCGAGCCCCGCCGTCACCTGATCTGCGAGCGTGTAGACGTCGACCTGCGCCCGCCCGCACGAGGGGCAGGACACGATCTCCAGCTTGCGCTCGCGCAGGTTCAGCGACTGCAGGATCTGCAGGCCCACCTTGACCTCCTCGACGGGCGGGGCCGAGAGTGAGACCCGGATCGTGTCGCCGATGCCCTCGGAGAGGAGGATGCCGAAGGCAGTCGCGCTCTTGATCGTGCCCTGGAACGCGGGGCCGGCCTCGGTCACGCCGAGGTGCAGGGGCCAATCGCCGCGTTCGGCGAGCATGCGGTACGCCTTGACCATGACGATCGGATCGTTGTGCTTGACCGAGATCTTGAAATCGTGGAAGTCGTGCTCCTCGAACAGCGAGGCCTCCCACACGGCGCTCTCGACGAGCGCCTCCGGGGTCGCCTTGCCGTACTTCTCGAGCAGGCGCCTGTCGAGGGATCCCGCGTTCACGCCGATGCGGAGGGAGACGCCCGCGGCCCCGGCGCGCCGGGCGATCTCCCCCACCTGGTCGTCGAACCTGCGGATGTTGCCGGGGTTGACGCGCACCGCCGCGCAGCCTGCGTCGATCGCCGCGAACACGTAGTTCGGCTGGAAGTGGATGTCGGCGATGACCGGGATCTGCGACTTCTTCGCGATGATGGGCAGCGCCTCGGCGTCGTCGCGGCTCGGGCAGGCGACCCGCACGATGTCGCACCCGGCCGCGGTGAGCTCTGCGATCTGCTGCAGCGTCGCATTGATGTCGGTGGTGGGCGTGGTGGTCATCGACTGCACCGAGATCGGGGCGCTGCCGCCGACGCGCACCGACCCGACCGCGATCTCGCGGGATCTGCGCCTCGGCGCGAGCACCTCGGGAGTCGTCGGCATTCCCAGATTGACTGCTGCCACGGGCTCGAGTCTACCGCCCGCTCTTGCACACGCGCACACAGTGCCGAGATGACGCGTGCGGGACGCGTCGGTGCTCAGTAGGTCGGGGCCGGGGGCAGCCCGAAGTAGTCCTCGAGGTTCACGATGCCGCGCGAGCGCATGTCCTCCGAGACCGCCGCGCCGACGTAGCGGAAGTGCCACGGCTCGTAGATGAAGCCGACGATCGGCTCCTGCCCCGCGTCGTAGCGCAGGATGTACCCGAACCGGGAGGCGTTCGCGCGGAGCCACTGCCCCGTCGCGGTCTCGCCGAAGCAGCTCTCGAGCGTGCAGCCCGAGCCGTCGTCGAGGTCGACGGTGAGCCCGGTCTGGTGCTCGGAGTATCCCGCCCGCGCCGAATAGGTCTCCGCGGCAGCGAGCCCGTCTCGGGCGACGTAGCTGTCGAACAGCGACGTCTGGTACGCGTAGCTGCGGTACGCGCTCGTGATGGTGAACGGGAGGCCCGCGGCCGAGGCCTCCGCATACATCGACTCGAGCGCGGTGGCGGCCTCGCCGCGCACGGGCTGGCCGTTGGTGTTCGGGATCCCGGCCGGCGTGCGCAGGTCGCCCGGCTCCCAGTCGATCGGATTGAACGGGCGCTGCTTGTTCACGACCACGGTGATCGAGGCGGGATCGTCGGCGGTCGCGGCCGACCGCACCCGCTCGGCGGTCTTCTGCTCGGCGGCCGCGACCGCCGCATCGTGCTCGGCCCGGACCTTGTCGAGCGCGGCCACGAGCGCCGCCGCCGCGGCGGCGGCGCCGGGAAGCGGCGAGGTCGACGCGGCGTTGCTCGCGTCGGCGAGGGCCTGGAGCGCCTCGGGCGACGCCGAGGTGAGCGGCTCCGCCTGGGTCGCGGCTCCGGCGACGAGCGCGGAGCGGGCGGCGTCCGCGGCGGCGGCGAGAGTCTCTCGCTGCTGCGTCACGGTCCGGAGCGACTCCTCGGCGTTGCGCTGCGCCCGCTCGCGCGAGGCGAGCGCTGCCTCGATGGCCGCCGTCGCCTTGCGCAGGCCGTCAACGCTCTCGGGTGCGACGGCATGCGGGGGCAGCCTTGCCCCCTCGGCTCCGGTCTCACCCAGCGCGTCGCGCGCCTCGGCCCCCGAGGTCACGGCCGCGGCGAGCGCGGCCTTCGACTCCGTTCCGGCCAGCGCCTCGGGTAGCACCTCCGACAACGTGCGGGCCCCGTCCAGCTCCTCGTCGAAGTCGGCGATCGCGCCGGCGAGCTCCGTCGCGCGAGCCGCCTCTTCGGAGGGGGTCTCCCACCGCTGCAGCGCGGCCTCGTAACCGGCGCTGGCCTCGCGCCCCGCGAGGACCTGAGCGGTCCAGAAGGTCGCGACCGCGGCCAGGAGCACCGCCGCCAGTCCGAGCATCAACAAGGTGGCGCGGCGCCGCTTGGCGCGGGGGGCCGACGGCCGGCCGGCCGGCGGCCTCTCGGCAGCGACTGGGTCGGGGGGCGGGAGAGGGGGGTTCACCCGACTCATTCTAAACGTGCGCGGATGGCAGACGCCGAGACGAGGCCGTCGGCGATCCGCGTGGACGCGACGCCGCGCACGAGCCCCTCGACCGGTATCACCCGCCATTCGACCGCGAGCACCGCGGACTCCTGCGCTATGCCGACGGGTGGAGGTGCTTCCACCAGCACATCACGCTGCTCGGCGTCGACGAACTCGTCGCCGGGCCGCTGCTGGATTCGGCGCGGGAGACCTTCGAGTACTCGCCGGAAATGCTCGATCGCATCGGCCGGTCGCCGGAAGGCCTGCTGCCCATCGCCGCGAGTCTGGAACAGGCCGACCTGTTCGTGATGCCGGTCGATGACGGCGTCGTGGGAAGGCGAGTGCTCTGGCTCGCCGAGGGCGAGCTCATCGACGCCTTCGATTCGATCGGACAGTGTTTCGCGAGCATGATCGATTACACGAAGCGCCGAAGCCGCAAGATGCGGGAAGAGGCGGGCGAGGGCGGGCTCTGAGCGCAGGCGGGCGCTCCGACCGCGAGGCGGTCAGCCGAACAGCGACACCGGTTTCACGATGTCGGCGTACATCAGCAGCGCGCTCATGGCTCCGAGCACCACGACCACGGCGAAGGTGACCGGCACCATCTTCGCGGTGTCGATGGGGCCCGGGTCGGGTTTGCGGCGCAGCCGCGCGATCCCCCGCTTCGCCCCCTCGTAGAGCGCCCCGGCGATGTGGCCGCCGTCGAGCGGCATGAGCGGCACCAGGTTGAAGACGAACAGCGCCACGTTGAGCGAGCCGAGCAGCCCGAACATCATCTGCGCGCGCGCCGCGACGGGTGCCTCGTCGAGGCTCACGACCTCGCCGGCGAGGCGGCCGACGCCCACGACGCTCATGGGCCCGTTCGCGTCGCGCTCCTCGGTGCCGAATGCGGCGTTCCAGATGTCGACCATGCGTTCCGGGAGCCGCACGACGACCCCGACGACCCGCTCGACGTTCTGCCCCACGAACGCGGGCACCGCGGTGATCGGCTGCGAGACGGTCTCCGATGCCGGAGTCGCTCCGATCATGCCGACGGTCTCGGTGACCGGATCCCCGTTCGCGTCCGTCACGGGCTGCCCGCTCTCATCTACGACCGCCCGCTCGTTCGCGACCGGCGTGAGCCGCAACTCCTCCTGCGCCCCGTCGCGCTCGATCGTCACGCGCAGGGCGCGCCCCGGGGCGTCGCCCACGATGCCCCGGAACTGCTCCCAGCTCTCGATCGCGGTGCCGTCGGCCTCGATCACGCGGTCTCCGGGGCGCAACCCGGCCTCGGCGGCTGGGGCCGCCGGATCGCCGCTGCCGCAGGCGGTCGCCGTGCTCGAGGCCGACAGCAGGCACTGACTCACGCTGCCGAGGGTGGTGCTGCTCTGCGGCAGGCCGAAGCCCACGAGCACGATCCCGAAGAAGACGAACGCGAGCACGAGGTTCATGAGCGGCCCGCCGAGCATGATCACGATCTTCTTCCAGACCGGAAGCCGGTAGAAGGTGCGGTGATCCTCCCCCGCCTCGATCGTCTCGGCGCTCGCCAGCCGGGCATCGTCCACGAGTCCGCCGAGTCCGCGCCGCGGCCCCTCCTCATCGAGCGCCGATCCGCCCGGACCACCGCCGCCCGCGGCGGGCACGGGATCGCCGACGCGCTCGATCTCGGCGACCACATCGCCCCGCGAGGCCCGCTTCACGGGGCCCGCACCCTCCTCGACGACCGAGTTGAGAAAGCCCGTGGTCGACGCGCGCGGCGCCTCGCCCGGCTTCTGCGGCGGGTACATGCCGGTCATCGCCACGTAGCCGCCGAGCGGGATCGCCTTCACCCCGTACTCGGTCTCGCCTTTCTTGCGCGACCACAGCGTCTTGCCGAAACCGACCATGTACTGCGTCACCTTGACGCCGAAGAGCTTGGCCGGCACGAGGTGGCCGATCTCGTGCAGCGCGATGGACACGGCGAGACCAGCCAGGATGATCGCGATCCCGAGCAGGTAGAGCAGCACCTCAGTCACGCACTCAGGCTAGTGTGCGGCGCTGTGGAGTTTCGGGGAGCGCCCCGCCGCCGCTCGGAGACGGCTTGTCCTCGAGCACCGATCCGCCGCCGTGCACCTCGCGCTGCGCGAAGACCGGTGCTTTGCGGTGAATCGGTGCTCGAAGGTGCGGGCCGCGCGAGGGAGCACGCGAGGCACCGGATCAGCGCGCCCCGCGCGCAGAGATCACCCGTTGCGCGCGCTCCCGAGACCACCGCTCCGCCTCCGCGAGCGACTCGAGCGTGAGCTGCTCCGAAGCCGCGTGCGCCTCGAGCACCGCGCGCACCGTGTCGACGATGTCGAGGAAGCCGATCCTGCCCGCGTGGAACGCCTCCACCGCCTCCTCGTTGGCGGCGTTGTACACGGCCGGGTAGGTGCGGCGGGCGCGCCCCACCTCCTTCGCCAGGTCCACCGCGGGAAATGCCTCGGAGTCGAGCGGCTCGAAGTCCCAGCTCTTCGCCCCGCTCCAGTCGAGGGGGGCGCTCGCGTTCGCGAGGCGCTCGGGCCAGGTCAGGCCGAGCGCGATGGGCAGGCGCATGTCGGGGAGCGAGGCCTGGGCGATGGTGGATCCGTCGACGAACTCGACCATGGAGTGCACGATCGACTGCGGGTGCACGACCACCTCGATGTCGCTGTACGAGACGCCGAACAGCAGGTGCGCCTCGATGACCTCGAGCCCCTTGTTGACGAGGGTCGCGGAGTTCGTCGTGACCACGCGGCCCATCTTCCAGGTGGGGTGCGCGAGCGCCTGGGCGGGCGTCACGTCGCGCAGGGAGGCGCGGCTGCGACCGCGGAACGGGCCGCCCGAGGCGGTGAGCACGAGTCGCCGCACCTCGTCGACGCGGCCCGATCGCAGCGCCTGCGCGATCGCGGAGTGCTCCGAGTCCACGGGCACGATCTGGCCCGGGCCGGCGATGCGGGTGACGAGGTCGCCGCCCACGATCAGCGACTCCTTGTTCGCGAGCGCCAGCGTGCGCCCCGCCTCGAGGGCCGCGATCGTCGCCGCGAGGCCGATCGATCCGGTGATGCCGTTGAGCACGACGTCGGCGGGCACCTCCCGGATCAGTTTGACGGCCTCGTCGACGCCGAGCGCGGTGTGCTCGACGTTGAACTCGTCGGCCTGCTGCCGCACCCGGTCGGCCCGCCGGCCCGCCGCCAGCCCCACGACCTGGAACCTCGACGGGTTCCTGCGGATCACGTCGAGCGCCTGCTCGCCGACCGAGCCGGTGGATCCCAGAATGACGACGCGCCTCATGCCCTCCATTCTGGCGGTTCGGCGCGAGCGCCGCAGCCTCCGCCGCTCGCGCGGGAGGCCGCGGCGGGCGCGGCGGCTACTGCGCCTGCTGCGAACCGGCGGGTACGGTGCCGAGGATGTCGAACACGAAGACGAGCGTGTCGTCGTTCGTCACGTCCAAGTTGGGGTTTCCCCGCTTGAGCTGCGCCGCGGTGTTCGGGCCGTAGCCCTCGGCGGGCGGCAGGATCGCGATGATCTGCGAGCCGACCTTCTGCCCCTCGAGCGCCTTCGTGAAGCCGGGGACGACCTCATTCGTGACGAAGGGAGCGGGCTGGCCCCGGCTCCAGCTCGAATCGAACTCCTCGCCGGTGCGCCAGATCACGCCGCGGTAGTTCACGTAGACGCGGTCTCCGGGCTGCACCTTGTCGCCGTTGCCCTGGATGAGCGTCGCGATCGAGAGATCCTTGGGAGCCTCCGCGCCCTTGGGCATGGTGATCGTGGGCGAGCCGTCCTTCGCGAGTTCCACCGCCGGGAAGCCGGAGGGCGCCTTCTTCGCGGTGCCCTCGGCCTTCTTGAGCAGCTGGTCGGGCTTGAGGGTTCCCGGCTGCGCCGGCGCGTCCTTCGCGTCGGTGATCTTGCCGAACTCCATGACGATGACGATGGAGTCCTTCTCTGTGATGCCGGGGACGCCGGTCTGCTCCGGCTTGGCCTTGCCGAAGACCTCGGCGTAGGGGGCGATGACCGCCGCCTGCTCGCCCGTCGTCGCGCAGCGCAGCCCCTCGTACGCCCAGCCGGTCAGCCCGTTCTTGCTGAACGGCACGCTGGACTCCGGGAGCTCCTGCACCACCGAGCCGTCGGAGCCGCTGAACATCGTCATGGCGACGCTGACGGCCTGGCCATCCTTCGCGGTGCCGCCCTTGCCCGGCTTCAGCACCGAGCGCTCGTACTTCTTCGCCGAGACCGGGGTCTTCGAGGTCAGTTTGAGGCCGGAGCCGACGTTGCCCTTCACCTCGACGGAGTCGCTGGCCTTGCCTGCGGGGAGGCAGTCCGCTCCTGCCGAGTCCTGCGCAGGCGCGCCTCCCGCCGAGCAGGCGGTCATCAGCAGAGCGCCGGCGAGCGCGACGGGAAGAAGGACGCGGGAGAGTTTCACAGTGGATGGTTCCTTACACACGACGGGGCCGATCGGCCGATGAGGTCGTTCCGAAGTATTCCGCATCCGACTGCCCGCGACCTGAGAGCGGCCCCGGAGAGCGCTGAAGCGGGGCGCGGGATCAGCGCTTCGCGGGCGCCGGCAGGATCGCCCGGGCAGTGGCCACCGCGAGCGCCACGAGCAGAGCCATCGTGACGAGGTCGCACGCGATGTAGACGTAGTGCCACGGCGACTGCCCGGGATCCGCCCCCTGCAGCACGAGGTCGGTGCGCGCGTTGAGCGGCGGCCGCACGGCGGCCACCTTGAACGCGAACACCAGCAGCAGGCCGAACCAGATCCCGAGCCGGGCGCCGCTGATCCGCGCGGCCGCGGGCCAGAAGCTGAGAATCGTCAGGGCGAGCAGGATCGCGCCCTCCACGAGGTTCAGCGCCGCGAACACGAGGCGCCCGATCCCGAGCCCCAGGGGGATGGTGATGCCCGGCGCCTGGAACTTGAGGGGCGCCTCGATGAAGGAGATGGCGGCGATCATGCCGAACCACAGCACGGGGAGCGCCAACCGCCACAGCTCGATCCCGATCCGCCGCCGCTGGGCCGCTACCTGCTCGTTCATGCGTCGTCCTCCTCCGATCGCGCACCTGCGATTCCTCGGCCCGCCGTCGGCTTCGAGGCGCGCGCCGCGAGCGCTGCGGCGTAGAGCTCCCGGGCGGAGATCCCCGTCGCCCCGGCGACGGCGCGGGTGGCGTCCTTGAGCCGCTCGCCATCGGCCACGCGCCGCTGCACCTCGGCGAGCGCCGTCTCCGGCGACGCCTCGAGCTGCGGGGCGCCGCCGACCACCAGCACGATCTCGCCGCGCACGCCCTCCGCCGCCCACGCCGCGAGTTCGCCGAGCGTGCCCCTGCGCACCTCCTCGTGCAGCTTGGTGAGCTCGCGGCAGACGGCCGCCGGACGGTCCTCTCCGAAGATCCGCGCGAGATCGTTCAGCGCGGCGGCCAGCCGAGTCGGTGACTCGAAGAGCACGAGGGTGCGGCGCTCGGTCGACAGCTGCTCGAGGGCGCGGGATCGCTCCCCGGCCCGGCGCGGCAGGAACCCCTCGAAGGCGAAGCGGTCGGTGGGGAGGCCCGCCACGGCGAGTGCCGTGATGACGGCGCTGGGCCCCGGGATCGCACTCACCTCGACGCCGCTCTCGGCCGCGAGCTGCACCACGCGGAATCCCGGATCGGAGACGGTCGGCATGCCCGCGTCGCTCACCAGCACCACGTCCTCGTCCGCGGCGCGCTCCACGAGGGAGGCTGCGCGCTCGTGCTCGTTGTGGTCGTGCAGCGCGACGAGCTCGGGCCGGTGCTCGATGCCGAGCAGGCGCAGCAGCTGCGCCGTGCGGCGTGTGTCCTCGGCGGCCACGACCGTCGCCCGCTCCAGCGTCTCGCGCAGCCTGGGCGACGCATCCCCCAGGTTGCCGATGGGGGTCGCGGCGAGCAGGATCATGCCTCCATCGTATGCCCGGACCGGGCGCTGCGCGGACCGCCCGCGGCGCCGGTCGGGGCTTTCCTAACGTCCGGCGTGCTGGGAGTCGCGCATGGCGGCGCGGGACAGACACGACCAATGGCCCCAGTGGACGACCGGGATACGACGCCCGGCGCGACCCCCTGCCCGAAAGCCGCCGAAACGCACCGATCCCACCAACCCCACCAAGCTCGCGGAGCTGGTCCGTGTCGCCGACGCCCGGTGGGTGATCGAGGAGACCTTCCAGGCCGCCAAAGGCCAGACCGGGCTGGACCACTACCACGTCCGGCAATATACCGGCTGTTATCGGCACATCACCCTCTCAGGGAGCCGAAGCATCCCGCCGTGACCGACGCCGCGCAAGCGGCAGGACTCGACACCGGGCAGACCGTGGTCGCCGCTGCGGTCGCCTCGACCGATCCGCTCGTGATTGTCGAGGGCGCGGCGGGCGCGGGCAAGACCACCATGCTCGGCATCGCCATCGAAGTCGCGGCCACCGATGGGCGCGCGTCGAGGGTGGTTGCGCCGAGGCTGCGGGCGGCGCAGGTCGCGCACCAGGAACTCGGCGTGCCCGCAACCTCCGTCGCGGCGCTCGTCTACGCGCACGGCTGGCGCTGGAACGAGGACGGCGCATGGACACGACTCAACCCCGGCGACCTCGACCCCGACACGGGGAACATCTACACCGGCCCGCCGCGCGATGCGGTGCTTGCTCGGGGTGAGCGGGTGATCGTGGACGAGGCCGGGATACTCGACCAAGACACCGCCCACGCACTCCTGGCCGTCACCGCCGAGGAAGGGGCGACGGTCGCGCTCGTCGGCGACCGAACACAGTTGCCAGCCGTTGGTCGTGGCGGGGTGCTCGACATGGCCGCGCAGATCAGGGGCCGCACCTACGACATGACCGAATTCCACCGATTCACCGATCCCGAGTACGCGGCGCTGACGCTGGCGATGCGTGACGGGAGCACCCCGGCGAAGTGTTCGACCAGCTCGCCGCGATGAACCTCGTCACCCTGCACACCGACGAGGACGCGGCCCGCGAGCACATCACCGCCCACGCCCAGGACGGCGAAGCGATCACGGTCGCCACGAACGACGAAGCCGCCGAGCTGAACGAGCGCATCGGCACCGGGAGGGTCGAGCGCGGCGAGGTCGACGACACGGTAACCGCGACCGGCAGCGACGGGCTGAGCATCGGGGCTGGCGACCTGATCCAGACGCGCAAGAACAGCAGCGACCTCGGTGTAGCGAACCGGCAGCAATGGCTCGTGCAGCGCGTCACCGACGAGGGCACCGTCTACGCCCGCGAGGTCAGCAACGCAGGCAAGCACCTGCGCACGGTCGCGCTCCCTGCCGAGTACGTGGGAGAGCACGCGCACCTGTCGTATGCCGCGACCGCCTACGGCGTCCAGGGCGCAACCGTCGATGCCTCGCACACGATGTTGTCGGGGGCGACCAGCGCGGCAGGCGTCTACGTCGGCGCCCTCACCCGGCTACCTCCTGGCGATGAAGCTGCACGCCTCACGGGACGAACGCGACCTCGAAGACGCCGTGATCTTGTTCAGCCGGCTCGGCTACACCACCGCCCAAGAGTGCATCGAAATGCTCACCGCGACCTATCCGGCCGGTCAACTCCTGCCCCGGCACCGCTACCTCGCCGAAGAAGTCGCTACCCGCGCGCGCACCCGGTGCGACACCAGCGGGAAGCCGACACATAGACCCGATGCCGCAAAACATGGTCGGGAGCAGGGTCGAGGCGATGCCAGCCTCGATCCGTTCCGCGACCCCTGGCAGCATCGCCCCGGGTCGGACAGTGATGGGCCAACACGCGGCCTGTAAGCGGCCGGGCGGCGGAGCACCGCGCTTCCATACCGTTCGTCAGCCTGTCGCAGTAGACTGAGAACCGCAGAAACTAGCCGATCAAGACGCCACTACTTTTGCTCCCCTAAGGGGTCCCACCTTCACGGTGGGACCCCTTCAGCCTAGATCAGGTGCGCGCGGCGTACCGACTGTACACGATGCCCGAACGGAAGACGGTCGCCTCGAGCGCGCGCAGACCGTCGAAGCGGTAACCTTCGGGGAAGAGGCGGCGTCCACGACCCTGCACGACGGGATAGGCGAAGAGGCGATACTCGTCCACGAGTCCTGCTGCGATCAGCGCGTGACACAGCCGGATGCTGCCGGTGACCACGATGTCCTTGCCCGGCATCGCCTTGATGCGCCTGGCGAAGGCGATCGGATCCTCCCTGACGAGCTCGGTTCTCCGCCATGCGGCATCGGTCAGGGTGGATGTCACGACGAACTTGGCGACGCGGTCGAGATACTCGCTGACCCCGGTCGTGTCGCTGCCCCGCTGCCGGGGCCAGTAGGCGCGCATGTCGACGAACGTCCGTCGTCCCAGGATCAGCGCGTCGGCGTTGCGATCCTGACGACGCACCTCGGCGATGATGTCGGACTCGTCGACGCCGTCGGCGCCCTGCGGCTCGAACCAGTCGTCGAGCATCTCGACGGATCCGTCGAGCGTGATGTTCTGCGTCACCGCCAACGTGCGCATGGCCCCTCCGTCGCTCACGGCCGCTCGTGACCGCGTCGTGCCGGCGCGGACGTCTGCTGATGCGCCACGACTCGCCATCGGGCATCCCGGTGCGCATACACCGTCGTACAGATGTACTCGGACGGCGCGGGTTCGTTATTCCACCGTGCGCGAGCGCGGTAGGAGAGCACGGCGACGCCCTCGTCGGGGCGGATCAGTGTGACATCGGCGGAGTCCACCTGCGTCCAGTGCCGGCCGGCTGCGACCTCGCCGTGGATCGCCGCCACCGCGTCGTCCCTACCGATCCGCCCCACGTTCTCGAAGACGAGCACGGCTTCGGGAAGGAACGTCGTCGCATAGATCGCGGCATCGTTCGACCAGAGGCTGCGCTCGATCTCGGTGAGCTCGTCGAGGCGTCCACCTGCATCGGTGCCGGACGCACCGCCCTGCTCGCGTGGTCGATCGGTCATGATGAACTCCTTCCGGCTGGCTCCAGTGTGCTCCCGGGTCTGTCACCGCGCATCGACCGATCGGTGGATTCGGGGGCGCCGGACACCGCCTACCGTGTGGTCCATGTCGTCTCCGCACGAGAACAGGTCATCGATGGCCGCCCAGCCAGAGCGGTCGCTCGCGCCCGATATCGCGCGGGGGCTGATGCTCGCGCTCATCGCACTCGCGAACGTGATGATCTACCTGTACGGACGCCCGTACGGCCTGCGCCAGCACATCGTCGAGCGTGACGTCCTCGACCGCGTCACCACCTTCCTGATGGTGACCTTCGTCGACGGCAGGGCCTATCCGCTGTTCGCCGCGCTCTTCGGGTACGGGATTGTCCGGATCGCGGACCGGCTGCGATCCGAAGGCGCGAGCGAGCGGACGGTCTCGGCCGCCCTCCGGCGCCGATCGGTCATCCTGATCGGATTCGGCTTCGTGCACGCGCTGGTCGCGTTCTCCGGGGACGTGCTCGGCTGGTACGGGCTGATCGGCGTCGTCCTCGCCGCTCGCACCCGAATGAGCGATAGGGCCCTGCTGACGATGGCGGCCGGATGGCTAGTCGTGGCCTCGGCCCTGCAGGGGCTCGTCTACGCGAACCCCGAAGTGACGGACCAGCGTGGGTTCCTCTGGTCCTACGCCATCGACGATCCAGCCGAGGCGGCCGCCTGGCGACTGGTCGAATGGCTGATGACGCCGTTCGGCCTGCTCTCGGTCGTCAGCGCCGTCCTGGTCGGCATGTGGGCAGGGCGGCACAGGATCCTGGAGCGACCGTCTGCGTACCGGCGGCTGCTGCGAGTCACCGCGACGACGGGGATCCTCGCGGGCATCGTCGGTGGCGTGGGGATGGCAGCGGCGACCGTCGGCATCTGGACGCCGCCGTTCCCGGCCATCGCGCTGCTGTCATGGGCTCACATCCTCACCGGGGTCCTCGCCGGATTCGGGACCTTGGCCCTCATCGCCATCCTCGTCCCGGCACGGGAACCGGGGCCGGTGATGCGTGCGCTGCAGGCCACCGGCAGGAGATCGCTCAGCGCCTATCTCGCGCAGACCGTCGTCTTCGCCATGCTCCTTCCGGCGCACACGCTGGGCTGGGGCGCCACGCTGGGCACGGCCGGTGCCGCCGCGCTGGCACTGTGCACCTGGCTCACCACCGTCGCGGTGTCAGCGGGCTTGGAGCGGCGAGGCTTGCCGGGGCCGGCCGAGCGCCTGATGCGACGCCTGCGCCGCATCAACGGGAGCGCCGGGGTAACTAGAATGCAGCCATGAACCTCGTGGGCGCGAGCCGTCCGCATGGAGCCCCGATCGACGGATTCTGGCTCCTGATCCCGTACGCGCTCCTCGCCGTCACGCTCGTCATCACGGTGGCCGAGAAACCGTCGCCGGATTCGCTCGCCTGGATGCTTGCACTCGCCGTGGCCGCCGCCGCATGGCACTGGTGGTGGGCGATCCGGCACCCTCGCTGGCTCGGGACGAGCCTGCTGCCGATGGCCGTCTACTTCTTCGGGATGCTGGCGGCCGCGACGGCGCTCTGCGGGATCAGCTTCAGCTTCCTCCCCGTCTATCTGGCGTGCTTCGCGCTCGCGTTCGTCGCCCTGCCCGGCCCCTGGGCCTACGTCGGGATCGCCCTCACCGGAGTTCTCGCACTCGCCATCCCCTGGATGCTGAACCCCACCTTCGACAACGTCGCGGCGATCGTCGGCGGCGGCGCACTGGCGAGCGCCGCCGGCTGGTCCATCCGGGCGCTCGAGCGCAGTGCGGACCGGCTGGAGCGGGCGCTCGCGGTCAACAGGGCGCTCCAGGAGCAGCTGGTGGCCGACGCGCGTGAATCCGGACGGATCGGGGAGCGGGCGCGCCTGGCCGCCGAGCTGCACGACACCGTCGCCGCCGGCCTCACCGGGGTGCTCAGCCAACTGGAGGCCGCCGACGCCGTCTCCGACCCGGCGCATCCGGTGCGCGAGCGCATCCGGGTCGCGGCGGACGCCGCGCGTGAGACGCTCGCCGAGGCGCGCCGTGCCATCACGGCGCTCCGGCCTTCTGTGCTGACGACGCGGTCGCTTCCCGGTGCGCTCGCAGCGGTCACGTCGGGGTTCCAGCGCTCTAACGGGATGCCCGTGATCCTGCAGATCACGGGGACCGAGACGCAGGTCCCCGAGCCGATCGAGCACGTACTCGTCCGCGCGACGCAGGAGGCGCTGACCAACGCCGCACGGCATGCGGATGCGCGACTCGTCCACGTCACGCTCTCCTACCTCGAGGATGCGATCGCGCTGGACGTCTCCGACGACGGCGCAGGACTGCGGTCGCGGGCGCACCGGCCGGGCGGACAGGGGCTGAAGCTCATGCGCGAGCGCGCCGAGGGGGTGGGAGGGTCGGTCGCCGTCCACTCTGTCACGGGCCGCGGAACGACGGTGACCGTCAGCGTCCCGCTCGCGCCGGGGGTCAGCGATGACCGGTGACGGCGCGATCCGCATCCTTCTCGTGGACGATCATCCGATCGTGCGCGACGGCCTGCGCGGACAGCTCGAACCGGTGCCGGATCTGGTGGTCGTCGGCGAGGCGGCGAGCGCCGAAGAGGCGCTCGCGAACCTCCAGCGAGGGAGCATCGACGTGGTGATCACGGATCTGAGGATGCCGGGCGGCGGAGGCCTCGAGCTGCTGCGGGCGATCGCCGCACAGCACCCCGCTGTGCGCACACTCGTCCTCACCACGTACGACACCGACGCCGAGATCGCCGCCGCGCGTTCCGCGGATGCCGGCGGATACCTCCTCAAGGACGCCTCGCGCGAAGAGATCTACCGGGCCGTCCGCGTCGTCGCGCAGGGCGGTCGGGTGTACGCCCGCCCGGTCTCCGAGCAGATCCTCCGAGCGTCGGCCGCCGAGGGCCCGGTGCTCACCGCTCGGGAGGTCGAGGTCGTCAGGCTCGTCGCGAGCGGCATGACGAATCGGCAGATCGGCGCCGCGCTCTACGTCGGGGAGTCCACCGTGAAAACGCATCTACAGCACATCTTCCGCAAACTGGACGCTCCCGACCGTGCGGCCGCGGTGTCGTCGGCATATGAGCTCGGGCTGCTCTGAGTCTCCCGTTCGATGCGGGAGTCTCACCGAGACGGCGAGACAATCTCTTGCCGGATCACGACACCGCTTCGATGCTTGAAGGCGGCCGTCAGGAATGTTCGTGTCCCGCCTGCATGTTTCGCTCCCCGGATTTCTCTCCCATCAACTGCGACTGCGATCAGTGTGTGCATGCCGTGTGTGTGCGAACACGGATGGACCCCGAGTTCGAGACCAAGCTCGTCTACGTGGTCGGCCTGTATCTGAATCAGCCGGAGCAGGCGATCGTGCTGTGCATGGACGAGAAGAGTCAGCTCCAGGTGCTGGATCGCACCCAGCCGTCACTGCCGCTGAAGCGAGGACGGGCGGGCACGATGACCCACGACTACAAACGCCATGGCACCACGACGTTACTCGCGGCGCTGGAAGTGGCCACCGGGAAGGTGTTCGGTCAGTGCCTGCCCAAGCACCGTCACGAGGAGTTCCTCACCTTCCTCAAGACGATCGAGAAAAACGTGCCGCGGGAGCTGCAGATCCACCTGATCCTGAACAACTACGCCACTCACAAGCACGCCGATGTGCGCAAGTGGCTGGGCAGACACCTGCGGTTCCATCTGCACTTCACCTCGACTTCGTCGTCGTGGCTCAACCTCGTGGAACGGTGGTTCCGGGAACTGACCGACAAGGCCCTCCGACGCGGCGTGTTCCGCTCCGTCCCCGAGCTCATCGCAGCGATCGAGGACTACATGGACACCCACAACGACGACCCAAGACCCCTGGTCTGGACCGCCTCAGCAGAATCCATCCTGGAGAAGGTCGCCCGCGGCGCCGGTCGGGCGCCCTGCTAGGCTTGCTCGGCTATGCACTCCTCGAGCAGCGCCCCGGCCCGGCGCGACACCCTGATCGCCCGCACCGGGCTCCTCTACTTCCCGCTCGCCCTCGTCGCGCGCTTGCCCTTCGCCATGGGCGTCGTCGGCGTGCTCACCCTGCTGGTCTCGGTGCGCGGGTCGGTCGAGATCGCGGGGCTGGGCTCGGCGATGGTCGGCATCGCGTCGGCGATGTTCGGGCCGCTCGTCGGGGCCGCGGCCGATCGCTACGGCCAGCGTCCGACCCTGCTGGCCGCCGCCTGCGTCAACAGCGCGGCTCTCGGGCTGCTGGCCTGGGTCGCCTACAGCCCGCTCCCCTCGCCCGCGGTGTTCGCCTCGGCGTTTCTCGTGGGCGCCTCGGTGCCGCAGACCTCGCCCATGTCGCGGTCGCGCCTCGTGACGATCGTCCAGCGGGAGCTGCCCGCGGCGCGCCGGCCCCGCACCATCTCGACCGTGCTCGCCTACGAGTCGGCGGCCGACGAGATCATCTTCGTGTTCGGACCGGTGATCGTGGGCCTGCTCGCCACGACGATGGGGGCGTGGGCGCCGATCGCCGGGGCCGCGGCTCTCACGCTGGTCTTCGTGACCGCCTTCGCCCTGCACCGCACGGGCGTCGACGCCAAGTCCCCGGAGGAGCGTGCGGCGACGCTCGCGCCGGCGTCCGAGCTCGCGCGCCCCTCCCTGCTCGTCGTCGTGGTCGGCATCTTCGCCGTGGGCATGGTCTTCGGCACGACGCTCACGTCGCTCACCGCGTTCATGCAGGCGCGCGGGGCGGCCGAGTCTGCCGGGCTCTTCTACGGGGTGATGGGCGTGGGGTCGGCGATCCTCGCCATCAGCGTCGCGCTCTTCTCCCCGCGCTTCACGCTGCGCTACCGGTGGCTCGTCTTCGCGCTGTGCATCGTGGCGGGCGAGGCGATCCTCTCCTCGGCGGGCCGCGCCGGCAGCGGCGTCGGGATCGTGGCGGCGGGCCTCGCGGTCACGGGCGTCGGGATCGGGCCCCTGCTGGTGACGCTCTACGGCTTCGGCTCGGCGCGCAGCCCCGAGGGCCGCTCGGCCACCGTGATGACGATGCTCGGGTCCGGGATCATGCTCGGCCAGTCGCTCGCCGCCGCCGTCACCGGCGCGGTGGCCGAGGAACTCGGGGCGGGTGCCGCCATGGTGCTGCCCCTTTGCGCGGGGCTGGTCGTCGTGCTCGCGGGGCTGATCAACTGGCTGCTCACCCCGCGCGGCGCCCGCTGAGGCTCTGGAGGACGGCCCGGGCTTCTCACCCGCGCTCCCCCCTCGTCCCGGTTCCCTCCCCGCGCCCGCGCGGCGCCCGCTCCGGCACCCGTCCCGTCTCGGCGGGCGTACGGAATAGGGCGCCCGCAGCCCGCGTTTCAAGAGAGTGGAAGAATGGAGAACATGCCTGCTCTCGAGCTCATCCCCGCGGAGGTCGCCGAACTGCGTGCGGCCTTCCCCTACTTCGCTGCTCACGACGCCCTCGCGGCGCGAACGGGGCTGCGCGCCCCGGCGTACCTCGACGCTGCGGCGACCTCGCAGCGGCCGGCGGCCGTGCTCGACGCGGAGCGCCGCTTCCTCGAGACGGCGAACGCGGCCGTGCACCGCGGCACGAGCGGGGCCGTGGGGGCCGCGACCGAGGCCTTCGAGGGCGCCCGGGCCGCGGTCGCCCGGTTCGTCGGTGCCGACGCGCCCGAGCAGATCGTCTGGGCGGAGAACGCCACCGACGCGCTCAACACGGTGGCGCTCGGCATCGGCGAGGCGAACGCCGGGCTGGGCGTGCCGGGCAGCGAGCGCTTCGCCCTCGGCCCGGGCGACGAGATCCTCGTCACCGAGGCGGAGCACCACGCGAACCTCATCCCGTGGCAGCGGCTCGCGGCCAAGACCGGGGCGTCGTTCCGCGCCATCCCCGTCCGCGAGGACGGCACGTGGACGCTCGACGACGCGCGGGCGGCTCTGAATGAGCGCACGCGCATATTCGCCTTCGCGCATATCTCCAACGTCACCGGATACGTGGCGCCCGTCGCCGCGCTCGCGCAGCTGGCGAGCAGCGTCGGGGCGATTACTGTGCTCGACGCGTGTCAGTCCGTGCCGCACGTGCCCGTGGACTTCTCGGCGCTCGGCGTCGACTTCGCCGCCTTCTCGGGGCACAAGATGCTCGGCCCCAACGGCATCGGCGTGCTCTACGGGCGACCGGAGCTGCTCGCCGCGCTGCCGCCCTCGCGCACCGGCGGGTCGGCCATCACGCGGGTGACTCTGGAGACGGCCGAGTACATGCCGCCGCCGATGCGCTTCGAGCCGGGTACGCAGCCCGTCTCCCAGGCGGTCGGCCTCGGAGCCGCCGTCGCCTTCCTCGAGGACGTCGGCGTCGACCGCACGGCGGTCCGAGAGCACGAGCTCGTGGAGCGGCTCGTCGCGGGCATCGAGGCGACGCCGGGCGTGCGGCTGCTCGGACCGGCGGATCCCTCGCAACGGGTCGCCCTCGCGGCGGTGTCGGTCGAGGGGCTGCACGCGCACGACGTGGGGCAGTTCCTCGACGAGCAGGGCGTGCTCGTGCGCGTGGGGCACCACTGCGCGCAGCCGCTGCACCGCGCCCTCGGCATCACGTCGAGCACCCGGGCCAGCGTGCACCTCACGACCACCGAGGACGAGATCGACCGCTTCGTCGACGCCCTCCGCGGCGCGCAGCGGTACTTCGGGGTGGAGGCCGCGGCATGAGCGCACTCGACGGCCTGTACCAGGAGCTCATCCTCGACCACTCGAAGCGACCGGTGAGCAAGGGCGTCTTCGAGGCGCCCGGGGGGACGATCACGGCGTCGCATCACGAGTTCAACCCGAGCTGCGGCGACGAGATCGATCTGTCGATCGCGGTCGACCCCGCGAGCCGGCGCATCGAGCGGCTGGCCTGGGAGGGGCAGGGGTGCTCCATCTCCATCGCATCGGCCTCGATCCTCTCGCAGCTCGTGCGCGACGAGCGGATGACCGTCGACGAGGCCCGCGCCCGCATCGGCGCCTTCCGCGAGATGATCCAGGCGCGCGGCGAGGGCGAGCCCGACGAGGAGCTGCTCGGCGACGCGGTGGCGCTGCAGGGCGTCTCGAAGTTCGTGATGCGCGTGAAGTGCGCCATGCTGGGGTGGGTGGCGCTCGAGGCCGACCTCGCCCAGGTCGAGGCGCAGCGCGCATGACTCCGGATCTCGCTCCGGACAGCGGCGCAGCGGACGTGGTGGCGGCGCTCGAGGCGCTCGAGGATCCGAAGGCGCGGGCCGTCAACGAGCGGCACGGGGACGATCACGGGGTCAACCTGACGGGGCTGCGGGCGATCGCCCGGGCGCTGAAGCCGAACCAGGATCTCGCGCTCGAGCTGTGGGCGACGGGGTACACGCCCGCCCGGCTCGTCGCGCTGCTCATCTGCAGGCCCCGAGCCTTCGGCGAGGCGCAGCTCGACTCCATGCTGCGCGATGCGCGCGTCCCGAAGGTGCACGACTGGCTCGTGAACTACGCGGCGAAGAAGAGCCCGCACGCGGAGAGGCTGCGGCTCACCTGGCTCGCGGATCCCGACCCCGTGATCGCGAGCGCGGGGTGGGCGCTCACCACCGAGCGGGTCGTGAAGAGGCCCGAGGGCGTCAACCTGACGGGCCTGCTCGACGTCATCGAGGTCGGCATGCGAGACGCCCCGGATCGGCTGCAGTGGGCGATGAACTGGTGCCTCACCCAGATCGGCGTCTGCCACGAGGAGCACCGGGCCCGGGCCCTCGAGATCGGCGAGCGCCTCGAGGTGCTCAAGGACTACCCGACGTCGCCGGGCTGCACCTCGCCGTACGCGCCGATCGCGATCGCCGAGCTCGTCTCCCGGCGCGGATAGCGCCCGCTCCGCCGCCGCAGCGGTTCCGCCGCTCGGACCGAGGCGAGCGCGATCCGGGCCGCTTCTCGGATCGGGCGCGGCGACCGGGGGGCTTCCCGGACGGCGAGCGGCGGGGCGGCCTCGCGCGGGTCGGGCTACGCCCTCTCGACCAGCTTCGCGGTCGCGCTGCCGGGCTCCGCCAGGCGGTCCGCGACCTCCCGGATGAGGGCCTGCATCGCCGCGCTCGCGTGCGTCGGGGCCATGTCGGAGCGGCGGGCCACGCTGATGGTGCGGGTGAGTCCGGGGTCCGCGAGCGGCGACGCGCGCAGCTGCGGCCGGTCGACCGCGACCATGGCCGGCACGACGGCGACCCCGATGCCTCGCTCCGCGAAGCGCAGTGCGGCATCCATCTCCGCCCCCTCGACCGCCACCGCGGGCGCCAGTCCCTTCGCGCCGAACGCGGCGTCGACGGCGACGCGCAGGTCGTAGTTCTCCGGGAACAGCACCTGCGGCACCGCAGCCAGCTCGTGCAGTTCGACGCCGCGCGATCCGGTCCTCCCGCGCCTGACGCCATCATCGCCCGGTTCGACCTCTTCACGCCCGAACGGATCCGGACTCGCCGCCGACGAGACCACCACCAGCCGCTCGCTCAGGATCGGCTCGCGCTCGAGCACCGCCCGCGCCGCTCCCGACGAGACGCTCGTCACTATGAGCGCCAGGTCGAGGGAGCCGTCCATGAGCGCCGCGATGAGACTGCGCGACCCGCGCTCCAGGATCTCGATGTCGATGCCCGGATACCGCCCGCGGAACTCTGCCAGCACCTCGGCGACGAGGCTCGTGCAGAGCGTCGGCGTGGCACCCAGCCGCACGCGTCCCCGGCGCAGGCCCGCGAGCTCCGCCATCTCGCTGCGGGCGGTCTCGGCGTCCGCGAGCATGCGGCGCGCGACGGGCAGCAGCCGCTCCCCCGCGGCCGTGAGGGCCACGTTGCCGCGCGCGCGGTGGAAGAGCTCGACGCCGAGCTCGTGCTCGAGGGTGGAGATCTGCCGGCTCAGCGAGGGCTGGGCGAGGTGGAGGCGCTCGGCCGCACGGGTGAAGTGCCCGGTCTGGGCGATCTCCGCGAAGCCCCGGAGCTGTTCGAGATTCATCTTTCATAGCATAACCGCATCGTCACTATTAGAACTATTCATTGGAGTAATCGAACGCGGATCCCTAGCGTGGTCCGCATGGACACCATCGCAGCAACCACCGACACAGCGACCCGCGAGCGCCTGCTCTCCACCTCCGTCCTCGTCATCGGCACTGGGGGAGCCGGTCTCCGCGCCTCGATCGAGCTCGCCCAGCGCGGGGTGCAGGTGCTCACCGTCGGCAAGCGCCGCAAGCACGACGCGCACACCACGCTCGCGGCCGGCGGCATCAACGCCGCCCTCGGCACCGTCGACCCCGAGGACAGCTGGCAGCAGCACGCCGCCGATACGCTGCGCGAGTCGTACTTCCTCGGCGATCCCGCCATCATCGAGGTCGTCGCCAGAAACGCGGCACGCGGCATCGAGGAGCTCGAGCAATGGGGCATGCCCTTCGCGCGCGAGGCGGACGGGCGGATCAGCCAGCGCTTCTTCGGGGCCCACCGGTACCGGCGCACCTGCTACGCCGGCGACTACACGGGCCTCGAGATCCAGCGCACCCTGCTGCGCCGGGCCCGCGAGCTGAACGTCCCCATCGTCGACACCGTCTACATCACCCGCCTGCTCGCCGCCGACGGACGGATCTTCGGCGCCTACGGCTTCGACATCGTCGACGGCACCCCCGTGCTCATCCACGCCGACGCCGTGATCCTCGCGGCCGGCGGCCACAACCGCATCTGGCGCAACACGTCCTCGCGGCGGGACGAGAACACGGGCGACTCGTTCCGCCTCGCCGCGCTCGCGGGCGGCAGGATCCGCGATGCCGAACTCGTGCAGTTCCACCCCTCGGGCATCCTGGAGCCCGCCGACGCAGCCGGCACGCTCGTCTCCGAGGCCGCGCGCGGCGAGGGCGGGATCCTGCGCAACGCGCTCGGCGAGCGCTACATGGAGCGCTACGACCCCGAGCGCATGGAGCTGTCGACCCGCGACCGTGTCGCCCTCGCGAGCTACACGGAGATCAAGGAGGGCCGCGGCACCACCAACGGGGGCGTCTTCCTCGACGTGTCGCACCTGCCGCGCGAGACCATCTTCGAGAAGCTCCCGCGCGTCTACCGCACGCTCATCGACCTGCAGATGCTCGACATCACCGAGCAGCCCATCGAGATCGCCCCCACCGCGCACTACTCGATGGGCGGCGTGTGGGTGAATGCCGAGAGCCACAGCACCGGCGTCGACGGCCTCTACGCGATCGGCGAGGCGTCATCGGGGCTGCACGGGGCCAACCGGCTCGGGGGCAACTCGCTCATCGAGCTGCTCGTCTACGGCCGCATCACCGGCTCGGACGCGGCCGAATACGTGTCGGGGCTCGCGCACGTGAGCCGTTCCGCGGAGGCGGTGGGTGAGGCGCGCGCCGAGATGCAGAACCTGCTCTCGGGCAGGGGCACCGAGACTCCGCGCCTGCTGCAGCGGGCCGTGCGCGATCTCATGACCGAGCACGCGGGCGTGGTGCGCCACGAGTCGGGCCTGCGCGAGGGGCTCGAGAAGCTCGGTGCGATCGAGGATCGCGCGACCCGCCTCGGGGTGCATCCCGACATCGCGGGCTTCGACGACCTCGCCCACGCCTTCGACCTCTACGGCTCGCTGCTGGCTGCGCGGGCGACGCTCGAGTGCGCGATCGAGCGCCGCGAGACGCGGGGCTGCCACAACCGCTCCGACTTCCCCTCGCAGGACGACGCGCTGCGCGGCAGCTTCGTGTGGACCCCCGGCGGCGGCGTGACCTTCGAGCGCGTGGCCGAGGCGCCGGACTCGTTCCGCGATCTCGCCCACGACACGATCGACACCTCGGTGAGGGGCAAGCTCGTCGAGTAGAGATCCCGACGCGCGGGCTTCCCTCCGCGCGCGGGGACGCCGTTCGCGCGACCGGATCGGGCCCGAACGCCGCGAGTAGGCTTCGCTCACAACTGGACGATTTCGACGCGTCGGACGAAAAAACCGGCCCGGCCTGTTGACAACCACGATCGCGCGTTCTCCCGAGCGCAGAATCGGAGCATGAACGAAGCCAGCGCAGACCCGCCCCAGGTCCTCCGGTGCCGAAGCACCTCCGACTTCCTCGCGGCGCTCCCGCGGATCACCGGCTTCACGGCGCGGGACAGCATCATCCTGGTGTTCTTCTCCGGCAAGCGCGCGGGCCACGCGATGCGCATCGACCTCCCCGAGTCCGAGCACCCGCGCGAGTCGGTCGGACTGCTCGAGTTCGTCTGCGAGGCCGTCCTCGATTTCGGTTCTTCGCACGGGGCCGTGTCGGCTCCCGCCATCGCGATCTGCACCGAGCAGACCTTCGCCGAGGCCGACGGGCCTCCCTGGCGCCGACTGGCGCGGCGCCTCGAGCGGCGGCTGCGCCGCGAGGGGGTCGCGCCGCGCGAGCTGTGCTGCGTCGCTCCCGACGGCTGGATCAGCTACCTCGACCCGTCCGCGCCCACCGCGGGGCGACCGCTCAGCGAGATCGACGAGAGCCCCATCGCGCTGGAGGCCCGGCTGGAGGGCGTCTCGACGCCGGACATCGCGGATCTCGGCGCGATCCCCGACCCGGACCCGGCGCGGCGCGGCGCGGTGGCCGGGGCGCTGGCGGAGCAGGCCCCCTTCGACTTCCCGGGTCCGGGATCGGCACCCCCAGGCGATTCCGGGCTCGGGAAGCCCCCTGGCGCCGCGAGCGCCCGGCGCGACTCCGCCGGGCCGCGGGCGGAGCATGCCGTGCACCCTCGGTCCGCAGGGGCGTATGCGTGGATGGTCGACACCGCCGAGGTGGTTCGGGCGCTCAGAGACGAGGATCGGGCGCTCGAACCGTCCATGGCCGCCCGGCTGATCCGCTGCGCCGAGCACTCCGACCGCTGGCTGCTGCTCGCGATGGGCGTGCTCACGCGGCCGGAGTTCCCGGTGGAGCTCGCGCACGAGATGGGTCCGGCGCAGTTCGCGGGCGTGCCCGTCGACGTCGACCCCGACGCGCCGGCGCGCGCCGGCTGGTCGATCCGCCGCATTCTCGCGAGCATCTGCCCGGAGTTCACCGACCTCGATCGGATTCCGCACCTCAGGCGACGCCTGACCGCGACGCTCGGCGAGACGCCCCGGGAGCTCCGTCCCGGCCTGCTCGCCTTCAGCGCCTGGGTGTGGTGGCTGGGAGGTACGCAGTCGGTCGCGCATCGGCAGGCGCTCGAGGCACTCGAGATCGACCCCGACAACGAGGTCGCGCTCATGGTCGAGCGCCTCGTCTCGCATTCGCTGTACGCGCCGCGCGCACGTCACGAGGCGAGCGCGGCGTGACGAGGGCGCGGCGCGAGCGAGCCCCGGCGGCGCCTCGACGCGGGGGCTACGCGGCGCCGATGCCTCGCACCTCGCCGCTCAGTACGGCGATGATGCGGTCCAGGTCGTCCGCGGCGAGCGGAGCGGCGAGGGTGAAGCGCACGGCGGTCTGCGCGAGCCCCGGGGCGATCCCCAGCGCCAGCAGCGTCGGCGAGGGCTCGTCCTTCCCCGCGGCGCAGGCCGAGCCGGAGGAGACCGCGAACCCCGCCGCATCGAGCGCCACCAGCAGCGATTCCCCGCTCACGCCCGCGATCACGAACGAGGCGTGCCCGGGCAGCCGCTCGCTCGGGTGCCCGGTGAGCTCCGCGCCCGGCACCTCGGCGAGCACCCGGGAGATGAGCGCGTCGCGGCTGCCGAGCAGCGCCATGGCGCGGGTGCCGACCTCGGTGCAGGCCGCGTGCGCGGCAGCGGCGAATCCCGCGATCGCGGCGACGTTCTCGGTTCCGGATCGCGCCCCCCGCTCCTGGCCGCCGCCGTGCAGCAGCGGTTCGAGCGGCAGGTGCCGCCGCCGCAGCAGCGCACCGGCGCCCTGGGGACCCCCGAACTTGTGCGAGGCCACCGTCATCGCGTCGACCGCGGGCCCGGGCCAGGCGGCGGTCGTCGGCCCCGCTTGGGGGGCGGCCCCGACCGCCGACGAGCCGAACGACACCGGCAGCGACGCCGCAGCCTGCACGGCGTCCGTGTGCACCAGGGCGCCCGCTCGCTTCGCGACGGCCGCCAGTTCGGCGACGGGCTGCACGGTGCCGATCTCGCCGTTCGCGAGCCCGAGCGACACGAGCGTCGTATCGGTTCGCAGCGCGGCGGCGAGCGCTCCGGGAGAGACCAGACCGGTCTCGTCCACCGGCAGCAACGAGAGCTCGAACCCGAACACGCGCTCGAGGTATCGGCAGCTCTCCAGTACCGAGGGGTGCTCGATCTCCGTCGTCACCACGTGCCGGCCCCGCGGATTCGCGAGCGAGAGGCCGACGATCGCGAGGTTGTTGGCCTCCGTGCCCCCCGAAGTGAAGACGACCTCCCCCGGGCGGGCGCCGAGCGCGGCGGCCACCCGCTCGCGAGCATCCTCGACGAGGGCCCGAGCCCCGTGCCCCGCCGTGTGCACGCTCGACGCGTTCGCCGCCCCGGCGTCGAGCGCCGCGATCATCGCCGCGCGGGCCTCCGGGCGCAGCGGGGCGCTCGCGGCGGCGTCGAGATACCGCCGCGGATCCGGCCCCTTCGAGCGCTCGCCGACGCCGTCCATCGGCATCACACCGCGTCGAGGCCCAGGTCGAGGGCCCGCGCGCCGTGCGTCAGCTGACCCACCGAGATCACGTCGACACCGGTCTCGGCGATCGCCGAGACGGTCTCGAGCGTCACGCCCCCGCTCGCCTCCGCGATGGCGCGTCCGTCGATCAGGCGCACCCCGGCCGCCAGGTCCTCGAGCGAGAAGTTGTCGAGCAGCACGCCGGTGACGCCCGCCGAGAGCACGGCCTCGACCTGATCCAGGCGGTCCACCTCGACGATGATCGCGGTGGTGTGCCCGGCGCGCCCGCGCAGCTCGCGCAGCGCCGCCGTCGTGGTGTCGGCGTTGACCGCGCCGAGGGCGGCGAGGTGGTTGTCCTTCACCATGATCGCGTCGGAGAGCCCGAAGCGGTGGTTCGATCCCCCGCCCGCGCGCACGGCGTGCTTCTCGAGGGCCCGGAGGCCCGGCGTGGTCTTGCGGGTGTCGGCGATGCGCGCCCGCGTGTGCGCGACGGCCGCGACGTAGCGCGAGGTGAGCGAGGCGATGCCGGCCATGCGCTGGCTGAGGTTGAGCGCCACCCGCTCGCCCATGAGCACCCCGCGGGCCGGGCCGGAGACGCGGGCGAGCGCGTCGCCGACGGCGAAGACCGCCCCCTCGGGCACCAGCTCGGCGACCTCGATGGCCGGATCGGCCTGCCGAAACGTCTCGACGACGAGGGGGCCGCCCGCGAAGACCCCGGGCTCCCGTGCCGTGAGGCGCGTGTCGATCCTAGCGGCCGGGGGGATCGCCAACTCGACCGTGAGATCGCCCCACGGCGCGTCTTCGGCGAGCGCGGCGCGCACGACGGTCTCGACGATGGGTCTGGTCAGCACGATGACAGGCTCCTCAACTGGCCGGTGGCGGCCGAATGGGGTTCGGACTCGAGTTCGGCTTCGGGGTCGCGGACCGCCGGCAGCGCGAAGCGGTACGCGCGCCGCTGCGCCTGCGCTGGATCGGGGTCGGGGTGGTCGAATCGCTGGTGCGCGCCGCGCGACTCCGTGCGCTCGAGCGCCGCGACGCGGATCATCGCCACGAGCGCGGCGTCCTCGCGGCTCGCCGCTCTGAGCCCCGTCACCGACGGCACCTCCTCGACCGCTCCCGCCGGTGCAGCGCCTCCGGAGACGGCCGCGACGCCCGCGCCCTTCTCGAGCGCCCGGAACCCCGCGCCGCGCGGATTCCAGCGACCCGCGACCCGGCGGCCCCCGGAGGCGAATCCGGCCGCGGCGCGCCCCGCCCGCTCACCGAAGACGAGCCCTTCCAGCAGCGAGTTCGAGGCGAGCCGGTTGGCGCCGTGCACGCCGGTGGAGGCGGCCTCCCCCGCCGCGAACAGACCGGGCACGCTCGTGCGGCCCTCGAGGTCGCTCGCCACGCCGCCCATCGTGTAGTGCGCGGCGGGCGAGACGGGAACGGCCTCGCGCGTCCAATCGTAGCCGTGCGCCGCGGTGGCGGCCGAGATGCCGGGGAAGCGCCCGGCCAGCGTTCCCGCGCCCTCGGCGCGCTCGATCCGGGTCGCGTCGAGCCAGATCGCCTCCTCGCCGCGCTCGCGCAGCAGGCGACCGGTCTCCCGCGACACCACGTCGCGGGGCGCGAGCTCGGCGAGCGGGTGGCGATCCGCCATGAAGCGCGATCCGGATCCGTCGAGCAGCACCGCCCCCGCGCCGCGCACGGCCTCCGAGATCAGCGCCCCGGTGCCGTGCAGAACGGTGGGGTGGAACTGCACGAACTCCAGGTCGGCGACGAGTGCGCCGGCCCGGGCGGCGAGCACTATACCGGCCCCCCGGGACGAGACGGGGTTGGAGCTGCGCGGGTAGAGTCCCGCGTACCCCCCGGTCGCCAGCACGGTCGCCTCCGCACGGCGCGCCTCGACTCCGCCGTCGCGCCGCCGCAGCTCCGCCCCGACGACGACGCCCGCGTCGGTGATCAGCGCCGTCGCGGCGCGCTCCTCGAGCAGCAGGATGCGCCCCGCGGCCGCCTGCGCGCGCACCGCGTCCGCGAGGAACGCGTGCAGCACGGCTCCCGTGCGGTCGCCCCCGGCGTGCACGATGCGGTGCCGTCCGTGCGCGGCCTCGAGCCCGAGCGCGACGCGGCCGTCGGGGCGCCGGTCGGCGGCGAACCCCTCGGCGAGCAGACGGCGCACGATCCGCGCTCCGGCTGCGGCGAGCAGGCCCGCGGCCTCCGGATCGACGAGGCCCGCCCCCGCCGCGACCGTATCGGCGAGGTGCTGCGCGGGCGCATCGCCGGGCCCGACGGCCGCCGCGACGCCGCCCTGCGCCAGCGCGGTGCTGCCTCCCGCGCGCGCGTCCGTGCCGTCCGGGCCGCTCAGCGCTCCCGGCGTCGCGACCGTCACCTCGGCCCCCGCGCGGACCGCGGCGAGCGCGCAGGAGAGCCCCGCGACGCCCGTCCCGATGACGAGGATCACGGCCGGGCCGCGAGCATCCGCTCGAGGGCGACTCGCGAGTCGCCGGCGACCGAGGCGGCGACCCTGATGCGGTTCGGCACCGATCCCGCGACGAGCGACTCGAGCGTCCACGCGAGGTACGCCGGGTGGATGCGGTACATGGTCGAGCACGGGCACACGACGGGGTCGAGGCAGAAGATCGTGAGGTCGGGGCGCTGCTGCTGCAGCCGGTTGACGAGGTTGATCTCGGTGCCGACCGCGATGACGTCGCCCGGCGAGGCTGCCTCGATCTCCTTGCGGATGTACTCGGTGGATCCCGCGCCGTCCGCCGCCTCGACCACCGCGGCGGGGCACTCCGGGTGCACGATGACCCTCGCGCCCGGAAACTCCGCGCGCGCCCGCTCGATCTGGGCGACCGTGAACCGCTTGTGCACCGAGCAGAAGCCGTTCCACAGGATCACCCTCGCGTCGCGCAGCTGCTCCGCCGTGTTGCCGCCGAGCGGCAGGTGGGGACGCCACAGGGGCATCCGCTCCTCGGGGATGCCCATGGCCTTCGCCGTGTTGCGCCCGAGGTGCTGGTCGGGGAAGAAGACGACCCGCTGCCCGCGCTCGAAGGCCCACTCGAGCACCGTGCGTGCGTTCGACGACGTGCACACGATGCCGCCGTTGCGACCGCAGAAGGCCTTGATGGCGGCGGAGGAGTTCATGTAGGTGACCGGGATCACCCCTCGCTTCGCGCCGTGGGCTGCCGCTGCGGCGGCATCAGTCGAAGATTCGAACGCTGCGCGTTGTCGGTCTTCGCCTGCGGGCTGCGGGCCGGCTGAGGCCGGATCCGGACCGGCTTCCCCGCCCAGCACCGACATCAGCTCGCGCCAGCAGTCCTCGACCTGCTCGATGGTGGCCATGTCGGCCATTGAGCATCCGGCCGCGAGGTTGGGCAGGATCACGGCCTGCTCCGGCCCCGAGAGGATGTCGGCGGTCTCGGCCATGAAGTGCACGCCGCAGAACACGAACGCCTCGGCCTCCGGGCTGGCCTTGGCGGCCTGCGCCAGCATGAAGGAGTCGCCCACGAAGTCGGCGTGCTGCACGATCTCGTCGCGCTGGTAGAAGTGTCCGAGGATGCGCACGCGCTGCCCCAGCCGCTCCTTCGCGGCGACGATCCACTCGTGCAGCTGCTCCTCCGAGGCCTGCGTGTAGCGGGCGGGCAGCGGCCCCTGCCTGGGCGCGTCGCCCGGGATCGCGTCGCCCGCCGAGGCTCCGGGCCCGTAGCCGGGGCCCCGGTCGATGGCCCACGGGTCGTTCGCGAGCCCCGCGTCGCAGCTCGAGGCGCCGGTCGAACGCAGCGCGATGGGCCGGCGGTTCGCGGGGCCCGCCGGGCGCCCGCGCGGCGCTCGAGCGGTGGCCTCGCGCTCGGCGGCGGCCCGGATGAGTTCGTGCACGCTCGTCATGGTGTGCTCCTCGCGGCTGTGGGGTGGGAACGGTGCGGAAGGTCGGGGCGGTCGGGATCGCCGGCCGGCGGGCGGCCGCCCCGGAAGCGGTAGAGCCGGGCAGGCCGGTGCGGGGTGCCGGTCTCGACCTCCCCCGTGTCGACGAGGTTGCCCTGCGCGAGCGCCTGACGGCGGAAGTTGGCGGGGTCGACCGATTCCCCGAGCACCGCCTCGGTCACGGCCCGCAGCCTGCCGAGCGTGAACACCGGCCCGAGGAAGCGGTGGGCGACCGCGGCGTACTCCGTCTTGGAGCGCAGCCGCGCGAGGGCGTAGGACACGATCTCGGCGTGGTCGAACGCCAGCTCGGGCAGGCCGTCGGCCGAGAACCAGGCGACGTTCGCGTCGCGCTCGGCTTCTGTGGAGACCGGATCCGGGTCCAGCGCGGGGTGCGCGGGCGGGATCGCGCGCGCCGGGTCGTCCCAGCGGGGCGCGGGATCGGCGTCTCGAGCGGGGACCCCCGCGTCTTCGCCGGCGCCCGGATCGGGAACCCCCGCCAGGTCCCGCTCGCCGTAGAGCGCCCAGTAGGCGATCGTGACGAGCCGCTGCGCCTCCGCGGAGCGCTCGATCCCGCCGAACGAGTAGAGCTGCTCGAGGTACCCCGGATCCCGCAGCACGGCGTCGCGCAGGGTGCGCAGCGCGGTGTCGATCAGCGTCTCGTCCCACCGCGTGGGCCCGCCCGGAAGCGCCCACAGCCCCTGGAAGGGCGACCGGATGCGGCGCACCAGCGGAATCCACAGCGTCGTCTCCGCGCCCCTCGCCTCGGGCTCCCCGAGCGTCGCGCCGTGCGGCGGGCGCAGCGCGAACGCCACCACCGAGACGGCGACGGCGGGCGGCAGGTACCGTCGCTCGCTCGCGCTCGCGGTCTCGTACGGCATCGTCCACCGCCCCTCACTTATAGTCACTTTGACCATAAGCAAGGATACGCCTCGTCCCTGCCCTGTCAAGCTGGAATCGCGCCGCCGAAGGACACGAACGGATCACGACCCGTGACGGATCGCGCCCGGTGGGCTAAGCTCGACTCCAAGACCAGTAATGCCGAACGTAGCAACACTCCAGCACGTTTTATTCGCCGCAGCCTCCGGCAATCGCGGCACGCTACCAGTCTCCACGTCGGCGCCGTCGCCGTGGTACCCCGGCCGCACCCGCGGCCAGCAACACGAAGGAAATACAGTATGACCACCGGCACCGTGAAATGGTTCAACTCCGAAAAGGGCTTCGGCTTCATCACCCCCGACGACGGAGCATCCGACGTCTTCGCGCACTTCAGCGCGATCCAGGGCAACGGCCGTCGCGACCTCTTCGAGAATCAGCGCGTCGAGTTCGACGTCGAGCAGGGCCCCAAGGGCCTGCAGGCGAGCAACATCCGCGCGCTCTAAGTCGCACGCGACCCAACGGGGGTGCGGGGCTTCGGCCTCGCACCCCCGCACCTTTTTGTATACTCGCCACAGCCACCTCGACAGTGCTTTGAGGGTGACGCTACATTCGTTGCATCCATCAGCGACCGAAACGGTGAAGGCATGTCAGCGCAGACCTACCCGCGTCTCCTCGATCCCCTCGACCTGGGGTTCGCCGTCCTCCCGAACCGCGTGGTCATGGGCTCGATGCATCTCGGCCTCGAGGAGGTGGCGGGCGGCTTCGAGCGCCTCGCCGCGTTCTACCGCGAGCGCGCCGATGCGGCGCTCATCGTCACGGGCGGCATCGCCCCCAACGCCGAGGGCCGCCTGAAGCCTGCGGCGGCGATGCTCACGACGGCGGCCGAGGCCGAGCCGCACCGTATCGTCACGGATGCCGTGCACGAGGCGGGAGGCCGGATCGCGCTGCAGATCCTCCACGCCGGCCGCTACGGCGCCCACCCCGACATCGTCGCGCCGAGCCCGATCCAGGCGCCCATCTCGCCTCTCACCCCGCGCGAGCTCGACGACGCGGGCATCGAGCGCACGATCGACGACTACGTGCGCACCGCGGTCCTGGCCCGGGAGGCCGGCTACGACGGCGTCGAGATCATGGGCTCCGAGGGCTATCTCATCAACGAGTTCACCGCCCGGTACACGAACCACCGCGCGGACCGCTGGGGCGGCTCCTTCGAGAACCGCAGCCGCTTCCCCGTCGAGATCGTGCGCCGCGTGCGCGCGGCCGTCGGCGAGCGCTTCATCATCGTCTACCGCCTCTCCATGCTCGACCTCGTGCCCGACGGCGCGACGCAGGACGAGGTGATCGCGCTGGCGCGTCTCATCGAGGGGGCCGGCGCGACGCTGCTCAACACCGGGATCGGCTGGCACGAGGCCCGGATCCCGACCATCGCGAGCTCGGTGCCGCGCGGCGCCTTCGCCTGGGTGACGAAGCGGGTCATGGGCGAGGTGACGATCCCGCTCATCACGACGAACCGCATCAACACGCCCGGCACCGCCGAGCGCCTGCTCGCCGGCGGCTGCGCCGACCTCGTCTCGCTGGCGCGCCCCTTTCTCGCCGATCCCGAGTTCGTGCGCAAGGCCGCGGCGGGCGCCCCCGAGCGCATCAACACCTGCATCGGCTGCAACCAGGCCTGTCTCGACCACACCTTCGTCGGCAAGCTCACCTCCTGCCTCGTCAATCCGCGCGCGGGCCACGAGACGGAGCTGGTCATCTCCCCCGCCGCCGAGCGGAAGCGCGTCGCCGTCGTGGGCTCCGGTCCCGCGGGTCTCGCGGCGGCCACCACCGCCGCCTCGCGCGGCCACGAGGTGACACTCTTCGAGGCCTCGGACCGGGTGGGCGGGCAGATCAACGTGGCCATGCGCGTTCCCGGCAAGAGCGAGTTCGCCGAGACGCTGCGCTACTTCAGGACGCGCCTCGATGAGACCGGCGTGAAGCTGCGGCTGGGCCACCGCGTCACCGCGGGCGATCTCGCAGGCGGCGGCTTCGACGAGATCGTGCTCGCGACCGGCGTGCACCCGCGCCGCCCCGAGATCCCGGGTCTCGACCACCCGAGCGTGGTGAGCTATCTCGACGTGCTGCGCGATGGCGCGCCGGTCGGCGACCGCGTCGCGATCCTCGGCGCCGGCGGCATCGGCTTCGACGTCGCGGAGTTTCTCACGAGCGATGGAGACGAGGATCCCACCGACGTCGCGGGCTTCCTCGCGCACTGGGGCGTCGACCCGGCGTACGCGCGCCCGGGCGGGCTCGCGACCCCCGTCGAGGAGCGCCCCAGACGCACCGTCGCGCTGCTGCAGCGCAAGGCGAGCAAGGTCGGCGCCGGCCTCGGCAAGACCACCGGGTGGATCCACCGCACCGAGCTCGCCCGACGCGGAGTGCGCACGATGCCCGGGGTCGAGTACCGGCGCATCGACGACGAAGGCCTGCACGTGACTCTCGACGGCGAGGAGCACGCCCTCGCCGTCGATACGATCGTGCTGTGCACCGGGCAGGATCCGGCGCGCGAACTGCACGACGAGCTGGCCGGGCTCGGGATCGCGGCGCACCTCATCGGCGGAGCGGACGTCGCCGCCGAGCTCGACGCGAAGCGCGCCATCGATCAGGGCACGCGGCTCGCGGCGGCGCTGTGAGGTGGTGGCGCTTCCGCGCGCCACCTTCCCGGCTATCCTGCGCGAGCCTCCCCTACGTCATCCCGCGCGAGCGGCCTACACGTCATCTTGCGCGAGCTTGCGAGTCGCAGGATCCGATCGGACTGGATTCTGCGACTGCGCTCGTTCCTCACTCCGCGCAGAATGACGGCGAGGGAGTGCCGGCGATCCGTCTGCCCGCGCGGCGAGATGCACCCAACGGTCGAAGAACGCTCCCCAGACCGCTTGCAGGTATCGATCCTTAGACGCGACGAGCTCAAGCACCTGGTCCGCGGAGAGCCCCGCTCGGCGCAACGAGTCCGGGGAGTCCCGTACCCACCGGCTCAACCCCTCGCTCAGCAGCTCCGGGTGGAACTGCACGCCCCACGCGTGCGTCCCGAGGCGGAAAGCCTGGTGCTCGCAGGCCTCGCTCCCTCCGAGCCGCACGGCCCCGTCGGGGAGCTCGATCACCTCGTCGAAGTGCCACTCGACAGCGCGCACCCGCTCCGGCAGCCCGCCGAACAGCGGATCGCCCTTCGCTTCGGGGTCGAGCACGATGTCGGTCAGACCGACTTCGGGGCGCACCCGCGCCGGAGCAACGGTTCCTCCGGCCACCACCGCGAGCACTTGGGCGCCAAGGCATACGCCGAGATAGGGGGCTTCCCTGTCGATGGCATCGGCGACCAGGGAACGCACTCGCGGAAGCCATGGCGCCGCATCGTCGTCTGTCGGCTGCGGGGCTCCGCCCAGCACGATCAGCGCATCGAACCCGTCGAGAGATGCCGGCACCGCTCGGCGGGTGGCGGCCCCGACCGTCTCGACCGCGAGATCGACGGACGCCAGGCGGGCGGCGAACTGGCCGATCCCGGCGTCGGCCTCGTGCTGCACGACGAGCAGGCGGTTCACGAGGCCTCCCCCGCGGTCGACACCCGCGATCGGTCCGGGGTCTCGACCGAAGCGGTGTCGTCCGGGGTCCGCGCCAGGAGGGCGGTGAGGGTCTCGGGGGCGCGGATGGTCTCGAATGCGATCCCTCCCTCCGCGGAACGCGCTCCGTAGATCCCGGGCTCGAGGAGCGAGTTGTAGCGGAATCCGGTCGAGGCGTAGTAGGCGCCGGTGTCGAGAAGCGTCACGATGTCGCCCGGGTCGAGGCGGGGCAACTCGCGTTCCCTGGCCACGAGATCTCCGGCGAAGCAGCAGGGACCGGCGACGTCGTGCACCTCGGCCGGCGCGATCTTCGGCGAACCGTCGGCATTCCTCGCCTCGACTCGGATCGGCCACGCCTCCGGCATGAAGGTCGTGCGCATCGCCACTTGGGCCCCGGCGTGCGTGATGGCGATTCTGCGCCCGCCGGCTTCCTTCGTGTACTCGACGTACGCGGCGATGAAGCCGAATTTGGCGAGCACGCTGCGCCCGAACTCGGTGACGAGGTCGTAGTCGCCGCTGAAAAGTCGAGGAGCGCCTTGTCGCAGTGCGGCGGCATAGCCCGCCCAGTTGGTGCGCGGCTCCTCCCCCGCAAAGTCGACCGCGAGACCGCCGCCGATGTCGATGGAGACCACTCGGCGCTCCCCGGCTCGCTCATCGATCTCCTCGGCCAGATCGATGACGGCGTTGAGCCCTTCTACGACGAGCTCGATCGGGAAGCCCTGAGAGCCGATGTGCGCGTGCAGGCGGCTGAGCCAGGGGCGCTCGAGGTAGGCATCGACCAACTGCGCGCGGTTGCCGGAGTCTCGCAGCGGGATGCCGAACTTAGAGTGCTCGCCGGCCGTGCTCATCGCGGCGATCGCTCCGACGCCGGCCTGAGGATTGACCCTGATGCCGATCACCGATGCGCTCTCGGGCGTCAGCTCCTCGCGGATGCGCGTGATCCGGTCGAGTTCCTGGAAGTTGTCGGCGTTCACCGCGGCGCCGAGCGAGAGCGCCCATTCGAGCTCGTGCACCGACTTCGCCGGCGAATCGAACACGATTCTCTCGGGAGCCACTCCGGCTCGGAGCGCCTGCGCCAGCTCGCCCTCACTCGCGACCTCGCACCCCATGCCCAGCGAATGCAGGTAGCGCAGCATCGGGATCTCGCTGTGCGCCTTCACCGCGAAGGCGTGCTGCGCACCGGCCCCATCGGGAAGGGACTCGGCGAACGCCCGTTGCAGGGCGGCGACGTTCTCCGCGATCCCGTCCAGGTCCATGAAGGCGGCGAGCGGCGCGTCAGCGGCATCGAGAAGGCGATGCTCGAGCGCGGCCGAGATGATCTGCCGGCGACGCTCGGCCGGAACCGTCTCGCTCACCCTCTGGCCACCGCGAGCCACCGCCGCGCCACGTCGCTCCAGGTCCGGTCGAGCCATTCCTCGTCCTCCCTCATCCGCGCAACGACATTCTCCGCCGTGAGCCCCGCTCGGGCAAGCTCGCGCCTCGAGTGCTCGGGCCCGGCCCACCCCGCGGCGATCTCCGCGTCGGCCTCGAGATGGAACTGCACTCCCCACGCGTTCCGTCCGACGCGGAAGGCCTGGTTGGCGCAGGCCCCGCTCCGGGCGAGCGAGACGCTGCCCGGCGGCAGCCGGGTGACCTCCAGGAAGTGCCACTGCATCGCGCGCAACGGCCCCGCGGTCGTTTCGAGACCGCCGAGCAGCGGGTCCCCCTCGGCCGCCGGGGTGAGCTCGAATCCGCAGAGGCCCACCTCGGGATGCTCGGCATCGCCGACCGCGCCGCCCGCGACGACGCCCAGCACCTGAGCGCCGAGACAGATCCCGAGGTACGGAACTTCGCCGTCGAGCGCCTCGCGCACGAGGGAGCGGGTGCGCGGCATCCAGGGGGCCCGATCGTCGTCCTCGGGTCCCGGAGACCCGCCGAGCACGACCAGCGCATCGTAGCCCGCCAGGTTCTCCGGCAGCTCGGTCCCGGTCTCGGGTCCGACGATGTCGAGCTGCGCGCCGGCCTCCGAGAGTGCTCGGCCGACCCGCTGGATGCCTGTGTCTGCCTCGTGCTCGACGACGAGCACCCGCGTCGCGCTCACAGGCGGCCTGCCGCGATGATCTGGCTGAGGAACTCACGCGTGCGCTCCGCGCGCGGCGCGCCGAAGATCTGCTCAGGCGGCCCCTGCTCGAGCACACGCCCCTCGTGCAGGAACGCGATCGAGTCGGCCACGTCGCGCGCGAAGTTCATCTCGTGCGTCGCCATGAGGATCGTGAGCCCGTCCGCCGCGAGATCCTTCACGATGTTCAGCACTTCGGCGACGAGTTCGGGATCGAGCGCCGAGGTGATCTCGTCGAGCAGCAGCACGTCGGTGTTCATCGCGACGGCGCGCACGATCGCCACGCGCTGCTGCTGGCCTCCCGACAGCTGATCGGGGTAGGAGTCGGCCTTCGCCTCGAGACCGACGCGGGCGAGCAGCTTGCGCGCGAACTCCTCCGCTTCCCTGGCGCTGACGCCGAGCACCCGACGCGGGCCGAGCGTGACGTTGTCGAGCACGGTCATGTGGGGGAACAGGTTGAAGCTCTGGAACACGATCCCGATGCGCGTGCGCAGGCGATCCAGGTCGACTCCCTCGCCCGAGACGCACTCGTCGTCGAGCCGGATCTCGCCTTCCTGGATCTCCTCCAGGCCGTTGATGGTGCGCAGCAGGGTCGACTTGCCGCAGCCGGAGGCTCCGATGAGGCAGACCACCTGGTGCTGCTCGATGTGCAGGTCGATGCCGCGCAGCACCTCGTGGTCGCCGTACGACTTGCGCAGTCCGTTGAGTTCGAGGAATGCCATGGGCTCAGCCCCTTGTCTTGGCGCGGTTGTCGCGCTCGATCAGCCGGTCGACGAACCGGGTCTGCGGGATGGTGATGATGATGAAGAGGATCGCGACGACCGTCACCGAGGACAGGTTGAAGTAGTTGCTCGAGAGGATCTTCGCCTGCGTGAACGCGTCCACCATGCCGATGATCGTGACGAGCGCCGTGTCCTTCTGCAGGCCGATGAAGTCGTTGAGCAACGGCGGCAGCACCCGGCGCACGGCCTGAGGCACGACAACGAAGCGCATCGTCTTGCCGTAGCTGAGGCCGAGCGAGCGAGCCGCGGCGACCTGGGACCAGTGGATGCTGTCGATGCCGGAGCGGTAGACCTCGGCGACGTACGCGCCGTAGGTCAGCGTCAGCGCGAGCACCGACGACCAGAACGGCCCGAGCTCGCTGAAGAAGGGAATGCCCGCCAGCGGAAGGCCGAACCCGACCAGGTAAATGACGATGATCGACGGAACCGCGCGGAACGCATCGATGTACGCCGTCGCGAGCCACCGGATCGGCCGACCTGCGCGACCCGGGAGGATCCTGGCGAGGGCGATGACCATCGCCCAGACCAGCACGAGGATCTCCGCGAGAACGGCGATCTGCACGTTCTGCCAGAAGCCGATCGCGATGTCCTTCAGGCTCTGCAGCATGAAGGGGACGTCGAAGAACGTGGTCTGCACGGCGTGGTCATTCGCCGCGAGGAACTGCGCGAACACGGTGAGCAGCAGGATCGGCAGCGCGAAACCCGCGGCGATCCAGCCGGACTGGCGCGCACGGTGCCTCGCCGCGCGGGCACCGGTGTCGTCCCCCGCGCGCTTGGCCGCGGCGGCGCGCGTGCGCGCCTGCAGTCCCTGCACGAGCGGGTAACCGGAGACCAGCGCGAGGGCGACGAGGATCCAGAGCACCGCCGCGATCCCGACCTGCCAACCCGGGGAAGCCGCCTGGGGCAGCGAGATAGCGGTGAGCGCGGTGGCCGCGACCGCCAGCGCCCAGACAAGTCCACCGACCAGGAGCGCGGTGCCGGAGGTGTCGCGTTCGGACGTGATGCGCTCGCGAATGCGCACCGGCTGCGTCGCCGAGCTGAGCGACATCAGAGGCTCCAGACCGGGATCTCGGTCGGGTCGACGCCGTACGCCTTGCTCAGGTACTTCGACGCGAGCTCGTCGATCGTGCCGTCCTGCTTCATCTGCGCGATGATCTCGCTCACGACCGCGGTGTTCGGCGAGTCCTTCGGCAGCAGCACGCCCATGTTCTGACCGCTGTCGTACTGGCCGATCACCTCGATGGCGCCGTTCGAAGCCGAGGTCGAGCCGAGCGCCACGCTGAGGTCCTGCACGGCGGCGTCGATCTGCCCCGCGGCCACAGCGGCATCGAGCTCGGGATCGCCGGGGAAGACCGAGACCTGCTGCGAGGGCTTGAGCGTCTGCTCCACGAAGAGCTGCTCGGTCGTGCCCTGCTTCACTCCGATCTTCGCGTCGCGCAGCGAGTCGGCGTCGATGTCGGAGCCCTTCTTCACCACGACGCCCACGGTGGATGAGTAGTAGGGCTCCGAGAAGTCGAAGATCTTCGCCCGCTCGTCGGTGATGGTGATCTGATTGAGGGTGAGGTCCATGTCGCCGGCCTTGCCCGCGATGAGCCCGTCGAACGAGGCGTTCTGCAGATCGATCTTGTCGATACCCGAGCGATAGGCGATGTTCGCGAGGATGCAGAAGTCCACGCCGTCCTTGATCGAGTTGACGGTGTCGCCGTTGTACCAGCCCTTGCTCGGCAGATCCGCCTTCACCGTGAGCTGCCCCTCGGTGAGCGTCTTGAGGGTGAACTCGCCCTTCTTCCCCGACACGTCGCAGTCGCCGTACGACTTCGTGGCGGCGTCGGCGCCGCTCGACGAGTTGGAGCCCGCGCTGCAGCCGGTGAGCAGGAGACCGGCCGAGGCCGCCAGTGCCAGTCCGGCAAGAATTTGCTTCTTCATTGAATACCTTTCTCAGAGATGTCCATATCTAAACCGGTTTAGGTATGGGCCGATAGTATGTGGCTCATCGAAGAACTGTCAACCTCGACCTTCACCGTTGGGAGGAATCGGATGCCGGGCGCTTCAGGGAAGATCACGATCCGCGAGGTCGCCGCCGCCGCGGGCGTCTCCACCGCGACGGTGTCCCTGGTCTACAACAACAAGGGGGAAGTCGCGCAGGCCACGCGCGAGCGGGTGCTCGCCGTCGGCGAGGAACTCGGCTACCGGCCCGGCTGGATCAGCAAAGTATTCCGCTCCGGTCGCACCAACGTGATCGGGGTCGCGGTGCAGCACGGCGCGACCGATATCTGGGAGCACACCTACCTCCCCTACTACCGCGGCATCATCGCCGGCGCCGCGATGGAGGCGCTCGAGCACGGCTACACCATCACCGCCATGCTCGTCGGTCCCGACGGCTCCTTCGTCGACAGGTTCTCCCTCGACGGCGTGATCATGGTGGACCCTCGGCCGGACGACCCGTTCGTCAAGCAGGCGCTCTCCCACGGCGTCGCCGTGATCGCCGAGGGAGGGTACTCCGGCGAGGTGCCGCCGGGCCCGCTGCGGTCCGTGCGCGCCCAGGTCGAACTCGGCGTTCCCCGCGTGCTCGACGAGTTCCGGCTCAGGGGCTCCCGCAACCCTGCCTTCCTCCGCGGGCCCACCAACGATCTGTACACCGACCTGTCGTTGTCCTCGTACACCGAGTGGTGCGAATCGCACGCCGTCGAGCCGTTCGAGTATCGCCTGCACGAAGGGCAGCACCCCATCGACGGAGCCCGCGACCTCCTCTCCGGCTCGCACGGCGACTACGACTCCGTCTACTGCTTGAACAGCACCTACGGCCGGGCCATCGCCACGGCGGCCGCAGAACTCGGCATCGACATCCCCGGAGACCTCGCCGTCGCCGTCGCCGCGGAGGAGCACGAGGCCGCAGCCGACCCCAGGCTCATCTATCTCGTCCTCGACCCCGTCGAATCCGGGGCGCAGAGCGCTCGGACGCTCATCCGACTGCTCGAGGGCGGCTCGCCGGACGACGTGCTGATGCCGATGCGGGTGCTCACCGGCGGCAGCACCGGTCAGGAGCGCCGGCGATCCCGCGCTACCGATCCTTCGACGGCGGGATCGCGAACACCCTCAGGAAGAACTGGCACAGCGGGCCGATGAGCAGCGCGAACGCCAGCGTGCCCGGTCCGACCGTGCCCCCGAGCAGCCAGCCGATGGTGACGACGGTCACCTCGAGCGCGGTGCGCACGATCCAGACGGGCCGCCCGGTCACCACGTGCAGCCCGGTCATGAGGCCGTCGCGGGGGCCGGGGCCGAAACCTGCGCCGATGTAGAGGCCGGTGGCCGCTCCCACGGCCACGATCCCGAGCCCCAGGAGCGGAATGCGCAGCCACAGCGCGTCGAGCTCGGGCAGGAAGAGAAAACTGAGGTCGGCGAAGGGGCCGACGAGCAGCGCGTTGACCAGGCTGCCGAGGCCCGGCCGCTGCCGCAGCGGGATCCAGAGCAGCAGCACCGCGACGCTCGTGATCACCGTGACCGCGCCGAAGCTCAGCGGCACGTGATTGATGATGCCCTGCGTGAGCACGTCCCACGGCGCCGAGCCGAGCCGGCTGCGCACCACCAGCGCGATGCCGAGCCCGTACAGGTACAGGCCGACCACGAGCTGCAGGCTGCGCCTGCCGAGCCGCTCCGGCATCCGCATCGCTCCTCCTCATCCGGGCAACCGCTCCAGCCTATGGCCTTCCGGGGGCGCAGGGCACGGTGGGCGCAGGCCTGGGGCCTTCGCACCGGGCACCGGGTCGCGCCGAACGGCTCGCGCGCACGATCCGGATCCGCCGCTCGATCCCGCTGCTCAGCCGAGCAGCTCCCGGGCGATCCCGATCGCCTCCCCGAGCACGTCCTCCAGACGGTGACGACCCGCGCCGCGGTCGGCCCAGCGCCACACCGCCGAGAGGAGCGCCGCTGCGTAGCCGGCCGCGAGAATCTCGGCGCGGATCGGATCGCAGCCGCCGCGCACCAGTCGGTCGGCGATCGCGGCCGCGATGCGCGCCTGGCGAGAGGCCCTCCCCGCGGCCAGCTCCTCCTCGACCCCCATCGTGCGCGCGTCGACGATCGCGAGCGCCAGGGCGTCCGGATGCTCGCCCGACGCGAAGCCCCCGAGCGCCTCGGCGAGCTCGACGTCGGCGGCGGCGAGTGCCGCGAGCAGTGCGTCGATGCGCCGGTCGAGCACGTACCAGAGGATCTCGGACTTGCCCGCGAAGTAGTTGAAGAAGCTCGACCGGCTGACCCCGGCGCGGCGGGTGATCTCCGTGACCGACGTCGCCTCGTAGCCCCGCTCGAGAAACAGCTCGCAGGCCGCGTCCGCGAGCACCTCGCGCGACGAGGCGTGCGGTCTGCCGCGTGAGGAGGACATGGCTCCACCCTATCGACCGAGGCGGCTCGCGCGACCGGCGCGACCGGCGGCGTCGCACCCGGCGCCGGCGCGGTTCCGGGTCAGTGGTTGCGCAGCCTGTCGATGAGCTCGCGCTTGCGGAGCTTCGAGTAGCCCGTGATGCCGAGTTCCTTCGCTCGCTCGCGCAGTTCCTTCACCGTGCGGTCCTCGTAGTCCTCCGCCTCTCCGCCGCGGCGCCCCACCCTCGAGCGCCCCTCCTTCGCAGCCGCGTTCGAGATGCGGGCGGCCTTCTCCTCCGAGGCTCCGTCCTCGCGCAGTCGATCGTAGAGCTCGGGATCCTTCAACTGCGGCGTCTGCTTCCTGGGCATCGTGGGTCGCTCCTGACGTGCTCCGCGCAAAGCGCATGGTCGGTTGTCGCCTTCGACGATAGGACGCCCGGCGCCGCGAGGACGAGGCCCTCGACAGCTCGGCCGCGAGCGGCTACTCTGCGTCGGCGGCGATCGCGCTCGAAGCTCCGCCCGGAAGCGGCCGGTGCGCGATATGCCACAGACCTCGCGAGCCCGCAAGGCCCTGCCGCCGAGTGTTCGGGCGGTCATACGATCACGACATGAAAATGGTCTTCGCGTGGTGGTCGGCGGTGGTCGTCGTGGGGCTCGCCGCCATGTTCGTCATCGTCTTCACGGGGAGGTGAGCGCGTGAGAATCAAGGATCACGCCCTCTCGATCTGCTTCGCCGCCGCCTTTGTGATCGCGCTGGCGGGGCAATCGGTCGCGGGGCTCGCTCAGTACAACGAGGATCAGCTCACGCTCGGGGGCCGCACGAGCACCTGGATCGATTTCGTCACGTCATCGGACTTCGTGGTCGATGTCGCCGAGAACTGGCAGTCGGAGTATCTGCAGTTCTTCCTGTTCATCCTGGCGACCGTCTGGTTCGTGCAGCGCGGCTCCCCCGAGTCGAAGAAGCCCGGGGACGAGGGGACGGGGAGCGAGGAGCAGCAGCTGCTCGGGGCGCACGCCCGGCCCGATTCCCCGGCCTGGGCCCGACGCACGGGCTGGCGGCGCTGGGTGTACAGCAACTCGCTGCTCCTCATGATGGGCACCGTCTTCGTGCTGTCCTGGCTGTTGCAGGCGGTCGCCGGCGTCACCGTCTTCAACAAGGATCAAGCGCTGAACGGCCAGCCGGAGGTGTCGTTCGCGGGCTACCTGGCGTCGGCCGATTTCTGGAACCGGACGCTGCAGAACTGGCAGTCGGAACTGCTGGCCGTCGGCAGCATGGTGGCGTTCTCAATCTACCTGCGGCAGCGCGGGTCGGCGGAGTCGAAGCCGGTGGGCATGCCGCACGACCGCACCGCCGTCGAGTCGGAGTGATCACGAAGGAGGAAATCACGGTGGGATCACCATTTGACACGAGCACCGGCGACTTCGAGGTGGAGGCGCTCACGTCGCTCTACCAGCTCGAGGGGGCGCTGCGTCGATACCCGCACCTGCACGTGCGCTACTCGGAGGGGCCGGTCGCCGACTCGCGCGCCCGCAGCGTCGACGCCGAGAGCGGGCTCGAGCTCCCGGGCCTCCCGGCGAACCCGCTGCAGCCCGAGGACTGGTGGCATCGACCGGCGGCCGACTGGCTCGCGCGCCAGCTCTGCAGGTGCGGGCGTCTGCGCAAGCCGGATCCGGATCGCTTCGCCTGGGTGCTCACCGGCGTCGTCGTGGGCCGGGGGCCCGACGGCGAGCCGCTGCTGCGAGATGTCGTGCCCGTGGCGCGCCTCTCGGAGTCTCTGCTCGAGGAGGCCGAGGAGCGCTACCGGACGCACTTCGACGCTAGCCGGGGCCTGGAGGCCTGAGTCGCGGCTCGCGGGTTCCTCCGCCGCGGGTCAGCGCGGTTCGAGGTCGTCGATCGCCGGGCCCTCGAGCCGGGAGCCGTCCGCGGTGAAGCGGGATCCGTGGAGGGGACAGTCCCAGCTGCGCTCGGCGGTGTTCCACGCGAGGATGCCGCCCAGGTGCGGGCAGACGCCGGAGACGCGGCAGATCCTGCCGTCGACGCGAGCCACCCCGACCGGCTTCGTGCCGTCCCGTGCGATCATCCCCTCCCCTTCCGCGGGTTCTGCGGCGCCGACCGAGACGCTCGTCTCCGCTCCGATCCATCCGCCGACCAGGCGCCCCGTCACGGCGATGTTCGCGCTCAGGGCGTCGCGAACGCCGAAGAGGCTCAGGTGGTGTTCCCGCAGCGTGCGCGCCCAGTCGAGACGCCCGCCCAGGAGATCGGCCGCGATCGTGAGCGCAGCGGCGATCGCGTTGGTCATACCCCACTTCTGAAAGCCCGTGGCGGTGAAGACGCGGTCGCCGTCGCCGGGCAGCGGCCCGGCGTACGGCACGCGCGTGTGGCTGCGATAGTCCTGCGCCGCCCACCACAGGGCGCGCCTCGCACCCGGGAAACGCGCTGCCGTCCACTCGTCGAGCTCGTCGAGCACCGCCCCGATGTCGGCGGCGCGGCCGGTGACGTGGGATCCTCCGCCCACCAGCAGCAGGGGCTCTCCGTCAGCCCCCCGGGCCGTGCGGAGCGAGCGACCCGGCGCGTCGACCGAGAGATACATCCCCTCGGGCAGCCGCTCCCGCGGTACCCGGTAGGCGCAGACGAACGACCTCGACGGTTCGAGTCGCGCGAAGAACAGGCCGCGATCGAGGATGGGCGTCCCCGTCGCCAGCACGCACGTGTCCGCCGAGACGCTCCCCCGATCGGTCCGCACCAGCACGCCGCCATCGACGCTCTCGACGTCGCGCACCCGGCACCGCTCGACCAGGCGCCCGCCCCGCTCGTTCAGCTCCCCCGCGAGCGCGGCGAGCACCGCCATCGGGTGCAGCTGGGCCTGGTCGCGGAGCACGAGCGCGCCCGCCGTTTCGAACGGAAGCCCGGCGTCGGCCAGGCGCTCCACCGGGATGCCCGCGACGCGGGAGGCCTCGAACTCCCGCTCGAGCAGGTCCAGGTGCTCCGCGGAGTCCACGTAGGTGTAGGCGGGCAGTCGCTCCGCTGCCGCTCCAGCGCCTCGCGCACGCAGCTCGCGCAGCAGCCACGCCTGCCCCTCGCGGTTCGCCTCCGCATAGGCTCGCAGCGCCTCGTCTCCCGCGTGCTCCCGAAGCTGCGACAGCACGGTTCCCTGCAGCAGGCTCGACTTGCCCGTGGTGTTGCCCGTGGTCACCGCGCCCGCTGTGCGCGCCTCGAGCACCGTCACCCGCAGCCCGGCGCGTGAGAGGAGCACCGCTGCCGCCAGGCCCGTGAGACCCGCGCCCACCACGATCGCGTCGGGGCGCGATGAGGGGTCGAAGGGCACCGATCGCATCGCTGGGCCCGTGAGCTGCCAGAGAGAGGTCATGGGAGCGACGCTACGGCGCTCCCCCGCGGATCGCGAGCCCCTTGACAAGCGCGGCGGGCGCCGACCCGGCCGATATCGGCGAGCGGGGCGCTCAACCGCGGACGGGCCCCCTCCGCAGCAGCGAGAGGGCGCACTGCTCCTCGACGCTGAAGAAGCGCCGCGGGCGCTTGCGCGCTCGCTCCCGCCGCAGGCGCTCGACCGCCCTCGGATCCTCGAAGGCCTCGAGCACCCGGGGGTCGATGTACGAGGACCTGGTGACCGCGGCGGTGTTGCCGAGCGTCTCGGCCGCCTCCCGGACCGCCTCCCTCGCCGCGGCGGCGGCGCTCCTCGGCTCTGCGAGCTCCTCCGCCTCGACCTCGAGCAGTCGCCGCACCGCGATCAGGGTGCCGCCCCAGGTGCGGAAGTCCTTCGCCGAGAACTCCGACCCCATGTGCCGCTTCACGTACGCGTTGACGTGCCTCGCGCTGAGCCGGCGGTCGACGTCGTCCTCGTCGAAGAAGCGGAAGACCTCGGGCCCGGGCAGCTCGGTCAGCCGCCGGAGCAGCCGGGCGACGCGCCGATCCCGCACCCGCCTGCGCTGGCGCTTGCCGCTCTTCCCGACGAAGTCGAACTCCACGGAGTCTCCCGACGGGTGCACGTGCTGCTCGCGCAGCGTCGTGATGCCGTAGCTGCGGTAGCGCTTCGCGTACTCGGCGTTGCCGATGCGGAAGAACTCGCGGTCGATGAGCCGGATCACGCACGCCGTCACCCGATCGCGGCTCAGCCTCCGCCGTCGCAGATCCCGGTCCACCCGCGCGCGCAGGCGCGGCAGCGCCTCGGCGAAGCGCACGAGCCGGTCGAACTTCCGGCGCTCCATCCGGCGCCGGTAGGCGGGGCTGTAGATGGACTGCGTGCGGCCGGCCGCGTCGACGCCGCGCGCGAGCACCTTCGCCGCGGGCGAGCGCGCGATCTCCACGTCGGTCCACGCGGGCGGGATCGCGAGCGCGTTCAGGCGCTCGATCTCGCTCCGGGCCCGGATCCGGCGTCCGTTCAGCCGATAGACGAAGCCGCCGTCGGCGACCTCGCGCGTGATCGGCGGCCTGCGCGTTCCGCTCGCCATCCTCGCTCCGCCCTCCCGCGCCTCGACCGTTTCGCGTCTCACACGCCGGCGGGGGCTCCCGCTTCGGCCCCCTCGCGGTAGAGCGCCATCAGGCCCGGGACGCCGGCCTCGCGGAACCGGCCCAGCTGCCTGCGGGCGGGGTCGCCGTCGACGCGCAGGCGATCGACCAGCCGCTCCACCCGGGCGAGGTCGCCGAATCGGCGCAGCTCGGGCTCGACCGAGCGCACCATCCGCTCGATCAGCTCGAACGCGGGGCGGGCCGCTCCCGTGAGCGGATCGATGAGGTCGGAGTCGACGCCGTTGCGCGCCGCCATCCAGATCGCGCCGTTCACGAGCCCCGCGCCGTAGCGGGGCCGCACCTCCCCGCCCTCCGCCTCGAGCAGCGCGCGCTCGACCAGCGCGCGCACGAGCACGGCGAACCCCACGGCGTCGGCCGCTTCGAGCTGCGCGTCCGCGATGCGCAGCTCGAGCGTCGGGAAGTTCTGGGAGAGCCTCGCCACCCAGGTGACGATCCCGGGATCGATCAGCACACCGCTCTCGATCAGCTGAGATACGGCGGCCGTGTACTCGTCGCCGTCCTCGAAGCCGGCCGGATACCCGGCGACGGGCCACGACATGTTCATGATGTGGCGCCAGCTGGCGAAGCCGGTCGGCTCCCCGCACCAGAGCGGGGAGTTCGCGGTCATCGCCATGAGCGTCGGCGCCCATCGCGCGAGACGGGCCAGCGCTTCGACGCCCGCGTCGGGCGAGGGGATTCCCACGTGCACGTGGGTGCCCGTCACGTACTGCTTGGCGGCGGCGCCGCGAATCTCGGCGTCGATCGCCCGGTAGCGCGGTTTCGGGGTGACCGTTCCCGCCTCGTCGCCCCCGACCGGCGGCACGCCGCTTCCGGCGAGCACGACGCCGAGGCCCGAGGCGGCGCGCGACACGACCGAGCGGAAGCCGACGAGTGCGGCCTCGGCCTCCTCCGCGTCGCGGCACACCGGCGTGGCGGTCTCCAGCTGGCTCGAGAAGAACTCCCGCTCGGCCCGATCCGCCAGCTGCGGCACGGCGCGGATCAACTCGGCGGCGCGGTCGCTCGGCAGCCCCGTCGCCGAATCCAGCAGCAGGTACTCCTCCTCCACGCCGAAGGTGCGCGGCTCGCCCCGCCCCACCGCTACTCCCCGGGCTCCCGGTCGCCCTCGCGCGCCCGCCTCGCCGGCGACGACGCGGCGTCCTCCCCGAGCTCCTCGTTCTGCTCCCACAGCTCGGCCATGATCCCTCGTCCTTTCGTCCGGGCCCGACTCGGCGGGCCATGCTCGAACCTCTCCACGAGCGTACGGGCACGCGCGACGGGTGTCAGCGGGGTTGATTTCCGAGCGCCGCACAGGGTAGCGCGGGCCGCGCTCTACTCCGAGCCGATCACGATCCCCGTGCGCAGCTCCGCCAGCAGCGCCAGCACGGCCGCCGCCGTCTCGGCGTCGGGCACGCGCTCGCTCGCGGCGGTCTCGCCCGCCCCCACCTTGATCCCCAGGTCGTCGGGGCCCAGCGTCGCGAAGACGTCCTCGTCCGTCACGTCGTCGCCGAGAAACAGCACCGGGCCGGGCGGCAGTGCGTCGCGGATGCGCCGCAGCACCGATCCCTTGTCCGAGGCGCGCACGGAGAACTCGCGCACCTCCTTGCCCTCGCGCACGTGCATGCCCTCGGCGGTCCCCAGCACGACGGCCGCCGCCAGCAGCTCGTCGGCCTGCTGCCGATCCGGCACCTCGCGCGCGTGCACCGCGATCCCGAACGGCTTGCGCTCGAGGCGCACGCCCGCCTCGCCGCCCAGCATCCGCTCGAATCGACGGGTCAGCCGTCCGAGCCGCTGCGCCTCGTCCTCACTGAGCTCGCCCTCCGCCGGCCCGCCCCCGGCGCCGTCCGCGCCGCGGTCCAGGCCCACCAGCTCGGAGCCGTGCGAGCCCGACACGATCCAGCCGTCGCTGCGCAGCCCCGTCTCGGCGAGGCCCGCCAGCGAGCGCCCGGTGAGCAGCGCGACCCCCGTGCCCGGAGACGCGCTGAGCACGTCGAGCGCCTGCGCGGCGCGGGGCAGGATCCTCGCGTCCTGCGGTCGCGAGACGATGGGCGCGAGCGTGCCGTCGAAATCGGTGGCCACGATGAGCGAGGGACGCGCGGCTAGCCGGCGCACGCGGTCGTCGATGCTGCGCGGCACGAAGGCCGCGCCGACCTGGATCGGCTCGGTCCATTCGCCGCTCGGCCCCACCCGGCGCGACTCCGCCACCGCCTGCACGGCCCCCAGGTACCCGGCCGCCCAGTGCGCCACGTCGTTGTCGTACACGGCCCGGCGCAGGGACCGCATGCGCCGTCGCTGCTCCTCGCCGGGCATGTGGGCGGCGCGAACGATCGCCGCCTTCAGCCCCTCGATGTCGTGCGGGTTGACGAGCAGGGCGTCGCGCAACTCGTCCGCGGCACCGGCGAACTCGCTCAGCACCAGCACGCCCCGCTCGTCGGCGCGGCAGGCCGCGTACTCCTTGGCCACCAGATTCATGCCGTCGCGCAGCGGAGTGACCAGCAGCACGTCGGCAGCCAGGTACAGCGCCACCATCTCGTCCCTGGTGTACGCGCGGTGCAGGTAGACCAGCGGCGCCCGACCGATCGCGCCGTGCTCGCCGTTGATGCGCCCCACCGTCACCTCGACCTCGTCGCGCAACTGCCGATACGCCTCGACCCGCTCGCGGCTGGGCGTCGCGACCTGCACGAAGACGATGTCCGACGCGTCGATCTCGCCGTCGGCCAGCAGCTCGCTGTAGGCCTTCAGGCGGTGGCGGATCCCCTTCGTGTAGTCGAGCCGATCGACCCCGAGCATGAGCGTCCTCGGGTTGCCGAGCTCCTCGCGGATCTCTTGCGCCCTGCGGAGCACCTCCGGGCGCTCGGCCACCGCGGCGAACGCCTCCACGTCGATCGAGATGGGAAACTCCTGCGCCAGCACCGTGCGCGAGGAGCGATCGGCGGTCGCCGGTACGACGATCGTGTTGCCCAGCGCCGGCACGCGCGTGAAGCGCTCGGCGGTCGTGCGGAACGCCACGGCGTCCGTGACCTGCTGGAACCCGATCACGTCGGCGCCCAGCAGGCCCTCCACGATGCGCTTGCGCCACGGCAGCTGTGCGAAGAGCCGGCTCGGCGGGAACGGGATGTGCAGGAAGAAGGCGATGGTGAGGTCGGGGCGCAGCTCGCGCAGCATCGCCGGTACCAGCTGCAGCTGGTAGTCGTGCACCCATACGATCGCGTCGTCGGCCGCCTCCTGCGCCACGCGCTCGGCGAAGCGCCGGTTGACCTGCTGGTAGCGATCCCACCACTCGCGGTGGTACTGGGGCTGGGCGATGACGTCGTGGTACAGCGGCCACAGCGTGCCGTTGGAGAACCCCTCGTAGTACAGCTCGACGTCCTCGCCGCTCAGCTCGACCGGCGCCAGCCGCATCGAGCCGATCTCGAAGGGGTCGATGCGTTCGTCGGCGTTGCCGGCCCAGCCCACCCAGACGCAGCCCAGCTGCTCGACGATCGGCTCGACCGCGGTGACGAGGCCGCCCGGCGAGGTGCGCCACGCGGTGCTCCCGTCGTCGGCGACCACCCGGTCCACCGGCAGCCGGTTCGAGACCATGACGAGCTCGCGCCCACCGGTCATGTCCTGCATATCGGTCATGGCAACCTCCAGCGCTCTCATCTGCAGTCTACCGACGGGAGCGGGGAGCGTGCTGGCCCGCGGAGGCGGTCAGGCCTCCGCTGCGTCGCGCAGCGACGCGCTCGCCCAGTCGCGCGGTGAGCACCCGACGTGCTGGGCGAACGCTCGCGAGAACGAGGAGGCGCTGCCGTATCCCACCTCGGTCGCGACCGCGGAGACTGCGGTGCCCGCTCGGAGCAGCCTGCGGGCGAGGGTGAGTCGCCACTGCGTCAGATACTCGCCCGGTGCGAGCCCCACGACCTCCCGGAAGTGAGCGGCGAAGGCGCTGCGCGACATCCGCGCCTCGCGCGCCATCGTCTGCAGCGTCCAGTCCCGCTCGGGCTCCTCGTGCAACGCGACGAGCGCCGGCGTCAGACGAGCATCCGCGAGACCGGTGAGCAGTCCCGCGGGCACGCCGAGCTGCTCCACGTGATCGAGAATCCAGCGGAGGAGCTGGATGAGGACGACCTCGAACAGCCGATCCGCCACGAGCCGACGGCCGCACCGCACGTCGTCGACCTCGTCGAACAGCAGCTGCAGCACGGGTTCGAGGCCGGTGACCTCTTCGAGGGGGATGACGACCACCGATGGCAGGGTCCGCAGCAGCGGATGCGTCTCCCCGTCGTCGAAGTCGAGCGCCGCGCAGGTGAAATCGGAGCCGTCGATCGGAGCGTTGCGGAACGCGTGCTCCCGCGGGCGGGGGTAGAACAGCAGGGTCGGCCGGGTGATGTCGATGGCGGTCAGGGCGCCGTCATCCTCGCGGTGGGTCGCGGTCATCTCGCCGCGGCGCAGGATGTGGAGGAAGCCTCGCCCGGGCTGGAGCGGGAATCTGGTCGTGCCGCACATGGTTCCCGTGAAGAACAGGCTGGTGCGCACCCGAAACCGCTGCAGCAGCGGCGTGAGGCGATCGCTGGAGGTCACACTCCCATACTAGGACGATCCGACATGAAATACGGCTGATATGACATGTATCATCCGGACATCGCTGCGAGAGTGATGAGTGCAAGCCCGCCTCACGCGCGGGAAGGTCTCAATAGTTCGAGGAGTAATCATGGCTCATGTCACCCTTATCGACCGCGAATCCGCCACCGGCGAGGTGCAGGAACAGCTCGGTCAGATCCAAGCCGCCTTCGGCGTCGTACCCGCCATGTTCAAGGCCGTCGCCAACTCTCCGGCAGCGCTGAAGAGCATGTGGGGATCGTTCGGTGCGTTCTCGAACGGCGCCCTCGGCGCCGCACTCGGCGAGCAGATCGCCGTCGCCGTCGCGAACCGCAACTCCTGCGAGTACTGCCTGGCCGCCCATACGGCACTCGGCAGGAAGGCCGGCCTGACCGGCGACGATCTCGCCGCCGCCCAGGTCGGCGAGTCCGACGATCCGCAGACCGCCGCGCTGCTCGAGTTCGCCCTGAAGGTCGTCGACAACCGCGGGCAGGTCTCGGCCGCCGACGTCGACGCCGTGCGCGCGCAGGGGTGGAGCGACGAGCAGATCGTCGAGACGATCGCCCAGGTCGCCCTCAACGTCTTCACGAACTACGTGAACATCGCCCTCGGGGTGCCCGTCGACTTCCCGACGGTCGCGCTGCGCCGCGCGAACTGATCTGCACCGACGCGGCAGGGGCCCGCGCACGAGGCGAGCGGTGCGCGCCGGCCCTCGATGTCCGGGCGGGCGCGCACCGACCCCGCGGTCGAGCGCCCGCCCGTGGCCGCGCCCCGCATCGTTAGAGCAGCAGCAGCGTCGCGAATCCCATGGCGACGGCCACGCACCCGAGCACGAGGAGCAGGGTGCGCTGCACGGCCCGGTACGCCGAGGGGACGCGCGCCAGCCGCGTCGCGAGTTCGACGCGCGCCGGGGAGGCCATCATCGCCGCAGCACCGGCGGAGTTGTGCGCGCCCATGGCGAGAGGAATGTCCGCCCCGAGCACCCGCGCGACCTCGGCCTGCGCGCCCGCGGCGAGCGCGTTGGCCCCGGAGTTGGAGCCCGTGATGAACCCGACGAGCACGGCGAACAGCGGGAGCAGGAACAGGTAGCTCGCACCGAGCCGAGCGAGCTGATCCGCGAGCACCTCTGACATGCCGCTCAGGCCCATCAGCGCCCCGAGCACTATGAACAGCGTCGTCGAGGGCGCGACGCTCCCCCAGGTCGGAAGCGCGGCTCGGAGGGCGGGGCGCAGGTGCCGCGGGTGGACCGCCAGCAGCAGCCCGCTTGCCGTGAACAGCCAGAACGCGGGCGATCCGACGATCGCCTCGGCTGCGGAGCCCTCGGCGTTCGCGGCCCTGAACAGCACCGTGGCAGCCAGCATCCCGCCGAGAACGACGGCGTAGGGAGCGCCGGCGCGCACGACCGCGCGCGTAACTCGGATGCGGTGGCCGCGAACGGCCCGCGCCGTCAGGTGGAGCAGGAGCGTCAGCAGCCCCCCGATCGCCCCCGCCGGTGCGGTTCCGATCAGGACGTTCGTGGCGAGCACCGCGAGCCAGAGCGTCAGCGCGGACCCCGCCGCCGCGAGCAGGCAGGCGACGCGCCGGCCCGGTTCGGCGACGAGCAGCGCGGCGGCGGCACCCACCGCTCCCACCACCGCCAGGTTGAAGAGCGCCGTGGTCACGCCGAGGTCGTCGAAGTCGACGCCGGTGAGCTGCGACGCGATGAGGGTGCCCGGCCCCATCGATCCCCAGGGAACCGCGCACAGGCCGAGGAGCCCGATGACCGCCGCCCTCCTGCCGCTCAGCCCGAGTCCGAGGAGGAGCGGAACGGCGAGGGCGGCGCCGATGCCGTACCCGGTGAGGGACTCGGTGAGCGGTGTGAAGCCGTGCACGATGGCGAGCACCGGCACGATCCCCGTGCCCAGCGAGCGCGTGACCCACCGGGCGATCTCCTCCTGGTTCCCTGTGGAGCGACCGGCCTCGGCGAACAGGATCCCGCCGCCGAGCACGAGCACCACCTCGAGCACCACCGGCCCCCAGTCGAGACCGGCCTCCGCGACGGCGCTTCGACCGACGGGGAAGACGAAGAAGACGAGCGGCACCGCGACGACGAGGCCGGCCACGGCCGCCGTGCGAGACGAGCGGCCGAGGAGGAGCGCGACGATCACCGCGAGGAGCGGTGCCGCCGTGAGCGCGGCGCGCACTGATCAGCTGCCCTCTTGCGGTGCCGGTTCGCGGCGGTATCGTTCGCTCCGCTTGCACCGATTCACGGACTGGCTCCCTGCGTGTGTCGTGTGGGCTCTGAGGAGAGGTGGGGGCAGGAATCGAACCTGCATGCGCGGCTTTGCGAGCCGCGACCTGGCCATTCGGTCACCCCACCGGGGGCCGCCCCGCGGCGGCCTGTACGGCGCCTCCCGAATCAGTCGGGGAGCGCCTCGGCGATCACCTCCAGCGCGTAGTCGATCTGCGCGTCGGTGACGGCGAGCGAGGGAAGGAACCGGACGACGTTGCCGTAGCTTCCGGCCGTGAGGAGGAGGACGCCGCGGCGTGCGGCGTGCGCCGCGATATCGGCGGCGAGGCCCGCGAGCGGGGCGGCGGTGCTCGGCTCGACGAGCTCGAACGCGATCATCGCGCCGTGGCCGCGGATATCGCCGATGGCGGCGTGATCCCGAGCCAGCTCCCGGAGACCTCGCGTGAGGGCTTCCTCGATGCGCGCGGCCTCGGCGAACGGGCCGCCGGTCTCGAGAAGATCGAGCACGGCGTGCGCGGCGGCGATGGAGACCGGGTTGCCGCCGAAGGTGCCTCCGAGGCCCCCGGGAAGCGCGCTGTCCATGATCTCTGCGCGACCCGTGATCCCGGCGAGCGGCAGACCGTCGGCGATGCCCTTGGCGGTGAGCACCAGATCGGGGACCAGTCCGAAGAGCTCGCTGGCGAACCAGGTCCCGGTTCGCCCGAGACCCGCCTGGATCTCGTCGGCGATGAAGACCACCCCGTTCGCCGTCGCCCACTCCTGAAGCGCGGGCAGGTAGCCCTCTGCGGGAACCACGAACCCGCCCTCGCCCTGGATGGGCTCCGCGATGACCGCGGCGATGTCGGACGCGCCGATGCGCTGCTCGAGGTACTCGATGGTGCGGGCGGCCGCCTGCGGACCCGTGAGGCCGTCGCGCAGCGGGTAGGAGTTGGGAACCCGCTGCACATCGGGCGCGAACGGCCCGAAACCGGTGCCGTACGGAGCTGCGCGGTGGTTCATCGCCATCGTCAGGTTCGTGCGTCCGTGGAACGCGTGGTCCAGCGCCGCGACCACTCGGCGCCCCGTGTGGGCGCGGGCGATCTTCACGGCGTTCTCCACCGCCTCGGCGCCGGAGTTCACGAAGAAGGTCTTCTTCGCGTGAGCGCCCGGCGTGTGCTGGGCGAGGCGCTCGGCGAGGCGCACGTAGTTCTCGTAGGGGGTGACCGTGAAGAGCGTGTGGCTCACCCGGTCGAGCTGCTCCTTCGCCGCGGCGACGACGGCGGGCTGCGTGTGGCCGAGGGTGGTCACTCCGATGCCGGACCCGAGGTCGAGCAGGCGGTTGCCGTCGACGTCGGTGAGCCACGCCCCGTCGGCGTGGTCGACATAGATCGGCAGCGCGCAGCCGACGCCGCGCGGCACGGCCCGCTCTCGGCGGGCGTGGATCTCCCGGCTCTTCGGCCCGGGGATCTCGGTGACGAGTTCGGGGCGCTGCAGCACGCCGGGGTCTGCCGTGGTGAGAGTCATGATGCTTCCCTTCTATCGATGTGCGGCGATGAGCGTTCGAGACGGTCAGGAGCTCGTTCGCCCCCCGCAGGGCGGGGGCTCGCCGCGGACGTGCGGTTCGCAGCGGCGAGGTCGAGCACGAGCTCCGACATCTCCTCGTCCGAGAGCGTGTGGGCGGTGAGCCTCAGGCTTCGCCTGTGCCCGTCCCGGATCGCGAAGAGGGCCCCCTCTCGGGCGATCCAGCCTCGGCGCATGAGGCGTACGAGCATCTCGGAGGCGTCGAAGTCGGTCTCGACCCAGATGTTCAGACCGTCTCGGCTGTCGGAGTCGAATCCGGCCTCCCCGAGACGCTCGATGAACGCCGCGTTGCGCTGTGCGTAGTGATCGCCCGCCGCGCGGATCCGCTCTCGGATCGCCGGATCGAGGAGCATCGCGTGGGTGAGCCGCTGCAGCAGGTGGCTGACCCAGGTGACACCGCCGCTGATGCGGGTCGCGAGTCGATCCGCAGTCTCCGTATCGCTCGCGACCATGGCGATCCGCATATCCGGGCCCAGCGCCTTGGACATGGAGCGCACCAGCGCCCAGCGCGCGCGCCCCTCCGCGATGATCGTCTCGTACGGGGCCCGAGCGAGAAGGGCGAAGTGGTCGTCCTCCACGACGAGCAGCTGCGGGTAGTCGGCGAGCACGGCGCGCAGGCGCTCCGCGCGCTCCGGCGTGAGGCTCGCGCCGGTGGGGTTGTGGGCTCGGGGCGTGCAGATGATCGCGCGCACCCCGCTCTCGAGGGCGCTCCGCAGACTCCCCGGGAGCATGCCCTCGGCGTCCATCTCGACGGGAACGGGCCGGTACCCGTTCTGCCGGATCGTACTGATGCTCGTGAGGAAGCACGGATCCTCCACCGCCACCGCGTCGCCCGGCGCGAGGGCCTGAGCCAGCAGGCGCTCGATCGCGTCCACGGCGCCGGCGGTCACGGTGAGCCGGAACGGTCGGGCCTGATCGCCCGAGATCCACTCTGTCGCCCACTCGGCGAGACCCGGATCCACGGTCGCCTCGCCGTAGAGGCGAGGCGCGGCCGGCGCGAGCGAGACGGCCGCCGGGTCGGGCAGGAGCCTCGGATCCGGATTCCCGCTGCCGACGTCCCTGAGCACGGAATCCCGCGCGAATCCCTCCTCGGCGAGTCCCGCGTAGGCATCGACGATGACCGTACCGGCCCGCCCCCGCGTCTCTGCCAGCTTCGCCCGCACCAGGAGGCCGTACGCGGTCGACACGGTGTTGCGGTTCACCCCGAGCAGTTCGGCCAGCGCCCGCATCGGGGGCAGCGAGTCACCCGGACGGAGCATTCCGCGATCGATCAGGGAGCGCACACTCGCCACGATTCCGCCGACAGTGCTCCCCGAGATCTCCACCCGGGCCGCGCGATCGACAGTGCGATCAGTCATGCCCGTCTCCTCTCTCGCGGCTCATACGCCAGCCCTATCGGGCCGACATCGACCATGTTACGCTTTGTCCTATGACAAATCAAACCGAGGGCGAACTCCCCGTCCACGACTTTCCGACCGCGAACTCGATCGACGCCTTCGTGCGCAACATCGCGCGGGTGCGGAGCAACATCGCGCGAGCCGCCGAGCGCGCCGGCCGCTCCGCCGACGAGATCCGGCTGCTCCCGGTCAGCAAGACCGTTCCGGAGGAGCGCATCCGCCTCGCGGTGCGGGCCGGGTGCCGCGAGCTGGGCGAGAACAAAGTGCAGGAGGCCAAGCGCAAGTCGGAGAACCTCGCCGACCTGCGGGTCGCCTGGTCGGTGATCGGGCATCTGCAGACCAACAAGGCCCGCGACGTCGCGTCGTTCGCGAGCGAGTTCCAGGCGCTCGACAGCCTACGCGCGGCCGCCGCACTCGATCGCAGGCTGCAGGCCGCCGGGCGCTCGCTCGACGTCTCCGTGCAGGTCAACACCTCGGCCGAGCCGCAGAAGTACGGGCTCGCACCCGACGAGCTCGAGGGGTTTCTGCGGCAGATGCCCCACTACTCGTCGCTACGGGTCCGGGGGTTGATGACGCTCGCGATCTTCACGAGCGATGTTCCCCGCGTGCGCACCTGCTTCGCGCTGCTGCGCACCCTGCGGGATCGCCTGCGCGACACCGATCCGACGCTCGTGGGCGACGGCGGGCTGTCGATGGGCATGTCCGGCGACTACGAGGTCGCCGTCGAGGAGGGGGCGACCTGCGTGCGCGTCGGCCAGGCCATCTTCGGGGCTCGCGAGGTGCCCGACAGCCACTACTGGCCCGACGCGTTCGAGGCCGGATCGCCAGCCGGGGCCGACGCCGACGCCCCTCGGAGGGCTGCACAGTGAGCCGGAACGGCACGAGCTCCCCCGCCCGGACCGCGTATGCGCTGCAGCACGTGGCGTTCGAGGACCTCGGGCTGCTGGAGCCGCTGCTCGCCGAGCGCGGATACGGAGTGCGCTCCTTCGGAGCGGGTACGGCGAACCGTGTTCCGGAGGATGCCGGCGCGGACGATCTGCTCGTCGTTCTCGGCGGTCCGATCGGCGTGTCCGAGGAGGACCTCTACCCTTTTCTGCACGACGAGAAGCTGCTGGTGCGGCGCTGGATCGCCGAAGGCCGGCCGATCCTGGGGATCTGCCTCGGGGCGCAGCTCATCGCCGAGGCGCTCGGCGCGGAGGTGAACGCGACGGGGCGCAAAGAGATCGGGTTCGCACCGCTCGCGCTGACGCCGGAGGGCCGCTCGAGCGTGCTCGCGCCGCTCTCCGGCTCGGGGCCTGAGGCCGTGCACGTGCTCCACTGGCACGGAGACCAGTTCGGGATCCCCCGGGGCGCCGTTCGACTCGCGGAGACTCCGGGGTTTCCGAACCAGGCCTTCTCCGCGGGCGACCGGGTCCTCGCGCTCCAGTTCCACATCGAGGCCGATGCGGAGCGCATCGAGCACTGGCTCGTGGGCCACGCCGTCGAGCTCGCGGCCGCGGGAGTCCTCCCCGGCACGATCCGGGATGACGCGCGACGCCGCGGCCCGGCACTCGCGATCGCCGCCCGCGCGGTCCTGGGCGAGTGGCTCGACCGCCTCTCCGCGTAGCCCGGGACTGTGCGTCTCCCTCTCCCGGGGCCGGCGCGACGGAGCGCACCCTCGAGGTTCAAGGGCATCGATGAGCAGATTGTGAAGGATGAGAACGCGGTCGTCGGGCAAACGCCGGGCGAACGGAACCGGTTCGTGAAACTCACCGGTGCGGACAAGGCCACGATCGTTGAGGAGGTCGAGTACGACCCGGACGAGCAGATCGTGCTCGCGCATGTGCGGCCCTCGGGCAAGCTCAAGCCCCGCTGCGGAGGGTGCAGCAGGCACTCGGGACGCTACGATTCGGGCGAGGGACGGCGAAGGTGGCGGAGCCTGGATCTGGGCACCATCTCCCTGTATCTGGAAGCGGGAGCCCCGCGGGTGCGATGCCCGGAGCACGGGGCCACCGTCGCGCAGGTGCCGTGGGCGCGGCACGGCGCCGGACACGCCCAGTTCTTTGACCAGCAGGTCGCGTGGCTGGCGACGATCGCCTCGCGCTCGGCCGCGACCGAGCTGATGCGCATCGCGTGGCGGACCGTCGGAGCGATCATCACGAGAGTCTGGGACGACACCGGCCGGCTGGTCTGGGCGGCACCGGGTAGGGACAAGCAGACGCTACGGAAGTTCTTCGACCAGCTCGAAGCCTCTGCCGCCGGCAGGTGCGCCCAGATCACGCACGTCACCGCGGACGGGGCCGACTGGATCGGCGACGTCGTGGTCGAGCGATGCCCGAATGCGGTGCGGTGCGGTGCGCTGCGCCGATCCGTTCCACGTCGTCAAGTGGGCCACCGACCCGCTCGACGAGGTCCGCCGCCAGGCATGGAACGACGCCCGCCGGCAGGCGCGCAACGAGCCTGCGCGACGCGCCGGCCGACCCCGCAGCGACGCACCGGCCAGACCTGGCACCGAGCGGACGCGCGGGCTGAAGAACTCCAGGTACGCGCTCTGGAAGAACCCCGAAGACCTCACCGAGAAACAATCGGCGAAGCTCGCGTGGATCGCGCAGACCGACCCGCGACTACACCGCGCCTACCTCCTCAAAAAAGGACTTCGCGTCGTGTTCAAGCTCCCCCACGAGCAGGCAGTCACCGCGCTGGACCGGTGGATCTCCTGGGCGCGACGATGTCGCATCCCCGCGTTCGTGAAACTCCAACGCAGCATCGTGAAACACCGCGACCGGATCCTCGCCGCGATCGAGCACGGCCTCTCCAACGGACGCATCGAGTCCCTGAACACGAAAATCCGCCTCCTCACCCGAGTCGCGTTCGGATTCCGCTCCACCGACTCCCTCATCGCCCTCGCCATGCTCACCCTCGGCGGCCACCGACCAGAACTCCCCGGACGAGCATGACCCACAGATCAGTCAGGAGCGCCCGAAAAAGTCGCGGAAACCGTTAGGCTTGGGACTGTCTGATTAACGGTGTGTGAGGGTCCGGCCTGATCCGAAAGGAGATGGCCGTGGCTGACACGACCGAACTGTTGGACAACGAGATGATCGATCCTGTGACGGGAGAGATCATCGATCAGAAGGACCTCGCCGAGCGATTGCTCGCGCAGGCGAAGGAGCAGGGCGTGAGCCTGGTCGGCCCGGGCGGGTTGCTGAACCAGCTCACGAAGAACGTCCTCGAGACGGCGCTGA
>NZ_KZ983991.1 GCF_003569785.1 Leucobacter sp. wl10 | reverse complement strand
CGCCGGACCCCACACACCGTTCATCGGACAGACCCGAATCCGCTAAACACCTTACCGGTGAACGGTGTTCCGGATCTCTGTCAGGCTTCGATCAGCACTGACGGTTGTCTGTTTGGCGTAGGTGGCCATGGGCCACTCCGCCTCGGCAAGGTCGAGCTTGGCGCGTGTGCGCGCATCGGTGGAGCCAGCCGTCGTCTGTCCGGCTTCGACCTCAGTGAGCACGCGTGCGACACGAGCGTCTCTCACATGCGGGGTGGACTGTGATCTGTTCGTTGGGCATCGGGGTACCTTTCCACTGGTTCCCCAGATGAATGCGCGGGCGCAGCTCACCAGTTGCCGCCAGTGTTCGGAATCCCGATGATATCGGCGAGTATCGATTCCTCCCTTTCGAGAAAAATTCCGAGGTGAACCGCGGGTCGCCAGTGTGCATGACGACCAGACTCCCGCCCATCGGTGTGAGTGTCAGCGTCTTCTGCCAGCGCTTCGAGCAGCGTGAGCGCAGCCGCTTCACCCGCGCGGCCGACGGCCGCTGGGTCTACACCGACGGGGTCGAAGCGTAGCGCTCGCCGGTTCAGCGGATGTAGACGTCGAGGTGGTTGCCCACCGTGCCCCGGTCGTAGATCTTGCCCCGGTACCCGAAGGGCGTGTCGTAGACGGTGCCCTTCGGCGCCGACCCCGCGAGCACGATGTAGCCGTCGGCGTCGCTGACGTAGCCGTCGGCGTTGACCCGGCGGCCCGGGATGTCGAGCCCCGTTCCCGGAAGCACCTGCTGGCTGTAGAAGGTGAACTTGTACCCCTGCCAGTTGACGGCGCCCATGAACATGAACTGCTGCAGCGTGTAGAGGGCCTTGCCCGACGGCCCGGCCGCCCCCGCGCCCCCGGGCTCGGCGGCGGACACGCCGGTGTCGACGACGGTCTCGGCCGAGCGGGCGGCGTCCAGGCCCTGCGCGCGCTGCGGGCCCCGGTCGGCGGCGGATCCCGCGTCCGCGAACGCCGCGGCCACCGAGAACGGCGACAGCGCCGCCGTGCCGAGCAGCACGAGGGCGGCGCCCGCCGCGCCCGCGCCGCGCACGCGGGCTCGCCACGAACCGCTCGGGTGCGCAGAACCGGAAGCCATGGGCATCGATTCTAGCTCCGATAGCTCCGCTGTCCAGCGGAGCCCGGCGAGATCGTCGCGTCTCGCGGGTGCCCCCGGCGCTGCCCGGCATCGGCCCCGCGCGGCGGATCGGTCACGCCCGCGACTGCGCCCGCCGGATCCAGTCCTCCACCTCTGCGGCGGTGCGCGGGATGCCCGCCGAGAGGTTCACGCAGCCGCCCTCGGTGACCGCGATGTCGTCCTCGATGCGCACGCCGACGCCCCGGTACTGCTCGGGAACCGTGAGGTCGTCGGGCTGGAAGTAGAGCCCCGGCTCGATCGTGAACACCATGCCCGGCTCCAGCACCCCGTCGAGGTACAGCTCGCGGCGGGCCTGCGCGCAGTCGTGCACGTCCAGGCCCAGGTGGTGGCTCGTGCCGTGCACCATGTAGCGGCGGTGGTAGGCTGTGTCGTCGCCCTCAGCGGTCTCCGGCAGCAGGCCCCACTCGCGGGTGCGGCGCTCGATCACGGCCATCGCGGCCTCGTGCACCTCGCGGAAGCGGATCCCGGGCCGCACGATCGCTCGGGCCGCGTCGGCCGCCTCGAGCACGGTCTCGTAGACGCGCCGCTGCACCTCGGAGAAGGTCCCCGAGACCGGCACCGTGCGGGTGATGTCGGCCGTGTAGAGGCTGTCCATCTCCACGCCGGCGTCGAGCAGCAGCAGATCGCCCTCGAGCACGGGGCCGTCGTTGCGGATCCAGTGCAGCGTGCAGGCGTGCGGGCCAGACGCCGCGATCGTCTCGTAGCCGACAGCGTTGCCGTCGAGCCGCGCCCGCTGGTTGAACACCCCCTCGACCACGCGCTCGCCCCGGGGGTGCGCGCTCGCCCGCGGCAGCGCCGCGAGCACCTCCTCGAACCCGCCCGCGGTCGCGTCGACGGCGGCCTGCATCTCGGCCAGCTCGTAGGAGTCCTTCACCAGCCGCAGCTCGGACACGGCCCGGGCAAGCTCGGCGTCGTCGAGGGTGCGGTCGGAGTCGCCCGCGGCGAACTCGGCGAGCGGAGCGGTGCGGATCCCGAGGGCTGCCGAAACCTGGGCGAGCGACGGGCGCGGGCCGATCCAGAACTCGCCGATCTCGGGGTCGGCGAAGAACTCGTCGCTGTCGCGGCCCGCGCGCTCGCGGAAGTACAGCGTGGCGTCGTGCGCGGCGTCGCCGGAACCCGCTGCGGGATCGCCGGTCGCGGGATCGCCGATCGCGGGATCGAGCACGAGGATCGCGCCGGGCTCGGCATCGGAGCCCCAGCCGGTGAGGTGCGCGAACGCGCTGTGCGGGCGGTACTGGTAGAAGGTGTCGTTGGAGCGCTGCTTCATCGCGCCGGCCGCGATCACGAGCCGCTCGCCCGGGAAGCGCGCGCCCAGGGCCGCGCGTCGGCGAGCGGCGTAGGGCGCCGCGGGCCGCGGGTCGGGCAGCGGTTCGGGGCGGTCGGCCCAGTGCGCCGAGATGTACCGGGCGAAGCCGGCCGTCTGCGGGGTCGTGCTGCGATTGCTGTTGTCGATCTCCACCTCGTGGGTGGCCTGCGCGGAGTCGGTCATGCCCCCATCCTCTCACCGCACCCGAGTCCATTTAGAATGAGGGGATGACGGGAGCGACGGGCGGGGGCGCATTCGACCTGCACACGCACTCGGTGTTCTCCGACGGCACCACCCGTCCCGCCGACATCGCCCGCGAGGCCGCGGAGCTCGGGCTCGCGGGCTTCGCGCTCACGGATCACGACACGATCGACGGCTGGAGCGAGGCGCGCGAGGCGGCGCGCCGGCACGGCGTCGGCTTCCTCCCCGGCATCGAGATCACTACGAAGCACGACTGGCACTCGCGTCACCTGCTGGCCTACGGCATCGACCCCGCCGCGGGCGAGCTGTTCGAGGCGCTCGCCGAGGTGCGCGGCCATCGGCTCGGGCGGGCCAGGGAGATGGTGCGCCGCATCGCGGCCGACTACGCGATCACCTGGGAGGCGGTGGTGGGTGCGGAGGACGCGCGCACCGTCGGCCGCCCGCACATCGCCGATGCGCTCGTGGCGGCGGGGTACTTCGCCGATCGCAGCGCCGCGTTCGCCGACGTGCTGCACCCGGGATCCCCCTACTACATCGGCACGTACGCGCTGGAGACCGTCGACGCGATCCGTCTCGTGCGCGCGGCCGGCGGCGTGCCGGTGCTCGCCCACCCCGCGGCGAGCCGCCAGCGCGGCACGACCTCGCGGCAGGAGATGCGAGAGTTCGCGGCGGCGGGTCTGTGGGGCGCCGAGCTGGATCATCCCGAGAACCGGGCCGAGTGGCTGCCGCCGCTGCGCCGAGCGGCCGCCGAGCTCGCGCTGGAGACCACGGGCGCGAGCGATTACCACGGCGCGGGCAAGCCGAACCGGCTGGGGGAGCGGTCGACGCAGGCGGCCCTCGTGGAGCGTCTGCGCGAGCTCGTCGTCACCCCGCGCTGACCGGGCGCCTGCCGCCGGCCCCGATCCCGCTCACTGGGCAGAGCCGTCGGCTCCGCCGTCGCCGGACCCCCCGGTCCGCCGCCGGCGGCGGCGCTTGGGCGCCGATCCCTCGCCCGGCTCCTGCAGCAGGGGAGCCCCGGGCTCGCCGCCGCCCTCCGTGTCGTGGCCGTGCTGCTCGTGCCCGTGGGCCTCGTGACGGCCGGGCCCCTGCGGGTTGGCGCTGCGCGTGCGGCGCCGGGTGCGCTTGCGGCCGCCCCCGCTCCGCTCCTCGCCGGATCCGCCGTCGCCCGCGCGCGTCGAGGATCCGCCGCGCGGCGCGCGCTCCTTCACGGGGGTAGCCTTGAGCCGCCCCTTCGAGCCCTCCGGGATGTTGAGGTCGGCGTAGAGATGCGGTGACGAGGAGTACGTCTCGACGGGCTCGGGCACGCCGAAGTCGAGGGCCTTGTCGATGAGCGCCCACTTGTGCAGGTCGTCCCAGTCGACGAACGTCACCGCGATGCCCGTGCGCCCCGCGCGGCCCGTGCGGCCCACGCGATGCAGGTAGGTCTTCTCGTCGTCGGGCACCGTGTGGTTGATGACGTGCGTCACGTCGTCGACGTCGATGCCGCGCGCGGCCACGTCGGTCGCGATCAGGATGTCCTTCTTGCCCGCCTTGAACGCCGACATGGCGCGCTCGCGCTGATCCTGATTGAGGTCTCCGTGCACCGAGGCGGCGTTGAAGCCGCGATCCACCATCTCCTCCTGCAGCTTCGCCGCAGCGCGCTTGGTGCGCATGAAGACGACCGTCTTGCCGCGGCCCTCGGCCTGCAGGATGCGCCCGATCACCTCGTCCTTGTCGAGCGAGTGGGCCCGGTAGACGATGTGCTCGATGTTGGCCTGCGCCACGCCCTCGTCGGGATCGGAGGCCCGGATGTGGATCGGCTTCGACATGAAGCGCCGCGCGAGCGTGACGATCGTGCCCGGCATGGTCGCCGAGAACAGCATGGTGTGGCGCGTCGCCGGGGTCTTCGCGAAGAGCTTCTCGATGTCGGCGAGGAAGCCGAGGTCGAGCATCTTGTCGGCCTCGTCGAGCACCATCTCGCGCACGTCGCCGAGGTTCAGGATGCGCTGACTCGCAAGGTCGAGCAGGCGGCCCGGGGTGCCGACGACCACCTGCGCGCCGTCCTTGAGCTGCTCGATCTGCCCCTCGTAGGCCTTGCCGCCGTAGATCGGCACGACGGTCGCCGCGCGGTTCTTCGCCGCCAGCTCGAGATCCTCGTACACCTGCACCGCCAGCTCGCGGGTCGGCACGACCACGAGGGCCTGCACGCCCGGTTCGGGATCCGCGCCGACGCGCTGCAGCAGCGGCAGACCGAAACCGAAGGTCTTGCCGGTGCCGGTCTTCGCCTGGCCGATGATGTCCTGACCCTCGAGAGCCAGGGGGATCGTCTGCTCCTGGATGGGGAAGGCCTCGATGATGCCCTGGTCTGCGAGCGAGTCGACCATGTCCTGGTCGACGCCGAGTTCGAGGAAAGTCGTCACGTTGCGTCCTATCTGCGCCGGTGCGGCGTGTGTGTGCTGCGCGCACCTTCTCGAGGGCGCAGCGGCGGGGGATCCGGTGCCCCCGCGGCGAATACGTACGAGGCCCAGTCTATTCCAGTGCGACCGCCGCCCGAGGGTAAGCTGTCAGGGTGTTCGAGTGGATCCGTGGGCTGCGCAAGAAGAGCGCTCCGGCGCGCAAGCTGCGCTCGCGCGGCGAGGGGAACGACACCGAGCGAGTCGAACTCGCCGAGTTCGCCCCCGGCATGCTGCCGTTCCTCGGGCTCACGGCCTACCTGCAGCTCGAGCTGTACGAGGCGGCGACCCGCGCGGTCTCGGGGGCGCCGACGCTCGAGGCGAAGGAGGTGCTCGCCCGGGTCGCGGGCCTGACCCTCGCCAAGCACCAGCGGCTCACCGACGAGATCCGCAGGCGCGACGAGGAGCCCCACGTGGTGATGGCGCCGTTCTCCCGCGTGATCGACGAGTACGTGGAGCGCATCGACACCGCCGACTGGCACCAGCACGTGCTCTCGCTGTATCTCGTGGGGGGCCTCTTCGACGACTTCTTCGCGAGCCTCGCCGAGGGCATGCGCGACGGCTACCGCGCCCAGGCGATCGAGATCCTCAGCAGCGACAGCGGGCGCACGGAGGTCAGAGAGCTGCTCGCCGACGCGCTGGCCGCCGACGAGGGGCTCTCGAGCTGGCTGGCGCTGTGGGGCAGGCGGCTCGTGGGCGACACGCTGCTCGTCTCGCGCGCGGTCCTGCTGCTCAGCGAGCACCGCGCCTTCGACGCCGACGAGGTCGAGCCGGTCTTCACCGAGCTCATCGCCGACCACATCCGCCGCATGGACGGGCTGGGCCTCACAGCCTAGCCCCAGCCCTAGCCCCATGGATCTCCCGCGCTGCGACTACTTCGAGGCGGGGCGCTGCCGCAGCTGCGCCCTCATCGAGACCCCCTACGACGAGCAGCTGCGCGCCAAGGAGCGGCGCTGCCGCGACCTGCTGCCGTCCGTGCCCGCCTCCACCTGGCTGCCGAGCGTCGCGGGCGGCGTGCGCGACTTCCGCAACAAGGCGAAACTGGTCGTCGGCGGCCGGCCCGCGTCGGTGACCCTCGGCATCCTCGGGCCGGACGGCGAGGGGGTCGACCTGCGCGACTGCCTCATCCAGTCGCCCGGGATCCGCCGGGCGATCCCTCGCCTCGCCTCCTTCCTCGAAGCGACCGGGCTGCCGCCCTACGACGTGCCGCGCCGCCGCGGCGAGCTGAAGTTCGTGCACGTGACGGAGGCCCCCGGTGGAGTCTCCGCCGGGGGCGAACTCATGCTGCGGTTCGTCGTGCGCAGCGAGCGAGGTCTCGCGGCGCTGCGCAGGGGCCTTCCCGCGCTGCGCCGCGCGATCCCGAACGCCGCCGTGGTCTCGGTCAACCTGCTGCCCGAGCACCGGGCCGTGCTGGAGGGGGAGCGGGAGGAGACGCTGCTCGGCTCCTCGCTCGCGATGGATCTCGGCGACGGCGTGCCGCTGCACCTGCGCCCCCGGAGCTTCTTCCAGACCCACACGGGCGTGGCGCGCGAGCTCTACGCGCAGGCCGCGGCGTGGGTGGCGCGCGAGAACCCCGCGTCGCTCTGGGACCTGTACTGCGGCGTGGGCGGCTTCGCGCTGCACGCCGCCGAGCGGGCCCCGGGGGGCGCTCGCGCCCGTCGCGTGCTCGGCGTCGAGATCAGCGAGGCCGCGGTGCGCTCGGCCCGCCGCAGCGCGCGCGAGGCGGGGATCGCTGCGCGCTTCGAGGTGGCGGACGCGACGGCGTTCGCGCTCGCGGCCGATCCCGCGGCCCTGCCCGAGTCCGTCGTCGTGAACCCGCCCCGCCGCGGGATCGGGGCCGAGTTGTGCGCGTGGCTCGAGGCGTCGCCCGTGCGGCAGGTGATCTACTCGAGCTGCAACACCGAGAGCCTGGCGCGCGATCTCGAGGCCGTGCCCTCGTACGCCGTGCGCGAGGCGCGGGTGTTCGACATGTTCCCCCACACGCGGCACATGGAGGTGGCCGTCGAGCTGGTGCGGGCGGGCTGAGGCACGGCGCGGCGAGGCGTGCGGCGGCGCACGGCGACAGCGCCGAGGGGCGTGGGATGATGAACGCATGAACATCGTGCTGGGAGTGACCGGCGGCATCGCCGCGTACAAGGCCGTCGTGCTGGCGCGGCTGCTGGTGGAGGAGGGCCACGACGTGCACGTCGTGCCCACCGAAGACGCGCTGCGCTTCGTCGGCCGGCCGACGTGGGAGGCCATCAGCCGCCACCCGGTGACGACCTCCGTGCACGAGGACGTGCCCGAGGTGCGCCACGTGGCGCTGGGCCGGCGCGCCGACCTGGTGATCGTGGCCCCGGCCACCGCCCACTCGCTCGCTCGCATGACCGCGGGGCTCGCCGACGACCTCCTCGGCACGACCCTGCTCGCCACGCGGGCCCCGCTGCTCGTGGCCCCCGCGATGCACAGCGAGATGTGGCAGCACCCGTCGACGCAGGACAACGTCGCGATCCTGCGCTCGCGCGGCGTCGAGTTCATCGGCCCGGAGAGCGGGAGGCTGACGGGCGACGACAGCGGGCCCGGCCGCATGAGCGAGCCCGAGCAGATCGCGGCGCGCGCCCGGGAGATGCTGGAGGAGGCCGGAGCGGCGGGGGGGCGGCCGGGGACGGCGCCGGATCCCGAACCCGCCGACGCGACGCCGCCCTCAGAGGCGGACGCCCCGGCCGACGGCGCGACGCCGCCCGCCGATCCGGTGCCGCCCGGCGATCTCGACGGCGTGCGGGTGCTCGTGACCGCGGGCGGCACGCGCGAGCCGATCGACCCGGTGCGCTACCTCGGCAACCGCTCGAGCGGCAGGCAGGGCGTGGCGGTCGCCGCGGCCGCCGCGGACCGGGGGGCCAAGGTGGTGCTGCTCGCGGCGAACGTCGACGAGGCCGTGCTGGCCGATGTCCGGGATCGCCCGGGCGTGCGGATCGTCCCGGTCGGTACGGCCGCCGAGCTCGACTCCGCCGCCCGTGCCGCCGCGCCCGGAGCCGAGGCCGTCATCATGGCCGCGGCCGTGGCCGACTACCGCGTCGCCGAGGTCGCCGAGCACAAGATCCGCAAGGAGGACTCCCCGGATCGGGCTCCCACGCTCACGCTCGTGGAGAACCCGGACATCCTGGTCGGCCTGGTCGGCGACCGGCGTCCGGGGCAGCTGATCGTCGGCTTCGCGGCCGAGACGGTCGCAGCCGAAGCCGGCGCGGAGGCCGTCGAGGAGCTGCTCGAGCGGGGTCGGCGCAAGCTCGCTCGAAAGGGCGTCGACCTGCTCGCGGTGAACGCCGTGGGTTGGAGCGAGGGCTTCGAGAGCGGCGAGAACACGGTGCACGTGCTCGACGCCGACGGTCGCGTCGCCCGCAAGGCCTCGGGCTCGAAGCGGGAGGTGGCGGATCGCCTGCTCGACGCGGTGCGCGAGGAGCTGAGGGCGCTGAGCCGCTGAGCTCCGCGAGAAAGGACCGTCATGACCGCACCCCCGATCGTCCCCGGCCCTCCCGGTCCGGCACCCGCGGATCCGGGACCGGCCGCTCCCGGACCCCGCGCGCCGAAGCCCCTCGCGCACCGCATCCGCCGCTGGATCGTCGTGGTGATGGTGGCGTCGTTCGCGATCGCTGCTGTCGCGGGCATCGCCGTGCTGCTCGGCGGTGCGACCTCCGAGCCCGCCTCGAAGGTGCTCGGTACGACCGCGCTGACCGGCGTGTTCAGCGTGGCGGTGCTCTGCGGCGCCGCGCTGATCGGGCGGCCCGTGCAGTGGTTCGGCTGGATCACCGTCGCGGTCTCCGCGGCCACGCTCGCCCGGATGCTCTGGATGATCTGGGTGGAGCCCGGCTGGGACGAGGACCCCTTCAAGCTCACGATCACGATGGTGATCCTCACCGGCGCGTGCGCGATCGCCTCGCTGCTCCTGCTGCTCGTCTCCCACGACCGCAGGTCCGTGCGCGCGGCTCTGCTGACGACGCTGGCTCTGCTCGCCCTCGGCGTGCTGCTCACGATGCTGCTGATCTGGGAGGTGGCGGGCGACGAGGACGACGTGTATCTGCAGGCGACGGGCATCGTGTGGATCCTCGCCGCTCTGGGGATCGTGGTGCTGCCCGTGATGTCCCTGCTGCTACGCACGCCGCCGCCCAGCCGCCCTGTGGCCTCGGACACGGGAGTTCAGGGGCCTGCGGATGCGACAGGTCTCTCGCGGGCGTCGCTCGAGCGCATCGCCGCCGCCGCTCGCGCGGAGGGCGTCACCCCTGACGAACTGGTGGAGCGGCTGCTGCCGTAGGGGCATCCGGCATGCGACGACTCGTCTTCACCCGTAGTGCCCGAGCTATGACAGGGAGTCGCGCCCGAACACCGTCAGTGATACTTCTCCGTTCTCCGCAGGAACGGAGATCGTCGTGGTGCGTTCAAGCTCCATCGGGCCGTACCGGACCACGAGCTGCCCGAATGCCTGGGATCCGGGGATCTGCTTCGCCGCCGCTGCCGCGTCGGCTCCGTCCGGGAGCAAGTACGTTTGCAGTACCGTGACCGAGGTGTCGCCCTCGTCGGCGATGCCGACCTGCATCGATCCGGGGACGCCCGCCTTGACGGTTTGCTCCTCGCTGCCGCAGTACCCGGCGACATTGCCGGTAGCGTTCGCCAGCGAGATGACGCAGATGTTGTCCGAATTGTCGCGGGCCGTCCAGATCTGGAACTCATCTGTCTCCGCCATCGCGCGAACAGTCGAGAGGTCGACCCCTCCATCCCCGATACCATCGGTCGACACCCCGCTCGGAAGCGGATCTGCTGCCTCAGCAGAACCGGTGTTCCCGGGTTGACCGACTGCGATCGCCCCGACGACGACTGACAGCCCGACGACCGCAGCGAGGACGAAGCCGTTCATTCCTTGAGCTCTCATCTCGATCCTCCTGCACTGGTGGACGTGCAATATCGGTTGTGTGCATTATTCTTGCCTGTTCGGCATTGCTCGACGAAGGGAAACAGGCATCATGAGCACAGACCACGACGAGCTGGCGGCGCGCGCTGAGCGCGGCGACCTCACGGTGAAGCCCGGTACTGTGCGCCGAGGCGCGGAGGGCACCGCCGAGGCGCAGCGGCTCCTGACGGAGGCGACCGGCGCGACGAACGCCGACGAACTGGCACATAGATTCAACGCTCTACAGGCTTCACGCATCGGAGTCACTCCATTGGAAGAGCTTGCAAGCTAGGGCAAACGTTCCGGCGGCTAGGCTGAAGAGCAGGATCGTAGTCAGCCAGAGCGGTATGGGCGCGGGGGAAGTTCCGAGCAGTTCGCTTGCAAGTTGCTCGGTTAGCAGCGTTGTCGGCAGCCACGACAATGTCGCGCCAACTGCATCGGGAAACGCGCTGTGTGGCAGCGCGGTGCCCGAGGTCGCGATGAGCACGAGGATGAGGATGTAGGAGAAGTTCATTGTGCGTTCGGGGTTCTGAAACCGAGCACCGATCAGATATCCGAGCGCCAGGAGCAGGAGCATCGCCGCAACCAGCAGCGTGCTTGCCCTTGAAAGCGTGGCGAGGGTGGTGGGTGTGAAGAGCACCGCGAGCGCCAGCAGTATGACGATCTGAATGAATCCGAGCGCGAGTCGAATAGGAAGATGCGCCGCGATGAACAGGGTACGACTGACAGCGGTGGTGCCGAGCTGCCGCAGGGTACCGTTCGAGCGGTACTTCGCCAGCGGCACGGCGGTACTCGTCAGCCCGAGGCTGGTGAACCCGATGAGTGCAATCAGCGGTAGGGAACTGGCGAGCACTCCTGCACCCATGAGCGCACCTGGAAGACGCGACTTGGTGTTTGCTGCGACCAGGAGGTCGAGCACGCTGAGGCCGATGGTCATGCCGCCAAAGATGAGAAGCATGGTGACCATGCCGCGCCGGTCACGCAATGCCTCAAGACTGTGCGCGAGGGCGAGCTGTCGAAACTGGTTTCGCCCGAACGCTAGAGGACGGCTCATCGTCGCATCGGATCCGGCAGTGGTTCGGTAGTCCAGTCGCGGTGTTCTTCTCCGGCGAGCTTTAGGAACACGTCTTCAAGTGAGGTGGCTTCGACGCGGAGCCCTGTGGCGTGTAGACCGCGCTGGAACGTCACCCGCCGTAGGAGAGCGTCGGGGTCTGCGGTATCGACCTGAACGAGTAGCGCACCGGAAACCGGCTTGATCTTGGCTTCTTCGCCCGACGATGCTTCGAGGATTGTGCCAGGGTCGGTTCCGGATGGCACCATGAATCGCACTCGTGAGGTTGTGCTGTGCTCTGCGATGAGTTGCTCGGGTGTGCCCTCGGCCACGATGTGCCCGGACACCATAATGGCGAGGTGATCGCACAGTTCCATCGCTTCATCCATGTGATGTGTGGTGAGCAAGACCGTGACCGCTTGATCGCGGAGGGATCGGATCAGGTTCCACAGTTCCCTCCGAGCGGCAGGATCAAGCCCGGCAGAGGGCTCATCAAGAAGCACGAGTCGCGGTCTGCCGATCACAGCGACAGCGATGAGCAGCCGCCTCGATTGCCCACCCGAGAGCTTCTTCACTCGCACGTTTCGTGAATCTTCAAGCCCCACGAGCCCGATCACTTCCTCCACGCTTCGGGGTCGCTCGTAGAAAGAGCCGAAGAGTTCGAGAGTTTCCGCGACGGTGAGTGTTGGGAACAGGTTTGCGGCTTGCGGCTGTAACGACACCAATCTGGTGAACTCGTCGCGCTCGGCTAACGGGTCAAGACCGAGCACCCGCACCGTGCCCTGCGTGGGGCGACGCAGACCTGCGATCATCTCTACGGTGGTCGTCTTTCCAGCCCCGTTCGGCCCGAGCAGCCCGAACACTTCGCCGCGCTCGACGTGCAGATCAACCCCAGCGACAACGTCACGGGCACCGTACCGCTTGACGAGTGAGTGCGCGACGATTGCGGGTTGCTTGTCTGTGGTGCTCATCGTTTGCCTCCGCTCGGTGGGGCATCGTTCTCGGAGGGGAAGAAAATGCGTTCAAGTGGCAGGCCGAACACGGCGGAGATGCGAAACGCGAGTGGCAGCGAGGGGTCGTAGCGGCCTTTTTCAAGCGCGTTCACGGTTTGCCGGGATACCCCGAGCGTTTCTGCGAGTTGTACCTGCGACCAGCCATGCTCCGTGCGCAGTTCGCGGACTTGGTTTTTCATCGGTCGCTCTTCATCGTGTTCACGGGGATCGCAATACCCCAACTCGTCATGCCAGCGATGAAGATAATCCACTCGCCGCCAGGAACCTCGATACCACCACCGCGCAGCAGCGCGATCACCAAGGTGGCGAGCATGGTGACCGCGAACCCGAATGCGAAGCTGCGCACCAGCACGGCGCCTTGCATCTCATCAACATTGCGCACATGCCGCCACAGCGCGATCACCGCCCAGAGCAGCGGCAGAATCGGCAGGAGCGTTCTCACCAGATGCGGCCAAGTGCCAGGTTCGGTCACCCACCAGTTCGGCAGCATGAGGAAGAGGAGGACGAACAGCACCATTCCGATGCTGAACTCCCACACATATCGGGCAGCGGCTCTCTTTTCGCGGCTCGTCATGCCGGTTTCATCGCTCATCACGACACCATCTCTTTCATAGCCGATTTCTGTCCACGCGGCGGAGTGTGCGTGACGGCTTCTTCGTGATCCCACTCGAATCGGCGCACTGCGAGCACCCCAGCAATGACGGTGACGGCGAGCATCATCACCCACAGCGCCAGCACTGGCAGAAACGGTGCTGCACCAGTAAGGTCAGCACTTATCGCGGCAGCAAACCATGTCGTAGGGATCGCGTTCGTGAAAATCTCGGTGAACGCAGGCAAGGTGCCTGGCGGCAGGAACGTGCCCGAGAACACGAACACCCCCATCACGAGAATGGTCATGCTCTGATGCGTGGATTCGGTGTTGCTTGACCGGCTCGCCAGGAGCATCGCACAGGCGAACAGCATGGCCGTACCGATGATGAGCGTGCCCAGCAGTCGCCAGTAGTTGTTGTGGTCGCCAACGAAACCGGCCACAACTACCAGAGTGACGATGAAACCGACTTCCAGAGCGATCAGCGCGAGGCGCGACGGAAGCTGCGCGAGAAGAAAAATGGGTCGCCTCAGCGGTGTCGTACCGAACAACCGGAGCAGGCCGCGCTCGCGCATTGACACGAGCGGCACCGTGGTAACCATAAACGCGATCCCAGCAATCCCCGTCACGAGGATACTTGGGAGCGCTGCACGCAACGGATGCGTTGCGGGGTCGCTGGCTGCCTCGCTCAACATGAACGACAGAACACCGTAGATCAACACCAGCCACGCAAACAGGAACATCGGCGCAAGACCAGTGAGCCTGTTGCGCAGCATGTCTTTCATGCTCATCGCAGCGAGGAGCCTCAAAGCTGACCGTTGAGCCATCACCAAGCCCCATAAGTATCGGAAAGTAACCTTTACACTAAAATATCCAACTGTCTACCCTATGTCAAGTATCCTTGTCGTTGTTCGTAGTCGTCAGTCACGCGACCCGAGCAGCCTTCTCTTATTGAATGCACGCGGACGACCGACGATAGCGAGTGGAGGGGCGGAGAAATCCCAGGTCAGGCGGGTGTCATCTCATCTATTCTGACTTCGGGGCACTTGCGCGGCACCGGCGAATGATGCATCTGATGCAGTAGCTCCCGGAGGGTGGCCTGCTTGTAAACATCGTAGAGATGATGACCGCCCAAGGGGCGGCTCGGTCCTTGGGGGTAGCATCGAGCTTTTGTGTTGGAAGCGGGCGTCGGAACGCTCAATATCTCTGCGTGTAGCCGGCCCCGTCTGCGGGTGCGTAGATCCTCCCGCGATTCTGGTACACCTTGAAGGCTCCACTGCTCGGTTTGGCGCCGACGGCGTAATACCCATTTGCTTTACGTGCTCCACGCAAGCGCCCGTGCAGCGGAGGGGGCGATAGCGATGACGCCAATGCCGACCAGAAGGCCAGTGAGGCCTCCGGGAATCCTCTTTTTCACGCTCCATCGATTCACTTCACTGTGATTATTAATAACGCTGCATTACATAAGCATCACGAAATGAGAAGAATATCCAATTCTGAAGAGAATTCATTCGTCAGTGCGGACATGCCGAGACCGCGTGCGCGCGTACGCCGAGGAGGAACGCGCGAGCCTGACGCAGGGCGACCGAGATGTCGCGTCTCAGCAGACCGATCGCGTCAGCGGCCTCGAGAGTGGTCGATGGCTCCCCGGTTCCCGTCGGCCGTCCACGCTCCTTCCAGACCGGCAGCTAGCTGATGAAGCCGACCCTGCGGCTGCCCTCGCCTCCGAGCTCGACGTAGGCGATGGAGTCGGTGCCTATGAGGTACTGCCGGCCCTTGGAGTCGGCGAGCGCGACGAGCGCTGCGTCCTTCGCCACGGCGTCCTCGACGAGCCCGCGCACCTCGTCCGCCGTCGAGTCCGTCTCGAATGAGAGCTCACGGGGCGAGTGCTTGATGCCGATGCGAATTTCCACGGGTGCCTCCTCGGGTGCTGCGGCTCGCGCCGCGCGTTCAACTGACTCCGAGTCTAGGGCTGGGCGGGGAGTCGGAGTGCCCGACAGGCGCGGGCGTTCGCCCTCGGCGCAGCCAGGAGCCCCGGTCCGTGAACGTCGGAGGCGCTCAGTAGGCTGAGCGCATGACCGGATTCGACCCCTCCCAGCTTCGCGCGCTCGAGCTCGATCCGGCGCGGCACGCCCGCGTGCTGGGGGCGCCGGGCTCCGGCAAGACGCGCGTGCTGGTCGAGGCGTACGTCCGGGCGCTCGATCGCCCCGGGTGGGAGGAGGAGGACGTGCTCGCGATCGCCCCGAGCCGCCTCGTGGCCTCCGGGCTCCGGGCTGCGGTCGAGGGTCGAGCGGGCCGCGCGATCGGCGGCACCCCCGTGCGCACCGCGGCCTCGCTCGGGTTCGCGGTGCTCGCGCGGGCCGCCGCGCTCGCCGGACGGGACGCCCCCCGGCTGCTCACCGGGACGGTGCAGGACGAGGAGATCGCAGCCGTGGTCGACGGCGGCGCAGCCGGGGCGGGTGTCGCGGGCCTTCCGCACGAGGTGCTCCAGAGCCCCGCCTTCCGTGCGGAGCTGCGCGAACTCTGGCGCATCGCCGACGATTTCGGCCTCGAACCGGCGGCCCTGGCGGCGCGCCTGCGCGAGCTGCGCCGGGAGACGGGTGCCGAGGCGTTCACGCGGCTCCCGGACCCGGGCCTGCTCGAGCGGTGGCGCGACGGGCTGGAGCTCATCTCGGCGGTCGCCCGCGATCTCGCGCGCAAGCGGCCCGACGAGCTGAGCTCGAGCGCCCTGCTCCGCGCCGCCTCGGACGCCGTGCGCGAGGGGGGATCCGTCGCGGCCGACCCGGTCGCGTCCGGATCCGCGGCGCACGCGAGCGGGCTCCGCGTGCCGCGCCTCCTGCTCGTCGACGACGCGCAGGAGATCGGCGAGGGAGAGCTCGCCCTGCTGGCGGCGTGCGCGGGCGCCGGCAGCGCCGTCTGGGTGTTCGGCGATCCCGACATCGCCACCGGCGCCTTCCGCGGGGAGCGCACCGGGGTGCTTTCCCGGCTGAGCGGGGAGCTGGCCCGGCGCGGCGCCGGCCTCCGAGCCGGGCTGCCCGAGCAGCTCGCGGTGCTCGAGACCGTGCACCGGCACGGGCCCGAGCTGCGCGGTCTCGTCCGCGAGTTGACGGCGAGGATCGGCGCCGCGGGTGCGGGAGAGCAGCGGGCGGCGGAGGCATGCGATGCCGCTGCCGGGACCGCGCGGACGCCCGCGGACGCCGAGGCGCGGTTCGCGGCGGCCGGATCGCCCGCCGAGCAGCTCGGCGTCATCGCGCACCGGCTCCGCGCCCGCCGCCTCGGGCTGGGCGGGGCGGGACGCGCCGGGTGGGGCGACATGGCGGTGATCTGCCGGAGCCGTCTCGAGGCCGCCCGCGTCGCGAGGGCGCTCGCCTCGCACCAGGTTCCCACGGACGTCGCGGCCGGCGGCCTGGTCCTGCGCGAGCACCAGATCGTGCGCGAGCTGATCCGCCTGCTGCAGCACGTCCTCGGTGCCCGTGCGCTCGGCTCCGAAGACGTGCTCCGTCTCGCGGGCGGCGTGATCGGCGGCCTGGATCCCGTCGCGGTCAGGCGCCTGCGCGGCGCGCTGCTCCTGCAGGAGCGCCGCGACGCCCGCGACGAGGGTCGGGAATCGAGGGGCATCGACGAGCTCGTGCTGGAGGCCTTCGCGCTGCCCGGAGACACGCCCGCGATCGACAGCGCCGGCGGCCGCGCGCTGCGGCGTCTCGGGCGCCTCGCGGTCGAAGCGGCGCGGGTGCGGCGAGCAGGGGGCACCGCTCGAGAGACCCTCTGGGCGCTGTGGGAGGGCACGAGCCTCGCCGAGCGCTGGCAGGAGGAGGCGCTCGACGGCCGGGGGGCGCGCTCCGACGAGGCGCACCGCTCGCTCGACGCCGTGATGGGCCTCTTCTTCGCGCTGCAGAGGCACGAGGAGCAGGACAGCGAGCAGCCGGTGGCCGCGCTGCTCGAGGACCTGCTGCGGAGCACCGTCGCCGAGGACACGCTGGCGCAGCGCAGCCAGCGCACGGCCGTCACCGTCACGACGCCGCAGGGCGCGATCGGCCGCGAGTTCGGCGTGGTCGCGGTGATCGGACTGCAGGACGGCGCCTGGCCCAATATCCGCGCGCGCGGCACGCTGCTCGGCACGGCCGCACTCGAGCGATGGCTGCGAGGCGGCGAGGCGATTCCGCCCTCGCGCCGCGACACGATCCACGACGAACTGAGACTGCTCGCGCACGCCTGCGCCCGCGCCCGGGACGAACTCCTCGTCGTGGCGGTCTCCGACGAGGATCAGCACCCGAGTCCCTTCTTCGGCTTCGGGCGCGACCGCCGACGGGACGATCTCCCGAGCGCCCGCCTCACGCTGCGCGGAGCCACGGCCGAGATGCGGCGCAGGCTCGCGCGCGACCCCGGGGACGGGCGCGCGCTGCGCGCGCTCGCGGCGCTCGCCGAGGAGCAGGTGACCGGCGCGCACCCGGACGAGTGGTACGGCGTCACGCCGGCGAGCACCGCGAGACCGATCCACGACCTCGACGGCGATCCCGAGGCGCTCGTGCCCGTGAGCCCCTCGCAGCTCGATCGGGCCGAGACCTGTCCGCTCGACTGGGCCATCTCCGCGCTCGGCGGGGGCGGGGGCGGGGTGCAGGCCGGCCTCGGCACCCTCGTGCACCACGCGCTCGAGACCGCCGAGGGCCACGACCCCGAGCGGCTGCTCGAGACCGTGCTCGGCGAGTGGCACAAGCTCCCCTTCGAGGCCGAGTGGGAGTCGGAGCGCACCCGGCGCCTCGCCGAGGCCCAGACGCGGGGGGTCGCAGCCTACCTGCGCGACTTCGAGGCTTCGGAGCGGCGGCTCGTGGGGCGGGAGGCCCGCTTCAGGATCCCGATCGACCGCGCCGTGCTGGGCGGCCTCGCCGACCGCCTCGAGGCCGTGCCTCGGGGCGACGGAGGGTTCGAGATCACGGTGCTCGACCTGAAGACCGGCCGCAAACCGCCCACGAAGGCCGAGGCCGAGACCCACACGCAGCTGCAGGCCTATCAACTGGGGGTATCGGAGGGCGCCTTCGAGCTCGAGGCCGGCGCGGACCCCGGCCCGCTCGGAGCGCCCGACGCCGGTGCGGCGAGCGGCGGCGCCCGGCTGCTCTACGTCCATCCCGACGCCGCGAAGGGGGCCGACTACGTCGAGCGCGTGCAGCAGCCGATCTCCGACGAGGCGAAGGATGAGCTGCGCGGTCGGGTCGCCGCCGCCGGGCGCCTCATGGCCGCCGGCGAGTTCACGGCCCGCGTCGAGCACCACTGCTCGGACCCGCACCAGCCGGGGAGCTGCCGGCTGCACATCATCCCGGCGGTGAGTCATGCGTGATCGCGAACCGGTGTTCTCCGCCGAGCGCATCGCGAGGATCCTCGCGGGCCCTTCGCAGGCGCCGATCGTGCCGACCGACGAGCAGCGCTCCGTCATCGAGCACCCCCTCGCGGGAAGCGCCCTCGTGATCGCCGGCGCCGGCAGCGGCAAGACCGAGACCATGGCCAACCGGGTGGTGTGGCTCGTCGCGAACGGACGCGTCGCTCCCGGCGAGGTGCTGGGCCTCACCTTCACCAGAAAGGCGGCGGGCGAGCTGCGCGAGCGCATCACCGGCAGGCTCGAGATCTTCGCCGACCGCCTGCGCGACGCCGCCGAGCGCGGTCGGCTCGATCAGGCGGAGGGCGAACGCGCGGCGCGACTCGTCGAGCTGCTCGCCGACGGGCTCGAGATCCCGGAGGTCAGCACCTACAACTCCTTCGCCGCCGGCGTGTTGCAGGAGTTCGGGCTCGCGGCGGGCGTGGCCCCCGACGCCGCGGTCATCGACGAGGCGACGGCCTGGCGCATCGCCAGGGAGGTGGTCATCGAGAGCCGGGATCCGGAGCTGCCCCGCAGCGAGCTCAGCGTCCCGCAGCTCGTCAGGCACGTCCTGGGTCTCGACCGAGCCGTCGCCGACCACCTCACCTCGTTCGACCGCGTCGACCGGGTGATCGAGGAGTTCGGCCGGGTGCGGCAGCTCCCGTACAACGAGAGGACGCCCCCAGACAGCGGCAAGATCTACGCCCCGCTGCGAGACGCCGTGGCGAGCCTCGCGGAGACACCGCTCCTCACCCGGCTCGCGCGCGAGTACGCTGCCGAGAAGCGGCGGCGCGGGCTCATCGAGTTCTCGGATCAGCTCGCCCTCGCCACGCGCGCGATCGAGCGCTCGGCGGAGGCGATCCCCGTGCTCCGGCGACGCCACCGCGCGGTGCTGCTCGACGAGGTGCAGGACACCTCGGTGGGGCAGACGCGGTTCCTGTCCAGGATCTTCGCCGGCGCCTCCGTCATGGCCGTGGGCGATCCGCACCAGTCCATCTACGGCTGGCGCGGAGCCTCGGCGGCCGGACTCCGGTCGTTCCACGCGGACTTCCGCGGGCGCGGCGCCGCGCCGGGCTCGGAGGGCGGGCCGCCGACCACTCTCACGCTCTCCACGAGCTGGCGCAACCCCGCCCGTGTGCTCGACGCCGCGAATGCCGTCGCGGCACCGCTCGCCGCGGCGGCGGCGGTCTCGGTGCCGAAGCTCGCGCCGCGGCCCGGCGCCGGGAACGGGAGTGTGGAGTGGCGCTACCCGGAGACCGTGCACGAGGAGCGCCTGGCCGTCGCGGAGTGGATGCGCGCCGCGCGCGAGACCCACCTCGCCGAGCACGGAGCGCCGCCGAGCGCGGCCGTCGTCTTCCGCAAGCGCAGTCCCATGGCGGCCTTCTCGGCGGCGCTCTCGGAGGCGGGCGTGCCCAACCGCATCGTCGGCCTCGGCGGGCTGCTCACCACCCCCGAGGTGACCGACGTCGTGAGCGTGCTGCGCTGCCTCTGGTACGCCGACGCCGGAAGCGAGCTCATCCGGGTGCTGGCGGGCCCGCGATTCCGCCTGGGCGCGGCGGACATCGCCGGGCTGCGTGACGCGGCCCGGTGGTTCGCGGATCGCGACGTCTCGCAGCAGCCGCTCAGCGAGGCGGACCGCGAGGCCGACAGCGTGCTCGCCGACCCCGACCGGCGGTACACCCTGATCGACGCGCTCGACCAGATCGCCTCCATGCGCGACCTCGGGCACCGGGCGCTGCGGGGCATCAGCGAGACGGGGCGTATGCGCCTGCGCGACGCCGGCCGCATGCTGGCCTCGCTGCGCCGGGGCGCCGGCGGCAGCATCGGCGAGCTGATCGGCGCCACCGTGCAGGCGCTGCGGCTCGACATCGAACTCGACGCGAACGAGGCGCGGGAGGCCGCCGGTACCTCGGCCGCGCACGCCAACCTCGACGCCTTCACCGAGCTGGTGGAGGGCTACCTCGCCGTCGACAGCCGCGGAACGCTGCCCTCGCTGCTCGAGTGGATCGAGCGCGCCACCGAGTCCGACGAGGCGGCCGAGCACGTCGCGGCGCCGCAGCCCGGCACCGTGCAGCTCATCACCGCGCACGGGGCCAAGGGCCTCGAGTGGGACCTGGTCGCCGTGCCCCGGCTCGTGACCGGCGAGTTCCCCGGAGCCTCTCGTATCGGCGCGGGGTGGCTGCGCACCGGCGAGATCCCCGACGAGCTCCGCGGCGACGCTCCGGCCAGGCCCGAGCTGAACTGGCGCATCGCCACCACCCAGAAAGAGCTCTGCGACCGCATCGCCGACTACCGGGAGCAGCTCAAGGAGCGGCACCAGGACGAGGAGCGGCGGCTGGCCTACGTCGCGGTCACCCGCTCGGCGCGGCGGTTGCTGCTGAGTGGTTCGTTCTGGGGCGGGCAGACCCGCGCGCGCACGCCGTCGCCCTACCTGCTCGAGCTGCAGGAGGCCGGCGTGATCGCGGGGCTGCCCGAGGCGAGCGCGCACGAGGGCGACCCGAGCGAGCTCGCCGAGCTCACGATGCGGTGGCCGCCGGATCCGCTGGGCGCGCGCGGCCCCGCGGTGCGGCGCGCTGCGGAGGCGGTGCGGGCCGCGCTCGACGCGCGCGACGCGCGCGAGGCCGACCTGCGCGACGATCCCGACCTCGACGAGACGGTGCGGCTGCTGCTCGCGGAGCGGCGGGCCGCGCAGCACGACCGCGCCGCGGATCCCGCGCGAGGCCCGGGTGAGGAGGGATCCTCGCTGCCCGAGCGGATCACGGCCTCGACCTTCCACGAGTTCGTCGAGGATCCCCGCCGGGCGGAGCGGCGGCGGCTGCGTCCCGTGCCGCAGCGCCCCTACCGCCGCACGCGCATCGGCAATCGCTTCCACGAGTGGGTCGAGCGGCGGGCCACGACCGCCCGCGGCACGGCTCTGCCGCTCAGCGGCCTCGAGCTCGAGTTCACCGATCCCGAAGTGGCGGAGTTCGACGGATCCGCCGACGCCGAGGCGCTGCGACCGCTGATCGAGCGGTTCGAGCGCTCGCGCTGGGCCGAACGGCGGCCGATCGCGGTGGAGCAGGAGGTGACGCTGCCCTTCGCGGGGCGCACGCTCGTGTGCAAGCTCGACGCCGTCTACCGCGTGACCGATCCCGCCGCGCACCCGGGCTCCGAGAGCTACGAGATCGTAGACTGGAAGGCGGGGCGCGCACCGCGCACCGACGCGGAGCGCGAGAGCCGGTTCTTCCAGCTCGACCTCTACCGGCACGCGTACGCCCGGTGGGCGGGCATCGAGCCCGAGCGCATCGACGTCTCGCTGTTCTACGTGGCCGAGGGCGTCGAACTGCGGGGTGGCGCTCCGCGCGGCCTCGCCGAGCTGGAGGAGATCTGGCGGGCCGCGGCCGCGCGGCTCGCGCAGTAGCCCAACCGGGATCCCGGCTCGAGCTCAGCTCAGCGCGTCGAGCGCGAGGTCGGTCCGATCGGTGATGACGCCGGAGACCCCGAGCCCGACCAGCTCGCGCATGCGCTGCGGGTCGTTGACGGTCCAGACGTGCACCTCGACGCCGAGGCGGCGAGCCTCATCGATCAGGCGGCGACTCAGCACGCGCACGGGCCCCCGCCGCTCGGGGATCTGGAGCGCGTCGACCCCGGCGACAGCGCGCGCGAAACCCGCGCGGGATCCGGCCGCGAGGGCGAGCAGAGCGGCGGCCAGGCGGCCGCGGCCCGGCGAGGTCGCCGGACGACCGGCCCCCGGCACGCTCGCCGCCGCGCGCAGCGCCCGCAGCCGGTGCCGGTCGGAGAAGCTCGTGACGAGCACCCGATCCGCGGCCGCCGCGAGAATGCGCCCCGCGGGCTCCGCGGCCTCCGCCGACTTGACATCCACGTTGAAGCGCGAACGCGGAAACTCCCGCAGCGCCTGCTCGAGCGTGAGCAGGCCGCCCCGGCCCTCCATGAGCCCGGCGAGTTCGCGAGCGCTCACGGAAGAGACGGGGCGGGGGTCGCCGATCAGTCGCGCGAGGCCGTCGTCGTGGCAGAGCACGACCTCGCCGTCGCTCGTCAGGCGGCAGTCCGTCTCGAGGTACTCCGCCCCCGCGGCCACCGCCGCGGCGAACGCCGCGCGGGAGTTCTCGACGGCGCCCTCTGCCGCGAGTGCGGCCGGCACGAAGCCGCGGTGCGCCAGCACGCGCGGCACCGCCGTCCCGGCGAGATACGGATGGGTCATGCGCTTGCTCAGGAGGCCCGGGGCGGCGGAGATCCGGGCAGATCGTCGGGGTCGATGGGCTCGGTGAGCTGCTCGGAGGCCCCGCCCTCGGCGTCGGCGCGGTCGGCAGGATCGCTCACCCCGCCGCGCGATTCCCCCTTCTCTCGCGCCTCCCCGGTCTCCGAGCGCTCCGGGTCTCCCTCACCGGCGTCGCGCAGCGGTTCGATGAAGTCGGTGTCGACCCCGAACATGCGATCCTCGTCGAGGGCCTCGTGGGCGGCGGTGTCGGAGAGCTGGTCGACGACCTCGGGGGTCTCCGCCAGCAGCGCCGAGACCTCGGCCTCGCCCAGCGGAGTGCGCGACGAGTCCGCGGAGAGCGCTCGGCCGAGCGGACCCGCGACCCCGACCATGCGGTCGAGCATGCCGACGGCGTCGTCGACGATCGATCGATCGTGGGCCTCGACGCCTTGCAGCAGCCAGCGCGCCACCTCCAGTTCGTGGTAGAGCGCCGCGCGGGTGCGCAGGTGCGCGAGCGAGCCGGTGTTGCGACGCTGGGCGTAGCGTGCGAGCACCGCATCGAGCACGTCCGATCCCGCCGCGAGCAGCCAGGAGAGGTCCGAGGCGGGATCGCCGAGCGCCAGCTCGGACCACCCGAGCACCGCCGTGATCCGGTCGTCCTCGACGCGCATCTGGCCGGCGTCGAGCGAGCCGTGCACCATGACGGGTGAGAAATCCCACAGCTCAGCGCTCTCGGCAGCGTGCTCCCAGCGTCGCTGCACCGTCTCCGGCAGCATGCGCGTGGCCCTCGCGCGGTCGATGAGCCGGGTCGCCCGCAGGCGGAGATCCTGCGCGCTGCGCACAGGCAGGCCCCCCTGCTGGGCCACGCTCAGGGGGAGGTCGTGGATCGCCGCGAGCGCCTCGGCGATCGACTGCACCAGAATCGCATCGTCGGCGAGGTCCTCGGCCGAGAACCGTCCGCCCTCGAGCAGCGTGGAGACGACGGCGCGGGTCTCGCCGGCCCGCGTCATGCCGAGCGTCTCCGGCACCTGGAACGGCAGGCGGCTGCGCGAGCCCTCGGTGAGCGCGGCGAGACCGAGCAGCTCGGCCGACTGCTGCACCTCTGCGGCCTGGGAGCGCGGCACCCGCACGAGCAGATCCGCGTCCTCGCTCGCCACGATCGCTTCGGCGAAGTTCTCGTCGTCACGGTGCTCGCGAACCCCGAACACCACGAGCCCCGGCACCGCCGAGGTCGCGAGCGCGGCTAGAGTGAAAGGAATGCTGACCATGTACTCAGGGTATGCACGCGTGCGGTCTCGGCAGCCGCGCCACGCGCATCGCGTTCCACACGGCGCCGAACACTCCGGGAGCTCCGCCGCACCCGACCGGCCCGTCGGCGCGAGTCGCACCCGAGAGGAGGAGCGATGATCCCCGACCGACCGCCGCTCGCGACCGGCGCGCTCGACCGCGACGCCGTCACCCGCATGGATCCGCAGCGCCTCCGGGAGGCCTGGTCGGAGCCGGGGGCGCGGCTCCTGCGCGTGCGCGGCCTCGAGATCCCGGTGCACCGCGAGAGCGGATCGCTGCGGCTCGCGCTGCTGCCGGTCTCGGGCGAGTACGCGCTCGCCGGTCCCGGATCGGGGAGCGCGCGCCACCTCTATCTCGGCCGGTCGGACGGACGGCCGGTGTTCGCGGTCGCCGACGGCGAGAGCGCGGGGGAGGCGGCCTGCTCCGACGGCCCGGCGGGAGCCGGTGCGAAGGGCCCGGACGACGAGGAGTGGCGGCACCCGTTCGAGGTCGGCGGCGACCTGAGCGACACCGAGCGCGAGCTCGTGGCGGTCGCCTCAGCGCTGCTGCGGTGGCACGAGACCGCGGTCTTCTCGCCGGGGGACGGCCTGGCGACGGCGCCCGAGCACGGCGGCTGGGCGCGCCGGGACTCCCGCGGGGGCGAGCTCTTCCCCCGCACCGACCCGGCCGTGATCGTGCTCATCGAGCACCGCGACCGGGTGCTGCTCGGGTCGAACGCGCTGTGGGAGGCGGGGCGGTTCTCCCTGCTGGCGGGCTTCGTGGAGGCGGGGGAGTCGCTCGAGCAGGCGGTGGTGCGCGAGGTGTTCGAGGAGTCCGGTGCGCGCCTCGGCGAGATCGAGTACGTCACCTCCCAGCCCTGGCCGTTTCCGAGGTCGCTCATGGTCGGCTTCCGCGCCCGCCTCGCCGACGGTGCCGATCCTGAGGATCTGCGCCCCGACCCCGAGGAGATCTCCGAGCTCCACTGGTTCGCGCGCGCGGAGCTGCGCCCCCCGGCGCCCGGCATCACGCTGCCGATGCCGCTGTCGATCGCGCGCTGGATGATCGATCGCTGGATCGATGAGGGCGACGCCGATGCCGAGTGAGCTCGGGCGCATCCTCGAGGGCCTCGATCCCGAGCAGCGCGAGATCGCGGAGTGCCTGCGCGGCCCCGTCGTCGTGCTCGCCGGGGCGGGCACCGGCAAGACCCGCGCCATCACCCACCGCATCGCCTACGGCGTGCGGAGCGGCGTCTACGCCGCGGACCGGGTACTCGCGGTCACCTTCACCCGCAAGGCGGCGGGGGAACTGCAGGGGCGCCTGCGCGGGCTCGGCGCCGAGGGTGTGCGGGCGCAGACCTTCCACGGAGCGGCGCTGGCGCAGCTGGGCCACTTCTGGCCGCAGCTGGTCGGGGGTGCCGCCCCGAAGATCCTGCCCGGCAAGGTCGCCGCGATCTCGCAGGCCGTCGAGAGCCTCGGCCTGAAGCTCGGAGGGGAGGCGCTGCGCGACGTCGCCTCCGAGATCGAGTGGCGGAAGACGTCGATGCTCAGCATCGACGGCTACGAGGCCCGCGTGGGGGAACGGCCGATCCCCCTGGGGCTGACCGAGGAGCAGCTGGTCGAGGTGCACCGGGGGTACGCCGCGCTGCTCGAGGAGCGGAGGCAGATCGACTTCGAGGACGTGCTGGTGCTGCTCACCGGCATGCTCGAGAGCGAGCCGCGAGCGGCGCTGCAGGTGCGTGAGCGCTACCGCTTCTTCACGGTCGACGAGTTTCAGGACGTGTCGCCGCTGCAGCACGCGCTGCTGCGGGTGTGGCTCGGGGATCGCGACGACGTCTGCGTGGTCGGCGACGCCAGCCAGACCATCTACTCCTTCGCGGGGGCGTCGAGCTCCTACCTGCTGCGTTTCGGAACCGAGTACCCGCACGCGCGGCGGATCAGGCTCGAGCGCAACTACCGCTCGACCGAGTCCGTGGTGCGCCTCGCGAACCGCCTCGTGCGCGATCAGCCCGGCGCGCTCACGCTGCAGGCCGCCCGCACCGACGAGGCGCGCACCCGGCCGGAGCCCACCTTCGAGTGGTTCGCGAGCGAGCACGACGAGGCCGAGGCCGTGGCCGGCTCGGTCGCGGGGGCGCTGCGCACGGGCACGCCCGCGTCCGAGATCGCGATCCTGTACCGCACGAACGCGCAGTCGGCGCGCTTCGAGGCCGCGCTGCAGCAGCGCGGGATCAGCTGCCGGGTGCACGGGGCGCAGCGCTTCTTCGAGCGCGCCGACGTGCGGCAGGCGGTCATGCTGATCCGGGGCGAGGCCAAGGTCGCCGACTCGCGCCCTCTGTTCCAGATCGTCAGCGATGTGCTGCGGGCGGGCGGTTGGAGCGCGAAGGCGCCCGAGGGGCCCGCCGAGCGGGAGCGCTGGGAGGCGCTCGGCGCGCTCCTCTCGCTGGTCGACGAGATGCCGCCCGGATCCGGCATCCGGGAGTTCAGCGAGGAGCTGCTCGCGCGCCAGCGCACCCAGCACGAACCCACCCTCGAGGCGGTGACGCTGAGCGCGATCCACGCGGCGAAGGGTCTCGAGTGGTCGCTCGTGCACGTGGTCGGCCTGAGCGAGGGCGTGCTCCCGATCGCCCACGCGAGCGACGAGGCGAGCATCGAGGAGGAGCGGCGGCTCTGCTACGTCGCCTTCACGCGGGCGCGCGATCTGCTGCGGCTCTCGGGCGTCGAGGGCGGCGCGCGGTCGCGCCGCCGGCCGTCGCGCTTCGTCGTCGAGGCCGGGCTGCTGAGCTGAGCGCGCACTACAGCGCGCACGCGCACTCCGGGTGGGGCGCGACGGATTCGACGCGCGGAGCTCCGGCCACCAGGCCGCGAGCCACGGGGATCACGATGCGCTTCGCGTGCGCCGCCGGATCGCCAGAGAGCCACTCGCGGATGAGCACCGCGGCGAAGGCCGCGACCATGTGAGCGGCCGCGACGGTCTCGCTGCGCGGGGTACGGCCCGAAAGCTGGGCCGCGAGCACCGGATAGGCTGCGTCCCCGGCGAGGAAGGCGAGCGTGATGCAGCTGTGGCAGGGGCGCCCGCGATCCCCGACGAGCGGGCCGACCTGCACCGCTCCGTCGGTGAACCGCGCGAGCAGGTGCGGCACGCCCTCGATGAGCCAGCGCTGAGCGCGTTCGAGCGGCTCGAGGAAGCGCTCGACGTAGATCACGAGATCGTGGGCGGGGGCCCATCCGGTTCCCGAGCCGCCGTCGCACGCGATCCCGTCGAAGGTGCACAGCCCGGTCGCGATGAGCGCGTCGCGCAGCCCGGGCGGTTCGCGCCCGTCGTCGCTGAGCAGCGTGCGCAGCAGTCGCGGGGGCGGTGACGAGCGCTCGGCGACGACGGCGGTGACGAGCGCCCCGTCCAGTGCGCGGAGCACTCCGCGCGCCTCGCGGGGCGTGATGCCGGCCAGCTGCGCCTCCCGTGGAAGCCGGCCGGGATCGAACCCGGTGAGCAGACGCCCGATGAGCCGCTGCGCTCCGGGGGAGGGGGTGCGCAGGCGCGCGAGCGGCCGCTCGAAACCGATGCGTAGCGTCTCCGGATCCTCCCAGCAGACGGGGAAGTCGGGATGGATGCGGGTGATGCGTTCGTCCATGGCACGAGTCTGGACGACCGCGCGGCGCGTTCGGCCGTTATCCACAGGGGAGCAGGAGGATTTTCGGGCGACGGCTGGGAACGCCCGGTTGTGAGCGAGGTGCGGGTTGGCCGCGGCAGGCGCTCAGCCGGCCGCGCCGCCCTCCCTGCCCTCGTGGGGGGGAAGCTCGCCGTCGAGGAGCTGGGCGAGCGCGGCGTCGAAGTCGTCGACCTCGGCGTCGGGGGCCACGCCCGCGAGCCCGAGACGCTCCAGCAGCCGGGCCGGATGGTCGAGCTCCTCGGAGCTCGGCAGCAGATCCGGGTGCGCCCACAGGCCGTCGCGGGTCGCGACGTCGCTGCGCTCGGCCACGAGTCGCCACAGCGCTGCGGCCTCGCGCAGGCGCCGGGGCCGCAGCTCCAGGCCGACGAGAGCCCCGAAGGCGTGCTCGGCCGGCCCGCCCGTCGCGCGGCGGCGGCGCACCATCTCGGCGATCGCCTCGGCGCCGGGCAGCCGCTTCGCCGCGTCCGCCGTCACGACGTCCACCCAGCCCTCCACGAGGGCGAGCATCGTCTCGAGCCGGGCGTGCGCGGCCTCCTGCGCCCCGGTCTTCGGCGGGATGAGCGCCCCGCCGGCGATGACCTCCTGGATCTGCTCGGGGTGCGCCGGGTCGATCTCCCGGGCGATCTCGTCGATGCGGTCGGTATCGATCCGGATGCCCCGCGCGTAGTCGGCGATGGCCGTGAGCAGGTGCAGCCGCAGCCACTTCGTGTGCCGGAAGAGCCGGGCGTGGGCCAGCTCGCGGACCGCGAGGTAGAGGGTCACCGCCTCGGCGTCCTGATCCAGACCCGCCGCGAACGCCGCCGCCCCGCCGGGGAGCAGCGCGCCCCCCTCGCGCCCCGGCCCGGAGAGCAGCGGGATGCCGACGTCGCCCGCCGACACCACCTCGCCCGAGAGCCTGCCGACGATCGTGCCGAGCTGCACCGCGAACAGCGCGCCGCCCACGCTGCGCAGCAGCGGGGTCGCCCCCCGCAGGGCGCCGCTGAGCTCCTCGGGCATCTGGCTCCGGAGCGCCTCCATGAGCGCCGCCGTGATCGACCGGGCCACGGGGTCGGCGAGCCCCACCCAGGTGTCGATGGACTGCTGCACCCACTCGATGCGCGTCAGGGTGCGCGGAGCATCGGGCGTGGCCCCCAGCTCGGTGACCTCGTCCAGCCACAGCGCGGCGACGGGGAAGGCGCGCTCGGCGGACGCGGGATCGCCCAACGAATCGCCGTTGCCCGCAACCTCGATCGCGGTGCGGCGCGCAGCCGACCAGTCGATCTCGTCGGTGGGTCGCTGCATCGCCCCCTGCAGGGCGTTGAACAGGCCCTTCAGCGTCTGCGGATCGATCGGCAGGCCGGCGGCCTTCGCGAACTGCTCGGGATCCATGCCGGACGCCGGGGCGCCGCCCGAGAGCATGCTGCGCAGCAGACGCTGGAGCTCCTCGAAATCATCGTTCCGGCCCTGGTCGCCCTCGCCACTCTCGTCGTTCGCGCTCATTCCCGTTCCTCCGGTCGTCCGTTGCCCACCACGCTACGGCAACGCGGTCAGATCCGCCTGCTAGATTGACCGTCGCCCGGCGATTTCCGTTGCGCCGACTGCGAACAGCCGCGCCCGGCGGCGGAGAGACTGGGGACAGGTGTACGACGACAAACTCGAACGGCGCAGATCGCGCGCGACGCTCGGGCTCATGATTCTCGCCTGCATCCTGCTGCTCGCCGCCCTGGTGCCATCGCCCTACGCCGTCGAGCAGCCGGGCCCGGTGGTCGACACGCTCGGAAAGGCCCTCGTCGACGGGAAGAACACCCCGGTCCTCGCCATCGAGGGGGCCGAGACCTACTCCACGAGCGGCGAACTCAACCTGCTCACGGTCACGATCCTCGGCGATCCCGAGCAGCCGAGGAGCTGGCTCTCGCTCCTGCCCGCCCTGCTCGACCCGTCCCAGCGCATCGCGCCCGTGAGCGAGTTCTACCCGCAGGGCACCACCGTCGAGCAGCGGGAGAAGGCGAACACGGTGCTCATGAACGGCTCGCAGGCCCAGGCGGCGGCGGCGGCCTTCCGCGCGATGGGGAAGAAGGTCGGGGTCGAGCTGAGCGTCGCCGATGTCTCCAAGAACGGCCCCGCCGACGGCGCTCTCGAGCCCGGCGACCGGCTTCTGAGCGTCGACGGCCGGAACATCGAGGACTTCGCCTCGCTGCGCCGCAGCATCATCGACGCCGGTGACGGTGCGCAGATCCGGATCCGGTTCGAGCGCGACGGAGAGGCGCGCGAGACCGTGCTCACGCCGCGCGCGCCCGAGGGAGGCTCCGAACCGCTGATCGGTGCGGCGATCTCGATGGACTACCAGCTGCCCGCCAAGGTCGACGTCAGCCTCTCCAAGATCGGCGGCCCGAGCGCCGGGCTCGTGTTCGCCGTGGCGATCATCGACCGTCTGACGCCGGGACCGCTGCTCGACGGACTCACGGTGAGCGGCACCGGCACGATGTCGGACTCGGGGCAGGTGGGAGCCATCGGCGGGCTCACGCAGAAGATGTGGGCGGCTCAGCGGGCCGGCAGCGATCTGTTCCTCATGCCGCTCGCGAACTGCGGGGATCTGCCCCGGCGGCCGCCGCAGGGCTTGAGGATCGCGCCTGTCGGGACGCTCGACGAGGCCGTCGGCGCGATCGAGGCCGTCGCCGCGGGTCAGGAGCCCGCGGGACTCGAACGCTGCGGGTGAGGCGGAGCGGTTTGTCAGCGGCGACCGATAGGGTGGTACGGACCCCGCCCGGCGCCCATCAGGGTGCACTCTGGACAGGAAGAACTGCAGAGACGTGACCGACCAGAACGCCAACGCCCCGGCTCGTCAGCGCCGACTCTCGCCCCTCGCCGTCACCGTGATCCTGGTGGTGGTGCTGATCCTCGGCTTCCTCGCCGTCGCGGCGGTGCTCACCGAGGTGATGTGGTACGACCAGCTCGGGTACCTGCCCGTGCTGACCACGCAGTGGATCGCGGCGGGAGTGATGTTCGCGATCGGCTTCGTCGGCATGGCGGTGCCGGTGTTCTTCGCCATCGACGTCGCCTATCGCAAACGCCCCGTCTACGCGCGGCTCACGGCGCAGCTCGACCGCTACCAGGAACTGTTCGAGCCGCTGCGCCGGCTCGTGAAGTGGGCTCTGCCCGCCATCGTCGGCCTCTTCGCGGGCTTCAGCACCGCGACGCAGTGGCAGCGGGTGCTGCTCTGGCTCAACGGCGAGGCATCGGGGAAGAAGGACGCCCAGTTCGGACTCGACATCTCGTTCTTCCTCTTCGATCTGCCGATGCTGCGGGGCATCGCAGGTTTCGCCTCCGCGGTCGTGCTGCTCTCGCTCATCGCGGGCATCGCCACCAGCTACCTCTACGGCGGCATCTCGTTCTCCGGCCGCGACGTGCGCGTCTCGAAGGCCACCCGCATCCAGGCGGCGGTGCTCGCCACCCTGTACCTGCTGCTGCAGGCCGGGAGCCTGTGGCTCGACCAGTACGGCGCGATGACGAACACGGGCGGGCAGTGGACCGGTGCGATGTTCCAGGACGTGAATGCGGTCATCCCGGGCAAGCAGATCCTCGCGGGCATCGCGATCATCGTCTCCGTGCTCTTCCTCGTCACGGCTTTCACCGGCAAGTGGCGGCTGCCGGTGATCGGCACGGCGCTCTTCCTCATCTCCAGCATCGTGCTGGGCATCGGCTACCCCTGGGCCGTGCAGCAGTTCCAGGTGCGCCCGGACGAGAAGAGCCTCGAATCCGAGTACATCCAGCGCAACATCGACGCCACCCGCACCGCCTACGGCATCGACAAGGTCGAGGTCGAGCGCTACGACGCGGCGACCGACGCGGAACCGGGGGCGCTGCGCAACGATGCCGTGACCACGGCGAACATCCGCATCATCGACCCCGAGATCGTGTCGCCGACGTTCGCCCAGCTCGAGCAGATCCGCCAGTACTACCAGTTCCCCACCTCGCTCAACGTCGACCGCTACAAGATCGACGGGAAGGTCGAAGACACCGTGTCGGCGGTCCGCGACATCGACATCAGCGATCAGAGCGGCTGGTACAACCGCACGCTCGTGTACACCCACGGCTACGGGCTTGTCGCGGCCTACGGCAACCAGCGCTCACCGGGAGGCGAGCCGGTGTTCCTGGAGAACGGGATCCCGACGACCGGCAAGCTCGGCAAATTCGAGCCGCGTGTCTACTTCGGCATGAACTCGCCCGAGTATTCGATCGTGGGCGGTGATCGCTCGAAGCCCATCGAACTCGACTTCCCGGCCGACGGGGAGAGCAACGCCGAGGCCACGGCCGAGGATCCGCAGCCGGCCGAGCCGGGCGGCAGCGGGACCACCACCGAGACGCCGCCCGCCGAAGACCCCGCGCCCGACGGGGCCCCCGCGGGTCGCCAGAACATGACCACCTTCTCCGGCAACGGCGGTCCCAAGCTCGACAACTTCTTCTCCAAGCTCATCTACGCGCTGAAGTTCCAGGATATGGAGGTGCTGCTGTCCGGCGCCGTGGTCGACGGATCCCAGATCCTCTACGACCGCAGCCCGGTGACCCGCGTGCAGAAGGTCGCCCCGTACCTCACGATCGACAAGTCCCCGTACGCCTCGGTGGTCGACGGGCGGATCGTCTGGATCATCGACGGCTACACCACTTCGGCCGACTACCCCTACTCCCAGCAGGCGGACATGAACGCGCTGACGGTCGACGCCGACAACGACCGCACCGATCCGATGCCCAAGCCGGTCAACTACATTCGCAACTCGGTGAAGGCCACCGTCGACGCCTACGACGGTTCCGTGAAGCTGTACGCGTGGGACGCCGAGGATCCGCTTCTGAAGTCGTGGGGCAAGATCTTCCCGGGCACCCTCAAGAGCGTCTCGGATATGAGCGGAGAACTGCTCAGCCATGTGCGCTACCCGAGCGATCTCTTCAAGGTGCAGCGCGCGATGCTCGGCCAGTACCACGTGACCGATCCCGACGCCTTCTACTCGGCCGAGGACAAGTGGCGCACGCCCGACGATCCGGTGTCGACCGCGTCGGCGGGGGCGGCCAAGCGTCCGCAGCCTCCGTACTACCTCACGCTCGCGGCCGGGGCCGATGCCGAGCCCGACTTCTCGATCTACTCGACCTACATCCCCGACCAGCAGGGCGAGGGATCGCGCGACATCCTCACGGGATATCTCGCTGCGAACTCGAACGCCGGCTCGACGGCGGGCAAGGTTTCGGGCGAGTACGGAACGCTCAAGCTGCTCACGCTTCCGAAGGGCAACCCCATTCCCGGCCCCGGACAGGTGCAGAACAGCTTCACCACGGACTCGGAGGTGTCGCGACTGCTCAACATCCTGCGCCAGGGCGAGAGCCGCGTCATCAGCGGCAACCTGCTCACCCTGCCCGTCGGCGGCGGTCTGCTGTACGTGCAGCCGGTGTACGTGCAGGCCTCCTCCGGAACGAGCTTCCCGATCCTGCAGAAGGTGCTCGTGTCGTTCGGCGATCAGATCGCCTTCGAGAACACGCTCGACGAGGCGCTCAACGCGCTCTTCGGCGGCAACTCCGGAGCCAGTGCCGGCGATGACGGCGCGGCGGGCTCGACGGCGGGGGGCTCCGGCGAGCCCGGTGATGGCACCGGCGGGACGGGCGGCACCGGCGGGACGGGCGGGGGAGACGGATCCTCCGGCGGCGGCTCGGGTGGTTCCGGCACGAATCTCGCCGACGCGCTGAGTCAGATGCAGCAGGCCATCAAGGATCGTGATGAGGCCATGCAGGCCGGCGACTGGGCCACCTACGGGGAGGCCGACCAGCGCCTGCGCGCGGCGCTGGAGGCCGCTCTGCAGGCCCAGTAGCGGGCCCACGCAGGTTCCGAGCGGTCTCGCGAATCGTATCGTCCGCCGGGCCCGGTTTCGCCGGGCCCGGCGGGAAGCCCGCGTGCGCACGCGCCCGCCCGGTATCCGGTAATCCGGGGAGTGTGGTGTTTGTCTTGGGTGAGCCTTGTGTGGGTGGGGCGGGCGGTGGCGTCGCGTCGTGGTTTGGTGAAGGTGTTCGCTTGTGGGTGTGCGGGGGTGGGATAGGGGCGCGATGCTTGATGCGTTGGTCGTGGCGGCGGGCTGGGCCCGCTCCCGCCGGGAGGCCATGCTGTTCCCGAGACGCCATGCTATTCACGTGATTTTCGTGGCGCCTCGGGAGGATCATGGTCTCCCGGCGCGTTCCCACGACGCGGCACGCGCTGCCCGACAGCTCAAACCCGATGAACCGGTGATCCTAGGAGCCCGCTCTTCGCTCACACGTGAGCGAAGAGGCACTGGTCGCAGAAGCCCGAGGGCGGGGGTAACGGTGTGCCCGGCGTCCCCTGCCCGATAGCCCCGCGCTGCCCGTCAGGGCGATCGACGCTCAGGAGGGCAAATCGCGGATCCCCCCGGGTTCGAAGAAAAGAAGAAGAGGCCCTCAGCAGAGGGCCTCTTCTTGTGGTTGCGGGGGCGGGATTTGAACCCACGACCTCCGGGTTATGAGCCCGGCGAGCTACCGAACTGCTCCACCCCGCGGCACAAGAAATGACTCTAGCACGAATCCTCTGCTGGTGCGAATCGAGCCCGACACGCCCCTGTGGATAGGCGGGACGGCCGACGCGGCGCAGCGAGCAGCATCGATGGGAGCGCCCGTTCGCGGCGCGATCGATCGATGCGTACCAGGAGGATGCGACATGATGAGATTCGATTCAGAGGGGCTTCGTGGCGGGTCTCGTGCCCCGCGCCCCGGTCTGCGGGAGCGAGTGGGACGGCTCGCGCGGCGGTTCGCGGGAGCCGCCGCGGCCTGCCTGCTCGTCGTCGGGGCGGTGGTCTCCGTCGATTCGACCCCTGCTCAGTCGCTGCCGCGGGGTGAGCGCGTCGAATTCCCCGGCGGCCTGACCATCTCGAACTTCGTGATGCCGAACGGCAAGCGGGCCTACTGCATCGAGGTGCCGCTCAGCGAGCCGTCGGGGTACATCTCCGAGGCCGGTCGCGTGGGGATTCTGCCGGGCCGCTCGGGCATGTTCCCGGCCTGGGGCGAACCGGCGGGCATGCGGCAGATGAACTATCTCATCGACCGGCACGGGCAGAACGGCGACGCCTGGAAGGCCGCGGCGGTGCAGCTGACCATCTGGCGCATGCGCGAGAACTTCACGGGGGGCAACGTCTCCCTGAACCAGAAGATCACGGTGCTGCAGAGTTCGCAGCGGGGCCGCGATCTCATCGCGGCATCCGATCGGCTCTACGCGGACGCGAAGAGGAACGCCAAGGCGCCCGTCGATCCGAAGCCGGTGACCGGCGCGCTCAGCCTCGGTGCGGACCCCGGTGGCCAGCCGGGTCGGTACCGGGTCGCCTACCCGAAGGGCACGACCTCACTGACGGTGCGCGGAGGAGTCTTCGTGCGCAACGGGGCCGAGAGGATCGCGGTGTCGCCGGCTGAGGCTGCTGCGCGGTACATCGACCTGCAGCCGGGCGCGGAGGAACTCGAGGTGACGGGCGCGTGGGTGGCGAAGGGGACCCGAGGCTGGGAGCCGAAGCTCGATATCTACAACACGAGTTCGGCGACGGGCGCGGTGGGGCAGCGGATCGCCGTGACGATCGGCAGTTCGGTCGGCCGGGACCTGACCGGCGTCTTCAAGGCGGTGTCGCAGGATACGCGTGAGCCCGCACCCCCGACCGCGTCCTCCCTGGCTCAGCCCTCTGCAGAACTGGGCGAGACGATGACCGACGTGCTGATCGTCACGCCGCCCGAAGGCAAGGAACTGCAGATGTGGCCGGATGCCGAGGCGGAGTTCACGGCCTACCTGCAGCCGGAGGCCGGGGCGCAGAAGTACGACGAGGCCTGGCGGCCGGTGCTGGGCGAGCCCTATGAGGCCCAGGCGGAGGATCCGGACACCGGTGCAGCTCTGTGGCGTGAGTGGTGGGCGGCGACCGATGGCAGCCCCCTGCTGGACCGGGCGGGCGAACCGATTCCCGTGGTGGGCCCCGACGGCCTGCCGACGTCGGGCACCGCCGCCGACGGCACGAGCTATCCGGTGCCGGAACTCGACGGGAACGGCCGGGCGGTTCTGGACGAGAACGGAGCACCCGCCTATCTCACGGGCCGGGACCCGGTGATGGAGGAACGGCGCGATCCGATGCGATGGAGCGCCGAGGAGATCGAGGCGATGAGCCCGGCCGAGCGGTGCACCGCTCAGCCGGTGCACCGGCAAGCGGGAACCCCCGTGCCCGGAGCGGGGCGATTCAGCTCGTCTCCCGTGCGGGTCCGCTCTTCCGGGACGATTCACTGGGTGGAGCGGGTGCGCTCGGGCGGCGAGGTGGTGCACGAGGGCGAGTGCGGTCTTGCGAACGAGACCACGCGCGTCGGGCAGCCGGGGGTGGTGACGCAGGCGCTGCCCGAAGCGGCGGTCGGCGAGGAGATCTACGACGTGGCGACCCTCTCGGGCACGTTCAGCCCGGAGACGAAGTACACCGTGCGCTTCGAGGCCTACCGGGCGCCGGGCGCGGCGGACGGCGAGGGGGCCGGCGCCCCCTCGGCCCCGCCGATCGGGCCCGCGCCACCGCCCGCGCCGGCTCCGGAGGCCCCGGTCTGCAACGCGGAGAACATCATCTTCCGCTCGGAGGCACTGCCGGTCACGGAGCCGGGCGACGTCCGCTCGCCGGGGCTCACTGCCCGTTGGGAGTACGGGACGACCGTGTGGTGGGTGGAGACCCTGTTCGCCGATACCGGAGACGGCCCTCGGGCCATCCAGCGAGGCGAGTGCGGGCTCGAGAACGAGACCACGCGCATCGCACGGCCCGCCGTGGAGACGGTGGCGATGGCCACCGCCGCAGTCGGGGATCGGATCTCGGACGTGGCGCGCGTCTCCGGGCAGATCTCTGCGAACGACGCCGCGCGCTGGGAGGTCACCTTCCGCGGCTATCGCGAGCGCTACGAGGCGATCGAGTCCTCGGCGGAGCAGCGGGAGTCGGGCGCGGAGCTCGCCGGCCCGCCGCTGTGCACGGCGGAGAACCAGCTCTTCGAGACGGGAGCGACCGAGGTGACGGGCCCCGGAGAGGTGCGCTCTGAGGAGGTGCTCGCGCAGCCCGACTGGGCGGGAAAGGTCTGGTGGGTCGAGACGCTGTGGCTCGTGCAGGGTGAGGAGCGCATCGCCGTGAGCGAGGGCAAGTGCGGGCTCGACAACGAGACGACGGTGATCAGCGCTCCGGAGGTGGTCACCCGCGCGAGCGGATTCGTGGCCGTCGGAGACCGAGTGCGCGATACCGCCGTCATCACCGGCGAGCTGAGCAGGCGCGAGGGCGTGATGCACGAGGTGGTGTTCGAGGGGTATCGCGGCGACGCGCGCGCCACCGGAACCGACGCCGCGGAGTGCACCGAGGAGAATCGGCTGTTCGCGACGGAACCGGTGCCGGTGGGCGGGCCCGGCGAGGTGACCTCGCCGGAGGTGACGGCGCTGCCGGAGTACGGCGACACGATCTGGTGGGTGGAGACGCTGCTGATGCGCGAGGGCGGAGAATCGCTCGAGCTGCAGCGGGGCCGCTGCGGGCTCCCGAACGAGACCACCACGATCCAGTACCCGGAGGTGCGCACGGAATCGGCGGGTACGGTATCCGTCGGCGAGGACATGTACGACACCGCGATCGTGACGGGTGCGCTCTCGCAGCGCGAGGACGTCGAGTTCAGGGTGACCTTCGCCGCATACGGGCGCGCCGCGTCTGGCGAGCTGACCTGCTCGCCCGAGACGGAGATCCCGGAGCTCGGCGACCCCGAGGGGGTCGTGGTCGCCGGACCGGGGCGTTACGAGTCGCGGCGGGTGCGCACCACGCCGGAGCAGGTGGGCCTCGGCGGCTACGTGGAGACGCTCGTGATGATCGAGGCCGGCGAGAGATACGTCGTTCGGACGGGCCGCTGCGGTGCCGCAGGGGAGAACTTCGAGGTGCGCCGGAGCGAACCCGCGGCTCCGGCGAGGCCGCCTCTCGCCTCCACCGGAGACGGGACGTTGCAGCCGCTGCTGATCGCCGGCGGGCTGCTTGTCGCCGGTGGTGCGGTCGTCGGAGCGCTGATGCGTCGCGGCGGAGGCCGTCGCGGCCGGATCAGGGAGTGCCGAGACGTCGCGGAGCTCGCCGAGCCGGGGGCGGAGCCGAGCGGAGATGCGCGCCGTGGTCGCTGATTTCCGGCGATCCGCAGATCACATGCAGTGCGTGCAAACCTAATTCATAGATTGGCAGGCCAGTCTGGTCGTACGAGAAGGGAGTCCCCGATGACCAACACCCCCGAGTACGACCCGCAGGGTTCGCAGCGCGTTCCCGGCGCCTCCGGCGGGGCGGGATCCGACGCAGATCGTCCGGATGCCGTCCCGGCCGGGGGGCGGGACGAAGCGCCGCAGCCGCCGCAGTTCCAGCACACGCAGCCGACCGCCCCCCTGCCCGAGTCGGCGGCGCAGGGTGATCACCGGCCTCTGCCGAGCGGGTACCCGGCCGAGCCGCAGGCGTCGGCGTACGGGGCGCAGCCGCCGCAGGGGCCGCACGGCTTCGCCGCGACCCAGCAGCAGGCCCAGCACCAGTACGGCGCGCAGGGTCCGGCCGCTCAGCAGAGCGGGGTCGCCGAGACGCCCCACCAACCGACTCAGCCGAAGAGCCGCACGGGGGCGCTGCTCGCCGGCCTCGCGATCGGCGCGCTGCTGGGCGGCGCGGTCGGCGGCGGAGTCGCGGCCGTCGTGGCCTCCAACGCGACGCAGCAGGCGGCCGGGCAGGGGCAGGGCAGTGGAACCGGTACCATCACCCTGAACAACGCGGAGAACGCCACCGCGATCTCCGGAGTCGCCGCCGTTGCGACCCCGAGCGTCGTCACGCTCGAGATCGCGGGCGGGGGCGCCAGCGGGTCCGGATCCGGGGTGATCTACCGGAACGACGGTTACATCATCACCAATGCTCACGTCGTCACCCTCGACGGCGCGGCCACGAGCGACGCGCAGATCCGCGTCAAGCTGAGCGACGGACGGATTCTCGACGGCGCCCTGGTCGGCGCCGACCCCTACGCCGACCTCGCCGTGGTGAAGGTCGACGCCACCGACCTGCCCGCCATCAAGACGGCCGACTCCAACAAGCTGAACGTGGGCGACCTCACCGTCGCCATCGGCGCTCCGCTCAACCTCGCGAACACCGTCACGAGCGGTGTGGTGAGCGCGCTGAACCGCGGCATCTCGGTGGGCAGCCCGCTGATCCCGCAGGATCCCTCGCCGCAGCAGGACGAGGGCCAGGGCGGCGGCCAGGGCGACAACGGCTACGGCTTCCCCTGGGACTTCCGTTTCGGCCTCCCCGACGAGGGCCAGCAGCAGCCCCAGCAGCCCCAGCAGCCGCAGCAGCCCCAGCAGCCCCAGCAGCCCCAGCAGCAGTCGGGCGGCACCGTGACGCTGCCCGTGATCCAGACCGATGCCTCGATCAACCCGGGCAACTCGGGGGGCGCGCTGCTCAACGGCAAGGGCGAGCTCATCGGCATCAACGTGGCCATCGCTTCGGCGGCGGGCTCCGGCGGCGGCACCGCAGGCAGCGACGGCCTCGGCTTCGCCATCCCGGCCAACCTCGCGACCCGCGTGGCCGACGAGCTCATCTCGGGCGACCAGCCCTCGCACGGCCTGCTCGGGGCGACGGTGGCGGACTCGACGCAGGACACCGACGAGGACGCGAACCGCGCGGGCGGCCTGCTCATGGAGCTCACCCGCGGCGGCGCCGCGGAGCAGGCCGGGCTGAAGCCCGGAGACGTCATCACGGCGGTCGGCGGCGTCCCCGCGGTCGACGGCACCTCGGTCTCCGCGCTGATCCGCATGCAGCCGGGCGGCAGCACCGTCACGATCGACTACACGCGAGGCGGCAAGGCCGCGAAGACGGAGGCCACACTGGGCAAACTCAAGTGGTGATCCGTCCCTCCCACAACCCCACGCAGACGCCGCGAGCGCCCCTTCCGAGGAGCGCGCTCGCGGCGTCGCCGTGCGCGATGGCCTAAAGTGGATCCGATGAGTACCGCCGGATTCAGCTTCGCGAGCGGCAATCTCGCGAAGCTGCTCGCGCTTCCCAAGTACCTGCTGTCAGTCCTCGTCTCCTGGTTCGTGCCGAGGCGCGAGCAGCGCTGGGTGTTCGGCAGCGGGATCGGCGTCGGAGAGGGGGCGCTCGTCCTGGCGCGGGCGCTGCGCCGGGAGGATCCCGCGGCCCGGATCACGTGGCTCGTGGCCGACGAGGCCGAGGCCGCGGCCGCGCGCGCCGAGGGCTTCGAACCGCTCGCCCGCGTCGGACGGCAGGGGTACTGGGCGACGCTGCGGGCGGGGCAGGTCGTGGTGACCCACGGCCTCGGCGACGCCAACCGCTTCGGTGTGCACGGCGCGCTCGTCGTGCAGCTCTGGCACGGCGCACCGCTGAAGCGGCTGCACCTCGACTCGCCCGTGACCACCTCCGTGCGCGGCCCCGCCCCGCTGCGCGCGCTGCTGCGGCGCATGTACCTCGCGGGCTCCCGGGAGGTGGATCTCTTCGTCGCGGGATCGCCGCTCGCCGCCGAGCGGCTGCGATCGGCCTTCCGGGTGGCGCCGGGCCGGGTGCGGGTGCTCGGCGACCCGCGCGACGACGCGCTCGCGGTCCAGGCCGTCGACCCCCGCGCGGCCGGCGAGGCCCGCCGCAGCCTCGTCGAAGCGCTGGGAGACGCGGGATCGCGCATCGGGGCGGACGAGACCGTCGTGCTCTACGCGCCCACGTGGCGCGACGGCGAGCCGGATCCCGCGGTTCCCGACGGGGAGGAGGCGGAGCTCATCCGACGCGCGCTCGAGCGCGCGAACGCCCGCCTCGTGATCCGCCCGCACCCGCTCGGCAGCGGGGCGTACGAGCCGCTCCTCGGGGGCCGCATTCACGCGCTGGGCGCCGACCTGGTGCGCGACGCCACCCCGCTGCTCGGCGGCGTCGACGTCGTGATCACCGACTACTCCTCGCTGGCCCTCGACTTCTCACGACTCGGACGGCCCATCATCTGGTTCGCCCCGGACCTCGAGCGCTACTCGAACACGCGGGGCCTCTATGAGCCGCTCGAGGTGACGAGCGCGGGCCGGGTTCTGCGGAACTGGGCGGGCGTCGCGGCCCGGATCGAGGAGCTCGTTCCCGGATCCCACGCTTCCCGCGCGGCGGAGGCCGACGCGCGGGCGCTGGCCGCGCGCTTCCACGCGCGCCCGGAGGGGGGCGCCGCGCGGCGCGTGCTCGCCGAGATCCGCCGTCTCCGCACGCCGGCCCGCGAGCTCGTGGCGGAGGATGCGGTCTTCTTCGAGAGCTTCTACGGGCGGCAGGTCGGCTGCAACCCGCTGGCGCTGGACCGGGAGATCGCGCGCAGTCACCCGGGCCTCGCCCGCTACTGGAGCGTGACGAGCGAGCGCCAGTCGGTGCCCGAGGGGGCGACCGCGCTGCTCGTGGGGGGACGGGAGTGGTTCGCCGCGCGGCGGTACGCGCGGCTGCTGGTGGTCAACGACTGGCTGAGATACGGCTTCCGGCGGCGGCGAGGGCAGACCGTGCTGCAGACCTGGCACGGCACCATGCTCAAGCGCCTCGCCCTCGGCCGGCCGGGCGCGGGTCTGCGCACCCGGATCGCGATCCATCGGGAGAGCCGCCGCTGGAGCCTGATGCTGTCGCAGAACCCGCACTCGACCGCCCAGTTCCGCTCCAGCTACGCCTTTCGCGGAGAGATCCTCGAGACCGGATATCCGCGCGACGACCGGCTCGCACGCGCGGTGGCGGGCGAGGAGCCCAACCCGGTCGAGGTGCGCACCGCCCGCGCAGCGCTCGGCGTCGCCCCGGAAGCGCGCGTGCTCGTCTACGCCCCCACCTGGCGCGACGGCGGGATCACGCTCGTGGACGAGCTCGACGTGCGCCGTCTCGCCGAGGAGCTGGGGGAGGATTGGGTGGTCGTGGCCCGCGGCCACACGCGCACGCACGCCTTCGGCAGCTACGGGGTGGGCGCCGGGGCGCGAGTGCTCGACGCCTCGCGGCACGCCGACGTCAACGACGTGATCCTCGCCGCCGACATGCTCGTCACCGACTACTCGTCGATCATGTTCGACGCCTCGATCGCGCGCGTGCCGATGGCCTTCTTCGTGCCCGATCTCGCGGCCTACCGGGATCGCGAGCGCGGCTTCACGTTCGACTTCGAGCGGGAGGCGCCCGGGCCGCTGCTCGCGCACCGGGCCGAGCTGGTGGCGTGCGCGCGGGAGCTCGCGGAGCGCGGCGCGGAGGCGGACTGGATCCGGGCGCGGAAGGATCGGGCCGCGGCCTGGCGAGGGCGATTCAATCCGCACGACGACGGCCGCGCGGCCGCGCGGGTCGTCGAGGCGCTCGTCGAGCGGGGCGCGCTGCCGGCGTCGTGATCCGGGCCGGGCCGGGGTCGCTCGTCGTGGTCAGCCGCTCGAGCAGGCGGTCCGGGATCACGCGCGCGAGCGGCGAGAAGAGGCGGTAGCGCCAGTCGGAGACGACGACCGCGCGGCCGCGGCGGACCCCGCGGATTCCTTCGCGGGCGACGCGCGCGACGGGCGCCCAGGCGACGCGGGGGAGCGACGGCAGGTGATCCGCGCCCATGCGCTCGTGGAACTCGGTGTCGAGCAGCCCCGGGCACAGCGCCGTCACGTTCACCCCGCGCCCGCGGTACCGGGCGTTCAGCGAGCGCGACAGCGACACGAGCGCCGCCTTCGCCGAGCCGTAGGTGCCCGCGGGCGTGAAGGCCGCGACGCTCGCGACGTTGAGGATCCAGCCGCGCCCGCGCCGCAGCATGCCGGGCACCGCGGCGTGGCAGAGGCGCAGGGGCGCCCAGGAGAGCAGCTCGTGCAGCCGCCGTTCATCCGCGATACCGCTCGCCTCGAATCCGTCGTGCACGCCGAAGCCGGCGTTGTTGACGAGGATGTCCACGGGGGAGTCGTCGCGTCGCAGCCGATCCGCGACCCGATCCTGTTCCGAGCCCTCGCTCAGATCGGCCGCGAGCACCTCGGCCCGCACCCGGTAGCGGTTCCGGAGCTCGGCGGCAACGCCCTCGAGGCGCGCCTCGTCGCGCGCCACCAGCACCAGGTGCACGCCGCGCGCGGCGAGCTGCCGGGCGAGTTCACGGCCGAGGCCCGCCGAGGCGCCGGTGATGAGCGCGGTGAGGCGCACGTCGGAGGCCACGCGATCACACTCGCGAGCGGTCGACCACCCGGCCGCCGCCGAGGAGCAGGCCGCGCAGGAAGCCCGCGCCCCAGCTCAGATGCATGGTCACGAGGGTGGCCGCGGTGAGCAGGCGGTCGCGTGCGCCGCGCTGATCGGGGATCCGGATCACGGCGAAAGCGACCCCGAGCAGGTAGCCCGCGGCGGGCGCGAGCAGCAGCGGCCACCCCGACGCCCAGGGGAGCACGCCGAGTGCCAGCAGCAGCAGGCCGACGAGACCCGCGGCGATCCCGAGCACGAGCGCGCCCGGGACGAAGAACCGCCACGGGTTGGCCCGGCCGTAGCGTCGCACGAGCACCGCGCGCCAGGTGCCGGTGGCGAAGAACTGCCGCGCGAGGTCGCCGAGGCTCGCGCGCGGCCAGTAGGTCACGCCGAGCGCGGGCTCGAACCACACGGCGTATCCGGCGCGCCGCAGCCGCAGGTTGAGCTCCCAGTCCTCGCCGCGCAGGATCTCTGGGTCGTAGCCCCGCACCGCCTCGAGCGCCTCGCGCCGGAAGATGCCGAGGTAGGCCGACTCCGCCGGCCCCGGGGCGCCGTCGCCGTGGTAGGCGCCCCCGCCGAGGCCGAAGGGACTGTTGTATCCGCGCGCGATCGCCCGCTGCACCGGCCCGTCGCCGGCGGCCCGCATGACGCCGCCCACGTTCGCCGCGCCCTCGCGCCGCAGGGCCGCGATCCCGAGCCGCGTGTAGTCGGGGGTGAGCTCCGAGTGCGCGTCGACGCGCACCACCACGGGGTGCCGGCTCGACGCGATCGCGCGGTTGAGGCCCGCCGGGATGTCGCGCTCCGGGTTCGCGACGAGCCGAACCCGGGGATCCTCGGCGGCGAGGCGGCGGGCGATCTCGTCGGTGCGATCGCGCGAGGGGCCCAGGGCGAGCACGATCTCCTTCGCTCCCGTGTAGTCCTGCGCGAGGATCGTGCGCACCGCCGTCTCGAGATACCCCTCCTCGTTGAGCACCGGCATGACATAGCTCACCGCGGGGGAGTCCGGCAGGGGGGTGAGGAGCACCCCCCGATCCTCCCACAGGAAGAAACGATTACCCTGGAGGGATGCAACTGGCGAAGGATGCGAAGCGCGCCGTGCGGCTGGCGAAGCGCGTGCTCAAGGGGCGCCGGGCCTACTTCGAGCTGCGGGACATGATCGAGGGTCGCGGGCCGCTGCCCGAGCAGCACTACCGGGTCGGCGTCTACTTCGCCGACAGCGACGTCAACATCTATCAGATGCGCCAGTGGTACGCGCCGCTGCGCGGGCTCTCGAAGCGGTGGCCGGTGCTGGTGCTCGCGCGCAACGCGGCGGGGGCCCGGCAGCTGATGCGCGAGAGCGGGCTCGACGTCGCATTCGTGCCGAAGGTGACCGACATCGAGCAGGCGATCGAGCAGCAGCGGCTCGACGTGATCCTGTACGTGAATCAGAACACGCGCAACTTCCAGATGATGCGCTACGGCCGGCGCTGGCACGTCTTCATCAATCACGGCGAGAGCGACAAGATGTACATGACCAGCAACCAGCACAAGACGTACGACGTCGCGCTGGTGGCGGGCGACGCGGCGCGGGCGCGGCTCTCGAAGGCGCTGTGGGACTACGACGTCGCGCAGCGCACGATCCCCATCGGCCGCCCGCAGACCGATCACCTCGACGGACGCCCCCCGTTCGAGCCCGACGATCGCACGGTCGTGTTCTACGCCCCGACCTGGGAGGGCGACCGCCCCGCGGCCTGCTACGGCTCGGTCGCCACGCACGGCGAGAAGCTCGTGTGCGCGCTCCTGGCCACCGGGCGGCACCGGGTCGTGTACCGACCGCACCCGCGCAGCGGCGTCGTGGACCCCGAGTTCGGGGCGGCGAACCAGCGCATCATCGCCATGCTGGAGGAGGCGAACCGGCAGGATCCCGCGGCGCAGCACCTCTACGACGACTCCCCGGCGCTCGGGTGGCAGCTCAGCCTGCCCGATGCGGCCATCTGCGACATCTCGGCCATGGTGTACGACCGCCTCGCGACGGGCAAGCCGCTCATGGTCACGCGGCCGACCGCTCCCGAGGCCGCGGTCGACGAGGGAGGGTACCTGAGCGTCTGCGAGTGGCTCGACGCGGTCGACGCGCCCGACATCGCCGAGGTGCTGGATCGGGTGATCGGCGACGCCGCCGCCCGCGAGCGCCTCGGCACCTGGTCGCAGCACTACTTCGGCGACACCTCGCCCGGGGCGCCCACCGCGCGGTTCCACGCCGCGATCGAGGCGCTCCTCGCCCGCGCGGAGGCGCGACGGGCCTAGGCGGGGTGGTCGCTGTTGTAGCGGTCGAGCACCTCGTCGATGGGGGCGTCGAGCACGAGCCTTCCCTGATCGAGGTACAGGCCGCGGCCGCAGAAGCGGCGCAGGTCGCGCTCGTTGTGCGAGACGAGGAAGAGGGTCTTGCCCTCGGCCAGCAGCTCCTCGATGCGGCGGTAGCACTTGGCGCGGAACGCCCTGTCGCCCACCGCGAGCACCTCGTCGACCAGCAGTATCGGTTCGTCGAGCTGCGAGATCAGGGCGAACGCCACCCGCACCTTCATGCCGCTCGAGAGGTGCTTGAACGGGGTGTCGATCACGTCCTCCGCGCCCGCGAAGTCGATGATGGACTCGAAGCGCCGGGCGATCTCGCCCTTGCCGAGGCCGTGCAGCCCAGCCGTGAGGTGCACGTTGTCGCGCACGGTCAGATCGCCGACGAAACCGCCGGTGATCTCGATGAGCGGCGCGACGCCGCCGCGCACCCGAACGCGGCCCTCGTCCGGGAACAGCACCCCGGCGACGAGTTTGAGCAGCGTCGACTTGCCCTGCCCGTTGCGCCCGACGACGCCGATCGCCTCGCCGGGGCGCACATCGAAGGAGACCTCGCGCAGCGCCCAGAACTCGCCGGGCCGGCTGCGCCGCGATCGTCCCGCGAAGAGGTCCTTGAAGCTGCGCCGCGAACCCCGGTTGCGGCGGAAGCGCACGCCGAGGCCGCGGGCCGAGATGATGGTCCGCCCGGCGTCGGTCGAGGTGGCCTCCATCACAGCTCCTTCAGAACGCCGCCGATGGTGCGGCGGAAGACGACCGCGCCGACGGCGAGGATGACGAGCGAGAGCGCGGCGGAGACGCCGATGAGCGGCCAGTTCAGCTGATCCGGGAAGAATCCCGCGCGGAACAGCGCGAAGATGCCGGAGAGCGGGTTGAACCAGGCGAAGGGCTGCGCGAAACCGGGAAGATCGGAGGCGCCGTAGATGACGGGCGACGCGTAGAAGAGCACGCGCAGGATCAGCTTCGCCGCGCGCTCGAAGTCGCGGAAGAACACGGTGAGCGGGGCGATGATGAGCCCGATCCCGAGCGTGAGCGCGGTGAACAGCAGCACGGCCACGGGGAACAGCAGCAGCCCCCAGCCCGGTGTCGCCCCCGCCCCGATCGCGAAGACGACGAGCACCGGGATGCTGAGCAGGAACTCGATGCCCTTGGAGCACACGATGCGGCCCACCCAGATCCAGTGGGGCAGCGACACGGAGCGCACCAGCCTCACGTCGCGCAGGAACGCGCGCGTGGAGTCGGAGACCGCGCCGTTGAACCACACCCAGGGCAGCATCGCCGTGAGCAGGAACACGATGTAGGGCTCTTCGCCGACCGTGCGCGAGAACACCTGGGTGAAGATGAACCAGTAGATGAGGCTCATCAGCAGCGGGTCGAGGATCGACCACAGGTATCCGAGCAGCGAGGTCGAGTACCGCACCTTCAGGTCGCGGCGGCTCAGCAGCCACAGCGAGGACCACGCGCTCGCGCGCGGCGGCCGGTGCTCGGAGGAGGAAGTCACAACAGCTATTCTGCCGGTTCCTGCGGACCCGGCGCGCATCGGGCGGCGCGCCGGGTCGATCGGGCGGTGGATCGCCCCGCGGAGGCGCGGCCCCCGTGCGGTATGCACCGTGCGGTCGAGATGATTTGATAAATTAGAACTCGTGCCGCCCGAAACCACGTCAGCCACGTCCGTTCCCCAGTCTGAGGAGCGAGCGCCGCGTACGGGCCGCATTCAGGTTCCGGTGCCCTCCGTCGTGCGCGCCCGCGAGCGCGGGCGGCTGGCCGAGCAGAACCCGGTCGTGCTGCGCACGGAGATGCTCACGAAGACCTACGGACCTCTCGTCGCCGCCGGCGACGTTTCGATCGACGTGCACGCGGGTTCGTTCACGGGCATCGTCGGCCCGAACGGCGCGGGCAAGACCACCACGCTCTCCATGATCAGCGGGCTGCTGCGCCCCACCTCCGGCCGCGTGACCGTCGGCGACGTCGACGTCTGGTCGGATGGGCCCGCCGCGAAGCGGCTCATCGGCACGCTGCCCGACCGGCTCCGACTCTTCGACCGGCTCACCGGGGCGCAGCTGCTCTACTACTCGGGCGTGCTGCACGGGGTGCCCGAGGCCGCGGTGGCGAAGCGCTCCACCGAACTAGCCGAGGCGTTCGGCCTGGAGTCTGCGCTCGGCCGCCTCGTCTCCGACTACTCGGCGGGCATGCAGAAGAAGATCGCCCTCGCCTGCTCCATGATCCACGCGCCCGAGGTGCTCGTGCTCGACGAGCCGTTCGAGGCCATCGACCCGGTCTCGGCCTCGAACGTCACGGAGATCCTCGAGAAGTACGTCGGCGGCGGCGGCAGCGTGATCATGTCGAGCCACAGCCTCGATCTGATCCAGCGCGTGTGCGACCACGTCTCGATCATCGTCGACGGCAGCGTGATCGCGCAGGGCACGGTCGACGCCGTGCGCGACGGGCTCAGCCTGGAGGAGCGGTTCACGAAGCTCACCGGCACGAGCGACACGAGGAAGGGACTCGAGTGGTTGCACGGCTCTTCCGACTCCGAGTAGCGCTGCTGGGGGGCGCCTTCCGGGGCTCGCTCGCGAAGGGCCTGCGCACCTCGCTGTGGTACCTCGTGCTCGCCGCCGCCGCCGCGCTGCTCGCCTACCTGCCGGCGCGGCTCATCCCGGCCGGCGAGGATCGCGCGCTCGTCGACACGCTCATCGGTGCGATCCTGCTCGCGGCGGTCTTCGTGGTGCCCTTCTTCGAGAATCGGCGCCACCTCGAGCCGCGGCAGTTCGCGCAGCTCCCCACGAGCCCGGGCGCGATCGCCTTCGGACTGCTCGTCACATCGGTCGTGAGCTGGCCGTTCCTGCTGCTCGCGGTGTGGCTCGTCTCGCTCGGCGCGCTGCGACCCGAGTGGCGCGAACCGGGGTGGATCGCCCCGGCCGCGCTCGCTCTCGCCGCGGTGCTCGCGCTCTGCAGCGCCAGAGTGATGTCGGCGCTCTCCAAGCTGCTGGCCGGCCAGCGCTTCGCGGGAGCCCTGCACACCGCGGGGGCGGTGCTGTTCGTCGCGTTTCTGCCGGTCGCGGTGTTCGCCGGAGCGACGGCGTTCGGCCCCGACGGGCGCGACGCCGCGGCCGCCGCGGCCGACGCAGCCGCCTGGACCCCCTTCGGGGCTCCCTTCGCCGCGCTCTCCCTCGCCGCGTCCGGCGACGTGGACGGCGCCATCGTGCATCTTCTCGTCGTTGGGGGCGCGATCCTGCTCCTCGTGGCGCTCTGGATCCCGATCACGTGGGTGTCCAATCAGCGCGTGGCGCGTCCCGCGGATCCGGCCGTCGCGCGCGCCGGGCTCGGCTGGTTCGAGCGCTTCCCCGCCCGCCCCTCCCAGGTGATCGCGGCGCGCGAGCTCACCTACTGGGGGCGGGATCCCCGCTACCGCGTCGCGCTGTTCGCGATCCCGATCGCTCCGATCGTGATGCTGCTCGCCTTCTGGGTCGCGGGAGCCGACCTGCGCACGCTGTCGCTCGTGCCGCTGCCGATCATCCTGCTGCTGCTCGGCTGGTCCCAGCACAACGACGTCTCCATGGACTCCACCGCCATCTGGGAGCACGTGGCGAGCGGCATCCCGGGGCGTGCGGATCGCGCCGGGCGTCTCGCCCCGGTGATGCTGATCGGCGTGCCGCTCGCGCTCATCGGGTCGAGCATCACCGTCACGGTGCTGGGGGACTGGCGGGTGCTGCCCGCCGTGATCGGCATGAACGTGGCGGTGCTGCTCGTGGCGAGCGCCGTGTCGAGCGTCTTCTCGGCGCTGATGCCCTACCCCGCGACACGGCCGGGCGACAGCCCCTTCGTGCAGCCCCAGTGGTCGGGTTCGGGATCGGGCCTCGCGCAGACGCTCTCGATGCTGATCTCGCTCGTGCTCGCCGTGCCGCCCGTGTGGTTCTCGGTCACCGCCCTCATCGATGTCGAGTTCGTGCAGAACGTCTGGGCGCTGCTCTTCGGCGTCGGCTACGGTGCGGTCGCGCTGCTGCTCGGCGTGCTCATCGGCGGGTGGATCTTCGACCGCAGCGGGCCCGAGCTGATCGCGGTGACGCAGGTGTTCGACTGACCCCGGCCCCGGCGCGGCGCCGGGGTTACAATGGGCGCATGGGTATCTTCACGCGAAGCGATTCCGGATCCGCCGGGGGAGCCGATGTGCTCGACCGCGAACTCGAGAAGCTGCTCGAGGAAGAGCAGATCGAGGAGGGCGACCACGAGCGCTTCTCGCACTACGTGCCGAAGGACAAGATCCTCGAGTCCGCGGTGACGGGCAAGCCGGTGCGCGCGCTCTGCGGCAAGAAGTGGACGCCCTCGCGCGACCCCGAGAAGTTTCCGGTCTGCCCCGACTGCAAGCGGATCTACGAGCGCATGAAGAAGTAGCGCCGGGCGGTGCCCGGCCGGTTCGTCAGCGCGCCGCCTTCTTCGTCCTCGCCAGGTTCACGTGGATCGACGAGCGTCGGCCCGGGTGATCGGGGTCGTAGCGGATCTCGTACCCGTCGCCGATGCGCGGCATGACGCGTTCCTGGAAGCGGATGGAGGCCCGATGCCACCGCGTCCGGCCGGTGCGATCCTCGTAGCGCAGGGTGACCCTCCAGCGATCGATCCCGGCGACTGTCTCGACGTCGACCTTCGTCGCAACGGCATCGGCCGGAGCGCCGTGGGTCCTGGACCAGGCCCGACGTTCCGCACGCGTGGCGAGCGCGCGGCGGGTGATGGGGCGGATCACCAGGGCGAGCGCACCGAGCGCCGTGAGCAGCACGGGCAGCGCCAGGGATCCCGAACCCACGAGGGCGGCGAACGAACCGAGGCCGAGACCGAGCGCCGCCCAGCCGAATGCGGAGAAGATGCACCAGGCCGGGCCGGTGCGGCTCCTGGCGCGAGCGTAGCCGTCGACCGCACCGGCGACGATGATCAGCAACGGGAGGACGATCAGCGAGACCCGCGCGATCTGCTGCACCGTCTCCGAGGTGCCGTCGGTGCCGACGAGCCAGTCGGCCCCGGCCCAGCGCACCCACCGGCCGCCGCCGAGAACGCGCGCGTTCGACCAGCCGGTCACCAGCGATCCCGCGAACGTCGCGCACCACAGCACGGTCGATGTCGCGCGCAGGGTGCGGGCGTTCCTCCACCACCGCAGTTCGGGATCCACCGTGCTCATGACGTACTCCGTTGCGCCCGCCGGTACTCGGTCGGGATCGCCGGGTCGCCGCGGGTGAGCCGCATCGCGACGGGCGGGAGCTCGCGCACGCGCAGCGCGTGCCGCTCGCGGGCGGCCGCGATGCCCTCGGCGCCCGTGTGCCCCGGCTGCACCGAGCCGGCGACGACCAGCGGGGCGAGCACCGGGCGGGCGCTCCCGCACTCCGCGCCGGTGCCCTCCGCGCCGGTGCTCTCCGCGCCGGTGCCCGCCGCGCCCCCGGGCTCTCCGCCGGGGCCGTCGCCCAGGAGCATCAGTTCCGCGGTCGCGACGCCGCGTGCGCTGTACTCGCGGCGCACGCTCTTGCGACCGCCGACCGAGACCTTGTCGGCCGACTTCTTCGCCACCGACACCCAGCGGCCGGCGTCGTCCTCGCGGGCGACGAGCTTGTAGACCATGCCCATCGTGGGCGATCCGGATCCGACGACCACCGAGGTCCCCACGCCGAAGCTGTCCACCGGCGACGCCGCGAGCGCCGCGACGGTGTACTCGTCGAGGTCGTTGGTCACGGTGATGCGGGTGCGGGTCGCGCCGAGCTCGTCGAGCAGCCGCCGCACGCGCGCGACGACCACGGGCAGGTCGCCCGAGTCGATGCGCACCGCGCCGAGCCCCGTGCCCGCGACCTCGACGGCCGTGCGCACGCCCTGCTCGATGTCGTAGGTGTCGACGAGCAGCGTGGTGCCGGTGCCGAGCGCCGCGACCTGGGCCTCGAAGGCCTCGCGCTCGCTGTCGTGCAGCAGGGTGAAGCTGTGCGCCGCGGTGCCCATCGTGGGGATGCCGTAGCTGCGGCCCGCCTCGAGGTTGGAGGTGGCGCTGAAGCCCGCGATGTAGGCGGCGCGGGCGGCGGCGACGGCACTGCGTTCGCCGGTGCGGCGGGATCCCATCTCGGCGAGCGGCTTGCCGTTCGCGGCGTGCGCCATGCGGGAGGCCGCCGTGGCGACGGCGGAGTCGGCGTTGAGGATGCTGAGGGCGAGCGTCTCGAGCAGCACCCCCTCGGCGAAGCTCGCCTCGACCGTGATGAGCGGCGAGCCGGGGAAGAAGACCTCGCCCTCCGGATATCCCCAGATGTCGCCGCTGAAGCGGAAATCAGCGAGCCAGTCGAGGGCGGCGTCGCTCACGACGCCCCGCTCGCGCAGGAAGCCGAGCTCGGCCTCGGTGAAGCGGAAGCGCTCGATCGCCTCGAGCAGCCGGCCGGTGCCGGCGACAACGCCGTAGCGCCTCGCGCCCGTGAGGCGTCGCGCGAAGAGCTCGAAGACGCTGCGCCGGTGAGCGGTGCCGGCCTGGAGCGCGGCGTCGACCATCGTGAGCTCGTAGTGGTCGGTGAGGAGGGCCGTCGAGGTGTGCACGTCGTCAGCCTAGCCGGTCGGGTGCCGCTGAACGGGGACCGAGAGAATGCGAGATCTTCCTCCGGCGGCGACGATCTTGTGCCTATACTTGACCGGACAACAGGATAAGATGCGGAATAGAGGGCAGTGATGCGATTCGATCTCGACACCGAGCGGGGTGCGCAGCCGCTGTACATGCAATTGGCCAATGCGCTCGAAGCCCACATCGCGGATCAGCAGCTGTCGCCCGGCACCCAGCTGCCGAGCGAGCCGATGCTCGCAGCCGAGAACGGCCTCTCCCGCGCCACGATCCTCAAGGCGTTCGAGCTTCTCGTCGACAGAGGACTCGTCTCACGCCGGCGCGGCAAGGGCACCTTCGTGCGCGCGCGCCCGATGGAGCGCAAGCTGCCCGAGCTCACGAGCTTCAGCGAGCACATCGACAGCCTGGGCCTCGTTCCGGGCAACATCCTGCTCGACTACGCGGAGTTCGCCCCCGGTGCGCAGGATCGACCCGGCTCGCCCTTCCCCGAGGACGTCGGTCTGGTCGTGCTCGAGCGGTTGCGCAGCGTGGGCGGCAGCGCGGTCGGCCTGCAGCGGCTCATCGTGCCCGACTACATCGCCGCCCGGGTCGGACTCGACGAGTGGCGCGCGGCGCAGCTCGACTTCTCGTTCTACGGCGCCCTCCGTGCCGCCGGTCTCTCCCTCGCTGAGGGCGAGGAGACGCTGCGCGCAATCAACGCGGAGCCCGACGAGGCCGAGCACCTCGGCGTCGACCCGGGGACCGCGCTCATCGAGGTAGACCGCCGCTCCCACGACGCCTCGGGGCAGCTCCTTGAGCACGTGCGTGCCCGTTATCTCGGCACTCACTACCTCTACCGCGTCACCCTCAACAACCCATCCAACGGAGGATCTCATGAAACGAACCCGAGCACTGCTCGTCGTGCCGGCGGCGGCTACGCTCCTCGCGCTCACAGCCTGCTCGACGGGCGCGGCTGACAGCAGCGGTAAAGACGGGGGCAGGGTCGCCCTCGTCATCGCGCAGGGCGGCCTCGGCGACCAGTCCTACAACGATCTCGCGAACGCGGGCTTCGAGAGGGCGCTCGCCGACACCGGTCTCCAGGGCAGCACGATCGAGTCCGACGACGTCGTCGGTCAGGGCGAGCAGCTGTTGCGCCGCGCCGGCCAGTCGGGGGTCGACCTCGTCATCGACCTGGAGTTCTCACACAACCAGATCATCAGTCAGGTCGCAGCGGACTTCCCGGAGAGCGACTGGGTGATCGTCAACGCGGAGGCCAAGGGCGACAACGTGGCCTCGGTACTCTTCCAGGAGCAGGAGGGCTCCTATCTCGCGGGCGCCCTCGCGGCGATGCAGACGACGAACACCGAGGATCCGAGGATCAACGCGGACAAGGTGATCGGGGTGATCGGCGGTACCTCGGGCGTGGGCATCGACAAGTTCCTCGTCGGCTTCATCCAGGGCGCGAAGGACATCGATCCCGAGGTCGAGGTGCTGACCGCGTACTCCAACGACTTCGCGGACCCGGCCAAGGGCCAGCAACTCGCGCAGTCGATGTTCGAGCGGGGAGCCGACATCGTGTACTCGGTGGCGGGCGGCACCGGTGCCGGGGTGATCCAGGCCGCCGATGAGTCGAACCGCTACGCCATCGGCGTGGATGACAATCAGGACGGCGTCGCGCCGGGCTCGGTGCTCACGAGCGTGCTGAAGCGCACGGACCTCGCCGTCGAGACGGTGATCGGCGACTACGCGAAAGGCTCCTTCCCCGGCGGCAAGACGCTCACCTTCGGCCTCAAGGAGGACGCGGTGGGGCTGACCGACTTCGAGTTCACGAAGGACGCCATTCCGCAGGCCACGCTCGACCGGATCGAGGAGCTGAGGCAGGGCATCATCGACGGCAGCATCGACGTGTGGAACGTGGTGAGCGACGGCTACCCCGACTTCTACCAGGGCGGCTAGGCCGGCACGGACGCGTCGGAAGAGCTGAACAGGTGATGGAAGACGTGACCCAGGCGGAGCGCGACTCCCCGCCCCGGATCGAGGCGCGCGGGATCGCGAGGTCCTTCGGGCCGGTGCGCGCGAACCGCGACGTGTCGCTCGTCGCGCACCGCGGAAGAGTGCTCGCGGTCATCGGGGAGAACGGCGCGGGCAAGAGCACGCTGATGAGAATGCTCTACGGCCTCGACCAGCCCGACGACGGCGAGATCCTGGTCGACGGCGCGCCCGTGCGCTTCGCCGGCCCGCGCGACGCGATCAGGCGCGGGATCGGCCTCGTGCAGCAGGAACTCGCCATCGTGCCCGACCTCACGCTGCTCGAGAACCTCGTGCTGGGCCATGAGCCCTCCGACTTCGGCCGCATCGACTGGCGCCGGGCGCGCGAGGAGGCCGAGCGGCTCGCGCGGTCGGTCGGCACCGACATCGACTGGGGCCTCCGGGCCGCGCACGCGCCGATCGCGATCCAGCAGCAGATCGAGATACTGCGCTTGATCGGCAGGGGCGCCGACGTGCTCATCCTCGACGAGCCCACGGCCGTGCTCGCGCCGGCCCAGGCCACTCAGCTGCTCGGCCTGCTCCGACGGCTCGCCGACGACGGGCGGACGGTCGTGTTCATCAGCCACAAGCTCGGCGAGGTGATGCGGGTCGCCGATGAGATCACGGTGCTGCGGGCGGGGGTGACCCAGCCGGCCATCCCGAGCGGCGAGGCCTCGGTCGAGATGCTCGCCCGCCTCATCATGGGCGGGGAGCCCCTGCCCGCGGACGCGCCGAGGCCCGGGGAGCCCGGCGACGTGGTGCTCGAGTGCCGCGGCCTCGCCGCGCGGGACGACCGGGGGGTGGAGCGCCTGTCGGGCATCGACCTCGACGTGCGCTCGGGGGAGATCCTGGGCGTCGCCGCGGTCACCGGCAACGGCCAGGAGGAGCTCGCCGAGGCCCTCATCGGGCTGCGGAAGCCCGAGCGGGGCACGATCAGGCTGCGCGGGGAGCGGCTCGCGAGACCCTCCGTCCGCGCGCGGCGGCGCGCCGGGTTCGGCTACGTGAGCGCCGACCGCAAGCAGGAGGGCCTCGCGCTCGAGCTGTCGATCGCCGAGAACGCCATCGCCACGCCCGCCCTGGCGAAGCTCTCTCGCCTCGGCTGGCTCGTGCGCTCCCGGGTGCGGGCCGCGGTCTCCGATGTGCTGCAGTCGGGCGCCGTGCGCTACGGCTCAGATCGGGATCCGATGTCGAGCCTCTCCGGCGGCAACCAGCAGCGCGTGGTGATCGCCCGCGAGCTGCGGGAGAAACCCTCTGTGCTCATCGCGAGCCAGCCGACCCGCGGCGTCGACATCCGCGGGATCGGCTTCATCCACGAGCAGCTGCGCGAGGCGCGCGACGCGGGCGGCGCCGTCTTGCTGTTCAGCGAGGAGCTCGACGAGATCCAGGCGCTCGCCGACCGCGTCGTGGTGCTGCATCAGGGCCGCGTCGTCGGCGAGCTCGGGCGCGGCGCCGATCGCGTCGAGCTCGGCAAGCTCATGCTCGGCACCGGCACCGGGCGGCGGGAGGGAGAAGGGTGACCTTCCAGCAGGCGCCCGAGACGGGCGCGAACACGAGCTACGTACCCGTCCCCGTGCAGCAGCGCGGAATGCCCTGGCGGCGTATCGGCCGGTCGGCGTGGCGCATCGCAGTGCCGGTGGCGATCGCGCTCCTCGTCGGCGCCGTCGCGCTCCTGATCGGCGGCGAGAGCCCCGTCGAGATCTACGGCATGCTCGCGCAGGAGGCCTTCGGCGACGCGGCGAGGATCAACGCGACCCTCACCGCGGCCACCCCGCTGCTCTTCACGGGCCTCGCGGCGGCGATCGCCTTCCGTGCCGGCGTGTTCAACGTCGGCGTGGAGGGGAGCTTCGCCTTCGCGGGACTCGCCGCCTCCGTGGTGGGCGCCGGAATGACGGATGCGCCGCCCGCCGTCGCGATCGCCGCCTGCCTCGTCGCGGGCGGCCTCGCGGGCGCGCTCGTGGCGCTGATCCCGGCGGCGCTGCGCACCTGGCTCGGCGTGGACGAGGTCGTCTCGACCCTCATGTTCAATTTCATCGTCGCGGGCGTGACGGCCTGGCTCGTGCAGTCGTTCTTCCTGGCCCCCGGCCAGGCGAATTCGGCGACCGCCTACATCGCGACCCCGGCCGAGCTCCCGCTGCTCGCCCCTCCCGGTCAGCTCAGCGCGGGCTTCCTCATCGCGATCGCCCTCGTCATCGTCTACGCGGTCTGGACCAGGCGCACTCAGCTCGGCTTCGAGTTCGACGCGGTCGGCCGGACGCCGCGCTTCTCGGCGGCGCAGGGGCTCCGCGTTCGCCCGGTCCTGATGACGGCCATGCTCGCCTCGGGCGCGATCGGCGGCATCGGGGGAGCCGTGCACACCCTCGGCCTGGTCCACCGCTTCTCGGTCGGCTTCTCGGCGAACTTCGGGTTCACCGGCATCGCGATCGCGCTGCTCGCGCGTTTCAATCCGATCGGGATCGTGATCGGCGCGGTCGCCTTCGGTGCGCTCGCAGCCGCCGGCGCGACCGTGCAGCTCTTCGTGAACATCCCCATCCAGCTCATCGACATCCTGCAGGGCGCCGTCATGATGCTCGCGGTCGCGCAGTTCGCCATTCCGCGGTTGCGCAGGCGCAGGAGGTCCGCGGAGAACACGGAGGCGAGCGCATGATCGACAGCATCATCAACTCGACGCTATTGCTGGCGGTGCCGCTCGTGCTCGCCGCGCTGGGCGGCGCGATCCACCGCCGTGCGGGCGTGGTCAACATCGGCCTCGAGGGGCAGATGCTGGTCGGGGCGTTCCTCGGCATCCTCGCGAGCGCGGCGACCGGCAACTGGCTCGTCGGCGTGCTCGCGGGCGGTCTCGGCGGGGCGCTCGCCGGACTCGTCATGAGCCTGGTGATCACGCGGCTCTCGGCCAACGAGATCATCGTGGGGCTCGGCTTCAACATCGTCGCGCTCGGGATCGTCGGCTTCGTGCTCCGCGCGGTCTTTGGGGTCTCGGGCACACTGCGATTCCCCGATCAGCCCCGGATCCCGCGCATCTCGATCCCGGGTGTCGACGGGATCCCGGTCCTGGGAGCGATGCTGAGCGGAAAGGACGCGCTGTTCTGGCTCGCCGCGCTGCTCGTGCCGTTCCTGGCCTGGGCCTTCGCCAACACCCGGTGGGGCGTCCGCACCCGCGCGACGGGCGTGAGCGAGCGGGCGAGCGCGTCGCTCGGCGTCCGCACGCTCGGTCTCCGCGACACCGCGGGGATGCTGGCCGGCCTGCTCGCCGGCCTGGGCGGCGTCGCGCTCTCGCTGGGCGTGAGCGGTCTCTTCAACGAGAACATGATCGCCGGGCGCGGCTTCGTCGCGCTCGCGGCCTTCTACTTCGGCCGCTCCAAGCCGTTGGCGACGGCGCTCGCGTGCCTGCTCTTCTCCTTCTTCGACGCGCTGCAGATCCGACTCCAGACGAGCGGCGGATTCTCCGCGGACCTGATCCAGACCCTCCCGTACATCGCCGTCGTCGCGGTACTCGCCTGGGCAGGCTTTACCGGCCTGCGCAGGCGGGCGCGCGTGACCGCCTGACCCCTGAACACCGTGAAGGACACCATGTCGTACTCCCGCCGCCCCGACACCGCGCTGCTGCTCGTGGACGTGATCAACTCCTTCTACGATCCCGGTCACGCCAACTACTACCCCGAGGTCGAGGAGACGCTGCCGGCGCTCGCGTCGCTGCGCGACGCCGCGCGGGCCCGCGACGCGCTGCTCGTGCACGTCGTCGAACGGCACTATCGGGGGCTCGACGACTACGAGTTCGCGAAACTCCCGCGCCACCACCAGGACGGAGCGCGAGACGCGGCGTTCTTCCCCGGGTTCGAACCCGTCGACCGCGACCGGGAGATCGTCGTGCCGAAGCGCCGCTACTCGGGCTTCTACGCGACCGACCTCGACCTCCTCCTGCGGGAGCAGAGGATCACGCGGGTCGTCGTCGCCGGGGTGAAGACCAACGTGTGTATCCGGGCGACCGTGCAGGACGCGTTCGCGGGCGGTTTCGACGTCGTCGTGCCGCGCGAGGCGACGAACTCCAACCGCCCGCACCTCGCCGAGGCGAGCCTCGAGGACATCGGGCGCTACTTCGGCCGGGTCGTGCCGCTCGCAGAGGCCGAGGAGATGCTGTGACGGAGCATCTCCCGACCCTGGTGGTGAGCGGTTACGCGAGCGTGGACTACGCCATGCAGCTCGCGCCGTTCGAGGGACACCACGCGACGACGACAGTGCGCTCCCGCGCGGACGAGTGGCCGAGGTACGGCGGGATCGCCCACGTCACCCGCGCGGCGGCCCGCGCCGCGGGAGGCGCCGTGCGGGTCGCCGCGCTCTCGTGGGTCGGAGGCGACGCCGAGGGGGAGGCGTGGGTGCGCGCGGTGGAGACCGGCGGGGCCGACACCTCGGGCGTCGCGCGCTCGGGCTCGCGCAGCCCGAGCGCCCACCTCCTCTACCCCGAGGGCCAGGGGGCCATCTGCCTCTTCGACCCCGGGGACTGCCACGCCGACCGGCTCACCGCGGCGCAGCGCGAGCTGCTCGCCACCGCGGACGCCGCGGTCGTGACGGTCGGGCCGGAGGAGACCACCCGGGAGCTGCTCACCGCGATCCCGGCCGGCGCCCCCGTCTTCTGGATCGTCAAGCAGGATCCCGCCTCGCTCACCGCCGAACTCGTCGCCGAGCTCGCCTCCCGGGCGCGTCTCGTGACCCTGAGCGAGGGCGAGCGCGGATACCTCGAGACCGTCGCCGCGGCAGCGGCGCCCGGAGCCTACGTCGTCGTGACGCGCGGATCGGAGGGGGCCGAGCTGCTCCGCGTCGGCCCCGGATGCGAACTCACCGGCGTGGGGTCGGTTCCCGCACAGCCGGTGACGGGCGTCGACACGACCGGGGCCGGCGACACCTTCTCCGGCACTCTGGTGGCGCTCCTCGCGGCCGGGGGCGATCCCGAACCGGAGGAGATGCTCGCGCACCTCGCCGCGGCATCCGATGCCACCGCGCGGATGCTCTCCGAGAGACGCCCCGATCCCGACCTGCAGACCGATCACCAGCGAGACGAGAAGAGGAACGCATGACAACGCCGAGAGAGGCCTGGTACCTGCACTGCACGCCCGACCAGGTGGGGGAGGACGCCATCGTCGTCGGCGACCGGGGCCGGGTGCTGCTCGCGACCGAGCTGCTCGACGATGCGGTACTGCTCAACGAGGACCGCGGTCTCACAACGGCGACGGGGAGCCACCGTGGCCGGCGAGTCACGGTCAGCGCCTTCGGCATGGGGGCTCCCGTCGCGGCCGTGGTCGTGGAGGAGCTCGCCTCCATCGGGGTCCGACGCGTGCTCCGCCTCGGGACCGTCATGACTGCGGGTCCCAGCGAGCTCGGCGACCTCGTCGTCGCGCACGGCGCGATCCGGAACGAGGGAACCTCCGCGGGCTACCTGCCCATCGGATACCCGGCGGTGCCCGACTTCGAGCTGACCGCGCGGGTGGAGGCCGCCGCCCGGGCGACGGGCCGGCCGGTGCGCACGGGCATCTACGAGACCGCGGACGGCTTCTACACCGACCTCATGCGCCGAGAGGACCCCGAGAGACAGGCCGAGCTCGTGGCCAGGCGCCGCCTGCAGCACGTCGTGGGCGCCGACATGGAGACGAGCGCCGTGCTCGTCGTCGCTCGCGCCCTCGGGATCGCGGCAGCCTCGCTCTGCCTCGCGAGCGTGAGCGGCAGCGACTACTCCAAGCTCGACGCCGAGCCCCGCCGCGAGGCGGAGCTCGACCTGCTCCGGGCAGGCCTCGAGGCGCTCGCCGCCGAGTGACCCGCGCCGGCAACACCATCCACCGGGCAACCGCACAGGAAGAAGAGAGAACCATGAGCATCGCAACGGGATACTTCGACGACGTGATCGCCAAGCTCGCGCGGGTGCGCGACACCCAGGGCGAGGCTATCGGGCGGGCCGCGCAGATCTGCGCGGACACCATCGCCCGAGACGGACTCGTCTTCACCTTCGGCACGGGCCACGGCGGCTTCGCCGCGCTCGAGATGTTCCCCCGCACCGGGGGCGTGACGGGCTTCCGCCCCATCGTGGAGAGCTCCATCGCGCTCATGCACCACGTGCTCGGCGATCAGGGCACCGCCCAGTACCGCTTCCTGCACACGCGGGAGGGCTACGGCACGGCGATCCTGCGATCCCACCAGCTCAAGGAGGACGACGCGCTCATCCTCTTCTCGCACTCCGGCATCAACGCCGTGATCCTCGACATGGCGGTCGAGTTCAAGGAGCGCGGGCTCAAGGTCATCGCGGTGACCTCGGTGCCGCACTCCTCGCAGGTCGAGAGCCGCCATTCCTGCGGCAAGCGCCTCTACGAGATCGCCGACGTCACGATCGACACCGGAATCCCGCTCGAGGACGCCTCGCAGTTCATCGACGGCCTCGAGTTCCCCGTCGGACCGACCTCGACGTCGGTCGCGATCGCGGTCGGGCACGCGATCAACGCCTCGACCACCGCCGAGCTCGTGGCCCGCGGGGTCGAGCCGATGATCATGGTGAACACCAACTCGAACCGCACGACGTTCGCGCATCAGCAGAACGACCGCAACTACGCCGAGCTGTGGCGCCGCCTCCGCTCGCGCGAGTTCTCCGCCCCCGAGGTGCGGTGATGACGGGGCTGGAGCGCGGCGTCTGCATCGGGGGCGAGTGGGTCGCCGCTCTGAGCGGTGAGACGGCCGAGGTGCGGGATCCGGCGACCGGCGAACTCGTCGGGACGAGCGCCGTCGCGGGCGCGGGCGACGTGGATCGCGCCGTCGAGGCCGGGCATGCCGGATCCGCCCGCTGGGCGGCGCTGACCGCCGACGAGCGCTGCGAGATCCTGCTGCGAGCGGCGGCCCTCATCGACGAGCGCATCGAGCGCATCGCCGAGCTGCTCACGCGCGAGCAGGGGAAGACGGTGGTGGACAGCCGCAAGGAGATCACCTTCGGGGCGCGGGTGATCCGGTACTACGCCGAGCAGGGCCGCCGCGTCGCCGGCTCGATACGGCCCGCGGCGAGACGCGACATCCGCTCGCTCGTCACCTGGGAGCCCCTGGGCGTCGTCGCGGCGATCGTCCCCTGGAACTATCCCGTCGACCTCTACGCGTGGAAGGTCGGGCCCGCGCTCGCGGCGGGCAACGCCGTGATCGTCAAGCCGCCGATCGAGACGCCGCTCGCGGTGGCGGAGATCGTACGGTGCCTCTTCGATGCGGGCCTGCCCGAGGGTGTGCTCTCGGATCTTCCCGGCGCGTTCGAGGCCGGTTCGCGGCTCTCCGAGCACCCGGGCATCGCGGCGATCACGGCGACGGCGTCGACGGCGACCGGGCAGGCGATCATGCGCTCGGCGGCCTCGACCCTGAAACGGGTCACCCTGGAGCTCGGCGGGCATTCGCCGTTCGTCGTGCTCGACGACGCCGACGTCGCGGAGGCCGCCGCCGCGGCCGCGCGCCGATCCTTCTCGAATGCGGGCCAGATCTGCATCGCCGTGAACCGCATCCTCGTCGACGAGCGCGTGGCGGACGATTTCGTCGAGGCCGTGGCCGCCGAGGCGCGGGCGATCCGGCTCGGGCACGGCTTCGACCCCGGCGTCACGGGAGGCCCCGTGACGACCGCGGCGGTCATCGAGAAGTCGCGGCGGCACATCGACGAGGCGCTCGCCTCCGGAGCCCGCCTGCGGGCGGGCGGCGGAGGAGCAGAGGTCGACGCCCGGCTCGATCCCTCGCTGTTCTTCGAGCCGACCGTGCTCGACGGCGTGCCCGCCGACGCGCTCGTGATGCGCGAGGAGACCTTCGGCCCGCTCGTCGCCGTGCATCGCTTCGGGGCGGGCGACGACGTGGCGGAACTCGCGAACCGCGGGGACTACGGGCTGGCGGCGTACGTGTTCGGCGGCGATCTCGATCGGGCGTGGGGGATCGCCGAGCGGCTGCACGTGGGCGGCGTCGGCGTGAACGTCAACGACGTGTCCGAACTCCAGGCGCCCTTCGGAGGGTGGAAGATGTCGGGCTTCGGGCGTGAGCTCGGGCCCGAGGGCCTGCAGGGGATGATGCAGCAGCGGCACGTCAGGATCCGCCGGCGAGCGGTCTGATCCGGCCCACTCGCCCGCTCAGCGGAAGTCCCGCGATGCGACGCCCGCCGGGGAGGCGAGCGGCTCGAAGGCCTCGGCGATGACGTTGACCACCCCGTCGGGGGAGCGCTCAAGCAGGCCGCGGATCACGAGCGCGGGGGAGGATCGCGCCACGAGCCGGTTGCGCAGCCAGACATCCCGCCAGGTGACGACGTTGACGCTGCCGGCCTCGTCCTCCAGGGTGATGAACACGATGCCGCCGGCGGTGCCGGGGCGCTGCCGGTGCGTCACGAGACCCGCGACCTCCACGAGCGCGCCGGGCCGGTTGCGGCGCACCAGGTCGGAGCGCACCACGCCCCGGGCGTCGAGCGCGTCGCGCAGCAGCGCGAGCGGGTGCGCGTCGAGCGGGATCCCGGTCGTCCACAGGTCGAGCGCGGTCTGCTCGGCCGGATTGAGCATCGGGAGCAGGGGCGGCTGCACGTGCACGGCGATGCCCGGCAGGAAGCGCTCGCGGTTGTCCGCCGCGGGCGCAGCCGCCCAGAGCGCCTCGCGCCGGCCGATCCCGAGGCTCTCGCAGGCCCCCGCGGCGGCCAGAGCCTCGATGCGGCCGCGATCCAGATCCGCCCTGCGCGCGAGATCCGCGAGGTCCGCGAAGGGGCCCCGCGCGCGGGCCCGGGCGATGCGTTCCGCAGCCTCGGCCTCGATGCCCCGGACGCCGGTGAGCCCGAGCCGCACCGCGAACGCGCCGTCACGGCGGTGGAGGCCGCTCCCATCGGGGGCCTCCGGGTCGAAGCGGCCGACAGGGGGCTGCGGATCCGCGAGGCAGGCGTCCGCGCCGGTGGCCCGCCCTCGAGCCGGGGCCGCCTCGCCCGACAGCGTCTCGAGGCCGGCCTGCGCGGCCGAGTGCTGCACGTCGGGCTGGCGCACCTCGACGCCGTGCCGCCGCGCGTCCTGCACGAGTTCGCGGGACGAGTAGAAGCCCATGGGCTGGGAGCGCAGCAACCCCGCGAGGAAGGCGGCGGGGTAGTGCAGTTTGAACCAGGAGCTCACGTAGACGAGCAGCGCGAAGCTGATCGAGTGGCTCTCTGCGAAGCCGAAGTCGGCGAAGGACTTGATCTGCGTGTAGAGGCGGGCGGCCTCCTCGCCCACGATCCCGTTCTTCTCCATGCCGGCGAAGAGCTTCGCCTCGAGGCTCTCGATCCGCTCCTCGCCCCGCTTCGAGCCCATGGAACGGCGCAGCAGGTCGGCGTCCTCGGCGCTGCAGCCGCCGATCGTCGTGGCCATCTGCATGAGCTGCTCCTGGAAGATCGGCACGCCCAGGGTGCGCGCGAGCACCGGCTCGAGCATCGGATGCGGGTAGGTGACGGCCTCCCCCTCCCTGCGCCGCAGGTACGGGTGCACCGCGCCGCCCTGGATGGGGCCGGGGCGGATGAGCGCGATCTCGATGACGAGGTCGTAGAAGCAGCGGGGCTTCAGCCGCGGCAGGGTGTTCAGCTGCGCGCGGCTCTCGACCTGGAACACGCCGACGGCGTCGGCTCGGCACAGCATGTCGTAGACGCCGGGTTCCTCGCCGGGGATCGTGTCCAGATCCCAGCGCTCGCCCGTGCCCGCCTCGACGATGTCCATCGTCTTCTGCAGGGCGCTGAGCATGCCGAGGCCGAGCAGGTCGAACTTGACGAGCCCCATCGTCTCGCAGCTGTCCTTGTCCCACTGCAGCACGGTGCGGCCGTCCATGCGTGCGTGCTCGATGGGGCAGACCTCCCCGACGGGGCGATCGGTCAGCACCATGCCGCCCGAGTGGATGCCGAGGTGCCGCGGGGCTCTCATGAACTGCCCGGCCAGCTGCTGCACGGGGGCGGGGATGGGGCTGTCGGGATCGTCGTCGATGCCGCTCCACCGCTCCAGGCCCCTGGTCCACGCGCGCTGCTGCCCCGGGCCGTAGCCGAGCGCCTTGGCGGCGTCGCGGATCGCGGCCTTCGGGCGGTAGCTGATGACGTTCGCGACCTGCGCCGCGTTGAGCCTGCCGTACTTCCCGTAGACGTACTGGATGATCTCCTCGCGCCGCTCGGAGTCGAAGTCGACGTCGATGTCGGGCTCCTCGTCGCGCATGCTCGACAGGAAGCGCTCGAAGGGGAGATCGTAGAAGATCGCGTCGACGGCCGTGATGCCCAGCACGTAGCAGACGGCCGAGTTCGCGGCCGACCCGCGGCCCTGGCACAGGATGCCGAGGTCTCGCGCCTTCCGCACCAGGTCGTGCACGATGAGGAAGTAGCCGGGGAAGTCCTTCTGCGCGATGACCTTGAGCTCCCGCTCGATCCTGGCGCGGTTGCGCTCGGGGAGCGGCGCCCCGTAGCGGTGCTCGGCGCCCTCCCACACGAGCCTGCGCAGCCAGCTCATCTGCGTGTGGCCCTCGGGCACGTCGAGCCTCGGGAGCTTCGGGCGGGCGGCTCTGAGCGGGAAGGCGAGCTCTCGGGCGAGGGGCACCGTGCGCGCGACCGCGTCGGGATAGCGGGCGAAGCGCCGGAGCATCGCGCCGCCGCTGCGCAGGTGCGCCGCGCCCGAGGCAGGCAGGTGGGGATCGAGCTCATCGAGACTGCGCCTGGCCCGCACCGCGGCCATGGACTCGGCCAGGGGAGCGTCCTCGCGGGTCGCGTAGTGCACGTTGCCCGTGACGATCGCGGGGAGGCCGCGGGCGGCGGCGAGAGCTGCGAGGCGGGCGTTGCGGGGATCGTCGTCGGGGTGCCCGTGGTGCGTGAGCTCGACGTGCACGCTGTCGGCGCCGAAGAGCGCGGTGAGGCGGTCGAGCTCCGCGAGGGCCCGGGCCTCGCCGTCGGCCGCGTTGTCGGCGGACGCCAGCGCGCGGCGCAGGCCGCCCTTGCGGCACCCCGTGAGGATCACCCACTCGTCCTTCCCCGCCTCGGCGAGCGCCTCCAGGTCGTAGACGGGTCGCCCCTTCTCGCCCCCGGCCAGCTGCGCCTGCGTGATCGCTCCCGCGAGCCGGTGGTAGCCCTGCGCTCCGCGCGCGAGCACCAGCAGGTGCGTGCCCATCGGGTCGGCCGCCCCGAGCTGCGGCGCATCGAGCCCGAGCGAGAGCTCGGCGCCGTAGACCGTGAGGGGCGGAGAGCGATCCCCGCCTTCCTCCGGGCCCCTCCCTGCCTGCGCCTCTGCGGCCTCCGCGAAGCGCGCCGCTCCGTAGAAGCCGTCGTGATCGGTGAGCGCGATTCCGGTGAGGCCCAGCCGGGAGGCCTCGGCGACGAGGTGCTCGGGCGAGGAGGCGCCGTCGAGGAAGCTGTAGTGGGAGTGGACGTGCAGCTCGGCGTAGGGCGTGTTCGGAGTCGGAGTCGGCGGTCCGGATGGCCCGGGCTCGTAGGAGGAGCCGGGATCCCGCGCCTCGGGGGCGGCTTCGAGGCCGGCTTCGCGGGCGGACTGCAGAGCCTCCTCCGGTGCGCGGCCCGAGAGTCGCCGCTCGAACTCCTGCCAGGGCAGCGGCGAGTTCTGCCAGCGCATCAGTCGTACCTCCCTTCGGCGTACCACCGATCGCCCTCGTGCAGCAGCATCCAGGCGTCGCCGTCGGCGAGCTGCAGCTGCAGCCTGAAGCGCTCCGGCGCGCCCCGCCACCACTGCTCGCGGACGGGCCAGGGGAGGGACCAGTCGCTCACCGGGGCGCGGAAGGAGGTGCTCCCCACCCGCAGCCTCGCCGGCCGGGCGGTGAGCAGGTCCTCATCGTCGATGCCCACGAGGCGCCCCGAGCCGTCGCAGAGCTCGGCCGGGATCGGCTCGGGGAACACGAGGCTGGGGGTCGGCCCCGGCACCGCTCCCGGCCAGGGACCGGCGGCGGAGCCGCGCGATCCGCGGGGCCGGGCCCGGCCCGTGCTCCAGGGCACGAAGCGCTGACGCTCGGCGAGGAGGCGGCCCCCGGCGAGCTCCGCCGTGCCGACGCCGGTGTGCCCGAGCCGACTCTGCACTCTGCTGAGGTGGTGGTGCACGCGCGCGTCGGGCTCCGTGGCCCACAGCCCGGGTTCGTGCGCCGAGACGCGGTCGGTGTGCGCGGGCGCCAGGCGCACGCGGGCGATCCCGGCACCCTCCCGCCCGTCCTCCCGGGCCGCGGGCCCCGCCGGCATCGCGGAGAGCTGCCAGCGGACGCGGTTGACCGCGTCCGCCGCGGTGAAGCGGTGCGGATGGGACCATACCCGCTCGTGCCGCACGCCGATGTCGTCGGTGAGTTCGACGCGCAGCGCGGTGCAGACGAGGCGATCCTCGGCGAGCCCGGAGACGAAGCGCTCGGCGAGCGCCATGCAGGCGAAGGCGAGCTGCTCCGCGCTGTCGACCGGCGGCTCGAGGGAGAGCTCCACCGCGAGCTCCCGCACCGGGGCGCGGGGCCGGATCTCGGAGCCGTGCCGGGGGCCCGCGACCGAAGCCCGGCGGTGCGCGGCGACCCCCTCGGGCCCGAAGCGCTGCCGCACCGCGTCCTCGGGCAGCGCGGCCAGCGCGCCCAGCGTGCGGATGCCGAGGCCATGGAGCACCTCGGTGAGGGCCGGCTCCGCGGCGCGCCCGACCGGGAGCCCGCTGAGGAAGGCCGCTGCGACCCCCGCAGGTACGATGCGCGCGCCACCGCTCGGGGCCGTGACTCCCGGATCGGTCGAGGCCGCGCGAGCGGCCTGCTCCGCCGCGAACCGGCCGTCGGCGATCCCGACCCTCGCCTCGTGCAGCCCGAGATCCGCTGCGAGGCTCAGGATCGCCTCGGCGGCTGCCTCCTCGCCCCCGTAGTACCGGGCCGGACCCCGGGCGCGCATGGTGCAGAGCCCCGGCCGGGTCGGCTCGACGCCCGGCGTGAGGCGCTCGAGCGAGGCGAGCACGGGGGCGAAGCGGCGCTCGTCGACCTCCGGGTCGTGCGGGCGGACCGCGAGCGTCGGGCAGCGGGACTGCGCTTCGCTCTCGCGCAGTCCCGCGCGCACCCCCTCCGCCCGCGCTGCGGCCGAGCACGCGACCACGCGCCGATTCGCGATCAGCGCGATGGCGGGCGTGCCGGGAAGCTCCTCCGCCGTGCTCTCGAGCTCGCGAAGGTGGGCGTGCACCGGCCAGTCGGGCACCCAGACCACCATGATCCGCTCGACGGCTCTGGCCAGAACGCTGCTCATCGGGGCACCAGTCTGCGCACCTCGGGGACGGCGGGATCCGCCACTGCGCCGCCCGCGAAGCGCACCGTGTGCCGTCTCGTGCCGCGGCGGTCCTGGGACTGCACGGTGAGCTCCCGCCCCTCGAGCAGACCGTGCCCCTCGCCGAGCCCCCGCCACCGCGACGCCGTGACGCGCAGCGTGCTCTCGGAACGGGGCCAGTCGCCCACCGCGACGAGCGCCGATCCGTGCTCGCGGAGTCGAGCCGAGATCCGCTCGACCTCGCCGGGTCCGGCGTGGGACCGGGGGCGCAGCAGGACCACCGCGAGCACCTCGCTCAGCGACCCCGCGATGCCCAGCGCATCCGCGCCCGGCCGGGGCACGAGCACGCAGCGGTCGAGCGCGATCCCGAGGGCGGCGGCGGCCTCAGCGCCGAAGGCGGGGCAGCCGATCACGCCGCACCAGGACCCCGCCGATGAGGCCTCGGCCAGCAGGGCGAGGGCGAGCTGCTGGGAGCCCAGCACCGCGTAGCTCGCGCCGCGGCGCAGCGCGCCCCCGGGGAGCAGCGGCCGTAGACCGGGGGCGATGGGCAGCGCGCGATCGTCGAGCCGCAGCGGCTGCATCTCGGCGATGCGCTGCTGCAGCGAGTGGACGGTCGCGGCGGAGTTCATGCAGCAATATTCGAACATGTGTTCGAATAAGTCAATCTCGATCTCTGCGAGCGCGCCGCGCCCGGAGCCCTGCGCGAAGACGGCGTAGGATGGGGGAGATGAACGAGGACGAGCTAGACGATTACGAACGCGAGGCCGAGCTGTCGCTGTTTCGCGAGTACCGCGACATCGCCAGCCAGTTCCGCTACGTCGTCGAGACCGAGCGCCGCTTCTACCTGGCGAACGAGGTGGACCTCAAGCGGCAGGACGCCGGCAGCGACTTCTACTTCGAGCTCTCGATGACCGATGTCTGGGTGTGGGACGTCTACCGCGCCGACCGCTTCGTCAAGTCCGTGCGGGTGCTCACCTTCAAGGACGTCAACGTCGAGGAGCTCTCGGCCCGCGAGTTCTCCCTGCCGCAGGAGCTGGCGCTCGACGAGTAGCAGACGGGGGCGCTCCAGCCGTCGAGATGCCTCCGCTCACAACCGTCACTCCAGGCGGTCCGTCACGACTTCTCCACAGATTCGTCGAGAGCCCCCGAGGCGCGGGCGATTCCCTGCGAGAGTCGAGGCATGACCTCACCGCACACGCTGCTGATCGCCCCATTGCTGGCGGTGCTCCCGCTGCTCACCAACGCGGGCGGGGGAGCGGCGCCTCACCCAGACCTTCCTCAGCGCCCCCTCCAGTCCCCGGCGGCCCGGGGCTCCGGTGGCCCGCCTGCCGCGGCCCCGCTGTGGGTGCCGCCGCTCGGCGTGCCGCTCGACGTCTCGGGCCCGTATCGTGCGCCCCCGAACCGATACGGGGCGGGCCACCGCGGCATCGACCTCGTGGCGCGTCCGGGCGGCGCGGTCATCGCCCCCGCGGGGGGAAGCGTGTCGTTCGTGGGGTCGGTGGTGGACCGGGAGGTGGTCTCGATCCGCATCGACGGGCGCACGGTCTACTCGCTGGAGCCCGTGAGCAGCGAGCTCGCGGTCGGCGCCGCCGTGGTGAGCGGGGAGACGATCGGCGGGGTGGCGGGCGGCGGGCACTGCGAGGAGGAGTGCGTTCATCTGGGGGTGCGCGTGGACGGCGAGTACGTCAATCCGCTGCGCTACTTCCTGCGCCGCCCCGTGCTGCTGCCCCTCGAGTGAGGGGCGGTCAGGCGCGGGGGTGTGCCTGCCGGTAGCTCTCCGCGAGCCGCTCGGCCGAGACGTGGGTGTAGACCTGCGTGCTGGAAAGGCTCGAATGCCCGAGCATCTCCTGCACCACGCGCAGATCGGCGCCGCCGTTCAGCAGGTGCGTCGCCGCCGTGTGCCGGAAGGTGTGCGGCCCGCGGGGTCCGCCGCCGGGCTCCCGCTCCAGCTCGCGCGACACCAGGCGATACACCGCGTTCGGGCCGAGCCGGCCCCCACGGTTGCCGAGGAAGAGCGGGACCTCTTCGGGGCGCTCGGCCCGCGCCGCGAGGGCGGCACGGGCGCCGTCCAGGTAGCGCTCGATCGCGCGCGCCGCGGGCGCGCCCAGCGGTACGACGCGCTCCTTGCCGCCCTTGCCGAGCACCCGCACCGTCCGCTCCCTGCGGTCGAGTCCGGTGAGCGGAAGCGAGCAGAGCTCCGATACGCGCAGAGCGGTCGCGTACAGCAGCTCGAGCACGGCGTGATCGCGCAGTTGCGCGGGATCCCCGCTCTCCGCACGCCGCGCCGCGCGATCGAGGATGCGCGCCATCTGCTCGTCCGCGAGCACTCGGGGCAGCTCGCGGGGCGCCCTCGGGGATCGCAGCCGTGAGGCCGGGTTGCCGGGGACCAGGCGGCGCAGCTCGAGCCAGCCGCCGAACGACTTCAGCGTGGCGACGTTGCGGGCCAGCGTGCTGGGGGCGAGGCCGCGCTGCTGGCGGTCCCAGAGCCACGCGCGCATGAGTTCGAGGTCGCAGTCGGCGACCGTCGCGGCGCCCGCCGCGCCGCGCTCGGCGAAGGACGAGAAATCGTGCAGATCGCGCCGGTACGCGCGTGCCGTGTGCTCGGAGTAGCCGTACTCGAAGCGGACGGCCTCGAGGAAGGCCTCGATCGCCGCCTCCAGTCGCATGCTCTCATTCTCGTCGCAGCATCACCCATCGGCTCTCGCCCGCCCCCGGCGTTTCGCGACGGGCGGCGGCGCCGAGCAACTCGAGTTCGGCGAGCGCGGCCCGGGTCTCGCCGAGTTCGAGACCGGCGAGACGCGCGATGTCGGAGCTCCCGCGGCTCCCGCGCAGCGGCAGCGCGTCGAGCACGCGCCGGTGCAGGGCGGGTGGACGGGCGCCCGAAGCGCAACCGGGATCCGAGCCGGAATCGAACAGGGCGGGGTGCTCGGAGAGGCCGAGGAATTCGCGCGCCTCCGCGCTGTTCGTCACGAGCGTCGCCCCGTACTCGCGAACCAGGCGGTGACACCCGGCCGATGCGACGCTCGTGACCGGTCCGGGAACGGTTCCGAGCGGCCGGCCCAGTTCGGCGGCGTGCCCCGCCGTGTTGAGGGATCCCGAGCGGACGCCGGCCTCGGGGACGAGGGTGGCGCGCGCCAGCGCGGCGATCGAGCGATTCCGCTGCAAGAATCTCCAACGAGTCGGTGCTGAGCCGGGCACCATCTCCGAGCAGACGGCGCCCGATTCCGCGATGCGCTCCAGCAGCGACCCGTGAGAACGCGGATAGGGTACGTCGGCCCCGCCGGCGAGGACCGCGACGGTGGGCGATCCGAGGGCGAGCGCGGTGCGGTGGGCGACCGCGTCGATGCCGTAGGCGGCTCCCGAGACGATGGTGATCCCCGCCGAGCACACGCCCTCGACGATCTCTGCGGTGATGTGCGAGCCGTACCCGGTGCAGGCGCGGGCTCCGACGACCGCGAGCGAGGAGCTCGCGAGGAGAGCCGCGCTGCCCCGCACCCAGAGCAGCAGCGGGGCGTGATCGCCCAGATCGTCCAGTGCGGAGGGCCAGCGCTCGGATTCCGGGGTCACCACGCGCATGCCCGATGCGATGCCGCGGTCGAGATCGCCGACCGTGGCCGCGCGGTCGAGGCGCAGCCCCCACCGCTTGAACGCCCTCCCGAGCTCGGCCGGGTCGAGCTCGGTGCCGGCCGCGGCGCGCACGAGGTCGCGGACGCGCGCGAGCGGGGCCCGGGAGGCGAGGAGGTCGAGGGCTGGCGCGGCGCCGAGGACCGAGATCAGGGCTCCGGCTACGGCGTCGCCGGGTTCGACGAGCCGCGCCCACACGATCCGGGCCAGCAGGGTGTCGGCGGGGGACGACTCGTCGGGACGCGCCGGTTCGCTCGGCAGGCTCCGACCGGCGGCGGGGAGCAGGCGGACGAGCCGGTCGCGCAGATCCCCGTCGGCGCGGATGCGCACGTCGCCCCGGCTCATGCGCTCCCGCCTTCCCTCAGCACGAGCGCTCGCGCGACCTCGTTCCTGCCGGGCCGCTCGAGCCCGGCGAGATCGGCGATGCTCCAGGCGACCCGCAGCACGCGGTCGTAGCCGCGCAGGGTCAGCGAGCCCCGGGCGAGCGCGCGGTCGATCACCGCCGTGTCCGCGCGCGGCAGTCGCATTCCGGGCCCGCGCAGCCAGTTGCCCGGTACCTCGGAGTTGACACTCCACGGGGTCGTCCTGAGGCGTTCCGCCGCGAGCTCGCGAGCGGCGGTGACCCGGCGGCGCAGCTCGCGACTCGGCGGGGCCGGGATACCCGATCCGTGCTGCAGAACACTCGACACGCGCCGAATCGTGAGCCGGAGATCGATGCGGTCGCTGAGCGGTCCCGAGATGCGCTGCAGGTACTTCACCCGCATGCTGGGAGAACAGCGGCACGCGTTCGCGGCATCGGGGGAGTCCGCGTTACCGCACGGGCAGGGGTTGGAGGCGAGCACGAGCTGGACGCGCGCGGGAAGCATCGTGCGCAGGCGAGCGCGGTGGATCTCGATCCGGCCGGATTCGAGCGGCTGCCGCAGCGCGTCGAGCACGCTGCGGGGGAACTCGGGAGCCTCGTCGAGGAACAGCACTCCGTGGCAGGCCCGGGTGATCGATCCCGGCCGCACCCCGCCGTGGTCGCCCGACCCGATGATGGACGCGGCCGAGGCCGTGTGGTGCGGGGACTCGATGGGCGGGCGTCGCACCAGACGGGTGAGCGGAACGCCGCCGAGCGCCGCGATGCTGCTCGCGGTGAGCGACTCGTCGGCCGTGAGGTCGGGCAGGATCGAGGGCAGCCGCGAGGCGAGCAGCGTCTTGCCGGCCCCCGGCGGGCCGAGCAGCGAGAGATGATGCCGTCCCGCTGCCGCGACGATGAGCGCCTCCACCGCCTCCGGCTGGCCCACGACATCCGACATGTCGAGCTGCGGGCTGCCGGTGGGCGGGGCGACGTGCCGACGGTCGGTCTCGTCGAGCGCCACGATCGGCGGCGCCTCGAACGCTCCTCGGTACCAGGCCACCGCGCTCGCGAGGTCGGGCACCGCGATGACCTCGATCCCGGGCACCAGCGCGGCCTCGGTGCCGCAGGAGGCGGGCACCATGACCCGGCGGAAGCCGAGTGACCGCGCGGCGAGGCTTGCGGAGAGCAGCCCGGCGGGTCGCCGCAGTTCGCCGTCGAGCCCCAGTTCGCCGAGGTGGGCGACGCCGGGCAGGCGTTCCGGCGGGAGGTGCTTCGACGCGGCCAGCGCCGCGAGCGCGATGGCCAGGTCGAAGCCCGAACCGTGCTTCGGCAGGGAGGCAGGGCTCAGATTGATGGTCAGGAAGCGATCGCTCAGAGGCAGTCCCACCTGCGCGGTGGCGGTACGCACCCGGAGCTTGGCCTCGGCCAGCGCCGTGTCGGGCAGGCCGATGATGGCCATCCCCGGCAGTTGTCGGGAGACCGCCGCCTCCACCGTGACGGCAGTGCCCTCGAGGCCGGTGAGCGCGATCGAGGCCGCGCGGCAGACCGCGGCGCTCACAGGATGCCCCGCAGATGGTCGATGCGGGGAGCGGCGTCGTGATGCACCGTGATGCCGACGGCGTCCACCCGCAGACCGAGGGCGTGCGAGTCGTGGACGCGCGCCCAGTCGAGCAGCAGCCGTTTGAGGCGCCCGGCTTTCCGCGTGGTGATCGCCTCGAGGGGATGGCCGTATCCTGATCCGCTGCGCGTCTTCACCTCGACCGCGACGAGCGTTCCGCGGTCCTCGACGACCAGATCGAGCTCTCCGTGACGCGTGCGCCAGTTGCGGTCGATGATGCGGTAGCCGCGCTCCTCGAGATAGCGCGCTGCGATCGCCTCGCCGCGGGAGCCGAGTCGCTGATTGTGCGTTGCTGCGGGGTTCGCTGAGCCGGTGTTCATGGGGCACCTCCTGGCCGCCCATCTTGGACGGCTCGGTGCGGCGCACGGAAGCGGTCGCGGTGGCGATGTGGAGAGGTTCTCCGGTTCAGGCTCTGAAGTGCGCCATCTGAGCGGCGTTCGCGAGCGCTGCCGGGCTCCGGTGGATCCGGGGCGCTCGACCGGGGTCTCCGTCGCTCGGATCCCCGGATGCCGGGCCGTCGGGAGTGCTACACTGGTCCTCGCACCTCGCAAGAGGTGACTTCGCGTGCCCGCTCATCGGCGCACCGTCATCGGTCCTCGCTCGCGCAGATCGCAGATCAGCGCGGAACGGGGCGGCGGAATCCGAGGGCACCAGGATCTGGTCGCTACCGCGACCGATGACAACCGCAAACGCGCGCCCGCAGAGGCGTGCAGAACAGGAGAACGGCAATGGCCGTCGTCACCATGCGCCAGCTGCTCGACAGCGGCGTCCACTTCGGACACCAGACCCGTCGCTGGAACCCGAAGATGAAGCGCTTCATCTTCACCGAGCGCTCGGGCATCTACATCATCGACCTCCAGCAGTCGCTCGGCTACATCGACGCCGCCTACGAGTTCGTGAAGCAGACCGTCTCCCGCGGCGGCACCATCCTCTTCGTCGGCACCAAGAAGCAGGCCCAGGAGACGATCGCCGAGCAGTCTCAGCGCGTCAACCAGCCGTACGTGAACCAGCGCTGGCTCGGCGGCCTCCTGACCAATTTCCAGACCGTGACCGGCCGCCTGGAGCGCATGAAGGAGCTCGAGCAGCTCGATTTCGACGGCACCACGAGCGGCTTCACCAAGAAGGAGCTGCTGCTCAAGAAGCGCGAGCTCGAGAAGCTGCAGAAGTCGCTCGGCGGCATCCGCAACATGTCCAAGACCCCGTCGGCCCTCTGGGTGGTCGACACCAAGAAGGAGCACCTCGCGATCGACGAGGCCAAGAAGCTCGGGATTCCGGTGATCGCGATCCTCGACACCAACTGCGATCCCGATGAGGTGACCTACCCGATCCCGGGCAACGACGACGCGATCCGCTCGGTCGCCCTGCTCACCCGCGTGATCGCGGATGCGGCCGCCGAGGGCCTCATGGAGCGCCACCAGAAGCCCGCCGAGGGCGCCGAGACCGCTGCGGAGCCCCTCGCCGAGTGGGAGGTCGAGCTGCTGAACGCCGACCAGAAGGCCGAGGAGGCTCCCGCGTCCGAGGCCCCGGAGGCCGCCGAGCCCGCGTCCGAGCCCGCCGAGGCCCCGGAGGCCGCCGAGTCCGCCGAGACCCCGGTTGCCGCCGAGGCTCCGGCCGCCGAGTAATCCGGTTCTTCCCGAATCCCACTCACGACACTCACATAAGGAGTCACACATGGCTGCAGTAAGCATGGCCGCTGTGAAGGAACTGCGCGAGCGCCTCGGCGCCGGCATGGTCGACTGCAAGAACGCGCTCACCGAGGCGGAGGGTGACATCGAGCGGGCGATCGAGATCCTGCGCCTCAAGGGACTGAAGGGCGTCGCGAAGCGCGGCGATCGCGAGGCGAGCGAGGGCCTCGTCGCGGTCAGGCAGAGCGCGGGCGCCGCCACGATGATCGAGCTCGTCTGCGAGACCGACTTCGTCGCGAAGAACGAGAAGTTCATCGCGCTCGCCGATCGCGTGCTCGAGGCGATCGTGGCCGCGAACGCGAAGAGCCTCGAGGAGGCGCTCGCAGCCCCCGCGGAGGGGAAGACCGTCGCCGAGGTGATCACCGACGAGGCCGCCGTCATCGGCGAACGCATCGAGCTGCGCAAGGTGTCGCGCGTCGAGGCCCCCTCGACCTCCGTCTACCTGCACCAGACCTCGAAGGATCTGCCCCCGCAGATCGGCGTGATCGTGGGCTACGAGGGCGACGACGCCGATGCTGCGCTCAGCATCGCGCGCCACATCTCCTTCGCCGACCCGCTCTACCTCGACCGCGAGGACGTTCCCGGGGCCGACGTTGAGAAGGAGCGCGCGCTCGTCACCGAGATCTCGAAGAACGAGGGCAAGCCCGAGGCCGCACTGCCGAAGATCGTCGAGGGCCGCCTCACGGCGTTCTTCAAGCAGGTCGCGCTGAACGAGCAGGTGCACGCCCTCGACGCCGACAAGCGCGAGGTCAAGAAGGTCGCCGAGGCCGCCGGCATCGCCGTCACCGGCTTCGCGCGCAGCAAGGTCGGCGCCTAAGCGCCGCGTCGGGCCCGGATCGTGATGCGATCCGGGCCCTTCTGCTGCCCACTATCATTGCCTCAGTCGACACCCGACACCGCACACCCACGAAGGAGCACCATGACCGAGACCGCCGATCGCAAGCGCCGAGTTCTGCTGAAGCTCTCGGGTGAGGCCTTCGGGGGCGGCACCCTCGGCGTGAACCCCGACGTGGTGAGCCAGATCGCGCGCGAGATCGCGGCGGCGATGGAGCACGCCGAGGTCGCGGTCGTGGTGGGCGGCGGCAACTTCTTCCGGGGCGCCGAGCTCTCCCAGCGCGGCATGGACCGCGCGCGCGCCGACTACATGGGCATGCTGGGCACCGTGATGAACGCGCTCGCGCTGCAGGACTTCCTCGAGCAGGCCGGCGTCGGCAGCCGCGTGCAGTCGGCCATCACCATGACGCAGGTCGCCGAGACCTACATCCCGCTGCGGGCGATCCGCCATCTCGAGAAGGGCCGCGTGGTGATCTTCGGCGCCGGCGCCGGCCTGCCCTACTTCTCCACCGACACCGTCGCCGCGCAGCGCGCGCTCGAGATCCACGCCGACGAGGTGCTCGTGGCCAAGAACGGCGTCGACGGCGTGTACACGGCCGATCCCAACCGGGATCCCGACGCCACGCTCATCGAAGAGATCGCCTACGGCGATGCGCTGGTGCGCGGCCTCAGGGTGGTCGACTCGACCGCGTTCAGCCTGTGCATGGACAACGGCATGCCCATGCGCGTCTTCGGCATGGAGCCCGAGGGCAACGTGACGGCGGCCATCAGGGGCGAGCGGCTCGGCACGCTGGTGCATCGCTGAGCGTCACCGCCCGCGACCGCTAAGCTTGATGCACGAGCGATACCAGTAGGTTTCAGAAGGAGTACACCGTGATCGAAGAGGTCTTCGTCGACGTCAAGGACCGCATGACCAGGGCGGTCGAGGCTGCGAAGGAGAGCTTCGCCACGGTGCGCACGGGGCGCGCCAACCCGTCTCTGCTGCAGAATCTGCAGGTCGACTACTACGGCACTCCGACTCCGCTGGCCCAGCTGGCGTCGGTGCAGAATCAGGACGCCCGCAGCCTCATCGTCACGCCGTACGACAAGGGGGCGATGAAGGGCATCGAGCAGGCGATTCGCGACATGCCGAACCTCGGGGCCAATCCCTCGAACGACGGCAATGTGATCCGCGTCTCGCTCCCCGAGCTCACCGAGGAGCGCCGCAAGGAGTTCGTCAAGATCGTCAAGGGGCGCGCCGAGGATGCGCGCGTGGCGATCCGCAACGTGCGTCGCAGCGGCAAGGACGATCTCGACGCGCTGAAGAGCGAGATCGGCGAGGACGAGGTGGCGCGCGCCGAGAAGGAGCTCGAGGCCGTGACCAAGCAGTTCATCGACCAGGTCGACGATGCGCTGAAGCGCAAAGAGGCCGAACTGCTGGAGGTCTAACCTCATGCCGGGTCCGGAGCGCCGCGACGAGATCCGGAGCGCCCTCGAGTCCACGCGCGCACAGTTCGAGGCGACGAACGCGCGCATCGAGGCGCGCGCCGGGCGCAACCTGTTCTTCGCGGTGCTCTCCGGTCTCGTGTTCGCCGCCGTGTTCCTCGTGAGCCTGCTGCTCGTGAAGCAGCTCTTCGTGCTGCTGGTCGTGGCGCTCGTGTCGATCGCCCTGGTCGAGCTGGCGGCTGCGTTCCGCGTGGCCGGCCGCCGCGTTCCGCGCGTCGGAGTGGTGCTCGGCGGGCTCGTGGTGGTCGGAGGGGCCTTCTTCTGGGGCGCCGAGGGCATGCTGCTCGGGCTGTTCGCGGGGTCGGCGCTGCTGACCGTGTGGCGCCTCGTCGAGGGGCTGGTGCCCGCCTGGGAGACTCCTCGCCGCACCCTCGTGCGCGATGTGTTCTCGGGTCTCTTCACGCTGGTCTACGTCGCCTTTCTCGCCTCCTTCGCCGTGCTGCTCGTCACGCAGCAGCGCGGCGAGTGGTGGGTCTTCGCGCTGGTGCTCGTGGTCGTCTCCGTCGACGTCGGGGCCTACGCGGCGGGCGTCACCCTGGGCCGGCACAAGATGACGCCGAGGATCAGTCCCAACAAGACCTGGGAGGGCTTCGCGGGCGCCGCGATCGCGGCGATGGCGGCGGGCGCGGCGGTGGCGGTGCTGGCACTGCAACAGCCGTGGTGGGTGGGGATCGTGCTCGGCGTCGTGGTGCTGCTCACGGCGACGGGGGGCGATCTCACCGAGTCGCTCATCAAGCGCAACCTCGGGGTGAAGGATATGAGCTCCTGGATTCCGGGCCACGGCGGGTTTCTCGACCGGCTCGACTCGCTGCTCCCCTCGGCCGTCGGCGTCTACGGCGTCGCGCTCGCGCTGGGGGCGGTCTGATGGCCTCTCAGGCTCGCCGGTCGCGGACGCGGCAGAATGGTGCGGTGCCCAATTCCTTTCCCCTCGCGAGCGGTGCGCAGCGGGGCTACCATCCCGAGCAGGTCGATGATTTCCTCGCCCTCGCCCGCACCGCATACGAGGGGGCGGGCGCGGCGTCCGCTCCGATGACGGCGGAGGACGTGAGGCGCGCGGCGTTCGGGGTGAAGCGGGGCGGGTACGCCACGCGGTACGTGGACGCGGCGCTCGACCGCCTCGAGGAGGTCTTCTTCGAGCGCGAGCGCCGCGCGCGGCTTCGCGCCGAGGGCGAGGACGCGTGGTGGGAGGAGACCCGTCAGCTGCTCTCGGAGGTGCGGGGACGCATTCAGCGGCAGAAGGGCAAGCGCTTCAGGCGACGCGGGATCTTCGCGACGGGCTATCGGCGTTCGCAGGTCGACGCGTTTCTGGATCGCATCTCCGAGATGTTCGAGCGGCGGGAGCTCGGCCTCAAACCCGCCGAGGTGCGGGACGTCGTGTTCCACTCGGAGTGGCGCGGATACGACGAGGATCAGGTGGACGCTCTGCTCGATTCGGTCGTGGAGCTGATCCTCGCGACTCGCTGACGGCGCCGCGGGTTTCGCCGCGACGTTGAGTGCTGCGCCGATCTGAGATAGAATCGTTATATTGTGTCTGCTGTGAATATCAACTCCGTCTCACGCTGGTCTCGATTCAGGGCTCCGGTCGCGGTGGTCGCCGTCGCCGGAATCCTCGGGGTGGCGGTGGTCGCTCCGTTCGCCATGCCCCCGGCGGAGGCCGATGCCCAGACGCTCGCCTTCCAGCAGCGCATCCACCAGCAGTTCACGCCGAACCCGTCCCCCGAGGCGGACCTCGTGTTCACCGAGGTTCCGGTGGACATCTCGAGCGAGGAGCGTCAGCGGATCGAGGCCGAGAAGGCCGCGGAGGATGCGAAGAAGAAGGCCGCGGAGGAGGCCTCGTCGAAGCAGCCGCCCTCGAGCCCCGCGGCCCCGCCCAGGTACACGGGCGGGGGGTCGCCGGCCGAGTGGATGGCCGCCGCCGGGATCGCGGAGAGCGACTGGGGGTACGTCGACTTCATCGCCTCCAAGGAGAGCGGCTGGAACCCGAACGCGACCAACGCCAGCTCGGGAGCCTGTGGGCTCATCCAGGCGCTGCCGTGCAGCAAGGTGCCGGGCAGCGGCTACAATCCCGTGGACAACCTCCGCTGGGCCAATGGCTACGCGGTCGACCGCTACGGCAGCTGGGCTGCGGCCTACGCGTTCTGGACCGCGAACAGCTGGTGGTAGTCGGGCCATGGCGCGCCATCGCCGGGTCAACAAGTATCAGCGCGCCGCGGCCGCCCCGCCGAGCGATGTGACGCGCCTGGCGTACGGCGGCGCCCGCAGGGAGACCCGCCGCGGCGTCGAGTGGTTCGTGCGCGACATTCCCGCGCACCGAGCCGAGAAGAGCTACCGCTGCCCGGCCTGCGGAACGGACGTGCCGGCCGGCCAGGCGCACGTGGTCGCCTGGAGCGCCGATCACCTCTTCGGCGACGAGGCCGCCGTGCGGGATCGACGCCACTACCACGCCTACTGCTGGAGCTCGTCCTAGAACAGCGTCGGCGGAGCCGGTCGATGCGGACTGACCTCCGGGGTGGGAGCCGATGACCCCGCGAGGCCGGGGCCGCCGTCGGGCCGTCGGCCGGCCTGGAAAGCCGTGGCTGCGGCGCGTGCGCGCAGATCCGCCGCCTCGTTGAGCGGGTGGCCCGCGTGCCCCTTGACCCACTCGAACCGAACGTCGCGCCCCGTCAGCGCCGCGTCCAGCTGCTCCAGCAGCTCGCGGTTGAGCACTGGCCTGCCGTCGGCCTTGCGCCAGCCCCGCCGCTTCCAGCCGGGCATCCACCGCGTCACCGAGTTGATGACGTACTGGCTGTCGCAGAGGATCCGCAGCGGCTCGTCGGCGCGCGCCGCAGTCGCGTGGAGCAGGTCGAGCACCGCCATCAGCTCGCCCTGATTGTTGGTGGCGCGCGGCCACCCCCCGGCCCGCCACTGCTGCTCGTCGACCACCCACGCCCAGCCGGCGGGGCCGGGGTTGCCGAGCGCCGACCCGTCCGCCGCCGCGGTGAGCGTCACGACCGCGTCCCGTCACTCGGCGCGTCATCGGCGTTCACGGCCTCCGCGACCGGCTGATCCACGAGGCGACCGGCGACGGTGCTCATCTTCTGCGCGTTCGTGATGACCTCGCCGAGGCTCTCGAAGTAGCGCGCCACGGCGCCGCGCTCGACCTTGAGCTGGGTCATGCGGTCCTCCGCGGCGGCGAGCACCTTGGTGGCACGGTCCTCGGCGGCGGCGAATGTGGTCTGCGCCCGGCGATCGGCCTCGAGCACGATCTCGGCCGCCTGCCGCTCGGCTGCCGCCCGCGTGCTCCGGGCGTCCTGCGCGGCTTCCGAGGTGATGCGATCGTACTCGGCTCGCGCGAGTTCGAGCTGTGCGCGCAGCTCCTCCAGTTCGGCCCGGGTGGCCTCGATCTCGCGCCTGCCCGCCTCCGCCGCCTCATGCTGACGAGCGGAGAGCTCCTGCTCCAGCTGTTCCCTCCGCTGCGCGGAGGAGGTGTCGAACTCGATCGTGTCGGCCTCGACCCGCTGCTGCAGCTCGCGGGCGGCGTCCTCCGCGTCGGCGCGCAGCCGGGCGAGGCGCGCCTCCTCGGCCGCGCGGTACTCCGCCAGCTCGGCGACCGTGTCGGCGCGCAGCAGATCGGTCTCCTCGACGACGGAGGCGCGCTTGGCCTCGACCTCGCGGGCGACGGCCGCGGCCTGGGTCTCGCGCTCGCGGCGCAGGTCCTCCTCGTGCTGCTCGCGCTCGGCGGCGACGGCACGCTCGTGCTCCTCCTGCTCCCGCTCGATGTCGGCCGCGAGCTTCGCTCGCTCGCGATCCATCTGCAGCTCGAGCGCTTCCCGCTCGAGCCCCAGCGACTCGGCGATCTCATCGCGTTGAATGCGCAGGCGCTCCTCCTCGGCCGACCGCTCGTCGTCGATGCGCCGCTGGTGCTCGCGCAGCTGGGCGGCGAGGCGCTCCTCGTGCACCGTCGACTCGTCGGCGATCCGGGCGCCGTGGGCGTCGAGCTCCCGGGCGAGCCGATCGTCCTGGTCCCGTCGCTCCGTCGCGAGCTGCTCGTCGTGGGAGGCGCGCTCGGCGTCGATTCGAGAGCGGTGCTCCTCCCACTCGGCGATGAGGCGATCCTGGTGGGCTGCGAGCTCGCCGCCGAGGCGGGCGTCGTGCGCCTGCCGCTCCGCGGTCAGGGCGGTCTCGTGCGCGGCGCGCTCCCCGGCGATCGCGGTCTCGTGCGTTCGGCGCTCCTCCGCGATCCTCGCCTCGTGCGTTTCGCGTTCGGCGGCGATGCGGGCCTCGTGCTCCTCGAGCTGCGCGGCGAGCCGGGCCTCCTGACCCTCCCGCCGAGCGGCGAGCTCGGTCTCGTGCGCCTCGCGTTCGGCGGCGAGGGCCGCGTCGTGCGCCTGCCGCTCCGCGGTCAGGGCGGTCTCGTGCGCGGTGCGCTCATCCGTGATGGCGCGCTCATGGGCCCCGCGCTCGCGGGCCAGGCGCGACACGTGGGCCTCGAGTTCGGCGGAGAGCCGGTTCTCCTGCGCCTCCTGCGCGTCCCTGAGCCGGGCGTGGTGCGACACGATCTCGGCCCGGAGGGACTCGTCGTGCGCGGTGCGCTCCTCCGAGATCGCGTGCTCGTGCGCCTCGCGCTCCGCGGCGATGCTCTCGTCGTGCGCCCGGCGCTCCTCCCGCAGCCGCTGCTCCTCCCGCTCCCGGGTCGCGCTCAGCTCGCCGGTGGCGCGCTCGTGCAGCTCCGCGCGCTCCTGCGCGGCGAGTTCGCCCGCCCGCTCCCGCTCGCGCGCGCCCTGAGCGGCGAGCGTGGCGAGCTCCGCCCGCTGCGCCTCCATCGCCCGTGCGACGGAGGCCTCGTGCTCCTGCCGCTCCTGCGCGACGCGGTCGGCGTGCGCGCGCTGCTCGGTGGCGATGCGGCGCTCGTGCTGCTCGCGCTCGGCGGCGATGGAGGCCTCGTGCTCCTGCCGCTCCTGCGCGACGCGCCCGCGCAGCGTCTCCATCTCGGTGGTCAGCTCGCGGCGCTGGGCCTCGACGCCGGCCTCCAGCTCGCGCAGGCGCTCGGTGTAGCGCTCCTCGAGCTCGGCCTCCTCCCGCTGGCGCTTCGCCTCGAACTCGGCTCGCGCCCGCTCTCCCTCGCGGATCAGCCGGGCTCGCTCGAGCTCGGCCTCTCGCTCGCTCTCGGCCTTCTGCCTGGCGAACGTCTCGGCGTGCAGCTCGGTCTCGGAGCGCAGCTCGTTCGCGAGCGTGCGCGCCTCGGAGAGCAGCCGTTCGGCCTCCGCCCGGGCTCCGGCGAGCTCGGCCTGGGCGTCGCGGTGGGCGGTCTCGCGCTCGGCCGTGGCCTCGCGTTCGGCGGAGCTGCGCTCGAGTGCGGCTGTCCGCCGCGCCTCGTCGAGCAGCCGCTCGCGCTCGGCATTCGCCGCCGCGGTCTGCTCGGCGAGGTCGTTGCGCGCCCCGGAGACGACGACCTCGGCCTGCTCCGAGGCCGAGGCGAGCAGCTCGTCGGCGCGGAGCTGCGCCTGTGTGAGCACGCGCTTGGCCTCCTCCTCCGAGGAGTGCCGCAGCTTCTCGGCGTCGAGGTCGGCCTGCGCCATGAGGCGCTGGGCGTGGTCCTCGGCGACCTGCAGGCTCTTCTCGACCCGCAGTCCGAGCCCGGAGTAACCGCTCGCACCGAGCTCGGCGACCTGCTCCTGCAGCTCCGAGATGAGCTGTCGCTGCTCCTGCCCCGTCTGCGTCGCCTGCTGGTGCGCCTGCTGCAGGGATTCGAGGTGCGACTGGAGCGTGTTGATGTGGCTCGTGAGAGCGGTCATGCGCTCGTCGACCTCGTCGCGGTTGTAACCGCGGAACGCAGGGGAGAACGGCTGGGCGGATTCGGACACTGTGCCTCCGGAATCTGAACGAGGTCACCACGGCCGCGGTGGATTCGTCGGACGGCCGAAGAGGTAGAGAACCACGATACCGTACTTCGCCGACGGCGTACCGGAGAACGCGGATCGGCTCTTCCGAGGCCGCGATCGGCCGCGATCGGCCGCGACGGGCCGCGATTCCGGGCTCGAATCGGATGCGTATCGATGTCGCATCAGGAAAGCTCCGGTACCGTTGAACTGGTCTTCCATTCATTCCCCCGACATCAAAGGAGCCCCCGTGCGATACCTGCTTGCGATTGCGGCGCTGGTGCTCTCCGGAGTCCTGCTGCTGCTGGGCATCGGCCAGCGCACCTTTCTCGCAGGCCCATCGGAGATCAGCTTCCCGGTCGACACAAAGTCGGAGACCGGGTACGCGGTCGTCGACGGGGCGGAGCTCGGCAAGGTGAGCGGCCAGGCGAACGTGGTGGTGAAGGGCAAGGGGGCCTTCGTCGCGACGGGCGCGACGCGCGATGTGCTGGGGTGGGTCGAGCCGTTCCGGCACGCCGAGCTCACGGTCGACGCGAAGCAGGATCGCGTGCTGAGCGCGATGGTCGCTCCGGCCGTCGTGGACGCGCCGCCCGGCGGTGAGGCCAAGGAGCCGGAGCCCCTCGACCCGCGGGGGAGCGATCTGTGGTTGGAGGAGCGAGTGATCGACGACGCCGGAAGCGGAGCCGAGACGGGGACGCTGCGCGTGCCCGTCTCGTTGGCCGCGGATCAGTCGGTGCTGATCGCCTCGGACGGCCGAAGCCCGATGCCCGAAGACGTCTCCCTGGTCTGGGCGCAGGATCGCAACACCCCGTGGGCCGGGCCTCTGCTGGTCGCCGGAGGCCTCCTCGCCCTGGTCGGCGGCGTGCTGTACCTGCTCGCGATCGATCACGACCGCCGCGGTCTCGGGCCGCGTCGCGGTCGCCGCGGACCGCTGCAGGGCATCCGCAACGCGTTCCGCCGTCGCGGCCGCCGCCGCGGGGAGGGCGCGCAGCCGGGCGCCGGGGAGGGCACCGCACGGATGCGCGCGACGCGTCGCGCGACGCGTCGTTCGCGCGCCGCCGCGATCCCGGCGCTCGGAGTCGCCGTCGCGCTCGGACTCAGCGGCTGCACGGCGGGCTACTGGCCGCAGTTCGGCTCGGAGCCGGTCGAGAAGGCTCCGCAGGAGCAGTCCTCGGCGATCGCACCGGTGCCCGTCACCGATCAGCAGCTGCAGCGGATCGTGGGGGACGTGGCCGCGGTCGCGGCCCAGGGGGACGATGCGCTCGACGCCCAGGCGCTCGGGAAGCGCTTCACGGGCGACGCGCTCGCGCAGCGCACCGCCAACTACACCATTCGCGCGGCGATGTCGGACTACGGAGTCGTGCCGCCGCGCATCACCGACCAGGAACTCGACTACGAGCTCGTGCAGAGCACCGAGTCCTGGCCGCGCACCCTCTTCGTGACCGTCGCGTCGAAGTCGGGCAAGGCGGACGCCGCCGGCGATCCGTCACCCCCCGCCGCCCAGGGAGAGACGCAGCAACCGCAGGCCGACGCTCAGACCGACGAGAAGACCGCCTCGCCGTCGCTGGCGCTCATCCTGACGCAGGAGACGCCCCAGCAGAACTATCAGGTGTCGCGGGTCATCGCGCTGCGCGGCGGGATCTCGATGCCGCAGGCGGCCCCGGCCGAGGAGGGCACCGCGCTGCTCGCCAACGACATCGAGTCGCTGGTGCTGCCTCCCGGCGAGGTCGGAGCCGCATTCGCGGCGGTGCTGCAGGATGGCGCCGACTCGCCGCAGGGGAAGGCCTTCGACCTCGCGAACGAGCCGCTGCTGAAGAACTACGGTCAGGCCAGGGCGGCCGCTCAGCAGCAGCAGTCGGACGATAAGGGGCAGACGATGGCCTTCTCCGCCACGGCGCGCCAGGGAGACGCGCAGACCGTCGCGCTCTCCACGGGCGTGGGCGGTGCGCTCGTCGCCACGACCGTGATCGAGGAGCAGATCGTCGACGCGGCCGGGGGGCGGTACAAGCCGCAGGCCCAGGATGCGGTGACGGCGCTCTCGGGGCTCGAGGGCGAGCAGGAGAAGCTGGTGCAGGAGGTCTCGCACCAACTGCTGTTCTACGTGCCCAGCAAGACGGACGGATCGAAGATCCAGCTGCTCGGCGTCACGAGCGAGCTGGTGGGAGTGAGGAATTGAGCATGAGCCAGCAGATGCCCGAACGGATCCCCGGCGGCGGAGTCGACCTGAGCCACCTCGCCGCGCGCGGCTCGTCGGCAGCCGATCCGGCGAACGGGCGCGACGGCGCGGCGGGTCAAGCCGCCCCGGGCGGGCGGACCGTCGACGTTCCGTCGCTCGTGCTCGACGTGACCGACGCCACCTTCGAGCAGATCGCCCAGCTCTCGGCCGTCGTGCCGGTGGTGTTCGACCTGTGGGCGGAGTGGTGCCAGCCGTGCAAGACGCTGAGCCCGGTGATCGAGAAGGTGACGCGCGAGCTCGACGGGCGCGTGCTGCTCGCGAAGGTCGACGTCGACGCGAACCCGGCTCTGGCGCAGGCGTTCCAGGCGCAGTCGATCCCCACCGTCGTCGCCCTCGTGGGCGGCCGCCCCGTTCCGCTGTTCCAGGGCGCGGTGCCCGAGGCTCAGGTGCGCGAGGTGTTCGCCCAGCTCGTCCAGCTCGCGGAGCAGCAGGGCGTCACCGGCCGCGTGAGCGCCACCGACGACGCGGGCGAGCCGGTCGAGGAGCCGGCCGAACCGCCGATCCCGCCGGCCCACGTGGCCGCGGTCGAGGCCGCGGAGCGCGGCGATTACGCCGCCGCCGTGAGCGAGTGGGAGGCCGTGCTCGTGAAGGCCCCGGCCGATGCCGAGGCCCGGGCCGCGCTCGTGCAGATGAAGCTGCTGCAGCGGCTCGAGGGCGGCGTCGCGGACGAGATCCGCGAAGCCGCGGCGGCGGACCCGGGCGACGTGGCGGCCCAGCTGCGGGTGGCCGATCTCGACGTGGCCGGCGGGCACGTCGAGGACGCGTTCCTGCGCCTGCTCGACCTCTTCGCCTCGAGCGACGCGGACGACCGCACCGCGGTGCGGGAGCGTCTGCTCGAGCTCTTCGAGGTGGTCGGGGCGACGGATCCGCGGGTGGTCGCGGCCCGAGGTCGTCTCGCGAACCTGCTGTACTGAGGGATCCGATGCCCGGCGGTGCCGTGCGCGCCTACCTCGATCACGCGGCGACGTCTCCGATGCCCGAGGAGGTGCTCGAGGCCTACGCGCTCGCGCTGCGGAGCGTCGGCAACCCGGCCTCGACGCACGGCCACGGCCAGCGGGCGAGCGAGCTGCTCGAGGAGGCGCGCGAGCGTATCGCGCGAGCGCTCGGCTGCGATCACGCCGAGCTGATCCTCACCGGCGGCGGCACCGAGTCGATCAATCTCGCGCTCAAGGGCGTGTACTGGGCCGGGCGGGGGAGCGGATCGCGGGACACGATCCTCGTCGCCGAGGGCGAGCACCACGCGACGGTCGAGTCGGTCGAGTGGCTGCGCGACGCGCAGGGCGCCCGGGTGCGCTGGCTGCCCATCGACCGAGACGGGCTGCTGCGCCCCGAGACGCTCGCCGCCGCCCTCGCGGAGGAGGGCCCGGATCGCGTCGCGCTCGTCTCCTTCCTCTGGGCCAGCAACGAGGTGGGCACGGTGCAACGGGTGTCCGAGCTCTGCGGGATCGCCGCCGCGGCGGGCGTGCCGGCGCACGTCGACGCCGTCTCGGCACTGGGGCAGGTGCCCATCGATTTCGCCGCTTCGGGCGCCGCGGCCCTCTCCGTGTCGGCGCACAAGATCGGAGGCCCGGCGGGGGTCGGCGCGCTGGTGCTCGGGAGGCGCACGCGCGCGGATCCGCTGCTGCACGGGGGGACGCAGCAGCGCGCGCGATCCGGCACCCAGGACGTCGCCGGGGCGATCGCGTTCGCCGCCGCGCTGAACGTCGCGCTCGAGCCCGACGGCGGGCCCCGTCCGGAGCGGATCGAGCGCCTCGCCCGGCTCCGCGACCGGCTCATCGCGGGCGTGCGCGGGATCGACCGGGGCGCCGTGCTGCGGGGCGCGGATCCGGAGGCTCCCGGCGCCCGTCTGCCGGGCAACGCCCACTTCACGTTCCCGGGATGCCAGGGCGACTCGCTCGTGCTGCTGCTCGACGCGGCCGGCGTCTCGGTGTCGGTGGGCTCGGCGTGTCAGGCGGGCGTCGCCGAGACGTCGCACGTGCTGCTGGCGATGGGGCTGCCGGAGCGCGAGGCCGCGGGCGCGCTGCGGTTCACCCTCGGGCCCGAAACCGCCGACGAGGAGGTCGACGCGCTGCTCGGCGCGCTGCCCGGGGCGCTGCGACGCGCCCGCGCGGCGGGGCTCGCGTAGACTGGGGCGGGTGAAGGTTCTGGCGGCGATGAGCGGGGGCGTCGACTCCGCGGTGGCTGCCGCGCGCTCGGTCGAGGCGGGCCACGACGTCGTCGGAGTGCATCTCGCGCTGAGCCGCATGCCAGGCACGCTGCGCACCGGATCCCGCGGCTGCTGCACCATCGAGGACGCGATGGACGCGCGCCGCGCCGCGAACCTGCTGGGCATCCCGTTCTACGTGTGGGATCTCAGCGAGCGCTTCAAGGGGGACGTGGTCGACGACTTCATCGCCGAGTACGCCGCCGGCCGCACGCCCAACCCGTGCATGCGCTGCAACGAGAAGATCAAGTTCGCCGCCCTGCTCGACAAGGCGATCGCGCTCGGCTTCGACGCGGTGGCGACGGGGCACTACGCGACGCTCGTGGACGGTCCGAACGGCCGCGAGCTGCACCGCGCGAGCGCCTGGGCGAAGGACCAGTCCTATGTGCTCGGGGTGCTCACGGAGCACCAGCTGGCCCACTGCTACTTCCCGCTCGGAGACACCCCCTCGAAGGAGCTGATCCGTGCCGAGGCGGCGGAGCGGGGGCTGCAGGTGGCGCGAAAGCCCGACAGTCACGACATCTGCTTCATCCCGGACGGCGACACGCGCGGCTGGCTGTCGGAGCACCTGCCGCGGGAGCCGGGCGAGATCCTCGACGAGTCGGGCGTCGTCGTCGGCCGGCACGACGGAGCGCACGGATACACGGTGGGTCAGCGTCGCGGCCTGCAACTGGGGCGGCCCGCGCCCGATGGGCAGCCCCGCTACGTGCTCTCGATCCGGCCCGTCTCGAATCAGGTCGTCGTCGGCCCGCGCGAGAGCCTCGCGATGTCGCGCATCGCCGGCGGCCGCTTCAGCTGGGCGGGGGATCCCGGCCTCGACGCGAGCGAGCGATTCGACTGCGAGGTGCAGATCCGGGCGCACGCCGATCCCGTGCCGGCCCGCGCCCGGCTCGAGCCGATCCGCGAGGGGGAGCGCACCGAGCAGCACCGCGTCGGGGCGACCCACGAGATCGTGGTGGACGTCGACCTGGCTCGCGCCGAACCGCTCTCGGGCGTGGCCCCGGGGCAGACGGCCGTGCTCTACACCGGCACCCGGGTGCTCGGCCAGTTCACGATCGACCGGGCGGTACCGGCGGCGGATCCTAGACTGGAGTGGTGAACACGACTCCGGAGATCCCGACCGATTTCGCGGCCGCGCGCGCCGAGGCCGAGCGGCTCACCGCCGAGATCGAGCGTCTGCGCACCGCCTACTACTCGGAGGCCGTGAGCCTCGTCTCGGATGCCGAGTACGACGAGATGTTCCGCCGGCTCGAAGCCATCGAGCGCGAGTTCCCCGAGCTCGCGGGGCAGGACAGCCCCACCCGCGAGGTGGGCGCGGCCGTGGTGTCGGCGGGCTTCCCCGAGCACGAGCACGCCGAGCGCATGCTGAGCCTCGACAACGTGTTCTCGCTCGACGAGTTCCGGGAGTGGGCCGAGAAGGCGCGGATCGCCGCCGGGCGCGAGGTGCGCTGGCTCACGGAGCTCAAGATCGACGGACTCGCGATCAGCCTCGCCTACCGGCACGGCGTGCTCGAGACCGCGACGACGCGCGGCGACGGCAGGGTGGGGGAGGACATCACGGAGAACGTCGAGCTCATACCGGTGATCCCCCGCCGGCTGACGGGCGACGGCATCCCCGAGTTCTTCGAGGCGCGCGGCGAGGTGTTCCTGAGCAGCGAGGACTTCGAGGCGCTCAACGAGCGCCAGCATCAGCTGCAGGCCGAATTCGTCGCCGAGCAGTCGGCGAGGGGGCGGTCCGAGGATCAGATCCCCGTGCGCTACCCGGAGTTCGCGAACGCCCGCAACACGGCGGCCGGCAGCCTGCGGCAGCGGGCGGAGAAGAAGACCCCGGCCGAGCTCGGGCTGATGCGGGATCGGCTGTTGCGGCTCTCGCTCTACGTGCACGGCATCGGCGCGTGGTCGCACCCCGCCTTCGAGAACCAGAGCGACGCGTACCGCCTGCTCGGGGAGTGGGGGCTGCCCGTCTCGCCGCACTCGCGGGTCTTCGGCTCCGTCGACGAGGTGGTCGCGTTCATCGAGGATCGCGGCGAGCACCGGCACGACGTCGAGCACGAGATCGACGGCATCGTGGTGAAGGTCGACGAGCTGGCGCTGCACGCCGAGCTGGGGGAGACGAGCCGGGCCCCGCGCTGGGCCATCGCCTACAAGTACCCGCCCGAGGAGGTGCACACCGAGCTGCTCGACATCCGCGTCGGGGTCGGGCGCACCGGCCGGGCGACGCCGTACGCAGTGATGGCCCCGGTGAAGGTCGCCGGGTCGACCGTGCGCCAGGCCACGCTGCACAACCAGCAGGTCGTCAAGGCGAAGGGCGTGCTCATCGGCGACACGGTGGTGCTGCGGAAGGCCGGCGACGTGATCCCCGAGGTGCTCGGCGCCGTGGTCGAGCTGCGCGACGGCGGCGAGATCGAGTGGCAGATGCCCGAGCTGTGCCCCGAGTGCGGGGCGGCGCTGCGTCCCATGAAGGAGGGCGACATCGACCTCCGGTGCCCCAATGCGCGCGCCTGCCCGGCCCAGGTGCGCGGCCGGGTCGAGCACATCGGGTCGCGCGGCGCCCTCGACATCGAGGTGCTCGGCGAGATCACCGCGGCGGCGCTCACCCAGCCGGAGGTGCCCGCGGAGCCTCCGCTCGAGACCGAGGCAGGGCTGTTCGAGCTGACGCTCGAGCAGCTCGTGCCCATCACGGTGGTCGTGCGCGACAGCGAGACGGGGGAGCCCGCGATCGACGAGGAGACGGGGGAGCCTCGTCGGCGCTCGCCGTTCCAGCGGGTCGTCCTCGAGTATCCGCCCGAGGCCGAGGGGCTCGACGCGGCCGCGCGCCGGAAGTCGGGGTTCCGCAAGAACCACCGCGCGATCCTGCCCTCGAAGGACGCCGAGACGTTCCTCGCCGAACTCGAGAGGGCGAAGACCAAGCCGCTGTGGCGATTGCTCGTGGCGCTGAACATCCGCCACGTCGGGCCCGTCGCGGCCCGCGCGCTGGCCGACTGGTTCGGCTCGCTCGACGCCATCCGCGCCGCCTCCATCGAGGAGCTGTCGGAGGTCGAGGGCGTCGGCGGCATCATCGCCGAGTCGCTCACGGAGTGGTTCGAGGTCGACTGGCACCGGGAGATCGTGGATCGCTGGGCCGCGGCGGGCGTGCGGTGGGTCACGCCCGGACACCCGGGACCCGGTACGGCGGTGGCCGGGGGCGGGGTGCTCACGGGGCTCACGGTGGTCGCGACCGGCGCACTCGAGGGCTTCACCCGGGACGGGGCGAAGGAGGCCATCATCCAGGCCGGCGGCAAGGCCGCGTCGAGCGTCTCGAAGAAGACCGATTACGTGGCGGCCGGCCCGGGAGCGGGCTCGAAGCTGACCAAGGCGGAGGAGCTCGGCATTCCCGTGCTCGACGCCGAGCAGTTCGCGGTGCTCGTCACGGCGGGCCCCGTCGCACTCGGCCTGGGCGCGGCCGAGGGGGAGGCCGACTGACGACGTCGTGCACAGATGTGGGTGAGTACGAGTTATCCACAGTTTCTGATTTCCGTCTCATTTCCGCCGGATGTGTGATTAGCCTGAGAAACGACGCCGGAGGCGATGCTCCGGCAGATCACCCGCCGCCCTGGGAAGGACCGAAGATGCCGCACAAGACCGCCGATCCCGTCAGCGACGACGCTCGACTCGGAGCCGACGCGCCCGCGCGAGCATCCTGGGCGACCCAGGATCCACTGCTGACCGAGTACTACGACACGGAGTGGGGGATGCCGGTCTTCGGCGACACGGAGGTGTTCGAGCGGTTGAGCCTGGAGGCGTTCCAGTCCGGGCTGTCCTGGCTCACGGTGCTGCGCAAGCGGGAGGCGTTCCGCGCGGCGTTCGACGGCTTCGCCCTCGAGCGGGTTGCGGCATACGGCGAGGCCGAGGTCGAGCGGCTCCTCGCCGACGCCGGAATCATCCGCAATCGGCTCAAGATCGCGGCGACGGTGCGCAACGCGCGGGTCGCTCTGCAGCTGCGCGACCGAGAGGGCGTCGGGATCGCCGAACTGGTCTGGTCGTACATGCCGGCTCGGTCGCCCGCGCCCGAGCACGACGAGCAGGTGCCCAGCGCCTCGTCCGAGTCCCGCGCGCTCGCGAAGGAACTGAAGCGCCACGGCTTCTCCTTCGTGGGGCCGACGACCGTGTACGCACTGATGACCGCAATCGGCATCGTCGACGCGCATCTGGTGTCGAGCCATCGCAGAGGCTGCTCCGGGCTGTGGAACGTCGATGGATCCCGCACCGCGAAGGCCCTGCCCTTCGCGCCTCGATAGGATGGTGTGGTTCACCGACCCCACTCCCGATCTCACGATGGAGCAGCATGCCTGAAACCCCTGCGGCAGAACGCGGCGAGGCGAGCGGCGAGATCACGGCCGACACCGTGCAGCATCTCGCCGGACTCGCTCGGATCGCCCTCACCGAAGACGAGATCGAGTCGCTCACGAGCGAGCTCGACTCGATCCTCGCCAGCATCGCCAAGGTCAGCGAGGTGGCCCGCGAGGACGTCCCGGCGACGAGCCACCCGATCCCGCTGGACGACGTGACGAGGCCCGACGAGATCGCCGACGTGCTCACGCGCGAGCAGGCGCTCGCGAACGCGCCGGAGCAGACCGACGGCATGTTCCGCGTCTCGTCGATCCTCGGCGAAGAGCAGTAGGGGGCGGCAGATGACCGAGTTGATCCACCTGACCGCGGCGGAGCTCGCCGCCGGACTCGTCGCGGGCGACGTATCCTCCGAAGAGGCGACGCGGGCGCATCTCGACCGCATCGCCGCCGTCGACGGCGAATTGAACGCCTTCCTCGCGACCGACGCCGAGGCCTCCCTCGGCGCGGCGCGGGCGATCGACGAGCGCCGGGCCGCGGGCGAGGCGCTCGGCGCTCTCGCGGGCGTACCGCTCGCCATCAAGGATGTGCTCGTGACGACGGACATGCCATCGACCTCGGGATCGCGGATCCTCGAGGGCTACCGCTCGCCCTACGATGCGACCGCGGTGGCGAAGGCGCGGGCGGCCGGCCTCGTGAGCATCGGCAAGACCAACATGGACGAGTTCGCCATGGGCTCCTCCACGGAGAACTCGGCCTACGGCCCCGTGCGCAACCAGTGGGCCGTAGGCCGCGTGCCAGGCGGCTCGGGCGGCGGCTCCGCCGTCGCCGTGGGAGCCTTCGAAGCACCGCTCGCGCTCGGCTCCGACACGGGCGGCTCGATCCGGCAGCCTGCCGCGCTCACGGGCACCGTGGGCGCCAAGCCCACTTACGGGGGCGTGAGCCGCTACGGCGCGATCGCCCTCGCCTCGTCGCTCGACCAGATCGGCCCCTGCGCCCGCACGGTGCTCGACACGGCCCTGCTGCACGACGTGATCGCCGGCCACGACCGCCACGATTCCACCTCGCTCGACTTCGCGTGGCCGTCGATGGCCGAGGCGGCTCGGGGCGGGGCCGATCCCGCATCCCTCAGGGGCCTGCGCGTCGGTGTGGTGAAGCAGCTCATGATCGAGGGGGTGCAGCCGGGGGTCAGGTCCCGCTTCGAGGAGGCGCTCGCGCTGCTCGCCGCGCAGGGTGCCGAGATCGTCGAGATCGACGCGCCGCACTTCGAGTACGCGGTCGCGGCGTACTACCTCATCCTCCCCGCGGAGGCCTCGAGCAACCTCGCGAAGTACGACTCGGTGCGCTTCGGCCTGCGGGTGGTTCCCGAGGGCGTCGGCACCGTCGAGAGCGTGATGAGCGAGACCCGGGCCGCCGGCTTCGGCGCCGAGGTGAAGCGTCGCATCATCCTCGGCACCTACGCGCTCTCGGCGGGCTACTACGATGCCTACTACGGCAGTGCGCAGAAGGTACGCACGCTCATCCAGCGCGACTTCGCGGCCGCGTTCGCGCGGGTCGACGTGATCGCGTCGCCGACCGCGCCCACCACGGCCTGGCCGCTGGGCTCCCACGGTGGGGATCCGATGCAGGACTACCTCAACGACGCGACCACCATTCCCGCGAATCTCGCCGGGATCCCCGGTCTCAGCCTGCCCATCGGCACCGCGAGCGAGGACGGGCTGCCGGTCGGCCTGCAGCTCATGGCCCCCGCCTTCGAGGACGCCCGCCTCTACCGGGCCGGGGCGGCGGTAGAGAGTCTCATCACCGCGCGAGACGGGCGGGCGTTCTGGCAGCAGAGCCCGGTGTTCGAGGGAGGGGCCCGCTGATGGCCAGGACGAAGCTCATGGATTTCGACCGGGCGCTCGAGCTCTTCGAACCGGTGATCGGCCTCGAAGTGCACGTCGAGCTCAACACGAAGACGAAGATGTTCTCGCCCGCGCCCAACGCGTTCGGCTCCGAGCCGAACACCAACCTGGCCCCCGTGTGCCTCGGCCTGCCGGGTTCGCTGCCGGTGCTCAACGCGCAGGCCGTGCGCTACTCGATCAGCCTGGGCCTCGCACTGGGCTGCGAGATCGCCGAGGTGTCGGGCTTCGCGCGCAAGAACTACTTCTACCCCGATATGGCGAAGAACTATCAGATCTCGCAGTACGACGACCCGATCGCGTTCGAGGGATCCGTCGAGATCGAGCTCGCCTCTGGCCGCGCGTTGCACGTGCCGATCGAGCGCGCGCACATGGAGGAGGACGCCGGCAAGCTCACTCACGTGGGCGGTTCGACCGGCCGCATCCAGGGCGCCGAGTACTCGCTCGTCGACTACAACCGGGCCGGCGTACCGCTCGTGGAGATCGTGACCAAGCCGATCTTCGGCGGCGAGGCCGACACCCCCGAGATAGCGGCGGCGTACGTCGCGACGATCCGCGAGATCGTGATCGCGCTCGGCATCTCCGATGCGCGCATGGAGCGCGGCAACCTGCGCTGCGACGCGAACGTCTCGCTCCGACCGCGCGGCAACGAGGGCGCCGGCATGTCGGTGCTCGGCACCCGCACCGAGACGAAGAACGTGAACTCGCTGCGCTCGGTCGAGCGCGCGGTGCGCTACGAGATCCAGCGCCAGGCGGCGATCCTCGCCGAGGGCGGAGCGATCACGCAGGAGACGCGCCACTGGCATGAGGACACGGGCGAGACCTCGCCGGGCCGCCCGAAGAGCGACGCCGACGACTACCGCTACTTCCCGGAGCCGGACCTCGCTCCGCTCTCGCCCTCGCGCGAGCTGGTGGAGGAGCTGCGCGCCGCGCTGCCCGAGCACCCCACGCTGCGCCGTCGGCGGCTGAAGCAGGAGTGGCGGTTCTCGCCGCTCGAGTTCCAGGACGTCGTGAACGCGGGGCTCACCTCCACCATCGAGGCGACCGTCGCCGCCGGGGTAGCGCCCCAGACCGCGCGCAAGTGGTGGACGGGCGAGATCGCCCGCATCGCGAACGAGCGCTCGGTCGCCGCCGCGGATCTGATCACCCCTGAACAGGTCGCCTCCGTCGTCGAGCTGGTCGATGCGGGCACCCTCAACGACAAGCTGGCGCGGCAGGTCATCGCGGGCGTCATCGACGGCGAGGGCACGGCGCCCGAGATCGTGGCGGCGCGCGGCCTCGCGATCGTCTCCGACGACGGCGCGCTCATCGAGGCCGTCGACGCGGCGCTCGCCGAGCAGCCCGACGTGCTCGCGAAGATCCGGGACGGGAAGGTGCAGGCCGCCGGCGCCATCATCGGCGCCGTGATGAAGGCGATGCGCGGCCAGGCCGACGCCGCACGCGTGCGCGAGCTGGTGCTGGAGCGGGCTCGGTAGGCGTATGCGCGCGAGCCGGTCGCGACCCCGGCCCGGTGATCCGGCACCCATTCGGGGAAGAATTAGGATGAGGGCATGTACTTCATCGTCGTGAAATACCAGGTCAGGCCCGAGTACGCGGAGGTCTTCCTCGACCGTACCGCCGAGTTCACCGCGGCCACCCGAGCCGAGCCGGGCAATCTGTGGTTCGACTGGTACCGCAGCGCCGAGGATCCGAACGAGTATGTGCTGGTCGAGGCGTTCGCCGACGACGAGGCGGCGAGTGCGCATGTGAGCTCCGAGCACTTCCCGAAGGGTCTCGAGGCGATGCGGCCGATGCTCGTCAGCACGCCCAGGATCGTCTCTCGCAAGGTCGAGGGCTCGGGCTGGGACGAGATGGGCGAGCTCAGGATCGACGCGCGTTAGCGGCGCGAACGGAACGGGGGCTGGGACGGAGCGGTCAGAACGGCACAGGCTCCTCCTCAGTTCGCTGTCCCTGAGCCCGCTCTCCCTGAGCCCGCTGTCCCGTCCTGCCGCGCGCGGGAGAACTGGCGCTGCCGGCCCCGCATGCGCGATTCGGATGCGCTCTTCAGCCGCTTCGATGTCAGCGACGATCGTGTCGAGAGTGACCGTCCAGGGGCTCTGAGCGTCGAAGGTGATGGGCATGCGGCTATTCCAGCAGCGACCACCGACATTCGCGGTCCGGAACCGAGGCGCCGCGATCCAAAGAATCGCCTGCGGAGTTGTTGAGACCCCGACAGGGTGCTCGCTCCGCGGACGCTCCTCCGCGAGGCACGCGCCGCCCTTCCCGGACCCGTTCACCGGGCCACGTCGAGGTGTTGCCCTCCGATCGAAGTTAGGGTAGCCTTCCTTCAGCCTCCCAACTGGAAGATCGATGGCAGACTCCGAGAACTCCGAGCCGATCCTGCAGGTGTCCAACCTGAGCATCCGGCACCCCGACCGATCTCGGGCGACGCCCTCGGCAGTGTCGTTCGAGGCTCGTCGCGGCGAGGTGATCCTGATCCTCGGCCCCTCGGGCAGCGGCAAGTCGAGCCTCGCGATGGCGTTGGCCGGGATCATCCCGCAGTACGTCGCAGCCGAGCTGACCGGCGACATCCGTGTCGCTGGTCTTGAGACGGGCACCGTGCCGGTACCGCAGCTTGCCACCGTCGTCGCGAGTGTCTTTCAGGACGCGGACGCCCAGTTGATCGCTGAGACTGCGCTGGACGAAGTGAGTTTTGCGCCGGAGAACTTTCTCCTCGATCCGATCGAGATCGCGGATCGGGCCGAGGAGGCGCTGACGCTCGTCGGGCTGTGGGATCACCGAGACCGCGACCCCGAGACCTTCTCGGGCGGCGAGCGCCAACGTCTCGCCATCGCTGCGGCGTTCGCCCAGGATCCGGCACTGCTGGTGCTCGACGAGCCGACCGCCAATCTCGACTCGGTCGCCGCCGAGTCCGTGTATGACGCACTCGCTGCGCGGCTGGCGCGATCCGACCCGCCCGCAGTCGTTGTCGTCGAGCATTCGCTCGATCACGTCGTGGGGCTGGCCACCCGCGTCATGGTGATGGATGGTGCCGGAGCGGTGCGGTTCGACGGCACACCGCGTGAGGTGCTCGGCGACCGCGCAGCCGAGGTCGCAGCTCTCGGGGTCTGGCTCCCGACGGCAACGTCCGTGGCGCTGCGCGTCGCGGCGGCCGGTCATCCCGTGGCGGAGGTTCCCCTCGATGCCGTCGCGCTCGCGCGCCACCTCGACACGGTCGCCGAGCCGCTTCCGGTGCGACCCGCCGCGCGGGCGGTGGGCCGGGCGGAGACGGTCATGGAGGTTCGCTCGCTCCGCGTCGAACGCCAAGGCGCCACGCTCGTGCGCGACGCTTCCTTCCGGATCGCTCGCGGAAGCGTCGTCGCCGTCGTCGGCCGTTCGGGCGCCGGCAAGTCGTCCCTCCTCGCCGCGCTCGCCGGGGTCGTCCCGCCTCCGCGCGGCACGGTGACGTTGCACGCCGGCGACCGTCGCCTCGATATCGGTACCGCCCGCGTGCGCGAGATCGTCCAGCACGTGGGATTCGTCTTCCAGAACCCCGAGCACCAGTTCATCGAGCACAGCGTGACGGAGGAGCTCGCCTTCGGCCTGCGACGCTTCGCCGACATCCCGCCGGGCGTCGAAGCCGAAACCTGGGTTTCGGCCGAGGTGGAGCGGATGCTGGCTCGATTCGATCTCACCGACCTCGCCTCGGCGCACCCGTTCATGCTCTCCGGCGGTCAGAAGCGGCGCTTGTCGGTCGGCACGGCGCTCGCGGCAGACCCCGGCGTACTCGTGCTCGATGAGCCGACGTTCGGGCAGGACCGCGAGCGGGCCGACGAGCTCGTGACCCTGCTGCTCGAAGCGCAGCAGCGGGGCGTCACCATCATCCTGGCCACCCACGATCTGCAGCTCGCCGCGGCGCACGCGGATCAGGTGATCGTGATGGCCTCGGGCCGGGTCGCCGCCGATGGAGCGGTCGCGGCGACGCTCCTCGACGACGCCGTGATGACTGCGGCAGGGCTGGCCGTTCCCGCGCTCACCCGCACCCTGCGCGGGTCGATGCGGCACCCAGAACTGGCCGATGTCACTCGGATCGAGCACATCGAGGTGCGCGTTGGCGTCTGAGCCCCGGCCCTGGCTCGAGCGGGTGAATCCGCTCGCCAAGCTGCTGGCGACCCTCCCGATCATGGTGTTCCTGCTGCTCGGCCGCACGCGCATCCTGCCGCTCGCCGTGATCGCGATCTCGCTGGTCGTGTTGCATTCGGGCGCCCGGATGACGCGCGAACGCTTGCTGATGCTGTGGGCGGTGATGCCCGTGTTCGTCATCGCCGTCGCACTCGGATTCTCGCTGTGGCTGGATGCCGCCGGCCCCTTGTCCGGCACGGCGCTGTTCGGCATCGGCGCCTGGCAGGTCACCCTCGCCGACGTCGAGGAGGGGCTCGCGTTCGCGCTGCGCGTGGCCGCGGTGCTCGTCGTCGCGTGCGTGCCCGGGTTCACGAGCTCGCCGACCGACCTCGTGCGAGCCCTCGTGCAGAACGCGAGGGTCCCGTCCCGAATCGGGTACACCGGTCTCGTGTCGCTGCGATTCGTCCCCAGGTTCCGTCGGGAGCTGGGCAGCATCCAGACAGCTCAGCGTGTGCGCGGTGTCGATCACGGGCGCCCCCCGCTGGCCTGGGGGCGGGCAGCCGTGCGGTCGACCGTGCCGCTGCTGGCCGGTGCGATCCGGCACGCCGAGCGCGTGTCGATGTCGATGGATGCCCGCGGCTTCGGGGCGTCGGCTCAGCGCACCGAGCGCCGCCCGGTGCCGTTCCGTCCCAGCGACTGGGTCTTCGTCGTCCTCGCCCTCCTGCTCTCGGCGACGCTCGTCGTCGCCGTTGCCGTCACCCCGATCGGAGCACTATGAACACCTCGCTTTCCGCCTCGCGCATCTCGACCAGGGTGCTGCTGACGACCGCCGCGATCGGCGTCGTCGGCGGCATCGTGAACATTCCGAACGCCTACGCGTTCAACGCCGTGGCAGCGCTCGTGCCCTGGGCGACCGGGTTCCTCGCGGGGTTCTACGTGCTTCCGGGGTTCATCGCGCTGGCGCTGCTGCGCCGAGGGGGAGTGGGGCTCGGCGCCGAACTCGTCGCCGGACTCGTGGCGGTGCCGTTCGTCCCCGGCGGCATCGCGAGCATGATCCCGTTTCTCGCCCTCGGAATCCTGATGGAGGCCCCATTCCTCATGCGCCGCTATCGCGGCTGGGAGAGCTGGTTCTTCATCGTCGTGGGGGCGTTGATGGGCGTCGTCTACGGCTCGGTATGGATCCCGTTCTACGGCGACATCCCGGTCTGGCAGATGGTGATGATTCCGGTTTCGATGGCGGTCAGCGTCGTCGTCTTCGTCGTGATCGCACTGCTCATCGCCCGAGGCGTCGAACGTACGGGGGTCGTGCGCGGACTGCGCCGGGGGCACCGCTAGACCCGCGGTCGAACCCCGGCGACCGGGCGCGACGAGCGTCGGGTCACGGCGACGGGGCGAGGAGCGCGTCGCGGCAGCGGGCCAGGATCTCGTGCGTGCGCGAAACGTCTGATCGTGTCAGGCCGCTCGTCATACGATCCACGACGGCGGCGACCGCGGGGCGCGCGCGATCGAGGAGCGCTATCGCCTCGGCGGTGAGCTGAGCGGTTCGCTCTCCCTTGCGTCCGGGCTCCACGGCGCGCGCGACCAGGCCGCGCTCATCGAGCCCTTGCAGGAGGACGTTCATGGACTGGCGGGAGACGAAGGCCCGCCGGGCGAGATCGGAGGCGTTGATCCCCGCGGTATCGCGCAGCGCGGTGAGGCAGGCGTACTGCGGCACCGTCAGCCCGAGAGGGCGCAGCGTCTCGTTCATGCGCTGGTTGAGTATCGCCTGCGTCTCCTTCACCAGCAGCCCCAGAGCTTCCGGCCCGCTGGTCTCACTCGGCATCTTCATGTCAATAGTTTGACACAGACGCTCACTAGTGTCAGTATATTGACACACTCTTCCTCGTGCGAAAGGACGCCCTCATGACTTCTCTCGGCCTCGACTTCGTCTCCTTCCAGGTGCGCGACCGCGAAGCGTCCGCACGCTTCTACGAGGAGACGATCGGGTTGCGGCGCCTGCCGATCCCGAACCCGCACGCGGTCGCGTTCTCCGCCGGCCGGGCGACATTCGCGGTGCGGGACGCCCTCCCCGGCGTGGACCTCGACGCGCTCGGCCGGCTCGGCGCCGGCATCGCGGTCTGGCTGCACGTCGAGGACGCCGCCGGCGTGCACGCCCGGCTCCTGGCCGAGGGAGTGGAGATCGTGCAGGAGCCGTTCGAAGGGCCGTTCGGGCTCACGTTCTCCTTCCGCGATCCCGACGGCTACGCGGTCACGCTCCACGCGCGTGCGTGACGGCCCGCCTCGCCTGCGCTCGAGCACGCCCCACGGCCGATCGGACCGGCGCCCGAACGCCGCGGGCGGTGGGGCCGGGGCCCATTCGTTCCCGATAGAATCGACGGGTTGGTTTCCGATCCGAAGGAGTGTGCCCCCGTGGCCGATGGCTTCTCCCTGTTCACCGATCGCTCGATCGTCGCCATGCGCGTCAACGGCGAGCTGCGCGACCTCGCGGCGGAGGTGACGGAGACCGACACGGTCGAGCCGGTCGCGATCGGCTCGGAGGACGGGCTGAGCATCCTGCGCCACTCGGCGGCGCACGTGCTCGCGCAGGCGGTGCAGCGCATCGATCCCGAGACCCGGCTGGGCATCGGCCCGCCCATCGCCGACGGCTTCTACTACGACTTCGATCCGGCCGATCCCTTCACCCCCGAGGATCTGAGGGCGATCTCGGCCGAGATGCAGCGCATCGTGAAGCAGGGGCAGCGCTTCGTGCGCCGGGTCGTCACGGAGGACGAGGCGCGCGCGGAGCTCGCGAACGAGCCCTACAAGCTCGAGCTGATCGGCCTCAAGGGCGGCAGCGGCGCCGAGAACGAGAACGTCGAGGTCGGCGGCGCCGAGCTCACCATCTACGACAACGTCGACCCGAAGACCGGTGAGCTGCGCTGGAAGGACCTCTGCCGCGGCCCCCACCTGCCGAACACGCGCATGATCGCGGGCGGCTGGGCGCTGACGCGCTCGGCGGGCGCCTACTGGCGCGGCAGCGAGAAGAACCCGATGCTGCAGCGCATCTACGGCACCGCCTGGCCGACGAAGGACGAGCTGCGCGCCTACCAGACCCGCCTCGAGGAGGCCGCGAAGCGGGATCACCGCAGGCTCGGCCGGGAGCTCGACCTGTTCAGCTTCCCCGACGAGATCGGATCCGGGCTTTCGGTGTGGCATCCGAAGGGCGGGATCGTGCGGGGCGAGATGGAGCAGCACGCCCGCCGCAGGCACATCGAGGGCGGCTACACCTACGTCTACACGCCGCACATCTCGAAGGAGGACCTCTTCCTCCAGTCGAACCACCTCGTGACCTACCGCGAAGGGATGTTCCCCCCGATCCGCATGGACGAGGTGCTGGCCGACGACGGTCGGGTGGTGAAGCCGGGCCAGGACTACTACCTGAAGCCCATGAACTGCCCGATGCACATCCTCATCTACAAGGAGCGCGCCCGCAGCTACCGGGACCTGCCGATGCGGCTCGCCGAGAACGGCACCGTCTACCGCAACGAGCTCTCGGGCGCGCTGCACGGGCTCACGCGCGTCCGCGGCTTCACCCAGGACGATTCGCACCTCTTCGTGACCGAGGAGCAGCTGGAGACCGAGGTGACCCGGGTGCTCGAATTCGTCATCTCGATGCTGCGCGACTTCGGCCTCGACGACTTCGAGCTCGAGCTGTCGATGCGCGACGATGAGAAGGAGAAGTGGATCGGCGGCGACGAGTTCTGGGAGTACTCGACGGATGCCCTGCGCAACGTCGCGCGGGCGAGCGGGCTGAAGCTCACCGAGATGCCGGGCGAGGCCGCCTTCTACGGCCCGAAGATCGACCTGAAGACGCGGGACGCGATCGGGCGCACCTGGCAGCTGTCCACCGTGCAGGTCGATCCGAATCTGCCCGAGCGGTTCGGCCTCGAGTACACCGGCGCCGACGGCGAGAAGCATCGCCCCATCATGATCCACCGCGCCCTCTTCGGGTCGATCGAGCGCTTCTTCGCGATCCTGCTCGAGCACTACGCGGGGGCGTTCCCGGCGTGGCTCTCGCCCGTGCAGGTGGTCGGCGTGCCCGTCGCCGAGCAGTACGGCCAGCACCTCGACGGCGTGATCGCGAAGCTGCGCGAGCGCGGCGTGCGCGCCGAGGTGGACCACGGCGACGACCGCATGCCGAAGAAGATCCGCACGCACACGAAGGCCAAGGTGCCGTTCCAGCTGATCGCGGGCGAGGAGGATCGCGCCGCGGGCGCCGTCAGCTTCCGCTTCCGCGACGGCACGCAGATGAACGGCGTACCGGTGGACGAGGCGGTCGAGCGCATCGTTCGCTCCATCGAGGGGCGCGAGCAGGTGTCGACGGCGTGGACGGCCTAGTCGATGGGTCACGTTGAGGATCTCGGTAGCACCGCAGCCGTGGGTGCGCCCGACGACATGCAGCGCCTCTGGGTGCCGCACCGCATGGTCTACGTGGCCGATCACCACCAGCCCGACCGCTCCGACTGCCCGTTCTGCGCCGCGCCTCAGCGCGGCGACGAGGACGCGCTGATCGTGGCGCGCGGTCGCACCGCCTACGCGCTGCTCAACCTGTTCCCGTACAACAACGGGCACATGATGGTCTGCCCCTACCGCCATATCGCGAAGTACGACGAGGCCACACCGGCTGAGATCGCGGAGATCGGCGAGCTCACGCAGGTCGCCATGCGGGTGGCCCGCGAGGTGATGAACTGCGACGGCTTCAACATCGGCATGAACCAGGGCGAGGCCGCGGGCGCCGGGATCGCCGCCCACCTGCACCAGCACGTCGTGCCGCGGTGGGCCTCCGACGCCAACTTCTTCCCGATCGTCGCGAAGACCAAGGCGCTGCCGCAGCTGCTCGGCGACGTTCGCGAGGCGATCGCGGCGGCGTGGCCGGTGGACCCCGGACCGGCGGCCGAGCGCCTACAATGACCTACTGACTCTCAACGATCTAGAACAGGAGCTCCCGTGTCCGGACACTCCAAGTGGGCGACGACCAAGCACAAGAAGGCCGTCGTCGACGCGAAGCGCGCCAAGGCGTTCGCGAAGTACATCAAGAACATCGAGGTCGCCGCCCGGATCGGCGGCGCCGACATCGTGGGCAACCCGACGCTCGCGGACGCCGTGCACAAGGCGAAGAAGAACTCGGTCCCCGGCGACAACATCGACCGCGCCATCAAGCGCGGCGCGGGCCTGACGGGCGATGCCGTCGAGTACACCACGATCATGTACGAGGGCTACGGCCCGAACGGCGTGGCCCTGATGATCGAGTGCCTCACCGACAACAAGAACCGGGCAGCCGCAGAGGTGCGCACGGCGCTGAGCCGCAACGGCGGCACGCTCGCGGACCCCGGCAGCGTGGCCTACAACTTCGCGCGCAAGGGCGTCATCACCGTCCCCGCCGCGGAGACGACGGAGGACGACGTGCTCATGGCCGTGCTGGAGGCCGGTGCCGAGGAGGTCGGCGCCACCCCCAACGGCGAGGCGTTCGAGGTCGTCACCGAGGCCTCCGAGCTCGTCGCCGCTCGCACCGCGCTCGTCGAGGCGGGCATCGACTACGACTCGGCCGACGCCGAGTTCGTGCCCAATCTCAAGGTGGAGATCGACGCCGACACCGCGCGCAGGGTCTTCCGTATCATCGACGCGCTGGAGGACAGCGACGACGTGCAGAACGTGTTCTCCAACTTCGACCTGAGCGCCGAGGTGCAGGCCGAGCTCGAGGCGGACGAGTCGTAGATGTGAGGATCATCGGCATCGACCCCGGTCTGACCCGCTGCGGTATCGGCATCGTCACGGCCGACAGCGCTCGCAAGGTCACGTTCGAGCACGTGGAGGTGCTGAAGAGCTCCTCCGAGACCGCGCTGCCCGAGCGCATCCACCGGATCGGCTCGAGCATCGAGCGCCTGCTCGACGGGGAGAAGCCCGCGGGCGTCGCGCTCGAGCGCGTGTTCGCGCAGGACAACGTGGCGAGCGTCATGGGCGTCGCGCAGATCAGCGGTGTCGTCATGTACCTCGCCGAGGCGCGGGGGATTCCCGTGGCCCTCTACACGCCGAACGAGGTGAAGGCCCAGGTGACGGGCTACGGCTCCGCGGACAAGGCCCAGGTGACCGCGATGGTCACCCGCCTGCTCGGGCTCGCCGAGCCGCCGAAGTCCGCCGATGCGGCCGACGCGCTCGCCCTCGCGATCACGCACGCCTGGCACCTCGGCCGGGGCGGGGCGGCGAGCCGCATGGAGCGCTTCGGCCGCCCCGCCCGGGCGCCCGGAGGAGAAACCCCTGCGCAGCGGGCGTGGCGCGAAGCCGAGTCGAAACTCGGCCGGCGCCGCGGCGCCCGATCCTGAGCGCCCAGCGCTCAGCCTCCTCTCGGCGGCTTCCCGCCGCCTGCATGCCCGTCGTCCCCGTCCCGCTCGTCGTCCCCGGGCAGCGTGATCGCTCCGGTGTGCAGCGCCTCCTCGATCGCCTGCTCGACCTGCCTCTGGCGTCGCAATCGGATCCGGCTCAGCGCCCGCTGCTCGGGCAGGCTCCAGCCGAAGCGCACGGAGAGCAGCCGCACGGCGGCGGTGACGAGGACGCACACGATCCCCGCGATGAACACCTCGACGCCGAGGAGCTGCAGCACGACGAGCACCGTCACGCCGACGAGACTCGCGACGGCGTACAGCGAGCCCACGTGCATCAGCCCGATGGGGATGTTGAGCATCACGTCGCGAAGCACGCCGCCCCCGACCGCGGCGACGGTGCCGATGAAGATCGCCGGGACGACGGGGATGCCCATGGCGAGCGCCTTGGTCGCGCCGATCGCGCCGAACATGCCTATGCTCAGGGCGTCGAGCAGCGTGATCACGGGATCCACCTTCTGCAGCAGGCGCGGCAGCAGCATGCCGATGAAGGCCGCGCCCGTGGCGACGATGAGGTAGTGGTTCACGGTCAGGGTGGCGGGCGCGATGCCGAGCAGGATGTCCCGGAGGAATCCACCGCCGATGCCCGACGCGATGCCGATGATCGCGACGCCCAGCAGGTCGATGCGCTTGAACCCCGCCGCGAAGAGCGCGCCCTGCAGGCTCCCCACGCCGACCGCGACGAGGTCGACCGCGAGCGGGATGTGAAAGGTCTCTGCGGGCACGCGACCATTCTCCCGCATGCGGGATAATCGTGGTGTGCCCCTGTACCGCGAACAAGGCGTCGTGCTCCGCACGCGCAAGCTGGGCGAGGCGGACCGCATCGTCACCCTGCTGACCCGCGGCCGGGGGCTGCTGCGCGCCGTGGCGAAGGGGGTCAGGCGCACCTCGTCGAAGTTCGGGGCCCGGCTCGAGCCGTTCATGGTCGCCGACCTCCAGTGCTTCGAGGGCCGCACCCTCGACACGATCACCCAGGCCGAGACGCTCGGCGCGTACGGCCCGAGCATCAGCGCCGACTACGACCGGTACCGCGCGGGCAGCGTCATCGTGGAGACCGCCGAGCGCCTGGCCGAGGGCGAGGCCTCGCGGGAGCTCTACGCGCTGCTCGTGGGCGCGCTGCGCACCCTCGCGGCGGGCAGGATTCCTCCGGATCTCGTGCGCGACGGCTATCTGCTGCGCGCCATGTCGCTCGCGGGCTGGACCCCCGGCTTCGATGCGTGCGTGCGCTGCGGCGCCCCAGGGCCGCACTCGGCCGTGGTCGTGCAACTCGGGGGCGTCGTCTGCGAGGCGTGCCGTGCGCCGGGCTCACCGCGACTCGACGCGGGCAGCGTCGCACTGCTCGCCGCACTGCTGGCGGGGGACTGGGACGCGGCGCTCGGCGCCTCCGAGCGCGAGCGCGGCCAGGCCGCCGGCATCGCGGCGGCGTATACGCAGTGGCACCTCGAGCGCGGCCTGCGCTCCTTCAGCGCTCCGCGGGCATAAACTTTCACGCATGCCCAAAGCTCCCGACGCTCTCGTCCCGGTCGACTGGACCGGTGAGCGGCCGCCCCGGTTCGCGGGTCCCGCTCCGAAGCACGTCGCCATCGTCATGGACGGCAACGGGCGCTGGGCCAATCGGCGCGGGCTGCCCCGGGTCGAGGGGCATCGCATGGGGGAGCAGGCGCTGCTCGACGTGGTGGCCGGAGCCATCCAAGCTGGAGTGAGGCACCTGAGCGTCTACGCCTTCTCCACCGAGAACTGGCGGAGGTCGCCCGACGAGGTGCGCTTCCTCATGGGCTTCAACCGCGACGTGCTGCGCCGCCGCCGCACGCAGCTCGACGCCTGGAACGTGCGCATGCGCTGGGCGGGGAGACGGCCGCGCCTGTGGGGGTCGGTGATCACCGAGCTGCAGGCCGCCGAGCGGGTCACCGCCCGCAACACGGGCCTCACGCTGACGATGTGCGTCAACTACGGCGGGCGCAACGAGCTGACGGATGCCGTGCGGGAGATCGCCGTCGAGGTCAGGGCGGGGAGGCTGTCGCCGAGCGGGATCACCGAGCGGACGATCGAGCGGCACCTCTACGTGCCCGAGCTGCCCGACGTCGACCTCTTCCTGCGCAGCTCGGGGGAGCAGCGCACGAGCAACTTCATGCTGTGGCAGTCGGCCTACGCCGAGATGGTGTTCCTCGACACGCTGTGGCCCGACTTCGGGCGCGCGCAGCTGTGGCGCGCGATCCAGATCTACCACTCGCGCGACCGGCGCTTCGGCGGAGCGGTGGACCAGCCCTCCGGGTGATGGTTCTGCTCGTCGTCGGCGAGGAGTGCTTCGAGGCTTTTGAGCGCTCTGGCATAGCGCGACCGCACCGTGGTCTGCGGCAAAGACTCGAACCGGGCGATTTCCGCAATGGTGAATCCGTCCCAGTTCACCAGACGTACCAGCTCAGCATCCATCGGGTCGAGTGTCGCGAGGGCGAGGGCGACGGTGTGGCGCAGTTCGCTCTGCTCGAGATCGGCCTCTCGGCCGCCGTTGGTCTCATCGACGATCATGCTGCGGAGCCGGTCCACGGCATCCCGTCGTCGACCGATCGAGCGGCGGTGATTGCGGAGCGTGTTCCGGGCGACGACGAACAGCCACATTCTGGCCTCGGTCGGATCAGCAGGCATAGCGGCGGCCTTCTTCCAGGCCGTCACCATCGTGTCGCCGAGCACATCGGCCGCCTCCGCCCGAGGGTCGATCCGCCGTTCGAGATAGGCGAGCAGATCGGCCGCATTCGCTTCGAACACCGCGTGCAGACGTTCTCCTGCGACGGCCCTGCGACTCACTGATCCACCTCGAATACGCCGGCCGTGAAATCAACGACGATCAGTGCCGGATCGACGCCTTGCCCGGCGAGATACTCCCGCAGCCGTGACTCGACTTCATCGCCACGAGCCTTGACGTCGGCCACGATGACCTCGCTGGTCGCCCGAGTCGCCTTCATCCTGAGCAGTTCGGAGTTCGGCATCACCGCTGCTGTCCATTGCTCGCGGTCGGCCTCCGTAATGGTCTGCGACTCTGCCGGCACCGGCGCGGTGAAGGGGCGTTCCAGCAACCACTGCTGCGCGAGCCGGAAGGCCCGCTGCGCTTCCTCCGAGTCGTCGTCGACCCCATTCGCGTAGCTCGCCGAGGGGATGAACCTGACGGTGGAGAACGGTTCGGTGCTGTCGGTCGCCGGGTTGCCTTCGGAGTTCACCTCATACGGGGCAGTCCACCACAGCGACTGCGTCGCCGCGACGGCGACGGCGCCGCCCGAGAGCACGAGCACACCGGTGAGCACCGCACCGACCGCCAAGCCCTTCCGGCGGCGCACGGGGCGGGCGACCTTCGCGGCTTCGTCACTCACGTTCAATGCGGCCAAGAACACATCGGGCGTCCGGCTTACCTGCGGAGCCGCGTCTCTGATGAGCGCCTCTGTTCTGTTCGACATGGTTCATGTTTCCTTCGTTCGGGTTTTCTACTCTCTACATGTCCGCGAAGCGGAGAAACGACGGCAGCCGACCCGATCGCTGCGGTGAGGCCCCTCGAAGCCACCGGCGCTCCGGCGCCGCTGTCGACCAGCCCGCCGGGTGATGCTTCCCGCTCGCGACTCCTCCGCTAGAAGACGGCGACGGAGTCGTCCCCGCGCTCGAACCGGACGGTGCGGGCCGCGCGCACGACAGGGAGTCTCGTCCCCTCGGGAGAGCCGCCCGGCGGGGACTGGCCGGGCCTGCGCGGTCGATCCATGTGCTGCCGCCCCGCGGGACTCGTCCAGCGCAGCACGCCGTCGGACTCCTGTGCCACATGCCAGCCGGAATGGTGTTTGAGCGTGTGGTGTCCGCGGCAGAGGTGCGCGAGGTTGCCGGTCGCGGTCGGCCCGCCCCGCGCTGCAGGCACGGTGTGGTCGAGGTCGCAGCGGGAGGCGGGCACCCGGCAGCCCGGGAACCGGCAGTGCCGGTCTCTCGCCGCCAGCGTGCGGCGCATCTGCTCGCTCGGCCGGTAGCGATCCACGCTGAGCACGCTGCCCGTCGACGCGTCGGCGAGAACGCGGCTCCAGCCAGGCGCCGCTCCGGTCAGATGCCGGGCCGTGCCGCTGTCGATCGGGCCGTACCCCACCAGTTCACAGGCCGCATCTCCGGAGCCGTCGCCCTCACCGCCGGTTAGAGCGATCGCGCTCACCGGCACGACGATCTGCACGCGAGCCCGGATCGCTTCGGCGCTGTCGCCCGCGAACAGGGCGTGCTCGTCGGCGGCGAGCAGCAGGTCGGCGAGCACGTCCGCGCGCAGTTCGTCGCGGGTACGATCTCGGTCGTGTCCCGCGCCGCTTCCCGCGCTTCCCGAGTCTCCCGCGCCGTCCCCCGCGCCGCCTCCTGCGCCCGACTCGGGCACCGCTCGCTCTCCGCGCTCGCAGGCCGCGGCTATCCGCGTGATCCGGTCGTGGGCGGCATGGGCCTCGGCGGCGGGAAGATGCGCGATGAGATCGGACATGCCGTCCTCCCGGTCGATGAGCATCACCCGACGCCGGGCCCGGGCGTCGCGATGACGCTCGTCGATGCTGCGTCCGGCCCAGGCCTCCGCGAGAGCGCGCGCACAGGGACGCAAGCGGTTCGGCGTCTCCCGGACGGCGATCTCCAGCGCATCGCGCGCGTATCCCGACCGGCGCTCCGCGACCGCCGATTCGTCGCCCGAGCCGATCACGATCCCCGCGTCGGCGATCACCCGGGCGTGCGCGCAGGAGATCTCCCCGCGATCCAGAGCCTCGTACACCGCCTCGTACTCGCGCGTGAGACGGTGCGCGAGATCCATCTGCTGCTCGACGATATGCTCGCTCTGGCTGAGCGCCGTGGCGAGTTCGGCCCGCAGGGACCGGTAGGCGATCTCGCGCGAGGTGCCGGATTCCGCGCCATCCAGAACCCTGTCCAGGGCCGCCGCGATGAGCATCAGCCGCGTCGCATCGGCCCCGCGCTGCCGGCGCTCGAGCAGTTCGATCATCCCGAGCACCGCGCCGTACGGGTGCGGGTCGGGTCCTGGATCGACGAGCGGGGTGTGCATGGAACTATTCCATCGGCAACCACCGACATTCCATGCGCGCTCGGCTGCCTTGGGCGCGCCCTCGGGGAGATTCTCGGGTTCCCACAACGATCACCCGAGCGCGTAGGTGAGGGCCCCCCAACACGCCGGCCGCAGAGCGCGGTCGCGCCCGGGCTCCGACCCTCCGCCCGCGCCGCAGCGACGCGTGAGAGAATAGGCCGGATATGACTGCACAGACCCTGACCGATGCCCGCCTGCGCATCGGGCCGCTCGAGCTCGACGTGCCGGTCGTGCTCGCGCCGATGGCCGGCATCACCAACACGGCGTTCCGTCGGCTCTGCCGCGAGTACGGCGCCGGGCTGTACGTCAGCGAGATGATCACCAGTCGTGCGCTCGTGGAGCGCACCCCGGCCTCGCTGCGCCTCATCAAGCACCACGAGAGCGAGACCCCGCGCTCCATCCAGCTCTACGGGGTCGATCCCGAGACGGTTTCGGAGGCCGTGCGCTTCCTGGTCGACCAGGACCTCGCCGACCACATCGACCTCAACTTCGGCTGCCCGGTGCCCAAGGTCACGCGCAGAGGCGGGGGATCGGCACTGCCGTGGAAGAGCGATCTGTTCCGCGCGATCGTCGAGGGCGCGGTGCGCTCCGCCGGAGACATCCCGCTCACCGTCAAGATGCGCAAGGGCATCGACGCGGATCACCTCACCTATCTCGACGCGGCGCGGGCCGCCGAGGACGCCGGGGTCGCCGCCATCGCGCTGCACGGCCGCACGGCGGGCGAGTTCTACTCCGGTCAGGCCGACTGGAGTTCCATCGCCGCGCTCAAGCAGGCGGTCACGAGCGTGCCGGTGCTCGGCAACGGCGACATCTGGTCGGCGGATGACGCCGTCCGCATGGTGCGCGAGACGGGCTGCGACGGCGTGGTCGTGGGGCGCGGCTGCCTGGGCCGCCCGTGGCTGTTCGGCGACCTGGCCGCCGCGTTTCGCGCGGAGGCCGGCGAGCTGAGCCGGGACGAGGCGGAGGCGGCGATCGCCAGGCCGCCGCTCGGCTTCGTGATGGACGCGATGCGGCGGCACACGGAGCTGCTCGTCGAGTTCTTCGACGGCGACGAGGATCGCGCCTGCCGCGACATCCGCAAGCACGTGGCCTGGTACTTCAAGGGGTACGGCGTGGGCGGGGACACCCGGCGCGCGCTGGCCGCGGTGGAGTCGCTCGTGCGGATGGACGATATCTTCGCGACGATGGACGCCTCCATGCCGTACCCGGGCGAGGGGGCCGAGGGCCAGCGCGGACGCGCGGGCAGCCCCAAGCGGGTGCACCTGCCCGACGGCTGGTTGAACAGCCGCACGAGCGACGGCGCCGACCGCGCTGCGGTCGCCGAGGGAGAGCGGGTCGACGGGGGCTCAGACGGTGGCTGAAGCGCTGCTGCGGCAGGATCCCGCGCTGCCCGCGGGATACACGCCCGACGACGCCGAGCGATTCCTCCCCGAGCATCACTCCGGCCACCGGAGCGACTTCGCGCGGGACCGCGCGCGCGTGCTGCACTCGAGCGGCTGGCGCCGCCTCGCGGCGAAGACCCAGGTGCTCAGCCCGGCCTCGGGCGTCGACTTCGCGCGCAACCGCCTCACGCACTCGCTCGAGGTCGCCCAGATCGGGCGCGAGCTCGCGGTCGCCCTCGGAGTGTCGCAGGACGTGGTCGACGCCGCCTGCCTGGCGCACGACCTCGGGCACCCGCCCTTCGGGCACAACGGCGAGAGGGCGCTGAACGAGTGGATGGCGGGCTTCGGCGGGTTCGAGGGCAACGCCCAGACTCTGCGCATCCTGACGCGGCTCGAGCCGAAGCGCTTCGGCGCCGACGGGAAGAGCGTCGGGCTGAACCTCACCCGGGCCACGCTCGACGCGAGCTGCAAGTACCCCTGGTCGCTCTCGGAGGCGCAGGGCGGATCGACTCCGGCGGGCACCCCCAAGTTCGGATACTTCGAGGACGATGCGGAGGTGTTCGGCTGGCTGCGCGAGAACGCTCCGGATCGGCGCAAGTGCGTCGAGGCGCAGATCATGGACCTGTCCGACGACATCGCCTACTCGGTGCACGACTTCGAGGACGCGATCGTCAGCGAGCACATCGATCCCGAGATCCTCACCGCGCGCTCCGGGCATTCCTCGCTGATCGGCGCGGTGGCGGAGTGGGCGGGCGGGCGCTTCAGCGCCGACGAGCTGGGGGCGGGATACGACCGCATGGCGGCGAGCCAGAACTGGCTGACGCGGTGGAGCGGATCCCGGCGCCACCAGGCGCAACTGAAGAACTTCACGAGCGACATGATCGGGCGCTTCGCGCGCGCGCCGATCCAGGAGACGCTGGAGGCCGCCGGAGGCCGTCCGCTGGCCCGCTACGGGGCCGAGATCGTCGTCCCCCGGGAGATCCGCGCCGAGATCGCCGTGCTCAAGGGGATCGTGGCCGCCTTCGTCATGCAGGACGGCCGTCGCCAGCCCACCTACCGTCGCCAGCGGGCACTGCTCGTCGAGCTGCTGCACACGCTGTGGGAGTCGGGGGCGGCCGAGCTCGAGCCGGCCTACGCCGCAGACTTCCGCGCCGCTGAATCGGAGGCAGCGGCTCGGCGGGCGGTGGTGGATCAGGTGGCGTCGCTCACCGATCAGTCCGCCATCGCCTGGTACCGCAGGCTGTGCGATGCGCCGTTGGCGTAGGCGGGGGCGCGGGGGAACCGCGCGGCGCCCGCCCTCGACCGCCGGCGAGTAGACTCGGCAGTTATGGCAGGTCGGATTCGCGCGGGTGACGTCGAAGAGGTGAAACGCCGCACCAACCTGGCCGACCTGGTGGGGGACTACGTCGCGCTCAAGAACGCGGGCATCGACTCGATGAAGGGCCTCTGCCCGTTCCACGACGAGCGCAGCCCGAGCTTCCACGTGCGACCGGCGCTCGGGTACTACCACTGCTTCGGCTGCGGCGAATCGGGCGACGCCTTCACCTTTCTGCAGCGCATGGACCACCTCACCTTCGCCGAGTCGGTGGAGCGGCTCGCGGCGCGCATCCACTACGTGCTCACCTACGAGGAGGGCGGCGAGAGGCGCCAGGACGGCCCCAACCGCGCGCGCCTCCTGGCGGCCAACCAGGCCGCGGCGGCGTACTTCACCGAACAGCTCGCGAGCGAGGAGGGCGTCGCGGCCCGCGAGTTCCTCGCCGGCCGGGGCTTCGACGCGGCCGCCTGCGAGCGATTCGGGGTGGGCTACGCTCCCCGAGGATGGGATCATCTGACCAGGCATCTGCGGGAGCAGGGGTTCTCCCCGCCCGAGCTGGCGCAGGCCGGGCTCGTCTCGGAGGGGCAGCGCGGCGTCTACGACCGCTTCCGCGGTCGCGTGCTCTGGCCCATCCGCGATACGAGCGGACAGACGCTCGGCTTCGGCGCGCGCAGGCTCTACGACGACGACAACGGCCCGAAGTACCTGAACACGCCGGAGTCGCCCGTCTACCACAAATCGCAGGTGCTGTACGGCCTCGACCTCGCGAAGCGTGCGATCTCGCGGGGCAGGCGGGCCGTGGTGGTGGAGGGGTACACCGACGTCATGGCCTGCCACCTCGCGGGCGTCGACACCGCCGTCGCCACCTGCGGCACGGCGTTCGGCAAGGACCACATCGCCGTGCTGCGACGCGTCATGGGAGACGATGCCGCGGCCGAGGTCGTCTTCACCTTCGACCCGGACGAGGCCGGCCAGAAGGCCGCGCTGCGCGCCTTCAGCGAGGAGAAGCGCTTCACCGCGCAGACCTACGTCGCGGTGGCGCCCGAGGGCCTGGATCCCTGCGATCTGCGCCTGCACCGCGGCGACGACGCCGTGCGCGAGCTCTTCACCCGCAAGGTGCCGCTCTTCGAGTTCGCCCTGCGTCAGTCGGTCTCGCGCTTCGACCTCAACAGCGTCGAGGGTCGCGTCTCCGGGCTGCGCGCGGCGGCGCCCATCATCGCCGAGATCAAGGACCCCTCGCTCCGGCCCGGGTACACCCGCGAGCTCGCCCGCATGCTCGGCTTGGAGCTCCCCGAGGTGCAGCAGGCCGTACGGCCCGTCGAGCGCGGAGCGCGGGCGAGGCCCGCCGATCCCGCGCCGCCGAGCCGCTCCGGAGCGGAGCCGAGCGCTCCGGCACGGGAGGCCGCGCCGCGCCCCCGCCTGTCGACGCTGAGGAGCACGCCCACGACGTGGCTGGAGCGCGACGCGCTCATGGCGATGCTCCAGCAGGGGGCGAGCATCGGAGCGGACCTGCTGCAGCAGGCGGTGACGGCGCAGATGATGGAATCCGATCTGCGCGTGGTGCGCGACGCGATCGGCGCGGCGCTGCCGGCTCTCGCGGCGCCCGACTGGATCGACCGGGTGCTGGCCGCCGCGCCCGAGAGCCATCGCGGCCTCGTGCGCGAGCTCGCCATCGCGCCGATGCCGCAGCGGCGGCCGGAGCAGCTGGCGATCTACGCCCGCGATGTGGTGATCTCTCTGCTCGATCGGGATCTGCTCGCGCTGAAGCGCGAGCTGCTCGCCCGGCACCAGCGCATCGGCGACCCGAGCGATCCCGGCGCCCGGCGCATCCAGGAGCAACTCGCCGCTCTCGAGGCTGCACGGCGGGGTTTGCGAGAGGAGTAGACTCTCGAGGCATGGCCAAGCCCGTCGTCGAAGCCGATCCCCTCATCCGGGTCTCCGATCTCTCGCTGTCCTACCCGGCGCACGCGGGTGGGCGGGAGTTCGAGGCCGTCGAGGGAGTCGGCTTCGAGCTCGCTCGCGGCGGGGTCATGGCGCTGCTCGGGGAGAGCGGTTCGGGCAAGTCCACCCTGGCCAAATTCCTCGCCGGGCGCGCCGCCGACGCCGGAGAGAAGGCGGCGCGCATCAAGCTCACCGGCGGCGAGGCGAGCGTCATGGACGTGCCCATGCGCAGGCTCGGCCGCCGCGCCCGCTCCCGGCTCACGGCGTACGTGGGCCATCTGGGGCAGGACGCCGGAGCCACGCTCACCCCTGAGCTCAACGTCGGCGACATCCTGCTCGAGCCCATCGTCGAGCGCAGCCGGCGGTTCAACCGCGAGGAGCTGGGCGAGCGCATCGCCGAGATGATGGACATCGTCGCGCTGCCGCTCGCCAAGCTGCAGGAGTACCCCTACGAGCTGTCGAAGGGCCAGCGCCAGCGCGTCGCCGTGATGCGTTCGCTCATGCTCGATCCGGCGCTGCTCATCGCCGACGAACCCACGCTCGGCGTCGACGCGAACAATCGGCCCAAGATCGTCGAGCTTCTGCGCTGGTACCGGGAGCGAATCGGGGCGACCGTGCTGCTCATCAGCCACGACATCGGCATGCTCGAGGCGCTCGTCGAGAACGTGCTCGTGCTGCAGCACGGGCGCACCGTCGGCGAGGGCGACATCAACGAGATCTTCCGCCAGGCCGACCACGGTTACGTGCAGCTCCTGGCGCAGGCGCTGCGAGCCACGGCCTACGACGAGATCGCCGATGAGTAGGGCGGCGCCCCGAGCGCCCGCCGAGGCCGGCGGTTCGGGTCACGGCGATTTGCAGACGCTTTTCGGCTCTTGCTAACATAGAAGGGTTGCTTCGGCAATGGTCCCCTGTAGCTCAGTTGGCAGAGCGCTTGACTGTTAATCAGGATGTCGCTGGTTCGAGCCCAGCCGGGGGAGCGACGCAGGCCCTTACCGCGAGGTAGGGGCTTTTCGCTACCCGTGAGGAGTGGTGCATGACCGAAGCGCTGGTGCTCGCCGTGGAGCCCTACGGCGCCCCGAACATCCACCCGTCGGCCTGGCTCGCGCCCGGCTCGATCGTGGTCGGCGACGTCACGATCGGCGCCGACAGCAGCGTCTGGTACAACGCCGTGGTGCGCGGCGACTCCGACTCCGTGCGCATCGGCGAGCGCAGCAACCTGCAGGACGGCGTCGTCGTGCACACCCAGCGCGGCGGCGACGGCGCCGTGATCGGCGACGACGTCTCGGTCGGGCACAACGCGGTCGTGCACGGCGCGACCGTCGAGGACGGCTGCCTCATCGGCATGAACGCCACCGTGCTGAGCGGCGCCGTCGTGGGCGAGGGATCCCTCGTGGCCGCGGGGGCGCTGGTGCCGCAGGGCGCCGTGATCCCGCCGCGCTCCCTCGTCGCGGGCGTGCCCGGTCGCGTCGTGCGCGAACTGCGGGACGAGGATCGCGAGGCCGTGCGCCGCAACTCCGAGGTCTACCTCGACTACACGGAGCATCACCGCGCCGCGGTGCGCGGGACGAGTGCCGATGTGCGCAGCCGCGGTCCGCATGCACTATGATCGATGAGGTGCCTCGGCACCGCCCGTGCTGCTCGCAGCCCGGGGCTGTAGCTCAATGGTAGAGCCCCAGTCTTCCAAACTGGTTACGCGGGTTCGATTCCCGTCAGCCCCTCCGGCCCCGACTACGTGCGTCCAGCAACCGCACCACCTCGGCGTCCTCGACCTGGGTGAAGTCGACGTAGTACTGCCCGACGGCCATGAAGCGCGGCGGGGCCGCGAGGCAGACGATCTCGTCGGCCGCCTCGAAGGAGGCGAGGGTGTCCGGTGCGGCCACCGGCACCGCCAGCACGACCCGGGCCGCACCGCGAGCGCGGGCGATCCGGCACCCGACCGCCGCGGTCGCACCCGTCGCCATGCCGTCGTCGACGACGACCGCCGTTCTCCCCGCGAGCGGGACGGGCGGGCGCCCAGCCCGGAAGCGCCCGACACGCCGTTCGACCTCCGCGCGCTCGCGCGACTCGCTGCGCTGCAGGTCCTGCTGGGAGACCCCCGTGGTCTCGATGACGCCCCGGTTGAGGACGAGCGCGTCGCCCTCGCCGACGGCGCCCATCGCGACCTCCTCCTGCCCGGGGACCCCGAGCTTGCGCACGACGAGCACGTCGAGCGGGGCATCGAGTTCCGCGGCCACCTCTGCGGCCACGGGCACGCCGCCGCGGGGGAGCCCGAGCACGACGGCGTCCTCCGGCCGGCCCTCCGCGGCGATGCGCTCGCCCAGCAAGCGGCCCGCCTCGATCCTGTCCTGAAAGACCCGCATGAAGCTCCCGCCCTCACCATCCGGTCTACCCCCACCGGCTGAGCGCGTCAAGGGTCCGCGCTCACGGCCCCGGACCGACGCGCCTTTCGCGGCACTTTCGGCTAGACTTGCTCGGGTTGCGCGCTTTCGCGCGCGCCGACTGTGAATCCTGCGGGTTCCGGGGCGTAGCTCAGCTTGGCTAGAGCGCCCGCTTTGGGAGCGGGAGGTCGCAGGTTCGAATCCTGTCGCCCCGACCAGGGCCACCCGGTCCGATACGCAGCACGACACTCCGACGATGAGAGGCCAAATTGCCCAAGACGACCGCTGAGAAGCTCACCCCGACCCGCGCCAAGCTGAGCGTCGAGGTCACGCTCGACGAACTGGAGCCCTACCTCAAGCAGGCGTACAAGACGATTGCCGATCAGGTCTCCATCCCCGGCTTCCGCAAGGGCAAGGTTCCGGCTCCGATCATCGATCAGCGCGTCGGCCGCGAGGCGGTCATCCAGGAGGCCGTCAACGGTTCGCTCGACGACTTCTACCAGTCGGCCCTCGCGGAGGCCGACGAGCGTCCCATGGGCCGCCCGGCCGCCGACGTGGCACAGTGGCCTGATGCGAAGGACCCGAGGAGCGCGCTCGTTCTGGTCTTCGAGGTCGAGGTGCGGCCGAGCTTCGAGCTGCCCGAGTACGACGGGCTGAAGCTCACCGTCGACAACGCCGAGGTCGATGACGACGCCGTCGAAGCCGAGCTCACCAAGCTGCGCGAGCGCTTCGGCTCGCTCGTGACGGTTGAGCGCCCCGCCAAGCAGGGCGACTTCGTCGAGCTCGATCTCGTCGCCCGGATCGACGGCAACGAGGTCGACCAGGCCAGCGGCGTCTCGTACGAGATCGGTGCCGGCAACCTGCTCGAGGGTACAGACGAGGCGATCGAGACTCTCACCGCGGGGGAGTCGACCACCTTCACCTCCCAGCTGCTCGGCGGCGAGTACGAGGGGCAGGACGCCGAGGTGGAGATCACGCTGACCGCCGTCAAGGAGCGGGAGCTGCCCGAGGTCGACGACGAGTTCGCCCAGCTGGCGAGCGAGTTCGACACCGTCGCCGAGCTGCGCGAGAGCCTGAAGGACCAGGCCGCCCGCGCCTCCGTCTTCGCCCAGGGCCAGCAGGCCCGGGATCTCTTCACCGAGACCCTCATCGAGCAGGCCGGCATCCCGGTCTCGGAGGAGCTCGTGGAGGACGAGGTGCACCGCCACCTCGAGAGCGAGGGGCGTCTCGAGGACGACGAGCACCGCGCCGAGGTGCGCAAGTCGGCGGAGCAGCAGATCCAGCTGCAGCTGCTGCTCGACGCGATCGTCGAGGCCGAGAGCGTCACGCCGACGCAGAACGAGCTCTCGCAGTACATCTTCCAGTCAGCTCAGCAGTACGGCATGGAGCCCACCCAGTTCCTGCAGGCGATCAGCCAGGGCGACCAGATGGGCGTCATCCTGGGCGAGGTCACCCGCAACAAGGCGCTCGCGATCGCGCTGGGCAAGGCCCGGGTCGTCGACCAGGCCGGCAACACGGTCGATCTGAGCGAGTTCACCGCGGTCGACTCGGAGGACGAGGCCGAGGTCGTCGAGGAGGCCGAGGAGATCCTCGAGGAGACAGCCGAGGAGCCCGCCGCCGAGGAGAAGCCGAAGAAGGCGCCCGCCAAGAAGAAGGCGTCCGCCAAGAAGAAGGCCCCGGCCGCGAAGGACGCGGACGCCGAGTAGTCCCGCCGCCGCAGCAGGATCCCTCGTTCCCGTTCGCGGGGCGGGGGATCCGCTGTTTGCGCGCCCGTCTTTTCCGTCGGACTGATGACCACGCCCAGGGCGAACACGGCAACGCGGCGCCTCGCGAGTCGATACCCTCGAATCAAGCAACAACGAATGGAGCGCCGAATGGCAGAACAGACGCCGCCGCCGAACCAGGTGTTCGACCGACTGCTGAAGGACCGCATCATCTGGCTCGGGTCCGAGGTTCGCGACGACAACGCGAACGAGATCTGCGCGAAGATCCTGCTGCTCGCAGCGGAGGATCCCGAAGCCGACATCTACCTCTACATCAACTCTCCCGGCGGCTCGATCACCGCCGGTATGGCGATCTACGACACGATGTCGTTCGTGCCGAACGACATCGTCACGGTGGGCATCGGCATGGCCGCCTCGATGGGGCAGTTCCTGCTGACCGCCGGCACGAGGGGCAAGCGGTACATCACACCGAACGCGCGCGTGCTGCTGCACCAGCCGCACGGCGGCTTCGGCGGCACCGCGAGCGACATCCAGACCCAGGCCGAGCTCATCGTGTCGATGAAGAACCGCCTCGCCGAGATCACGGCGGCGCAGACCGGCAAGACGGTCGAGCAGATCAACGAGGACGGCGACCGCGATCGCTGGTTCACCGCGGACGAGGCGCTCGAGTACGGCTTCGTCGATTTCATCCGGGACTCGGCCTCCGACGTGGTCGGCGGCGGCGGCACGAACAGGTAGGCGCGAGAGAAAGTGAACGAAGGCCATATGAAGATCGACATGCCCGCCGCCCGCTACGTGCTGCCCTCCTTCGAGGAGCGAACGGCCTACGGGTACAAGCGTCAGGATCCGTACGCCAAGCTCTTCGAGGATCGCATCATCTTCCTCGGCGTGCAGGTGGACGACGCCTCGGCCGACGACGTGATGGCCCAGCTGCTCGTGCTCGAGAGCCAGGACCCCGAGCGCGACATCACGATGTACATCAACTCTCCCGGCGGGTCGTTCACCGCGATGACGGCGATCTACGACACGATGCAGTACATCCGTCCGCACGTGCAGACGGTGTGCCTGGGCCAGGCGGCCTCGGCCGCGGCGGTGCTGCTCGCGGGAGGCACGCCGGGCAAGCGCCTCGCGCTGCCGAACGCGCGGGTGCTGATCCACCAGCCCTCGACGGGGCAGGCGGGTCACGGGCAGGCCTCCGACATCGAGATCCAGGCGCGTGAGATCTTGCGCATGCGCGAGTGGCTCGAGGAGACGCTGTCGAAGCACTCGAAGCGCAGCATCGAGGAGGTGCACCAGGACATCGACCGCGACAAGATCCTCAGCGCGCAGGAGTCCCTCGAGTACGGCCTGGTCGACCAGGTGCTGACCAGCCGCAAGAACCCGCAGCCCGTGCTGCCGCAGTAGCTCTCCGGCACGCCGCGGGCTCCGGGGCCGACCGGGGCCCGCGGCGTGCCGCCCATGAATGTCAGTAGTGCCCGCTAGTCTCTAAAGAGTCGTATCCGTACGAGTGTGAAGGAGCCTCCGCATGGCGAAGATCGGCGAAAGCAGCGAGCTGCTCAAGTGCTCCTTCTGCGGGAAATCGCAGAAGCAGGTGCAGCAGCTCATCGCCGGCCCTCAGATCTACATCTGCGATGAGTGCGTGGCGCTCTGCAACGAGATCATCGAGGAGCGCCTGTCCGAGCACCAGACCAGCGAGTCCTCCGATTTCGCCCTGCACAAGCCGCGCGAGATCGCGGAGTTCCTCGATCAGTACGTGATCGGGCAGGATCGCGCGAAGCAGTCGCTGGCCGTCGCCGTGTACAACCACTACAAGCGGGTGCGCGCGGCCTCGACGCTCACGAGCGCAGAGGTCGCCTCGGAGCAGGTCGAGATCGCGAAGTCGAACATCCTGCTCATCGGGCCCACCGGCTGCGGCAAGACCTACCTCGCCCAGTCGCTCGCGCGCCAGCTCGGCGTTCCCTTCGCCGTGGCCGATGCGACGGCGCTCACCGAGGCGGGTTACGTCGGCGAGGACGTCGAGAACATCCTGCTCAAGCTGCTGCAGGCCGCCGACTTCGACGTGCAGCGCGCCGAGACCGGCATCATCTACATCGACGAGATCGACAAGATCTCCCGGAAGGCCGAGAACCCCTCGATCACCCGCGACGTGTCGGGCGAGGGCGTGCAGCAGGCCCTGCTCAAGATCCTCGAGGGCACGGTGGCCTCGATCCCGCCGCAGGGCGGGCGCAAGCACCCGAACCAGGAGTTCATCCAGCTCGACACCACGAACGTCCTGTTCATCGTCGCGGGCGCCTTCGCGGGCCTCGAGGAGATCATCGGGTCGCGCCTGGGCAAGGGCGGCATCGGCTTCGGCTCGCCGGTGGCGAGCAAGCGGGGCGACGAGCAGCTCTTCGCCGAGGTGCAGCCGGAGGACCTGCACAAGTTCGGCCTGATCCCCGAGTTCATCGGCCGGCTCCCGGTGGTGGCCACGGTCGACCCGCTCGACGTGCACGCCCTCACGCGCATCCTCACCGAACCGAGGAACGCGCTCGTCAAGCAGTACCAGCGCATGTTCGAGATCGACGGGGTGAGCCTCGAGTTCGAGACCGCGGCCCTCGAGACCATCGCCGAGCAGGCCGTGGCACGCAAGACGGGTGCGCGCGGCCTGCGCGCCATCCTCGAGAACCTGCTCGGCCCGGTGATGTTCGAGGTGCCCTCGGCCGGCGACGTGACCAAGGTCGTGGTCACCCGCGAGTCGGTGCTGGGGGAGTCCGAGCCGCTCGTGCTCCAGTCCCGCAGGAGCGAGCGCGAGAGCGCATGACCCCCGGCCCGAACAACTCGATCGCGTCTCGCGCCGCCTACCCCACGGCCGAGAGGTCGTAGCTCAGCAGCACGCTGCCGTCGGGCTGCGGCAGCGTCAGCGCGTCCACGGTCAGGCCCGCGCTGCTCAGCCGCGCGGACACGCCGCCCTCCGGGGTCTCCGCGGTATCGGCCACGGCGAAGCCGTTCGCGTCGATCACCGCCTGCCACTGGGCGTCGGCCGCCGCGGCGTCACCCGCGCGCAGCACCACGAACCACCGGGTCGACGAGCGTTCTCCCGCGTCGTCGATCACCGCGCCGGGCGGCATCGCGAAGGAGCCGGAGGGAAACGACGGGGGGATCTCGGTCTGCTTGGGAGTACCGCCCTCGGGGTCGCGCTCGGGCCAGCTCTCCTCGTCGCTCGCCCCCGGTTTGCCGTCGGCGGCCCCCGAACCCTTCGATCCGCCGTCCGGATCCGCCGCGGGGTCCTTCGTGGTCGACGGTGTCTTCGATCCGGAATCATTGGCGGGGCCTGGGCCGGCATCCGGTGCGCAGCCCGCCAGCCCGAGCGCGAGGGCGGTCGTCAGCGTCAGCGCGGCGCCGATGCTCGCACCTCGCGCGGTTCGCTCGCCGGTGCTGATGCGGTGTGCCATGTCGTCCCCCTCGGTATCGATCACCACACTACCCGTTCGAAAGATGTACCCGAGATTCGCGCGCTCGCCGAGGCATCACCTGTTCTGCTATCCGCTTCTTCGCTCGGGTCGGGAGACGTCCGGATCAGCAAATTCGCAAGAAAAGGCACAGGAAATCATCTGCATTGGTCGTGGCGTTTGCCCCAAGGCTTGATAGGCTCGTGATTCCGATAACAGATGCTGACGAGACGAGCTCGTGGTCACTTGAGTTCAGGGGCCCTGCTAGGAGGCTTCCGAAGACCATGGCCGCAGCGATGATGGATCTGAGCATCGAACTTCCTTTGGGAGAGAGATTGAGTTCGCCCCGACTCAATCAATGATTGATAGTTCGAGCATTGCTCACATATGTGCGTAAGATGCCTATACAAAAGAACAAAACTAAGGACTGGTCGCAAATTCTAGAGTGACACGAAGGGGAAGTTACTGGTTCTAGAACAGGACGAACGAGGTTGTTCAAGTACTTCAGGCGCACATGAAGGATTCCAATACATGAAGGATCTCAGTGCACGCTGGCTACGAGAAGTGAAGCCGCTACCGGCGCCACGAGTTGCACGAGCACTGATCGTGATCGCGGCTTTACTGCTCATCTCCGTCGATCTTCCGAGTGAGCGCTTTGATCTTACGGCCCCGCGGGGGTGGGCGGAGCTCTTGGTCCCCTATCTCCCGCTGGTTGCGCTCTTGTTCGGAACGATACCCGCATCCATCGCCTGGTTCGTCACGGAGGCGGTCTTACTGGGCCTCGGCGCCGGGATCTACCAGCTGGCGCAGTTCGTCTTTCCCACGTGCATCGTCATGGCGTTTTGCACTTTTCTCTTCCCGTGGCGACAAGCGGTCGTTCTATCGCTCTCCGCGGCAGCGACGCTTCCACTGTTCCTCTGGATCAATCCCGAGATCGGCTCCAGTATTCTCATTGTGCTCGTCCTCCTGTGTGTCTCCGCAGCGGTCGGGTTCGCGCTCAGCATCTACCAGGAGCGCAGCCGGAGAAGCATGGACGAAATGCGCGCTATGCGGGAGCGGCAGGAGAGCATCAGGCACGAGGAGCGCAGGACGCTCGCCCACGAACTGCACGACGTCGTCGCCCACGAAGTCACGATCATCGCCATGCAGGCCCGGCGAGCCGCGCTGGTGACCGATCCCGCAAAGGCCGGACAGATTCTCGAGAGCATCGGCGCCTCCGCCCAGCAGGCGCTCAACGACCTCCGGAGCCTGGTGCTGATCCTCAAGGATGAGCGGTCCTCCGAGGAGAGCAGGATCAACTCCGACGACCTTCTGAGGACACCGGAGGTATCTGGCGAGACCTCCGTCGCGGAGGGGTTCATCGATGACCTGAACCATGTCGTCGAGGCATTGCGGCAGGGCGGCTTCGCTGTGGAACTCGCGGTTGCTGGAGACGTCGCACGGGTCCCGGCGAGCTTGCGGCAGGCCCTTCGGCGCACCATCCGCGAGATGGGCACCAACGTGCTCAAGCACGCCGACCCGTCTGACCCGGTCGATGTGAAGCTGACGGTGTCCGAGGGCTGGGTGACGGTATCCATGTCCAACTCGATCGCTGCGGCCCGCTCTGTGGTCTCCTCGCGCACCGGGATCGAGGCGATGCGCGCCCGGTGCGAGGTGTTCCACGGCAGCGTCGAGTACGGGGATGCGGAGGGGTGCTGGACCACCAAAATGTCCTTTCCACTCGAAGGCCCCGTCCCTGTGCAAGGAGAGCGGGGGCGGCCCGAGTGATACGGGTGCTTCTCGTGGACGACGAGGCGGAGACGCGTGCGATCCTGCGCGATTACCTGCTCTCGGATGCGCGGCTGGAGATCGTCGGCGAGGCGGCCGACGGGCAGGTCGCCCTGCAGCAGACGATTGCGCTGCGACCCGATGTGATCCTGATGGACATGCAGATGCCGGTGATGGACGGCGTCTCCTCGACGCGCGAGATCCACAGGGCCTTCCCCGACATCGCCGTACTGGGGCTCAGCACCTTCTCCACAGACCGCTACGTGATCGATCTGCTGCGTGCGGGGGCGTCGGGGTACCTGGTCAAGGACGCGCCGCCAGACGAGCTCATCGACGCGGTGCGCAGGGTTGCGGCCGGGGACTCGGTGCTGTCGCCCGAGGTGACCCGGCACGTGGTGAGGGGGCTCGGAGCCTCGGTGCCTGCCGAGATCACTCCCGATTCTGAGCTGGCGGGTGTTCTGAGCGAGAAGGAGCTCGAGGCGGTCCGGCTGCTCGCGGAGGGGATGAGCAACCGCGAGATAGCGGAGGCGCTGTGCATCACGGAGTCGGCGGTCAAGGGCCGGTTGGTGAAGGTCATGGAGAAGCTGGGAGTGCGCGACCGCGTGCAGATCCTCGTCACGGCGATCTCCCGGGGGCTCGTCGATGTGAAGCGCGGCCCCCGCCTCATGTCGTGATTGTACTTCCGTATAGACGGCGAGACGCAGCGCGGGAATAGCGTTGTGCCTGCCGGGCACGCTACGCAGGTAGCTCATGCGGCATTTCAGTGAGGAAGGACACATCATGAGGAAGAGAACTGTTGCGATCTTCGCAGGGGCTATGGGGATCGGCCTGTTCCTGGGAGGGGCGGCGACGGCTGCGCAAGCCGACACCGGAGCCGGTTGGGGCGGGGCCTTCGGCTACTACAACACGAACTATGATCGGCTCGCCGCGATGGACCTGCAACCCGATGGGTATGGTACGAGGGTCTATTACAAGTACACGACTAACGGCCAGGTGTACAACCTGGACAACGATATGGCCGCTGGAAGCGCCGTCACCAGAACCATCGGAGGATCCGGCAGCATTAGACTGTGGACCTGCTTGAAGAATGGCGGAGCAACGGTTTCATGCTCCGATCTGTCTCAGTGGACGGCACGTTGACGGGGCGGAGCTGCATGCATCTCGCGATAACAGCGGACAAGCATTCCGCCTTCGCCGAAAAAGGTCTCGGGTGACCAAGCGCAAACTCAGCCTCTTACTGATCACCGCGACGACCCTGTCCCTTGCCGGGTGCTCTCCGGATGCCATCGGGGCCGGGGCAGGGGATGGCTGGGAGACTCCGGAGGTGGCTGAGGATCCTTCCGCGGTGACGTCTGCGACGACGCTGCCCTCCGACTCATACCGGCTGAGCTTCGAGCAGTACCAGGCAATGGGTGAGGTTCAGGTCCGGATGCTGGAGGCGTGCGCGGCGGAGTTCGGGGTCGAGATGGAGTTCTTTGGAGAGTATGTGCACAAGCCCAATTACCCATACGTCTGGGGCGGCTTGTTCGGCACGATGAGCGAGGAGCAGGCCGAGGAATTCGGGTATCTGGCGGCGCCCGGCGGCCCTTGGAAGAGAACCGGTGGGTTCACGCTGCGGCGCCCGGATGATTTCGGGCCGTACACATCTGAGCTCGGCGCTAACGATGAGGCCCGGGCAGGCCTCTACCGTGTTGTTGCGTCAGGGGCCCAGGCTCAAGATATGGTGCCGAAGTCGCAACAAGTGGAAGTACCCCGGGACGCGGACGGAGATCGGGTGCCGTCGGGCGGCTGCTTGCAGCGGGTCGAGGATGACATCGGCGTCCCCCTGGATCGCACCCTGGATGAGGACTTGTTCGATCTGCTGGTGTTGAGCCTCGAGCAACCGCGGGTTGCGCGGGCACAGGACGAGTGGAAGGCCTGCATGAAAAGCGCCACGGGCGAGACGTTCGAAACGGTGGACTCGGGTTGGGTTCAGGGAGGGCGGAAAGAGATCGCGGTGGCCGACGTGCAGTGCACGAAGGAGACCCGCTGGCCCGACTACTTCTATCCCGTGTACATCGACTACCAGAAGCAGATGATCGCGAAGGAGCCGGAGCGCTTCGACGCCGCTCTCGCGGCCGAGCGCAAGCGCTTCGACGTGCTCACGGGCGGCAGCGCGAGTGGTTAGACTAAGGGGCCCGAGACGTCCGCTCGTGAAGATCGGGCTCGCCTTGGGCGCCTGCGCGGTCCTCTCGTTCGGGGTCGGCTTCGGCGCCGGGACCATCATCAAGTCCCCTCGGCAGGTGCTCGCCGAAACGGAGCCGCCGCCGAAGACGGACCTCACGGCGCCGATCACGACGGGAACGATCTCGCAGTCGGTGCTGTTCCCCGCGACGATCACGAACGGCAACAGCATCGATGCGGGCGCGAACTCCGGGTTCGAGGGTTTCGGCGCCGGCATCATCACTCGGGCGCCTGTGCCGGTGGGCACGAAGGTCGGCCCGGGGACCGTGCTCTTCGAGGACTCGGACCGGCCCGTGATCCTGCTGCCGGGCGAAGTTCCGATGTTCCGGGACCTGAAGAACGGGGACAGCGGCGCCGACGTCGCCCGTCTGCAGGCCTCGCTCGGCGAGAGCGGCTTCATGATCTTTGACGAGCCAGGCATCTTCGGCCCGTCGACCGAGCTCGCCCTGCTCGAACTGTATCAGCAGCTCGGATACGAGGTCGCGGTCACCGGACCGGAGCCCTCGGCACCCGCGCCCAGCGGCCCGGCCACTACCGGCGAGGAGGCGCGGCCCGTCATCACCGCCCGGGCGGCGGAGCTGGCGTTCGCCCCGCACGGCGCGGTGGGCCGCATCACGGCGGTCAACGCGAAGCTGGGCGATCCGGTTCCGGGCAGCGCGGTGGTGAGCCTCACGACCGCACCGCCGAACATCACGCTGACGCTGACGCAGGCGGAGGCCGGACAGATCGGCTACGACAGCACGGTCGAGGTGACGGGGGCCTCGCTGGAGAAGCCGCTGGCTGCGACGGTGTCGCAGATCGACCTGCCGGTCGCGGGGGAGGAGGGCGAGGACCCGACGGTGAAGGTGCTGCTCACCCCCGCTGAGACGCTCCCGCCCGAAAGCGTCTCGTCACGGGTGCAGCTCGCGTTCTCGCCGCCGGGCGAGGCCGAGACCGGCCTGCTCGTACCGCTGGCGGCCATCAGCTCCACACCGAACGGCGGCTCCGCGATCACGCTGGTCGAGGGGAAGAAGAAGCGGAAGACGCAAGTGCAGATCGTGCGCAGCGGCGACGGCCTCGCACAGATCACCAGCGACGAGACCGCGGTAGCCGAGGGCGCGCAGGTGCTGGTGGGAAGCTCGTGAGCGAGCTGATCCGGCTCGAGAGCATCAGCCGCAGCTACGGGGACGCCGTTCCCATCCGGGCTCTGCGCGAGTGCTCGCTCACGGTGCACGAGGGTGAGTTCGTCGTGGTCAGCGGCCCGTCGGGATCGGGGAAGTCGACGCTGCTGAACCTGATCGGCCTGCTGGACACCCCGACCACGGGGAGCTACCTCTTCCGCGGCGAAGACGTGTCGCGGCTGCGGGAGCGCCGCCGCGCGATGCTGCGGGGCGCCGAGATCGGTTTCGTGTTCCAGTCCTTCCAGATCCTCGAGCAGCGCAGCTGTCTCGAGAACGTGATGCTCGCCGATCTCTACAGCGGGACGTCGAGCGGAGCGTCGCGAGAGCGGGCTCGGCGGGCGCTCGACGCCGTCGGACTCGGTGAACGCGGAGAGAGCTTCCCGACCGAGCTCTCCGGTGGGCAGCGTCAGCGAGTCGCGATCGCCCGCGCCCTCAGCGCGGGCCCCTCGATCCTGCTGTGCGACGAACCGACCGGCAACCTCGACAGCGGGACCGCGCTCTCCGTGTTCGAGCTGTTCCGCAGTCTGAACGCGGATGGCGCAACGGTGCTCGTCATCACGCACGATCCCTCGCTCATGCACTACGGCACCCGTGGGCTGACCATCCTCGACGGCGTGCTCAGCGAGGCCGCGGAGCCCGCATGAAACTCGCGAGGCTCCTCCACGAGGCGGCGTCGGGCGTGCTGCAGCGCTCGTCGCGCTCGATCCTGACCATCATCGGCACGGCTCTCGGCATCGGTGGATTCGTCGCGATCCTGGGAGTGACCGCGACGGCCAACGGGCAGATCAGCAAGGACTTCGATGCGCTCAGCTCCACGGTCGTCGTCGCCGACGCCACGGAGGAGGCCCTGTACGCTCCGGGAGGACCGTTCCCCGAGGGCGCCCTCGAGCGGGCGCAGGGGATCACCGGGGTGACGCGCTCCGCCGAGTGGCGCAGCATCGCACCCCCGTCGATCAGCGTTCTCCCGCCCGGCCCGCGCAGCGGCGAGAGCGAATCGAGTTCGTCGGTGCTCGCGGTCTCGCCGGAGTACTGGGCGTTCATCGGCGCCGAGGTCGCCGAGGGACGCCTGTTCGACGGTGCGCTCGGCGACTATCCGGTCGCCGTGGTGGGCAGGGAACTCGCGAAGAACCTCAAGCTGGCGGCCGTCGAGACCGCTCCGACCATCTACATCGGCCGCGTACCCGTCACGGTCGTCGGGATCGCCGCGGACACGCGCGGAGACAGCACCCTGCTCTCATCCATCGCGATCCCGCAAGCGTTCGCGCTGCGGCACTTCTCGAGCAGTGTCACCGGGGCATCCATCGGGGTCAACACGCGGATCGGCGCGAGCGCCGCGGTGAGCGAGCAGCTGGCCATGGCGGTGAACGCGCGGTACCCGGAGCGGGTGCGGGTCGTGCCGCCTCCCCAACCGTCCATCGCGCGGGATCAGGTCGCCGCTTCAGTGCAGACCCTGCTGCTCTCACTCGCGCTCATCACCCTGCTCGTCGGCGCGGTCGGCATCACGAACTCGGCGCTCATCGGGGTGCTGTCTCGAGCCCCCGAGATCGGGCTGCGGCGCGCCCTGGGTGCGATGCCGCGGCACATCGCCGGGCAGTTCCTGCTCGAGTCCGCGGTGCGCGGCCTGCTCGGCGGAGCCATCGGGACCTCGATCGGGGTGATCGCGATCGTGGGGGTCGCCGCTGCCCAGCAGTGGACACCGGTGCTCCATCCGCTCGTGCCGGTGCTCGCCCCCGTTGCGGGGCTCGTGATCGGCTGCCTCGCGGGTGCGTATCCCGCCTGGAGGGCGACGCGGATCGATCCGCTCGACGCGTTCCGGTCGCTCTAGCCCGGCGGGCTCCGGTTCGGCGCGGCTGCGAATCAACCCAGCCAGTCGTCGTCCGCGCCGTCGAGGTCTTCCGGCCCGGCCCGGCCCGGCTGCTCCACGCCCTCGAGGGTGACGATCACGAGGTCGTCCAGCGCGCAGCGAGGGCGGCCCTCGAGCCACGTGAGGGTCCAGGATCCGGCCTCCGGGTGCGCCGCCTCCTGCTCCGCGATCGCCCGGTGCAGCTCCGGGGGCACGCCCCTGTGCGGGGGCGACCCCGCGGCCCAGCGCGCCCCCAGCTGCACGGCTACGCCTCCGCCCGCTCGAGGCGGATCTCGGCGACCGCGACCGACTCGATCTCGGCCGCCTCGATGCGCAGCTCGGAGATGCGCCCGGTCGCGGCGAGGTCTTCGGCCGCCAGCGCCAGGCGATCCCGATCGGCCGCCGGGGCGCGCACGATCGCGAGCTCGACCGGGGTGCGCTGGGACGCCTTGGCCTCGGTCTTCGCGCCGCGGATGCCGATGAGCGCGCGCCCGACGAGCCCGAGCAGTTCGGGGTCGGCGTCGTCGCCGGCGAGCTCGGAGATCTCCGAGGCCTCGGGCCACGCGGCCAGGTGCACCGACCCCTCGTCGAACCACGACCACACCTCCTCGGCGGCGAACGGGAGGAACGGGGCGAACAGGCGGACGAACGTCGAGAGTGCGGTGCGCAGCGCGGTCACGGCCGACGCCCGGGAGGCGCCGCTGCCCGCGTGTGCGCGCTCCTTGACGAGCTCCAGGTAGTCGTCGCAGAAGGTCCAGAAGAACGACTCGGTGGTTTCGAGCGCCCGCGCGTGGTCGTACTGCTCGAAGGCTCGCGTCGCGCTGTCGACCACCATCGCGAGGTTCGCGATCATCGAGCGGTCGAGCGCCTCGGTGACGCCGCCGGCGCCCGAAGCGTCGAACGAGAGCGCGAACTTGGCCGCGTTCAACAGCTTGATGGCGAGGCGGCGGCCGATCTTGATCTGCGTCGGGTTCTGCGGGTCGAAGGCCGCGTCGGTGCCGAGCTTGGCCGAGGCCGCCCAGTAGCGCACCGCGTCCGAGCCGTGCTGCTCGAGCAGGCCGGCCGGCGTCACGACGTTGCCCTTCGACTTCGACATCTTCTTGCGGTCTGGGTCGAGGATCCAGCCCGAGATGCCCGCGCTCTTCCACGGCAACCGTCCCGCCTCGAGCTCCGAGCGCAGCAGCGTCGAGAACAGCCAGGTGCGGATGATGTCCTGCCCCTGGGGGCGCAGGCTGTAGGGGTACACGAGGTCGAAGAGCTCGGGATCGCGCTCCCAGCCGCCCGCGAGCTGCGGGGTGAGCGACGATGTCGCCCAGGTGTCCATCACGTCGACCTCGCCCTGGAATCCGCCCGGGACGCCCCGCTGCTCCTCGGTGTAGCCCTCGGGGAGATCGCTCGAGGGGTCGACGGGCAGCTGATTCTCGGAGGCGAGGATCGGCTGGTCGAACACCGGGTTGCCCTCGGCGTCGAGCGGGTACCAGACAGGGATCGGCACGCCGAAGAAGCGCTGGCGCGAGATGAGCCAGTCGCCGGAGAGCCCCTCGACCCAGTTCTCGTAGCGCACCCGCATGAAGTCGGGGTGCCAGTCGAGCTCGCGGCCGTGCGCGAGCAGCCGCTCGCGCAGATCCTCGTCGCGCGCGCCGTTCTTGACGTACCACTGGCGCGTCGACACGATCTCGAGCGGCCGGTCGCCCTTCTCGAAGAACTTGACCGGGTGGCTCATTTTGCGGATCTCGCCGACGAGCTCGCCCGAGGCCTGCAGCGCCTCCACGACGGCGGCCTTGGCGCTGAACACGGTCTTGCCGGCGATCCGCGCGTACGCCTCGCGCCCGCGCTCGCTCGTGATGGCCTCCGGGGCCTCGGCGATGACGCGGCCGTCGAAGCCGAGGATCGCGCGGTTGGGAAGACCGAGCTCGCGCCACCAGACCACGTCGGTGACGTCGCCGAAGGTGCAGATCATGGCGATGCCGGTGCCCTTGTCCTGCTGCGCGAGGTGGTGGGCCACGATCGGCACCTCGACGTCGAAGAGGGGCGTGCGCACGGTCGTTCCGAAGAGCGGCCGGTATCGCTCGTCGTCGGGGTGCGCGACGAGCGCCACGCAGGCCGCGAGCAGCTCGGGGCGGGTGGTGTCGATGAGGAGGTCGCCCGAGCCGTCGCTCTTGTGGAACGCGAGGGCGTGGTAGGCGCTGGGCTGCTCGCGGTCCTCGAGCTCGGCCTGCGCCACCGCGGTGCGGAAGGTGACGTCCCAGAGGGTCGGCGCCTGCGCCTGGTAGGCCTCGCCGCGCCGCACGTTGCGGATGAAGGCGAGCTGCGAGGCCCGCAGCGACTCCGCGCCGATGGTGCGGTAGGTCTGGGTCCAGTCGACCGACAGGCCGAGGGTGCGCCAAAGATCCTCGAACTGCTTCTCGTCCTCGACGGTCAGCCGCTCGCACAGCTCGATGAAGTTGCGGCGCGAGATGGGCTGCTGATCCGCCGCTTTGACGCTCTTGCCGTCGCCGCCCTCGTGCGGCGGCGCGAAGTCCTCGACGTAGGGGAGCGAGGGGTCGCAGCGCACGCCGTAGTAGTTCTGCACGCGGCGCTCGGTGGGCAGGCCGTTGTCGTCCCAGCCCATCGGGTAGAAGACGCGCCGGCCGCGCATGCGCTGGTAGCGGGCGACGGTGTCGGTGTGGGTGTAGGAGAACACGTGGCCGACGTGCAGCGATCCCGAGGCCGTCGGCGGGGGAGTGTCGATGCTGTAGACGTCGCCCGCGGTCGCCCCCTCGCGGTCGAAGCGGTACGTTCCCCGCTCCTCCCAGACCGGCCCCCACTTCGCCTCGAGGCCTTCGAGACGGGGCTTGTCGGGGACGACGTGCTTGTCGGGGATCGCGCTCATGCAGGGCTCCGTCTTCGATATGGGCGGCACCGCGTGGTCGCATCGCCCGGCGGGCGCTGCTGGTGCCTGATGGTCAACCCGGCCAGTCTATCGCGCTGCCGCGGTCGAGCCTTCGCGCGAGGCCCCGGTGTCCACGCGAACCGTGTGCGCCTTTCTGCCGCCCGCGGGCGACGATAGCGCCCGAAGGGCGCACCTCGATTCGAGCGCGAGCGGACCAGCGGACCAGCTGCCCAGTTGCGTGAAGCCGTCGGAGGTAATATCGTTTTTCGATAGGTATATATCGATAAACGATCGGAGTAGCATGCATCGCGCCACGATCCTCACGCTGCAGGGGCTCATCACGGTACTGCTGGTCCTGCTGCTCGGCCTCCAGGTACTGGTGGTCGGCGGGCTGTTCTTCGGGCTCGCGGGCGATCCGGGACTCCCGACGGGAGCCGACGTGCTCCTCGGAGTCTGCGTCGTCGGCTTCGTGCTCTGCGCGCAGGCGATCCTCGTCTGCGTCTGGAGACTCGCCACGCTCGCCGCTGCGGCGCGCATCTTCGACCCGTCGGCCTTCTCGTGGGTGCACGCGGCGCTGGCCGCCACGGTCGCCGCTGCGGCGTTCGCGCTGACCGCCACCGTCGCGGTCTCCGCTCTGCAGGGCGGCGTGCCGCCCGTCGTGGGGGTCGGCGGCGTTTTCGTCACGCTCCTCTGCCTCGGCCTCGCGCTGGTGATCGTGGTCATGCGGGCGCTGCTGCGGCAGGCCGCGCAGCTCGAGCGAGAGCTGGCGGAGGTGGTGTGATGGCGATCCGGATCGACCTCGACGTGCAGCTCGCGAAGCAGAAGATGGGCGTCGCGGAGCTCGCCGACGCCATCGGCATCACCCCGGCCAACGTCTCCGTGCTGAAGAACGGACGGGCGAAGGCGGTGCGCTTCACCACACTCGACGCGATCTGCCGCGTGCTCGAGTGCCAGCCGGGCGACATCCTCAGCTGGGCGCCGGACGACGACTGATCCGGGGCGCCGAGGATCGCGGCGCACGCCGCGCTCGCCATCGGCCACCTGGTGCTCACCGTGTGGGTGCGAGTCTGGTTCGGAACGATCGTCTGGCGGCTGCCTCTGAGCTCGCGATGCCGCACGGAGAGACGGCCCGTCTTCCCTCGGGAGGAAGACGGGCCGTCGGAGATCAGCTCGCGATGAGCCCGGGGAAGGCGTCGGGATTCTCGGCGACCCAGGCCTTCACGGCGCCGGCCGGATCGTCCTTGTACTCGTCCCCGGTCACGAGGCCCTCGAGCGAGCCGTAGGAGGGGTCGTCGAGCTTGATGCCGCCGATGAACTCCGCGGCATCGGGGAACTTCTCCGTGAAACCGCCGGTGCCGAGGAAGTGGAGCGCCTCGGGCTCGCCCATCGCTCCCTTCGGATCCTCGAGGTCCTTGACGGGGAAGGCGTCGTTGGCCCAGAACGGACGCCACAGCGTCACGACCACGTCCTGCTTCTTGTCGATCTTCTCCTGGAGCGTCGCCAGCATCGTGGCCGTCGACGAGGTGACGAGCTTGTACTCGCCGTCGAGGCCGTACTCGGGCATCATGACGGTCTCGGTCTGCTCGGTGAGGCCCGCGCTCGGCTCGATGCCGATGATCTCGCCGTCGAAGCGGTCGGCCTGACCGGCGAGATCATCGATCGAGTTCACGTCGTCCATGTACTCGGGTACCGCGATGGTCAATACGGCGTTGTCGTAGTAGGCGCCGAGGTCCTCGAGATCCTCGCCGTACTTCTTCATGTAGGTGGCGTGGGTCTTCTCGGACCAGGCCGACGGGTACACGTCGACGTCGCCGTTGGCGAGCGCCGTGTAGAGCACGGCGGCCTCGGTGAACTCCTGCATCTCGACCTCGTAGCCCATCTTCTCGAGCTGGTTCTGAAGCAGGTAGGCGGTGCTCAGCCCGTCGGTCCAGCTGGGCAGGAAGCCGAGGGTGATCGTGCCCTTGTCCCCGCCTTCGCCGCTTGCTTCTCCGCCGCCGGTCGAGCAGCCCGCGAGGACGAGGCTTGCGGCCGCTCCGAGGGCGAGCGCTCCGGCGAGCTTGCGCTTGAACTTGAACATGTCGTTTCCTAACTGTGGTGAATGGATGGGTCGGGTTCCTCGCGCCGTTCGCTCGGCTGGGTGCGGCGCGCTATAAGGCCGGGGCGGTCGGGGCAGCGGACCGTGCGCCGCGGCGTCGGCGCAGCACGCCGAGCAGCGACGACGCGCGCGATCCGGGCTTGCCCAGCGAGGCGGTGACGCGGTCGAGGAAGACGGCGAGGATCACAACGCTCAGGCCCGCCTCGACGCCCTTCGCGATGTCCAGCGTGGAGAGCGCCGCCACGACCTCCTTGCCGAGGCCGTCGGCGCCGGCCATGCCCGCGACGACCGCCATCGACAGCGCCAGCATGATGACCTGGTTGATGCCGGCCATGATCGTGGGCATCGCGAGCGGCAGCTGGATGCCCCGCAGGATTCGGCGCGGCGCGGCGCCGAAGGCCTGTCCCGCCTCAACGGTCTCGGAGTCCACTCCGCGAATGCCGAGTTCGGTGAACCGCACGCCCGGCGGCAGCGAGAACAGCAGCGTCGCGAACACGCCCGGCACGAAGCCCACGCTGAAGAACACGACCGCCGGGATCAGGTAGACCAGCGACGGCATGGTCTGCATGAAATCGAGCACCGGCCTGATGACGGCGCTGAATCGATCGCTTCGGGCGGCGAGGATGCCGATCGGCACGGCGATGGCGACCGCGATCAGCGCCGCGATGAGCACCAGCGCGAGCGTGAGCATCGCGTTCTCCCACTGGTCGATAGCCACGATCAGCAGCATGGTCAGCGCGGTGCCGACGGCCAGCTGCCAGGAGCGCACCAGCCAGCCGAGCAGGGCGAACACGGCGACCAGGGCGGCGAACGGGATCGAGACCAGCAGATCGGCGAGTCCTTCGACGAGCCAGCCCACGACCAGGGTGACGAACTCGAGCAGCCATTCGAAGGCGTTCTTGAACCAGTCCAGCCCGTCTGAGACCCAGTCGCCGAGCGGAATGCGCACACCGTTCATCAGCGCACCTCCTCGGTCGGGGCCACCGCTTCGGAGGAGTCTCCCGGGCGACTGTCGGCGAGGGTCGCCGTGATGGTCGCGGCCGGCACGGTGGGCGTCGGCTCGATGACGGGGATCTCGGTGGTCGCCGTGGGCAGGTCGGCGAGTGCCGCGAGCAGGGTGATGCGGGGCACGACGCCGATGAGGCGATCCTGCTCGTCGAGCACCGCGACCGGTAGCGGACTCTCCACGGCGAGCTCGAAGAGCTCGGAGATGTACCGATCGGGCCCGACGATCGATGGCGTCGGCCGCAGCACGAGGGTGAGGTCCGTGCCGCCCTCGCGCACCTGGCGCAGCACGTCCTTGTCGCGCACCACGCCGAGCAGCTTGCGTGCGCCGGTGGTGACGAAGCACGCCGAGGTCTGCAGGTCCCGCATCGTGCGCAGGGCGGTGCGGGGGCCCGCAGACGCAGGCACGACGGCGAGCGGGGGCTCCATGACGTCGCCGGCGGTGAGCACGCGGGCGCGGTCGACGTCCTGCACGAACTGGGCCACGTAGTCGTTGGCCGGATCGGTGAGGATGTCGTTGGGCGTGCCGACCTGCACGATGCGGCCGTCGCGCATCACGGCGATGCGATCGCCGAGGAACATGGCCTCGTTGAGGTCGTGCGTGATGAACACGATCGTCTTGTGCAGTTCCTGCTGCAGTTCGACGAGCTGCTCCTGCATCTCTCGCCGGATGAGCGGGTCGAGCGCCGAGAAGGCCTCGTCCATGAGCAGGATGTCGGTGTCGGCGGCGAACGCCCGCGCGATGCCGACGCGCTGCTGCATGCCGCCGGAGAGCTCGCCGGGCAGACGGTCCTCCCAGCCGCTCAGCCCCACGCGCTCCAGCCAGTGCCGAGCCCGCTCGCGACGCTCCCCGGGCGCGACGCCCTGGATCTCGAGCCCGTAGGCGACGTTGTCGAGCACGGTGCGGTGGGGGAGCAGCGCGAAGTGCTGGAACACCATCGACATCCGGTCGCGGCGAAGCGCGCGCAGTTCCGCCGCGCCCAGTCCGACGACCTCGGTGCCGAAGACGCGGATCGAGCCGTCCGTGGTGTCGTTCAGCCCGTTGAGCATGCGGATGAGCGTCGACTTGCCCGAGCCGCTCAGGCCCATCACGACGAAGATCTCGCCGGGATGCACGTCGAAGCTCGCGTCGATGACGGCCGCCGTTCCGACGGCGCGCAGGGACTCGCGCTCCTCTCCGGCGCGGAGGCGCCTGACGGCCTCCTTCGGGCGGCGGCCGAAGACCTTGTAGGCGCGGCTCACCGCGAGCGCGGGGGGCGCGGCGCCGACCGGTTCGGCAGGGGCGGACGGGGGTGTGCTCATCTCTCAACTCCTCGGGCGCGGCTCCGCGAGCGGGCGGACACGCCGAATAGACGGCCGGGGCGCCTCCGTTTCGGCGCACCTCTGACCGCGCGGCCTCTCACCAGGCCTGACACGTGTTGCGGGGCGGGGCCGGCCGCCTGCCCCCGACGCACCCGCTTCGGCCGCCGGCTCTCGGCGTACTCGTTCCGATACGGACGCGGGGAGCGGCACGGATCTCGCGCTCGACGCTGCCTTCGACGCTAACAACCCTCTCGATCGCACTGCAAAGCGAGATCGCCCGGTCTGCGGCGCTCGTGGCGGGGTTATCTCGCCCTGACCTGGAATTTCCTCGATCTGCCATCGTTACCCAGTCGTTACCCGACAGGTGTTTCCCGTGAGTCCGTGTAAACTGGCGACCAGCGACTGCGATCCGGCCATCACCGGGGAGTCTTCGGAAGAACAGCGTCGGTCCGTCCTCGTTCGGAGGTCCGGATCCGCCGCCCACTAGAACCGGACGGGTACGGCCCGTTACAGCCGAACGAAGAGGTCGCGCGCGGCGCCTCGAGGCGGCGTGCGCGGCAAGCGGGGTGGTACCGCGGGGAACGGGATCCCTGATCCCGGAGCTCGTCCCGGCGCGAGAGCGAAACCGTCGACGGCCGCGAATGTCGGAGGTCGTCGGCATCATGGATCGTGACACGTCAGCAGCCGGAATCGAGAAGGATCCCATGCCCTACCCCCAGCAGCACACGCCGGACGCCTCAGCCGCCCCGAGCCACCGGGTTCTGGCCGGGGGCGTCAGCCCGGCTCCGAGCTTCCCGGAGATCGAGCGGCGAGTGCTCGACTTCTGGAGGAGCGACGACACCTTCCGGGAGTCGATCCGCCGCCGCGAGGGCGCGCCGGAGTGGGTCTTCAACGACGGACCGCCGTTCGCGAACGGGCTGCCGCACTACGGCCACCTGCTCACGGGCTATGCGAAGGACGTGTTCCCCCGGTTCCAGACGATGCGCGGCCGCAAGGTCGAGCGCCGGTTCGGCTGGGACACCCACGGCCTTCCGGCGGAGCTCGAGGCGATGAAGCAGCTCGGCATCACCGAGAAGAGCGAGATCGAGCAGATGGGCGTCGCGGCCTTCAACGAGAAGGCGCGCACTTCGGTGCTGCAGTACACGCGGGAGTGGCAGGACTACGTCACCCGCCAGGCGCGCTGGGTCGACTTCGAGAACGGCTACAAGACGCTCGACCTCTCGTACATGGAGAGCGTCATCTGGGCGTTCAAGCAGCTCTACGACCGGGGTCTCGCCTACGAGGGATCCCGCATCCTGCCGTACTGCTGGCGCGACGAGACGCCGCTCTCGAACCACGAGCTGCGCATGGACGACGACGTCTACCAGATGCGCCAGGACCCATCGGTCACCGTGACCTTTCCCCTCACCGGGCCGCGCGCCGCCGAGCTCGGCATCGAGGGCGTGCGCGCCCTCGCGTGGACGACGACGCCGTGGACCCTGCCCACGAACGCGGCGCTGGCGGTCGGGCCCGGGATCGCCTACGCCGTCGTGCCGGCCGGGCCGGCGGACGCGGCCGACGGAGGAGAAGCCGGAGCGACGCGGTACCTGCTCGCGGACGACCTCGTCGCCGCGCACGCGAAGGACCTGGGCTACGACTCGGCCGAGACGGCCGCGGCCGCCGTCGAGCGCACCGTCGCGGGCGCCGAGCTCGCCGACGTGGGCTACGAGCGGCTCTTCGACTACTTCGCCGACGCCGGGGAGTGGGGCACGGAGCGCTGCTGGCGCATCCTCGTCGACGACTACGTGACCACCACGGACGGCACCGGCATCGTGCACCAGTCGCCGGCCTTCGGCGAGGACGACCACCGGCTCACCAGCGCCGCGGGCATGCCCACCATCGTCAGCCTCGACGACGGGGGGCGCTTCGTCGCGGCCGTCTCGGACGTGGCCGGCGAACTCTGGATGGACGCCAACCGGCCTCTGATCCGCCTGCTCCGGCAGCGCGGGCGCCTGCTGCGCGAGGCGAGCTACGAGCACTCGTACCCCCACTGCTGGCGCTGCCGCAACCCGCTCATCTACAAGGCGGTCTCCAGCTGGTTCGTGCGCGTCGCGGAGATCAAGCAGCGCATGCTCGAGGTCAACGAGCAGATCAGGTGGGTGCCCGAGAACGTGAAGCACGGCCAGTTCGGCAAGTGGCTCGAGGGCGCGCGCGACTGGTCGATCAGCCGCAACCGCTACTGGGGCTCGCCCATCCCCGTCTGGAAGAGCGACGATCCCGAGCACCCGCGCGTCGACGTCTACGGCTCGCTGGCCGAGCTCGAGGCCGACTTCGGCGAGCTGCCGCTGGGCGAGTCGGGCGAGGTCGACCTGCACCGCCCGTACATCGACGCCCTGACCCGCCCCAACCCCGACGACCCGACGGGCCGCTCCACCATGCGGCGCATCGAGGACGTCATGGACGTGTGGTTCGACTCGGGGTCGATGCCGTTCGCGCAGGCGCACTACCCGTTCGAGAACCGGGAGTGGTTCGACACGCACCAGCCGGCCGACTTCATCGTGGAGTACATCGGGCAGACGCGCGGATGGTTCTACGTGCAGCACGTGCTCGCGACCGCGCTCTTCGACCGCCCGGCCTTCAAAAACGTCATCAGCCACGGCATCGTGCTCGGCAGCGACGGCAACAAGATGTCGAAGTCGCTGCGCAACTACCCCGACGTGAACGAGGTGTTCGACCGCGACGGCTCCGACGCGATGCGGTGGTTCCTCATGGCGTCGCCCGTCGTGCGGGGCGGCAACCTCATCGTCACCGAGGAGGGCATCCGAGAGGGCGTGCGGCAGTTCCTCCTGCCGCTCTGGAACAGCTGGTACTTCTTCAGCCTCTACGCGAACGCCGACGGGCTGGAGGCCGAGCGTCGCACCGACTCGTCCGATCCGCTCGACCGCTACATCCTCGCCAAGACCGGACAGCTGATCCGCGACGTCGAGGCCCACCTGGAGGGCCTCGACACCACCTCCGCCGCCGAGGCGCTGCGGGCCTACGCCGAAGTGCTCACCAACTGGTACGTGCGCCGCTCGCGGGACCGCTTCTGGGAGGGGGCCTCCGGCGCGAACGGCCGGCCGGAGAACCGGCAGGCCTTCGACACGCTCTACACGGTGCTCGAGACCGTCTCGCGCGTGGCCGCGCCCTTGGCGCCGCTCGTCACGGAGGAGCTGTGGCGCGGCCTCACCGGAGGCCGCTCGGTGCACCTGAGCGACTGGCCCGATCCCTCCGAGTTTCCCGACGACCCCGAGCTCGTCTCCGCGATGGACGAGGTGCGCCAGATCACCTCCCAGGCGCTCGCGCTGCGCAAGGCCCGGCGGCTGCGCGTGCGCCTGCCGCTGCCCGAGCTGACGGTCGTCACGCAGCGGCCCGAGGCGCTCGAACCGTTCGCGGACATCCTGCGCGATGAGCTCAACGTGAAGGCGGTCCGCCTCGTGCGGCAGACCGAGACGAGCGCGCAGGAGCACGGGATCGTGCACTCGCTCGCCGTCAACGCCCGCGCTGCCGGGCCGCGTCTCGGCAAGCAGGTGCAGCAGGCGATCAAGGCGGCGAAGTCGGGCGACTGGAGCGAGGAGAACGGCGCCGTCGTGGCCGGCGGCATCGCGCTCGAGCCGCACGAGTACGAGCTGACGCTGCGGGTCGGCGACGGCTCCGAGGGCGGCCCCGCGCTCGCGCTGATCGCGGGGGATGGATTCGTGCTGCTCTCCACGGAGACCACGCACGAGCTCCAGGCCGAGGGACTCGCCCGCGACATCATCCGCGCGGTGCAGGAGGCGCGCAAGAACGCCGGCTTCGACGTGAGCGACCGGATCGAGCTGAAGCTCTGGTTCGCATCGTCCGACGACCTGCGCGACGTCATCAGCGCGTTCGAGGTCGCGCGCGTCGCGGAGGACACCCTGAGCACCGCCTACTCCCTCGGAGCCAGGGACGAGGCGCTGCTCGCCTCGGATGGTCTCGACTGGGGCATGTTCGACGGGGCGTTCGAGCACCTCGAGACGATCCCGGGCGGCAAGTACGCCAACCGGTTCGACGTCTTCATCAGCATTCGCCGGGCGAACGGAGCAGCGTCGTGACCCGCGCCGAGCGGGTCTACGCCGAGCTGCTCGAGAGGGTCGGCGAGGCCAGCCCGCGCCCCCGCATCGAGCCCGTGCGCCGACTCGCCGAGCTCGCGGGATCGCCGCAGCTGTCGTACCCCGTGATCCAGATCGCGGGCACGAACGGCAAGACCTCGACGAGCCGGGCCATCGAGTCGCTGCTGCGGGCGCACGGGCTGCGCACAGGCCTCTTCACGAGCCCGCACCTCGTCGACTTCACGGAGCGCTTCCAGATCGACGGGGTGCCCGTCGACGGCGCAGTGCTCGCCGCGGCGTGGGACGAGCTCCGCCTGCCGATCGAGGTGATCGACGCCGAGCTCGAGGCGTCGGGACAGGGCCCGATCACGTTCTTCGAGGCGCTCGCGGTGCTCGCGTACGCGGTCTTCGCCGACGCGCCCGTCGAGGTCGCGGTGATCGAGGTCGGCATGGGCGGCGAGTGGGACGCGACGAACATCGTCGACGCGCGCGTGGCCGTCTTCACGCCGATCGACCTCGACCACACCGCGATCCTCGGGCCCGACATCGAGACGATCGCGCGCACCAAGGCCGGCATCGTGAAGCCGGGCAGCACGGTCGTGACCGCCGAGCAGGATCCGGCCGCGCTCGTCGAGCTCGAGGCGGCGGCCGAGCGCGCCGGCTCCCGCATAGCCGTGCAGGGGCGGGACTTCCGGCTGGTCGAGGACCGGTTCGCCGTCGGGGGGCGGCAGATCGACGTCGTCGGCATCAGCGGCCGCTCCTACGATCCGGCCTTCGTGCCGCTCTTCGGACGGCATCAGGCCGAGAACACGGTGCTCGCGATCGCGGCGGTCGAGGCGTTCTTCGGCTCCGAGAGGCCCGTTCCGGAGCAGGTGCTCGACGAGGGCCTCGGGCAGCTCACCTCCCCGGGGCGCCTGCAGCTCATCGGCACGGATCCGGTCGTCTACGTCGACGCCGCCCACAATCCGCACGGCGTCCGGGCGCTCGTGCGCGCCGTGACCGAGTCCTTCAGCTTCGAGGAGCTGGCGCTCGTCGTCGGGGTGCTCGCGGAGAAGGACGCCGCCGGGATGCTCGAGGCGCTCGCCCCGGTCGCGCACCGCGTCACGCTGACCCCGGTCGACTCACCGCGCAGCCTCGACCCCGGCGAACTGCGCGTCGAGGCTGAGGAGGCCGTGCCGGATACTCCCATCGAGGTGGCCGAGTCGCTGCCGGAGGCGCTCGACGAGGCGCGGGCCTGGGCCGCGCGCGCCGAGGGCCGAGCGGTCCTGGTGGTCGGCTCGGTGCTGCTGGTGGGCGAGGCCATCGCCCACTCCCGCGCCGAGGGATGGGGGAGCGCGTGAGCCCCGCCCCCGAGCGCGACGGCGAGCCCGAACTGCGCCTCTCGCCGTCGGAGAGGATGGCGCACCACTCGGCGATGCGCATCTCGGGGGCCGGCCGTCACGGGCAGTCGACGCAGAAGGCCCTCGCGTCGATCGTGCTCGGCTTCGAGCTCATCATCGTCGTGCTGATCGGCCTCACCCTGTTCGGCCTGAGCGTTCTCGAACCGCGCGAGCTCGGCCTCGCCATCGGCGGCGGTCTCGCGGTCGTCATCATCGCGGGCCTCGCCGCCATGCGGGCGGGCCGGGCCGGCATCGTCATCGGTTGGATCGTGCACGCGCTCATGCTGGCCACCGCCATCCTGCTCCCCGCCGCGCTCATCGTGGGTCTGCTCTTCAGTGCGCTCTGGATCTACTGCATGGTCAGGGGCGCGCAGATCGACCGCGACCGCCGACGGTGGCTCGCCGAGCAGCACCGGTAAGCTGGTCTCCCGGCAACCCGCACCGCCCGACCCACGAAGGAGCCCGCATGTCAGCTGCCCAGCCGCAGACCGAAGAGACCCTCATCCTGGTGAAGCCCGATGGCGTGGCCCGCGGCCTCACGGGGGAGATCCTGCGCCGCGTCGAGGCGAAGGGATACCGCATCGCCGATCTGCGAATGGTGCGCGCGGACCGCGAACTGCTCGTGGCCCACTACGAGGAGCACGAGGGCAAGCCGTTCTTCGAGCCGCTCATCGAGTTCATGAGTTCCGGCCCCACCGTCGCCGTGCGCGCCGAGGGCAACCGCGTCATCGAAGGATTCCGGTCGCTGGCGGGGGCCACCGACCCCACCGCCGCTGCCCCCGGTACGATCCGCGGCGACCTCGGACGCGACTGGGGGCTCAACGTGCAGCAGAACCTCGTGCACGGCTCCGACTCGACGCTCTCCGCGGAGCGCGAGCTCGCGCTCTGGTTCGCCTGAGCGCTGAAGCCGCGACGGTGCCGATCCGCGACTCTCTGAGCGCCGCCGAGGCGCGCCGCGTCTCCCTGGCCGCGCAGGGGTTCGCGAACGCGCCTCGGCTCCGCAGGCGCCGCCCGTTCGACTCCGCGCTCGGCGCGCTGCACGTGCTGCAGATCGACTCCGTCAACGTGTTCGCGCGCAGCCACTACCTGCCCGTGTTCTCCCGCCACGGCGACTACGATCCCTCGGCGCTCGATCGGCACCTGTGGGGGAGCGGCGAGTTCACGGAGTACTGGGCGCACGAGGCGGCGTTCGTGCCCGTGCGGGATCGCGCGCTGTTCGGGTGGCGCATGGACGAGTACCGCGAGCGGCACCTCAGGGACGGGCGCGCCGCGGCGCTCGCCGAGACGGCGGGGAGGGTGCGCCGGCGGCTCGCCGACGAGGGCCCGCGATTCGTGCGCGAGCTCGAGCAGGGGCCGCGGGGCGGTCGGGGCCCGTGGTGGGACTGGAGCGACACGAAGCGCGCCGTCGAGATGCTCTTCGCCTGGGGCGAGGTCGCCACGACCGGACGCGAGGGCTTCCAGCGCCGCTACGCGCTCGCCGAGCAGGCGCTGCCCGCGGAGGCGCTCGGGCCCGTTCCGAGGGCGGACGCGCAGCGGATCCTCGTCGAACGCGCCGCGCGCGCCCTGGGCGTCGCCACGCTCGCCGACCTCGCCGACTACCACCGGCTGAGGACCGCCGACGCCCGCGTAGCGGCACGGGCGCTCGAGGAGTGCGGTGCGCTGCTCCCGGTGCGCGTCGCGGGGTGGACGAACGGCGCGGGCAGGCCCGAGCCCGCGTGGCTGCACCGGGACGCACGCGTGCCGTCCCGGCTCGCTCCCGACGCGCTGCTCACGCCGTTCGACCCCGTCGTGTGGTTCCGGCCCCGTGCCGAGCGCATGTTCGACTTCCACTACCGCATCGAGATCTACACGCCCAAGGAGCAGCGCCGCTTCGGCTACTACTGCCTGCCGCTGATGGTGGGAGGTCGGCTCGCGGGGCGCATCGACCTCAAGGCGGATCGCGCGAAGCGGTCCGACAACGGGGGAGCGCTGCTCGTGCAGGCCGCCTGGCGCGAGGACCGCGCCCCGGCGCGCACGGCCGAGGCCGCGGCGGAGCTGCTCGCGCGGGCCGCCGCCTGGCAGGGCCTCGACGAGGTGCGGGTGAGCGGGGTCGGCAATCTCCCGCTGCCCGAGCGCTTCGATGCCGGCTGAGCGCCGACCGCCGGCCGTGCGCAGGGCATCGAGCCCCGTCAGGAGCGGACGAGTCGGTTGATCGCGTCGGACGCTTCCCGGAGCTTCTCCTCGGCGGCCGCGTCGCCCTGTTTGGCGGCGTCGAGGACGCAGTGCCTGAGGTGGTCGTCGAGCAGCCCGGTCGCCACGCCCTGCAGCGCCCGGGTGAGAGCGCTGATCTGGGTGAGGATGTCGATGCAGTACTTCTCCTCGTCGATCATCTTGGCGATGCCGCGAGCCTGGCCCTCGATCCGCTTCATCCGACTGATGTAGCGGCTCTGATCGCTGATGTAGCCGTGGTGGTGCGTATCGGGACCGTTCGGGTCGGGTTCGTGCTGGGGAGCCATGAGCATGTCCTTTACTTCTCGCGTTCGGGACCGGCCGCGGCAGCCGGGATCGGGGGAGGTCGATGCGTCGCGTCGTCCGTTGCGAGCGATCGGCACCGGCAGGACGAGCCCCGCCGATGCCAGAGTACCGGCTCCGGGCGCGATCGGGAGAGGGACGCGGCGTGCGGATCAGAGGCGCCGATCACCCGATCACGCTCCTGAAGCCGCGGAGGCGGAGGCTGTTGCCGACCACGAACGCGCTGGAGAACGCCATCGCCGCGCCCGCGAGCATGGGGTTGAGCATGCCGAGGGCCGCGATCGGGATCGCCGCGGTGTTGTAGGCGAACGCCCAGAACAGATTGCTCTTGATCGTCGACAGCGTCTTGCGGGAGAGCCGGATCGCGTCGACCGCGGCCCGGAGATCGCCCCGCACCAGCGTCAGGTCCGACGCCTCGATCGCGACGTCGGTGCCCGTGCCCATCGCGAGCCCCAGGTCGGCCTGCGCGAGCGCGGGAGCGTCATTGACGCCGTCCCCGATCATCGCCACGACCTTCCCCGCGCTCTGGAGGCGGGAGACGACGGCGACCTTGTCCTGCGGCAGCACCTCGGCGATCACCTCTTCGATGCCGACCTCCGCGGCGATCTGCCTGGCGACCGCCTCGTTGTCTCCGGTCAGCAGCACGGGAGTGAGGCCGAGCCGCTTCAGCCCCGCTATCGCCTCGGAGCTCGTCGGTCTCACCGTGTCCGCCACGATCAGGATGCCGCGGGCCCGCCCGTCCCAGCCGACCGCGACGACGGTCTTGCCCTCGCTCTCGGCGCGCGCCTTGGCCGCGGAGACCTCGGGGGAGAGGCGCTGCGACCAGTCGGCCAGCAGCGACTCGCGGCCGACCACGACCGCGGTGCCGTTCACGATGCCCTGAACGCCTTTGCCCGCGACGCTCGCGAAGTCATCCAGCACCGGAAGTTCGCCAACCTCAGCCGCGGCTCCCTTGGCGATCGCCCGCGCGATCGGGTGCTCCGAGGCGTTCTCGAGCGCGCCGGCGAAGCGCAGCAGCTGCTCCCGGTCGGCACCGGGCTCGGCGATCGCGGCGACCAGGGCCATCTTCCCACTGGTCACGGTGCCGGTCTTGTCGAGCACGACGGTGTCGACCTTGCGGGTGGACTCGAGCACCTCGGGCCCCTTGATGAGGATGCCCATCTGCGCACCGCGCCCGGTGCCGACCAGCAGCGCGGTCGGGGTGGCGAGCCCCAGCGCGCACGGGCAGGCGATCACGAGCACCGCGACCGCCGCCGTGAACGCCGCCGCGACCGGGAAGCCGGCCCCCAGCCACGCCCCGAGGGCGGCGACCGCGATCGCGATCACGATCGGTACGAACACGCCCGAGATCTTGTCGGCCAGGCGCTGCACCTCGGCCTTGCCGGTCTGCGCGTCCTCGACGAGCTTCGCCATCTGCGCCAGCTGCGTATCCGCGCCCACGCGGGTGGCGCGCACCACGAGCCTGCCGCCCGCGTTCACGGTCGCGCCGGTCACCGGGTCGCCCTCCGCGACCTCCACGGGCACGGATTCGCCGGTGAGCATCGACGCGTCCACGGCGGAGGTTCCCGACACGACCGTGCCGTCGGTCGCGATCTTCTCGCCGGGGCGCACCACGAACTCGTCGCCGACCCGCAGCTCCGCGGTCGGGATCTGCACTTCGGCGCCGTCGCGCAGCACCGACACCTCCTTCGCGCCCAGCTCGAGCAGCGCGCGCAGGGCGGCGCCGGCTCTGCGCTTGGAGCGCTTCTCGAAGTAGCGGCCCATGAGGATGAACATCGTCACCCCGGCCCCGACCTCGAGGTAGATGTTCGCCGCCCCGTCCGACGGGGCGATGGCGAACTCGAACGCGTGGGTCATCCCCGGAGTGCCGGCGGTGCCCCAGAACAGCGCGTACACCGACCACAGCAGCGCCGCGGACGTGCCCATAGAGATGAGGGTGTCCATCGTCGCCGTGCCCTGCTTCAGGTTCGCCCAGGCGGCCCTGTGGAACGGCCACGCCCCCCACACGATCACCGGAGCCGCGAGCGCCAGCGACGCCCACTGCCAGTAGGTGAACTGCAGGGCGGGGATCATCGCCATCGCTATCACGGGCACCGTCAGCACGACCGACCCGATCAGCCGCTGCCTGAGCGACGCGAGCTCCGGGTCGTCCCCGCCCGCGCCGCCGTCCGACGTCGGCGACGCCGTCTTCGGGTCCTTCGGCTGCGGGAGGGCGGCCCGGTACCCGGTCTTCTCGACCTCGGCGACCAGCAGCTGAGGGTCGTACCCCTCGGGCACGGTGACCTTCGCCTTCTCGGTGACGTAGTTGACCGTCGCCCGAACGCCGTCGAGCCCGTTCAGTTTGCGCTCGATCCGGTTCGCGCAGGAGGCGCAGGTCATCCCGCCGATCTCCAACTCGATGTCCGGGCCGCCCGTCCGTGGCGCTGATGCGCTCATCCTGTTCCCTACCTTCCGCTCCTGCGATGCGACCCGACTCGCCCGATCACCGGGCGGGTCGGATCTCGCTCTCGACGACCCACTTGTGATTCGTCATGCGCATGCCGTCCACCTCGAGGTCGACCATGTACACCGTCTCGTCGGTCGAGCTCTCGATCGTCGCCGCTGCCGACTGCATGCCCGCCGCGTGCTCGGCCCGCAGCACGACCGCCGTGCCGTCGGCCAGCGGCGCCGGGCCGGGGGCCTCGAGTTCCTCGTGAACGACCCAGCGGTGGCCGGTTACCGGGTCGCCGCCCGTGGTCGGCGTGTACGTCACCGAATACGCCGTCGTGTCGAAGGCTCCGGAGATCGTCGCCTTCGCCCCGTCCATACCGGGCATGTGATCGGCGGCGAGGACCACCTCGGTGCCCACCGGGTAGGCCGGATCGGAAGCGGCCCGGATCCCCGCGGGAGGGGGGCCTCCATCGGCGGGGTGGTCCATCCCGCCGGATCGCTGCGCCGTCATCTCGTCCGCTCCCTCGCCGTGATCGCTCATCCCGCTCTGCCCGGACCATGCCTCGACCAGGCTGTCGGGAACGAGGACGCCGGCGAGCCCGAAGGCCCCGCCGAACGCCACCGCCAGCCCGGCCCCGTAGAGGGCGAGCCGTCCGGCCGCGTTCATCAGACGCGCACCGCCCGGTACCCGGCCTCCTCGACCGCCGCGAGCACCTGCGCGTCGTCGATCTCGCCGGTGCCGGAGACCACGAGCCGGCCCGTCTGGGCGCTGACCTCGATGTCCGTGACGCCCTCGACCTCGCCGACCTCCTCGCGGATCGACATCTCGCAGTGCCCGCAGGTCATGCCCGTCACCTGGTACTCGTTCTTCGCCATCACGCGTCCTTTCGCTTCGTATATACCCCGAGGGGGTACCTGTCGAACTCAACGATATACCCCGCAAGGGTATTCCGGCAAGCGATCCCCCGCGTCGAAGCCGTGCTCCTCGGGGATTGCGAGAAAACGGGGAGGCCCCCTAATATCGATATCGAACGATGTTATCGTCGTCGTCTGATTGCACGCAGAAATGGAGTTCCCTCATGGGCGCAGGACATGATCACGGCCCTGCCGTGGATGAGATCGCCGGCCACCCCGGCGATTATCGGAAGAAGTTGATGATCGCCTTCGGCATCACGGCGACGATCGTCGTCGCGCAGGCGGTGGGGTCGGTCGTCACCGGCAGCCTCGCGCTGCTGACCGATACCGCTCACGCGACCACCGACGCCTCGGGGCTGCTGGTCGCCCTGATCGCCGCGACGCTGATGCTGCGACCGGTGACGTCGAAGCGCACCTGGGGGTTCCGTCGCATCGAGGTGATCGCGGCGCTCGGGCAGGCGACGCTGCTGCTCGTGGTGGGGTTCTACACCGCGATCGAGGGCGTCCGGCGCCTGTTCGAGCCCCCGGAGGTCCCGGCCATGGAGCTGCTGATCTTCGGCATCATCGGCCTCGCCGCGAACATCGTCGCGATCGTGATCCTGTCTTCGAGCAGGGGCGCGAACTTCAACATGCGGGCGGCGTTCCTCGAGGTCCTCAACGACGCGCTCGGCTCGGTGGGCGTCATCGTGGCGGCCATCGTGATCGCCACGACCGGGTTCCAGCAGGCGGACGCGGTCGCGGGTCTGTTCATCGCCGCTCTCATCGTGCCGCGGGCCTTCAAGCTCATGCGCGAGACCACCGGCGTGCTCATGGAGTTCACGCCGAAGGGCCTGAATCTCGACCAGGTTCGCGCGCACATCCTCGAGTTGCCGCACGTGATCGACGTGCACGACCTGCACGCCTCGACCGTCGCGACCGGCCTGCCGACGATCACCGCGCACGTGGTCGTCGAGGACGAGTGCTTCACCGACGGCCACGCCCCAGACGTGCTCCACGACATCAAGTCGTGCGTCGCCGAGCACTTCGACGTCTCCGTGCGCCACTCGACCTTCCAGATCGAGACCAGGCACCTCAGCGACGACGAACCGGCCGGCATCAGGCACCCCTGACCGCGACGACGACACGGCGATGGCGACTGCATCACGGGCGGTCCGGAGCACCGGCACCGCGTGAAAGGCGAGGCATGGAACTGACAGCTTCGGACGCGCTGGTGAGGGCGCTCGAGAACGAGGGGGTCGAGCGCGTCTTCGGGCTGCCGGGGGAGGAGAACCTGCACCTGGTCGAGTCGATCCGCCGCTCGAGCATCGAGCTGGTGGTCACGCGTCACGAGCAGGCGGCGGCGTTCATGGCGGCCACCCACGGCCGCCTCACCGGCCGGCCGGGGGTGTGCCTCACCACGCTCGGGCCCGGTGCGCTCAACCTCTCCACCGGAGCCGCCTACGCGCTGCTCGGCGGGATGCCGATGGTCATGATCACCGGGCAGAAGGCGATCCTCTCGGCCGCCCAGGCCCGCTTCCAGATCGTCGACACCGTCGCGGCGATGACCCCGCTCACGAAGATGGCCAGGCAGATCGCCTCTGCGGCGATGATCCCGACGCTGACCCGCGAGGCGTTCCGCGTCGCGCAGGCCGAACGGCCCGGCCCGGTCCACCTCGAGCTCCCGGAGGACGTCTCCGCGGCGCCGATCGGCGAGATCCGCCTGATCCCGCCCCATCGCACCGAGCAGCCGGTGGGGTGTCCGGCGGCCATCTCCGATGCCGCGGACGTGATCAGGCGCGCCGAGCGGCCGCTCATCATGCTCGGCGCGGACGCCTCCCGTCCGCGATGCTGCCACGCGCTGTCCGGTTTCGTGGCCCGGATGCGGATCCCCTACTTCACCACGCAGATGGGGAAGGGCACCGTCTCCGGAACCACGGACCTGTACATGGGGACCGCGGCGCTGACGGAGAAGGACTACGTCCACGACGCGATCGAGCGGGCGGATGTCATCATCGCGATCGGCCACGACACGAGCGAGAAGCCCCCGTTCGCCATGAGCGACCCGGCGAAGACGGTCGTCCACATCGGCTTCCGCCCCGCCGTCGTCGAGCAGGTCTACTTCCCGCAGCTGGAGGTGGTCGGCGACCTCGAGCCCACCCTGCGAGCGCTCGGCGATCTCCTCGAGGGCGACGTGCCCAACGCGGAGGCGCTGCTGCCGCTGCGGAAGGGGATCCTCGCGAAGATCGCCGAGCGGGCGACGGAGGACCGGTTCACGCCGCAGCGCATCGTGCACGAGGTTCGTCGGGTCATGCCGCCCGACGGCGTCGTCGCCCTCGACAACGGCATGTACAAGATCTGGTTCGCCCGCAACTACCGCACCACCGTGGCGAACACGCTGCTGCTGGACAACGCGCTGGCGACCATGGGCGCCGGGCTGCCCTCGGCGATGGCGGCCGCGATGCTGTACCCCGGGCGGCGGGTGATGGCCGTGTGCGGTGACGGCGGGTTCATGATGAACAGCCAGGAACTCGAGACGGCGGTGCGTCTCGGGCTGGATCTCGTCGTGATGGTCCTCGAGGACGGCGCCTACGGCATGATCCGCTGGAAGCAGGCCGTGGAAGGACTCGCCGACTACGGCATGACTTTCCGGAATCCCGACTTCGCGGCCTATGCGCGCGCGTACGGCGCGACCGGGCACCGGGTGGACGATATCGCGGACCTGGGCGGCGTGCTGGAGCGGGCGTTCGCGGCCGGCGGTGTGCACGTCGTCGCGGCCCCCATCGACTACTCCGAGAACACGAGGGTGCTGGTCGACGAACTGCAGAACCGGCGGATGGCGGGCGAGCGCGATATGGACACCGGTACGGGCGATGGGATATCATCGAAAAATGGCGATGAAATCGAGTGAAATGCACACCGAAGCGGTCGTCGCGGAGGTGACGGCGGTGATCCCCGCCGCCTCGCTGTTCCACAGCTTCAGCGATCCGAACCGGCTCGTGATCCTGCAGCACCTGCAGCTCGGCGAGCACCGCGTCGTCGACCTGGTCGGCCATCTGGGTCTGTCTCAGAGCACCGTTTCCAAGCACCTGGCCTGTCTCAAGGACGCCGATATGGTCACTTCGCGGCCGGAAGGGCGAGCCTCGCTCTACTCCCTGAAGCACCCGGAGGCCCTCGTCGAGCTGCTGTCGGCCGCGGAGCAGATGCTCGCGCTCACCGGCGACGCGGTCACGCTCTGCCCGATCCACGGGACCGCGGCCGTCAGCTCCCGCACTTGAGCGGCGATGACCCCCGTCTCTAGTCGACGGCGACGCCGAAGATCACGCCGATCACGTACGTCGCGATCATCGTCGCCGAGCCCATCGTCAGGTTTCGCAGGATCGCCCGGCCCCGGGGCGCATCGCCGAGGTCGGCGCTGATCCACCCGGTGAGCACCAGACCGATCACCACGGCGAGCGCCGCGATCCAGACCCGCTGCTCGCCGAACGGCAGCAGGATCATGACGAGCGGGATGAGCGCGCCGGCGGTGAACGCGAGGAACGACGAGACCGCGGCCGCCCAGGGGCTCGTGTATTCGTCCGGGTCGATGCCGAGTTCGACCTCGGCGTGCGCTGCGAGAGCGTTCTTGGCGGTGAGTTCCGCCGCGACCCGGCGTGCGAGGTCGTCCGACAGACCGCGCTGCCGGTAGAACCCGGCGAGCTCCTCGAGCTCTTCCTCCGGCATCTCGGCGAGCTCGCGCTTCTCCTTGGCTATGATCGCCTTCTCGGTGTCGCGCTGGGTGCTCACGGAGACGTACTCGCCGCCCGCCATCGAGAACGCGCCGGCGACGAGGGCTGCGATGCCTGCCGTGGCGATCGCCAGCGGGTTGTTCGGGGTCGCGCCGGCGACGCCGATGACCACGCCAGCGGTCGACACGATCCCGTCGTTGGCTCCGAGCACCCCCGCCCGCAACCAGTTGAGCCGCTGGCCGATACCCGATACGTGCTGTTCGCCGGGGTGGGGCTGCGGCGTAGAAGCTTCGTTCATGCTCCCATCCTCGCGGATATCGGGAAGAATCGCACGAGGCGGCGCTCACGGGCCGGGCGCGGCGGTGTCCGGAGCGCTCGGAGGCGCGCGACACGGAGGGCGACACTCCCTCGCGCGATGGAGGCGCGGGGCGCCCGATGGTGATGAGATGGAGGCATGTCCCTCTCCGAACCGCCGCCGCCCGTCCTCGCGCTCCGCAACCTCCGCAAGCGATTCGGTCCCAGGGTCGCCGTCGACGATCTGACCCTCGATGTGCCCGCGGGCTCGATGCTGGGGCTGCTCGGGCCGAACGGCGCGGGCAAGACCACGGCGCTGGCGATGACCACGGGCCTGCTGCAGCCTGACGCCGGAACGGCCTGGGTGCTCGGCGCGGACGTCTGGCGGGATCCGCCCGCGGCGAAGGCGAGGATGGGGGTGCTGCCCGACGGGATCCGCATGTTCGATCGGCTGACCGGGGCGGAGCTCCTGCGATACAACGGCCTGCTGCGCGGCATGGACGAGGCGGAAGTGGCGACGCGCTCCGTCGAGCTGCTCGACGCGCTCGGGCTGGCGGAGGCGGGCAGCACGCTCGTCGTAGACTACTCGGCGGGCATGAAGAAGAAGATCGGCCTCGCCTGCGCCCTCATCCACGCCCCGCGGCTGCTGATCCTCGACGAGCCCCTCGAGGCCGTGGACCCGGTCTCGGGCGAGACCATACGCCAGATCCTGCGCGCCTTCGTCTCGGGCGGAGGCACGGTGGTGCTCTCCAGCCACGTGATGGAACTCGTCGAATCCCTCTGCGACCGCGTCGCGATCCTCGCGGAGGGAAGACTCCTGGCCCACGGAACCCTCGACGAGGTGCGCGACGGGATGAGCCTGCAGCAGCGGTTCCTCGGCCTCGTCGGATCGCACGACCTGGGGGAGGAGACGCTGACGTGGTTGCGCTCCTGATAGGCCTGCGGTGGCGGCAGCTCGGCCATCAGCTGGGCAAGAACCCGTGGCTCATCGTCGCGCTGGTGCTGAGCGGGATGCTCGCCCTGGGGATGCTCGGCTCGCTCTCGATCCTGCTCCTCGTCCTGCGCACCACCGCGCCGGAGGTCGCGATGGTGACGCTCGTGCTCGTCGGGTCCGCGATCACCGCCGCGTGGTGGGTCGGATCGATCCTCGTCAGCGCCGACGACTCCCTCGCGACCGAGCGCTTCGCCCTGCTGCCCGTGCCGGCTCGGAGGCTGCTTCCCGGTCTCGTCGTGGCGGGAGGGACCACGGTCGGCGGCATCGGCACCGCTCTCGCGCTGCTGATGATGCTCGCCGGGTGGTCGGTCAGCCCGGCGGCGGCTGTGGCGGCGATTCTGCTCGCTCCGCTGGCTCTGGCGGTGTGCGTGCTCGGAGCCAGGGTGGTCAGCGGGGCGCTCGCGGGGTGGCTCGCGCGTCGCCGCACCCGCGACCTCGTGCTGACCCTGGGCGTGCTGCTGATCGCGTCGTCGGGCGTGCTGCTCAACCTGCTGGGAGCCGCGATCAGGGGCCTGAGCAGCCCCTGGGAGGGCTTCGCGGCTCTCGCCGAAGCGCTCGGGTGGACCCCGCTCGGAGCCGCGTTCGGCGTCCCCGCCGCGATCGCGGGCGGCGACTGGGCCGCCGCGGTGCTGCGCCTCGCGATCGCGCTCGCCACGGTCACGGCGCTCTGGTTCCTCGCGGAGCGGCTGCTGGCGGCGCGACTGGTCGCCCCGGTCTCGAGCGGCGGGGGCGGGGGCCGGGTCCGTTCCGGGGGTCTCATCGACCGGGTGCTCCCGGCCTCGCCCGTCGGCGCGATCGCGGCGCGATCTCTCCGCTACCGCCGCCGGGATCCGCGCCACCTCGTCAACGCGATGATGCTCCTCGTGTTCCCGCTCATCATGTTCGGTGCGCTGGCCGTGAACACGGTGCAGTCCGAGGGCTTCTCCTTCGGCCCCGCAGTGGTGCTGCTGCCCGCCGTCAACGCGCTCATGGTCTGCACGATCGTGCAGATGGACATCGCCTACGACAACGACGCGGTCGCGCTCCACATCGTCTCCGGCGTGAGCGGCACCGCAGATCGCGCCGGCAGAATGCTCGGCATCGGCGTCCTGGCGGTTCCGCTCACGGTCGTCCTCAGCGTCGTCGCCTGCCTGCTGGCAGGCGCTCCCGAGCTGCTGCCCGCGAGCCTCGGCGCGTCGCTCGGCCTGTCGCTCGCCGCCGCCGGGGCGGGTTCCCTCGTCGGAGCGTATCTCCCCGGTAGAGCCCCCGCGCCGGGCGCGAACCCGTTCGGCCGCGGCTCCTCCGGCGGGGCGCAGGCGATGCTCGCGATGCTCGTCCTCCTCCCGGTCACGCTCGCCGTCGGCGGACCGGCTCTGGGCTTCGCGATCGCCGCGCTGTGGGTGCCCGCGCTCGGCTGGGTGAGCCTGGCGTGCGGGCTCCTGCTCGGGGGCGCAGCCGTCTGGGCCGGCGTGCTGCTCGGAGGACGAGTTCTGGATCGCCGCTGGCCGCGGGTGCTCGCCGATGTGAGCAGCGAGACGTGAGCCGGATCATCGCGGATCGTGAACCTCCTGGCGGAGCCCGGGTGCCCGCCGGGAGGCCCCGCCGAGACCGGACTTCGTGACGATCTCAGGTTTCGATGCTATTTTGTTATAAAGAGACCTGGGGAGGTGTTCGTTCCGTGAGTGTGCCCGTTTCGCCGAGGCGTCCGTTTTCGAGTCGCGCGATCCTGGTTCTCGTCTGGGCGGCATCGTTCGTTGTTCTCGGCCTCATCGGCGTGCGGCTGCACGGCTCGGAGTCAGTGAGCTACGCGGCCGCCGCCACCGCGGTGCCCCAGTCGGTCGTGGAGGCGGTGGAGCCCGATGCGTCTCCTGCCACGGCCCATGAGGCCGTGCTCGAGCAGGGCTCGGGGGCGGCCTCCGAGCCCGCGGGCGCCGGGCGTCTCGACCTGCTCATCTTCTGCGCGATCGCCCTCCTCATCGCACTGGCGCTGCTGGCGCCGCTCGCGCTCAGATCCTTGCAGAGTATCCTGGTCGTACCGCGCAGGGAGCGGGCCGGCCCCGTCGGCTCCCCGTCCGTTCGGCGGCGGCCGCTGTACCTGCTCTTCGCGGTCAGCCGGATCTGATCCCGCCGAGCAACACTCGAAGGAGAGGCCCGGAGCCTCCGCAGGGGCGCGCCCGAACGTCATGAATCCCGTCGGTGCGCGCGTTGCGCCGAGGCTCCCCATCCAGTTCCGGAGGCGCCTACTGAGCATGCTCAGACGAGCCCCTCCCATCCGATGAATACAGAAAAGACCAGTTGAATCACATGCTCGAACAGTTGAAGAAGCCGCTCTACTTCGTCACGGCAGCCGTGCTGCTGACGGTCGCCGCCGCAGGATTCGGCGCCCTCGTGATCGGAGCGATCTTTTGAAGGATCAGGGGCACGGCGGTACTCCCTCTCGCGAGCGCGGTACCGGCGGGGAGGCGCCCTCGAAGCCCTATCCCTCTCGCCGCACCATGAGGGGCGAGTCGATTCCGGTCGGCGAGGAGGCGTTCCTGACGCCGTCTCCGCGCTACCGGCCCGGACTCGGCGGGCCGACCGGACCGGCGGCGCACGGGGAAGCGCCGGGTTCCGGCCGCGGCGCGTCCGGGACGCGGCGCGCGCTGCGCCGCGTCATCGCGGGGACTTCGGCGCTCGCCTGCGCGGGGGCCCTGGTCGCGGGCACCGTCGTGCCCGCGAGCAACGCGCTCATCGCGGACGGGGCGTCCGCGTCGAGTCAGCCGCAGCTCATGAGCACCGGAGGCACCACCACCTCCGACATCGTGCTGCCAGAGTCGATTCCAGCGGTTGAGACCGCGCCCCCGATGGGAGCCGACGGCAAGCCGAACCTCTCACTCGCCGGGCTGAAGGACACCAAACTGCGGTACCCGTTCGACTCCGAGGTGCCGCTCACCGATCCGTTCGGGTACCGGACGGCACCGGTCGCCCAGTTCCACGAGGCCCAGGACATGGGCGCCGGAGCCGGGACCCCGATCCGGATCGTCGGCGACGGCGTGGTCAGCGAGGCGGGGTTCGCGACGGACGGGTGCGGATTCGCGCTGTCCGTGGAGCACAAGGTCAACGGTCAGGCCGTGACGAGCCGGTATTGTCATATGCAGGCGAACTCGCACTCCTATCAGGTCGGTGACAGGGTCAAAGGCGGCGATCAGGCCGGCCTGGTCGGTGAGACCGGTATGGCGTTCGGGGCTCACCTGCACATGATCCTCCGGCTGGAGAACCAACCGATCGACCCGCTGCCTTTCATCGCGAAGAACTCGAAGTAACGCGTCTCGACCGGTGGCTCGCCGGCCCCGTCTGTAAGGATATCTCGACACGTGAACCCCGAGAAGGGCAGCTTCGAGCTGAGCGCCCTGTTCCAGTTCGATCCGGCGAGCGCCTCGCCGCTCGCGTGGCTCGCGGTGGCGTGCCTCGTCGCCTATCTGACCGGGGCGATCTCGTTGTGGGTGTCTCGCAGGGGCTGGACCGTGGGCGGCACGTTCTCCTTCGTGCTCGGGTGCCTCGCCTGGTTCACCGCGACGGGTCTCAGCGTCAACCGGTACGCCGAAGACCTGGTCTCGGTGCTGCTCTTCCAGCAGATCACGCTGATGGTGGCCGTCCCCCCGCTCCTGCTCATGGGGTCGCCGGGCCGTCTGCTCCTGAAGGCGACGCCTCGCCGGGGGCTGGGCCGCCCGGTTCTGCGCGCCGCGCTGAGCGGGTACCGCTCGAGGACCGCAATGGTGCTGCTGCACCCGGCCATCGCAATCGTGGTGGCCGCTCTCGCGTTCCCGACGCTGTACTTCAGCGACGCGGTGAGCTGGTTCCTCTCCCTTCCGGGCGGCCACCCGCTTCTGCTCACCATGTTCCTCCTGTTCGGCGTCATCGCCGGGGCGCCGCTGTGGTCGCTGGACCCCCTGCCGCGCAACCCGTCCTACGTGGTGCGCATGGCGGACGTGGGGATCGAGATCCAGATCCACGCGGTCTTCGGCCTCATTCTGCTGATGAGTTCCGGGGCGATGTTCAGCTGGTACGCCGACGACCCCGAAGCCTGGGGGATGACCCGGGCGCTTGACCAGGCGATCGGGGGCGGACTCGTGTGGTCCTACGGCGAGCTGCCCCTGATCATCGTGCTCGTCGTGACCCTCTCGAAGTGGCGGAAGAGCGACCTGCGGAAGGCGAAGCGCCTGCAGTCGAAGGAGGACGCCGAGCTGGACGCCTACAACGAGTACCTCGCCGAGAAGTACGGGAACGAACGATGACGGCGGTGGCGGCGGTGCTGACGTCGATGCTCGCGATCCTCTCGGTGTTTCAGATCGCGTTGGCCTGCGGCGCGCCGCTCGGCAGGTTCGCCTGGGGCGGTGCGCACACGACCCTTCCCCTCGGTCTGCGGTTCGCCGCCGCATCGGCGGTGCTGAGGTATCTGTTCATCGGCTTCATCGCGTTCGACCGGGCCGGGGCCATCGCGGTGCTGCCCCGGGAGTTCTCGTTCTGGGTGATGTGGCTCATCGTCGCGCATCTCGGGTTCAGCGCGATTCTGAGCCTGCTGTCGGCGAGCAGGCACGAGAGAATGACCCTGGCCCCGTACACGCTCGTGATGGGGCTGCTGAGCCTGCTCATCGCTCTGCGATAGGACGGCGACGTGGGACACGGATCAGTACATTCACATTCTCGTCGGGGACCCCCCTGCTACAATCGGGGTGTGTTCTCAGCCATCCGCACCGACCGCTCGACGCGGCGGCGGTTCACGGTGAGGATCGCGGCGGTCACGATCGCCGCGATCCTCATGCTCCTGGGATTGTGGGGCATGGTTCACGCCGACGATTTGGGAGCCGCCGATCCCGCGCAGGTCTCGGTTTCCACATCGATCGATACCCCCGAAGAGCAGGTCGTCGCCGTGCCCATGGCCGATCTCGCCGGCACCACCTCGATGATCGGGTTGATCACCTGCATTCTCGGACTGCTGTGCGGGCTCGCACTGGCGACCGTGCTCTTCTTCGCCCGGCGCTCTCGGCCGATGCGGCTCCAGCGGCTGCGGTCGCGCCCCGCACCGATCGTCTTCTCGCCGGGGTTCGGACATCGCGGAAAGCATCGGTTCGGCCTGCTCGAGCTGAATCTTCTCCGCATCTGAGTCTTCACTGTGCTGCAAGAGCGGCAGAAACGGGTCGGTGTGTCCACACTCGGCCCGGAACCCAGCGTTGAGGAACGAGGAGTAACAAGTTTTGAGGACACCGAAGCAGACGATCCTGCTGTCCGCCGCATTGCTTGCGGCGACCGCGATCAGTCTCGGGCTGGTGGGGTGCACGTCGACGTCGTCGCTCGCGAACCAGTACCAGCAGAACAGCGGCCGGTCGGGTAGCGCCGATGGACGAGTCGTCGAGATCCCCGCGGATCAGCGCGGCACGCCCGTGAGCTTCAGCGGCACCACGGAGTACGGCAAGAAGGTCTCGAGCGAGGACTACGCCGGGCAGGTGTACGTGGTGAACTTCTGGTACGCGGCCTGCGGGCCGTGCATCGCGGAAGCCCCCTTCCTGGAGGAGACGTGGCAGAAGTATAAGAAAGATGGGGTCAAGTTCCTCGGCATCAACATCTACGACCAGCCGGCCACCGCGATCGCGTTCGCCGAGGAGAACGGGATCAGCTATCCGAGCGTGATCGACGTCAACGACGGCCGCGTCAAGCAGGCGTTCGCGGGTGTCACGCCGATCCAGGCTACGCCGACCACGCTGGTGATGGACCGGCAGGGCCGGGTAGCGGCGCGTATCATCGGCCAGCTGGAGTCGGCCTCGGTGCTCAGCACGCTCGTCGAAGACACGCTCAAGGAGACTTCATGACTCCGACCGATCTCGTCTTCGACGGCGTGCTCTGGATGGCGCTCCTCATCGCCGCCCTTGCGGGGCTCGTCTCCTTCGCGTCCCCCTGCGTGCTGCCGCTCGTACCCGGCTACTTCGGATACCTGGGCTCGTCCGTCGCCCCGGCGGGAGCCGGCGGCGCGGGCTCGGACGGGAGCCGGGCGACGAGGCGCCGGCTCCTGATCGGAGTTCTGCTGTTCATCTCCGGGTTCACCGTCGTCTTCGTCGCGGTCACCGTGCTGGGCGGCGTGTTCGGGCGGGTGTTCATCGCCTACTCCGACATCGCGACCAGGATTCTGGGGGTCGTGGTCATTCTGATGGGCCTCGCCTTCGTCGGCGTGTTCCGCCGAGTCCAGCGCACGGTCCGCCCCCGGTTCCGGGAGCGGATGGGTCTCGCGGGCGCGCCGCTGCTCGGACTCGCGCTGGGTATCGGCTGGACGCCCTGCATCGGGCCCACGCTCGCCGCCATCATGTCGGTCTCCTGGAACATGGGCGACCCCGTCCGCGCCGGGCTCCTCGGCGTCGCCTACTCCCTGGGCCTCGGCATCCCGTTCCTGCTTCTCGCCCTCGGCCTCGGGTGGGCCACGAGGTCGGTCTCGTTCCTGAGCCGCCACATCCGCGTCGTCAACATCGCCGGTGGCTGCATGCTGGTGCTGCTCGGTCTGCTGATGGTGACCGGCGTCTGGGGCAGGCTCATGTCGGTCATGCAGGGGGTGATGCTCAATGTCACGCTCCCTCTCTGAACGGGAAAGGGATCCCGCACGCCCCGTCGACCACATCGACGGCGACGGCCGAAAGGCCGCCGAGCTCACACTGGGGTGGCGCGGATGGCTGAGGTGGGGCTGGCGTCAGCTCACGAGTATGCGCGTCGCGATGTTCCTGCTCCTGCTCATGGCGGTCGCGGCCATTCCCGGATCGCTCGTGCCGCAGCGCCGCGCCGACCCGAACGGCGTCGTCCAGTACTTCCGAAATCAGCCCGAGCTCGCGCCGGTGCTGGATAATCTGCAGCTGTTCGACGTCTACGGCTCGGCCTGGTTCTCCGCGATCTACCTGCTGCTGTTCCTGTCGCTGATCGGCTGCATCATTCCCCGGATCAAGCACCACGCCAAGGCGCTCCGCGCCCGACCTCCGCGAACCCCGGTTCGGCTGCAGCGCATGGCGGGCTACTCGTCGCGCGAGCTGAGCATCGGCGGCGCACGCGTGCCCGACTCCGATGTCGCAGAGGCCGCGGCGATCGCAGAGCGTGATCTGCGCCGCCGGGGTTACCGGGTGGCGCGCTACGACACCGACGGCTCATGGTCGGTGTCGGCGGAGCGCGGCTACCTGCGCGAAAGCGGAAACCTCCTCTTCCACATCGCACTCGTGGGCATCCTCGTGACGGTGCTCGTCAGCAGCTTCTTCAGCTACACCGGCGACCGGGTGATCGTTTCGGGCACCACCTTCGTGAATGCCCAGAGCTCCTACTCGTCCTTCACGGCGGGTCAGCTGTTCGACACGAATTCGCTGCCCCCCTACACGCTCAGCCTCGATGAGTTCGGGGTCGACTACGTGCAACCCGGCAGGCCGGGCGCAGGGCAGGCCGGTAACTTCGCCGCGAACCTCACCGTCCGGGGTCCCGCGCCGGATGAGGAGCGCACGGAGACCGTGCGGGTCAATTGGCCCATCACGGTCGTGAACGACCGCATCTATCTGCTCGGAAACGGATACGCCCCGATGATCACCGTCCGCAACGCCGGCGGCGAGATCGTCTATCAGGAGCCGCTTCCGTTCCTGCCGCAGGACGCAGCTATGACCTCGCTCGGCATCGTGAAGGTTCCCGACGGGTTGCCCGAGCAGATCGGCCTCATCGGCTTCCTCTACCCGACGCAGGACGAGCTCGACACCGGAGCCTACACCTCGGTGTTCCCCGATCTCATCAACCCGCTCATCACCTTCAACGTGTTCTCCGGCAACCTCGGCATCGACGATGGAACGCCCCGCTCCGTCTACCAACTCGACACGAAGAGCATGACGCAGCTCACCGGGGGGAAGACCGGGGTCGATTCGATCGAGCTCAGGCCCGGCGAGACCGGCGACCTTCCGAACGGCATGGGAACGGTGACCTTCGAGGACCTCACCAAGACCGAGGGGGCCGACGAGCCGGTGCGGCGATTCGCGTCGCTGCAGATCCAGCGCGACCCCGGGAGCGCCTGGGTGCTCGTCTTCTCGATCATGGCCATCGGCGGGATGCTGACCGGTCTGCTGGTGCCTCGCAGGCGGGTCTGGGTCAAGGCCTCCTTCGCCGACCCCGTGACCGGTCGGCGCAGAGTCAGGCTCGAGTACGCGGGCCTCGCCCGCGGTGAGGACCCCGGCCTCGAGCGCGCCGTCGAACAACTCCGAGACACTCATCTGTCGGCCATCGCCGAACAGGCGCAACCGCCTCGCTTCACGAAGGGAACTCCATGACTTCCAACACCGGACGACCGCCGAGGAAAAAGCTCAGCACCTCGATGAAGGCCGCGCTGATCACCATCCCGTCCGTTCTGCTCGTCTTCCTGATCTTCATCCTCATCGCGGTGCTCAGCCAGTCCGGCCCGCAACCGGCGGCCGAGGGATCGGGCTCGGGATCGGGCTCGGGATCGGGACAGAAAAGCGTGCCGATGGTGCAGGAGAACTCGCACGTGCTCGACGACGCCGGAAAGGGCGCGCCCGTGCTGGTCGAGTTCCTCGACTTCGAGTGCGAGGCCTGCGGGGGCGTCTACCCGGTCATCGAGGATATCCGCAAGCAGTACGACGGCAAGATCACCTACGTCGCGCGGCACTTCATCACGAACCACGCGAACTCGGTGAACGCGGCCCTGGCTTCCGAGGCGGCCGCTCAGCAGGGCAAGTTCGAAGAGATGTACCGCAAGCTGTTCGAGTCGCAGCCCGAGTGGGCGGAGAAGCAGGACTCGCAGGCGGCCCTCATCCGGAGCTATGCTGAGCAGATCGGTCTCGACATGCAGGCCTATGATCGGGATATCGCCGATCCGAAGATGCAAGCCCGAGTCGACGAGGACCACAATGCGGGCCTCGCGCTCGGCGTCCAGGGGACGCCCACGTTCTTCCTCGACGGCGAGCTGCTCCAGCCCAAGACGGTCAGCGATCTCACGGATGCGCTCGACCAAGCGATCGCGAACCGGAAGTGACTATGAACCTCGAACTGCAGACCACGCTCGACGAATTCTCGGTGCTCTCCGTCTGGTCGGCCATCACCGTCTACGTGCTCGCGTTCCTCGCGTTCGCGTACGATCTCTCGCAACGCGCGTCGCTCGCCCCCGCCAAGCAGCGCGCGCTCGCGACCGCCAAACAGCGCGAGCCCGCACTCGTCGGCGCCGGGGGCGCGACCGTGCCGCCGCCTGTCGAAGATGCACACGAGCCGACGCTGGGGGTCCCGCCCGCGCAGCGGTCGCGGCGCCTCTGGGCCCGCCTCGGCATCGCGTTCACCGGACTGGGCTTCATCCTGCATCTGGCCGGTACGATCACTCGCGGAATCGCGGCGGAGCGGGTTCCGTGGGCGAACATGTACGAGTTCGCTCTCACCGGCACCCTGCTGATCGTCGCCGTCTACCTGGCGTCGCTGCGCTGGTACGATCTCCGATTCCTCGGCGTGTTCATCGTCGGCATGGTGGTGCTGTTCCTCGGCGGCTCGACGATCTCGTTCTTCGTGGTGGTCACGCCCCTGATGGACCCCCTGAAGAGCGTCTGGCTCATCGTCCACGTGTTCGTCGCATCGCTTGCGACGGCGCTGTTCGCCATCGCAGCGGGACTCTCCACCATGCAGCTCATGCAGGCCCGGCGCGAAAGGCGGAAGGCCGAGGGCATCGGCGAGGATGGCCTCGGCCGGGGCTACCTCCGGACCCTGCCCTCCGCCGAGTCGCTCGAAGCACTCGCCTACCGTTTCGCGATCCTCGGATTCATCTTCTGGACGTTCACTCTCATCGCCGGGGCGATCTGGGCGAACGAATCCTGGGGTCGCTACTGGGGCTTCGACACGAAGGAGGTATGGACCTTCGTGATCTGGGTGCTCTACGCCGGATACATCCACGCCCGTGCCACCCGGGGCTGGCGCGGGGCGCGATCGGGGTGGCTGTCGCTGATCGGCTTCGCGGCGGTGCTCTTCAACTTCACCATCGTGAACCTCTTCTTCAAAGGCCTCCACGCCTACTCCGGCCTGACCTGAGCGCAGACCGGCGGCGTCCTCCCCGGTCGCCGCATCATCACCGACACGAGAGGAGCCCGTAGTGGCCGCTGTCGAGACCGCGCCGCTGCACGAGGGGCCGCAGGCGATCCGAGACGGACGGAGATCCATGCGAAGGTCGCGGTTCGGACGGCGGAAGGCGCGCCCGGTCGAGCCGGAGCGCCCGCGCCGGCTGCCGTGGTACGCCGCCCTGCCGATCGCCGCCGTCTCGGGTCTGCTGCTCGATCTCGCGTTCCCGAGCACGGGATGGTGGCCGCTCGCATTCGTGAGCATCGCCGGTGCGCTGTGGACGCTGGTGGGGCGAAGCGCCGGGGGAGCGTTCCTGACCGGGCTGGCCTACGGTGCGACGTTCTACTTCACGCATCTCATCTGGGTCGTGCAGTTCCTCGGCGCGCTCCCGTGGGTCGCGCTCGCGGGTCTCGAGGCCCTGCTGTTCGCCGCGGGCGCGATCCCGATCGCGCTGGCGTACCGGTGGACGAGCCGGAGCCGTTCCCGGACGGTGCGCGCGCTCCTGATCCCGGCGCTCGTCGCGGGCCTGTGGACCACTCGCGAGCTGGCGATGGGATCCTGGCCGTACAGCGGCTTCCCGTGGGCGCGCATCGGGATGTCGCAGGCAAACGGACCGTTCGCAGAAGCCGCCTCCTGGGTGGGCGTGTCGGGGCTCACATTCTTGATCGTCTGCCTGTGCGCTGCGCTCGTGCAGTGGGCCCGGGCGGCCTCCCTTCGGTCGCCGACCGGGCTGATCACCGCCGCGGTGATCGCCGCGCTGCTGTCGGTGCCCGCCTTCCCCACCACGGATGCCGGGTCGCTCCGAGTCGGTTGGGTGCAGGGCGACGGGCCGGCGGGCTATTTCGACGACCGCGGCCCGGGCGACGTGCTCGCGGCCCAGAGCGAGGCCACCGAGCCGCTGTCGGGCAAGCGCATGGATCTGCTGGTGTGGCCGGAGGGCGGCGTCGACTCGGACCCCCTGGCGAATCAGGCGACAGCGCGGTGGCTCGACGCGCTCGTCGCGAGCGTGGGGGCCCCGCTCCTCATGAACGCCGCCACGGCGCGTGGTCAGGACGTCTTCAACACCTCGATGCTGTGGGAGGGCGGCGGCGCGACGCAGTTGCACGACAAGGTGAACCCGGTGCCCTTCGGCGAGTACGTGCCGGATCGCTGGTTCTACGAGAAGATCGTCCCCGACCTGATCAATCTGATTCAGAGGGAGTACACGCCGGGCACCAACCCGCCGTTCATGACCGTCGGCGGGATCGGAGTCGGACTCGCGATCTGCTTCGACGTCATCTACGACACGGTCATCTGGGACGGCGCGAAAGCCGGGGCGCAGTTCTACGCGTTCCAGACGAACAACGCCGACTTCCGGGGCACCGACGAGAATCTTCAGCAGCTCGAGTTCGCGCGCATGCGCGCCATCGAGACCGGCCGCGCGGTCGTCAACGTCTCGACCGTGGGCACCAGCCAGGTCATCGCCCCTGACGGGTCCGTCATCGAGGGCGCTGCGGCGGACCGGCAGGCGGCCGCGGTCACCACGGTGCCGCTCCGCACCGGCCTCACACCCGCAGTGCTGGTCGGCCCGGTGCTCGCGATACTCATTCCCGTCGCCGCGCTGGGCGGTCTGCTCGCCGCCGGCATCTTGCGGCGACGGGCACGGCGGAGCGATCCCGCTCAGCCCATCCGCTCATCGGCCCGGAAAGCTCAGGCGGATCCGGAACCACTCCAGGAAGAGTCATGATCGAGGAAACACCGCAGGAAGACCACCGGGCACCTGGCGCCCTTAGCGGAACAGCACCACGAGGCCGTCCGCCCGCGAGGAGGATGCTGCTCGTCCTCAGCTGCGCCGTCGCCGCCCTGGCGCTCGTCGTGGACCAGGTGAGCAAGCAGCTCGCACTGGCGTTTCTCGAGACCGACTCCCGGATCCCGCTCATCGGGGACCTCCTCGGCCTCCAGCTCGCCTTCAACACCGGAGCCGCGTTCTCGCTCGGCTCCCAGCTCACGCCGCTCATCACACTGCTCGGGGTCGCGGCGTCCGTGTTCCTCATCGGCGCGGCGGCGCGAGTGCGGCACCCGGTGAAGGCGGTCGCGATCGGGATGATCCTCGGCGGGGCGCTCGGCAACCTGGCCGATCGGATGATCGCGCCGCCGGGCCTCGGCCGCGGCGCGGTGACCGACATGCTCGCGTACGGTGAACTGTTCATCGGCAACCTCGCGGATGTCGCGATCGCCGGGGGAGTGGTCCTTTATCTCATCGCGGTCTGGCGCGTCTCCTCCGGAGAGGCTCGGCGCCGTTCGCCGTCCTCCGGGCCCGGCGCCGGTTCGAACGGCCCCGCTTCCGAGGACGCGGGGGTCCGGCGACGATGAGGGCGTCGTCCGATGCGTCCGCCTACCAGCGGAACGCGCTGCTGCCCGGGCTGATCGCGGCGGCGATCCTGATGCTCGCCGCCGCCCTGGTCGGGACCGCCTGGTTCACCATCGTCCAGTTCCTGGTCGCGATCCTGGCGCTGATCGTGACGTGGTTCGCGGTGCAGGCGCGCCAGTGGTGGTGGCTGCCGGTCTTCATCGCGATCGCGGTGCTGTGGAACCCGGTGCTCCCGCTTCCGTTCAGCGGGCTCATCTGGATGATCGCCCAGCCGCTGGCGGCCACCGTCTTCCTGGTCGCCGGAGCGCTCATCAGGCAGCGACGAACCCGGCCGTAGACCGACCCGGGCCGACGTTTCTCGAAAGCGGGGAGTGGCGCATATATAAGTTCGTGCTGTCGTGCATAATAGTTCGACATGACGAACTCTTCTTCCACTCATCCATCAAGCGGGGGTACCCGCTCCGCGCGCGGCGTGTCCTGGCTGATCGGGCCCGCGCTCGTGGCCGGTGTGGCCTACCTCGATCCGGGGAACGTCGCCAGCAACATGACCGCCGGCGCCCAGTACGGGTACCTGCTCGTCTGGGTCGTCGTGCTCGGGAACGTTCTGGCGTGGCTCATCCAGTACCTCTCCGCCAAGCTCGGCGTCGTCACCGGGCGCAGTCTGCCCGAGACCCTGGGTGACCGCATCCGCAGACCCTGGGCCCGCCGGGCCTACTGGGTGCAGGCCGAACTCGTCGCGATGGCGACCGATGTCGCCGAGGTCATCGGCGGCGCAGTCGCGCTGTACCTGCTCTTCGGCGTTCCCCTGCTCTGGGGCGGGCTCATCACGGGGGCGGTCTCGATCGCGCTCCTCGTCGTCCAGTCCCGGGGCGGCGCGAAGCCGTTCGAGTTCGTCATCATCGGCCTGATCGTGGTCATCGCGCTCGGGTTCACCTACGGCACGTTCCTCGGCCCGCCCGAACCGCGGGATGTCGCGGGCGGGCTCCTGCCGCGATTCGCGGACACCGGTTCCGTGCTGCTCGCCACGTCGATTCTGGGCGCCACGATCATGCCCCACGCCATATACGCGCACAGCGCACTGGCGCGGGACCGGTTCGCTGCGAGGACGAGTCCGGCGGCGGGCACCGGATCTCCGCAAGCCCCGCTCGAGCATGCCCGAGGCATCTCGACGCGGCGCCTGCTTCGCGCGACACGCTGGGACGTCACGGTCGCGATGCTGATCGCGGGCACGATCAACCTCAGCATCCTGCTGCTCGCCGCGACCAATCTCAGCGGCGTGCCCGGCACCGATACGCTCGAGGGCGCGTACACCGCGCTACGCGATGGCATCGGCCCCACGGTGGCCACGCTCTTCGCCGTGGGACTCCTCGCCAGCGGCCTCGCCAGCGCGTCCGTCGGCGCCTATGCGGGCGCGGAGATCATGCGCGGTCTGCTGCGGGTGCGGGTTCCGCTGCTCGCGCGTCGGCTCGTCACGCTCCTCCCGGCGCTCGCGATTCTGGCCTTGGGCTTCGATCCGACGCTCGCTCTGGTGCTGAGCCAGGTGGTGCTGTCGTTCGGCATCCCGTTCGCTCTGATTCCGCTGGTCGCCCTCAGCGCGAACGCCGAGGTTCTCGGTCCGTTCCGCAACCGCCTTGCGACGACGATCGCCGGGATCGTGGCGTCGGTGTTTCTCGTCGCACTCAATGCCGTGCTGCTGTGGCTCGTGTTCACCGGCGCGTGACGCCCGCGTTCGAGACGATCTCGGCGAAGGCGCGGCCGCAAAGTGCTTGCTATATGGTCAGCAGCTGATGTATGGTCATCAGGTGCTGACCATAATGGCTCGAGCGGATGCGATGAACCGGCTGGGGCGGGAGATGACCGACCCGACTCGGTCGCGGATCCTGCTCTCGCTCCCCGAGTCGCCGCGCTCCGCGCAGTGGTCGACGTGACGCTCGCCGTCGACGAGAACGAGGTCTGCCCGGATCCAGACTGCGCTACGACCGGATGCGGCGGCGGGGCACCGATAACGGAAACGATGATGGAGGATGGCGAATGAGCGAGGAGTGCTGCGGCCCCGAGGAGCCGAAGACGAGGAGGCAGGCGGATCCGCCTCAGCCCACCCGGGCGGTCGCGCCGCCGGTCGACGAGGGAGATGCGTGCTGCGGTCCGGAGCTGCCCCCGATGTTCGGCGGCAAGGCTGAATCCGCAGACGATCACGCCGTGCGTCCCCCCTGGTGGCGGGACTTCGCGCTACTCCCGTCGGCGATCTCGGGCCTCACCGTGGCGGTCGGCTACGGTCTGGACTGGGGCGGACAGGGTGTCGCGGCGCTGGTCTTCCAGTGGATCGCGCTGCTCGCGGGCGCCTACACCTTCGTTCCGAGTACGGTGCGCCGCCTGATCCGAGGACGCCTCGGCGTGGGCCTGCTGATGACGATTGCGGCCGTCGGCGCGGTGCTGCTCGGGCGCGTGGGCGAGGCCGCGATGCTGGCGTTCCTCTTCTCCCTGGCGGAGACGCTGGAGGATCGAGCGATGGACCGCGCGAAGGAGGGCCTGCGCGCCCTCCTGTCGCTGATCCCCGACACCGCCCGCGTGTCGAGGCTGCGCGGGGAGGAGACGATTCCCGTCTCCGAGATCCGCGAACTGGACATCCTGGTGATCGGTGCCGGCGAGCGGATCGCGACCGACGGGGTCGTCGTCGAGGGGCGCTCTAGCCTCGATACCTCGGCGGTGACGGGCGAGTCGATTCCGGTGGCCGTCGGCCCGGGCGAAGAGGTGCTCGCGGGCGCGGTGAACGGGTCAGGAACGCTCAGAGTCGAGGCGACGGCCGACGGGCGGGACAACTCGCTCACGCAGATCGTGGCTCTCGTGGAACAGGCCCATGCCCGCAAGGGCGAGCGAGCGCGAATGGCCGACCGCATCGCGAAGCCGCTCGTGCCGTCCGTGCTCGTGCTGGCGGGGCTCGTGGCCCTCTTCGGCTTCCTGGTGGGCGACCCGGCGACCTGGCTCGAGCGAGCCCTGGTGGTGCTCGTCGCCGCCTCGCCGTGCGCCCTGGCGATCGCGGTTCCGGTCACGGTGATCAGCGCGATCGGGTCGGCCTCGAAGTTCGGCGTCGTCATCAAGTCGGGGCAGGCATTCGAGCAGCTCGGCGCGATCCGCACGGTCGCCCTCGACAAGACCGGTACCCTGACCCGCAACGAGCCGCAGGTCGTGGAGGTGTTCGCGGCCTCAGCCTTCACCCGCGAGCAGGTGCTCGCGTATGCCGCCGCACTCGAGGCCACGAGCACCCACCCGCTGGCCGCCGCGATCCTCGCGGCCGCACCGGGCACCGCGGCCGGCAGCGACGTCGAGGAGGAGGCCGGCCACGGTATCGTGGGCCGCATCGGCGAGGCGAGGGTCCGCGTCGGCAACACCCGCTGGATCTCTCCCGCCGAGCACTCCGAGGCCGCCGAGACGATGGCCGGGCGGGGTATGACCGTCGTGGTGGTCGAGGCCGACGGAGAGCTGGCGGGCCTGATCGGCGTGCGCGACGAGCTCCGCGCCGAGTCGGCGGAGACCATCCGCATGCTGTCCGACATGGGCATCCGCACCGTGATGCTCACCGGCGACAACGACCGCACGGCGCGCGCGCTCGCGGCCGAGGCCGGCATCGGCGACGTGCGCGCCGAGCAGCTGCCGGCGGACAAGGCCGCCGCTATCGACGCCCTGAACGCTGATGCGCCGACCGCGATGGTCGGCGACGGCATCAACGATGCGCCCGCCCTCGCCACCGCGTCGGTCGGCATCGCGATGGGGGCGAAGGGCTCGGCCGCGGCGATCGAGTCGGCGGACGTGGCCTTCACCGGCCACGACCTGCGGCTCATTCCCGGCGCGCTCGCGCACGCGCGCCGGGGGCGTCGCATCATGACGTGGAACATCGGGCTCGCACTCGCGATCATCGTGGTCCTGTTGCCCCTGTCCCTGCTGGGCGTGATCGGCCTCGCCGGGGTCGTCCTCGTGCACGAGATCGCAGAGGTGCTCGTGATCCTCAACGGCGTGCGCGCCACGCGGCGGCCGGCTGCGGCTCGCGCCTTCGCCGGGCCGGTCGGCGAGCCTCGGCGCGAGCCGGTCGGCGCCAGGAGCTGACGCGTTCGGCATCGGGTAGAATCGGGTCAGGAGGTTCAAGATGCCGGGTGTGCGCAAGCGCGAGTGGGGCGGGCTCGAGGGCGAGGTCATGCGTCGCCTGCGCGAACGGGATCGGCCGGTGAGCGCGCGCGAACTGAGGGCGTCGTTCAGCGAGCCGATCCCCGCGTACACCACGCTGATGACCACGCTCACCAGGCTCGAGGCGAAGGGCCGGGTCGAGCGGGTCGGCGACTCTCCTCGGAAGGTCAGTTTCCGCCCGGTGCGCTCCAGCGAGGAAGAGGCCAGCGAGACGATGACCTCGGCGCTGGAGCGCGCCTCCGATCGGCGCGCGGCGCTCCTGGCGTTCGCCGGAAATCTGGCGGATGACGACGTCGCGGCGCTCATGGACGCCTTCGGATCCTCCGACCACTCCCGGTAGCCCGACGTGCTGATACTCGCCCTGAGCCTGGTCGGCGCGGCGCTGCTGCTCGCCCTGCTGTGTCCGCGGTTGCTGACGCTGGGAAACTGGCAGCTGCTGCATCCGAGGGTCGCGCTGACGGCCTGGTTCGGATCGTTCGCCGCTGGCGTGGCGCTCGCCATTGCGGGCCTCTCCCTGAGCGTCGCGGCCGCGGTGTCCTCGACGGTCGCGGAACCGCGTGCGGACGGCGTGCTGATCACCGCGGCGGGATGGATCGCTCTCGGCGTTCTCGGTGCCGCCATCGCGGTGATCGTCACCTTCGCTGAGTCGCTGCAGCCGCTCCGCCCCGATCCGCGCTCGCCCTTCGAGGCGATCGCCTATGCCCGTGAGGAGCGGATCGGTTTCACACTCGTCCGCTTCCGCTCAGAAGTCCCGGAGGCCTACGCCGTCCCGGGTCGCCGACCCGAGATCTTCGTCTCCTCGGCGATGGAGCGGCTGCTGACGAAGCCTCAGCTTCAGGCGGTCCTTGCGCACGAGTTCGCGCACCTCCGGCATCTTCACGGGCTGGCGCTGCGCATCGCCCAGCTCAACGCGCTCTGCCTGCCGGGAACGCGCGCGGGTGTCTCGCTCGAGCGGGTCACGAGGCTGCAGATCGAACTCGCGGCCGATGACGCGGCCGCGAGGCAGGTGGGCGCCGCGCACCTCGCGAACGCGCTCGTCGTGCTGGCCGAGGAGACGCAGGACGTGGCCATGCGGCTGCGAGCCCAGAGGCTCGCCCGGAAGCGATGGCCCGCGGCCTCTCGGCGCCGGCTGCCGCAGGGCCTGCGGCTCGCATCGCGCCTGAACTGACACTCTCGGACCAGGGTGCTGCACCCAGGTCCCCGGGGTCTACATCTTGTAGCCTTGTACGAGTATGCCGGCCGAGGATCGAGGGGCGATGGAAGCGAATACTGAGCACGGGGAGCGGTCTGCGCTGCGGTGGGGACCGGCGTCCGCCATCGCCGCGCTGACGCTGGCACTGGTGGTCGTCCCCCCGATCGTGCTCACGGTGCAATCCGGCTCGACGCCCTACGAGAAGCTCCAGACGGGCTTCCCGGGTATGGACGTCGCCGTGCTGACCGCGCTCGGGCAGGGACTCGGCGACCTCGCCTCGATGGTGGCCTTCGGCGCGCTGCTCTCCCTGCTGTTCTTCCGCGACGCGAGGGGGAGGGACGCTCTCCAGATCGGGGTGGACCTCGAACTCGCGGTACTGCGCTTCGCCTCCGGGGCGTGGGCGACGGTGTCGGCCTCGATGGTGCTGCTCGAGATGTTCGACAGCAACGGCTTCCCGTTCCTGCGCGTGGGCGAGCCCGGCGCACTGTCGTTCCTGTACGAGTCGGGCTCGTTCCCGCGCGCCTGGACTGTGTCGATGCTCGCCGCCATGGTGACCTTCTTCGCCAGCATGTTCGCGACGCGCTGGACGGGACTCTTGATCCCGCTGTGGGCGTCGCTCTTCGGGGTGCTCGCTCCGGTCGTCGTCGGGCAGATCCTCGTCGGCCCGAATCACGACTTCGGAAGCGACGCCGGCGCCTACCAGACGCTCCTCGCGAATGCCGTCTTCGGCACCGTCCTGGTCATCGCGATGCGGGCCGCGGCGGGCCGGACGCTGGCGCCGGAGATCTCGACGCGGTTCTTCCGATTCGCCGCCGTGGGGCTCGCGGTGATCGTCGCCTCAGACCTCCTGCTGGCCTGGTTCAAGCTCGCCGGATCGGCTCTGCTCGACTCGGTCACGGGATGGCAGATCGTCGCGCGCTGGGCGTGTCTGGCGATCCTCGTGCCCGCGCTCGTCATCTGGAGGCGCGCGCAGGGCGGGCCGATCCGGCGGAGCGCGGCGGCCCGGTCCCTCGCGGTCGCGACGGTCGCGATCGGCGGCTGGGTCGGTGTGACCGCAGCGATGACCCGGGTCCCGCCCCCGAACTACTTCGTGCCGACGAGCATCTCGCAGGTGTTCATGGGGTTCGACGTCGAGGCGCCGCCGTCCATGCTCGTGTGGTTCACGAACTGGCGCCCGAACATCCTCTTCATCGTGATCTCCGTCACCGCGGTGCTCGTCTATCTCTGGGCCGTGCGGACGCTGCGCTCGCGCGGAGACCGGTGGCCGGTCGGACGCACAGTGTCGTGGATCGCGGGCTGGTTCGTGGTGGTGTTCGCCACGAGCTCCGGGTTCGGCAAGTACTCGGCGCCCGATTTCGGCACGCACATGATCGTGCATATGAGCCTGAACATGCTCGCCCCGATCCTGCTCGTGATGGGCGGCGTGATAACGCTGCTGCTCCGGGCCACCCGATCGGACCCGGGCCGCCCCGCCGGCCTGCACGACTGGATCACCTGGGTGCTGCACTGGAAGGCGCTGCGGTTCGTCTACAACCCGCTGATCGTCTTCGCCCTGTTCGTGGGTTCCTACTACGGCCTGTACTTCTCGGGCCTGTTCGGGGTGGCGATGCGCTTCCACTGGGCGCATCAGCTCATGAACGTCCACTTCGTCATCGCGGGCTACCTGTTCTACAGCCTCGTGATCGGCGTGGACCGCCCGCCGCGGCCGCTGCCGCACATCGGCAAGCTCGGCTTCGTGCTGGCGGCGATGCCGTTCCACGCGTTCTTCGGCGTGATCCTGATGTCAGGAGGCCGGATCATCGCCGAGAACTTCTACCTCTACCTCGGACTGCCCTGGGCCGACCTCCAGGCCTCACAGTATCTCGGCGGCGGAGTCGCCTGGGCCGGTGGCGAGCTCCCGCTGCTGCTCGTGATCATCGTGCTCGGCATCCAGTGGTCGCGGCAGGACGCGAAGGAGGCGCGGCGCAAGGATCGGCACATGGACTCCGGCCGCGACGAGGAGTTCGCCGACTACAACCGCATGCTCGAGAAGCTCGCGAGCCGGAAGCCGGGTCCCGGGCCCGCACGAGCGCAACCGCACCCCCAGGAGGAGACCCAGAAATGACCGTCGCGCATGATCTCGTCGAGCCTCTGCAGCTCGACGTCTCGGGGATGACCTGCGCCGCCTGCGCCGGCCGCGTGGAGCGCGCGCTCAACAAGATCGACGGCGTCACCGCGAGCGTGAACTACGCGACCGAGCGCGCCATCGTCACCGGTCTCGAAGCCGACCGGGCGGCGGAGGCGCTGCAGCGGATCGAGAAGGCCGGGTACGGGGCACGGGTCCACGACGACGCCGACGACGCCTGGTCCAAGCGCGCCACCGAGGTCCGGATCACCTCTCTGCGGAGACGGCTGCTGCTCGCGGCGATCCTGACCGTTCCGATCATGGACCTCACGATCCTGCTCGCCCTCGTGCCCGCCTGGCGCTTCCCCGGCTGGGAACTGCTCTGCGTGGCGCTGGCCGTCCCGATCGTCACCTGGGCGGCCTGGCCCTTCCACCGGGCGACCCTGCGCAACCTGCGCCACGGCACCGTCAGCATGGACACGCTGGTCTCGCTCGGGATCGCGGCGTCCTTCGGGTGGGCGGTCGTGACCCTGCTGTTCGGCGTCGGCGGAGGCGGGGGCGGGTACTGGCTCGGCTTCGGGGATACCCCGGAGGGTGCGAACTCCATTTACCTCGACGTCGCGGCCGGCATGACCACGTTCCAGCTCGCCGGGCGCTACTTCGAGACCCGCTCCCGCCGCAAGGCCGGTGACGTGCTCGGGGCCCTCAACCAGCTCGCCGCGACCCACGTCCGGGTTCAGCGCGATGGCTCGGAGCACCTCGTTCCCGCGGCCCAGCTGAGCGTCGGCGAGGTGTTCGTCGTGCTCCCCGGTGAGACCGTGCCGGCCGACGGCGTCATCGTCGACGGATCCGCGGCGATCGACGCGAGCATGCTCACGGGCGAGCCGCTTCCCGCCGATCTCGGGGCCGGCGATGCGGTGGTCGGCGGCACGATCAGCACGAACGGGCGCCTCGAGGTGCGGGCGACCTCGGTCGGTGCTCACACGCAGCTCGCCCAGATGGCGGCTCTCGCCGAGCAGGCTCAGGCCCGCAAGGCCCGCGTGCAGACCCTCGTCGACCGGGTCACGAGCTACTTCGTGCCCGCCGTGATCGTGCTCGCGATCCTCGTCATCGCAGGGTGGATGCTCGCCGGCAGCTCGTTCGAGCAGGCGTTCGGCATCGGGATCTCGACGCTCATCATCGCCTGTCCCTGCGCGCTGGGCCTCGCGACCCCGACCGCGCTCATGGTCGGCATCGGCCGGGGCGCCAGCCTCGGGATCCTCGTCAAGGGGCAGGACGCCCTCGAGGCGAGCGGAACGATCACCACCGCGGTGCTCGACAAGACGGGCACCCTCACCACGGGCGAGATGACCGTCACCGGCATCGCGACCGCGCCGGGCGTGCCGGAGCACGAGCTGCTGCGGGTCGCCGCCTCCGTGGAGCAGGGATCGGAGCACATCATCGCCCGCGCCGTCCTCGCAGCGGCGGCGCAGCGGGTCGCCGACCTCGAGCGCGTGCGCGACTTCTCAGCGGTGCCCGGGCGGGGCGCCGCCGGCACGGTGTCGGGTGAGGCCGCGCTCGTCGGCAACCTCGCGTTCATGCGGGAACGGGGCATCCCGGCGGATGAGCGGACGCTCCTCGCGCTGGGGGAGACGGACAGCGCGGCCGAGACTCCGGTGTTCGTCGCTCACGCGGGACGGCTCATCGGCAGGCTTGGGCTGACGGACACGATCAAGCCGGGCGCCCGAGCCGCGGTCCGGGCGCTGCAGAAGCAGGGGCTGAAGACCGCGCTCCTCACCGGCGACTCCCGCCCCGCGGCTGAGGAGATCGCGGCCAAGCTCGGCATCGACTCCGTGTACGCCGAAGTGATGCCGACGGAGAAGGCCGATGTGATCCGATCGCTGCAGGCGCGGGGGGAGCGCGTGGCGATGGTCGGCGACGGGATCAACGACGCCGTGGCTCTTGCGGCCTCGGATCTCGGCCTCGCGGTCGTGACAGGCACGGACATCGCCCTCAAATCCGCCGACATCATCCTCGTGCGAGAGGACCTCGCCGTGATCCCGGAGGCGATCGAGCTGTCGCGGCGAACCCTCCGCACGATCCGGGCGAACCTCGGCTGGGCGTTCGGCTACAACATCGCGGCGATCCCGATCGCCGCAGCCGGGTTCTTGAACCCCCTGATCGCGGCCGGCGCGATGGCGCTCTCCTCGGTGCTCGTGGTGTTCAACAGCCTTCGGCTCCAGAACTTCCGCCGCACCGAGTAGACGCGCGAAGCTCTGGAGCCGAGGGCGGGCGGCTACGCGTTCATGAGCACCAGCATCGCCGCCATCCCGACCGCCATCAGGCTGTGGCAGAGCTCGTGCAGCCGCTGGCCGCGGATCGTGACCGCGCGGTACAGCCACCAGAGCGTCAAGGCCAGGCTGCCCGCCACGAATACCGCGTTCACGGCGTCGACCCACGCGGGCGTCGACATCGCCATCATCATCGCGTCGCCCTGCGCCTCGCCCATGCCGGCCATGCTTCCGCCCATGCCGTCGTCCATGCTTCCGCCCATGCCGGCCATGCTTCCGCCCATGCCGGCCATGAGCAGCGGCATCGCCGCGATCATCCACACCATCGCGGCGCCGAGCCAGATGTGGCCGGCGAGATCGACCCGACGGGAGACGAGCGGCGCCCTCCAGAGACCCGGCACGAGCGCCAGCGCGAGCGCGCTGAACAGGATGATCTGAGCCCAGTTGAGAGCATCGGGAAACACCATCACCCAGCACATGGCGATCATCGCGACGCTCATCACCGCGTGGGTGACGTGGATCACCGTCGAGTCGAAGCCCGCGCCCCATCCGCTCTTCCCGCGCGGACGATGGGTGAACAGGCGCACCGCGCAGTAGAGGCCGGTGAACGCGAAGAGGACGGTCAGGATGATGTTCCAGGGAGCAGTCAGCATAACGACGATCATACATCTACATCTTGTAGATGTATGCGCGGAGGGCGGACGATCCCGAGCCTCCTGATGCTGGAGCGGGATCCGAGGCGGGGGCGGTACTCTCGGCATGTGGCCCGCAAGAGCATCCGGGACAGACTCGCCCGGCTGGAACCCCCGGGACGCGTGCCCGGGCTCGACATCGCCCGCGCGCTCGCGCTGATCGGGATGTTCGCCGCGCACCTCCTCTATCAGGAAGAACTCGTTTGGTCCGATCCTGCGACCTGGAGCGGACTCGTGAACGGGCGGCCATCGATCCTGTTCGCGACCCTGGCGGGCGTCTCGCTGGCGCTGACCGAGGATCCGCGGCCGCGCGACTCGGCCTCGGCCCGGCGGCGCTCCTCCGTGAGGATCGCGGTGCGGGCTGCGCTGATCTGGTCGGTGGGGGCGCTGCTCGTCGCCTGGACCGTGCCCGTCTACGTGATTCTGCAGACCTACGGGATCCTGTTCCTCGTCGCCATACTCCTGCTGCGCCTGCGTACGCCGGCGCTCCTGCTCACCGCGGCCGTCATCGCGGTCGCCGGCCCCTATCTCGTCGCGATGATCGCGGAGATCCCCGTCGAAGACCCCCGGCTCGCCGAGTCGCTCTTCCTGAACCTCGGGTGGAATTACCCGTTCGTGGCGTGGGCGGCCTTCATCGCGGCGGGGATCGCGGTCGGACGCCTGCTCAAGCAGCCGACCGCCGCCCGCAGCGCAGCCCTGATCGGCGTGGGGGTCGTTCTGGCGGTGATCGGCTACGGCGCGATCGGACCGATCGGAGACCGCGCCTCGGCAGCCGGGGCCGACAGCGCGCGGTCGTGGTGGCTCGCGGTGCTGCAGGACGCCCCGCACTCCACCGGCGTCGGCGAGATGGTGGGCTCGGGAGGCTTCGCGATCGCGGTGATCGGCGCCTGCGTGCTGCTCGGGATGACCGGCCTGCGCCGGCCGCTCTGGCCGCTGCGGGCCGTGGGGTCCATGCCGCTGAGCGCATATACGGCGCAGCTCGTGATCTGGATCTGGTGGTTCGTCGCGGAGTCCTCTCGCCCCGGGGCGACGGTCCTCGACCCGGGATCAGGGTTCCGCGCGACCGAGCCGTTCTGGCCAGTGACCCTCGGGATCATCGCGGGCGGCTCCCTCTGGGCGCTGCTGATCGGACGAGGCCCTCTGGAGGCGCTCGTCTCCCGGGTCGCCTCGATCGTCGCCGCACTCTCGGTGCGCACGCGCCGGCGCTCGTCCCGACGCTGAGGCGGGCCGCGCCGCAAGATTCTAGTTCTCCGCGCGCCCCGTGCGCCAGTACCCCATGAACGCGACCGACCGGCGGTCGATGCCGCGGTCGCCGACGAGGTGGCGCCGGATCGTCTTGATCGCCCCCGCTTCCCCCGCCAGCCAGGCGTAGCCCGGCGACTGCCGCTCGTCCTGAGCGAGCGGGGCGCCCGTGGCCTCGTCGAGCCCCGGAACCTCCCACAGGATCTCGCGATCGACGTCGACATCGCGCAGCTCGGCGTCCGGGCCCGTGCGGCCGCCCCCGTGCCGGATGTGCGGCCCGCCCGGGAAGATCTCCCGGAGCTCCCGCACGGCACGGGCCATCGCCTGTCCCGGTGGATCGGTCTCCCGGCGCTCAAGCACCTCGACGTCGATGCGATCGCGGTGCGGCAGGGCGTCCGCCGCCAGCAGCTCGGCGTCGCGCGCGTGGGCCACCTCGGCTATCACGCGGGCTCGGTCAGCCGCGCCGAGCGAGGCGATGATCCCGGCCATCGCGGGGATCGCCGTCTCGTCGCCGACGATCAGGAAGCGCGTGGCGCCGGCGGGAGGGATCCAGCCGACGGCGCGGTTGGGCCCGGCGAACTCCGCGTCGGGGCCGAGCAGGGCGATCCGATCGCCCGGAGCGGCGGAGAGCGCCCAGGCCGACGCCGGACCCGGGGCGCGATCGTGCCGCGCGAAGTCGACGGAGATCCTCGTGCCGTCCGGCCGGCGCTCGAGATCGCGAGGTGTGTAGGTGCGCATGGGCGGCCGCACCTCGTCCGGGAGCGCCGCCCAGGACCGGTACCAGTCGTCGCCGTTCGCGATCTCGGGGATCTCGCCCCGGGAGTTCGGCAGCATGATCTTGATCCGCTGATCGAGGCCGCCGAAGCCGAACCGCTCGAGGTCTTCGCCGCCGAAGACGACGCGGATGAACCCCGGCGTCGGCCGCGTGACCTCGAGCGCGGTGACCGAGAAGAGGCGGTAGGGTGATGCGGTCATCGCGCCGTCCGAGCTCGGCGCGAGGTCGTGGAGCCGGGGGAGCCGGCCGGGGCGAGGCCGCGGGCGCGGTGGCCGGATGCGGTCGCGGTTGCGCGGCGGCGGGCGGTCGATCGAACCAGCAAGGGGGCTCCTCCAGTCGCGAATCATCAGATGAACCCCACCCTATCAGCGACACGGCAGGCCACTCGGACCCCCGCTCGCTCGACGTGCGGGATCGCCTCGAACGGCCACCTCATCGCTCCGTCCACCTCCGAGGATTCGAAGGTCGGAACCGAGGCTGCTGAGGATTCGGAATCTGCGGCTCAACATGCGCTCGGACGGGCTGCCTGGACGCGAATCTCCGGTCCTTGAGCCATGCTCAGGGACCGCCTGAAGCAGCGGAAGCTACCTCGGCGGCAAGCGCTACGGGAAGTGCGAACGACGGAATCGGCGGACGCTGCGGACGAGAATGCACGCACGCGGATCGAAACTCCGGTCGACCGGGGTCGGCGAGGAACGCGAAGCGTGGGTGGGAGCAGCGTGTCCAATTTTGGATCTCGCGGGCGAAGGGTGATGGTGTCGTTCGATGGAGATTCGTGGCGCTCTTGCGACCATGGGCATCGGAGCTCAACGGGCTTGGCGCCGTCGTGGACGACCGCAACGGAGATGCAATAAGGCCGGAACTGCTTCCTCGATCGTCCCATTCTTTACCTCCGTGATCGAGGTGTTGCGACGACCGATTGAATCCGCCCTATGTCGGCCACAGAGAGTGCTTGTCTGATCCGGCTGCTTTTCCGGGTGGCCACAGTATGGTCGGATTCCCTGCCACGATCATGATCGACGCCGAACACGACAACTTCCGTGCGTCCCTCTCGGACTGGATCGCCCAGATCCCGTAACAGGGAACGTAGGAGCGTACGCGGACGAGCGTTGCTCTCTCTATCTCTATATAGGTAGAGTTGTTGTCATGCTTCCTCTTCCCCGGCTGACCCCCGCGACGTCTGACGCTCTTGCTGCGTTGCTCGCACATCCCGAGCCTGTGTGGGGCCTCTTGATCGTCAAGGAGAGCGGGCGGCCAGCGGGCAGCATTTACCCAATTCTGGAGCGCTTGGAACGTCTGGGATGGGTGACCTCGGAATGGGAGGCCGAGAGTGAACGCAGCGGCCCGCGTCGCAGGCTCTACCGACTCACCTCAGACGGAGCGATCGCTGCACGAGAAGCGGTGCAGCGGTTCCAGGAACAAGCACGTCCTCGCCTCGTTGGTGCGCCGAGCGAGGTGATCGTATGAGCCTGATTCAGACCCTGATCGAACTGGCGGTTCGCACGCTCCCCGCACCTCTGCAAGCCAGATACCGCGAGGAGTGGGCCGCCGATCTTGAGCAAGCCTCGCAACTCGGCATCTCCCGTGTCTCTGTGCTCTCCGGTGCGTTCGCGACGTCAGCAAGGCTCGACCGAGACGATCCTCGGGTGACTGGGATTCCCAGCAAGGTGGAAACAATCCGGCGTGCACGCTGGTCAGCAGCGTTTCTGTGCAGCGCACTGATTCTTGCGGCCGGAACCTTCGCGGTCTCGTTGACGAGCGCCGACCAACATCTGAATGACGGCGTAATGGCCGTCAGCGGCACGGTTACGTTCGCGACGATCGCGGTGTTCGCCCTCATCGGAATCGTGAACGGGATCGGCGCCGTTCGTATCGGTCTCTCGACGTTCGGCCTCAAACGGATCGCACAGTTCGTGTTGTTCGGTATCGCGGCGGTGCTCTCCATGGCGGTCACTGCGGTCTTCCCGATTCTCGGAGTCCTCATGGCACCTGCCGCAGTCGCGACGGCACTGTTCCTCGCGGCAGGAGGGCCACGAGGCCAACTTCCACAGCAGCCACTCCGCACCGTGTCGCGGATTGGGCTCAGCGCGATGTTCTCGCTGCTCGCCATCTGCGCGGTGGCGTTCGCAACGTTGCATATCCTGGTGTGGAATCCGCTGGCGAAGATGCCAGGAATGTCGCTGAGCGAGATTTACGCGGCGATGTACGAGGCCGAGCAACCCACAGGCGTTGCGGTCGTCGCAGTGTGGGCGGGACTGTTCATCGCGGCGGCAATCGCGTTTCCGATCTGTTGCTCGCTGAGGCGGTTCGCCGGGCCCCGATCGACGAGAAGAATCATCGTCACCGGTGCGATGCTCATCACCGCAGTTGGTGTTACCCAGTGGTTCGCCGGGTTCACGATCGGGATGAGTCTCGCCGATACGTTTTTCGTCTCGGGAGGAGACAGTGCGGCCAGCGGAGTCGCCCTCAGCGTTATCACTACCCTCGCGGCCGTATTCGCCGTGTTCGCCTCATTCGTTCCTACTCCGTGGCGTGACGCCGAGCAGCGGTATGAACAACTGCACGCAGAACAACCGGTTTTGTAACCCCCTACCTTTCCCCCAAGGCGTTTGCCGCGTCTTCGCCCACACCGTCCCGCGATGCACCCCGAACTGACGAGCAATCGTCTTCACGTTGATACCCTGAGCGCGAGCTGTGAACCAGCACGCCCCTAGACCTGTTGCGTCGGCTCTTCCAGCGATGCCTACTCAGAGCGCAGCAAGCGCGTCGCGCGGGTTTCGACGTACGGCTGAAAGCGCGGGAACAAGGAGGACAGTGAGCAATGCCACGGTTGCGACAAGAGCGAGAACGCCCATTTGTCGCAGATCGAGCAGCGGTGCAGCGGGGAGTCCACCGGCGGTCAGCATGAACGCGGTCGTTGCGACCGATGCCGCGGCGATGCCGAGCCCGAGTACCGTCGCAGCGAGGGCGTAGGCGGTGGCTTCGGCGAACGCGATACCGATGAGCGTTCGTGGTGAAGCACCGGCGACACGCAGCGCGGCAGCGTCCCTCGTGCGTGCGCGGGTTGAAAGGAGCACGCTGGCGATGCTGCCCGCGATGGAGATGGCGGCTGCGGGCGTCAACATCACATAGGTGTCGAGCGAGTTGAGGGTCGCCGTGATCCCGCCTCGCGTGAGCGCGTCCTGCCAGGTGGTGATGATCCCGAAGAGAATGCCGTACAACGCGAGCCCGACCGCAATCGGCATCACGGCGGTCGCGGTTCGCCGGGGCTGGCCGGTCGCGAAGAATCGCGCTAGGGTCCAGGCGGGGAGACGGCGGGCAGGAAGGATCGCGGTCCATAGCCGAATGAACTGCGGGACAAGCACAGGGGCCAGAGCCACGATGATCGCGAGGACGGCAAGGCCCGTCATCATGGAGAGCGTCGCCGCGCTCGATCCGCCGATGCTGTCGGAACCGAGAGTCAGGGTCGCGCCGATAGTGACGATGACCTGCTGCAGCAGGAACAGGACTGCGAAACCAGCAACGATCCATCGAGAAACCGGCATCGTCACGGTTGCTTCGGTTTCATCCCGAACCGCGTGGACTGCGGAGATTCGCGCTGCACGTCGCGCCGGGATGAAGCTTGCGAAGTAAGACACCAGGGTGGCCCCGACGATCGCGAGAAGCGCAGCAGGGATCGCATTCGCGACGGGGAAGGAGCGATCTTCGCGGGTGACCATGCGCACGAGCAGGTCGACGGCGCTCTGGCAGAACGGGCTGGCGACGATGATCCCGGCGACGGCTCCGACGGCGTTCACGAGCAGGACTTGCACGGTGATCGCACGGCGTATCTGCGACGGCGACGCTCCAGCGAGTCGCCACCGCGCGATGCGTGTCGACAGTGCGGTGATCGTTGCGGCAGCACCCGTGCCGAGGACGGCAATGGCGGGTACGGCAGTCGAGACGTACACGACGTAGCTGCCGGCTCGGGCCTCATCGACAGTCGACCCGAGGCTCTCGATTAGTGCGGCCCCTTCGGGCGTGCCCAGGGTCCACCAGTACACCGCGGCGAGGTACACGAACGCGGCTGAGATGATGGCGACGAGGAACGGGCCGACCCAGAGGCGGGTGTCCTCGCGCAGCTCGGCGATGGCGAGGCGGATCATGCTGGGTTCCCTTCCATCGCAGCGAGCAGCTGACTGCTGCTCGGGCGATACAAGGACTGCGTCAGCATACCATCTCGCATGACGACCACGATGTCGGCGAGCGTCGCGGCGTCGAGGTCGTGGGTGACCATGACGACGGTTCGAGTTCCATCGGCGTGCGCCCGAAGTTGATCGAGCACGAGGCGGGAAGAAGCGGTGTCGAGCGCACCGGTCGGTTCGTCGGCGAAGACGAGTTCCGGTCGGTTCGCCATGACTCGGGCGAGAGCGACACGCTGCTGCTCGCCGTTGGAGAGCCGGCTCACCCGCGTGCGTGTCCGCTCGCCGAGGCCGAAACCGCTCAGGATGGCGTCGGCCCGGTCGAGGTCGGCCCGTCGTCCGCAGAGGCGTTCGGGAAGCACGACGTTCTCGCGCGCCGTGAGCGCGGTGACGAGGTTGTAGGACTGGAAGACGAACCCGATTCGCTCTCGATACAGTTGCGCGATGGCTCCCGCTTTCAGCTTTCCGAGATCCTCGCCCAAGGTCCACACGTTCCCCGAGGTCACCGGGTCCAGGCCCGCCAGGCAGAACATCAGCGTCGACTTCCCGCATCCCGAAGGGCCGACGATAGCGACCATGCCGCCCTGGGGAACCGTGAGGTCCACTCCTCGAAGTACCGGCACAACGGGCATGCCTCGCCGTCCGCCAAAGGACTTCTCTACTGCTGATGCGACGACGGCTGGCGGTACGGAGTTCGTTTTCTGCATACCTCCACCCTCTGAAGGTCGAGGGTGCGGGGCAAGGACGATTGCCCTCGGAAGATGAGGGAAAACCCTCACTCCAGTGGAGGGGGATCCCCATAAGCGCGGGCTCACCATCCGAGAGAATGGAAGTATGCCCGTTTCCCGCCACCGGCCGCACCGCGTGCATCAAGTGGGCGTGCTCGGGACTTCCCTCCCTTGGCGAGCTAGCGCCTATGTTCTCAGCGGCATCTTTCTCGCAGCACCCACGATCATCTTCCTCGCTGCTTTTCCACTACTCCCAGCCTGGTCTTGGAGCCTCAGCGCCGTCGAGCGGCAACGAGTCCGGCTTCTGCGCCTCGGGACGATACCCGGCCCACCGAGGGGTCTCCGAGTTCCGCCGTTCCGAAATGCACCTGCTCGGCTCTACTCATCGTTGGGGTGGCGAGAGATCGGGGCGACGCTGCTCCACCTGCTCTACGCCGCACTCGGGTACGCCCTCTTCGTCTTCGGCGGAACCGCGATCATCACCCTCATCACCGCCCCGGTACTCCCGTTAGCAGGCCGGAAGTACGTCATCGGCGAATGGCAGATCGACCAACCGGCACCCGCACTGCTCTTCACCCTCCTCGGCGCCCTCCTCCTCCTCGTGTTCCTCTACGCAGCCTTGCTGCTGGCCTTTTCCCAGGCCGCCACAACGAGAGTGCTCATCGGTTCCAAGATCGAATCACTCGAACGTCAGGTGGACATGCTCGCTGACAAGAGCGTCGCTCTTGTTGAAGCGTTCGAGGACGAACGCCGACGCATCGAACGCGACCTCCACGACGGCCCGCAGCAGCACCTCGCCGCCGCCGCACTTCATCTGGGAATCCTCCGCACCCGGCTCACCGCTTCCGCTCGATCGCCTCACGCCGACGAGCTGGGCGCGCTCGAAGCCGCACACCTCGAAGTCGAGCACGCCCTCGACGCGATGCGAGCCGCCATTTCCGGCCTTCGCCCGCGTCTCCTCGTGGAAGACGGTCTTGCCGCTGCACTGACGCAACTCGCCGCACGCTCTCCGATCCCGGCCACGGTCGAAGCACACACCCTTCCGAGACTCCAAGCTCTTCCGCGACTCCGAGCTTCGGTCGAAGCGACCCTGTACTCGATCGCATCGGAGTTCTTCACGAACGCCCTCAAACACAGCGGCGCTACCCGCATCACGGTCGCGCTCACCGTGAACGTGCAAGGGCTTCGCATCACCCTGTCCGACGATGGACGCGGGGGCGCGAACCCCGACAACGGAACAGGACTCGTCGGTATCGAACATCGCGTAGGAATCCTAGGAGGCACCATGCTCATGAGCAGCCCCCGAGGCGGCCCCACCGTCCTCACGATCCAAGTACCCGAATCGACTTTGAACGGGGTGGCCCGGTGAGAATCGGAGTCGCCGAGGACGTCGCGCTGCTCCGCGAGGGCATCACCGCGATCCTCGAACAGCACGGTCACGCCGTAGTCTGGACTGTCGAGGACGCGGACCGGCTCCGTGCGCAGCTCGGCACGGCTGACGACATCGACCTGCTCATCGCGGACGTGCGGATGCCACCGCACAACACGGATGATGGCCTCCGAGTCGCCGTCGAGCTACGCGCCCGACGCCCCACGGTCGGCATTTTGGTTCTCTCCCAGCACCTTGGCAACGAGTACGCCCGATCGCTGCTCGCAACGGCACCGGACGCACCGGGCGGCACCGGATACCAGCTCAAAGAACGAGTCGGACGTATCGCCGACTTCATTCACTCAGTCGAAACCGTCGGGGCCGGCGGTGTCAGCATCGACCCCAAAGTCATCGCGTACTTGATGGAGGAACGCTCCCACCAGGGCGCTCTCGGCGCGCTCGGTGACCGAGAACGCGAGGTTCTCGCTCTCATGGCCGAAGGGCAGACGAACGAACAGATCGCTCAGAACTTGCACTTCAGCCCCGCGACGGTCGAACGCCGCGTCAGCGCCATCTTCACGAAACTCGACCTCCACGCCCATCCCGGCAACAAACGAATCCTCGCCGTCCTCGAATACCTCCGCAACTGACCCCGCCTCACCGTGACTCCACACCGCCTCTTCTCTTGTGAATGTCCAGGCAGAATCCGACTGATTTCAGCTTTCACGGCGTAAACCACCCGCGTGAACGCGACCCTGGCCGCCAGTCGACCGGGCGGGCAACCGCTCGGAGCGGGTGACTTACCAGCTCGACCTTGGCGATTCGAGCACCCTCACACGGAAGAGGTCATCGCTTCGAGATCGGAGGGCGTCTGCGAATCGATGTCGGGCAGCGGGACGGAGTGCTGACTCATCCCTCCGCGCGAAAGCCCTCCGGCAGGCGTCGATTCAGCCGGCGTGCGATCCCATCGCCGAGGAGGCCGAAGAAGACGAACGAACCGGCGCCCATGAGCGCTCCCCACGGGAGCCAGTCGAGACCGGGGAAGATGACGACGCGCAGCGCGAGGAACGCGAGGATCGCGGCTCCGAAAGCGGCCCACTGGACGATTCGGCCCGGGCGGGGCGAGTGCGTCCCCTGGTAGTTCGCCGCGTACTGCTTCGCGGGGCCGAACTCCTCCTCTGGCGTGGCCGTGCCCTGAGCGGTTGCTTCCCGCACAGCTTCCAGGATCTCCCGCACCTGAGTCTCGTCGCACTTGCGATCACGTAGCGCGGCCGCCAGATCGGCATAGTAGTTCATCGGGCTTCCCCTTCTGTAATGTTACGGCCGAGCGCCGCATCGAGCCGGTCTTGGAAGGACGCCCAATGCTGTAGCAACTCGCTCAGCCGGGCTTCCCCGGCCGGGGTGATCGTCATCACCTTTCGGGCAGGACCGCTCTCAGGCGCGTGCCACTCCGAACGGATCAGCCCCTCGCCCTGAAGCTTGCTCAGCTGCGGATACACCGTCGCGCCCTTGACGTCGAATCCCTGAGCCCGCAAGAGATCCATCAGCCCGTATCCATGGTTCGGTGCCCGGGAGAGATGGTGCAGCAGCAGCAAGAGCATCGCTGCGCGAGACCAGTCGCTGCTCGAGCTATCCGATTTCATGACTAGATCGTAATCCATACTAATTGAAATTCCAACTAGTTAACGGCGTGTCGTTTGCCCGGTGAGGTCGTGCCGGAGGCCGCAACGCCCGAGCGCGGTGAGCGGCCCGTGGCAAACGGCATGACCCCTTTCAGTGGTCCCGGAGGTACTTGGGGGGCCTGAAGACTCGAAGGGACCTGCCTTTCGAGCTTTTTCGCCCGGATGACGGGTGTAATCTACTCGGAAGGTCTGTGGCGGACCGCCGGAGGCGGTCTGACGTGGCTGGATGATCCGCAGAGGGGGTGTCGGATGAGTGGAGACGCAGGGGGCGCCCTGCTTCCGCAGCCCGTCGATGCCCGGATCGCCGGCGGCTGGCGGGCGCTCTTCGACCGCGGCGAGGTGTTCACGGTGCAGACGGATCGTGCGCGGATCCGGCGCAAGTTGACGGTGAACACCGTCGTCCTTGTGGCGTTCGCGGTCCTCGTGCCGGCCGCGATCCTCGGCACCGTCGCGCTGGCCGTCTCCGCGCTCGGCCGAGGGCCTACCTACATCCTGTCGGTGCTCCTCGCGCTCGCGGCCGCGGCTGCGGCGCTGCGCATCGCGATGATCCGCCGCCGGCTCGTCGCGATGCGGGAGGCTCCGGAGGAGTACCTCGCGATTTCGAAGACCGGGGTGCGGTTCGCCGGTGCGGAGCTTCCGTGGGATGACGTCGTCGCCGGTCTCATCCTCGACGAGCGTGATGTGCGCCACTCCGGGGCCAAGCGGTTGACCGCGAAGCTGATGCTCGCGGCTGGGTATCCGCCGGTTGAGATGCAACTCGGCCTGCGTGCCGGTACCGCGGGGGAGTATCGCGACCGGGCACGGGGCGTGGTGCGCAGGCTGTACATGGTGACACTCGGCAACGGGGCCGTCCGGATCCCGCTGTCCTACGCCGTCGAGGATGGCAGCATCGACTCGGTGACGACGGCGGTGCGGGTGAGCGCGGCCGATGCCGGCGCCCCGGTCGTGTACACCCTGGATCCGGTCGTGCTGCGCGTGGCGATCAAGGCGATGTGGAGCGGCAGACGACCGGGCGAGGACGAGGCCTGATATGACGCGGGGGTCCTACCAGGTGCTCGTGAGCCGATGGGCGGTCAGCGAGCTGTGGTGGCTGGCCGAGGGCGCCTGGCTGTGGGTCTTCGACCGTCCGCTGGGGCGTCTCAGCGACGCCGAGGTGCTGGCGAAGTACGGCGACGAGGCGTTCCGCAGACGGGACGAACTCCTCGAGACGGGGGAAGCGAGCTATCGTCCGGATATCTCCGAGCTGATCGGGCGCCGGATCGTAGCGGCGGTGGCGGGCTCGGGCTGGGACGTGGTCAGCGACGATTGGCAGGTCTTCCGCGCGCGTCTCGGCGGCGAGGAGATCGAGGTGTACCCTCGTCAGGGCCGGCACCCGAGGCTGGAGGTCGTGACGCCGGCGGGCCGCCGGATCGTCGAGAGTCTCGCGCTCGCGGAGAAGATCGTCCTCGGCGCGGCGACCGATAGCCGGCTCATGCCCAGGACGGATGAGATCATGTCTTGGAACGCCGAAGACGCTGAGGAGCGATGATGACCGGAACCTTCGCCGCACCGCGTGATGTTCGCGCCGAGCGAGCGTACTTCGACGAGATGGTCGAGCACCTCACCTCGAACATCGAGTTCGACGAGAAGCGGTTGCAGCGGCCCGTTGAGCAGTGGCGGACGCCCGAGAGTCTGGCGCTGGCCGCGGAGGATGCCGTCAAGCACAGGTGGGTCCGCTTCAGCGCGCTGTATTCGGCTGGTGCTTCCGAGGCGCGGCTGCGTGACGATTTCGATGACATCCTGACCGCCGCTGAGCGAGCGACACGCCTGGAGAAGCAGCACTTCCCTCCCGGTCTGATCCAGCTGCATTTCCGCAACCCGAAGGTCAAGGACCACTATCTCGCGTGGCTGCGGCTGGTCTCCCTCGCGGTGGCGTTCGAGGTCGACGAGGCCACGTTCGACCGGGTGGTCTCGGCAGTGGAGTTCGGCTGGGGCGATCGGCTGATCGACGGACTGATCGGGACGCGCAAGCCGGATCGCGTCGTGGGCGAGGAACTGCTGTTCCCACGGAGCGTCGGCCCCTTGGCCGACGCGCTCTCGGATGAGGCCGAGGCCGTCGAGGACGTCGCCCGCTACCTCGCGAAGTGGTACACGGCGTGGAAGGGGATCTGGGGCTGGAGCGAGCACGAGCTGGTTCCGAAGAAGCGCTATCACGGGTACTGGGCGTTCGAGGCGCTCGGAGTGGTCGGCGCGTTGCGGCTGGACGACTCGAGTTTTCGGGAGAATGAGTACTATCCGCGCGACCTCGCCGCTCCTGCACTTTCGTAGCGGAACCGCTGCCCGGTTCGTCGGGCGGGCCTCAGCCCGCGGTGTCCTCGTCGACCCAGTCCATCGACTTGGCGACGGCCTTGCGCCACAGCCGCAGGCGCCGCTCCCGCTCCGCGGCGTCGAGACGCGGCTCCCAGCGGCGGTCCTCGCGCCAGTTTTCGCTCAGATCGTCGAGCCCCGACCAGAACCCGACGGCGAGGCCCGCCGCGTACGCGGCGCCGAGGGCTGTGGTCTCGGCCACCACTGGGCGCACCACGGGCACGCCCAGCACGTCGGCCTGGAACTGCATGAGGGCGTCGTTCGCCACCATCCCTCCGTCGACCCGCAGCTCGCTGAGCGGCACGCCGCCTGCCGCCGTGACGTCGGCGTTGACGGCGTCGAGCACGTCGCGCGTCTGGAACGCGACCGCCTCGAGCGCGGCCCGCGCGATGTGCCCCCTGTTCGCGTAGCGCGTCAGGCCGAGGATCGCCCCGCGCGCGTCCGGCCGCCAGTAGGGGGCGAACAGGCCGGAGAACGCGGGCACGAGGTACACGCCGCCGCTGTCGGGCACGCTCGCGGCGAGCCGCTCGACCTCGGGCGCCGAGTCGATGATGCCGAGCTGATCCCGCAGCCACTGGATCAGCGACCCGGCCACCGCGATCGACCCCTCGAGCGCGTAGTGCGCCGCACCGTCGCCGAGCTTGTAGCCGACGGTCGTGAGCAGGCCGTTCTGCGAGCGCACGATCTCCTCGCCCGTGTTGAAGATGAGGAAGCAGCCGGTGCCGTAGGTGTTCTTCGACTCGCCCGCGGCGAACGCGGCCTGACCGAAGGTCGCCGCCTGCTGGTCGCCGAGGATGCCCGCGATCGGGGTCTCGCGCAGCAGCGAGGAGCTCTCGGCGGCGCCGTACACCTCTGACGACGACCGGATCTCGGGCAGCATCGAGCGCGGTACGCCGAAGGCCTCGAGGATGTCGTCGCGCCACTCGAGCGTTCTCAGATCCATGAAGAGCGTGCGCGACGCATTGGTGACGTCGGTGACGTGCACCCCGCCGTCGATGCCGCCGGTGAGATTCCACAGCACCCACGAATCCGTCGTGCCGAAGAGCAGCTCGCCCGCATCGGCGGCCTCCCGCGCACCCTCCACGTTCTCGAGGATCCACGCGATCTTCGTGCCCGAGAAGTACGTGGTGAGCGGCAGGCCGACGGCCTCCTTGAAACGCTCGACGCCGCCCTCGGCCGCGAGCCGGTCCACGATGCCCTGCGTGCGGGTGTCCTGCCACACGATGGCGTTGTACACGGGCCGCCCCGTGCGACGGTCCCAGACGACCGCGGTCTCGCGCTGATTCGTGATGCCGATCGCCGCGACGTCGTGCCGCGTGAGGTCGGCGCGGGCGAGGGCGAGGCCGATCACCTCCTGCACGTTCCGCCAGATCTCGAGCGGGTCGTGCTCGACCCAGCCCGGACGCGGGAAGATCTGCTCGTGCTCCTTCTGCCCGCTCGCGACCGGTGCGCCCGCGCGGTCGAAGATGATGGCGCGCGTCGAGGTCGTGCCCTGGTCGATCGCGATGACGTAGTCGGCCATGCGGCTCCTCCTTCATTGGAAGCGGGTTCGCGCGGGTGCGCGGTCGGTTCGGGATCGGCGGTCAGCCGAGCGGCGCGATCCCCGGTCCTCCGAGCGTGACCCGATGCTCGCGCAGCAGGATCTCCTCGGCGCGCTCGAGCTCCTTCGCACGGCGCGCGGCGCTCCAGCCGAGCACCGGCGCGATCGCCTCGGCGGCGGCGGCGAGCCCGCCGCGGGTCAGCCCGCCGATGAACGCGAGCGAGGTGCGCCGCAGCAGCAGGTCGTCGAGGTGCACGACGTCCTCGTGCGAGGCGAGGTACGCGAGCTCCTCGACGAAGTAGCGCGGGAGTCCCGGAGCCTCGGCGGGGGTTCGCGGCAGAGCAGCCAGAACCTCGTCGGCCCTGGTGCCGTAGCGATCGAGCAGCAGCGAGACGAGCTCGGGGTCGTGCCCCCGCCCGTGCTTCGCGATCCAGATGCGCCGAGAGGCGCGATCCGTGGGGAAGCCCGCGCCCCCGCCGATCGGCGTGGTGCGCGTGCTCGCGACCCGCTTCGCGCCGAGCAGCGCGAGCGCCTCGTCGGCCATGTGCTCGCCGAGGGCGCGGAAGGTCGTCCATTTGCCCCCGACGAGGCTGAGCGTGCGTACGCGCCCGATCCAGCCGTGCTCGATGCGGTAGTCGCGCGACACGAAACCGGGCACCGTGTCGTCGTGGCGGGGGAGCGGCCGGATGCCGGAGAAGGTGTAGACGATCTGCGAGCGGTCGACGCGGATGCTCGGGAACACGTGACCGATGAGGTCGAAGAAGTACTGGACCTCGTCGTCGGTGCAGACGCTCGGTTCGCGCGGATCCGCATCGATGTCGGTGGTGCCGACGAGCACGCGCTCCTTGAGCGGGTAGATGAGCACGATGCGGCCGTCGGAGTGCTCGAAGAAGATCTCGCGACCGCCCGTCGCCTCGAGCAGCTCGGGGTGGTCGAGCACGATGTGGGATCCCTTCGTGCCGCCCATGTAGCTCGTCGGCTTGCCGAGCGCCTCGTTGGTGAGGTCGGTCCACGGGCCGCTCGCGTTGACGACCACGCGAGCGCCGAAGTCGAACTCCTCGCCCGTGGTCTCGTCGCGCAGGCGCACGCCGCCCTCGCGCGAGCCCACCGCGGCGACGTAGTTGGCAGCCCGTGCGCGCTCCCGGCCCGCCGCCGCGCCGTCGGAGAGCACATCGAGCGCGAGCCGCTCCGGGCTGTGCATGGAGGCGTCGAAGTAGGTCGCCGTGTACTTGATCCCGGGCGTGAGGCGCGGGAGCTGCCGCAGCGAGCGTTCGCGGCCGTGGAAGCGGTGGCGCGGTATGCGCCCGCCGCCGCGGGAGAAGATGTCGTAGAGCACGAGGCCGACCTTGATGAGCAGCGCGCCGCGCTCGCGCGGCTTTCCGCGCCCGTGCGTCACCAGCAGGCGGAACGGGGCCGTCAGCACGCCCGAGAAGGTCGAGAAGATCGGGATCGTGGTGCGCAGGGGCTTCACGTAGTGCGGGGCGTTGCGCGTCAGGCGGTTGCGCTCCTGCACGGCCTCCCGGACCAGGCGGAACTCGCCGTTCTCGAGATACCGGATGCCGCCGTGCACCATGTGGCTCGAAGCCGAGGATGCCCCCGAGACGAAGTCGCCGCGCTCGACGAGCGCCACGTCGACGCCCTGCAGGGAGAGTTCCCGGAACGTCGCGATGCCGTTGATGCCGCCGCCGACGATGAGCACGTCGGCGCTCGGGCGATCCCGCAGCGCCGCGACCTGAGACCTCGGAGAGCGTCGTTCCGCCATGTTGCCCCTGCCCCAATCCGTTCTCGAACCTGACTCTACGCTAGCGGCTCAAGGTGAATGCCGGGGCTCTGTGGTGCAATGGATGCATGGAAGGCGCGCAACGGGACATCGCCTCGATCCTGCACGTCGATATGGACTCCTTCTTCGTGTCGGTCGAGCTGCTCGACCGCCCGGAGCTGCACGGCCTGCCCGTCGCCGCGGCCCACGACACGCCGCGGTCGGTGGTGTCGAGCGCCAGCTACGAGGCCCGCCGCTTCGGGGTGAGTTCCGCGATGCCGGTCGTGCGGGCGAAGCAGCTCTGCCCGCAGCTGATCCTCGTACCGCCGAGCTTCGAGAAGTACCGGCGCGCCTCGAAGACGGTCATGGCGATCTTCGAGGAGTTCACCCCGCTCGTCGAGCCGCTCAGCATCGACGAGGCCTTTCTCGACGTCGCAGGGGCGGTGCGCCTGTTCGGGCCCCCGGCCGAGATCGCCCGGCAACTGCGCGAGCGCGTGCGCGAGCGCACCGGCCTCCCCGCCTCGGTGGGGCTCGCGGGCACCAAGTTCGTCGCCAAGCTCGCCTCGCAGCGGGCCAAACCGGACGGCGTGCTCGAGGTCCCGCCGCAGCGCACCCTCGACTTCCTGCAACCGTTGCCGGTCGAGGCCATGTGGGGAGTGGGGCGGGCGACCGCGCAGTCGCTCAAGGCCCGCGCCATTCACACCGTCGCCCAGCTCGCCCGCGAACCGCTCCCGTCGCTCGAACGCATCGTCGGCGCCGCGAGCGCGCGCCGACTCCACGAACTGGCCAACGGCCGAGATGCGAGACCGGTGCAGACCTCTCGTGCGGAGAAGAGCATCGGGCACGAGGAGACCTTCGCCCACGACGTCGCGGACGCCGCGGTGCTGCAGCGCGAGCTGCTGCGGCTCTCCACCCGCACCGGCGAGCGCCTGCGGGCCGCGGGCATCGAGGCGCGGACGATCTCCATCAAGGTGCGCTGGTCGAGTTTCGAGACCGTCACCCGCTCGCGCACGCTCCCGGAGGCCACCAACGCGACGCACCGCATCTACCGCACCGCGGCGGAGCTTCTGGAAGCTCTCGGCGTCAGGGGCCGCTCGGTGCGACTCATCGGGGTGCGCGCGGAGCAGCTGCTGGAAGAGGGGAGCGACCCCGCGGCGCTGTGGAGCGAGGACGACGGCTGGCGCGCCGTCGACCAGGCCGTCGACGAGGTGCGGGGACGCTTCGGGGCGGGCGGCGTGACCTCTGCGAGTCTGCTCGAGGAACGGGGCGAGGTCGTGGATCCGCGGTCGCTGCAGTCGCCGATGTAGCCGTAGCGGTCTCGACGCGTCACTCCTCCTCGGAGGACGGCGGTGCCGCCATGATGGCGAGCACGGACTCGAGGATTGCCGCCAGCCAGTCGAAGACGAGCACCGTGCCCCGGGTGCTCTCGTCGGCGACGAGGCGGGCGTGGTCCTCGGGCGAGTCGAGACCGATCCGCGCCGCGATCGCGAGTCGCAGGGCGGTGACGGTGCGCACCCAGGCCGGGAGCGTCTCGGTCGAGATGTCGACCTCCACTTGCTCGGCCTCGCCCGGCACCCCGCCTCCGAGCCCGAGCGCCGAGGAGACCCGCATCGCGTCCTGCAGCTTCCGGTTCAGCAGGCCCTGCTCCGTGACCCGGCGGAACTGCGCAGCGTCGTCGTCGCCCTCGTAGGCGTCGGGGAAGAGTCGGGCGAGAGCAGGATCCTCGGGAGCCTGCTCGGATCCGCCGACCTCGAGGCTGGCGAAGAGGGGATCCGGATCCAGGGCCGTGCCGCTGTGGCTCTGCAGCAGCTGCGAGAGCTGCGAGATCAGCTGATCGAGCATCGCCGCCTCGTCGCGATCCAGAAGCAGCCGCAGACCGCCGCCCGGCAGCGGCAGCAGCTTCATGCGTCGCCCGCCTGCCGCACCGTGGCCCAGAGGCCGTACCCGTGCATCGCCTCCACGTGCATCTCCATGGTCTCGCGTCCCCCCTCGGCGACGACCGCGCTGCCCCGATGGTGCACCCGCAGCATCAGTTCCTCCGCGTGCTCGCGGTCGAAGCCGAAGTGCGTCTGGAAGACGTACGCCACGTAGGACATGAGGTTCACGGGGTCGTCCCACACCACGGTCTGCCAGATCCGCTCCGGAGCCGTGCGCTGCTGCTCGCCGGCATCCGCCGAAGTGCTCGTCGCGCCCATGAGTCCCACCCGATCAGCCCCACCCGAGCTCGTGGATGCGCTCCTCGGTGATGCCGTAGAAGTGCGCGATCTCGTGCACGAGCGTGATGCGGATCTCCCTGGCGAGTTCGTCGTGATCGGCGCAGTGCTCCAGCAGATTCTCCCGGAAGAGGATGATGCGATCCGGCTCCTCCCCGTACCCGTAGACGTCGCGCTCGGCGAGCGAGAAGCCCTCGTAGGTGCCGAGAATGCTGCTGCCGTCGGCCGGGCGGTCTTCGACGAGGAAGATGACGTTGTCGAGTCGCTCGAGCATGTCGTCGTGCAGCGAGTCGAGGCCGTCCGCGACCATCGACTCGAACTCCTCGTGCGACATCTCGAGCATGGTTTCACCCTACACAGAAGCGGCCTTGGGCGCTCTCGGGATCGCGGAACTCCGCGAGTACGCGGTCGTTACCCGCTTCTCGCCGGCTGGTTGCCTGTGCACGCAACGCGACTGCGTCTGGGGTGGCCGCGAGGAGATCGAGTCGCTCCGGCTCCGCCCCTGAGGAGTCTGTCGATCGCCGCGCAGTCCGGGGTCGTCGCCGACGACATGTCGCGCGTCGGACGGACGGCGTCGCCGACATTCGACCTCGACGGCCCACCCGGGCTGCGGATTCGATGCGGCATGTCTATCCTGGAGCCATGGCGAAGCTCGCACCATCGCTATTGGACGCGTGTGCGGAGGCCGTTGTGGCGGAATTGCATGCGCGGAGCCGGGCGCAGCTCATGCGCAACGCCGTGCCACTGGCCGGGAGGCTGATGCGCGCCCGGCTCCGGGGCCGCGCCTGGGGCATGACCGGCACCGGCGGGGACAAGGACTGGCTCGCCGACAAGCTGGTCGCGCTCGACCCGGCGAAGGCGGCGCTGTGTCATATGCTCTGCCGCTCGATCGGCGCTCGCAGGGTCGTGGAGGCCGGGACTTCGCACGGGGTCTCGACGATCTACCTCGCCGCCGCGGTCCGGGACACCCTCGCCGCGGAGGGGGGGCGAAGGCCTCGTGATCGGCGCCGAACACGAGCCGCGGAAGGTGGCGTCGGCCCGCCGCAATCTCCGGCGCGCCGGGCTGGAGGACCACGCCGAGATCCGGGAGGGCGATCTGCGGGAGACGCTGCGCGGGCTGGAGGGGCCCGTCGACTTCATGCTGATCGACCTCTGGATCCCGATGGCGCTGCCCGCCCTCGACCTGGTCACGCCGGTGCTCCGCCCCGGTGCGCTGGTGATCTGCGACAAAGTCATCAGCGGGCGCCGCGGGTACGCCGAGTACCTCGCGCGAGTCCGAGACCCGGACGGTCCGTTCGTCTCGGTGACGATCCCCGGCCGGGGCGGACTGGAGATCTCGATGAAACGCTGAGCAGAGCGTCGGCGACGCGCCGGAACACCATGATCCTCCCGAGGCGCCACGAAAATTACGTGAAGAGCATGGCGTCTCGGGAACAGCATGGCGTCTCGGGAACAGCATGGCCCCCCGGCGGAAACGGAAGCGGGCCCTCCCCGGACCTTTTAGCTGAGCCAAGTCGCGGGTTGGCGCATCGGACCGGAGGTGAGCTATGATCGTGGGGTTGCCTTGCTCGCCCCGGCGATGCGGACAGCATGGTGGCTATAGCTCAGTTGGTAGAGCACCGGCTTGTGGTGCCGGTGGTCGCGGGTTCAAGTCCCGTTAGCCACCCCGTGTGGGCGAGGTTCAAACATTCGATCAGAGGAACCACCTCGGTCGAGTTTGAACCTCGCCCTTGTTCTTAGCCTCGGCGGGTCGGGGCGTTGTCCTGCACTCGCGGATCGCGGATTACCGGCCAGAAATAGTGGATGGTTCGGGGAGTGTTCATCTTCGCCCGGCCCAGTCGGCACGTTCCCAGAGCCCCTCACCAGCCTCACAGGCACGTCACCCATCGACCGCGGGCCGAACCTCCGCGGGTTGAACACCTCGCGTGTGACGCGTCGCGGCGGCATCTTCTGAGCGGTTGGGCGGGATCGGTGGCCAGCTACTCCACGCTCCGCTGTAGCGCGGGCCTGCGCCCGCTGATCCACTCCACCAGCGCTGCGGCCACCAGGAATATGAGACCCCACACGATGGCTACGATTGCGGAGAGAACTGGCAGGATGACCACGCCGTAGGGCATCTCCAGCATCAGGCCGAGCAGGCCCAGTAGCCCGGACAGAAGCACTCCGGCACCGGCGATCATCCGGAGGATTGCGGCGGCTCGGCTGCGGGGCTCGCGCCGTAGCGCGCGCACGGCTCGGACTATGATCAGCGCGCCGATGGCGACCAGCACCAGCGGCACGCCGAGGAAAGCCGCCACGGCGATCGCCATTCGTCCACCTCCCCGAGTACTGCCATTATCCCTCACGCCACATCTTTGTCCAGATCAAGCAGGAGCCCATCGAGACCGACCTCCACGATGGGTAGCTGCTCGTATGCCATGTGCTGCACATGTGCCCGGCGATCCGCGCCCTCGATGCCGAGCGGGCGAGAGCTGTTCTTCGACCGAACGGTAGCCGCAGGGTCGCGCGATCGCACCGAGACGATCGCACCGAGACGCGTCGAGGTGCTTCGAGTCGGGCCTCCGGGTCGGCGACGACACACGGCAAGACGCGACTCGATGAGGCCCGAGTCGGCGACCGGGATCGACACCTGCTCCGCCAAGCGCTGTCCGGAGGACTTTACGATCAACGCCCGTGCTCCGCGATCGCCCGCATCGAGACGCCGCCCGAGTGGAGTCTCGCCGCCTCATGGGTGTGACCAGGGTGTTCAGTCGGGGGGCAAAGCTGGCGAACCTGCTGCGAAGGGACTGAATCATGAAGGCTCCTCACCTCGATCGCGCGAACGCGGCCTGGCGTTGGTCGACCTCCCACCGGCGGACCGCATCGCGGAAGAGCAAGAGAGCGAGCGGGCGGTGCGGGGGACGCGCTTCTGCGCGCCCCCCGGTTCGCGTGCTAGAGGCGTTCGAGGATGGCCCGCATGGTCTCGATCTCGGCGCTCTGACCGTCGATGACCTGCTGAGCCAGCTCGATCGCTTCCGGGTTCTGGCCGCTGTCGACTTCCGTCTGGGCCATATCGATCGCACCCTGGTGGTGCACGATCATGCCCTCCAGGAAGAGCCGGGCCGCCTCTGCCCCGGTCGCAGTCTCCAGGGCGGCCATATCCTTCTCGGACATCATCCCGCCGGGATCCATGCCGGGCATGCCGCCGCCAGAGGACTCGTTGTACCGGATGCCCCAGTCCTCCAGCCAGCCTCGCATCGTCTCGATCTCGGGCCCTTGGGCATCCTTGATCTGCTGAGCAAGGGTCAGCACCTGTTCATCGACCCCGTCCTTGGACAAGATCGCGTCGGCCATGTCGATGGCCTGCTGGTGGTGAGGGATCATCATCGTCACGAACATCTCATCGGCGGAGTTGAACTGCGCCGATGCCGATGCCGAGCCCGACGGCATCGGGGTCGAGCCGTGATCCATGCCGGGCATGCCGCCCGGTTTGCCGTTCTGCGCACATCCAGCGAGCAGGAGCGAAGCGATGAGCGCGGTCGAAACCAGCGCGGTAGTACGGAAACGCATGAAGAGCGTCCTTTCGTCAGTCGAATGGGTATCGCGATGACCCCTACGCCGCGCACAGCGGGCGAGGGGCGTCCCGGCGCGTGGCCGGAACGGGCGAGAACTCAGGTTCGACTGATTGAGAGGACGATGAGCGAGGGCGGACGCGGACGCGGAAGAACCGCGCCCAAGAGGTGGAGCACACGAACCGCGAGCAGATCGGCGGCCCATACGCGGCCCAGTATGGTCGGCCCCAGCAGCATGATCAGAACGACCAGCAACGCCAGCACGCACCCCATCATCAGCATCGATTGCTGCGGTGATGACGACCCGCTATCGCCGCCGCAGTGGGATTCACCGTCCATTGCCGGAGCCTGCGCCGTTTCAGCAGGCATCGCATCGACGGCTGCTGCGTCACGCTCCTCGTGCGCGAGTATCTCGCTAGGCGCCGCGACAGCGCGGTCGGCCGGTGACGAATGGGTGGTCTGCGCCGCGCCGACCACCGGTTCGGACGCGGCAGGCGAGTTCGGCACGCTGAGGAAGTGCATCGCCAACAGCCCGAAGAACACCATCATCAGGAGTCCGAAGACCAGGAGAACACGCAGCCAACGCGGCGCGGCATGCTTCAGCGATCGCATGGCGTTCATCGCGGCTCTCCCTTCAGATCCTGTTCGGGCCGACCATGACGAGCGGTCGCATGCGTCTGCCCCGCGTACCGGAGCGCCATCACCGCTCGACGGCACCCGATTTCATGAACATAGTACCCCATGGGGGTATTCCTCTCCATGGGTCACGACGATCCGCGTCCGGGTCACCGGCCGTTGACCTCCTGTCGCAGGGCGGGTTCCGAAGCAGGTGCCGCCGTGCGAGAATGACCGCATGCGCTTCATGCTGCTGCAGACGTACGGGCCGACGGAGTCCGGTTGTCAACCCATGTCGGAGTGGGAGGCGCGTGATGTGCAGGCGCACGTCGCGTTCCAGCAGGACCTCAACGAGCGGCTGACCGAGCTCGGCGAGCTGATCGACGCAGTCGGCCTCGCGGGACCCGAGACGGCGCGTGTGGTCACGTCTGACGGCGGACCGCCCGTGATCACTGACGGGCCGTTCCCGGAGGCGAAGGAGATGCTCGCCGGCTATCGCCTGGTCGACGTCGAATCCTGGGACCGCGCTCTCGAGATCGCGGCACTCGTGTCCGCCTCGCCCGGGCCGGGCGGGGCACCGGTACAGGCGCGCATCGAGGTGCGCCGGGTCATGGGCGCGCCCGCAACCGACGACCTGTGACATCGGTACCGCGCGATCGCCGGATCGAGGGGCTGCTGCGCGAGCACGCGCGGCGCGCTCTCGCGATCGTCGCGAGCCGGTACCGGGACTTCGACGGCGCGGAGGACGCGATCCAGGAGGCACTGATCGCGGCCGCGAAGCAGTGGCCCTCGGGTATCCCGGACGATCCGCGCGCCTGGCTGGTCTCCGTCGCGTCCCGTCGTCTGGTCGATGCCTACCGGTCGGCGGATGCGCGACGCAGGCGCGAGCGGGAGGCGTGGGAGGATCGCGACGCGCCCGCCGCCGACGAGTTCGCCGCGGGCGACACCGACGACTCGCTCTCACTGGTGCTGCTGTGCTGCCACCCGGCGCTCAAGCCGGGCGCGGCGATACCGCTGACGCTCCGGGCGGTCGGTGGGCTCACGACCCGCGAGATCGCTGCGGCATTCTTCGTTCCCGAGGCGACCATGGCACAGCGGATCAGCCGGGCGAAGGCGACGCTGCGGAGAGCGGGGGGCCGCTTCGAGCCGGCCCCCGCAGACGAGCGCGGCGAACGCGCGCGGACGGCGCTGCACGTGCTGTACCTGATGTTCAACGAGGGCTACGTCGCGAGCGAGGGCGACCACCTGCTGCGCCCCGATCTGGCTGCCGAGTCGATCCGGCTGACCCGGATGCTGCACGCGGCGCTCCCAGAGGAGCCCGAGGTCGGCGGACTCCTCGCACTGATGCTGCTCACGGAGGCGCGCCGGCCCTCCCGAGTCGACGCCCTGGGGCGTCTGGTGCCTCTGCCGAAGCAGGACCGCTCGCGTTGGAGCCGCACGCTGATCGCCGAGGGCGTCGTGCTGCTCACCGACGCGATGCGTCACGGCAGGGTGGGGGAGTACCAGTTGCAGGCGGCCGTCGCGGCCGTGCACGACCAGGCGGTCGTGTACTCCGACACCGACTGGCCTCGCATCGCGGGCCTCTACCGCGCGCTCTCGGGCCTCACCAGCAACCCGATGATGGACCTCAACGCGGCCGTGGCCGTCGCGATGACCGACGGGATACCCGCCGGCTTCGCGATGACGGACACAGCGGCTGAGACGCTCGGAGATCACCACCGTGTCCACGCCGTGCGGGCGCACCTCCACGAGCTCGCCGGAGATCGAGAGCAGGCCGTCGCGGAGTTCCGCGCGGCCGCCGCCCGCACCGCGAACGAGGCCGAGCGGCGTTACCTCTCGGATGCGGCGTCCCGCCTCGAGACGCAGCCCGCAGCAGAATCCGAACGAACATCGCGCGCGCATGTCGAGAACGGCGGTTCGGCTCCGACCCCCTGATACAAGCCGTCACAGGGGCGGCTCGACGGAAGGAGCCGAGATGCCTCGCATCACTCCCAACCTCTGGTTCGACGGGCGAGCCCTCGACGCGGCGGAGTACTACGTGTCGGTCTTCCCGAACTCGCGGATCACCGACGTGAGCCGCATGGGCGACCGCGGGCCCGTCATCACGGCGTCGTTCGAGCTCGACGGCCAGCGGTTCCTCGCGCTCAACGGCGGCCCCGAGTTCCGCTTCACCGAGGCCGTGTCGTTCGTCATCGACTGCGCCGACCAGGCCGAGGTCGACCGCTACTGGGACGAGCTCACGTCTGATGGCGGCGAAGAAGGCCGCTGCGGCTGGCTCACCGACCGCTTCGGACTGTCGTGGCAGGTCGTGCCCCGCGCGCTCGTCGAGCTGCTCACCGATCCCGACCCCCGCCGCGCAACGGCCGCGGGCATCGCCCTGCAGGGTATGAGCCGTATCGACGTGTCCGCGCTGCACGCCGCCGCGCGCGCGGTCGAGGCGGGGGTGGGGCCGGAGGCGCCTCGTGCGACGTAGCTCAGCGGTGCTCGGCTCCGCCGCGTGGCTGCTCGCTGCTCCCGGCGTGGTGGCCGGTGTCGTCCCCTGGCTCATCACGAGGTGGCAGCGTCCGGTCCCGTCCTGGCCGATCCTCGACATCCTCGCGGTCCCGCTCTGCCTGGCGGGCGCGATCGTTCTGCTGCACGCGTTCATCGTGTTCGCGTGGCACGGCAGAGGCACTCCCTCCCCGGCTGCGCCCGCTGAGCGGCTCGTGGTGCGCGGCGCGTACCGATTCGTGCGGAATCCGATGTATCTCGCGGTCTTGGCCGTGGTGCTCGGGCAGGCGCTCGCCTTCCGCAGCGGCCCACTGCTCTGGTATCTGGCTGCCCTGATCGCGCTGTTCGGCGCTTTCGTCAGACTGTACGAAGAGCCGACGCTGCGCGCCGCCTACGGAGACGACTACGCGGCCTACGCTGCGGCAGTGCCCCGCTGGATACCGCGACTGGTGCCCTGGTCCCCGCCGGATCGAGACGGCCGGACGACGGCTGCATGAACGGCAGGGGCGATCCTGTTCAACCGGGTCGGCCTCGGGTTCGAGCCGGGCGGGGCAGCGCGGGAGCGACGGCGGCGCTCAGGACCGGCGGGCGATGTCGGTGACGGTGTAGCTGCCGAGGGGGTTCATCCCGAGGTTCTGCCGGCTCGCGGCCAGGAGCAGATGGCGCACGTGCGCGGCCTTGCCAGCCCTCAGCACGCGCGTGCGCAATCGGTAGGCGTCGGTGTACGCCACGCGAGGGGCCCACACCGGCGGGCGGCGACGGTTGGCGACGCCCGCGGTCAGGTGCAGGAACGCCTGGGCGCTGCCGATGCCCGAGGCGAGGTCGACGCCGATCGAGACGGACGGGAGCGGCGCAGGCGGCGCGCCCTTCTCGCCCAGCACGGCCCGCAGCGATCGCAGGTCGGTGTAGGCGGGGATGTAGGGCAGGCAGCGGGCGAGATCGACGCCGGCCGCGGCGATCTCCTCGAGCGGTGTCTCGGGGGAGAAGCCCATGAACCGCTCGAAGGTCCACCGGGAGGCGGGCGCGAACGAGGTGACCTGCGCGGCGAATCCCACGTTCATCACGAGCAGGTCGGGGATGCCCTGCGCCCTGGCCTGCCTCGCGATGAGCGTTCCGATCTCGGGTCTCGTGAGCTCCGACTCGTCGAGCACCAGCGAGGCCCGGCGCATGAAGGGTTCGATGTTGTGCTCCCCGACTCCGTCGGGGAAGGTCTCGATCTCGGCCTCCGGATTGATGTCGAGCACCCGCTCCCGGAACACCTCGACCTTGCTCCGCCCGAGCGAGGAGACGGTCGCGCCCTCGACGCGGTTGACGTTCTCCGCCTCGAATACCTCGGGGTCGGCGATGCCGAACCGCGCGACTCCCATCCGCGCGAGTTTGAGTCCCAGTTGAAATCCGTCTCCGCCGACACCGGCGATCGCGACCCTCGCGGACATCAGGGCTCGCTGCTCCTCCTCGCTCCAGAATCCGTAGTTGCGTGAGAATTCCGGCGAGGAGACGGTTCTGGCCATCAGGCGGCCCGTTCGCTGCAGGATCCCCTGGACGCCCGGCCGACGTAGGTCATCCCGGGCTCCGCGGTCCGATAGCGATCGATGAATCCGCCGTTCCGGGCGTTCACCCGTCCGGCCGAGGCCGGTATGTCGATTTCGATGGGCAGGTTGTAATCGAGGTAGTGCTCGACGTATCGCGCCTCGCCGATGCGGTCGATCGCTATCGCGCCCTTCAGGTGGCGCTCGAACCAGGGCTCGATGATCGCGAAGGTGCGCTCCAGCTCGTGGTTGGCGATGTAGGCGAGCATGAGCGCGAAGAGGTGCCACTGCACGATCTCCTGCAGCGCGGCGGACTCGTGACGGGCGATGACGCGTGAAACCTCCACGCTCCTGGCCGTGAGCCCGCCGGACGCGAAAACGTCGGGGCAGAAGTCCTCGACGGGGAGCGGGCTCTCGTCTCCGCGGAGGATGAGCCGGGACACGCCGACGACCCGCACGCCGGTCCGATGATTCTCGATCACCGCGAAGGTGACCGACCGCGCATCGTCCGCATCGCGGTCCGTGCCGTCCTCCTGGAGGTCGTTCGCGGAGAGCTGCCCGGTCTGGTCGACGTAGACCTTCTTGCGCAGGTGGAAGTGCGCGGTGTACTCCGCCTCGAGACCGGGCAGCGGCACGCCGTCGACGGCCAGTACGCCGCAGGCGAGTCGAGCCGCGGGGTCGTCGGAGAACAGGTTCGATTCGATCACGGGAATCACTTCGTGATTCGAAACCGTGCGATCAATGTGAGACAACGCCGGGGTCCTCCTGGAATCAGCAAAGTTGGAACTGCCGTGGACAAACCATAAGTCCCCCGGTTTGCGACTTCGAGCGGATCGCTCAAGGTCCCATTCTGCCCTAAAAGCGCAGGGAGCCGCATTACCCGGAGCGGCGAGGGGTGCGCGATCGTCGGCCGCATCGCCCGGACGGGTGCGATGTTCGCGGGAACCCCCGATTGCGCCGAGCATCTTGATACGATGTACCGAACCGCAAAGCAGCGATTGGGGGGCGGAGGTAGGGATGCCTGAAGACAGTTGGAACTGGGGGAGCGGCCTGCAGACCCAGTCGGGCGCCGACGACGTGCGCACCAGGGTGCTGCGCAGCGCGATCAGCCACGTGGAGTCCGTCGGCCTGTCGCTCGGCGCCAACGCTGCGCTCATCGACAAGCTCTCGACGGAGGCCGGGGTGACCGCCCGGCAGTTCGCCAAGGTGTGGCCGTCGTCAGACGCCTTCCTCGCCGACCTGTTCTGCGAGCTTGCGAATCAGGCCCGGATCGACCGCGCGGACACCAATACGCTGCTGACGACCTGGCAGTACCTCAGCGCGCGGGTCGACGACCTCCGCTCGATCGACGGACGTCGCAGCGTGCTCATCGACGTCATCCGCACCGCCGCCGAGTACAACTTCGATGTCGTGACCGCCTCGAACAAGTGGCGGACCTACGCGGCGCTCTCCACGACGATCATGTCGTGGCCCGACGACGAGGATCGCACCCGCGTGCTCGATGCGCTCCGCGCGAGCGAGCTCTCGTTCGTGGAGACCATGGAGGGTTTCTACCGCAACGTGCTGCCGACGATCGGCTACCGGCTGAAGCCGGTGTTCAACAACGACTACCAGCCGTTCGTGGTGGCCGCGGCATCGGTCATCGAGGGGCTCGGAATCGTACGGGCCACGGTCCCCGCACTCGTCGAAGCGCACTTCGACCTCCGGGCCGAGACCGGAGCGGAGGCCTGGTCGGTGGCGTCGCTCGCCTTCGTCGGCGTCGTCGACGCCTTCATCGAGCCCGATCCGGAGTTCGTCGCCGATGAGGCGATCTCCCGGCTCAGCGGCGGCGTGGACGTGACCCCGCGGTCGCAGTCCGATCAGGGTTACTGAACCGGTCGACGGAGCCGGTCCGGCTACGGCCCCGCGACGGCCCGCGCCCCCCAGCGCCGGATGCGCTCCATCGTCGGACCGAACGGGAGGGGTCTGCCGAAGTAGTACCCCTGAGCGCTGTTAACGCCGAGCTCGACCATGACGCGGGCCATGTCGGGATTCTCGATGCCCTCGACGATCACCGTGTAGCCCAGGTTGTCGCCGAAGCCCTGCAGAGCCTTGATGACCTCGCGCTGGCGCACGTCGTCGAGGTTGTCGATGAGGCTCTTGTCGATCTTGAGGATGTTCATCGGGAAGTGCACGAGGGCGCCCACCGAGGAGTCGTCGGAGCCGTAGTCGTCGAGGGCGAGGATCACGCCAGCGCCCTGCATGATCTCGGCGTCGCGCCGCAGGTCGTCGGTGACCGTGCGCAGTGAGCGCTCGTTGAGCTCGATGCAGAGCGAGAGGCCGGGGTGCGTGCGGGTCGCCTCGAGGATGAAGGGTCCGAGCTCGCTCTGGCAGATCTGGCCCAGTTCGAGGTTCACCGTCACGCAGCCGATGCCGGGATCGAGCCGGCGGAACTCCTCGGCCGCTTCGAGGGCCTTCGTGATGACCTGCCTCGTGAGGTCGTTCATGAGGCCGAGGCTCTTCGCCCTCGCCACGAGCGAGGGCGGGGAGATCGGGCCGAGCTCGGGGTCGATGTAGCGCACGAGCGCCTCGAACGCCCAGATCCTGCCCTCGTCGAGATTCACGATCGGCTGGAACGCGAGGGAGAGCCTGTTGTCGCCGATAGCCCTCGCGACGATGTCGTTCGTGCGGGTCGACCGGTGCGAGGAGATGCTCACGTTGCTCTCGACCGGCCCGCCCATCCGCCGTGAGCGCTTGACCTGCAGCATCGTGCGGTCCGCGTCCTCGACGAGGGCCTGCGCGTCGAGCTCGCGATGGCTCGAGAAGGCCAGGCCCGCGCTGACGACGGGCCGCATCTCGTTCCCCTCCAGCGCGAGCGGCCCGCTCACCGCCTTGATGATCCGGTCGGCCGACTCCTTCGCCTGCTCGAGGGAGACCAGATCCGAGAGGATGACGATGAACTCGTCGCCGCCGACGCGCGACACGAAGTCTCCGCCGCCCGCGGCGCCCCGCAGTCTCTCGGCAACGGTGCGCAGCAGCTCGTCGCCCGCGCGATGGCCGAAGCGGTCGTTGAGCTTCTTGAAGTTGTCGAGGTCGATGAAGAGCACGGCGATGCCGCCGTGGTAGGCGCGATTCTCGTTCGCCTCGACGAGCGCCTTCTGAAACGAGCCGTAGTTCGGCAGGCCGGTCAGCGCGTCGCTGTTCGCGCGGCGCTTGAGGAGGTCCACCTCGTTCCGGACACGAGCCGCCTCGTTCGCGATGTGCGCCAGCGTGGCGAGCGCGCGTTCGTCCTCCCGGTCGAACGGGATTCCGCTGATCGCGCGCGACGCGGTCAGGTGCTGGTCCACGCCGGGTTCGAGTTGCACCTCCGCGCCGATCTCGTGGTGCCGGGGAGCCTCGTCGCGCAGCTCGACATCGTCGGCCTGCACGATGGACTGCGCCCGGCGCTGCAGGGCCGCGGGAAGCCCTGTGCCGGTCTCGCGCGGCAGGTCCACCGCCGCATCCACCAGGGCGCTCAGCCGGCGCTCGATGCCCGCGTACCGCGTGCGCTGGGCGAGCACGTAGAAGAGCGAAGCGGTGATCAGCAGGACGAACGCGGTCCGGCGGGCTTCCGGATTGTGTTCGAGCCACGGGATGATCACGGAGTCCGCGTAGTTCATGAGCGTGATAGTGCCCGCGATCACGAGCACCGCGAACCCGAGCCGCGGGGCGCTGAGCGCTGAGAATCCGAAGCCGCGATCACGCGTCGAGCGGATGCGGTGCAGACCGAGCTCGCCGAGCAGGAACACGAGGAGGTAGCCGGCGGCGGCGGCGATGAAGCTCGGCAGCAGCCAACCGCCGAGGGCGAGCAGGCCGATCTGGATCCCCGCGAAGGCGAAAGCGGCTGCGGTGCCCAGTCCCGTCACGCACAGGGCGCGCAGAAAACTGCGGCGCGCGACCAGCTGCGAGATCAGGAGACCGATGGCCCAGATGCAGACGTCGAGAAAGCGGGATCCGTTCCCGGTGGGGAGCGCCAGCATCGTGACGGAGACCCCCACGAGCGGGGAAGCGGGGGCGCGTCCGACACGCATCTTGAACGGGCCGGAGATGATCACGCCCGCGACGAGCGCGAAGACGATCGTCCACGATGCCGGCGGCGACGCGACCAGGCGATAGGCGCCGTAGGCGAGAGCGCACACGGCGACGACGACGAAGGGTGCGGCGAAGAGCTTCTCCCGCTTCGCCGTATCCATGAGTCTGAGCCCTTTCCCATCTCGCGGCGAACTCACACGTACGGTCGAGAGGTGCGGCAGCTGCGCAGTGTCAATCATGGCATGCGCCGCGCGATACCCCGGGGTTTCGAGCGGGGCGGCGGAGGAAATCCGTCCCCGGATCAGGCCTCCGGCGCCGTCGGGCCGTCGATGAGGCGGTCGTAGCGGGCGCTCGCGTCGGCGGCGAGCGCGGCGGATGCCGCCTTGTCCGGGCCGGGCCGCTCGACCATCACCGCGCTTCGGAAGTAGGCGAGCTCCTGGATCGACTCCGCGATGTCGGAGAGTGCGCGATGCCCTCCGCGCTTCTCGGGTGCGCCGAAGTATGCGGCCGGGTACCAGCGGCGGCTCAGCTCCTTGAGCGTCGAGACGTCGATGCTGCGGTAGTGCAGGCGCTCCTCGAGACCGGGCAGGTACTTCGCGATGAAGCGGCGGTCCATGCCGATCGTGTTGCCCGCGACGAGCGGCCGGCGTCCCGCCGTGATGAAGCGGTCGAGGTAGGCGAGCACCCGGGCCTCGGCCTCTTCGAGGGTCGCCCCGTCCTCGATGCGGGACAGGAGTCCCGAGGACTCGTGCATGCCGCGCACGAAGTCGTTCATGCCCGCGAGCGCCTCGTCACCCGGGTTGATGACGATCTCGAATCCCGGATCGAGCGGCTCGAGCTCGAAATCGGTGATGATCACGGCGATCTCGCACAGCCCGTCGCGGTCCGCGTCGAGGCCGGTCATCTCGCAGTCGATCCAGACGATCTGATCCGCCGGCGTGTTCGACACGTTGCACTCCTTCAGCTTCTTGACCCAGTTCAGTCTAGACGCTGCCCGGTAGGCTGGTCCCCATGTCAGTTCTCCCCATCGTGATCTGCGGCGAACCGGTGCTGCACCGGCCCGCGGCGCCCGTCACCGAGTTCGACGCCGAGCTGCGCGCGCTCGTGGACGACATGTACGAGACGACGGTCGCCGCGCCCGGCGTGGGCCTGGCGGCGCCGCAGGTGGGCGTCGGCAAGCGCCTCTTCGTCTGGATGTACGAGGAGCAGGACGAGGCGCCCGTGCAGGGAGCCGCCGTCAATCCCGAGCTGTGGATCGCGCCGCTCGAGCCGGGCCTTCCCGGGGAGGACGAGGTGGAGGGGTGCCTGTCGCTGCCCGGCGAGCGCTTCGCGCTGCGGCGCTCCTCGCACGCACTGCTGCGGGCGCAGGATGTCGACGGGAAGCCCTTCGAGGTGCGGGCGAGCGGCTGGTTCGCGCGCATCCTGCAGCACGAGTTCGATCACCTGAGCGGGCTGCTCTACGTCGACCGCCTCGTGCACCCCGAGAACCGGGCCGCGCAGAAGGCGCAGCGCAAGAACGGCTGGGGCGGCCCCGGTCTCAGCTGGCTGCCGGGCGTCGACGACCTGGAGGGGTGAGCGATCCGGCTCAGGGCTGCGCAGGCCGCCGCGAATCGGGGATCGCGACCCACGCCAGCATCGCCGCCGCGAGCAGTGCGGCGGTGACGCCGAAGGCCCAGCCGAAGCCCGCGAGGTCCACGATCGCCCCCGCGACGAGCGGGCCGAGCACCCCGCCGAGGTCGCTCGTCATCGAGTACGCCGCCACGACGCCGCCGCCGCGACGGCGGTCCAGCACGTCCGCGAGCACGGCCTGCTGACCGGGGTTCGCGAGCGCCGAGCCCGCGCCGGCGACGAACATCACCGCCAGCGCGCCCCAGACGGTCGGAGACGCCGGAAGCGCGAGATAGGCGAGGGCCATCACGGCCGTGCCGATCACGAGCATCGGCTTGCGCCCCGCGGTGTCGTTCCAGCGACCCGATGGGAAGATGAGCAGCGCGTTGCCCGCCGCGTAGGCGGCGAGCACCCACGCCGCGAGGGCGGCGTCGCCGTTGAACGCTACGACGACGAGGATCGGGACGACCGACACGCGCACGCCGAACGACGACCAGCCGAAGGCGAACACGGAGAGCAGCAGCGCGCGGAAGTGCGGGATGCGGATCGCCTCGCCGAGCGTCATCGCGTCGTCGGCGCCCTGCTCGCCGCTCGGCCGCGCCGCAGCCCGTGATCTGCGCAGCGCGAAGGCGACCACCGAGGCGGCCGCGAGCAGAGTGAGGAAGTAGAACACGAACGGCGCGCGCAGGCCGAACGAAGCCACGACCCCGCCGAACACCGGTCCGAGCAGGCCTCCCAACAGGAATCCCGCCGCGGCCAGGCTGGCGACCCGCCCGCGGGCGTTCGTCGGGCTCACCTTGATGAGCAGCGCGGTTGCGGCAACGGTGAACATGGTCGAGCCGACTCCGCCCGCGCCGCGCAGCACGATGAACTGCGCATAGTCGGCGGCGAGGGCGGAGGCTCCGGTCGAGACGGCCACGATGAGGATGCCGAGGGTGTAGGTGCGCCGCTCGCCGAGACGCGTCACGACCCAGCCGGCGAGCGGGGCGGATACGAGACGCATGAGCGCGAAAGCGCTGACGATCGCGGACGCCGCGAAGTTGGAGACGCCGAACTCCAGCGCGAACTGGGGGATGACGGGGGCGACGACGCCGTACCCGAGGGCGACGGTGAAGCCGCCGGCGACGAGCGCCCAGACCTCGAACGGCAGCCGGGGACGGGAGGGATCGCGCACCACATGATCCTACCGGGGCTGCTCCGCGGCGTCCCGCGCCTTCGACGCCGGAGGGGTCGTGTTTCCAGGGAAGGCACGTAGGCTGTGGCCATGTCCGGGACGAGAGCTGCTCCGACGCCGACGGCGCCGGCCTCCGAATACGCACTCGCGCACGTGCAGGATCTCGCCGGCCGCATCGCCGACTCGCTGGGGCGCGTGCTGAGCGGGAAACCCGTCGCGATCGAGTCCGCGATCACGACGCTTCTCGCGGGCGGCCACCTGCTGCTCGAGGACGTGCCCGGTGTCGGGAAGACCACGCTCGCGACGGCGCTCGCCAGGTCGATCGACGCGAAGACGCGTCGCATCCAGTTCACGTCCGACATGCTGCCGACGGATGTGACGGGTCTCACGATCTACGATCAGGACCAGCGGGAGTTCCAGTTCCACCCCGGTCCGATCTTCACGAACGTCGCCATCGGCGACGAGGTGAACCGGGCGACGCCGAAGACGCAGTCGGCGCTGCTCGAGGCCATGGGCGAGCACTCCGTGACCGTCGACGGGCACACGCACGGGCTGCCTGAGCTCTTCATCGTCGTGGCCACGCAGAATCCGCAGGACATGGAGGGCACCTTCCCGCTGCCGGAGGCGCAGCGGGATCGCTTCATGACGCGCATCTCGCTCGGCTATCCGGACGCCGACGCCGAGATGGCCATGCTCAGGGCGCGCGCCTCCGCCGATCCCGTCGACGCGTCCGGACCCGTGACGACGATCGATGAGGTGCTGGTCGCACGCCGCGCCGTCTCCACCGTCCACATGTCGGACGAGGTCGCCCGCTACCTCGTCGCGATCGTCGCGGGCACCCGGGGGCATCCCGGCATCGCGCTCGGGGGCAGCCCGCGCGCCACCCTGCACCTCTCGCGCATGGCATCCGCGCGGGCGGCCGTGCGCGGGCGGCCGTTCGTCTCTCCGGACGATGTGGCGGCGCTCGCCGGAACGGTGCTTCCGCACCGCCTGGCCCCGAAGGGACGATTCGCCTCCGTGAGCGACTCCTACCTGGCGGCATCCGACCTCGTCGCGGAGATCGTCGCCCGCACTCCCGTGGGGTGACGATGCGCGTCGCACTCACCCGTCGCGGCAGGGGCTTCGCCCTCACCGCAGTCGGGCTCGGGGCGGGCTGGTTCGTGATCGGGCTGCGGGACCTGTGGTTTCTCGCCGCCCTGCCCGCCGCCATGGCGGTGCTCGCCGTGCTGCTGGCGTTCGTGCTCTCGCGAGCCGCGCGATTCGAGGTGCGGCTCTCGGCGAGCGACGCCACGCCGACGGTCGGCGACGAGGTGCGGTTCACGGCCTCGGCCGTTCACCGCCTGCCGCGCGCGCTCCCGGTTCGAGTGATCTGGGAGGTCGAGGGGGAGCGGCTCGAATTGCCCCTCGTCGCCGAGGGGTCGCGGGCCGCGGCGTGTCGAGCCGGCTGGACGGTGCGGCGGCGCGGGCACCTGCGCGTCCGCGTAGCCGGGCTCGTGGTCCCCGATCCGCTGGGACTCGCGACGGTGGCCGTGCGGGTCGACGCGGGCAAGGAGCTGCTCGTGCTTCCTGCGCTGATCGGCCCCCTCGCGGATCGCCTGGAGGACCCCCGGCTGGGGGTCGACTCGGACGACGGCTCGGGGTCCCCGGCCGCCGCGCGCGACTCGGGCACCCCCGGTGGCGCTGTTCGCGCCTACCGCAGCGGAGACGCGCTGCGGCAGGTCCGCTGGAAGCAGAGCGCGCGGCAGGGGGATCTGCTCGTCAACCTGTACGACACCGCCGAGAGCGCCGACGAGTCGCTGCTGCTCATCACGGCGGAGGATGCCTTCTCGGACGACGCCGAGTTCGAGCTCGCCGTGTCGGCCGCGGCGACGCTCGCGGCGCACTGGATGCGGAGCGGGCGCTCGGTTCGTCTCCATCTCGGCGACGACGCGCCGCGCCTCTGCCGGAACGAGCACGAGCTGCTGCGCGTGCTCGCCGAGGTGCGAACGACGGCGGGCTCCTCGGCGCCTTCGACCGAGATCCTCCTGGCGGGGGTGGAGGCGGTCGTCGCGGGGACCGTTTCGCGTCGTCTCGTCGAGGAGCTGCTGAGATACGGCGGCGGCCTGCTGCTGGCGGTGCAGCGGTCTCCCGAGGTCGAGATCCCCTCGGGCTGGCACCGGATCGCCATCCCCTCTCCCGGGCCGGGGACGGGGGCCTCCCGAGCTGAGGCGGGGGCGCGGGTTCGTGGCTGAGCCGGCCCGGAAGCGGCCGGGGCCCCGGCTGCGGCGGCGAACGGTCGATCGAGTGCCGCGTGCCGAGGCCAGCTCCTGGTCTCCGAGCGCTTCGCAGCTGATGCTGGCGGGGGCGATCGGCGCCGCACTCTGGGCGCTGGTGATCGCGGGCCTGGGAGCGGTGTTCGCGCCCGGCGGGTGGATGGCGCGCGCGATCCTGATCAGCGGAGCCTCGCTGATCGTGGCCTGCCTCCTGCGCGCGTCGCGCCGCAGCCTCCGCCTCGTCGCCGCTGCGGGCGGCGCCTCGACCGGACTCCTGTGCTGGCTGTGGTGGTTCGTCGACACGGGCCGGTTCGCGGCCTGGTGGAGCGATCCCCTGCGAGCGACGGCGGAGGCCCGCATGCAGGTGATCAGGGGTTCGACGCCGTTCGAACCGACCGGCGCCCTCGAGGACCTGCTGCTGCTGGCGGTGGTGCTCGGCGCCGCGCTGACGTGCCTCGTGCTCGTCGGCCTGGGCAGGCCGTTCGCCGCGGGGGCGGTCACGGCACTGCTCCTGCTCGTCCCCGCGGGCGTCAACGGGGTCTCCGTCGGCTGGGCCTTCCTGCTGGGGGCGGGCGTGCTGCTGGCGCTGCTCGCCTGGCTCGGCGCGCCCTCGCCGAGCTTGCCTGGTCTGCTGGCGGCCGCGGTCGCGGCGGCGCTGGCGGCCGCGGCCGTCGCGGTCGCACCTCCCACGCGGGATCGGGTGTGGAACGCGGCGGTCGTCGCGGGCCCCGTCTCGGGGACCGTCCCCGACGTCACGATCACGCTGGCCGAGGATCTGCGTCGCCGCAGCAACGCGCCGGCGTTCTCGTTCACGAGCGACACGCCGGGCGCGCATCGCTTCGCCCTCGCGACGCTCACGGATTTCGCCGACGGCCGCTGGCTGCCGCAGGACGAGCCGGACGCCGCCGGCCTCGACGTGACCGCGCCGCGATCCTCCGCGACGCTGCCGCCGTCGCCGGTGCCGATCGGATTCTCGCGGGTCGCGCCCGTCACGATCACCATCACTGTCGAGGGCCTCCTGAGCTCGTGGCTGCCGCTCCCGCAATCCGTGATGAGCGTCACCGCGGAAGAGTCGGATTTCGATCCGGCGCAGTGGTCCTGGACCGCGGAGTCCAGTACCGCGCGAGCGGACCGCACCATCACCAGGCGCGGCGATCGCTACACCGCGGTGTCCCGGCCGCTCATCGCCGCGGACGGCCGTCTGCCCGTCGACCCGAGTTCGCTGCCGGCTTCGGCCACCGCGCTCTTCGGCGATCCGGCGGAGGCACCGGAGAGCCTCGCCCCCTACCTGGAACTGCCGCCCGGCATGCCGGACGCCCTGCGGGGGGCGGCGCGCGAGGTCGCCGGCGGTGCGGACAACCGTCTTGCGCTCGGCTTGTCGTTGCAGCGCTGGTTCCGGAGCGGAGCGTTCGCCTACGACGAGTCCGCTCCGTACAAGCCCGACATGGATCCCGAGGATCCCTACGCCGTGATGGAGGGGCTGCTCACCGAGCGTCGCGGCTTCTGCGTGCACTACGCCTCGACCTTCGCGGTGATGGCGCGCGAGCTCGGGGCGCCCACGCGCCTCGCGGTCGGCTACGCCGCGCGCTCCACGGAGGGCGGCGAGACCATCGTGAGGGGCCGGGATCTGCACGCCTGGCCCGAGATCTTCGTCGACGGCGTGGGGTGGGTCGCCTTCGAGCCCACGCCGGGCGGCGCGGGAGTGCGCGCCGACACGGGGGAGCAGAGCCCCCCGGTCGAGCGCGAGCCCGGGGCGGGGGAGCAGCCCGCCGCGACGACGGAGCCGCCCTCCACCGACCCGACCGACCGGCGGGATCGCCCCCAGGAGGCCGTGGAGCAGCCGGCGAGCCCCGCCGCCGGAGCCGCGCCCCCGGGGAACGGTTGGCCGGCGGGAGGCGCTGCGCTCATCCTGCTGCTCGTGCTCGCGGGGATCCCGATCGTCGTGCGGCGGCTGCGGGCGGTCCGCAGAATGCGCTCGATCGCCCGGGGCCGTCATCCGGCCCAGAGCGTCTGGGCGGAGTTCCGCGACACGGCGATCGACCACGGTCTGCTGCTCCGCGCCGCCGGGGAGCCGGAACCCAGGGCTCGGACCGCGGAGGCGCTGGTCGACCACCTGGTGGCGCGCGGAAGTCTCTCGGGCGGGCCGGCGGAGGCCGCGCGCCGCCTCGCCGACGCGATGGCGGCGGAGCGATACGGAGGGATCGGCGGAGCCGGCGCCGATCCGGAACTCGCGGGACTGCTCCGCCTGGCGAAGGTCGGGATCCGCGACGGCGCCGGCCGCTCGGCCCGCGTCCGCGCGGTTCTGCTGCCGAGATCCGTGCTCCGAGCGGACCCGGAAGGGCGACGCGTCTCGGGCCCGCACGCGGCGTAGTACGCTGGACTGGCTGCCTCCGTAGCTCAGTGGATAGAGCAACGGCCTTCTAATCCGTCGGTCGCAGGTTCGAATCCTGCCGGGGGCACTCTTTCGGACGCACTAGAACCTGCGACGTCGTGAGGTGTCTCCGGCGAGGCGGATCGCGGCCTCTCCGTCTTCCCCGAGTTCGATGCCGCCCGTTTGCGCCTGGTTCGCGAGGCGCCTGCCGGGGTCGTCGGTGCGCGCGTACGTGGTGGCGCAGCCGACCTGCAGGTGCAGCGTGGCGGCGAGGTGGGCTGCGAGCAGCTTCTCGCTCTCGTTCCGAAGGCGTTTGCGGTTCTCGGTCAGCGCGGCCAGCTCTTGGGAGCGGGAGGCGAGCCGCTCATCGAACGCGGCCTCGACCTGTGCGGCCGGGGCCGTGTACCGCGCCTCGGTGATGGAGATGTCCTGGTAGCAGTCGGCGACCAGTCTCTCGACGCCCCCGATGGGTACGGCCCGCCGGGTGCAGTTCTTCCGTTTTGACGCACGCCCGGGGTGTTCTGCGCCTTTGCAGCGGACGATGCCCGTGGGCATCATATGTGATTTCTAACCTCATCAAGAAAGCTTCTGGGGTCGTCGGCCCAAAGGCGAATGACCGAAACATTGTGCTGGCCGCCCTTCGGGTGAAGGCCCGGCAGGGTCGCGCACGTTGGTCGCTCGAGCACGATCTCGATGTTTGTCTCACTCAGAATCGGCACTACAAGGATTTCTTTGTCGCCGTCTGCGATTATCCGGTCTTTTGAGTCGTACGTATGCTTCTTGATCGCTACCGAGTGCACATCATCCCAGCTGATCGGTACATCAAGATCCAGCCCATTGCGAATCTCGACGCCGAAAGGGCCGACTGTGTGTGGGCGCATGTAATACCCGCAGAGCAGCCCGAACATCCAAACGAGTCCCCAAATTCCGATCACGAGAAAGATCACTCTCGGGATCGGCCAACGATGGACAATCAAGTCCACGACGACGAGTTCGACAGCGGAGAGGATGATGAAAATCCACAAAATCGTGAGGACAGGGGTGTGGAAACGAAACCCCTTTCCGCCGATCGGAACCGCAGGGCGTCGACTGACTGCCCTAGCGATGTTCGCGTAGATGATCTTCTCCATCGAGACTGCGCGTCTGATCAGTGAGAGGATTCTGGCTCGCCGGGTGATCGGCTGGGTGGGCGTGTCAGTCGAGGTCATGTGGTCCGTCCTCTCCGGCGGCTTCGTCTGCCCCTGCTCCAGGCGCGATGCGGTCTCACTGCGCCGAGCTGGGCCCGCCTGTTTCACATTGCACTCGTAATGTAAACGATCATGAGCCTGTTGTCAATACGACTGCAATGTGAAAAGATGACTCCATGCCGAAGCGCGTTGATCATCAGGAGCGTCGCCAGCACATTGCAGCTGCGTTGCTCAGAGTGATCTCTCGTGACGGGCTGGAGGCCGTCAGCCTGCGTCATGTGGCGACCGAGGCGGGTGTCACGGCGGGGATGGTGCAGCACTACTTCCCGTCGAAAGGTTCCATGATGGATTTCGCGATGCGCACTGCAAGTGCGCGGTATGAAGCTCGGGTTACCGCTCAGCTTGCTCTGCTGGGTGAGGAGCCGGAGCCGCACCGGGTGCTTCGGACGCTGCTTGCCATGATGATCCCGACTGACGATTCAGAAGAAGACGACGGACACGTTGCGCTTGCGTTTCAAGCCTATGCCGCGACACACCCCGATGCTGCCGACTACCTAGAAGAAGGCAACGAGCTTCTGCGCAACCACTTTGCCGAGCTTGTTCGCGCTGCTGATGGCCGAAGAGATGCCGATTTGGCGGCGACGATCCTGCTCGCAGCGGCTGAGGGTCTCGGAGTGCACGTGCTCAGCAGTCGGCTTCCGACCAGCCAAGCGCGCGCATCGCTAGACCATCTGGTCGACGCGCTGCTCGACGCACCATGACCTGAGTCGCTTTACGTGCTGAACCCGCAGCGGCTAGCGTCGTGCGTCCCGTGGGCTGCTGACATCGTGGACGAGGGCTTCGATGGTCTCGGCTGGGCAGGTGGAGCGTACCCGGATCGTGTTCGCGGTCGCGGACGGGGCTGGCACGACAGAGGTATCGCGCAGAGAGCGATGTTCCCAGCCCGGATTGACCGACTCGATGCCGTGACGTCGCCTGAGGCCTCCGTGGCAGAACCCTCACCGACGAGGGGCTGAGCGCGCTCGTGGTCGATGGGCGAGACGTAGAAGCGCCCGGGTCAGGGCGCCGCGGCGAATCACACCCGATGCGGGAACTGCTGGACAGCCTCGTCGATCAATTCGCCGAGCTGGCTGGGTGGAATGACGCCGCAGTTGATGAGGCCGGCGAGGCCTTGGAGTGTGGCGAGGAAGATCAGCGAGAGTCGCTCGGGGCTCCGGTCCGCGAGCAGCCCTTCGAATCGGGCGCGCTGGAACATGTCCAGCATCGGAGCGAAGGCGACCTCGGCGCTCCTGCTCACGGCCTCGCCGTACGCCCCGTGCTTGTTGGCGAACATCAGCTCGACCAGGTTCGCCTCCGAGGTCGCGAAGTCGAGATATGCGGTTGCGACGGCCTGAACCTGTGTCGGGTAGTCGGGTGAGACGTCGACGGCATCCCGCAACCGGTTGCCGAGCCGGGCGAAGCCCTCGGCGGCCAAGGCGTCGAGAAGCTCTTGCCTGCCTGGAAAGTACCGGCGCGGCGCGGCGTGCGTGACGCCTATCGTGGCAGCCACCTCGCGCAGCGACAACTCGGCGGCCCCTCGATCCCGCACCACCGTCGCGGCTTCGTCGAGCACGGCCTGACGCAGGTTGCCGTGGTGGTAGGGGCGCGATGACGTCATGCGCACAGCCTATCAGCGATGTATCCGTTGACAAGATTGTTTTCACTGGATACATTGGTTGCCATGCTGACACTCGCCTCGCCCCATCAGATGCCGGATCAGACCGGTCGCACCATCGTCGTCACCGGCGCCAACAGCGGGATCGGCCGCGCGGCGGCGGCCTCGCTCGCCGCCAGGGGAGCGCGGGTGATTCTCGCGGTCCGGGACCGGGACCGGGGCCATGCCGCGGCGGCCACGATGGATGGCGAGGTCGAGGTGCGTCGGCTGGATCTCGCCTCGCTGACCTCGATCCGGGACTTCGCCTCCGACATCGACGGCGCCGTCGACGTGCTCATCAACAACGCCGGAACCATGACAGACGCGCTGCGGCACACGGCGGACGGGTTCGAGCTCCAGTTCGGGATCAACCACCTCGGACACTTCGCGCTGACGAACCTGCTGCTGGATCGGGTCACGAACCGGATCGTCACGGTGTCCTCGGCCGCCCACCGTTCCGCCCGGATCGACTTCGACGATCTGCAGTGGGAAAGGCGCACCTACCACCCGTTCCGCGCCTACGGACAATCCAAGCTGGCGAACCTGCTGTTCACGACCGAGCTGCAGCGCCGCCTGGCCGCCGTCGGCTCGCCGGTGATCGCAACTTCGGCCCATCCCGGGTGGGCGGCTACCGGCTTTCGAATCGCGAGCGGCAACGGCCTCCTCGACGCCCTGGCGGCGGTCAGCGCACCCCTGCTCGCTCAGGGCCCCGAGGGCGGCTCGCTGCCGACGCTGCTGGCGGCGGTCGGCGACGTGCCCGGCGGCAGCTTCATCGGCCCGAGCCGCCTCGGTGGAGTTCGCGGACCGGCCGCGGTGACCGAGCCGTCTCCCGGAGCGAGGGACGCCGACGTCGCCGGGAGGCTCTGGGAGGTCTCCGAGCGCCTCACCGACACGCGCTTCCCTCTCACCTCCCGGTCGGTCGCGTCAGATCAGGCGACCGACGACCCGGAGGCGTGAGCCCGAGGAAGCGCATCCGCTGCCGCCGATGCGGCGGAGAGCCGTGAGATCCCGGACATCACTCTCTCGAGGGGCGCGAGAGGACCTGTACCGGGGCTATGAGCGCCGAACCCGCCCAGACCGCCGGGGCTGGACGAACCGCGTCAGAAACTCCGCCGGGCACCCGACGTGCTCGCACGATCCTCGCCGGCTCAGCCGCGCTTGGCGGCCGCCTTCGCGGCGCGCTTGGTCTCGCGCACCTTGAGCAGCGTCTCCGGCGAGGTGATGTCGGCCACGCTGCGGAAGGATCCCTCCTCGCCGTAGGGCGCCGAGGCCTCGCGCCATCCCTCCCCGTCGAAACCGCACTGCTTGCCCAGCAGGGCGAGGAAGATCTTCGCCTTCTGCTCCCCGAAGCCCGGCAGCGCCTTGAGCCGCTTCAGCACGGTCTTGCCATCGGGATCGCCCTCGGTCCAGATCGCCGAGGCGTCGCCGCCCCAGTCGTCGAGCAGCGCCCGGCACAGCGTCTGCACGCGGCCGGCCATCGAGCCGGGAAAGCGGTGCACCGCGGGGGACTGCTTGAACGCCGCGACGAGGTCGTCGGGATCTGTCCCGGCGATCGTGAGGGCGTCGACGGCGCCGATGCGCTCCCGGATCTTCAGCGGACCCGCGAACGCGACCTCCATGGCGACCTGCTGGTCGAGCAGCATGCCGATGAGGAGCGCGAGGGGGTTTGCGGTGAGGAGTTCGTCGGCTGCGTCGTCGTCGGTGAGGTGGATGGCCATGAGTACAGTGTGTCACCTTGCGAGCGCCGGGAACAGACGGAACCCGAGTTCGCGGGCGCGTCGTCTCGGAGTTGCCGGAATCGCCTCACCGGCGAGATCGAACGATGGCGCGCTCGCAACGGACGCGGAGCCCGGCACCAGATCGGTGACGGGCTCCCTGCGGCGGACTCCAGGCGCTTGTGAAAGGAGGATGCCGTATCGAACCCGAGACTGTTCGGACCCGTCGCGCAGGCCGCGCAGCTCCGCGGGCGACTCGGGCCGCCGCGGGCTTCGTCCACAGGCGGCCGAAACCGGTGAACCTCG